>NZ_JBITLY010000001.1:789705-1231147 GCF_044465725.1 Streptomyces sp. NPDC049541 | reverse complement strand
CAGCCGCGCCCCCGCACCCGCAGGACCCCGCAGAGGCAGCCGCGCCCCCGCACCCGCAGGACCCCGCAGAGGCAGCCGCGCCCCCGCACCCGCAGAGCCCCGCAGAGGCAGCCTGGCCCCCGCACCCGCAGGGCACCGCAGAGGCAGCCGCGCCCCGGCACCCGCAGGGCACCGCCCGGGCCGGGAGGACCGTCGGGCTTCTGCTCGGCCTGGCTGCGGGCGACGCGGCCGGCTGGCCCGCCGCCCGCCACCGAGCCGCCCGTATGCCCGAGTGGACCCGCCGCCTCACCCGCGAGCTGGACACCTTCGCCGAGCAGAACGCCACCACCACCCTCCCCGTCCCCATCGCCCTGAACCAGCCCCCCGAACCCCTCCGCCTCGGCCCCTCCGACGACGCCGAGTGGGCGGCCTTCGCCGCGGAGGCACTCCTGCGCGCCGGCGACGACACCGCCCTCGCCGACCTCAGCCGACAACGCCGTACCAGAGCCGCCATCGACCTCACCTGGAACGCCCTCGCAAGCGAGGTGGCCGCAGCCGCGGACCGCGCGCCGGAGGTCGAGTCCGCCGTCCTCCCCCTCCGCGCCCGTATCTCCGTCCGCGCCGGCCTCGGCAACCTCGCCACCGGCCTGCGCCCGCCCGCCACCGGCCACGACAACCCCCATTACTTCGACGACGCGGCCTGCGTACGGGCCTGCGTGCTCGCCGTGGCCCACCCCGGCGCCCCCCGACTCGCCGCGGACCTCGCCGAGTTCGACGCCCGCTACACCCAGGACGGCGACGGAGTGCACGGCGCCCGGGCGATGGCGGCGGCACTCGCCCTGGCACTGTCCGGCGCGGACGTCGAGACCTGCGTCGATGCGGCCCTCACCGAACTCCCCGAGACCACGGAGATCGGCCGCAACGCCCGCCACGCCCTCAAGCTGGCCGCCGACGCCGAGACCGCCTTCACCCTGATCCCCCTCCTGGAACACCAGATCGTCGACCACGTCTACAGCTACGGCATCGCCGCGGCCGAGACGGTCCCGGTGGCCCTGGCCCTGACCGCCGCGTCGAACGGCCGTATCGCCGAAGCGGTACCGGCCGCGGCCTGCCTCTCCCGGGTCGCCGACTCGGCCCCGGCCCTGGCAGGCGCCCTCACCGGCGCGCTGGGCGGCGGCGCGTCCATCCCCGCCACCTGGCGGGAGGCCTGCCGCACCCTCTCCGGCTGCGCACTCCCCCGCCTCACCGGCACCGACCTGGTGGAACTCGCCGAACTCCTGGAAGCCGCACAACCGACCCCGCCAGGAGGATGATTCCGGCCATGAGGTCCAAAAACCCCAGAACCAGCCTCGAGGACCGGATCACCGGGGCCCTCGTGGGCGCGGCGGTGGGCGACGCCCTCGGCGGCCCCGTCGAGGGCTACTCCCCTGACCAGATCCTCGAACGCCACGGCGGCCGCGTCCACGGCATCGTCGGCCCCTGGAACGGCGAGGCCTGGCGCACGGCCCGCCCCCTCGCGCCGTACCACAAGGGCGACGGCCACGTCACCGACGACACCTTGATGACGCACGCCCTGATCCGGGTCTACGACCGGGTCCGCGACCACCTCGACGCCTACGCGATCGCCGACCACCTGGTCCCCGACCTGATGACGACCCCCCGCTGGATCCCGGAACTGGAGCAGGAAGCCCTCCCCCTGCACCGTGTCTTCCTCGCGGAGAAATGGCTGGTGGCCCGTCTCCACTACGGCCATGTCGACCCCCGCGAGGCCGGCGTCGGAAACATCGTCAACTGCGGTGCGGCGATGTACATGGCCCCGGTGGGCCTGGTGAACGCGGCCAACCCCACCGCCGCCTACGCCGAGGCGCTCGACATCGCGGGCGCCCACCAGTCCTCGTACGGCCGCGAGGCGGCAGGCGTCTTCGCTGCCGCGGTGGCCGCGGCGACCACCCCCGGGGCGACCCCGGACTCGGTCGTCACCGCGGCCCTCTCCCTCGCGAAGGACGGTACCCGCACGGCGATCGAGAAGGTCTGCGAAGAGGCGTCCCGCCACCCGGACTTCGAATCGGCCCTGATTCCGCTACGGGAGGCAGTCTCCCCCTACGACACGGTCGGCCCGGACTACCGCGACCCGTCCCTCGGGGCCCGCCGCCCGTCCCGCCTCCACTCCATCGAGGAACTCCCCGTAGCCCTCGGCATGTTGCTGGTGTCCGGCGGCGACTACCGCCACGGGGTCCTGGGCGCGGTGAACTACGGCCGGGACTGCGACTCGATCGCGACGATGACCGGCGCGCTCGCCGGAGCCCTGGGTTCCCCGGTCCCGGAGGACTGGGCGAAGCAGGTGGCGGAGGCCAGCCGCCTGGACCTGTGGCAACCGGCGACGGCTCTCACCGCCGTGACCCGCGAGATCTTCGAACGGGACGTCCACCGCCGCAGGACCCACGAGTCGGCGTTCCTCGACCTCGGAGACCCAAGATGCTCCGACTGACCTGGGTCCAGCCGGAGGACCTGATCGGCCACGAACTGCGCCAGGCGGCCCTGGACGGCCGCGAGCCGTCGGCGATCGCAGCGAGATGGAAGGCAGCGGGCGGCACGGAAGCCCCGCTGCACGCGGGCGCGTCAACGAAACCGGCATCACGCTATCTACGGCTGCTGGCAAAGGACTTGCTGGACGAACTAGCGGACCTACCAAGCAGGTTGGCGGACACCGAACCAACAGACCTGGCAAGGATCAAGTCCCTGTGCCCAGACTGGCCGACCCCCGTGATCCCCCTTGACCTGCGGGCAGTCGTGCCGCTTGGGGCGGCACGCGCAGGCGGCACCTTGCCGGCGCCAGTGAGCGCCCCCACCCCCCACAGCGCCCCTACCCAGGCCGGCCTGGAAGCCGCCTGGCTGGGCCGAGCGGTCGGCTGTCTCCTGGGCAAACCCGTAGAAAAGCTCCCCCTCGAAGCCATCCGCGCACTGGCGCAGTCCACCGGCAACTGGCCCCTGAACACCTACTTCACCGCCCACGGCGTCCCAGAAGACCTCCTCTCCCAACACCCCTGGAACCGCCGCTCGGCAACAACCTCCCTCGCCGAGAACATCGACGGCATGCCCGAGGACGACGACCTCAACTACCCCCTTCTCAACCTCCTCCTGCTGCAACGCCACGGAAGGCACTTCACCACCACCGACGCAGCCGAGCTCTGGCTCACCGAACTCCCGGCCGGCCGCACCTTCACCGCCGAACGCATCGCCTACCGCAACCTCCTCCTCGGCCTGGAACCACCCCACACGGCCCGCCACCGCAACCCCTTCCGCGAATGGATCGGCGCCCTCATCCGAGCCGACGTCCACGGCTGGACCAACCCCGGCGAGCCGGCCGCCGCAGCCGAACAGGCCCACCGCGACGCCACCCTCACCCACACCGCCAACGGCGTCTACGCGGCGATGTTCACGGCGGCCGCCATCGCGCAGGCGGTCACCGCCGCCCACGACGTCCACGCCTGTCTCCGCACGGGTCTCGCGGTGGTCCCACCCCGCTCCCGGCTGGCCCGAGCCGTCCGCCACGCCATCCGGCTCGCCGAGAAGCACGCGGACTTCGACACCGTCGTGGACGAGCTGCACGCCACCCACGCCCCCACCCACCACTGGGTCCACGCCGTCCCCAACACGGCCCTGATCGCCGCCGCCCTCACCCACGCGGACGGCGACTTCACCGGCTCCATCTGCCGTGCCGTGTCGGGCGGTTGGGACACCGACTCCAACGGCGCCACGGCAGGCAGCATCGCCGCCCTCCTCACCGGCGATCCCCTCGCCCTCCCCGACCGCTGGACCACCCCCCTCAAGAACCGACTGGCCACCTCCGTCGGCGACTTCAACGGCATCGGCTTCGACGCCCTGGCCCACCTCACCCTCCGGGAGGCATCCCGCCCATGACCCACATCGTCGTACTGGGCAGTACGAACATGGACCTCGTCACCTACGTCGAGAAGGCCCCGCAGCGCGGAGAGACCGTGGCGGGACGGGAGTCCCGTACGCTCCCCGGCGGCAAGGGCGCCAGCCAGGCGATCGCCGCGGCCCGCGCGGGCGCCGCCGTCTCGGTGATCGGCGCGGTCGGGAACGACGCCTTCGGCACCCGCCTCCGCGCCACCCTGGAGCTCCCCCACTCTGGGCTTCGCTCGAGCGGGGGGACCCCCATGGGCGTCGACACCGACCTCCTGCGTACCGTCGAGGGCCCCTCCGGCACCGCCCACCTCGTCGTCGACGACAAAGGCAACAACTCGATCGTCGTGATCCCCGGCGCCAATGGCACCGTCGACCACCTCGTCCCCGGCGACGACAGCCTCATCGCCTCCGCCGACGCCCTGCTCCTCCAACTGGAGATCCCGCTCGCGGCCGTACTGGCGGGTGCGCGGGCCGCCCGCGCCAACGGCATCCGTACGATCCTCACCCCGGCCCCCGCTCAGCCGCTGCCGCCCGAACTCCTCGCCGCAACCGACCTGTTGGTGCCCAACGAGCACGAGGCGACCGTCCTCACCGGCCGCACCGACCCCGCCGATGCGGCCACGGCCCTGCTGGAGCAGGTGCCGGAGGTGGCGGTCACCCTCGGCTCGGCGGGCAGCCTGTATGCGGCCCGCGGCGCCGAACCGCTGACCGTCCCCGCGCCGCAGGTGACCGCCGTCGACACGACGGGCGGGGGCGACACCTTCGTCGGCGCCCTCTCCGTGGCGCTGACGGAGGGGCGTCCGATGCGGTCCGCGCCGGCCTGGCCGGGCGCGGCCGCGGCACTCTCCGTCCAGCGGCCCGGAGCGTCGGCGTCGATGCCCTGCCGGCCGGAGATCGAAGCGCAGTTCGCGTCATGAACGAAGCCCCGCTGACCGGCCTGCGCGTCCTCGACCTCGCCACCCTCTTCGCCGGGCCGCTCGCCGCCACGATGCTGGGCGACTTCGGCGCGGAGGTCATCAAGGTGGAACACCCGGCGAAGCCCGATCCCTCCCGTGGCCACGGCCCGTCGAAAAACGGCGTCGGCCTCTGGTGGAAACTCCTCGGCCGCAACAAGCAGACCATCACCCTCGACCTCTCCAAACCGGGCGGCCGATCCACCCTCCTCCGCCTCGTCGCCGGCGCCGACGTCGTCATCGAGAACTTCCGGCCCGGCACGCTGGAGAAATGGGACCTGGGCTGGGCGGAGCTGTCTGCCGCCAACCCCCGTCTGATCCTCACCAGGGTCACCGCCTTCGGCCAGTTCGGCCCGTATGCGCACCGCCCCGGCTTCGGCACCCTCGCCGAGGCCATGAGCGGTTTCGCCGCCATCACCGGCGAACCGGACGCACCCCCGACGCTGCCGCCCTTCGGCCTCGCCGACTCCATCGCCGGCCTGGCCACCGCCTACGCCGTCATGACCGCGCTGTCCGCCCGTGACCGCACCGGCGAGGGCCAGGTCGTCGACATGGCGATCATCGAGCCGATCCTCACCGTCCTCGGCCCCCAGCCGACCTGGTACGACCAGCTGGGCTACGTGCAGCAGCGCACCGGCAACCGGTCCGCCAACAACGCGCCCCGGAACACCTACCGCACCGCCGACGGCACCTGGGTCGCCGTCTCGACCTCCGCGCAGTCGGTCGCGGAACGGGTGATGTACCTGGTGGGCCGCCCGGAGCTGATCGACGAGCCATGGTTCGCGACGGGCGCCGACCGCGCCCGGCACGCCGACGTCCTGGACGAGGCGGTCGGCGGCTGGATCGCCGAGCGCACCCGCGACGAGGTCCTGGCGGCCTTCGAGAAGGCCGAGGCCGCGGTGGCGCCCATCCAGGACGTACGGGACGTGATGACCGACCCGCAGTACGCGGCCCTGGACACGATCACCACCCTCCAAGACCCCGACCTGGGCCCCCTGCGCATGCAGAACGTCCTCTTCCGCCTCTCCGCCACCCCCGGCGCGATCCACTGGCCAGGCCGCCCCCACGGCGCCGACACCGAGACCGTCCTGACCGCCCTCGGCCTGACCCCGGCCGAACTCAAGACCCTGCGCGAGGACGGCGCCGTATGACACAGAACCTCCTCCACAGCCCCTCGCCCACCTCCGGCACAATCCGCCGAGCACCCCACCCCCACGGCGCCCACGCGGAGACCGCCCTGACCGCCCTCGGCCTGACCCCAGCCGAACTCAAGACCCTGCGAGAGGAGGGCGCCGTATGACACAGAACCTCCTCCACAGCCCCTCGCCCACCTCCGGCACAATCCGCCGAGCACCCCACCCCCACGGCGCCCACGCGGAGACCGCCCTCGGCCCGCCCTCACCTCAGCCAGTCACCCTCCGCGAGGAGGGTGCCGAATGACAGCGCCCCCGCTCACCTGGCTCTACGCTCCCGGCGACCGTCCGCGCGTGGTCGCGAAGGCGCTGGCCGCCGGGGCCGACGTCGTCGTCATCGACCTGGAGGACGCGGTCGCCCCGGAGCGCAAGGAGTACGCCCGGGCGGCCACCGCCGAGTTGCTGTCCGCCCCGCAGCCGGTTCCGGTGCACGTGCGGGTGAACGCCCTGGACGGGCCGCTGGCGTTCCGGGACCTGGAGGCGGTGGCCGGGCGGCCCGGCCTCTCGGGGCTGCGGCTGCCGAAGGTCACCTCTCCCGAGCAGATCATCCGCACCGCGGAACGCTCCACGCCCGGCGGCGAAGGCGCGCCCGCTCTGTACGCCCTCCTGGAATCCGCCCTGGCCGTCGAGCACGCCCACGCCATCGCCTCCGCCCACCCCGCCCTGCGCGGTATCGCCCTCGGAGAAGCGGACCTCCGGGCCGATCTGGGGGTACGCGAGGACGCCGGCCTCGACTGGTGCCGCTCCCGGATCGTCGTCGCCGCCCGGGCGGCGGGACTGCCCCCGGCGCCGCAGTCGGTCCATCCGGACATCCGCGACCTGGAGGGTCTGGCGGCCTCCTGCGCCCACGGCCGCACCCTCGGCTTCCTGGGCCGCGCGGCCATCCACCCCCGCCAGCTCCCCATCATCGAACGCGCCTACCTCCCCACGGACCGGGAGGTCGAGGAGGCCGAGACGATCGTCAAGGCGGCGATGGCCCAGCAGGGTGCCCAGGCCCTGCCGGACGGCAGGTTCATCGACGCGGCGGTGGTGGCGGCAGCCCACCGCACACTGTCACTCGCCCGCCGGAACTGAAGAGGGCGCCCGGACCTCGTGGTCCCGGCGCCCTCGTCGACGTACGGCCGATCGGTCAGCTCTTCTTGGCCGACTCGGCGCTGTCCTTCGCGCCGTCCTCCGCCTCGTCCTCGGCGGCCTCAGGTTCGGGTTCTCGGGGTTCCGCGGCGGAGCCCTCCGCGTCCGGCTTCGCGGCCGAGTCCGCCTCGTCCTTGTCGAGGGCCACAGCGGTCTCGCCGTCGGCCTCGGCCGCTTCCTCCGCGGCGCCCGGCTCGACCACTTCTTCCCTGCCGGGTCGCTTCTTCGCCGACACCACGATGTACACCACCGCGAGCAGGAACACGATCCCCGCGGTCCAGTCGTTGAGCCGCAGGCCCAGGATGTGGTGGGCGTCGTCGACACGCATGTACTCGATCCACGCCCGGCCCACACAGTACGCGGCGACATACAGCGCGAACGCCCGGCCGTGCCCCAGCTTGAAGCGGCGGTCGGCCCAGATCACGAGCAGCGCGACGCCGATGCACCACAGCGACTCGTAGAGGAACGTCGGGTGGTAGTACCCGGGCACGCGCCCGTCCGCGGAGGACGTGATGTGCAGCGCCCAGGGAACGTGGGTCTCCTTGCCGTACAGCTCCTGGTTGAACCAGTTGCCCCAGCGTCCGATGGCCTGCGCGAAGGCGATACCGGGGGCGATGGCATCGGCGTAGGCGGGCAGCGGGATGCCCCGGCGGCGGCAGCCGATCCACGCGCCGACCGCGCCGAGCGCGATCGCACCCCAGATGCCCAGGCCGCCCTGCCACACCTTGAAGGCGTCCACCCAGTCACGGCCCTGGCTGAAGTACAGCTCGTAGTCCGTGATCACGTGGTAGAGGCGACCGCCGACCAGGCCGAAGGGCACCGCCCAGACAGCGATGTCGGCCACCGTGCCGGCTCGCCCGCCCCGGGCGATCCAGCGCCTGTTGCCGAGCCAGACCGCGACGAAGACGCCGATGATGATGCAGAACGCGTAGCCGCGCAGCGGGATGGGGCCGAGGTGCAGCACCCCGCGCGACGGGCTCGGAATGTAGGCAAGTTCTTCCATGGCAGGGTCGACGCTACCCTGCCGGGCCGCGCCGACGGCAAGCAGCCCGGCTACGGGTCCATAACGGGCGGACGTGAAACTCTTACCCCCAGGACCTGGGCCTGCCCTACTTCGCCGCCAGCACCATCTGCTTCAGCTTCGCCGGCGTCAGCGTCTGGTCCTGGTAGATGTTCTTGCCGTCGAGCAGCACGGTCGGGGTCCCGCTGAAACGGCCCGCCTTGAACGCGGCGTTCGACTTGTCGACCCAGCTGTCGTGCTTGCCGTCGTTCACGCATGTGCGGAAGGCCGCCGTGTCCAGGCCGTCCACCTTGCGCGCCAGGTCGATCAGCTTGGCGTTGTTCGCGAAGGTGTCGACGGTCTCCTTGGGCTGGTTCTCGTAGAGCACGTCGTGGTAGTCGCGGAACTTTCCGGCGTTCTGCGCGCAGGCGGCGGCGTTGCCCGCGCGCAGCGAGCCGGTGCCGCCGAGATTGCCGTCGATCAGCCGGACCAGGTGGTATTCGATTCTGAGCTTGCCGGAGTCGGTCAGCTCATGGAGCGTCGGGCGGTACACCGTCTCGAAGGCCTGGCAGGCCGGGCAGCGGAAGTCCTCCCAGATGGTGAGCGTCCGCTTGGCGCCCTCCTTGCCCACGGCGATCGCGAGGCCGTCCTTGCCCTGCGCCCCGGAAGGCGCCACGACCGGGCCCGAGCTCTTTTCCTTGTCCTTGCCCGCGTTGGCGGCGACCACCCCGATCACCGCCGCGAGGCCGAGGACGCAGACCACGCTCGCGCCCACGATCAGCGTCCGCCGTCGCTTCTCCGCGGCCTTCTGCTTCTCACGCTCGACCGCCAGCCGCTCCCGGGCGGTGCGCTTTCCGTCACGGTTCTTCTCGCTCACACCCCCAGAACGAAGCCGGGGAGGCGCAATGCGCCTCCCCGGCCCCAGATCCACTCGTTCGGAGGACCCGTATGAGATGAGCGGACCCACATGAGATGAACTGCCCGGCTACGCCTGTCCGCGCACGCCCTTCGCGAGCTCACCGGCGAGTGCGCGGACGGCCTCGACCCCGGCCGCGTCGTCCGGCGCGTCCAGCATCCGCTTGACGAAGGCCGAGCCGACGATCACGCCGTCGGCGAAGCCGGCCACCTCGGCGGCCTGCTCCGCGTTGGAGACCCCGAGCCCGACGCAGACGGGCAGGTCGGAGCCGGTGGCGCGGGTGCGCTCCACCAGGTCCTGAGCCTGCGCGCCCACCGACTCACGGGTGCCGGTGACGCCCATCAGCGAGGCCGCGTACACGAACCCGCTGCCCGCCGCGGTGATCTGCGCGAGCCGCGCGTCCTTGCTGCTGGGCGCGACCACGAAGACCGTGGCGAGCCCGTGCTTCTCGGCGTGCTCCCGCCACAGGGCCGACTCCTGCACCGGCAGGTCGGGCAGGATGCAGCCCGCGCCGCCGGCCTCGGCGAGCTCGGCGGTGAAGCGCTCGACGCCGTAGCGGTCGATCGGGTTCCAGTACGTCATCACGAGCACCGGCTTCCCGGTGGCCGTGTGCGCCTCGCGGACCGTGCGCATGACGTCGGCGATCTTGACTCCGCCGCGCAGGGCGATGTCGTCCGCGGTCTGGATGACGGGGCCGTCGAGGACGGGGTCGCTGTGCGGCAGCCCGACCTCGACGACGTCCGCACCGCCGTCGAAGACGGCCTTGATCGCCTCGATGCCGCCGTCCACGGTCGGGAACCCGGCCGGGAGGTAGGCGATGAGTGCGGCGCGCCCCTCCGCCTTCGCGGCGGCGAGGGTGTCCGTCAACAGCTGGCCCTTTTCACTGTTCAGTGCAGCGCCGCTCACTTGGCGTCCCCCTCGATCTCCGCGACGTCGGCTTCGTTGGCGGCGACCTCGGCGTCGGTGTCGTACAGGCCGAAGTACCGGGCGGCCGTGTCCATGTCCTTGTCACCGCGGCCGGACAGGTTGACGACGATCAGGCCGTCCTTGCCCAGCTCCCTGCCGACCTCCAGGGCGCCGGCCAGCGCATGTGCGCTCTCGATGGCCGGGATGATCCCCTCGGTGCGCGACAGCAGGCGCAGGGCCTGCATCGCCGCGTCGTCGGTGACCGCGCGGTACTCGCCGCGGCCGCTGTCCTTGAGGTAGGAGTGCTCGGGGCCGATGCCGGGGTAGTCCAGACCGGCCGAGATCGAGTACGGCTCGGTGATCTGGCCCTCCTCGTCCTGCAGGACGTAGGAGCGGGAGCCGTGCAGGATGCCGGGCTCGCCCGCGGTCAGGGTCGCCGCGTGCTCGCCGGTCTCCACGCCGTGGCCCGCGGGCTCGCAGCCGATGAGGCGTACGGACGCGTCCGGGATGAAGGCGTGGAAGAGGCCGATGGCGTTGGAGCCGCCGCCGACACAGGCGATGGCCGCGTCGGGCAGTCGTCCGGCCTGCTCGAGGAGCTGGCGGCGGGCCTCGACGCCGATCACGCGGTGGAAGTCGCGGACCATGGCCGGGAAGGGGTGCGGGCCTGCGACCGTACCGAACAGGTAGTGGGTGTGGTCGACGTTGGCGACCCAGTCACGGAAGGCCTCGTTGATGGCGTCCTTGAGCGTACGGCTGCCGGACTTCACCGCGACGACCTCGGCACCGAGCATGCGCATCCGGGCCACGTTCAGGGCCTGACGCTTGGTGTCGATCTCGCCCATGTAGATCGTGCACTCGAGGCCGAACAGCGCGCAGGCCGTCGCCGTGGCGACGCCGTGCTGGCCGGCGCCGGTCTCGGCGATGACGCGGGTCTTGCCCATGCGCTTGGTGAGCAGGGCCTGGCCCAGCACGTTGTTGATCTTGTGGGACCCGGTGTGGTTGAGGTCCTCGCGCTTGAGGAACACCCGGGCGCCGCCCGCTTCCGCGGCGAAACGGGAGACCTCGGTGAGGGAGCTGGGGCGGCCGGTGTAGTGGACCAGCAGGTCGTCGAGCTCGCGGGCGAACTCGGGGTCGTGCTTGGCCTTGTCGTACTCGACGGCCACCTCGTCCACGGCGGCGACGAGGGCCTCCGGGATGAACTTGCCGCCGAATGCGCCGAAGTAGCCTTCGGGGGTGGGGACTTGACCCTCCGGGTCGGGGATGAAGAAGTCGCTGGGCATGCGGAAACCTCACGGTGAGTGTTGGGAATGACACTGCTCGCCGTGGGGCGGGGGGTGGTCAGTCGACTGCGGGCCCGTTGGGGCTGATCGCGCAGTTCCCCGCGCCCCTGAAGGGGCGCTGCCATCGCCGCCCGTTTACCTGCCCGGGTTCGTCTCCGATGACGTACCTGACCCTCCGGCCGTGCACGCGGCGTGCCGGGGCGCGGCAGCCGCGAGGGCGGCAGCCGCGCGCGAGGCGGGCGTACCGGTCCACGGTCGTCATGGTGAGAGTCATCGGCGCCACTCTACCGGGTGATCAGCTGCGGCCGTGTCGCAGTGCCGGATGCTCCCCCGCCGCCACCAGGTCCGAGACCGCCGACTTCGGGTCCTTGCCGGTGACCAGGGACTCGCCTACCAGGACCGCGTCGGCGCCGGCGTTGGCGTAGGCGATGAGGTCGTGGGGGCCGCGGACGCCGGACTCGGCGATCTTTACGATGCCGTCGGGGATCTCGGGGGCGACGCGCTCGAAGGTGCCGCGGTCGACCTCGAGGGTCTTGAGGTTGCGGGCGTTGATGCCGATGACCTTGGCGCCGGCGTCCACCGCGCGCTCGACCTCGTCCTCGTCGTGGACCTCGACGAGCGGGGTGAGGCCGATGGAGACGGCACGCTCGATGAGGGATTCGAGGGCGGGCTGGTCCAGGGCCGCGACGATCAGCAGGGCGAGGTCGGCGCCGTACGCGCGGGCCTCCCACAGCTGGTACGAGGTGACGATGAAGTCCTTGCGCAGGACCGGGATGTCCACGCGGGCCCGGACCGCCTCCAGGTCGGCCAGCGAGCCGCCGAAGCGGCGCTGCTCGGTCAGGACGGAGATGACGGCGGCGCCGCCCGCCTCGTAGTCCGCGGCGAGGCCCGCCGGGTCGGCGATCGCGGCCAGGGCGCCCTTGGACGGGCTGGAGCGCTTGACCTCGCAGATGACCTTCACACCGTCGCCGCGCAGGGCGGCCAGGCCGTCCTTGGCCGCGGGAGCCTTCGCCGCGCGCTCCTTGAGCTCGTCGAGGCTGACGCGCGCCTGCCGCTCCGCGAGGTCGGCACGGACTCCGTCGATGATCTCGTCGAGCACACTCACGCGAGCGGCCCCCTTCCTGACGGTTGACTGTTCAAGCTGTGGAACCAAGCTGACCCCTGGGAAAAACAGATGGTCACTGCGATGGTATCCGCAGGGAGGGGTAGGCCTCACATCCGGTTGACGCCGGTCCCAATACCTGGACATTCACCCATCGATCAAGGATGTAGCCAGCCACCGAACGGCAGGTTCCGGACAACCGTGAAGACCAGCGACAACGTCCCCAGCACCCACAGCTGCCGGCTCCCGAGCGCGAGACGGAACGGCCGTCCGCGCACCGCGCGCACCACCCATACGGTCCACAGCACGGCGAAGCCCAGATAGCCGACGACGGCGAGGGCGTTGTCCTGGAGCGCCGCGAGGAAGTCCCCGTGGATGAAGGAGTGCGCGCTGCGCAGGCCACCGCAGCCGGGGCAGTAGAGGCCGGTGAGCCGGTAGAGGGGGCAGACGGGGTAGTGGCCGGGCTGGTACGGGTCGACCGTCCCCACGTACGCGAAGGCGCCGGCGACGGCCGCCAGCACCCCGGCGGGGACGGCGAGCCGCGCCGCCGCCGTGGATGCGGTGGCGGACGGTGTCGCGGATCGGCTCTCGGCGTTCACGTCTCGCATTGTCCCCCCGGTCGGGCGCCACGCACGCGTGAGGGGCGATCCGGTGCCGGATCGCCCCTCAACGGCAGTCGTGTGTGCGTCAGCTCTTGGCGCTGACGGCCGCCTGGCTCTGCTCGAGCGCGTCCTGGAACGTCTGGTGCGCGTCCTTCGGCTGGCCCATGCCCATCGCGCTCATGATCCAGCCGACGATGCCGCCGACGACCACGATCGCCATGCCGACCCAGAAGCCCACGGGCTGAGCCATCACCATGAAGGCACCCGAGACGCAGAAACCGATGAAGGCGATCGTGACACCGGTCCAGGCGGCCGGGGTGTGACCGTGGCTGCTGCCCGCCATGACTTGCTCCTCGCTGATGTTTACGTGTCTGAGCCGGACGCTCAACGGACATTGTCCCGCACGCGCACGCGTGCGCTGCTCGGGGGTGGCTGCTTGCGCGTGGCGCCCCGGGGAGGGCGCCTAGGCCCCCGTGGGGTCCTCGCCGCGGTCGAGTGCCTTCCAGAGGTCCTCGGGGCGGTCGGGGTCCACGGGCGCGGGCCTGCGGCGGGGCTTGGGGGTGCCGTCGCGTTCGTAGCGGCCGGACATCGCGGGCCAGTTCCGGCCGTAGCGCAGGGCGAGCAGGCCCGCGACGAGGAGCAGGAGGCCGCCCACGGCCGCGACGTACGGCCAGGCGGTGTGGGAGAGGCCGTCCACGGTGGCCGAGGTGTCGCCGGCGGCCTGCGCGGCCTTCTCGTCGAGCGCGGAGCTGTCGGAGACGCCCAGCAGGGCCGCGGCGACGGTGCCGGCTCCGGAGAGCGCGAGCAGGGCCGAGACCAGCAGGCGGCCCGCCCTGCGGACGGCGAAGACGGCGACGAGCGCGGCGAGGCCCACTATGGCGAGCGCCGCGGGCACGCCCGTGACGTCGCTGCCCTTGGCGGTCAGCGGGAAGGCGCCGCCGGCCACCGTCGCGGTCCCCTCCGACCAGCGCTGACGGGTGGACAGCAGCGCCACGGCCGCGCCGAGCGCGCCGCACAGCAGGGCAACGGCGAGACTCCGGCGGCCGGACCGGGCGGGTCCGTCGGCTTCGGAACGGGGGTGAGGTAGGGCAGTCACGTACTCCACTATCGCCCGAACCCCGGGCGAACCGTCACCCGGGGTTCACGTGAGAAGCACCCCACTTGTCGCCGGAAGGTTCCTACCGGCCCAGCCGGTTGGCCGTGTGGACCGCCCGGAGCACGGCCGCGGCCTTGTTGCGGCACTCCTGGTCCTCGGCGACCGGGTCGGAGTCGGCGACGATACCGGCGCCCGCCTGGACGTACGCCGTGCCGCCCCGCAGCAGGGCGGTGCGGATGGCGATGGCGGTGTCGGAGTCGCCCGCGAAGTCGAGGTAGCCGACGCAGCCGCCGTACAACCCGCGCCGGGACGGCTCGAGTTCGTCGATGATCTGCATCGCCCGGGGCTTGGGGGCGCCGGAGAGGGTGCCCGCCGGGAAGCAGGCGGTGAGGACGTCGAAGGCGGTGCGGCCCTCGGCGACCTTGCCGGTGACGGTGGAGACGATGTGCATCACGTGCGAGTACCGCTCGACGGACATGAAGTCGACGACCTCCACCGAGCCCGGCTCGCAGACCCGTCCGAGGTCGTTGCGGCCGAGGTCCACGAGCATCAGGTGCTCCGCGCGCTCCTTGGGGTCGGCGAGCAGTTCGTCGGCGAGCGCCTGGTCCTCCTGCGGGGTGGCCCCGCGGTGCCGCGTACCGGCGATGGGGTGGACCATCGCATGCCCGTCCTCGACCTTGACCAGGGCCTCGGGGGACGAGCCGACGACGTCGAAGCCGTCGAAGCGGAACAGGTACATGTACGGCGAGGGGTTGGTCGCCCGCAGCACCCGGTAGACGTCCAACGCGCTTGCCGTGCACGGCGTTTCGAAGCGCTGCGAGGGGACGACCTGGAAGGCTTCCCCGGCCCGGATGCGCTCCTTGATGTCCTCGACGGCCTCCTGGAAGTCGGGGCCGCCCCACAGGGCGGTGTACTCGGGGAGCTCGGAGGGCGGGAGCACGGCGGGCGGCTGGGCGACCGCGTGCGAGAGGTCGGCCTCCATGGCGTCAAGGCGGGCGACCGCGTCCGCGTAGGCCTCGTCGACGCCCGTGTCGAGGTCGTTGTGGTTGATCGCGTTGGCGATCAGCAGGACCGAGCCCTCCCAGTGGTCCATGACGGCGAGGTCGCTGGTGAGCAGCATGGTCAGCTCGGGCAGCTTGAGGTCGTCCCGCTCCCCCGGGCCGATCTTCTCCAGGCGGCGCACGATGTCGTAGCCGAGATAGCCGACCATGCCGCCGGTGAAGGGCGGCAGGCCCTCCTGGTGCGGGGTGTGCAGGGCCTCGATGGTGGCGCGCAGGGCGACGAGGGGGTCGCCGTCCACGGGGACGCCGACGGGCGGGGCGCCGAGCCAGGCGGCCTGCCCGTCACGGGTCGTCAGGGTCGCTGCCGACCGCACGCCGACGAAGGAGTAACGGGACCAGGAGCGACCGTTCTCCGCGGACTCCAGCAGGAAGGTGCCGGGGCGCTCGGCGGCGAGCTTGCGGTAGAGCGCCACAGGGGTGTCGCCGTCGGCGAGGAGCTTGCGCGTGACCGGGATGACGCGCCGGTCGGTGGCCAGCTTGCGGAAGGTCTCGAGGTCCATGCCGGCTGACCTTACTGATCCGTGGACGCCGCGCCGGAACCGGCGCCGTCCTTGACGAGCACGTCGGCGTCGAAGCAGGTGCGGGCGCCGGTGTGGCAGGCGGCCCCGACCTGGTCGACCTTGACCAGCACGGTGTCCGCGTCGCAGTCGAGGGCGACCGACTTGACCCACTGGAAGTGGCCGGAGGTGTCGCCCTTCACCCAGTACTCCTGGCGGCTGCGCGACCAGTACGTGCAGCGGCCGGTGGTCAGGGTGCGGTGCAGCGCCTCGTCGTCCATCCAGCCGAGCATGAGCACCTCACCGGTGTCGTACTGCTGGGCGATGGCGGGGAGGAGCCCGTCGGCGCTGCGCTTGAGGCGCGCGGCGATCTCCGGGTTGAGGCTGCTGGGGGGCGGCGTGCTGGTCATAGGGCCATTGTGCCGCGCGCCACTGACAGTGATGGGACGGTGTCCACTGATTGGAAAAGGCGGCGCGATGGGGGTCCCCCCAGGCCTTTAAGGCACTGGGGGAGCCTCGGTGAGGGGTGGTGGCCGGGAGACGGGTGGGCGGACCCGCAGGGTGGTCGTAGGCTGACTGCATGTCGACTTTCGCCAAGCGTGAACGACTTCTCCTGGCCGACCTGTTGGAGGCCGAGGGCCCGGACGCCCCGACCCTCTGCGAGGGCTGGCGGACCCGTGACCTCGCCGCGCACGTGGTGGTGCGCGAACGCCGACCCGATGCCGCAGGCGGCATGCTGATCAAGCAGCTCGCGCCGCGCCTGGAGCGGGTGATGGCGGAGTTCACCGCCAAGCCGTACGAGGAGCTGATCCAGCTCATCCGCACCGGCCCGCCGCGCTTCTCGCCGTTCCAGCTCAAGCAGGTCGACGAGCTGTCGAACACCGTCGAGTTCTACGTCCACACCGAGGACGTCCGCCGTGCGCGGCCGGACTGGGCGCCGCGCGAGCTGGACCAGGTCTTCCAGGACACCCTCTGGTCCCGCCTGGAGCGCTCGGCCCGCCTGATGGGCCGCAGCGCCCCGACGGGCCTGGTACTGCGCCGCCCCGACGGCCAGACGGCGGTCGCCCACCGCGGCACCCCCGTGGTCACGGTGACCGGCGAGCCGTCGGAGCTGCTGCTGTTCACCTACGGCCGGCAGAGCGCCGCCGACGTGGAACTGGACGGCGACAAGGACGCGGTCGCGAAGCTGCACGAGGCGAAGCAGCTGGGGATCTGAAGCAGCCGGGTCTCTCAAAGCCGAGGTCAGCGGGGCAGTTCGGCGCGGCGCAGGGCGGGGACGGACAGGGCGACGACCCCGCCGAGCCCGCACACGGCCGCACTGGCGACGAAGACCGGGCCGATGCCCAAGGCGCCGCTCACCGCGGCGAACAGCGGCATGGTCAGCGGAGCGATGCCGAGGCTGACCAGGCCGTTGACCGCGGTGACCCGGCCGAGGTACGCCGGGTCGGCCTGGGTCTGCAACAGGGCACTGCACAGGGACCCGCTGAGGCCGGCGAGCAAGCCGATGAGGAGAGCCATCCCGACGGCCTCGACCACGTTCGGGACAAACGCCAGGACGCCGATGGCAACGCTTCCCGCGAAGGCTGTGTAAGCGACGATGTGCCCGGCGTACGGCAGGCGCCCCCGCACCGTCAGCAGCAGCGAGGCGGCCCCCGCGCCGATGCCGAACCCGGCGACCACCCAGCCCATGCCGGAGGCGCCCCACCCGCGCTCGTCGGCCAGCAAGGTCACGCCGACGTTGAGCGGGCCGACGAAGCCGAGGTCGCCGAGAGCGACGGCCAGCATCAGCGGGGCGAGGACACGGTGGCGGCGGATGTGGCCCAGCCCGTCGCGCAGGTCCCGCCAGGCGGTGCGACGTGCACCGATCTGGTCGTCCGGAGGCAGCTCCCGTATGCGTACGGAGATCAGGAGCGGTATCGACACCGCGATCAGCAGCCCGGCCAGCCCGAACGCGGCGGCCGCACCTCCCATCGCCGCCCCCAGGCCGCCGAGCGGCGCGCCGACGACGTAGCCGAAGCGGATCGCAAGACCGCGCATGCCCTGGACGCGGGTCAGCTGGCCCCGGCTGGTGATACGTGGTGGCAGGGCGCCCACGGCGGGCATGAACACGGCGTCGACGGTGCCGAAGACCACGGCGAGCACGGCGAGCGGCCACAGACCGGGGCTGGTGACGAACAGCAGGGCAGCCACGGCCAGCACGGCCGCGCAGCGCACCGCGTCGCTGCCGATGACGACCTTCCGCGGTCCGAACCGGTCGGCGATCACTCCCCCGCCCAGCATGAGCAGGGCCCGGGGTACGGCGCTCGCTGCCATGACCATGCCCGCTTGCGAGGGCGATCCCGTCTGTACGGCGGCCCAGGACAGGGCCACGTAGTAGACGGTGTCGCCGACCATCGACGAGGTGTAGGCGGCGAGCCAGCGCAGCACGTTGGGGTCGCGGTGCGCGGGTGTGTTCGAGAGGGAGGTCGGGTGTAAGGCGGTCGTGGACATGGGAGGGGTCCTCTCGGCTCAGACTTGGAACGGGAATCCGTACACGTGCAGCGCGACGTTCTTGCGCTCTGCGGTGCCGTCGGCGGCCTCACGGGCACGTCCCTGCTCGTCGTACTTCTTGATCAGTTCTTGCAACTCCTCCTTCAGGTCGCCCAGTTCGGCAGCCGTCAGGCGAAGCAGCGACTCACCGTCGTAGGCCGCCTCGTTCCACTCGGGCCCCCAGTGGGCGCGCTCGTCGAGGTAGGTGCGGTACATCTCGGAGCGCTGTTCCAGGAAGAGTCGAGATGCCGCGAGGTGGGCCGCCACTTTCTCCGGCGCGTCCTGGAAGTCCTCGTCGCGGACGGAGACGCCGTCCGAAGCCGGCTGCCACCAGCGCTCGCGCGCGTCCCCGCTGCGCGGCTCTGCCTCCTCGATCAGCCCGTGCTCGGCGAGCTTGCGCAGGTGGTAGCTGACCAGGGAGACGGCCTCGTCCACCTGCTCGGCGAGGTGCGAGGCGGTGGCCGCTTCGGCCACGAACAGCAGCCGGTAGAGCTTCAAGCGGAGCGGATGAGCGAGTGCCTTGAGCGTGCCGAGCTCGGTGATCCGGCGGTTCTCTTTGCTTGCCATGGCCTCACCGTAGATACGAAAGAGAAGTTGCGCAATAATTTTTGCGCAATAAAGCTTTCTCATTTGCCCATGAGGAAGCCCCGGCCGCCACCAGGCAACCGGGGCTCGGATCCCTAACGGACGGGGTGTCCCGCCTCCCGCAGCGCCTGCTTCACCTCGCCGATGCGCAGGTCGCCGAAGTGGAAGACGGACGCCGCCAGCACCGCGTCCGCGCCCGCGCCGATGGCCGGCGGGAAGTCGGTCAGCCTGCCCGCACCGCCCGAGGCGATCACCGGGACCGTCACGTGCTTGCGGACCGCGGCGATCATCTCCAGGTCGTAGCCGTCCTTCGTGCCGTCCGCGTCCATCGAGTTGAGCAGGATCTCGCCCGCGCCCAGCTCGGCGGCCCGGTGCGCCCACTCGACGGCGTCGATGCCGGTGCCGCGGCGGCCACCGTGGGTGGTGACCTCGAAGGTGCCCTCGGGAGTACGGCGCGCGTCCACCGACAGGACCAGGACCTGGCGGCCGAAGCGCTCCGCGATCTCGCGTATCAGGTCGGGGCGGGCGATCGCGGCCGTGTTGACGCCCACCTTGTCGGCGCCGGCCCGCAGCAGCTTGTCCACGTCCTCGGCCGTGCGGACACCGCCGCCGACCGTGAGCGGGATGAACACCTGCTCGGCCGTACGGCGCACCACGTCGTACGTCGTCTCGCGGTTGCCCGAGGACGCGGTGATGTCCAGGAACGTCAGCTCGTCGGCGCCCTCGGCGTCGTACACCTTGGCCATCTCGACGGGGTCGCCCGCGTCGCGCAGGTTCTGGAAGTTGACGCCCTTGACGACCCGGCCGTTGTCCACGTCCAGGCAGGGGATGACTCGGACCGCCAGGGTCATGAATCCACGGCTCCTCTGTATTGCCTTGAAAATGCCTCTAGCCCCGGAAGGCTTCCAGTTCCACTTCGACCAGGATGCGCGGGTCCACGAAGCCCTCCACGACCAGGAGGGTCGAGACCGGGCGCACCGTGTCGAACAGTTCCTTGTGGGCCCGGCCCACTGCGTCCACGTCCCGCGCATGGGTCAGGTACATCCGCGTACGGATGACGGAGTCGACGCCGAGCCCGAGCTCACCGATCGCCTCGATCGCGCTGGTGAAGGCCACCTTGGCCTGCTCGTAGGGGTCGCCCTCCCCGTACAGCACGCTGCCCTTGAAGGACGTCGTGCCCGCCACCAGCACACGGTCGCCCGCCGCCACGGCGCGCGCAAAACCGAAGGACTCTTCCCAGGGACTTCCGCTCTGCACACGCCGTACGGCTTCGGACGTCATGACGACACTGCCTCCAGTGCTTCTTCCAGGGTGAACGCCTTCGCGTACAGGGCCTTCCCGACGATGGAGCCCTCGACACCGAGGGGTACCAGTTCGGCGATGGCACGGAGGTCGTCCAGGGACGACACGCCGCCGGACGCCACGACCGGGCGGTCGGTGGCCGCGCAGACGTTCTTCAGCAGCTCCAGGTTGGGGCCCTGGAGGGTGCCGTCCTTGGCGATGTCCGTCACCACGTACCGCGCGCAGCCCTCCTTGTTGAGGCGCTCCAGCGTCTCGTAGAGGTCGCCGCCGTCGCGGGTCCAGCCGCGGCCGCGCAGGGTCGTGCCGCGTACGTCCAGGCCCACCGCGATCTTGTCGCCGTGCTCGGCGATGACCTTGGCGACCCACTCCGGGGTCTCCAGCGCGGCCGTGCCGAGATTCACCCGGGTGCAGCCGGTGGCCAGGGCGGCGGCCAGCGAGGCGTCGTCGCGGATGCCTCCGGACAGCTCCACCTTGATGTCCATCGCCTTGGCGACCTCGGCGATCAGCTCGCGGTTGTCGCCGGTGCCGAACGCGGCGTCAAGGTCGACCAGGTGCAGCCACTCGGCGCCCGACCGCTGCCAGGCGAGGGCGGCCTCCAGGGGGGAGCCGTACGAGGTCTCCGTGCCGGACTCGCCGTGCACGAGACGGACGGCCTGGCCGTCGCGGACGTCGACGGCGGGGAGGAGTTCGAGCTTGGCCATGGTCTACAGGGTTCCGATCCAGTTGGTGAGCAGCTGCGCTCCGGCGTCGCCGGACTTCTCGGGGTGGAACTGGGTGGCCCACAGGGCGCCGTTCTCGACGGCCGCCACGAAGGGCTTGCCATGCGTCGACCAGGTCACCTTGGGGGCGAGCATCGTCGGGTTGTGCGTCTCCAGCGCCCAGTCGTGGACGGCGTAGGAGTGCACGAAGTAGAAGCGCGCGTCGGCGTCCAGCCCGGCGAAGAGCTCGGAATCGGCGGGCGCCTCGACGGTGTTCCAGCCCATGTGCGGCACGATCTCGGCCTGCAGCGGCTCGACCGAGCCGGGCCACTCGTCGAGGCCCTCGGTCTCCACGCCGTGCTCGATGCCGCGCGCGAACAGGATCTGCATACCGACGCAGATGCCCATGACCGGACGCCCGCCGGACAGCCGCCGGTCGACGATCCAGTCGCCGCGCGCCTCCTTCAGGCCCTGCATACAGGCGGCGAAGGCACCGACGCCCGGCACCAGCAGGCCGTCCGCGTTCATCGCCTTGTCGAAGTCACGCGTGATCTCGACGTCCGCTCCGGTGCGCGCGAGGGCACGCTCGGCGGAGCGGACGTTCCCGAAGCCGTAGTCGAAGACCACGACCTTCTTGGAGTCGCTCAATTCCACACCTCCAGCCTCAGGACACCCGCGACCAGACACATCGCGGCGCTGACGGAGAGCAGCACGATCAGGCTCTTCGGCATCTGCTGCTTGACGAAGGAGATGATGCCGCCGACCAGGAAGAGGCCGACGACGATCAGGACCGTGGAGAGGCCGTTCACAGCGCGCCCTTCGTGGAGGGCAGGATGCCGGCCGCGCGCGGGTCGCGCTCGGAGGCGTAGCGCAGGGCCCGCGCGAGGGCCTTGAACTGGCACTCCACGATGTGGTGCGCGTTGCGCCCGTACGGCACGTGCACGTGCAGCGCGATCTGGGCCTGGGCGACGAAGGACTCCAGGATGTGCCGGGTCATCGTGGTGTCGTACTCGCCGATCATCGGCGCCATGTTCTCGGGCTCGGTGTGCACGAGGTACGGGCGGCCGGACAGGTCGACGGTCACCTGGGCAAGGGACTCGTCCAGGGGCACCGTGCAGTTGCCGAACCGGTAGATCCCCACCTTGTCGCCGAGCGCCTGCTTGAAGGCGGCGCCGAGCGCGAGGGCGGTGTCCTCGATGGTGTGGTGCGAGTCGATGTGCAGGTCGCCCTCGGTCTTCACGGTCAGGTCGAACAGACCGTGCCGACCGAGCTGGTCGAGCATGTGGTCGTAGAAGCCGACCCCTGTCGACACATCGACCTTGCCGCTGCCGTCGAGGTCTATCTCGACGAGCACCGACGTCTCCTTGGTCACTCGCTCCACGCGTCCTACGCGGCTCATGCGCTGTGCTCCTTCTTCAGTTCACGTACCGCGTCCAGGAACGCGTCGTTCTCCTTGGGGGTTCCGGCGGACACCCGCAGCCACCCCGGGATGCCGTTGTCCCGTACCAGCACACCCCGGTCGAGGATCTTCTGCCAGGCGGTGTGGGAGTCGGCGAACCGCCCGAACTGCACGAAGTTCGCGTCGGACTCGACGACGTCGAAGCCGAGCGCCCGCAGCTCGCTCACCAGCCGGTCCCGCTCCGACTTCAGCTGCTCGACGTACTTCAGCAGCGTGTCGGTGTGCTCCAGGGCGGCCAGCGCGGTCGCCTGGGTGACCGCCGAGAGGTGGTACGGCAGCCGTACCAGCTGGACGGCGTCGACGACGGCCGGGTGCGCGGCGAGATAGCCGAGGCGCAGACCGGCCGCGCCGAAGGCCTTCGACATCGTCCGGGAGACGACGAGATTCGGCCGGCCTTCGATCAGCGGCAGCAGCGAGTCGCCGTGGCTGAACTCGATGTACGCCTCGTCCACGATCACCATGGACGGCTTCGCCGCCTGGGCGGCCTCGTAGAGCGCGAGGACCGTCTCCCGCGGAACCGCGTTGCCCGTGGGGTTGTTGGGGGTGGTGACGAAGACGACGTCCGGCTCGTTCTCGGCGATCGACCGCTCGGCGGCCGGGAGGTCGATGGTGAAGTCCTCGTTGCGCGGACCGGAGATCCAGCCCGTGCCGGTGCCACGCGAGATGAGCGCGTGCATCGAGTACGACGGCTCGAAGCCGATCGCGGTACGGCCCGGTCCGCCGAAGGTCTGCAGCAGCTGCTGGATGACCTCGTTGGAGCCGTTGGCGGCCCACACGTTCGCAAGCCCGACCTGGTGGCCGGAGGTGTCCGTCAGGTACTTGGCGAGCTGGGTGCGCAGCTCGACGGCGTCGCGGTCCGGGTAGCGGTTGAGGTCACGGGCGGCCTCGCGGACGCGCTCCGCGATGCGCTCGACCAGCGGCTCGGGCAGCGGGTAGGGGTTCTCGTTGGTGTTCAGCCGTACGGGGACGTCCAACTGGGGCGCGCCGTAAGGGGACTTGCCGCGCAGCTCGTCCCGTACGGGGAGATCGTCGATTCCGAAGTTCACTTGCTCGCCGGTACCTTCCACCCGAACCTCGCCTTGATCGCCGCGCCGTGCGCGGGCAGGTCCTCCGCCTCCGCCAGCGTGACCACGTGGTGCGCGACCTCGGCCAGCGCGTCCTTCGTGTAGTCGACGATGTGGATGCCGCGCAGGAAGGACTGGACCGACAGGCCCGAGGAGTGGCAGGCGCAACCGCCGGTCGGGAGCACGTGGTTGGAGCCGGCCGCGTAGTCGCCGAGGGAGACCGGCGCCCAGGGGCCGATGAAGATCGCGCCGGCGTTCTTCACCCGGTCGGCCACGGAAGCCGCGTCCGCCGTCTGGATCTCCAGGTGCTCGGCGCCGTAGGCGTTGACGACCCGGAGGCCCTCGTCGATGCCGTCGACGAGGACGATGGCGGACTGCCTGCCCTGCAGGGCGGGCACGATCCGGTCCTCGATGTGCCTGGTGGCCGCGACCTGCGGCTCCAGTTCCTTCTCGACCGCGTCGGCGAGTGCCACGGAGTCGGTGACCAGGACGGCGGCGGCCAGCGGGTCGTGCTCGGCCTGGCTGATCAGGTCGGCGGCGACGTGCACCGGGTCCGCCGTGTCGTCCGCGAGAACCGCGATCTCGGTGGGGCCGGCCTCCGCGTCGATGCCGATCTTGCCGGTGAAGTAGCGCTTGGCGGCGGCGACCCAGATGTTGCCGGGCCCTGTGACCATGTTGGCGGGCGCGCAGGACTCGGTGCCGTGCGCGAACATCGCGACGGCGGTCGCGCCACCGGCCGCGTACACCTCGTCGACGCCGAGCAGCGCGCAGGCGGCGAGGATCGTCGGGTGCGGCAGGCCCCCGAACTCGGCCTGGGCGGGCGAGGCGAGGGCGATGGACTCGACGCCGGCCTCCTGCGCGGGCACGACGTTCATGACCACGGAGGACGGGTACACCGAGCGGCCGCCCGGCGCGTACAGCCCGACGCGCTCCACCGGCACCCACTTCTCGGTGACCGAGCCGCCGGGCACGACCTGGGTCGTGTGGGTCGTACGGCGCTGCTCGCGGTGGACGAGCCGGGCGCGCCGGATGGACTCCTCCAGGGCCGCCCGGACCGCCGGGTCGAGCTCCTCCAACGCGCGCGTGAGCGCCTCGGCGGGCACCCGGACCTGGTCCAGCCTGACCCCGTCGAACTTCTCGGCGAAGTCGATCAGCGCCGCGTCGCCCCGATGATGCACGGCTTCGCAGATCGGACGCACCTTCTCCAGTGCGGCCTGAACGTCGAAGTCGGCTCGGGGCAGCAGGTCGCGCAGGGCGGGGCCCTCGGGGAGGGCGTCGCCGCGCAGATCGATTCGGGCCAAGAAGGAATATTGCAGCACGGGCTCAATTCTCTCAGACCGAGGTCCGGCGCCGTTCGCGCGTTCCAATGGCTGATACAGGACCGCGGCGGAACCCGGAAGATCGCCTTCACGTTCAGCGTTCAGGGCGTCACACAGCGGGCATGAACGGTTGTGCGACCGCTACGAGGGACCAGGGGGATGGAAGCGCAGTGACCGAAGGGGC
Organism: Streptomyces sp. NPDC049541; assembly: GCF_044465725.1. Classification (NCBI taxonomy): domain Bacteria; kingdom Bacillati; phylum Actinomycetota; class Actinomycetes; order Kitasatosporales; family Streptomycetaceae; genus Streptomyces; species Streptomyces sp. NPDC049541. The sequence continues at coordinate 1,206,361 of NZ_JBITLY010000001.1, read as the reverse complement.
CGGCTTTCGCGCCGGAGACCTGCCGGACGATCTGACCGCCGCAGAGGCCGGCATGTGGCAGGCCTTCCGCAACGGCAGTGTGTACGACCTGAGCAGCGGGGACACCGTCGTCGACGATCCGCACGGCGGGCACCCGTGGGGCCCGGAGCGGACCGTGCGGGCGCGCATCGTGTGCTGGCTGCTGCTGGACGGCCCGCCCGCGCTCGCGGGCCGGGTGTCCTCGCTGAAGCTGCGCGGGGTGCAGATCAGCGGCTCGCTGGACCTCGCGGGGGGCGTGGTGGTGCCGTACGTCGAGATGCGCGGCTGCCGCTTCGAGCGGGACGTGTTGCTGCCGGAGGCCCACTTCACGACCGTGCGCATGGTGGACTGCTCGGTGCCCCGGCTGGAGGCCGCGCGGGTGCACACCGAGGGCGATCTGCACCTCCCGCGCTGCCGCTTCCTCAACGGCATCCGGCTGACCGACGCGCACATCGGTACGGATCTGCTGCTCAACCAGGCGATCGTGCACCGCGACCGCAGCGGCCGTTCGATCGCCGGCGACGGCATGACGGTCGGCCAGGACCTGCAGGCCGAGCTGCTGGAGTCGCACGGCGAGCTGAGCCTGCGCAGCGCGAAGATCGGCGTGTCGCTGAGCCTGCGCGGCGCCCGGCTGGCCAACGCGTACGGCCGGCTCGCGCTGAACGCGCCCCAGCTGAGCGTCGGACGCACGCTGTACCTGACGCCCGCGGGCGTCGGCGCCTCGATGCTGAGCGGTGCGACACCCGCGCGCGGGACGCGGATCCAGCGGTTCGAGTGCCAGGGCGGGGTGCGCCTGGACGACGGGCGCTTCGAGGACGCGGTCGACCTGGAGCGGGCCCGGTTCACCTTCACCGACGACCAGGAGCTGTCACTGCGCCGGGTGCAGACGCCCGAGCTGCGCTTCCTCGGGGAGCGGCCGCAGCGCGGCAAGGTCGTGCTGTCGGGCGCACGGGTGGTCAACCTGGTCGACCGGGCGAGCGCCTGGCCCGGTCCCGGCAATCTGCACATGGGGGGTTTCCAGTACGAGAACCTGGTGCCGCAGGGCCCGTTCCCGCTGACCGAGCGGCTGGAGTGGGTGACCGCCGCGACCGCCGAGTACAACCCGGAGCCGTACGAGCGGCTCGCCTCGGTGCTGCGGGCCGGCGGTGAGGACGAGGACGCGCGCGAGGTGCTGCTCGCCAAGCAGCGCCGGCGCCGCGAGAGCCTGCCGATCGCCGCCAAGCTGTGGGGATACGCGCAGGACTGGACGGTGGCCTACGGGTACCGGCCGGGCCGGGCCGCCGTCTGGATGGCGGTGCTGTGGGCGGCGGGCTCGCTGGCCTTTGCGCATGCGAGCCATCCGCCGCTGCAGCCGGGGGCCCACCCGCCGTGGAACCCTGCGCTGTTCGCGCTGGACCTGCTGCTCCCGGTCATCGACCTGGGCCAGGTCGGAGTCTGGCAGCTGAGCGGCGGCTGGCAGTGGCTGTCGGCGGCGATGATCATGCTCGGCTGGATCCTGGCGACGACGGTGGCTGCGGGGGCGACGCGGCTGCTGAGACGGAACTGAAGTCCTGGGAACACCTGGGTTACGCACACAACAACCGAACAGTTGTTGAACAGTCACCTTTTACCTGCACTTGACCGATCCGCGTACAACTTTCCGTGACTTGTCCGTGAGCCCTGGCGCAGGGTTGACCAGCGGCCTTTCAATGGTCGACACCATGGCTCTGCTGCATCCGTTCAGCCGCGCGGCCCGGACCTCCCGGACCGCTGCGCTCCCCGCCGCCGGACTCCCCACCGCCGGACTCCCCGCCGACGACGAGGTGCTGCTCGACGTGCCCGACGACCGCCTCGGCTCCGCGCTGGTCGCGGCCGCGGGCGGCGAGCACGGCCCCGCCTCCGCGCTGCTCTCCGACACGCGCACACGCAGCGACTGGGAGACCCGCGACCGGTACGCGAGACGCCTCGCGGCCTTCGCGCACGCCCGCCCGGAATGGCTGCAGGCGTGGTCCGCCGCCGCCCCGCACGACCCGGACGTGCTGTTGATCAAGGCCCAGCTCGCGGTGGACGACGCCTGGCGCTCCCCGGCGCGCGCGGAACTGCTGCGCGAGGTGAGCCCCCTGATCACGGCTGCCGCGCGCGGTGACGACCACGACCCGGTGCCGTGGCGGCTCGCGCTGGACCATGCGCGCGGCACCGGCGCGGGCCCCAAGTACTTCGGCGAGTTGTGGGAGGCGGCACTGCGCCGCGCCCCGCACCACTACGGCTGCCATGTGGCGGCGCTGCGCTATCTGGCGGCGTCCTGGCAGGGCTCCCACCGCGAGTGCTTCGACTTCGCCGACCTGGCGGCGCAGGACGCCCCGGCGGGCTCCCTCATCCAGGCGCTGCCGTCGCGGGCGGCCTTCGCCTGTCTGACGGACGGCGTCGACGAGGTGCCGCGCGCACGGCTCGACGCGGCGGCCGACCGGGCGATCGCGTTCTCCGCGCGCTTCCCGGCGGCCGACCCGTGGCCGTCCGAGATCCGCAACAAGCTGATGTACGTCCTGGTACGGCTCGACCGCTGGGAGGACGCGTACGCCGAGCTGCACCGGATCGGCCCGTACGCCACGTCCTTCCCGTGGGGCCGGTTGTCGGACGACCCGCTGGCGCTCTTCCTCAAGGTGCGCGGCGAGATCCTCGCCCGTACGACGGGCCTCATGCCCTCGCCCCGGCACCCACGCAGTGGGCGCGCCGGACGCGCCCGCTCCGCCGACCACTAGGCTCTTGCGTCGTGACCACCGTCCGTCTCCCGCTCTTCCCTCTGAACTCGGTGCTGTTCCCGGGGCTGGTACTGCCCCTGAACGTCTTCGAGGAGCGCTATCGCGCCATGATGCGCGACCTGCTCAAGACACCCGAGGACGAACCCCGCCGGTTCGCCGTCGTGGCGATCCGCGACGGCCACGAGGTGGCGCCGAGCGCGCCCGGCATGCCCGACCCCACGGCCCTGCCCGAACTCGGGCCCGCGGCGGGCTTCGGCCCCGACCCGGCGAAGTCGTTCCACTCGACGGGCTGCGTCGCGGACGCGGCGACGATCCGTGAACGCGAGGACGGCACCTTCGAGGTCCTGGCGACGGGCACCACCCGGGCACGCCTGGTGTCCGTGGACGCGTCGGGCCCCTTCCTGACGGCGGACCTGGAAGAACTTCCGGAAGATCCGGGCGACGAGGCGGGCGCACTGGCCGAGGGCGTGCTGCGGGCGTTCCGTCAGTACCAGAAGCGCCTGGCGGGTGCGCGCGAACGGTCGCTCACGACCGGCGCCGACCTCCCGGACGAACCGGCCGTGGTCTCCTACCTGGTGGCGGCGGCGATGATGCTGGACACCCCCACCAAGCAGCGCCTGCTGCAGGCCCCGGACACCGCGTCCCGGCTGCGCGACGAGCTGAAACTCCTTCGCTCCGAGACCGCGATCATCCGTAACCTGCCGTCACTGCCGGCGTCGGAGCTGACGCGCGGCCGCACAAGCCTCAACTGAAGTCATCACATCAGTCATCGCGAAGGCCGGAATGGCAAAGAAGCCGAAGAAGAACCAGCAGCAGGGCGGCACCCCCGCGACGGTCGCCCTGACGTCCGCAGGGGTGCCGTACACGATCCACGCCTACGACCACGATCCCTCCCACCCGTCCTACGGCGAGGAGGCCGCGGAGGCGATGGGCGTGTCCCCGGACCGCGTGTTCAAGACCCTGGTCGCGGACGTGGACGGCGCCCTGACGGTGGCAGTGGTCCCCGTGGCGGGCCAGCTGGACCTCAAGGCCCTGGCCTCGGCGGTCGGCGGCAAACGGGCCGCCATGGCGGACCCCGCCCTCGCCGAGCGCACCACGGGCTACGTCCGCGGCGGCATCTCCCCCCTGGGCCAGCGCAAGAAACTCCCCACGGTCCTGGACGCCTCGGCGCAGGCCCACGACACGATCTGCGTGTCGGCAGGGCGACGGGGGCTGGAAGTGGAGCTGCTCCCCGGCCACTTGGCCAAGCTGACGAACGCCGTCGTGGCACCCATCGGACGACTCTGACGACGACTGCAGACGGACTTATCAGAGGCGGTTCCGGAGTCAGCCGGCTCGCGGGAGGCAGTTCCGGCACCGCCGACGGGCCGACAAGAGGCAGCTCCGGCCCGCCATGACCGTCTGCGTAGCCCTGCAACAGGGCTACCGGCCTTGGCTACCATCCTTACCGAGCGCGCCGCCTTCGCAAGATACAGACCACCGCCGCCCGGCCACGGCACTACGCCACCCGGCAAGGTGTCGAGGCGCCATCGCCTCGACCGCCGACGCCTTCCATCTGCGCAGATGCCGTATCGCGGTCTCGTCAAGACTCATCTCCAGCATGACTCACGGCCGCGGCGACCGACCTTGCGCGGTTCGACGCCTGGCTGGATGACACACCCACAGCATCAACCCGCAGATCCCCCTTCGCGTTCCCGCTGTTCACTGGTCAACGACGGAGAAGGACTTCGCCAACAGGGTCGCGGATCCGGCGGACCGTACGAGGGCCGAGATTAGGTCGCGATGGTTACGGCCTTGCCTGCTTCACTGGCGTTCTTCTGTCCCGTTGTGGCTGTCTAGCCGGCTTGGGCGACGAGTTGTTGGACTTCGGCCTCATAGGTCGCGGCGAGGTAGTCGTCGCGTTGAGTCAGGTACTGGCCGACGGCGATGAAGACGTGCAGCAAAGTCCGCCAGGCTTCCCACACGATACGGGCTCCGGCCTGGACTTCGAGTCCGCCCTTGTCGCTGGGCTGGGCGGCCCAGAGCCGTTCCCCTTGGGTGCGGGAAACGGACAACGTTTCAAAGGCATCCACTGAGACTTCCACGGCTGTGACGTGCTGCGATCGTCACCACCACCGGCTGCAACGCGACGGAAAGCGCGGACGTCTCGCACGTCAGAATGCGCCGCCACGACGGACGCGATCTGGCCCCATGGGCGTCTGCCACCGGCCGGGCGCCCTGGATGTGACCGGCACGGCCACTGACCGAGGGTCTTCGCGTCGCTGGTCGGACTGTGGCGGCCACGACTCTTTGGACAGCTTTGACACGAACTCCCTTGCGTCGTACAAAAGTTCGTCCATATGGTTACGGCGACCAACTCGAAGCGTTCTTTGAGTGCTATCTGTTTAAAAGGGGGAACGCCATGCGTTTTCGAACAGGGTCCATTGCCACCGCCGTAGCCATCGCGGGAGTGATGACTTTCCTCAGCAGCGGCGTGGCGAACGCGTCCGCCGCAAAGTGCAACTACGGCAACTGTGTTGAGGTCGTCGGCAAAGACCTGTACGTCGGCGCCGTAAATGTGAGCGAGGAGAAAGGCTACCTTCGTTCCGGCTATTACTTCGCCAAGTACGTCATCGGCAGCAAAGAGACCTGGAGTTGGACGCCGTGGACCAGCGGCGGCCACACGATCTATTTCCCCAAGCTGAGCGACCGCAGTTACCCAAACGGCACGGCTATATGCGGTGGTGTCGAGCCCACGAAGGCGGAGCTTGACCTCTGGAACGAGGCTTGTGTGACAGTGCACAACTAGACCGTCCCGTCCGGCTAGTGAGCCGGATTCGAGTTCCTGCAGCACCACGCGAGGTGCGTCCAGCACCGAGCCGCTGGTCGGCTGACCGCCGATCATGCAATCGGTGACGCGGAACCCCGGAATCGGACGCCAGGCAGGAAAGCCCCGCGCAGTGGAGCGTGGGGCTTTCGTGTGCCGACAGTCACGGTCGCTTCAACCACGGGCACCCGGCCTGTGAGGATCAACACCAACCCGTCAGTCGACAGCGCCCTGACTGTTGCGCTCGTCCCGGTCTGCGGCTCCCTGAGCCTGAAGGTCCTCGCCGCAGCGGCAGGCAGCAGGCACGGCAATGGCCCATCCGACCCCGGCGGAGCGGACCATCGGCGGCATCTCCCCCCTCGGCCAGTGCAAGAGACTGCCAACGGTTCTGGATGACTCGGCACAGGCACACGGGCGGTCTGCGTGTCGGCCGGGGCAGCGGGTGCTCGCGGCGGAACTGGCACCGAGATGCCGGCGAGACTGACGGAAGCGGCCGTGGCACCGATCGGTCGCGCGTAGCCTCTCGACGACTGCCTCGCCTTCGGCTGAGCAGGCAGTACATGTCGAAGAATACCCGCAAACGCAAGTGGCGCCTCAAGAAAGGCCGCTCCAACCACGGCCACCGCCCAGCGTAGGAGAGTCACGTCCTCAAACGCCGACCGGGACTTGATCTTTCAGCCCGCCCGGCGTCTGAGGACGAACCCCTACCACGCCGGCCCGGCATCTTCAGCCCGCCCGGCTCTGAGGACGAGGCCGTTCAGGCCGACACGGGGGGCTGGGGGCGCAGCCCCCAGGGTCGGGACGGGTAGGGGCGGCGAGGGCGAAAGAAACCCCGCAACCCCGACGGCGCCACCCTTACGCCATCGGCGCCCCATAAGGATCCTTGGGAACACCCCCGTGTTCCTGATACTGCTCCGGATCCCGAGGCCCGAACAACGCCGTCAACCCAAGATGTACCACCAGCGCAGCCAACGACCACGCCAACAACGCCCCCTTCGCCCCCAGCTTCAGCGGCGCAGAAAACGCAACCCCCTTGCCCACAGCCTTCGCCTGGGCGATCACGTCCTGCGGCGGCCCCAGCCACACCCCGAGCTTCCAGGCCAGCAACGACGCGAGCAGCCCCCCGGCCCCCAGCGCCACCGCCAACGGCACACCCCCACGCCGCCGCCAGAAGAAGACCCCGAGCGCACTCACCGCACCAAAGGCCACGGCAAGCAGCGTGAACGTTCCGTCCACCCCGATCGCCTGCTCCCCCTCACTGTCGGCGAGATAGACGACCCAGCTCTTGTCGACCACGTCCCCGACGAGCGGCACATGCGGCGCAAGCCACCACCACAGGACCCCGAGCAGCGCGCCCGCGACCGTCACGGCCACCGTGATCACGGCGGCCTCCCGCACTTCGGTCTTCATTCCGGGCCCGTCCTGTCCGTACGTGCCGTCCCAGGCGACGTCATGCGTCACAGGAGCCACGTACCCGGCAGCCGGTGGCTGCCACGCATTCTGCGAGGACTGTTCATGCGGCGGCGGAGGCGGAGTCAACGGTGCGGTCACCCTGCCATCGTGCCAGGCGCGTCTGTGCGGCGCGTCACCGGACGGCCGCCCGACGGTACGCCCAGGTGGCGACGGCCAGCGAGACCACGCCGACCCCGGCGCACACGGCGAGGTCCCCGGCCACGAAGGCCCAGTCGGGATGCGCCCCGAAGGTCCGAGCGAACGCCTCGACGCCGTACGTCGACGGCAGCAGATCCCGCGCGAACCGCACCACCCCGGGCATCCGGTCGGCCGGCAGCACCCCGAGCAGCAGCGCCGCGGACATGCCCAACTGGCCCAGCAGAGTGGCCAGTTCGGGCCGCGGTGCGAGCAGCCCCAGTGCCGCGCCCAGTCCGGCCAGCGCCGCCCCCGCCAGCGGGATCACCGCGACGAGCACCCACAGATGCGCCAGCGGCAGCCCGAACAGCACACACCCGAACACCGCCGTGACCACGGTCCCCGGCACGGTGAAGGAGGCGTACGCCCCGGCCGCCCCGAGCACCACGGACGCAGGCGGCACCGGCAGCGTCGCGTAGTGGTCGAGCCCGCCGCTGGCCCGCAGCTGCCCGAAGTACTGCGCGAGCAGATTCAGCGCGACGAACGCCACCACGAGCACCGACGCCCCGGCGACGACCGACTCGGCCTCGCCGCCGCCGTCCACGACCCCGCGCATCAGGATCATGATCCCGATCGACTGGAAGGTCGCCACGAACAGCAGCGGGATCCGGGCCACCCGCGCACGCGAGAGCTGCGCCCGGTACACGGCGACGAGGGCCGGCCACAGCCGCGCCCGCGGCCCGAGCTCGGCCGCGCCGCGGCCGTCCTCCTCCACGGCCAGGGCACCGCCCGGCAGAATCCCGGCGGGTACGACACTCACGACGCGCTGCTCCCCTTCTCACTCGGGCCCACTGGGCCCACCGAGCCGATCGCTCGTAGGGACCATACGGCCGCGGCGGCCCGCGCACTCACACCGACGACAACGCTCACGCCTTCACCAGCCCCTGTTGCGCGGCGCCCCCCAGCGCCAGGTACACGTCCTCCAGGCTGGGCGTGGCCAGCGTGAAGTCGTCGAGCGCGGCGAAGGCACTGCCCCCGGTCACGGTGGCGACGATCGCGCGGGCCTCCTCGGGGGCGAGCCTGAGCGTCCAGCGGCGCCCGGACTCGGCGGCCCGCTCACGCAGCGCGGCGACCTCGGGCACATGCAGCGGTGCGCTCTCGCGCCACACCAGCTCGACCCGGACCTCCCCGGCGACCTGCTCCTTGAGCCCGGCGGGGGTGTCGCAGGCGATCACCCGCCCCTGGTCGAGGACGGCGACCCGGTCGAGAACCGTTTCCGCCTCGATGACGTTGTGGGTGACCAGCAGAACCGTCGTCCCGCGCTCGGCCCGCCGCCGGTCCACGGCCGCCCACACGGCCCGCCGGGCCACCGGATCCATCCCGGTGGTCGGTTCGTCGAGCACCAGCAGGGGCCGCTCCCCGACCAGGGCGGCGGCAAGACACGCCAGCCGCCGCTGCCCGCCGGACAGCTTCTTCAGCGGCCGCCCGGCCAGGGGCGTGAGGCCCAGTTCCTCCAGTACGGCATCCCGCTCTGCCCGCGCCTGACGGGCCTCGAGGCCGCGCAGCCGCCCGGTCGTCTCGGCGGCCAGCGACACGGTCAGTTCGTCGAGGGCGCTGGACTCCTGCCCCAGGTAGGCGAGGATCCGCGCGGCCCGCTCGGGGTGCCGCACGATGTCGTGCCCGAGGATCTCGACCCGCCCGGCATCGGGCCGCATCAGCCCGGTCAGCTGCCGTACGAGAGTGGACTTGCCCGCACCGTTCGGCCCGAGGAGACCGAAGATCTCGCCGCGCCGGATGTCGAGGTGCACATCGTCGGTGGCCCGCACCGCGGGCGTCCCCGGCGCACCCCGCCGCCCCCGCACCGCCGGATAGGTCTTGGTCAGTCCGCGCACCGCGCACACGACGTCCCCACCGTGCCGAAGTGCCTGTGCCGCGCGCGTACTCACAAAGGACGAGGGTACGGGGTCCGCGGGCCCCGCCCGCTCTCGGGTTGGTCCAAAGCGGCACAACCGCCAGTAAAGAACCCTGTGAGGAACACGGGTCAGAACACCGGTGAGGAACTACTCACCCGCGGGAGCGTGCTCCGCCGCCGTCCGCACGTCGATCTCCCGCCAGAACCCGGCCCGGATCGCATACCGGTCGTGCTCGTCGATCTGGTCGTCCTTGTGGGCGAGCAGACCGAACCGGGCGGCGTAACGCAACAGCTCCCCGTCGATGCGGTGCGGGACACGCGGGTACATCCCGGACAGCTTCTGCAGATGGCTCTGGTCGCCCAGGCGCTCCATCCACCGCCGTGCGAACACCTGCCCGACCTCGTACGGGTCGCCGCCGACCGTGGTGATGTCCTCCTCGCGGTCGGCCCACCGCTGCTCCGCGGTGGTCAGCTGGGCCAGCGTCGGCATCGAGGCGGCCTCCGGGGCCTCCGCGGGCGGCCGGTCGACCCAGCCCTTGTCGGAGGACCAGCGCAGGGTCGCGTTCGCGGGATGCCGGTCGGGCTGCACCCCGGGGGCGCGCAGCGCGGCCAGGTCCTTCGGGGTGGGCACGCCCTTGGGCGCGGGCACCCGCTCCTGCGTGCCGTTCTCCGAGCGGGCCGCTGCGGGCGCGTGCTCGCCGTCCTCGGCGCTCCGCTCGGCCGCGCCGAGCGCGGACTCCGGCAGCGGCGCGGAGAGGATCGCGGCGATCTCGGGCCGCGGCACGGGCGGCGGTGCGCAGATCCCGCCGAGCTCCTTGGCCCGTACGGCCTTGGTGATCCACGTACGGTCGAGGACGCGCCGCTCGTCGGCCTCGGCGACCAGGTCCTCGGACTGGTTGTAGTCCCCGTCGGCGGCCTGCACGGCCCACAGGTGTACGGCGACGCCGTGCTCCTTGGCGGCCATCATGCCCGGCAGCAGATCACCGTCGCCGGTGACGAGGACGATGTCGGAGCAGGCGCGGTTGCGGGCCAGCTCGGTGAGCTCGGCGTGCATGGCGGCGTCGACGCCCTTCTGCGCCCAGCGTCCGTCACTGCGGGTCAGGGCGCCGAGCCGGACGGTGACCCGGGGCATCACACGCAGCCTGCGGTGTTCGGGCTGCGGGACGCGGTCGGGGGCGCCGTCGAACCAGTAGATGCGCAGCAGCGGTCGTTCCGTGTCGGACTCGGCGCGTTCGCGAAGGGCCTGGATGAGGGCGGCGTGATCGACGGTGATGCGGGAGCGGGAGGGCTCCCCGGCAAGGAGACTGGCGGCGGCCCCCAGCAGATACCCGGCGTCCACCAGGACGATGCAGCGGTCCACGCGATCCACCCTCTTTCCGGGAGGTTTGCTTCGGGCTTCCTTCGAGTCTGCCCGACTGCGCGGGGGTTAACGGCCCGAACTCGATCTTCGGCGTGGCGTTTCAGGCCCTCGCGCTCCGACAAACCATGTCACCGACGGTAATTATCCGAAATGCGCTCGTTGTCAGCCTATGTGAATCTGGTCGCGGCCCTGGCCCCTAGATCCCCCACAGGAGGCAGATCACCATGGCCAAGAACAAGAAGCAGAACCGCAAACAGCCGCAGTCCGAGCGCAGTCCGCAGCAGACCCAGCGGTCCTCGATGGAAGCGCAGGCCGAGCAGCACGCCCCGCACCTCACGCCGGGCGACATGCCCCGCAAGGGCCGGCAGAAGAGCTTCGGTCACAACTGACATTCATAACGGGTTGTTGAAACCCAGGCACAGCCGAGGGGCGCACCCCGTTCAAGGTGCGCCCCTCGCGCTTGCTCATCTGCTCAGCCGGCCAGGCAGGACGGTCCGAGCAGCACCTTCAGGTCTCCGAAGAGCGCCGGATCGGGCTTCACGCGATGCCGGTCCAGACGCAGGACGGTCGTCTTGGTCGGGCCCTGGAGCTTGATGCGGACCTCGCTGTCGCCCTTGTGGTGGCTGAGGATCTCGCCGAGGCGGCTGACCATCGGCGGGGTGACCCTCGTCGCCGGGATGGTGAGGATCACGGGCGCGTTGGTGCCGGCGTTGGACAGGTCCGGGACCTGGAGCTCCATCGCCACCAGCCGCGGCACGTCCTCGCGCTTGTCGAGGCGGCCCTTGACGAACACTACGGCGTCCTCGACGAGTTGGGTCGACACCAGCTGGTAGGTCGCCGGGAAGAACATGCACTCGATGGAGCCCGCGAGGTCCTCGACGGTGGCGATCGCCCAGGCGTTGCCCTGCTTGGTCATCTTGCGCTGCAGGCCGGAGATGATGCCGCCGATGGTGACGACCGCGCCGTCCGCGTGCTCACCCCCGGTGAGCTGGGAGATGCCCGCGTCGGCCTTGTCGGACAGCACGTGCTCCAGGCCGAAGAGCGGGTGGTCGGAGACGTACAGACCGAGCATCTCCCGCTCCTGGGCGAGCAGATAGGTCTTGTCCCACTCCTCGGTGGTGAACTCGACGTCGAGTCCGAAGCCGGGCTCGTTGCTCTCCTCCTCGCCCATGCCGCCGAAGAGGTCGAACTGGCCCTCGGCCTCCTTGCGCTTGACCGCGACCACGTTGTCGATCATCGACTCGAAGTGCGCGGTGAGGCCCTTGCGGGTGTGCCCCAGGGTGTCGAACGCGCCCGCCTTGATCAGCGACTCCGTGGTGCGCTTGTTGCACGCGACCGCCTCGACCTTGTCGAGGTAGTCGGGGAAGGAGGCGTACTTGCCCTTGGCCTGGCGGCTCTTGATGATCGACTCGACCACGTTGGTGCCGACGTTGCGGACGGCCTCGAGGCCGAAGAGGATCACGTCGTCGCCCTGGGCGGCGAAGTTGTGCACCGACTCGTTGACGTTCGGCGGGAGCACCTTGATGCCCATGCGGCGGCACTCGTTGAGGTAGACCGCCGACTTGTCCTTGTCGTCCTTGACGGAGGTCAGCAGCGCGGCCATGTACTCGGCCGGGTGGTTGGCCTTGAGGTAGGCCGTCCAGTAGGACACCAGGCCGTACGCGGCGGAGTGCGCCTTGTTGAAGGCGTAGCCGGCGAAGGGGACCAGCACGTCCCACAGGGCCTGGATGGCCTCGTCGCTGTAGCCGTTCTTCTGGGCGCCGGCCTGGAAGATGGTGAAGTTCTTCGCCAGTTCGTCGGGCTTCTTCTTGCCCATCACGCGGCGCAGGATGTCGGCCTCGCCGAGCGAGTAGCCGGCGATGATCTGGGCGGCCTTCTGCACCTGCTCCTGGTAGACGATCAGGCCGTAGGTGACGTCCAGGACCTCCTTGAGCGGCTCCTCCAGCTCCGGGTGGATCGGGGTGATCTCCTGGAGCTTGTTCTTGCGCAGCGCGTAGTTGGTGTGCGAGTCCATGCCCATCGGGCCGGGACGGTAGAGCGCGGAGACGGCGGAGATGTCTTCGAAGTTGTCGGGCTTCATCAGACGCAGCAGCGAACGCATGGGGCCGCCGTCGAACTGGAAGACGCCGAGGGTCTCGCCGCGCTGGAGCAGTTCGAAGGTCTTGGGGTCGTCCAGCGGGAGGCTGAGCAGCTCCAGGTCGATGCCCTTGTTGGACTTCACCATCTTGACGGCGTCGTCCATGATCGTCAGGTTGCGCAGGCCGAGGAAGTCCATCTTCAGCAGGCCGAGCGACTCACAGCTCGGGTAGTCCCACTGCGTGATGGTCACGCCGTCGGTGTGGCGCACCCACACGGGCACATGCTCGGTGATGGTCTCGCTGGACATGATCACGCCGGCGGCGTGCACACCCATCTGCCGGACCAGGCCCTCGACGCCCTTGGCGGTGTCGATGACCTTCTTCACGTCGGGCTCGTTCTCGTACATCCCGCGGACCTCGCCCGCCTCCGAGTAGCGGGGGTGCGAGGGATCGGTGATGCCGTTGAGGTCGATGCCCTTGCCGAGGACGTCGGCGGGCATGGCCTTGGTGATGCGGTCCCCCATGGCGTACGGGTAGCCCAGCACGCGCGCGGAGTCCTTGATCGCGTTCTTGGCCTTGATCTTGCCGTACGTACCGATCATGGCGACCTTGTCGGCGCCGTACTTCTCGGTCACGTACCTGATCACCTCGACGCGCCGACGCTCGTCGAAGTCGATGTCGACGTCGGGCATGGAGACGCGCTCGGGGTTGAGGAACCGCTCGAAGATCAGGCCGTGCGGGATCGGGTCGAGGTCGGTGATGCCCATGGCGTAGGCGACGATCGAACCGGCCGCGGAGCCTCGGCCGGGGCCGACCGCGATGCCGTTGTTCTTGGCCCACATGATGAAGTCGGCGACGACGAGGAAGTAGCCCGGGAACCCCATCTGGATGATGACGTCCATCTCGTACTCGACCTGCTTCTGGCGGTCCTCGGGGATGCCGTCGGGGAAGCGGCGCTCCATGCCCCGGCGGACCTCCTCCTTGAACCAGGTGACCTCGGTGTAGCCCTCGGGGATGTCGAACTTCGGCATGAGGTTCTTCGCCTCGAACATGCCGCTGGTGTCGATCTGTTCGGCCACCAGGAGGGTGTTGCGGCAGCCCTCCTGCCAGGCGTCCGAGGAGTCGATGGCGTACATCTCGTCCGTGGACTTCAGGTAGTAGCCGGTGCCGTCGAACTTGAAGCGGTCCGGGTCGGAGAGGTTCTTGCCGGTCTGGATGCACAGCAGGGCGTCGTGGGCGGTCGCCTCGTGCGCGTACGTGTAGTGCGAGTCGTTGGTGACCAGCGGCGGGATGCCGAGCTTCTTGCCGATGTCGAGCAGGCCGTCGCGGACCCGGCGCTCGATCTCGATGCCGTGGTCCATCAGCTCCAGGAAGTAGCGGTCCTTGCCGAAGATGTCCTGGTACTCGGCGGCCGACTTCAGCGCCTCGTCGTACTGGCCGAGCCGCAGCCGGGTCTGGAGCTCGCCGGAGGGGCAGCCCGTGGAGGCGATCAGGCCCTCGGACCACTGGGAGATGGTCTCCTTGTCCATACGGGGCCACTTCTGCAGCCAGCCCTCGGCGTACGCGTCCGAGGAGAGGCGGAAGAGGTTGTGCAGCCCCGTCGAGTTCGCCGCCCAGATCGTCTTGTGGGTGTAACCACCAGAACCGGAGACGTCGTCGCGCTTCTGGTGCGGCTGGCCCCACTGGATCTTGCGCTTGTTGCGCCGCGACTCGGGAGCGACATAGGCCTCGATCCCGATGATCGGGGTGACCCCGGCCTTCTTCGCGGAATGGAAGAAGTCGTACGCCCCGTGCAGGTTGCCGTGGTCGGACATGGCGATGTGGGTCATGCCCATCTCGTTGCACGCGTTGAACATGTCCTTGAGCCGCGCGGCACCGTCCAGCAGCGAGTACTGGGTGTGGACGTGCAGGTGCGTGAACGGCGGCTTTGACACGGTTCGGCCTCCAAAGGAAACGCTCGGCGAAGGGCTGGCGGACAGTCCTGGGGTCAGCGTCGAAGTCTATGCCTCGGGACTGACAATCCGGGGGCTGCCCCGCGTACCTTCACTGCGAGGATCGCGGGCACTTCCGCGCACCCTCGACCGTTGGCAGAAACAGAAACGCCGTCGTACACATCCAGGCACCAGGAGGCACCCCGCGATGTCGGTTCCCCAGCTCAACGACGAGCAGCGCGGCGAGGAGATCCTCGCCGTCTTCGACACCGCCTTCGGCCGGCTCCTGGCCGCCGACCCGGCCGCGTTCCGCGTGAAGTTCCGCAAGATGGCCGCCTCGGCCTTCGCTTTCTACCGGGGTACGGCGTGCCTCTTCTACCACGATCTGGAGGCGGAGAAGCGGGGCGGCCCGTACCTGGACGAGCGCACCTCGCGCGTGTGGATCCACGGCGATCTGCACGCGGAGAACTTCGGCACGTACATGGACGCGAACGGCCGCCTGATCTTCAACGTCAACGACTTCGACGAGGCGTACGTCGGCCCCTTCACCTGGGACCTGAAGCGCTTCTCGGCCTCCATCGCCCTCATCGGCTACGCGAAGGCGCTCGCCGACGACCAGATCACCGAGCTGGTCGAGGTGTACGCGGGCGCGTACCGCGAGCGCATCCACGCCCTGGCGACCGGCGCGAAGAGCGACGAGGTGCCTCCCTTCACGCTCGACACCGCGCAGGGACCGCTGCTTGACGCCCTGCGTGACGCGCGCTCCCTTACCCGCTTCGGGCTGCTGGACTCGATGACGGAGATCCGCGACTTCGAGCGCCGCTTCGCGCCCGGCGGCGGCTCCATCGAGCTGGACGCCGCCACCCGCTACAAGGTCCTCGCCGCCTTCGACGGCTATCTGGAGACGCTGCCGGACGCCTCCCTGGCCCGCCCTGACTCCTACCGGGTGAAGGACGTGGTCGGCCGCCGTGGCATCGGCATCGGATCGGCCGGTCTGCCCTCGTACAACATCCTGCTGGAGGGCCACAGCGACGCCCTGGAGAACGATGTGGTGATCTACATCAAGCAGGCCCAGACCCCGGCTGTCTCCCGGCACATCACCGACCCGGCGATCCGCGACTACTTCCAGCACGAGGGTCACCGCACGGTGATCTCGCAGCGCGCCCTGCAGGCGCACGCCGACCCGTGGCTGGGCTGGACCGAGCTGGACGGCGCGGGCCAGCTGGTCGCCGAGGTGTCGCCGTACGCCGTGGACCTGGACTGGGGCGACATCGACGACCCCGAGGAGATCGCGGCGGTCATCGCCGACCTGGGCCGGGCCACGGCCACCATGCACGCGGCGGCGGACGACCAGTCGGGCGAGTCCCTGGTGCCGTTCTCCACCGAGCGCGCCATCGACGCGGCGATCGCCGCCGACGAGGACGGTTTCGCGGGCATCCTGACCGACTTCGCGCACGGCTACGGCGCACGCGCGCGTGCCGACCACCAGATCTTCGTGGACCTGTTCCGCAACGGCCGGATCCCGGGTCTCTAACGGTCTGCTGTCGGTCCGCTGTCTCACAGCGCACTTTTAGGGGTCCCTTACAGGACCACATGACAGACTCTCCACACCATGGACATATCCGGGACCCGCATCAGAGCGCTTCGCGCGGCGCTGTTCACGGCACTTGTCGTGACGCTCAGCACCGCGTCGCACGTGCTGCTGTCGCGGGTCCCGCTGCCGCTCAACACGGTGGCCGCGGTCGCCGGCGCCGTGTTCACGGTCGCCTACGCCCTGGCCGGCCGTGAGCGCGGTTTCGCACGGATCGCCGCCCTGCTGATCCCGCTGGAGCTGGCCGCCGACACGGTCTTCACCACCGGCCAGCACGTCTGCTACGGCCGCGCGGGCGGACCCGTCGCCGGCCCCCTGCGCTCGGTCGGCTTCGACGTGCTGTGCGGCAACGGCACCGGCATCGGCTCCGGGGCGACCGCCCCGCTGGCGCGCGTGACCGGCACCGGCACCGACCGGCTCGCCGCCCTGCTCGCCCACGCCGACCCGGCCACCGCCTGGCTGCTGCTGGCCGCTCACGTCGGCGTCGGTCTGCTGGCCGCCGCCTGGCTGCGCCGCGGCGAGCGGGCGCTGGCCCAGCTGGTCCGCGCGGTGGCCGCGACCACCTTCCGTCCGCTGCTGCTGGCGGTCGCCGCGGTGACGGTCCGGCCGGCCGCACCGGCGCCCCGCGTAGGGCACACCGGGCGCCGCGCGGCCGGCGCCCGCGAGCGGATCCTCGTGCACTCCCTGGGACGGCGTGGCCCGCCGTGCTCGGTCGTCCTCACCTGAGCGACACCCGGTGCGCTGCCCGGCACGCACCGCGATCGGGCACAGCGCCTGAGCACGACCAGTCCCCCACACGTATCCCGCGTACGACATATGCGGGTCCCACATGGAGAACACCGACATGAGCAAGCGGAACAGCCAGGCCTCGAAGACGGCGGCCCGAGAGCGGCTGCGGCAGGAGCGCGAGCGCCAGGCCAAGAGGGCCAAGGCCAAGCGGCAGGCCATCGTGGCCGGTTCGGTCGTGGCCGTACTGGCGGCGGCCGGCGGCATAGGTTACGCCGTCGTCCAGGCCAACAAGCCCAGCTACTGGGAGGGCCTGAAGGACGCCAAGGTCACGGCCCCCGCCAACACCACGGGGACCAACGGCACCACGGTCGTCATCGGCAAGAGCACCGCCAAGAAGACCCTCAAGGTCTACGAGGACCCGCGCTGCCCCGTGTGCGCCCAGTTCGAGCAGGTCGTCGGTCCGACCTTCAAGAAGGACCTCGACGAAGGCAAGTTCAAGTTCCAGTACGTCGGCGCCACCTTCATCGACCGGAAGGACAA
Organism: Streptomyces sp. NPDC049541; assembly: GCF_044465725.1. Classification (NCBI taxonomy): domain Bacteria; kingdom Bacillati; phylum Actinomycetota; class Actinomycetes; order Kitasatosporales; family Streptomycetaceae; genus Streptomyces; species Streptomyces sp. NPDC049541. The sequence goes on along the minus strand of NZ_JBITLY010000001.1, from coordinate 1,189,071 downwards.
CGGCCAGGGCTCCAAGAACGCGCTGAGCGCTCTGGGCGCCGCGCTGAACGTCAGCGACGATGCCTTCCTCCAGTACAAGACCGCCCTGTACTCGGCGAAGTGGCACCCGGACGAGAAGGTGGACAAGTTCAAGGACGACAGCTATCTCCTCAAGGTCGCCCAGACCGTCCCCGCGCTGAAGGACAACGCGAAGTTCCAGGACGCGGTCAAGAAGGGCACCTATGACGCCTGGGCGATGGCCATGTCGAAGAGCTTCGACGACAACAAGGACGGGGTGTCCGGCACCCCGAGCTTGGTCATGGACGGCAAGAAGCTCACCACCAACGGCCAGCCCGACGGCTACCCGCCGATGACGGTGGCCGAGTTCAACTCGCTGGTCGGGGCGGCTCTCAAGGGCTGATTCAACGTGCGGTGAAAGAGCGGGCGAACTTTTGCGGTTCGCCCGCTCTGACGAGTACCGGTCAGTAACCTGGTCGCTCGTGACCAGTCGATTCAGAGCCGCCGACGGCTCCAACTCGCTTTCCCCACGCCGCCGTACGGTCGTCAAGGCCGCGGCGGCGACCGCTGTCCTGGCCGGACCGCTCGCCGCCGCGCTCCCGGCCCGCGCGGCCGCGGACGTTCCCGCCTTCCTGCACGGTGTCGCCTCCGGCGACCCGCTGCCCGACGGCATCCTGCTGTGGACCCGGGTGACGCCCACCGCGGAGGCCATACCCGGTTCGGGGCTCGGCCCGGACACCGAGGTCAGCTGGGTCGTCGCCAAGGACAAGGCGCTGACGAACATCGTCGCCAAGGGCTCGACCACCGCGAGTGCCGCCTCCGACCACACCGTCAAGGCCGACATCCGGGGCCTGGAGCCGGCCACCGACTACTGGTTCCGGTTCTCCGCCGGACCCACCGACTCCCCGGTCGCCCGCACCCGCACGGCTCCCGCCGCCGACGCCGCCGTGCCGGGCCTGCGCTTCGGCGTGGTCACCTGCGCCAACTGGGAGGCCGGCTACTTCGCCGCGTACCGCCATCTCGCGGCTCGCAGCGACCTGGACGCCTGGCTGCACCTCGGCGACTACATCTACGAGTACAAGTCCGGCGAGTACGCGGCCCGCGGCACCGTCGTCCGCCCGCACGCGCCCACCAACGAGATCCTCACGCTCGCCGACTACCGCACCCGGCACGGCAAGTACAAGACCGACCCGGATCTGCAGGCCCTGCACCACAAGGCGCCGGTCGTCGCGATCTGGGACGACCACGAGTTCGCCGACAACGCGTGGTCCGGCGGCGCGGTCAACCACACCGAGGGCGCCGAGGGCACCTGGACCGACCGCAAGGCGGCCGCCAAGCAGGCCTACTTCGAGTGGATGCCGGTCCGCCCGGCGATCGCGGGCACCACCTACCGCCGGCTGCGCTTCGGCAAGCTCGCCGACCTCTCCCTCCTGGACCTGCGCTCCTTCCGCTCCCAGCAGGCGTCCACGGGCTCCGGCTCGGTCGACGACCCGGACCGTACGATCACCGGGCGGGCCCAACTCGACTGGCTGAAGGCCGGGTTGAAGGCCTCCGACACCACCTGGCGGCTGGTCGGCAACTCGGTGATGATCGCGCCGTTCGTCATCGGCTCGCTCACCGCCGACCTGCTCAAGCCGCTGGCCAAGCTGCTCGACCTGCCGCAGGACGGCATCGGCGTCAACACCGACCAGTGGGACGGCTACACCCACGACCGGCGCGAGCTGCTGGATCTCCTGCACTCGAACAACATCGGCAACACCGTCTTCCTGACCGGCGACATCCACATGTCGTGGGCCAACGACGTGCCGATCGACGCAGGCACCTACCCGCTGTCGCCCTCGGCCGCCACCGAGTTCGTCATCACCTCGGTGACCTCCGACAACCTCGACGACATCGTGAAGGTCCCCGAGGGCACGGTCTCCACGATCGCCTCGCCGATCATCAAGGCGGCCAACCGGCACGTCCACTGGGTCGATACCGACCGCCACGGCTACGGCGTCCTGGACATCACCGCCGAGCGCGCGCAGATGGACTACTACGTGCTGTCCGACCGCACGAAGGCCGACGCGACCTCGGCCTGGGTGCGTTCGTACCGCACACGCACCGGCACGCAGAAGGTCGAGCGGACCTACGACCCCGTGTAGAAGGCTGGATGTCGGGAGGGTCTCTAGAGGGTCTCGAGGAAGCCGAGCGCCACCCGCCAGGTGGCCTCGGCGGCCTCCTCGTCGTAGTCCGGCAGGCCGGGGTCGGTGTAGAGGTGGCCCGCCCCCGCGTACCGGTAGATCTCGACGTCCGCGCCCGCCCTGCCCATCTGCAGATACCAGGCGCTCAGCCAGTCGTCCGTCTCGAACGGGTCCGGCTCGGCGACATGCAGCTGGACCGGCAGCTCGTCCACGGACGCGTTGGCCGCGATGTCCGACGTGCCGTGCAGAAGCAGCAGCCCGCGCGCCTTCTCGTCGCCGAGCGCGAGGGTCTGGGCGATGGAGGCGCCCAGCGAGAAACCGGCGTACACAAGGCCCCGCTCCGAGTAGGGCGCGGCGGCCAGGACGGCTCTCTTGAGCAGCTCGTCCTTGCCGATCTCGTCGTTGAAGGCCATGCCCTCCTCGACCGTCTCGAACGTACGTCCGCCGAAGAGGTCCGGGGTCCACACCTCGTGCCCGGCGCGGCGCAGCCGGTCCGCGGCCTCGCGCACCGCGGGCCGCAGACCGTAGGTCGAGTGAAAGAGCATGATGTTCATGAGGCCATCGTGCCAGCCGGCACTGACAGCGCCGCCTTGTGGCCATACCCCGTACGCGCCCGAACTCACATGTTCATGACCCCCCGGAGCCGGTTAGGTTCGCAGACATGGAGAACGTACTCCGCCCGCTGATCGTGATCGGCGGCTCGGTCGTGCTCACGCTGCTCATCGGCTGGGCCACCGATCTGCTGCTGCGCAAGGCCGACGAACGGCACGGCGAGACCCCGCTGTGGGGACTGCTGCGCCGCGGCCGCATCCCCTACCAGCTGGTGCTGTGCTCGGCCATGCTCAGAGGCTCCTACGACGAGGCGCAACTGCTGCAGGAGCACGAGGTCGGCATCGGCCGGACGCTGACCCTGGTGCTGATCGGGTCGACGGCCTGGGTGGTGATCCGTATCGCGGCGGCCGTCGTGGAGACGTCCTACTCCCGATACGCCCGCCTGCACCACGACCCGGCCCGGGTGCGGCGCGTACGCACCCAGGTGTCGCTGATCATGCGGGTGGTCGCGGCGATCGTCGGCGTGGTGGCCGCGGCCGCGATGCTGCTGACGTTCCCGGCGATGCGTGCCGCGGGCGCCTCGCTGCTGGCCTCGGCCGGCATCCTCGGCATCGTCGCCGGTGTCGCCGCCCAGTCGACGCTCAGCAACCTGTTCGCGGGCCTGCAGATCGCCTTCGGCGACATGGTGCGGCTCGGCGACACGGTCGTGGTGGACGGCGAGTGGGGCACGGTCGAGGAGATCACGCTGACGTTCCTGACCGTTCGGACCTGGGACGAGCGCCGGATCACCATGCCGGTCTCGTACTTCACCTCGAAGCCCTTCGAGAACTGGTCCCGCGGCAGCAGCCAGATGACGGGCATCGTCTACTGGCACCTCGACCACTCGGCGCCGGTGGAGCTGATGCGCGAGAAGCTCCGCGACATCCTGCGCGAGTGCCCGGCCTGGGACGGCCGCGACTACGGCCTGGCCGTCACGGACACCACCCCGAACACCATGCAGGTGCGGGCCCTGGTGACGGCCAAGGACGCGGACGACATATGGACGGTCCGGGTGACTGTCCGCGAGCAGATGGTCCGCTGGCTGTGCGAGCAGCACCCGTACGCGCTGCCCCGCGTCAACACCGCGGACGCGGCCCTGCCGTCGAGCCGGCGCTCCTTCGACGGCTTCTCGGACGGCGCGGCCCGCCGCACACCCGCCCCGAGGACCGGCCGCGGCTAGGGCCTGTCCGGCGGACAGGCCCCAACGGTCTCAGTGGCCGCGCTCCGCACCCCCGTTGACCTGGATCACCTGCGAGGTGACGTGCCCGGCGCCCGGTGAGGCGAGCCAGTGCAGGGTCGCGGCCACGTCGCCGGGGGTGCCGGCGCGCTTGTCCAGGGTGTCCTCGACGAGCCGTGCGCGCCGCGCGGGGTCGATCTGCGGGCCGAAGAACTCGGTGTCCTCGATGTACCCGGGCGCGACCACGTTGGCGGTGATCCCGCGCGGCCCCAGCTCCCGGGCGAGGTCGTGGGCGTACGGGTGCAAGGCGGCCTTGGCGCCGCCGTACGCCCCGCTGCCGGAGCCCCGGTAGGCGGCGATGGAGCTGACGAACAGCACCCGTCCGCCCGGCGTGGCCAGCCGGTCCTTCAGGGCTTCCGTGAGCAGGGCCGCGGTGAGGGTGTTGAGCCGGAAGTTGAGGGTCCAGTTGTGCGCGACCCGGTCGAGCGGGTCGTCGCTCTCGGCGGCGGGCTCCAGCTGCCCGGTGCCCCCGGCGCTGTGGATCAGTACGTCCACGGTCCCGAACTCCCGCTCCACGAAGTCGGCGACCCCGCGCACGGCGGCCGGATCGCTGAGATCCGCCGCGTAGGTCGAAGCGCCCGGCACCGCGGCCTTCTCCAGCACCTCCGCCCGCCGTCCGAGCAGCAGGACCCGGTCCCCGTCCGCCGCGAAGACCTGCGCCGCGGCAAGCCCAATCCCCGTACCGCCACCACTGATTACGACATTACGAGCCATGATTCGACCCTACGCACGGACGGTCGCCGAACGCGAACGACTTCCCTGACGTCACCGCAGACTGCGCACATCGAGGTGACGCAGCACCCGGTCGACGATCTCCGGATCCGCCCCTGGCTCGCTGCGCGCCGCCAACACCTCGTGCCGTGCCGCGCTGAGCATCTCGCCGTGGATCCGCCGCACCCGCTTCAGCCGGCGCATCCGGTGTTCATGCGCCTCCCGCCGCTCCTCGTCCGCCATGTCCGGGCTGATCCGCACCCCGATGTCGAACGCCCGCCGCAGCATCTGCTCGGACAGCTCCTCCGGCAGTTCCTCGGCCGCCTCGATCTCCTTCAGCCGCCGCTTGGCCGCCTTGGCCGCCCGCACGGCGAGGGACTTCTCGAACTCCTTCTCCCGCTCCGTGTCGGCCTGCACCCCCAGCCGCTTCACCAGCCACGGCAGGGTCAGTCCCTGCAGCACCAGCGTCCCCATGATCACCCCGAAGGCGATGAAGACGATCTCGTCCCGGTCAGGGAAGGCCGAACCGTCGTCGGTCTTCAGCGGAATCGCCAGCGCCAACGCCACCGAGGCCACGCCCCGCATCCCCGACCACCACATGACGACGGTCTCCCGCACACTCATCGGGATGTCCTCGTCGTGGTCCCGTTTGGCGTGCAGCCGCTTGGTGAGCCAGGTCGCCGGCAGCAGGTAAACCAGGCGTACGACGACCACGACGGCCACGATCGCGCCCGCCCAGCCGAGCATCTCGCCCCACCGCCCGGACGCCGTCCGGATCGCGTTGTGCAGTTCGAGGCCGATCAGCCCGAAGGCGACGCCCGTGACGAGCGTGTCGACGATGTCCCAGAACGCGTGCCCGGTCAGCCGGGTCAGCACGTCGTCGGCGTCGGTGGCGTACTCGGCGAGGAACAGGGCGGTCGTGAGCACGGCGAGCACACCGGAGCCGTGCAGCTCCTCCGCGAGGACGTACGAGGCGTACGGTACGAGCAGCGTCATCCCGATCTGCAGGGTCGCGTCGCCCAGCAGATCCATCAGCCTGTTGGCGCCCCAGCCGAGCGCGAGCCCCACCGCCACGGCCACCACGGCGGAGAGCACCAGGTCGAGCGCGGCCCGTCCCGGTGTGAAGCTGCCGCTGACGGCGGCGGCGATCGCCACGTGGTACAGCACGATCGCCGTGACGTCGTTGAACAGACCCTCGCCCTCCAGGATGGACACGAGCCGACGCGGCAGCCCGAGCTGTCCGGCGACCGCGGTCGCGGCGACCGGGTCGGGCGGTGCGACGAGCGCGCCGAGCGCCACGGCGGCGGCGACGGGCAGCCCCGGCACGATCGTGTGCGCCACGACGGCCACGCACACGGTGGTGACGAAGACCAGCGCCACCGCCAGCAGGAAGATCGGCCGCCGGTTCGCCGCGAACTGCCGCCAGGAGGTGCGCCGCGCCGCCGCGTACAGCAGCGGCGGGAGCAGCAGGGGCAGGATCAGATCCGGCGGGACGTCAACGTTCGGCACGAAGTCGGCCACCGCGAGCACGATCCCGAGGAGGGTCATCAGCACCGGCGCCGGCAGTCCGAACCGGTCCCCGACCGGGACGCTCACCAGGGCCCCGAGCAACAGCACGAACAGCAGGGCCAACTGATCCACGGTCAGCACTCCGGGAAGGTCGACATACGGGCAGCGGCTTTCAAGCCTGCCATGCCGCCGCCCCCGCGGGCGTTTTCGGGCTCGGCTACAGAGCGCGCCGCATCGCCCGGTGCGGGATGCCCGCCTCCGGGTACTCCGGCCCGTACGCCTCGTACCCGAGCCGCTCGTAGAACCCGAGGGCATGGGTCTGCGCGTGCAGATCCACCGCCGCGAGCCCACGCGCGCGTGCCGCGTCCTCGATGGCCCGTACGAGGGCGATGCCGACGCCGAGCCCGCGGGCCTCCTTGGTGACGGCGAGCCGCCCGAGCGAACCCACCGTCAGGTCGCCGCCGACCTTGGCCGCGGCCGCCTCCCCGTGCAGCAGCCGCCCGGTGCCGAGCGGCACCCCGTCCTCCCGCACCGCCAGCACATGCACGGCCACGGCGTCGTACGCGTCGTACTCGATGTCCTCCGGGACACCCTGCTCGCCGACGAAGACCTCCTTGCGCACCGCGAAGCACGCCTGGCGGTCGGCGGGGTCCTCGGCGACGCGCACCACGTACGCGTGTGTGCTCATCCGTAGGTCTCCTCGCGGACCTGGTCGAGGGCCTTCTGCAGGTCGGCCGGGTAGTCGCTGGCGAACTCCACCCACTCGCCGTCCCCGGGGTGCTCGAAGCCGAGGCGCACGGCGTGCAGCCACTGGCGGGTCAGGTGCAGCCGCTTGGCGAGCGTCGGGTCCGCGCCGTACGTCAGGTCGCCGACGCAGGGGTGGCGGTGGGCGGCCATGTGGACGCGGATCTGGTGGGTGCGGCCGGTCTCGAGCTTGACGTCGAGCAGCGAGGCGGCACGGAAGGCCTCGATCAGGTCGTAGTGCGTGACCGAGGGCTTTCCGTCGGCCGTGACCGCCCACTTGTAGTCGTGGTGGGGGTGGCGGCCGATGGGTGCGTCGATGGTGCCGCTGGTCGGGTCGGGGTGGCCCTGGACGAGCGTGTGGTAGCGCTTGTCGACCGTGCGCTCCTTGAACTGGCGCTTGAGCGAGGTGTACGCGCGCTCTGACTTGGCGACCGCCATCAGGCCCGAGGTGCCGACGTCCAGGCGGTGCACGATGCCCTGGCGCTCGGCGGCGCCGGAGGTGGAGATGCGGTAGCCGGCCGCGGCGAGGCCGCCGATGACGGTCGGGCCGCTCCAGCCGGGGCTCGGGTGGGCGGCGACACCGACCGGCTTGACGATCACGACCACGTCGTCGTCGTCATGGACGATCTCCATGCCCTCGACCGGCTCCGCGACGATCTGCACCGGCGCGGGCGCCTGCGGCATCTCGACCTCGAGCCAGGCGCCCCCGCTCACCCGCTCGGACTTGCCGACCACCGACCCGTCGACCGTGACCTTCCCCGCGGCGGCGAGCTCGGCCGCCTTGGTCCGGGAGAAGCCGAACATCCGGGAGATGGCGGCGTCGACGCGCTCGCCCTCCAGGCCGTCGGGCACGGGCAGGGTACGGATCTCGGGAAGCGTGCTCACCCGACGAGTATGCCGGACAGCACCGACAGCCCCCCAAACAAGCCCCTCGGTCCCTGTGGATCAGTCCTTGTGGACGGTCCCGTCCGGGTCGAGCCCCTTGAACGACAGCAGCACGATCAGGATGCCGCCGCACACGATCGCCGAGTCCGCCAGGTTGAAGACGGCGAAGCCCTTGGGCGAGATGAAGTCGACGACGCGGCCCTCGAAGACGCCCGGCGAGCGGAAGATCCGGTCGGTGAGGTTGCCGAGCGCACCGCCGAGCAGCAGGCCGAGCGCGACCGCCCAGGGCAGGCTGTAGAGCTTGCGGGCGAGCCGGGCGATCACCACGATCACGGCCGCCGCGATCACCGTGAAGATCACGGTGAAGGCCTGGCCGAAGCCGAAGGCGGCGCCCGCGTTGCGGATCGCCTCGAACTGCAGCCAGTCCCCGATGACCCGGATCGGCGCGTGGTCCTCCAGCTCGGCGACCACGATCATCTTGCTGACCAGGTCGAGGGCGTACGCGAAGGCGGCGACCGCGAACAGCACGACGATACGGCGCTTGCCCCTGGGGCGTGCGGCCTTGCCCTGCTCCGGCTCGGTCCCCGCCGCCTCTGGGGTGTCCGGCGTACCGATGATGCGCTCCGCCTCTGCCACGTGAGTCCTTCAAGCTAGGTACCTGACTGAGGACGAGGGTACGACACGCGCGGGTACCGCCTCAGTACCGGCGTTCCTGCTTCTGCTTGCACTCCACGCACAGGGTGGCCCGCGGGAACGCCTGCATCCGGGCCTTGCCGATGGGATTGCCGCAGTTCTCGCACAGGCCGTAGGTGCCGGCGTCCAGCCGTACCAGGGCGCGCTCGGTCTGCGTGAGCATCTCGCGCGCGTTGGCCGCGAGGGCCAGTTCGTGCTCGCGCGTGATGTTCTTGGTGCCGGTGTCCGCCTGGTCGTCGCCCGCGCCGTCCCCGGAGTCCCGCATCAGACCGGCGACGGCGCTCTCGGACGAGCTGATCTCCTCTCGCAGCCGCTCCACCTCGGACAGCAGCTCGGCACGCGCCTCCTCGACCTCCTCGGGGGTCCAGGGGTCCTCACCGGGGCGCACCGCAAGCTCGCCCGGCTCCGCCGCGGCGACCCGTGCCTTGGGTACGGCGGTCTTGGCCGCCGCGGCCGTGCCAGGAGTCTTCTTCGCAACCACCGTCGTGGCTCCCGTCTGCTCCGCGGCCTTCGCCGCGCCCGCCTTCTTGGCCGTGCTCTTCCTGCTGTCACGTTTCGCGACAGCGGTCTCCTTACCCGCCCGCCGCGCACCCGCACCCTCGACAGCGCCCGCACGTTTCGTGGCCGTACTCTCGGCCGCCGCGCTCGTCCCGGCCGCGGTCTTCCTGCCCGCGCTCTTCGCCGCCGCGGCCTTGCTGCCCTTGCCGGGTTCGGCGGTCGCGTCCGTGCCGAGGGCTCTACCGGCTGCCTGTGTCCTGCCCGCCGCTCTCTTCACAGCCGACTCCTTCACCGCCGCCCCCGCCTTCTTCGCCGCCGACTGCCCAGTACCCCGTTCAGCACCTTCCCGAGCAGCACGTCCCAGGGCTACGCCCCTGCCCCCACCCGCCTTCTCCGACACGCCCCCCTCAGGAACCCCGACCTCCGAGCCCCCGGTCTTCGCCCCCTTAGCACGGCCCTCGTCGGCCGCCCCCTTCGCAGCGACCGTCTTCTTGGCCGCCGCCTTACCACGCCCGGCCTCCCTCCCAACCGCCCCACTGGCCTTTGCCCCCTCAGGACGACCCTCTTCGGCCGCACCCTTCGCACCAGCACGCTTTGGGGCCGCCGCCTTACCACCAACCGCCCTCTTGGCACCCGCCCTCTCGCGACCGGCCTCCCTCCCAACCGCCCCACCAGCCTCCGCCCCCTCAGGACGGCCCTCTTCGGCCGCCCTCTTCGCACCGACCGCCTTCTTGGCCGCCGCCCTACCACCCCCGGCCTCTTTCACAACCGCCCCACCGGCCCCCGCCCCCTCAGGACGACCCCCCTCAGCCGCCCCCTTCGGACCGGCACCCTTCTTGGCCGCCGCCCTACCACCAACCGCCCTCTTGGCACCCGCCCTCTCGCGACCGGCCTCCTCGGAAGCGCCCTCAGGAACGCCGCCCTTCGAGACCACCGCCCCACCGGCCTCCGCGTCCTCAGCACCGCCCTCCGTGGCGACACCCCCAGGGACCACGGCCTTCTTGGCCGCCGCTTTCTTCCCTGCGGCCCTTGTCACAACGGACCTCTTCGCCGCGGGCTCCTCTGCCGGCGCCTTCCGCGCCGTGCCCTTCTCCGCCGCGGGCTTCTCGGCAGCCGCCGTCTCCCCCGTGCCCTTCACCGCCGCGGACTTCTCCGCCGCCGCCTTCTCCGCCGCCGCCTTCTCCGCCGCGGGCTTCTCGGCAGCCGCCGTCTCCCCCGTGCCCTTCACCGCCGCGGGCTTGCCCGCCGCCGCCTTCTCCGCCGCCGCCTTCTCCGCCGCCGCCTTCTCCGCAGCGCCCTTTCCGGCCGCCGCACCCTTGCCGCCCGCCGTCTTCTTTCCAGCGACCGTCTTCTTTCCCGCAGCCGTCTTCTCACCGGCGGCTGCCTTCTTTCCGGTGGCCGTCGCGGTGCCCGCCGGGCTCTCGGGTGCTTCCTCCACGACCGGCTTCTTCGAACGAGACGTTCCGGAGGCGGTCGCCGCCTTGGCGGACTTCTTACCGGGGGGCGGCTTGGCCGCAACCCCCCGTACCGTCTTCACCGGCTTCGCCGCTTTCTCCGCCGCGGCCGCCGCGGTTCCCGTAGCCGCCCTGGCCGTCTTCCCCGCACGCGCCGTGGCCCCTCCCCGCGCGCTCTTCTTCCCGGTCACATCCTTGGCCGCACCGCCGGAGGCCTGGGGGGACCCGTCGGACGCCGACTGCTGTACGGCGGTCTTCTTCGCCACCATGGCCGCGGCCCCTTCACATATTGTGATCTTGCACGCGAATCGTGCTGGGACGATAAATCGACTTCAGTCCCGCGGCAACGGGGCACACCGCCCGATTCGCCCGGCTCACGCACGCCGCTCCGCAAGCCTGCCTGCGTTGTGCCCAGCTCCCCGCGGGGTAATCCGCCGGACCGCCCCTCCCGGAATCCGAACACGCGTACCGCTCCATTCGGGTCATCTCCATGCGTACGCCGCCTCCGCCCACGGGGGCGGGAAAACCGGTCGGCCGCTGTCCTCGCGGCGCCGTACACTGGGCGGAGCGAAAAGCGTGGATGGGGACGAGTAGCGGCGTACGCAGCCCAGAGCGACCCGGGGACGGTGGAAGCCCGGGGGCGAGCGCGACGTGAAGATCACCCCGGAGCCGCCGGAAGAAAGCCGTAGCGGAAAGGCTGCGGCCGGTAGAACCGGCATCGCGACCCCAATGAGGGGGCTCACCGACGCACACCACGCGTCGGCGGGCCAAGGAGGGTGGTACCGCGGGAGCGCGCCGAAACCGGCGTAGAGAAAGACACGGCTCTCGTCCCTCCGGACGGAAGGCAGCAAGTCCGCCGGAGGAAGCTCGCTGATGACATCGCCGACGTACCGCCAGGTGCCCGCCCAGGTCGACCTGCCCGCGCTCGAGCACGCCGTGCTCGACTTCTGGCGCGAGCAGAAGATCTTCGCCAAGACCCTGGAGCAGTCCGAGGGCCGCCCCGAGTGGGTCTTCTACGAGGGCCCGCCCACCGCCAACGGCATGCCGGGCGCCCACCACATCGAGGCCCGCGTCTTCAAGGACGTCTTCCCCCGCTTCCGCACCATGCGCGGCTACCACGTGGCCCGCAAGGCCGGCTGGGACTGCCACGGCCTCCCGGTGGAGCTGGCGGTCGAGAAGGAGCTCGGCTTCTCCGGCAAGAAGGACATCGAGGCGTACGGCATCGCCGAGTTCAACGCCAAGTGCCGCGAGTCGGTGACCCGCCACACCGACGCCTTCGAGGCCCTCACGACCCGCATGGGTTACTGGACCGACCTCAACGACCCCTACCGCACGATGGACCCGGAGTACATCGAGTCGGTCTGGTGGTCGCTGAAGGAGATCTTCAACAAGGGCCTGCTGGTCCAGGACCACCGCGTGGCCCCCTGGTGCCCCCGCTGCGGCACCGGCCTGTCGGACCACGAGCTGGCCCAGGGCTACGAGACGGTCGTCGACCCGTCCGTGTACGTCCGTTTCCCCCTCACCTCCGGTCCGCTCGCCGGCGAGGCCGCGCTCCTGGTGTGGACGACGACCCCCTGGACCCTGGTCTCCAACACGGCGGTCGCCGCGCACCCCGAGGTCACCTACGTCGTCGCGACGAACGGCGAGGAGAAGCTCGTCGTCGCCGAGCCGCTCGTCGGCAAGGCGCTCGGCGAGGGCTGGGAGACCACGGGCCAGACCTTCAGCGGCACCGAGATGGAGCGCTGGACCTATCAACGACCGTTCGAGCTCGTGCAGTTCCCGAGCGTCAGCGAGGGAACCAACAAGCACAGCCCGGCACCGGCGCACTTCGTCGTCAACGCCGAGTACGTCACGACCGAGGACGGTACGGGCCTGGTCCACCAGTCCCCCGCCTTCGGTGAGGAAGACCTCAAGGTCTGCCGCGCCTACGACCTGCCCGTGGTGAACCCCGTCCGCCCCGACGGCACCTTCGAGGAGGACGTCCCCCTGGTCGGCGGCGTCTTCTTCAAGAAGGCGGACGAACAGCTCACCGAGGACCTCCAGCAGCGCGGCCTCCTCTTCAAGCACATCCCGTACGAGCACAGCTACCCGCACTGCTGGCGCTGCCACACCGCGCTCCTCTACTACGCGCAGCCGTCCTGGTACATCCGCACCACGGCCGTCAAGGACCGCCTGCTGCAGGAGAACGAGAACACCAACTGGTTCCCCGACACGGTCAAGCACGGCCGGTACGGCGACTGGCTGAACAACAACATCGACTGGGCGCTGTCCCGCAACCGCTACTGGGGCACCCCGCTGCCCATCTGGCGCTGCGAGGACGACCACCTCACCGTGGTCGGCTCCCGCGCGGAGCTCACCGGGCTGACGGGCACCGACCAGTCCGAACTGGACCCGCACCGCCCGTACATCGACGACGTCACCTTCGCCTGCCCCAAGTGCCAGAAGACGGCCACGCGCGTGCCGGAGGTCATCGACGCCTGGTACGACTCGGGTTCGATGCCGTTCGCGCAGTGGGGCTACCCGTACAAGAACAAGGAGCTGTTCGAGAGCCGCTACCCGGCGCAGTTCATCTCCGAGGCCATCGACCAGACCCGCGGCTGGTTCTACACACTGATGGCGGTCGGCACGCTGGTCTTCGACAAGTCCAGTTACGAGAACGTGGTCTGCCTCGGCCACATCCTCGCCGAGGACGGCCGCAAGATGTCCAAGCACCTGGGCAACATCCTGCAGCCGATCCCGCTGATGGACCAGCACGGCGCGGACGCGGTGCGCTGGTTCATGGCGGCCGGCGGCTCCCCGTGGGCGGCACGCCGCGTGGGCCACGGCACCATCCAGGAGGTCGTCCGCAAGACGCTCCTCACGTACTGGAACACGGTCGCCTTCCAGGCCCTGTACGCCCGTACCTCCGACTGGGCGCCCAGCGAGGCCGATCCGGCCCCGGCGGACCGCCCGGTCCTGGACCGCTGGCTGCTGTCCGAACTCCACGCGCTGACCGACCAGGTGACCCAGGCCCTGGAGGCGTACGACACCCAGCGCGCCGGCAAGCTCCTGTCGGCGTTCGTCGACGACCTCTCCAACTGGTACGTCCGCCGCTCGCGCCGCCGCTTCTGGCAGGGCGACAAGGCGGCGCTGCGCACCCTGCACGAGGTGGTCGAGACGGTCACCAAGCTGATGGCCCCGCTGACCCCGTTCATCACCGAGCGGGTCTGGCAGGACCTGATCGTGCCGGTGACCCCGGGCGCCCCGGAGTCGGTGCACCTGGCCTCCTGGCCCGAGGCGGACCTCTCCACCATCGACCCGGAGCTGTCGAAGCAGATGGTGCTGGTGCGCCGGCTCGTCGAGCTGGGCCGGGCCACGCGCGCGGAGTCGGGCGTCAAGACCCGCCAGCCGCTGTCCCGTGCGCTCATCGCCGCGACCGGCTTCGACGCCCTCGACCGCGAACTGCACACGCAGATCACGGAGGAGCTGAACGTCACATCCCTGGCATCGCTCAGCGAGGTCGGCGGCAGCCTGGTCGACACGACCGCGAAGGCCAATTTCCGCGCCCTGGGCAAGCGCTTCGGCAAGCGCGTCCAGGAGGTGGCCAAGGCCGTCGCCAACGCGGACGCGGCCGCGCTGTCCCTGGCCCTGCGCGAGGGCACGGCCTCGGTCGAGGTCGACGGTGAGACGATCACCCTCGCCCCGGACGAGGTGATCATCACGGAGACCCCGCGCGAGGGCTGGTCGGTGGCTTCCGACTCGGGTGCCACGGTCGCCCTCGACCTGGAGATCACCGAGGAGCTGCGTCAGGCGGGCCTGGCCCGTGACGCGATCCGTCTGATCCAGGAGGCCCGCAAGAACAGCGGCCTCGACGTGGCCGACCGTATCGCCCTGCGCTGGACGTCCACGGACCCGGCGGTCATCGCGGCTCTCACCGAGCACGCGGCCCTGATCGCCGACGAGGTCCTGGCGACCGACTTCGGCCAGGGCGAGGCGGACGACTCCTACGGCGAGGCGTTCACCGACGAGGGCCTGTCGCTGACTTTCCGCCTGCGCAAGGCGTAACGCGACGTACGAAGGCCCGGTTCCGCCAAGATCTTGGCGGAACCGGGCCTTCGGCGTTGTGTGCGCACGTACGGCTGACGCACTGGGGCGGGCCGGATTCGAACCGGCGTCCTCCGATATGCCATAGCGGCGCGACAACCAACTGCGCTACACACCCCAGTGCGGTGAGAACGCTACCCCCTGCCAAAGGGCGGGGCCCCCGGATTTTCCGGGGGCCCCGCCCTGAACGCTGCCGACGCCTATGACGTACTACTGTCCGTCAGTTGTCGTCCTCGTCGATGAGGAACCCGCGCATGGGCGAGGGAGCCTGACCCATCGGCGAGGGGCCCTGCGGCCGCACCGGTGCCATCGGCTGGGTCATCGCCGGGGACATCTGCTGCTGACCACCGTAGGACGGAGCAGCCGGAGCCGGGGCGCCACCCATGGTCGGGTTGCCGCCGTACGACGGGGCACTCGCGCCGGCCGGTGCCATGGAAGGCGCCGGGGACGGCGGAAGCGACGCGGTCGCCGGGGTACGCGGCGGGGCCAGCGAGTCGTCGGCCTGGGTCTCCAGCTGACGCAGCTGGGACTCGAGGTACGACTTCAGGCGCGTACGGTACTCGCGCTCGAAGCCGCGCAGGTCCTCGACCTTGCGCTCCAGCGTGGCGCGGGCGGACTCCAGGGAGCCCATCGCGACGCGGTGCTTCTCCTGCGCGTCCCGCTCCAGCGCGTCGGCCTTGGCACGGGCGTCACGCTCGAGGCCCTCGGCGCGGCTGCGGGCCTCGCCGACGATCTTGTTGGCTTCGGAGCGGGCCTCGGCGATCGCCTGGTCGGCGGTCTGCTGGGCCAGCGAGAGGACACGGGCGGCGCTGTCGCCACCGGGGCCCTGACCGGGGCCGCCCATCGGACCGCCCATGGGGCCGCCCATCGGACCGCCCATCTGCTGCATGGGAGGCTGGCCGCCCATCGGACCCTGACCCATGGGGCCCTGGCCCATCGGACCCTGACCCATCGGTCCGGGACCCTGGGGACCACCCTGACCGCCGGGACCGGCGGGCAGCTGCGGGGCACCGCTCGGCAGCTGGGGCGGACCACCCATGGGGCCACCCATCTGCTGCTGCGGCGGGCCCGATATGCCGGCGGGTACGGGAGCACCCGGACCGCGCATCCCCTGCGGAGGCATGCCCTGCTGATCCTGCGGACCGGGACCGCCGGGACCCTCCGGGGGCTTGCGCATGTTCTGCTGGTTCTGAGCAGCAGCGCGCGTGGCCGCGGCCAGTTTGGCCCGCAGGTCCTCGTTCTCGCGGAGCAGGCGGGTCAGTTCGGCTTCGACCTCATCGAGGAAGGCATCGACCTCGTCCTCGTCATAGCCTTCTCGGAGGCGGACGGTCGTGAACTGCTTGTTCCGCACGTCCTCGGGGGTCAACGGCATCTCTTCACCTCAACGTAGTCGTCGGCATCGGCAAGACGGTAGGTCACATCGCTCATCACAGCCGGCTCACGATCGAGATCAGGATGTAGACGATGATCATCAGTACGAAGAAGGACAGGTCGAGCGCCACGCCCCCGAGACGCAGCGGCGGGATGAACCGCCGCAGAAGCTTGAGCGGTGGATCGGTGACAGTGTAGGTGGCCTCCAGAACGACCACCATCGCCTTGCCGGGTTGCCATGAGCGGGCGAACTGGAAGACGTAGTCCATGACCAACCGGAAGATGAGCACGATGAGGAAGCACATCAGCGCGATGTAGATGACATCCAGGACCACGCTCATTGCTGGTGCTTACCTCTCCCCTGTTTCCGTGCTGCTGGGTACTACTTTGTACTGCTGTTTCCGGTCGTGCGTCTCAGCTCTGGTTGAAGAACCCGCCCTCTGCGATGCGGGCCTTGTCCTCCGCCGTGACATCGACGTTAGCAGGAGACAACAGGAACACCTTCTGGGTCACCCGCTCGATGCTGCCGTGAAGACCAAACACCAAACCGGCCGCAAAGTCGACAAGTCGCTTCGCATCTGTGTCATCCATCTCAGTCAGATTCATGATCACCGGGGTGCCCTCACGGAAGTGTTCCCCGATGGTACGGGCCTCGTTGTAGGTCCGCGGGTGAAGCGTGGTGATCCGGTAAGGCTCTCGTTCCGACACGACCTTGGGCATGATCACCGGTGCGTTCTTCTCCAGACTTGCGCGTTCTTGTGTGATGGACGCCACGGGCGCGATGCGCGCCGGACGGCCGGATTCCGCGGGGAGCGAAGCGGAACGTGCGACCGGCTCGCGCGCGGCGGGCGGTTGTACGATTCGCACCTCTTCATCCCTTTGGGACTGATGTGCTACGTGGGACTGGTGGGACGGCTCGTGCCTCCGGTGGTCCCGTTCGGGTTCGGGGTCCAGTTCGGGCTCGAAGTCGTCATCGGGGTCGAATCCCCGGCCGTCGTACCCATCGTCCTCCACGAGGCCGAGGTAGACCGCCATCTTGCGCATCGCGCCGGCCATGCTCTGAGTCCTCCGCTCTGTGGTGGATCGGCTGACGACTGCCAAGTGCCCGCGATCCACGAGGTCGTTGCGCCCGCCTTCGGTGGCACTGACCATATTTTCTGCTGTGGTCCGACTTCCTGGCGACGTTACCCGAGCCTGGGGCGGACTCCGAGTACCGCGGTACCGACGCGTACATGTGTCGCTCCGGCGGCCACGGCCTGTTCGAGGTCCGCACTCATTCCTGCCGAGACCATGTTCGCAGCCGGATGAGCTCGGCGCAGGTCCGTCGACAAATCCATCAACCGCTCGAACGCGGCGAGTTCGCGCCCGGCGTAGGGCCCGGTGAGCGGCGCGACGGTCATCAGTCCGTCCAGCCGCAGACCCGGCGCCCCGGCGATCAGCTCACCCAACTCTTCGACTCCGCCGGGTCCGACGCCCCCGCGCTCCCCGCGTCCGCTCTCTTCGGCGTCGAGCGCGACCTGGACCAGACAGCCGATCTCGCGCTCCTGCCGCACCGCCTCCCTGGAGAGCGCCGTGACCAGCCGGGCGCGGTCGACGGACTGCACCAATCCGGCATAACCGACCACGGATCGCACCTTGTTGGTCTGCAATTGACCCACAAAATGCCAAGTCAAGGGCAGATCCGAGCAGGCCGCGGCCTTGGGCGCCGCATCCTGGTCGCGGTTCTCGGCCACGTGCCGCACACCGAGTTCCGACAGAATCCGCACGTCGCTCGCCGGATACGTCTTGGTGACCACGATCAGGGTCACCTCCTCGCGCTTGCGTCCGGCGGCGGTGCAGGCGGCGGCGATACGACGCTCCACCTTCGCCAGGTTTTCGGCGAGTTCGTCCTTACGGTCCCTCATGCCCCTCAGTCCAGCCAGACATATCCCGCGAGTCGCCCCGTGGTTCGATCGCGGCGGTACGAGAAGTGGTCGGCCGACTCGATCGTGCACACCGGCGACTGCTCCCGGTCGTGCACCCCGAGCCGCTCGAGCTGCGCGTGCACGCCGGCGGTCACATCCACCGCCGGCGTGCCCCAACTCGTCTCGGAGTACGCCGCCGGTTCGACGGCGGCCACCTCGGCGCGCATCGCCTCCGGCACCTCGTAGCAGCGGCCGCAGACGGCGGGGCCGGTGCGGGCGACGATCCGGCCCGGCTCGGCGCCGAGTTCCGTCATGGCCCGTACGGCGGCCGGGACGACCCCCGCGACCATCCCGGGCCGCCCCGCGTGCGCCGCGGCGACGATCCCGGCGACCGGGTCGGCGAGCAGAACGGGCGTGCAGTCGGCGGTGAGGACGGCGAGGGCGAGACCACGCTGCGCGGTGACGACGGCGTCGACCTCGGGCACCGGACGATCACCCCACGGGGCGTCCACCACCGCCGCCTCCGCGCCGTGCACCTGGTTCATCCAGACCACCCGGGCCGGTTCCAGGCCGAGGGACTTGGCGGCCAGTTCGCGGTTGGTCCGTACGGCACCGGGGTCGTCGCCGACGGCACCGCCGAGGTTGAGCTCCTCGTACGGAACGGCGCTCACCCCGCCCCACCGGTCGGTGAAGGCGAAGTGCGCGCCGTTCACGGTGCTCGTTTCGGAGCGCTGTCCTATCACTTCAGGAAGTCCGGCACGTCCAGTTCCTCGGCCGCGCTGTCCGCGTAGGTCCGCGACGGCGGGACCGGCGGGGCGGCCGTGATCTCGCTCGCCGGCTCCGGTGCGGGCTCCGGGTCCTCCTTCGGCGTGACACTGCCGAGCGAGCCGAAGGACGGGCGGCTCTCGGGCTGCCTTACCGGAGTGGGCTCGTCGCGGCGGGCCGAGGACGAGGTGGAGCCCATGACGGTCTCGCGGCGGGCCGGCGGCTGGCCGCCGTCGAAGCCGGCGGCGATGACGGTGACCCGCACCTCGTCGCCGAGGGCGTCGTCGATGACCGCGCCGAAGATGATGTTGGCCTCGGGGTGGGCGGCCTCGCTGACCAGCTGGGCCGCCTCGTTGATCTCGAACAGGCCGAGGTCGGAGCCGCCGGAGATGGAGAGCAGCACCCCGCGGGCGCCGTCGATGGACGCCTCGAGGAGCGGCGAGGAGATCGCCATCTCGGCGGCGGCCACCGCGCGGTCGTCGCCGCGGGCCGAGCCGATTCCCATGAGGGCGGAACCGGCCTCGGACATCACGGACTTGACGTCGGCGAAGTCGAGGTTGATCAGGCCGGGGGTGGTGATCAGGTCGGTGATGCCCTGCACACCGGAGAGCAGGACCTGGTCCGCCGACTTGAAGGCGTCGAGCACCGAGACCTGGCGGTCCGAGATGGACAGCAGCCGGTCGTTCGGGATGACGATGAGGGTGTCGACCTCTTCGCGGAGTTCGGCGATGCCGTCCTCGGCCTGGTTGGCGCGGCGCCGTCCCTCGAAGGTGAACGGGCGCGTGACCACGCCGATGGTGAGGGCGCCCAGGGAGCGGGCGATGTTGGCCACGACGGGCGCGCCGCCGGTGCCGGTGCCGCCGCCTTCACCGGCCGTCACGAAGACCATGTCGGCCCCCTTGAGGACCTCCTCGATCTCCTCGCGGTGGTCCTCGGCGGCCTTGCGGCCGACGGCCGGGTTGGCTCCGGCGCCGAGTCCGCGGGTGAGTTCGCGGCCGACGTCGAGCTTGACGTCGGCGTCGCTCATCAACAGCGCCTGCGCGTCGGTGTTGATGGCGATGAACTCGACGCCCTTGAGACCGACCTCGATCATCCGGTTGATGGCATTGACACCACCGCCGCCGACACCGATGACTTTGATGACTGCGAGGTAGTTCTGCGGTGCTGCCACGTCGAAGGCCTCTCGCCTCGAGTTACGTGTCGCCGCTTCGCAGAGGATGCGATCCGGCGACTGATGCCGAATGGGACGGTCCGTTACGCCGACCCGAACCCTAACGTTGAAGTTTAGGGTTACCAGTGTGACTGTTCGCTGGAGTCTTCCGAACAGGACACTAAGTCGACAAGTGGCGCACGTTCAACGAACACGCCGAACCTCCCGTTTTTCTTTTCACCCTATGTGATCAGCCATAGCGCTGCCCAGCCAGGGTGCTGGCCTGCGCGGATGTGCGTCAACTCCCCGATGACGCAGGGGCGGTGGGAACCGAGACGTCGAAGTGCCGCGCATCCGGCGCCGCTTTCATGAGTGCGGTGAGCGTACGGGCCTTCGCGGCGCCCTTCTCGCTGCTCCCCCACAGGACGTTCCGGCCGTCACTCAACTCCAGTGAGATGTCGTCGTACGAGCGGACCTTGACGGCCTCGGTGACGCGCGCGACGGCGGCCGGAACGGCGCGGGCGACGAGCGCCGCCTCCGCCACCAGACGGTCCTCGCCGAAGCGCCGCAGGCTCGCGGCGGCGGACTGGGAGGAGGAGGTGCTCAATTCCAGTGCGGGAATGCCTTTCGGGGCTTCGGAAACCGTGGCGAAACGGACACCCTTGCGGTCCACTTCGACGAACTTTCCACCCTTTTGCACAATGAGAACCGGAGTACGCTCGCTCACTTTCAGCCCGATTCCATGGGGCCAGGAACGGACCACGTCAACCGTGTCAATTCGGGGCAGTTTCCGCCGCAGTCGCGTCTCAATCGCATCGGTGTCGACGGAAATCATCGGCGACCCGACCGGAACCTGGGCGGCCTCGCGCACCTCGGCGGGCGTCAACACCCGGGTTCCGGAGACCGATACGCGCTCCACGCGCACCCATTGCGAGCCGTACAACAGCCAGACCGTGCCCGCCCCGAGCAGGACGAGCAGCACGACAAGGATGATGATCACACGAAGGCGGCGCAGCCTCAACCGCCGCGCCGGAGGCGGGCCGGACGACTCCTGCTGGCGTTCACCGCGCTCGGCGGTCGTCGGTCCGGCCACGCTTCCTGCCTTTCGTCACACGTGCCTAGTGGTGTGCACGCTTGGCGGCGATCGCCTCGTACACCATGCCGACGAGCAGGTCGTCGGCGTCCCGGCGGCCGAACTCGGCGGCGGCGCGGGACATCTCGTACAGCCGGTGCGGGTCGGCGAGCACGGGCAGGACGTTGGCCCGTACCCAGTCGGGCGTCAGTTCCGCGTCGTCGACCAGCAGCCCGCCGCCGGCCTTGACCACCGGCTGGGCGTTCAGCCGCTGTTCGCCGTTGCCGATGGGCAGCGGGACATAGGCGGCCGGGAGTCCGACGGCGGAGAGCTCGGCGACGGTCATCGCGCCCGCGCGGCAGAGCATCATGTCGGCCGCGGCGTACGCGAGGTCCATCCGGTCCAGGTAACTTACCGGGACATAGGGGGGCATCCCCGGCATCTGCTGCACTTGCGGCAGTTCGTTCTTCGGGCCGACCGCGTGCAGGATCTGGATGCCGGCCTGCTGCAGCCAGGGCGCGACCTGCTGGACGACCTCGTTGAGGCGGCGGGCGCCCTGCGAGCCGCCGGAGACCAGCAGCGTGGGCAGGTTGGGGTCCAGGCCGAACGCCGCGCGGGCCTCGGGGCGGGCGGCGGCCCGGTCGAGGGTGGCGATGGTGCGGCGCAGCGGGATGCCGATGTAGCGGGCGTCGCGCAGCTTGCTGTCCGGGGTGGAGACGGCGACCCGGGCGGCGTAGCGCGAGCCGATCTTGTTGGCGAGGCCGGGGCGGGCGTTGGCCTCGTGGATCACGATCGGCACGCCGAGGCGCTTGGCGGCGAGGTAGCCGGGCAGCGCGACATAGCCGCCGAAGCCGACGACGGCGTCCGCCTTGGTGCGCTCCAGGATCTGCTCGGTCGCCTTGATCGTGCCGCGCAGCCGGCCCGGGACGGTGATCAGCTCGGGGGTCGGCTTGCGCGGCAGCGGTACCGCCGGGATCAGCGCGAGCTCGTAGCCCCGCTGCGGGACGAGCGTGGTCTCAAGGCCGCGCTCCGTGCCCAGGGCCGTGATCCCCACGGTCGGGTCCTGCCTGCGCAGGGCGTCCGCGAGGGCGAGCGCGGGCTCGATGTGGCCGGCGGTCCCCCCACCGGCGAGTACGACATGCACCGAAATTCACCGCTCTCCGGACGAGCGCGCCGCCGAGGCACGCCGTCGCATCGTGTTCCATCTCCGAGGCCCCCGATCCCGCACGGCGCCTCCCGCCCGCTTTCTACCAAAGCGGGGTTGCCGCATGGAAAGCGCCGCCCGCGCAGCGGGCTCGTCACGCGCGAACGTGATCATCAGCCCGATGGCGAACATGGTCGGCAGCAGGGCGGATCCTCCGTAGGAGAACAGCGGGAGAGGGACTCCGGCGATCGGCAGCAGGCCGAGCACCGCACCGATGTTGATCACGGCCTGGGCCGTGATCCAGGTGGTCACGCCTCCCGCGGCATACCTGACGAAGGGGTCCTCCGTACGTCCGGCCACGCGGATACCCGCATAGCCTAGAGCCGCGAAGAGGGCGAGCACCGACAGCGTCCCCGCCAGGCCCAGTTCCTCACCGGTGACGGCGAAGATGAAGTCCGTGTGGGCTTCCGGGAGTTGCCCCCATTTTTCCACACTCGCACCGAGCCCGGATCCGAAGATTCCGCCTGATGCGAGGGCGTAGATGCCGTGCACGGCCTGCCAGCAGTCGGCGACCCCGGACTTCGGCTCGGTGGCGCCGATGCAGGCGAGCCGGGCCATGCGGTTGGGGCTGGTCTTGATGAGGATCACACCGATCGCGGCCGCAACCGACAGCACACCGACGAACAGCCGGGTGGGCGCCCCGGCCAGCCACAGCAGACCGAAGAGGATCGCCGTCAGGATGATCGCCGTGCCCATGTCGCCGCCGAGCATGATCAGCCCGAGCAGCATGAAGGCGACCGGAACGAGCGGCACCAGCATGTGCTTCCACTGGTTGAGAAGCTTCTTGTCCTGCTTGCGGGCCATCAGGTCCGCGCCCCACAGCACCAGCGCCAGCTTGCCGAACTCGCTGGGCTGGATCTGGAAGGAACCGCCGAGCGAGATCCAGTTCTGGTTGCCGTTGACCGACATCCCTATCCCCGGCACCTGCACCAGCGCCATCAGGAAGACCGCGCCCGCGAGAATCGGGTAGGCGAGTGCCCGGTGCAGCTTCACCGGCATGAGCGAGGCGACCAACAGCAGGACACCGCCGATGACGGCGGCGAGGAGCTGCTTGCGGAAGAAGTACGAGCCCGGCAGGGACATCTGCAGCGCCGTGATCTGGGAGGCCGAGTAGACCATCACCAGACCGAGCACGGTGATCAGCAGGCTGCCGCCCATGATCAGGTAGTAGGCGGTCAGCGGCCGGTCCCAGGCGCGCTTGGCGTTGAGGTAGAAGCGGCGCAGCGGGTTCTCGCGGACCGGCCCGGCTGCGGCGGGCCGCCTGACGGCCCCCTGCACGGGCGGACGCCCGGTCCGGCTACCGGGCATCGGGGCCTCCGCCGTCCGTAGCGCCTGTGCGGTGGATCGGCCCGGTGTGGAGACCGGCGTGTGGCGATCCGCGCCGCCCGCCGCGGCCGCGGCTTATCGACGTGGCTCCGCCGCCCGGGAGCCGCAGGCTGCCCGAGACCTCGTCCGGGGCGGCTGCAAGGCGCCGTTCCCCGCGGCCGCCCTGGTCCCAACGAAAGGACCTGGCCCTCAACGATCCCACGCGTCCCTCCCAAGGTCGCCCGGCTGCAGGCGGCCGGGTCAGGCGCCGAGTTCGCGGACCGCTTCTGCGAACGCGTCACCGCGCTTGTTGTAGTTGGCGAACATGTCCATCGAGGCGCAGGCCGGGGCCAGCAGCACCGTGTCGCCTGCGGCCGCGAGCCGCTGGGCCTCCTGGACAGCCGCGAGCATCGCCCCAGTGTCGGTCCGGTCGAGGTCGACGACGGGTACTTCGGGCGCGTGTCGCGCGAGGGCTTCACGGATGAGGGCGCGGTCCTTGCCGATGAGGACGACTCCGCGAAGTCGCTTTGCCGACTTGGCGACCAGTTCGTCGAAGGTCGCGCCCTTGGCGAGCCCGCCCGCGATCCACACGATGGACTCGTACGCCGCCAACGAGGCCTCGGCCGCATGCGTGTTGGTGGCCTTGGAGTCGTCGACGTACGCGACCCCGACCACGTCGGCCACATGCGCGATGCGGTGCGCGTCCGGGGTGAAGTTCCTCAGCCCGTCGCGTACGGCCGCGGCGGGCACCCCGAAGGCGCGCGCGAGGGCCGCCGCCGCAAGGGCGTTGGCGATGTTGTGCGGGGCCGGCGGGTTGACGTCGGAGACCTCGGCGAGCTCCTGGGCGTTCTTCTGCCGGTTCTCCACGAAGGCACGGTCGACCAGGATGCCGTCCACCACGCCGAGTTGGGAGGGGCCCGGAGTGCCGAGGGTGAACCCGATGGCCCGGCAGCCCTCCTCGACGTCGGCCTCGCGCACCAGGTCCTCGGTGGCCTTGTCGGCGACGTTGTAGACGCAGGCGACGCGATTGCCCTCGTAGATACGGCCCTTGTCGGCGGCGTACGCCTCCATGGAACCGTGCCAGTCGAGGTGGTCGGGGGCGAGGTTGAGCACCGCCGCCGAGTGTGCCCGCAGGGAGGGCGCCCAGTGGAGCTGGTAGCTCGACAACTCGACGGCGAGGACGTCGTACTGCTCCTCGCCGAGCACCACGTCGAGGAGCGAGACGCCGATGTTGCCTACGGCCGCGGTGCGCAGCCCGGCGGCCTTCAGGATCGACGCCAGCATCTGGACGGTGGTGGTCTTGCCGTTGGTGCCGGTGACGGCGAGCCAGGGGGCCGCGTCCGGGCCCCGCAGGCGCCAGGCGAGTTCGACGTCGCCCCAGATGTCGACACCGGCCTCGCGGGCCGCGACGAACAGCGGCTTGTCCGGCTTCCAGCCCGGCGCGGTGACGATCAGCTCGGTGCCCTCCGGCAGGGTCGCCCCGTCACCCAGCCGCACGGTGATCCCCAGCGCCTCCAGCTCGGCGGCCTGCTCACGCGCGCGTGCGTCGTCGCCGTCGTTGACGACCGTGACGATCGCCCCGCGCGCGTGCAGCACCTTGGCCGCCGGGATGCCGGAGACGCCGAGCCCGGCGACGGTGACGTGCTTGCCCTGCCAGTCGGTCACTTGTCCGCTGCCCATCCCGCGTAGAAGAGGCCCAGTCCGACGATCACACAGATGCCCTGGATGATCCAGAAGCGGACCACCACAAGGACCTCGGACCAGCCCTTGAGTTCGAAGTGGTGCTGGAGTGGCGCCATTCGGAAGACGCGCCTGCCGGTGAGCCGGAAGGAGCCGACCTGGATGACCACCGACATGGTGATGAGGACGAACAGACCGCCCATGATGGCCACCAGCAGCTCCGTGCGGGAGAGGATGGCCAGGCCGGTGAGGACACCGCCGAGCGCGAGCGAACCGGTGTCGCCCATGAAGATCTTGGCCGGCGAGGTGTTCCACCACAGGAAGCCGAGGCAGGCGCCCATCAGCGCGGAGGCGATGACCGCGAGGTCGAGCGGGTCGCGCACCTCGTAGCAGGCGCTGGGGTTGGTCAGGGTCTGCGCGTTGGCGCAGGACTCCTGGAACTGCCAGACGCCGATGAAGGTGTAGGCGCCGAAGACGAGCACGGAGGCGCCGGTCGCCAGACCGTCCAGACCGTCCGTCAGGTTCACGCCGTTCGACATCGCGAGGATCATGAACAGCGCCCAGACCACGAACAGCACCGGGCCGATCGACCAGCCGAAGTCCGTGATGAACGACAGCTTGGTGGAGGCCGGGGCGTTGCCGCGGGCGTCCTGGAACTGCAGGGCGAGCACCGCGAAGCTGATGCCGACGATCAGCTGTCCGGCCATCTTCGCCTTGGCCCGCAGGCCCAGCGAGCGCCGCTTGACGATCTTGATGTAGTCGTCGAGGAAGCCGACCAGGCCCATGCCGCACATCAGGCCGAGCACCAGCAGACCCGAGTAGCTCGGCGCGTAGCCGGTGATGACCTTGGAGAGGAAGTACGCGGCCACCGTCGCGAGGATGAAGGCGATGCCGCCCATGGTGGGCGTACCGCGCTTGCTGGCGTGCTCGCGCGGGCCGTCGTCCCGGATGTACTGGCCGTAGCCCTTGCGGGCCAGCAGCTTGATCAGCAGCGGGGTGCCGACCAGCGTCAGAAAGAGGCCGATGACTCCCGAGAACAGGATCTGCTTCATCATCGGGCGGCAACCTCACCCTCGGCACCGGTCTCGAGCAGCGCCTGGGCGACGCTCTCGAGGCCGACCGAACGGGACGCCTTCACGAGTACGACGTCTCCCGGGCGCAACTCGCTGCGCAACAGGTCGACCGCCGCCTGTGCGTCGGACACGTGCACCGACTCCTCACCCCACGAACCCTCGTTATATGCGCCCAGTTGCAGCCAGGACGCTTCCCTGCCCCCGACCGCGACGAGCTTGCCGACATTGAGCCGGACGGCGAGCCGTCCGACCGCGTCGTGCTCGGCGAGCGCCTCGTCCCCGAGCTCGGCCATCTTGCCGAGCACCGCCCAGGTCCGCCGCCCGTTGCCCATGGCCGCGAGCGCGCGCAGGGCGGCTCGCATGGACTCGGGGTTCGCGTTGTAGGCGTCGTTGACGATGGTCACGCCGTCCGGTCGCTCGGTGACCTCCATGCGCCAGCGGGAGAGGGAGCCCGCCTCGGAGAGCGCGGTGGCGATCTCTTCCGCGGACATGCCCAGCTCATGGGCGACGGCGGCCGCGGCGAGCGCGTTCGACACGTGGTGCTCACCGTACAGGCGCATGGTCACATCGCTTGCACCGGAGGGTGTGTGCAGCGTGAAGGCAGGCTGTCCGCTGTCCGTGAGTCGCACGTTCTCGGCGCGTACGTCCGCTTCGTCGGCCTCTCCGAAGAGGAGCACCTTCGCCTTGGTACGGGATGCCATGGCCCGTACGAGGGGGTCGTCCGCGTTGAGGATCGCGGCTCCGCCGTCTTCTGATGGCGGCAGGGACTCCACCAGTTCGCCCTTGGCCTGCGCGATCTGCTCGCGGCCGCCGAACTCGCCGATGTGGGCGGTGCCGACGTTGAGGACGAGGCCGATCTTCGGGGGCGTCAGATCGGTGAGGTAGCGGATGTGGCCGATGCCGCGGGCACCCATCTCCAGGACGAGGAACCTGGTCTCCTCGGTGGCGGACAGGGCGGTGAGGGGCAGCCCGATCTCGTTGTTGAGCGAGCCGGGTGTGAACACCGTCGGCGCCTTGCGCTGCAGGACCTGGGCGATCAGGTCCTTGGTGCTGGTCTTGCCCGCGGAGCCGGTGAGGGCCACCAGGGTCGCGCCGAGGCGTCGTACGACATGGCGGGCGAGGGCTCCGAGGGCGCTCTGGACGTCCTCGACGACGATCGCGGGCACACCGACGGGGCGCGACGCCAGTACGGCGACCGCGCCCGCTTCGACGACCTGAGCTGCGAAGTCGTGGCCATCGACCTTTTCGCCGACGAAGGCGACGAAGAGGCTGCCGGGCTGCACCTCGCGGGAGTCCCGGACGACCGGAGCCGTGACCTGGACGGACGGATCCGGTATGTCGTGCGTCTGCCCGCCGACGACTTCTGCGATCTCGGCGAGAGAGAGGGCGATCACAAGTTCATCCCTGGGTCTTCTGGATGGCTTCTCGAAGCACCTGGCGGTCGTCGAAGGGACGGACCACCCCGGCGATGTCCTGGCCCTGCTCGTGGCCCTTGCCCGCGACCAGCACGGTGTCCCCGGGCCGTGCTCGGGCGACGGCTGCGGCGATCGCGGCGGCCCGGTCCTCGAAGACCTGGACCTCGCCGCGTTCGTGTGCTGGTACGGACGCCGCGCCCTCGAGCATGGTTGCAAGGATCGCGAGGGGGTCCTCGGAGCGGGGGTTGTCGGAGGTCAGTACGGCGGTGTCGGCGAGGCGGGCGACGGCGGCGCCCATCGGCGCCCGCTTGGTCCTGTCCCGGTCGCCGCCGCAGCCGAGCACGACGTGCAGCCTGCCCTCGGTGACCTTGCGCAGGGCGCGCAGGACCGATTCGACGGCGTCGGTCTTGTGGGCGTAGTCGACGACGGCGAGGTACGGCTGTCCGCCGTCCACGCGCTCCAGGCGGCCCGGCACCCCCGGCACGGCGGCGATGCCGTCGGCGGCGGTCTGCGGGTCGAGGCCCGCGGCGGCCAGAGCGACGATCGCGGCGAGGGTGTTGGCCACGTTGAAGCCGCCCGGCAGCGGAGCCTTCGCCTCGATCCGCTCGCCCTCGGGGCCGATCACGGTGAACGTCGAGTCCAGCGGGCCGACTTGGACGTCCTCGGCGCGCCAGTCGGCGTCGGGGTGGCCCTCGGCCGAATAGGTCACGACCGGGACGCCGGCCTCGTCGACCAGCCTGCGGCCGTACTCGTCGTCGAAGTTGACGACGCCCAGTCTGCTGCGTTCCGGCGTGAACAGCTGCGCCTTGGCCCGGAAGTAGTCCTCCATGTCGGAGTGGAACTCCATGTGTTCCGGGCTGAGGTTGGTGAAGACGCCGATGTCGAAGACGCAGCCGTCGACCCGGCCGAGGACCAGCGCATGGCTGGAGACCTCCATGGCGACCGCCTCGACCCCGCGTTCGCGCATGACGGCGAACAGGGCCTGCAGGTCGGTGGCTTCGGGGGTGGTGCGCTCGGACTTGATGCGTTCGTCGCCGATGCGCATCTCGACCGTGCCGATGAGACCGGTGTTGCTCTTGGTCTTCAGGCCGCCCTCGACGAGGTAGGCGGTGGTGGTCTTGCCGGAGGTGCCGGTGATCCCGATCTGGAGCAGATCGCGGCCCGGGTGGCCGTAGATCGTGGCCGCCAGCTCGCCCATCCGCCCGCGCGGGGCGTCGACGACCAGGACCGGCAGACCGGTCGCGGCGGCGCGCTCGGCGCCGGTCGGGTCGGTCAGCACGGCGACCGCGCCGAGGCCGGCGGCCTGGGTGACGAAGTCGGCGCCGTGCAGACGGGCGCCCGGCAGGGCGGCGTACAGGTCGCCGGGGCGGACGGCGCGCGAGTCATGGGTGATGCCCGTGACCTCGGCGGGACTGTCCGGCGCGGCGGTACCCAGCTGATCGGCGAGCTCCGCGAGGGGTGTGGCGGAGACCTGGACCGGCCTGGGCGGCCCCGGGTATGTCACGGATGCGCCCTTCTGGGTGGTTTGGGACTGATCAGCGTGTGGCACGGCGGTGAGCGTACCGGGCCCACCCGCTTGGGAGCCAAAGAGGGGCCCGCGCGCAGCGCGGTCCGGCAAGGGTGATGGTGGGTGACGGGCGGGCGAGGGGGCAGGGGTGCCCGGCTTGCCGGGGTCGGGAGTGATCATGGTCACGGAGCGTTCCTGGCTGGTTGCGCTGATCAGAAGGTGACGGGCAGGTTCGCGGCCTGCGCACCCGTGGGCGGGACCTGGAGGGTCTTCAGTGCGAACTCCATCACCTCCTTGTAGATCGGTCCGCAGATCTGGCCGCCGAAGTAACTCCCGCTCGTGGCGTTCTGGATGGCGCAGTACACGGTGATGCGGGGGTTGTCCGCAGGTGCGAATCCGGCGAACGAGGAGGTGTAGCCGCGGTACTGGCCGGTGGCCGGATCCACGCGGTTGGCCGTACCCGTCTTGCCCGCGACCCGGTAGCCGGGGATGCGCGCCTTGTTGCCGGTGCCCTCCCGGTCGTCGACGACCGACTCCAGCATCTGGGCGAGGGTCCTCGCCGTCTTCTCGCTGACGACCCTTGTCTTCTGGGGCTGCGGGGTCGGGGTGAAGCGCCCGTCGGGTCCCTTGGTGCCGCGCACCAGCGTGGGCTGGATGCGGACGCCGCCGTTGGCGATGGTCGAGTAGACGGACGCCGCCTGCAGCGCGTTGATGGAGAAGCCCTGGCCGAAAGGAATCGTGTACTGCTGCGACGTCGACCACTTGGCGGGCGGAGCGAGGATGCCCTTGGTCTCGCCGGGCAGGCCGAGTCCGGTGTAGCTGCCGATGCCGAACTTCCGCAGATACGAGTAGAGGACGTCGTTGGCCTGCGCCTGTGTCCTGCCCAGCTGGCCGGTGGCCAGGATGGTGCCGATGTTGCTGGACTTGGCGAGCACACCGTTGAGCGTGAGGTTCCAGGTGTCGTGGTCGACGTCGTCCTTGAAGAGCCGGTCGCCTCGGTGCAGCCGGTTCGGCACGACGACATGCGTCAGCGGGGTGGCGACGTTCTCCTGGAGTACGGCCGCCATCGACATGATCTTGGCGGTGGAGCCGGGCTCGTAGGCGTCCTCGACGGCCCAGTTGTGCAGGGCGTTCGGGTTCGCCTTGGAGAGGTCGTTGGGGTCGAAGCCCGGTGCGTTGGCCATCGCCAGGATCTCGCCGGTGCGGGTGTCCTGCACTATCACGTACCCGCGGTCCGCCCCGGACTTCCTCACCTGCTGGCTGATCGCGTTCTGCGCGGCCCACTGGATGTCGCGGTCGAGGGTGAGCTCGACGTCGCTGCCGGGCACGGCGGGCGTCTCGGTGGAGCCCGCGGTGGGCACCAGGCGGCCGCCGGACTGGGCGTAGCGGATCTTGCCGTCCTTGCCGGCCAGTTCCTTGTTGAGCTCCTGCTCGACGCCTCCGCCGCCCTTGCCCTGGTCGTTGACCCAGCCCAGTATCCCGGCGGCGAGGTCCCCGTTGGGGTAGATCCGCTTGCTGCTGGGGTCGGCGAAGACGCCGGCGAGGACGTTGACCGTGGACTTGTCCTTCTCCCCCTTCGCGGTGAGCGCGGTCTTCAGGTCCTTGATCTGCTTCCAGACCTGCGGGGTCTGGCGGCGGGCGAGCAGGACGTAGCGCAGCTTCTTGTTCTTGGGGCGGAGCTTGTGGACGAGCGTGTCCTGGTCCATGCCGAGGATCGGCGCGAGGAGCGCCGCGGCCTGCTCGGGGCCGTCGCCGACCTTCAGCTGCTCGCGGGTGAACATCGTGGGGTCGGCCGTGAGGTCGTAGGCGTCCACGCTGGTCGCGAGGGCCACGCCGTTGCGGTCGAGGATGCCGCCGCGCTCGGCGGTCAGGACATGGCCCACGTAGCGGTTCTGGTCGGCCTTGGCGGCGTAGGCGCTCGCGTCCACGGCCTGCACCTGCAGCAGCCGTAGGACGAAGGCGATCAGCACCAGGGTGAGCGCCAGGCTGACCATGCGCAGCCTGGGGCGGGGGCTGCCCAGCCGCAGGGCGGCCGGGGCCGTGGGGCGGCCCGGAGCCGGGCGGCGGGCGGGGCGGGCGCCGGAGCCCGGGCGCCGGGCACCGGCGGCGGGGCGGTCGGGGCGCGCGGGGCCGGGCACGCGGCGGCGCGGCGGTTGCCTTTCTCCAGAAGTGTCTGACACTTCCGTCACCTGCCGGGGGTCGTGGTCGTCTGGGCGGGATCGGCTTGTGGGGTGGCGGGCGCACCGGCGGCCGGCGGGGCAGCGGCGGGCTG
Source organism: Streptomyces sp. NPDC049541 (assembly GCF_044465725.1). Taxonomy (NCBI): domain Bacteria; kingdom Bacillati; phylum Actinomycetota; class Actinomycetes; order Kitasatosporales; family Streptomycetaceae; genus Streptomyces; species Streptomyces sp. NPDC049541. The sequence goes on along the minus strand of NZ_JBITLY010000001.1, from coordinate 1,157,768 downwards.
CGGCGGGAGCAGGACGAGCGGCATCTGCACCGCGGACTGCTCGGCGGCCCGGCTGACGGCCTGCCGGCCGGCGACCGAGGGGACGCCCTTGACGGTGCCGTCGGGATTCAGGAACGCGGGGTCCCCGCCGGGGATCATGCCGAGCTCGCGGGCGCGCTGCTGGAGGGCCTCGGGGGCGGAGTAGGAGTCGATGTCCCGCTGGAGCCCCTGTTCCTCGTCGGTGAGGCTCTTGGTGTCCCTCTGGAGGTCGTCGAGCTTGAACGAGCCTTCGCTGAGCGCGGAGTTCAGCACCAGAAGCGCGATCAGGCCCCCGCCCAGGAGGAGCACGACGAGCAGGACGAAGGGAGTGCGGGCCGCCTGTGCACGGCTTCCCGGTCCGGGGAAGAGGCGTGCGAGACGAGCGGCCCGCCCCCTCAGTTCGGGTTTCCTGCTCACACGGCCTCCAGTGAGTCCGGTCGCCAGGCCCGCTCGCTCGCCAACTCGTTCACCCTCATTCGATGGACTCCCTGATGCGCTGGGCTCCGCGCAGTCGCGCCGGAGCCGCCCGCCGGTTCTCGGCGACCTCTTCCTCGGTGGGAAGTTCGGCACCGCGGGTGAGCAGCTTGAGCCGGGGCTGGTACTGCTCGGGCACGACCGGCAGCCCGGGGGGCGCGGTGGTGGCGGCTCCGGCCGCGAACACCTGCTTGACCAGGCGGTCCTCGAGCGAGTGGTACGACAGCACGGCGATCCGTCCGCCCACGTCGAGCGCCTGCACCGCGGCCGGGATCGCCCGCTCCAGGACGGAGAGCTCGCCGTTGACCTCGATGCGCAGGGCCTGGAAGGTGCGCTTGGCCGGGTTGCCGCCGGTGCGCTTGGCGGCCTGCGGCAGCGCGTCCCGGATCAGCTCGACGAGCCGTGCGCTGTTGCTGAACGGCTCCTTCTCACGCTCGCGCACGATGGCGGCCACGATCCGCTTGGCCTGCTTCTCCTCGCCGTAGGCCCGCAGGATCCGGACGAGTTCGCCGGCCGGGTAGGTGTTGAGGACCTCGGCGGCGCTCATGCCGGTCGTCTGGTCCATGCGCATGTCGAGGGGGGCGTCCTGGGCGTAGGCGAAGCCGCGGTCGGCCTCGTCGAGCTGCATGGAGGAGACGCCGAGGTCGAACAGGACGCCCTGCACGCGCGCGATGCCGAGCCGCTTGAGTACGTCCGGGAGCTCGTCGTAGACCGCGTGCACCAGGGTGGCCCGCTCGCCGAAGGGCGCGAGCCGCTCGCCGGACAGGCGCAGCGCCTCCTTGTCGCGGTCCAGGGCGACCAGCCGGGCCTCGGGGAACCGGGTGAGCAGGGCCTCGCTGTGCCCGCCGAGGCCGAGGGTGCAGTCGACGACCACCGCTCCCGGCCGCTGCAGGGCGGGGGCCAACAGGTCCAGGCACCGCTGGAGCATCACCGGGACATGTCGACTCTGGCTCAAGGGGCCCTCTCAGATCCGGCGCGGCCATACGCACCGCCGGGTCCCCGCCCGCTCGTGAAGGGGAGGTCTGCCGGCGCCAGGAGCGTCAGCCGACCGGGAGCGGGAGGAGGCCGAGCCGTACGTACGCGCCGCGCACGTGGGGAGACCGTCCGTGCGAGCCGGGGTCTCCGGGGATTGCAGTCCAGCAGGGAGAACCTCGCCTCCCGCTTCGCGTCACTTTAGTCCACGGTGTCTCGCGGTCAATCAACTGGCCTGCGCGTCGCGCCCCGGCGTGAGCGTGAAGCCGCGAATCCGGGAAATTCACCCGTACGGCTTCACCTCCGCCGCCCGTGTGGGTTACCTCACAAGAGGACTGTGATGACGCTCTTCTCCCGCTCTCACACCGCGACCGAATCGCCTGTGACCAGTACCGTCATAGTTATGACGACTTCTGCATCTGTTCCCACCGAGTCCGAAGGCGCCATACGCGGCGGCACCGTCACCGACCGTCTGGTCGAGGCGAACGGACGATACGCCGAGGCATTCACCGACCCCGGGATGGACGCCCGCCCGGTGCTGCGCGTGGCGGTCGTGGCCTGCATGGACGCCCGGATCGACCTGCACGCCGCACTCGGCCTCGAGCTCGGCGACTGCCACACCATCCGCAACGCGGGCGGCGTCGTCACCGACGACGTGATCCGCTCGCTCACCATCAGCCAGCGCAAGCTCGGCACCCGCAGCATCGTCCTCATCCACCACACGGGCTGCGGCCTGGAGGCCATCACGGAGGACTTCCGCACCGAGCTGGAGATGGAGGTCGGCCAGCGCCCGGCCTGGGCGGTGGAGTCCTTCCGGGACGTCGACCAGGACGTACGGCAGTCCATGCAGCGGGTGCGCACCTCGCCGTTCCTGCAGCACACCGACGACGTACGCGGCTTCGTCTTCGACGTGAAGACGGGTCTGCTGCGCGAGATCGACCCCGCGTAAGGCGCTCGGCCCAGCTCGTTTTTCGCAAATCCCGCGCATGCTGGAGCCCAAGCGTCGTAAAACCCGACATACCGCAGCCAGTTGTCCACAGTCGAGTGACACGAAACGGTAACGGCAGCAAGAATGCGGAGTGTGGCGTCACGCGGAACTAATCACGCGTGGTGTCCGTGTTTCGGGGTGGGCCGGTCCGCACAGCAAGCGTCGGCCCGGAGAAAGAACGGGCCGAGGAGGGCCGGGTGACGACCTATGACGATCGAGCGAGCCTTACAGATCTGACTGCCACTGTGGAGCGGGTCCGCAGTTCGGTGGAAGGAGTGATCGAGGGCAAGCCCGAGGTCGTACGGCTTTCGCTGACCGTACTGCTCGCCGAGGGACATCTTCTGATCGAGGATGTCCCCGGCGTGGGCAAGACCATGCTGGCCAAGGCGCTGGCCAAGTCCATCGACTGTTCGGTGCGGCGCATCCAGTTCACCCCGGACCTGCTGCCCTCGGACATCACGGGCGTGTCCATCTGGGACCAGCAGCGCCGGGACTTCGAGTTCAAACCGGGCGCGATCTTCGCGCAGATCGTGATCGGCGACGAGATCAACCGCGCCTCGCCCAAGACGCAGTCCGCGCTCCTTGAGTCGATGGAGGAGCGCCAGGTCACCATCGACGGGCAGACCTACGAGCTGCCCAGCCCCTTCATGGTGGTGGCCACGCAGAACCCGGTCGAGATGGAGGGCACCTACCCACTGCCCGAGGCCCAGCGGGACCGCTTCATGGCCCGGGTCTCGGTGGGCTACCCCAGCGTGGAGGCCGAGCTGCAGATGCTCGACGTGCACGGCGGGGTCTCCCCGCTGGAGGACCTGCAGCCGGTCGCGCACGCGCACGACATCGTGAAACTCATCGAGGCCGTGCGCGGTGTACACGTCGCCGAAACGGTCCGCCGGTACGCGGTGGACCTGGTCGCCGCCACCCGCAACCACCCCGACCTCAGACTCGGCGCCTCCCCGCGCGCGACGCTGCACCTGCTGCGCGCGGCGAAGGCCTCCGCCGCCCTGAGCGGCCGGGAGTACGCGCTGCCGGACGACGTGCAGGCGCTCGCCGTCGCCGTCCTGGCCCACCGGCTGCTGCCCACCGCCCAGGCCCAGCTCAACCGCCGTACCTCCGAGCAGGTCGTGCAGGAGATCCTGCAGCGCACCGCGGTGCCCGCGGCGCCCCAGCAGCAGCCCGGCTTCGGCGGCCTCGGCCGCGGTGCGCCCGCGTACCCCCAGCAGCCGCCGCGGAGGCTGTGATGACCTCCGGGGGGACGGGCCACCCGGACAGCGGCCACGGCGACAAGGGCGGCGTCCGAACCGCCCTGGCGGGCCTGACGACCCGCGGACGCTCCTTCCTGGCCGCCGGGATCGCGGCCGCCATCTGCTCCTACGTCCTGGGACAGAGCGATCTGCTGCGGGTCGGTCTGCTGCTCGCCGCACTGCCCCTGATCTGCACGCTCTTCCTCTACCGCACGCGCTACCGGGTGGCCGGCAGCCGCCGTCTGACCCCCGCGCGCGTGCCCGCCGGCAGCGAGGCCCGCGTCCATCTGCGGATGGACAACGTCTCACGGCTGCCCACGGGCCTGCTGATGCTCCAGGACCGGGTGCCCTACGTGCTCGGCCCGCGCCCCCGCTTCGTCCTGGACCGGGTGGAGCCGGGCGGCCGCCGCGAGGTGTCCTACCGGGTCCGCTCCGACCTGCGCGGCCGCTATCCGCTGGGCCCGCTGCAGCTGCGCCTGACCGACCCGTTCGGGATGTGCGAGCTGACCCGGTCCTTCTCCTCGTACGACACCCTGACGGTGATCCCGCGTGTGGAGGCGCTGCCACCGGTGCGCCTGAGCGGCGAGTCCAAGGGGTACGGCGACGGGCGGCAGCGCTCGCTCGCGCTGGCCGGCGAGGACGACGTGATCCCGCGCGGCTACCGCTACGGCGACGATCTGCGCCGCGTCCACTGGCGCTCGACCGCCCGCTACGGCGAGCTGATGGTGCGCCGCGAGGAGCAGCCCCAGCGCGCCCGCTGCACGGTGCTGCTGGACACCCGGGGCCTCGCCTTCCAGGGCGCGGGCCCCGACTCGGCCTTCGAGTGGGCGGTCTCGGGCGCGGCCTCTGTCCTTGTGCACATGCTCGAACGGGGTTTCTCCGTCCGGCTGCTGACCGACACCGGCAACTCGGTGCCCGGCGAGGGCGCCGACGGCTTCGCGGGCGCCAGCCAGGAGACGGCGGACGCGGCCGGCCTGATGATGGACACCCTCGCCGTGGTCGACCACTCCGACGGGGCGGGCCTGTCGAGGGCGTACGACGTGCTGCGCGGCGGGAACGAGGGGCTGCTGGTGGCCTTCTTCGGCGACCTCGACGAGGAGCAGGCCGCGATCGTCGCCAAGATGCGCCAGCGCAGCGGAGGCGCGCTCGCCTTCCTGCTGGACAGCAACCCCTGGGTGCGGGAACCGACCGATGTGCCCGGCCCGTCGGACAGGAGCGAGGAACGGCTGCGGATGCTGCGGGAGGCGGGCTGGACGGCCCTGAAAGTGCCGCGGGCCGCATCGCTCGCGGAGTTGTGGCGCCTGGCGGACCGCGAGCGTGCGGGCCTCGCCGCGACGAGCGGGACGAACGGCGGGGGGACGGGCTCATGAGCGGCCGGGCACGACTGGCGCTGTGCGCCTGGGCGGCCACGCTGATGGCCTCCTGCTCCCTGCTGCCGCTGGTCTCGCCGGCCACCTGGATCCTGCAGGTGGCCGCCATGCTCGCCGTGCAGACGGGCGTGGGCGCGGCGACCCGGCGGGTGCCGCTGGCCCGGCCGCTGACGGTGGCGGCGCAGGCCCTGGTCACGCTGATGATGCTGAACCTGGTCTTCGCCCGGCAGCAGGCCCTCATGGGCATCGTGCCGGGCCCCGAGGCGTTCCGTCACTTCGCGGACCTGCTGCAGCAGGGCAGTGACGACATCGCGCGGTATGCGATCCCGGCGCCCCTGGAGTCCGACGGCATCCGGCTGATGGTGGTCGGCGGGGTCCTGGTGATCGGTCTCGCGGTGGACACCCTCGCGGTGACCTTCCGCAGCGCGGCCCCCGCCGGACTGCCGCTGCTGGCTCTGTACTCCGTCGCCGCGGGGCTGTCCCACGGCGGCGCCGACTGGCTGTGGTTCCTGGTCGCGGCGGGCGGCTATCTGATGCTGCTCCTGGCCGAGGGGCGCGAGCGGCTCTCGCAGTGGGGCCGGGTCTTCGGCGGGGCGGCGCGCGGCCCGGGCGGGGAGCCCGGCGCGCTGGCCCCGGTGCGCACCGGGCGCCGTATCGGAGTGGTCGCGCTCGGTGTCGCCCTGATGGTGCCGATCGCCCTGCCCGCGATGAACGGCGGCCTGCTGGACGCGGCCGGGACGGGCGTGGGCGGCGGCAACGGCAGCGGCGGCACGATCTCCGCGGTGAACCCCCTGGTGTCCCTGCGCGACAGCCTGAACGTGGACCAGGACCGCGAGGTCCTGTCCCTGAAGACGAACAGCAACGACCTGTCGAACATGTACCTGCGGATCGTGTCCCTGGACGACTTCGACGGCAGCACCTGGAAACCGTCCAAGCGGCACGTCACCGGCGTACCGGACACCTTCCCCACCCCGGCCGGCCTCGGCGGGGACATCAAGCGGGCGGAGATACAGACCCGGATCTCGGCTGCCGACTGGTACGCCCAGGACTGGCTGCCGATGCCGTACCCGCCCAGCGGCGTGGACGTCAGCGGCAAGTGGCGTTACGAACCGGTGGGCATGACGCTGGTCGGCGACCACGGCGAGACCACCCGCGGGAAGACGTATCTGGTCAAGAGCCTCGATGTGCAGCCGACGGCGGAGCAGCTCGCCGACGCTCCGGAGCCGCCCGCGGCCCTGAAGCGCGACTACACCAAAGTGCCGGACTCGGTGCCCGCGGTGGTGGCCAGGACCGCCCGCCAGGTCACCGACGGCGCGACCAGCCACTACGAGCAGGCGGTCAAGCTCCAGGACTACTTCGCCTTCAGCGGCGGATTCCAGTACAGCACCCAGGTCCAGGTGGGCACCGGCCCCGAGGCGATCGCCAAGTTCCTGGAGGACAAGACGGGCTTCTGCGTCCACTTCTCCTTCGCGATGGCGGCGATGGCCCGCAGCCTGGGCATACCCGCCCGGGTCGCGGTGGGCTTCGCCCCGGGCACGCCCCAGGCGGACGGCTCGGTGTCGGTGGGGTTGAAGGACGCACACGCCTGGCCCGAGCTGTACTTCGAAGGGGTGGGCTGGACCCGCTTCGAGCCGACCCCGAGCCGGGGTGTGACCCCCGCGTACACGCAGTCGGACACGCCGGACAACAATCTCCCGCCGGTGTCGCGGCCCTCGCAGTCGGCGGGTCTGTCCGCCTCGGCGGCGCCCTCGGCGAGCACGAGCTGCTCGGCGCAGCAGAAGAAGCTCGAGGCCTGCGCCGCCGCGCTTCCGCTGGAGACGGCCAAGCCGGGTGACGAAGGTCTGCCCTGGTACAAGATCGCCGGCTGGTCCCTGCTGGGGCTCCTGGTGGTCACCGTGCCGCTGCTGCCCATGCTGTGGCGGCTGCGGCGGCGCTCGGTGCGGCTGGCCTCGGCCCAGCACGCCGTCTCCACCCCGGCGTGGGCGCGGGAGGGCCGCAAGGCGCGGGGGGCGGACGCGGGGAGCTCGGGCGATGTCGATGTGACGGCGCTCTCGGTGCAGGCGGATGCCCGGTACGCCGCGCAGGTGGCCGCGGGCCACGTCCTGGCCGTCTGGGGGGAACTCACCGACACGGCCTGGGACTACGGCATCGTGCCGGACGACGCCCTGACCCCGCGCAAGGCGGCCGCACGCATCGTGCGGCTGGGGCAGCTGGACGCGGCGACCGCCGAGTCGGTGCACCGGGTGGCGGGCGCCGTGGAGCAGGTGCTGTTCGCACCCGAGCCGCGGGACGTGCCGGGACTGGCGGACCATGTGCGCAGCCTGCGGGCGGCGCTGCGGTCCAGGGCCGGCTGGGCCACGCGGGTGCGCGCGGTCGTGGCGCCCCGGTCGGCCGTCCGCGCGGTGTGGGATCTCACGGACCGCTGGACGGCCTTCAAGGCCCGCTGTGCCGAGCGCTGGTCGGTGCGGGTGCGGCGCCCCTCCGGGCAGCAGAGCGGCTGACGGGGGGGGGGGGGGGGGGGGGGGGCCGGCCCGGGGGGGGGGGGGGGGGGGGGGGGGGGGCCCCCCCCCCCCCGGCCGGGGGGGGGGGGGGGGGGGGGGGGCGCCCCCCCCCCCCACGCCGGTCTTCCGGGCATACGTGAGGGGGTGACCACCCGCCGGGGTGGTCACCCCCTCACCTGTGTCTGCGAGGAACCGTCCGGGACGGACGGCGGAAGAGGAGCTAGTGGCCCTGCTCGTCGCGGCGGCGCTGCCAGCGCTGCTCGATGCGGTCCATCACGGAGCGCTTCTGCCGTCCCTGGCGGCGCGCGTGCGGGGCACCGGCCGCGGGCTGCTCGCCCGGCTTGGGAGCCTTGCGCCAGCCGGTCACGGCGAGCACGGCACATCCCAGCATGACCAGGAAGCCCACCACGCTGAGCCAGACCTGCTTGGCCACCATTCCAGCCATGAGGAGCGCGATACCCACGAGGAAGCCCGCGACCGCCTGGTAGACCCGCCGCCGGGTGTACGTACGCAGCCCGCTTCCCTCAAGCGCCGACGCGAACTTGGGATCTTCGGCGTACAGCGCTCGCTCCATCTGCTCGAGCATGCGCTGCTCGTGCTCCGAGAGCGGCACGGAGTCCTCCTCATCGTGCAGTCGCCGGGGCGACCCGGGGGGTCCCTTCAGGATAGGCAGGGAATCGCCCCCTTGAAACCCGCCCCTCTGCGCCAATTGGCCAACCGGAACCCGCCATGGACGTACCGGCTCGCTGAATCTTGCATTCCCCAGCGGCCGACCCGTCATGCCGGGCGGTCTCCCTCGATCATACGGCGCTGAACGCCCGATCGGGGGGCCTGTGGCGTACTCCATGTGCGGCCCAAGTCCCTGATCAGCGGCGCACCACAGGAGTCGGCTCAGGCCTCGGTGGCCCCCTGCGTCTCGCCGAGCACATGGAGTTGCGTGGCCACGGAGTGGAAAGCGGGGAGTTCGGCCGCCGCCTCCTCCAGCTTGAGCAGCGCCTCCAGGGCGCCGGGTTCGGTGTCCACGAGGACGCCCGGGACCAGGTCGGCGAAGACCCGTACGCCGTGTACGGCACCGACCCTGAGGCCCGCGCCCTCGACCAGTTCGGTGAGCTGTTCCGCGGTGAAGCGGCGCGGCACGGGGTCGCCCGCGCCCCAGCGGCCGTTCGGATCGGCGAGGGCCTGCCTGGCCTCCTTGAAGTGGCCGGCGAGGGCGCGGGCGAGCACGGCGCCGCCGAGGCCCGCGGCGAGCACGCTGAGCACGCCCTCGGAGCGCAGGGCGGCCACGGCGTTGCGCACGCCCTCGGCCGGGTCGTCGACGTACTCCAGGACGCCGTGGCACAGCACCACGTCGTAGCCGCCGCGCTCGACCACGTCGAAGAGGCCGTGGGCGTCGCCCTGGACGCCCTTGACCCGGTCGGCGACACCGGCCTCGGCGGTGCGGCGCTCCAGCGCGAACAGCGCGTTGGGGCTGGGGTCGACGACGGTGACCCGGTGGCCGAGACGGGCGACGGGCACCGCGAACTTGCCGCTGCCGCCCCCGGTGTCGAGGACGTCCAGCGACTCCCGCCCGGTGGCCTTCACCCGGCGTTCGAGGGCGTCCTGGAGGACCTCCCAGACCACGGCGGTACGGAGGGAGGCGCGGGGGCGGCTCGGGTCCGACACGGCAGTTGACTCCTCGGCGCGGCACCGCCCATGGCACGGCGGAGCGAACGGGCTGCCTCCCCGGCCGGGGTGCGGGAGGGAAGGCTTCAGGCGGTCTCCACCCTATTGCCTCCACCGCCCCACCTGGTCACCGCGCGGGCCTGCCCCGGCGATCGTCTCGTACGGCGGACTCGTACCCGCTCAGCCCGTGTCCGGGAAGCCGCGGTCGCCCTCCGCGTCGGCCTGCGGGTGGTCGGCGTCCTGGCGTGGCTGCGGCAGGACCGGCTGGAGGACGAGCATCCGCTCGACGAGGCGCAGGAACATCGCCACGTCGCGTATCAGGTCGTCGGCGTCCCGGCGGCTGGCCGCGCCCTGAATGCCCGCCTCGGCCCGGGCGCGGCGCCGGGCCCCGGAGGCGAACAGGGCGCTCCACTCGGTCAGTTCGGGCGCGATCTCGGGGAGCACTTCCCAGGCGCTCCTGATGCGGGCGCGGCGTCGGGAGGTGGGCTCGGGGCGGCCTCGCGCGGCGAGCACGGCGGCGGCCGTGCGCAGGGCGGCGAGGTGGGCGGTGGCATAGCGCTCGTTGGGCGTTTCGAGGACGGCTGCCTCGTCCAGTCCGGCGCGGGCCTGGGCGAGCAGGTCGAGGGCGGCGGGCGGGGCCGTGGTCCGGCGGAGCACGGGGTGGACGTCGCTCGCCGGTCCGGTCAGTGAGGGGGCAGGGCCGGTGGCGCGGCGCCGACGGGCGGCTGCTGCGTGATAGCTGGCCATGACGAACCTCCTGTCGTCTGCGTGACGGCATGCCCTGATACGGGATGCCGTATGTGCCCATCGTGCGGTATGCCACTGACAATCCGTTCTGACCTGCGCTTTTGCTTCGATCGAAGGTTCGGAGTAGTTTTTGCACTGACCAGTCAGTTCAAATTCAGGGGATGGGGGGAACCGTGCCCGGAATCGGTGTCACGGCCCGCGGCCTCGGAGTCAGGGGCCCTCGCGGCTGGGCGTTCCGCGACGTCACGTTCGACGCGGAGCCCGGCTCGCTGATCGCGATCGAGGGACCGTCCGGGTCCGGCCGTACCTGCCTGCTGCTCGCGCTCACGGGACGGATGAAGCCCACCGCGGGAGCGGCCGAGGTGGGCGAGTGGAAGCTGCCCAAGCAGATGGCGGCGGTGCGCCGGGTCAGCGGGCTCGCGCATGTCGCCGGGGTCACCGACCTCGAACCGGCGCTGACCGTGGGTGAGCATCTGCTCGAACGGGCGCTGCTGCAGCGGCGGTTCGGCGACTCGCTGCGCGCGCTGCTGCGGCCGCGCAAGGAGCGCACGGCCGAGGCCAGGCTGCGCATCGACACCGCACTGGCCGCCGCCGGGCTGGACCGGGAGGCACTGCCCAAGGGCTCCCGGACGGCCGTACGCGATCTGGAGCGGCTGGAGGCGCTGCGGCTGTCCATCGCGCTCGCCCTGCTCGGCCGGCCCCGGCTGCTCGGCGTCGACGACACCGACCTGAAGCTCTCGGACGCCGAACGGGCCGAGGTCTGGGCACTGTTGAGGTCGATCGCCGCGGCCGGGACGACCGTCGTGGCGGTGTGCAGCGAGGCCCCTCAGGACACCGTCGTCGTAGCGACCACTCAGAAGGCCACCACGGAAGAGTCCACCACGGAGAAGGAGGAGGCCGATGCGCTCGCCGAAACTGGCCGCTCTTGAGCTCAGGCGGTTCCGCCGGGGCAGGCTGCCGCGTGCCGCCCTGGTGGCGCTGCTGGTGCTGCCGCTGCTGTACGGCGCCCTGTACCTGTGGTCCTTCTGGGACCCCTACGGCCGTCTGGACCGTATCCCCGTGGCGCTCGTCAACGACGACAAAGGGGCGACGGCCGACGGGAAGAAGATCGCCGCGGGCGACGCCATCACCGAGGGGCTGCGCGACAGCGACACCTTCGACTGGCACGAGGTGAGCGCCGCCGACGCACACGCGGGCGTGGAGGACGGCACGTACTACCTGTCGCTGACCATGCCGGCCGACTTCAGCAAACGGATCGCGTCGAGTGCGGGCGCCTCCCCGGAGACGGGCGCGCTCCAGGTGCGCACGAACGACGCGAACAACTACATCGTCGGGCAGATCTCCCGGACGGTGTTCAGCGAGGTGCGCCGGGCCGCGTCCGCGAAGGCGTCGCGGACCTTCCTGGACAAGATCTTCATCTCGTTCTCCGACATCCACGGAGCGACGGTGAAGGCCGCGAACGGCGCCGACCAGCTCAACGGCGGGATCGGGAAGGCGGAGAAGGGCTCCAAGGATCTCGCCGACGGCCTGAAGGACGCCAAGGACGGCAGCGACCGGCTGTCCGGGGGCCTGACGAAGCTCGCCACGGGCGCCGGCGACCTGGCGGACGGCTCGAAGCAGGTCGCGGCGGGCACGCAGGCGCTCGCCGACAAGGTCAACGGGATCAACAAGAAGGCGGGCCCGTTCCTCAAGGACAACGAGAAGACCATCGGGGACACCGCCCGGCTCGTCGCCGACTCCTCGAAGGCGATCCGCGACAACCTCGACACCCTGGTGAAGACGGCCCCGGCCGCAGCCAAGGGCGCCCACGCGGCCTCCGACGCGCTGAACGAGGTCTACCGGGCGCGCTGCGAGAACCCCGTGCTGCCGGATCCGGCCTGCTCCGACCTGAAGAAGGCGAAGGACGCGGCCGCCGACGTGGCGACGATCGCCGACGACCTGAACACGCTGATCGCCGACCAGCACGGCGACCTGAAGAAGCTCGACGGCAACCTGGCCACTCTCCAGTCGCAGGCCCAGGCGCTCGCCGACCGGGCACCGCACCTGTCCGAGGACCTCTCCGACGCCGTCGCCAAGATCAACGAGCTGAACGAGGGCGCCGGGAAGGTCGCCGCCGGCGCACAGAAGCTGCACCAGGGGCTCGGCACGGCGAAGAGCGGCGCGGGAGATCTCGACGAGGGTGTCGGGCAGCTGAAGACCGGCGCCGAGACCCTCAACGGCGGCATGTTCAAGCTGGTCGACGGCTCCGGGAAGCTCGCGGGCGGACTGCACGACGGCGCCGGGAAGATCCCCGACTACGACAAGAAGGACCGCGACCTGCGCACCGAGGTGATGTCCGACCCCGTCAAGCTCGTCTCCAAGGACCTGCACAAGGCGCCCAACTACGGCACCGGATTCGCCCCGTACTTCATCCCGCTGTCCCTGTGGGTGGGCGCGATGGTGGCGTACATGCTGATCCCGCCGATGAACCGGCGCGCGCTCGCCACGGGCGCCCCCGCATGGCGGATCGCGCTGGCCGGCTGGCTCCCGGTGGTGGCGATCGGCGTCCTGCAGACGGTGTCCCTGATGGCGGTGCTGCACTGGGCGATCGGCCTGCAGATGGCCCGGGCGGCGGGCACGGTCGGCTTCCTGTTCCTGGTGACGGCGTGCTTCGGGGCGATCGTGCAGTGGCTGAACGCACGCTTCGGAGCGGCGGGCCGGATCCTCGTCCTCGCCCTGCTGATGCTGCAGTTGACCTCCGCGGGCGGCACGTATCCGGTGCAGACCAGCCCCGGCTTCTTCAACGCGATCCATCCCTTCCTGCCGATGAGCTACATCGTGGAGGCGCTCAGGAGGCTCATCACGGGCGGCGGCCTGGGCCCGGTGTGGCACGCGTGCGTGGTGCTCGTCGCGTTCACCGCGGGCGCCCTCGCACTGACCGCCGTGTCGGCGCGCCGCCGCCAGGTGTGGACCCTGGACCGGCTGCACCCGGAGCTGAGCCTGTGAGCGCGGAGGTGACATCCCGGGGCACGGCTCCTGTGACAATCAGGCCCATGGAAAGCAGCAGCACCACGCCGGGCGGCAGCACCCGCCGCGAGGCCACCCGGCAGAAGCTCTACGAGGCCGCCGTCACGCTCATCGCCGAGCAGGGTTTCTCCGCCACCACGGTGGACGAGATCGCCGAGCGGGCCGGGGTCGCGAAGGGCACGGTCTACTACAACTTCGCGAGCAAGTCGGTCCTCTTCGAGGAGCTGCTGCGGCACGGGGTCGGCCTGCTCACCGCCTCCCTCCGGGAGGCGGCCGAGCGCACGGCCAGGGACGGCGGCACCAAGGTGGACGCCCTGGACGCGATGATCCGGGCCGGTCTCGTCTTCATCGAACGCTATCCGGCCTTCACACAGCTGTACGTGGCCGAGCTGTGGCGCACCAACCGGACCTGGCAGTCGACCCTGATGGTGGTCAGGCAGCAGGCGGTCGCGGTCGTCGAGGACGTCCTGCGCGCGGGCGTGGCGGGCGGCGAGTTCAGCGACGAGATCGATGTGCCGCTGACCGCGTCGGCGCTGGTCGGCATGGTCCTGGTGGCCGCCCTCGACTGGCAGTCCTTCCAGCCGGAGCGTTCCCTGGACGACGTCCATGCCGCGCTGTCCCGGCTGCTGCAGGGGCGCGTCAGCGGGCGCAGCGTCAGCTGATCGCACACGAAAGCGCCGGTCCGGTGTGGCCGCGTCCCCCGCGGGCCACCTCGAACCGGCGCCTTCTCGTGCTCCCCCGTTGTGCTCCCCCCGGTTTCCCGGTTGGGCCCCCGTTTCGGTCGTTCCCCCGGGTTCCCCCGTGCCTCGCTCCCGCCGACCTCGGCCGGCGGAAGGAGCGGATCCGGGGCGGCTCCGTTCCGGCGCCCCGTGTCGCCGGTGCCGGAGCCGTGTCCCTTTCCGTGTCTCCACTCTCTCGTTCGCGCAGGTCGGACCCCATCCGCGCGCGTACTCATCTCACTCACTAGGTACGGATACTCAGACCTGCGCACTCATGCGCAGGCCGCTCGGTTGCCGACTGGTCAGGTTCGCCTCCGCTCTCGTACTCCCCTAGGCCCGGGGTGCCGTGACTGTCAGTGGCGGTCGATAAAGTCGCAGGCATGGGACGGATCGTGGTGATCGGCGCCGGGATGGGCGCGATGGCGGCCGCCGCCCGGCTGGCCGTCGCTGGTCAGCGGGTGGTGGTCTACGAGCGTGCGGAGACGTATGGCGGAGGGGTGCGGCGCTTCGAGTGTGACGGGTTCGGCTTCGACACCGGCCCCGGGCTGCTGACCCTGCCCGCTGTCTGGCGTGATCTGTTCATCAAGACCGGCCGGGAGCCGCTGGAGGAGTGCGTCGAACTGGTCCAGGTCGACCCGTCCTCGCGGCATGTGTTCGCGGACGGCACCGCGGTCGCGCTGCCGAACGCCTCGCGCGCGGGGGTGGTCGCCGCACTGGACGAGGCGCTCGGGGCGGGCGCGGGTGGCCGCTGGGGCGACTTCCTGGTGCGGGCCCGCGAGGCCTGGGACCGCACCCGCCGGCCGCTGCTGGAGGAGCCCCTGTGGCCCAACTGGCCGGTGCTGGCAGCCCGCGAGCCGTACCCGGCGGTCCCGCACAAGCGGCTGCTGCGGACCCGCCGGGCCGTCACGCTCGCCGAGATCGGCGCGTGGGAGCTGCGCGACCCGCGCCTCGCGGCGCTGCTGGAGGGCTACGCCCTCGCGTACGGCGTCGACCCCGGAACCGCACCGGCCTCCGCGGCCGTGCTGCCGTACATGGAGCATGCCTTCGGCACCTGGTATGTCCGGGGCGGCATACGGGAGTTGGCACGGGCGGTGTACGAGCGGTGCCGGGCACGGAAGGTCGAGTTCGTCTTCGGCGCGGAGGTCACCGGGATCCTGGAGAAGGACGGTCGCGCGGCGGGCGTGGAGCTGTCCGACGGGACCGTGACAGAGGCGGACGCCGTCGTAGGTACGGGCCCCTGGCGGCTGGGCGGCCTCATGCCCGGCCGCAAGCTCTACGGAGCTCAGGACGTCCAGCCCGGCGCGGAAGGGCTGCACCCGGGCAGGGTGGTGGTCTGCCTCGCTCTGCGCGGCGCACGGGAGCCGGACGCCGTGCACCGTACGGTCGTGCACTCCCCGGATGCGGCGGACGAGCTGTCCTTGTTCGGGCCCGGGACAACGCCCGAGCGGCCCACGGTACGGATCGACCGCCCGGACGACCCGGCCCTGCGCCCCACCGAGGAACACGAGGCGGTGGTGCTGACGGCGACGGTGCCGTCCGGGAGGGGGTACGACTGGTCGGCGCCCGGCGCCGCCGACGCCTTCGCGGACCGTATGGTCGCCGCCGCCGAGCGTGCGGTACCGGAGCTGCGTGAGCGGACCCTGTGGCGCGAGGTCCGCACTCCGGTGCACACCGAGCGGGAGACGGGGGCCGAGGGCGGTGCCGTCCCGCCGCCGTCGCTGGCGTCCGCACAGGGCGCCCTGCACCCGTCCAACAGCACGGCGACAGCGGGCCTGTTCACCGCCGGAGGCTGGTCGCACCCCGGCGGGGGGCTGCCGCACGCCGGCATGTCGGGGGCGCTGGTGGCGGGTCTGATCGTGGAGGGGCCGGAGTTCCGGGGCTCTCAGTGAGCGCCCCGGCCTGAAGGGTCCTCAGAGGCGGTACCGGGCCACCAGAAACGGTACTGCGCGTTCAGAAGCGGTACTGCTCGTCGTACCCGTTCCCCTGGGCATGGCCCTGTCCCTGGCCCTGGCCGTTGTCCTGGTAGGGGTAGGCCTGCTCCTGCGGGAACTCGCCGCCGTAGGCCTCGTCGGTGCGCTGCTGCGGGACCCACACCCCGCCGGACGGCGTCTGGCCGTCATAGCTGCCGGTGGCGTACTGGTCCTGGCCGTAGCCCTGCTGGCCGTACTGACCGTAGGCGTCGTAGCCGCCGCCGTAGGTCTGGGTGCCGATGTAGGGGTCGGAGTAGGCGGCGTACTGCTGCTGGCCGGTGGTGTCGTAGCCGTACTGCTGCTGGTTGTAGCCCGAGTAGTCGTACCCGTAGGACTGGTCGGCGCCCTGGGCGGCCGTCGCGTACTGGTCCTGGGACTGCCCCGCGTTCGCGTAGGACGCGTCGGCGGCGGCGTACGCGGAGTCGCTGTATATGCCGTAGGAGCCGGTGTCCTCGGGCAGGGGCTGCGGCTCGTAGACCGCGGTGGTCTCGGCGGATGCGGGCTGGGAGGAGCGGACGGGCGTGAAGACGTCGTCGCGGTCGTAGTCGTCCTCGTTGCCGTAGGACACGCTGTCGCGCTGGTAGACGTCCTGTTCGTCGTGGCCGTCGTCGCCCGGCTCGAGGTCGGAGACCTCCAGAGAAGGGTCCTGGTGGTCGGGTTCGCCGCGGTCGCGCTTGCCGACGCCCGGGATGCCGGTCCGGCTGACCGCCCAGCCCGATGCGAAGCCGCGGCGGAACGACAGCGTGACGTAGGTCTGACCGACCGCGAACGCGGCAGCGCCGAGACCGATGACGATCACCGAGGGGATCAGCACCCCGAGCACGACGCCGAGGAACCCGGCGAAGGCGAGCAGCCGCCAGCGCAGCCGCGCCTTGTACTGCAGCAGCACCTCGCCCAGCAGCCACAGCGCGACGATGCCGAACGCGATGTAGAGGACCGTCCAGCCCATGTACGCCCCTCTCCGAGTCGCCGCTACGCAGTGTGTCGTATACCCGTGCGGCCGGTCTAGGCCTGCGGGGGGTGGTGCAGGCCCAGGTTTTCGTAGATTTCCAGCGTCGCCGTGGAGTTGTTGAGCGTGATGAAGTGCAGTCCGGGCACTCCCTCGGCCAGCAGCCGCGCGCAGAACTCCGTGGCGAATTCGATGCCAATGGAGCGTACAGCGGTCGGATCGTCTTTTGCTGTGAGGATCCGCTCTTTCAGGGCGGCGGGGATGTGCGCGTTGCTGAGTTGCGGCAGCCGCTCCAGCATCTTCACGCTGGTCACCGGCATGACCTCGGGGATGACGGGGGTGTCGCAGCCGACCGCAGCTACCCGGTCGCGCAGCCGCAGATAGGACTCCGGTCGGAAGAACATCTGTGTGATGGCGTAGTCGGCGCCGGCCCGGCACTTGTCGACGAAGTGGGCGACGTCCGTGTCCCAGTCCTCGGAGCGCGGGTGCATCTCCGGGAAGGCCGCGACGCCGACACAGAAGTCGCCCGACTCCTTGATGAGCTCGACGAGCTCGGCGGCATAGGTCAGCCCCGTCGGGTGCGGCACCCATTCGCCCATGGGGTCGCCGGGCGGGTCGCCGCGCACGGCGAGCATGTTGCGGATCCCGGCGTCGGCGTACTGGCCGATGATGTTGCGCAGCTCGGCGATGGAGTGGTTGACCGCCGTGAGGTGGGCGACCGGGGTGAGCGTGGTGTCGGCGGCGATCTGCTCGGTCGCCTTCACCGTGCCCGCACGGGTGGAGCCGCCCGCCCCGTACGTCACGGAGACGAAGCTGGGGGCCACGGCCTCGACCCTGCGGAGCGCGTTCCAGAGGTTGCGTTCGCCCTTCTCCGTCTTCGGAGCCCAGAACTCGAACGAGAACGTCGTCTTGCCGGTCGCGAGCATGTCACGCACCGTGCGCGCGTGGTCAGTCCTGGTTGATGCGGTTCCGAGGGCCATACCCGCAGGTTAGTCAGGGGGCGGCGACTCCCCCAACCGGATGCAGGATATTTGCCGGATTTGTCTATTTGTTGTCCACCTATCGGACAACCCGGCGGACATTCTTCGGACAAGCCGTCAGGCATTCCGTCCGACAAGCTGCCGCACATTCCGTAGGACAACCTGCCGGATTTCCATCGGACAATCCTTCTGGCGCCCATCGGACAATCTGCTGGACGCCGGACTCCGGCGAGGCCTGCGCTACGCGCTCCGCAGCCGCTTCGCGAACTCCTGGGCCGCCGCGCCCGGATCGTCGGCCTCCGTGATCGCACGGACGACCACCACGCGGCGGGCGCCGGCCTCGAGCACCTGGTCGAGGTTGCCGAGGTCGATGCCGCCGATGGCGAACCAGGGGCGCTCGGCGCCCAGGGAGGCGGTGTACCGGACCAGGTCGAGGCCGGGGGCGTGGCGGCCGGGCTTGGTGGGGGTCGGCCAGCAGGGGCCGGTGCAGAAGTAGTCCACGCCCTCCTGGACGGCGGCAGCGGCGGCCTCCGACTCGGCATGGGTGGAGCGGCCGATGAGGACGTCCGCGCCGAGGATCGCGCGGGCCGCGGGGACCGGGAGGTCGCCCTGGCCGAGGTGGAGCACGTCGGCGCCGGCGGCGTGCGCGACGTCCGCGCGGTCGTTGACGGCGAGCAGCTTGCCGTGGCGGGCGCAGGCGTCGGCGAAGACCTTCAGGTGCTCCAGCTCCTCGGCGGCCTCCATGCCCTTGTCGCGCAACTGCACGATGTCGACGCCGCCGGCCAGGACGGCGTCCAGGAACTCCGGCAGGTCGCCCTGGCGCCTGCGGGCGTCCGTGCAGAGGTAGACGCGGGCGTCGGCGAGCTCGGCGCGTGCGGCGGTGTCGGGCATACGAGGGTCCCCCGTGGGTGTCGTTCCTGGTCGGCGGCGTACGGGCCGCAGTGAACCGCGGCCGCGGCCCTGTGGGCGGACCCCGGCCCGTACGCCGGACGTTGTTCGGTTCAGCCTGTTCGGATCAGACGGCGAGCGCCTGGGCCCGGCGCTTCACCTCCGTACCGCGATTCTCGCTCAGCGCCTGCGCGGGGGTGCCGGGCAGGCTGTCGTCGGGGGTGAAGAGCCACTCGATCATCTCTTCGTCGGTGAAGCCGTCGTCCCTCAGGAGCGTCAGGGTGCCGGTCAGGCCCTTGACGACCTTCTGCTCGGCCGCGTCGATGAATGCGGCGGGCACATGCAGCGCGCGGTTCTCACCTCGGCGTACGGCGATGAGCTGGCCCTCCTTGACCAACTGCCGCACACGCGTCACCTCGACGTCGAGCATCTCTGCGATGTCGGGGAGGGTGAGCCAGGCGGGGACGAGAGCATCGATCTTTGCGTCAATCTCGGTCACGGAGTCAAGCCTGCCATCCCGCACCGACAGTCGGAAGCCAGAAGCGTCCGACCTGGGGTTTCACCCCCCGTCGTGGCCGCCGTTCCGCGTACTACGCCGTGGCCGTCTTCAAGGGCCGTGCCGGGTCCGCCAGCAGCTCGGGGTCCATCGGGGTGCCCGCCTCGATCAGCCGTCTGCCCTGCGCGAGATCCCTCGGCCTGCCGACCGCCAGCAGGGCGACCAGGCGGCTCTCGCGCAGCCAGCAGACGGACCAGGCGGGCCCCGACGGGTCTCCGCGCCACAGGGTCGTGTCTGCGGCGGTGTGATGACCGGCGTACTGGACGAAGCGGCCGAACTGCTCGGACCAGAAGTACGGGACCGGGTCGTAGACCGCGGGGGGCGCGCCGGTGGCCTCGCCGACGATGTTCGCGGCCACCGTGCGCGGGCCCTGGAGGGCGTTGTCCCAATGGTGGACCAGCAGGCGCTCGCCATACCGTCCCGAGGGGAAGGAGGCGCAGTCGCCGACGGCGTAGACGTCCGGTGCCGAGGTGCGCAGGTGGGCGTCGGCCACGACCTCGCGGTGCGCGCCGAGCTCGATGCCGGAGCCGGGCAGCCAGGCCGTGGCGGGGCGGGCGCCGATGCCGACCACGACGGCGCCCGCGGACAGCCGGGAGCCGCCGTCGAGGACGACCGCGCCGGGCTCGATGTGCGCCACGCGCGCGTGCGTACGCAGTTCGGCGCCCGCGTCGGCGTACCAGGCGGCCATCGGTGCGGCCACCTCCGCGGGCAGCGCGCCGGCGAGCGGCCGGTCGGCGGCCTCGACGACGGTCACCGCGCAGCCCGCCTCGCGCGCGGCGGTGGCGAACTCCGCGCCGATCCAGCCCGCGCCGACGACCACGATGTCGTGCTGCCTGGCCAGCACGGGCCGCAGCCGCTCGGCGTCGTCAAGGGTGCGCAGCAGATGCACCCCGGGCACGCCCTCCGTGCCCGGCAACGTGATCGGTTCGGCGCCGGTCGCAAGAACCAGGACGTCGTAGGGCACGGGCCCGGTCTCGGTGTCCAGCTCGTGCTCGCCGGGGCGCACGCCGAGCACCTCGCACCCCAGCCGCAGTTCGATGCCGAGCGCCTCGAAGTCGACGTCGAAGGCGGAGCCCTCGGCCTTGCCGAGCAGGACGGCCTTGGACAGCGGCGGCCGGTCGTAGGGCTGATGGGGCTCGGCGCCGATCACCGTCACGGTGCCGGTGAAGCCCTGTTCGCGCAGGGCGACGGCCGTCTGGACACCGGCCATGCCCGCGCCGACGACGACCACGCGCCGCGCCGGTGACGTGCTCACTTCCCGCGTCTGCTCACTCACCTGATCACCATAGACAACTGACTATTCGTCAGTCAGGAGTCGTGCTCAGTGACCTGCTCCACAACACTGGTCCCGCTGCCCGACTGCGACTCCCACTCCCAGGTCTCCTCCAACCGCACCCGCCCGTCCGGCAGCTCCACGACGGCCGAGACGCAGTGCCCCGAGGAGGTCGTCCCGTCGTTCTTCAGCTGGACGTACCGGAAGTCCAGCCGGTCACCTGACCGCGTACCCACCAGATGCCCGCGCACGACGTCGCCGCCCGCGTACTCGGCCCAGACCTCGCCGCCCTGCTCGTGGTAGGTGAACCGGGTCCGGGTGCCCACCTGACCTGGGGCCTGGTCGGCGACGGGGGCGAGGACGAGGCCGTCCAGCGAGCGGGGCATGACGGAAGGCTCCCTTACAGAGGCGCGGCGGGTCGGGCTAGGGTGGCCAACGTACAAGCACTCGCGGGAGCCCGGACGCACCGGGCTGAGAGGGAGGCTGGCGGCCTCCGACCGTACGAACCTGATCCGGGTCATGCCGGCGAAGGGAGGGGCTGGACGCCCATGTCGTCACGTACGTCAGACGTCCTCGTCATCGGGGGCGGAATCATCGGCCTGGTCACGGCCTGGCGGGCCGCGCAGCGCGGCTTCGGCACGGCCGTCGTGGACCCCGAACCGGGCGGTGGGGCCGCCCAGGTGGCCGCCGGGATGCTGGCCGCGGTCACGGAGCTGCACTACGGCGAGCAGACCCTGCTCGGCCTCAATCTGGAGTCGGCCCGCCGCTACCCGGACTTCGCGGCCGAGCTGAGCGAGCTCACCGGTCAGGACCTCGGCTATCGCCAATGCGGCACGCTCGCCGTCGCCCTGGACGCCGACGACCGCGCCCATCTGCGCGAACTGCACGCCCTGCAGCGGGAGTCGGGCCTGGATTCGGAGTGGCTGACGGGGCGCGAGTGCCGGCGCCTGGAGCCGATGCTCGCACCGGGCGTGCGCGGCGGCCTGCGGGTGGACGGAGACCACCAGATCGACCCGCGGCGACTGGCACGCGCGCTGGTGGCCGCGTGCGAGCACGCGGGTGTGGTCTTCCACCGCACCTGGGCCGAGCGTTTCCATGTCGTACGGGACCGGGCCACCGGCGTCACCACGACCGACGGCGCCGAGCTGGGCGCGGGCCAGGTGGTCCTGGCGGCCGGCAGCCTCAGCGGACGGCTGCCGGGCGTCCCGGACGAGGTGCTGCCACCCGTGCGCCCCGTGAAGGGGCAGGTGCTGCGGCTGACCGTGCCGAAGCGGTACGCGCCGTTCCTGAGCCGCACGGTGCGCGCCGTCGTCCGCGGCAGCCATGTCTACCTGGTGCCGCGCGAGAGCGGTGAGCTGGTGATCGGTGCGACCAGCGAGGAGCTGGGCTGGGACACGACGGTCACCGCGGGCGGGGTGTACGAGCTGCTGCGTGACGCACACGAGCTGGTCCCCGGGATCACCGAGCTGCCGCTGACGGAGACGCGGGCCGGTCTGCGCCCCGGTTCTCCGGACAACGCGCCCCTGCTCGGCCCGACCGCACTGCCCGGTCTGCTGCTGGCCACCGGTCACTACCGCAACGGCGTGCTGCTCACCCCGGTCACCGGCGACGCCATGGCGCACGCCCTGGCCACCGGTGAACTCCCGGACGAGGCACGCCCGTTCACCCCCAAGCGTTTCGCGCTTCTGGAGCAGCCCGCATGAACATCTCCGTCAACGGAGAGCCCAGGGAGTTCGCTCCCGGCACGGCTCTCGACACCGTCGTACGCGCGCTGACCCCGGCACCCTCCGGAGTGGCCGCCGCCCTGAACGAGACCGTCGTCCCGCGCGCGCAGTGGCCGTCGACGTCCCTGCGTGAGGGGGACCGCGTCGAGGTCCTCACCGCCGTCCAAGGAGGCTGACCCATGGCCGACGACCCCTTTGTCATCGGCGGTACGTCCTTCACGTCCCGTCTGATCATGGGCACCGGCGGTGCCCCCAGCCTCGACGTCCTGGAGCGGGCGCTGGTGGCGTCCGGCACGGAGCTGACGACGGTCGCGATGCGGCGCGTGGACCCCTCGGTGCACGGCTCGGTGCTGTCCGTCCTGGAGAAGCTCGGCATCCGGGTACTGCCGAACACGGCGGGCTGCTTCACCGCCGGGGAGGCCGTGCTGACCGCCCGCCTCGCGCGCGAGGCGCTCGGCACCGAACTGATCAAACTCGAAGTGATCGCCGACGAGCGCACCCTGCTGCCGGACCCGATCGAGCTGCTGGACGCGGCCGAGACCCTGGTCGACGACGGCTTCACCGTGCTGCCGTACACCAACGACGACCCGGTCCTCGCCCGCAGGCTGGAGGACGTCGGCTGCGCGGCGATCATGCCGCTCGGCTCGCCCATCGGCTCCGGGCTCGGCATCCGCAACCCGCACAACTTCCAGCTGATCACCGAGCACGCGCGCGTGCCGGTGATCCTGGACGCGGGTGCCGGTACGGCCTCGGACGCGGCGCTCGCGATGGAGCTCGGATGTGCGGGTGTGATGCTCGCCTCAGCGGTGACGCGGGCCCAGGAGCCGCAGCTGATGGCCGAGGCCATGAAGCACGCCGTGGAGGCGGGCAGGCTCGCGTACCGGGCGGGCCGCATCCCGCGCCGCCATTTCGCGGAGGCGTCCTCGCCGCACGAGGGGCGCGCGCACCTGGATCCCGAACGCCCCGCGTTCTGAACTCGCGTTCGACAAGTTCCGGAAGTCGGTGCGACGTCCGTCACAGGTCGGCTGCAGTCCCGCTCCGATCTCACCCGAACCGGCAGCCCTGTCAGTCACGGCTCGTACACTCACCTGCGTGGATACGACCCTTCAGGACCCTCTGGTCGGGCAGGTGCTCGACGGGCGCTATCGCGTGGACGCGCGGATCGCGGTCGGCGGGATGGCCACGGTCTACCGGGCCCTGGACACCCGCCTCGACCGCGTGCTCGCGCTGAAGGTGATGCACCCGACGCTCGCGGCCGACGGCACCTTCGTCGACCGGTTCATCCGCGAGGCGAAGTCGGTCGCGAGGCTCGCGCACCCGAACGTGGTGCAGGTCTTCGACCAGGGCACCGACGGGTCGTACGTCTACCTCGCCATGGAGTACGTCGCCGGGTGCACCCTGCGGGACGTGCTGCGCGAGCGCGGGGCGCTGCAGCCGCGCGCCGCCCTGGACATCCTGGAGCCGGTGCTCGCCGCCCTCGGTGCCGCACACCGCGCCGGGTTCGTCCACCGGGACATGAAGCCGGAGAACGTGCTGATAGGGGACGACGGCCGGGTCAAGGTCGCCGACTTCGGCCTGGTGCGTTCCGTGGACACGGTCACCAACACCACCGGCACCGTCCTCGGTACCGTCTCGTACCTCGCTCCCGAGCAGATAGAACACGGCACGGCCGACCCCCGGGTCGACGTGTACGCGTGCGGTGTCGTCCTGTACGAGATGCTGACCGGGGACCGGCCGCACGGCGGGGACTCCCCGGCGACGGTCCTCTACAAGCACCTCCACGAGGACGTCCCGCCGCCGTCGGCCGCCGTGCCGGGGCTGCCGTACCGGCTGGACGAGCTGGTCGCGTCGGCGACCGCCCGCACCCCCGGCCTGCGCCCGCAGGACGCGGTGGCGCTGCTCGCGCAGACCCGCGAGGTGCGCGTCGCGCTCAGCCCGGACCAGCTGGACGTGCTGCCGCCGCAGGCCCTCGCCGCGGACCACCGGCGCATCTCCGAGGACCGTACGAGCGTGATCCCGCGCGCGCTGACGGTGCCGCGCCCGCTGCCGGTGAACGAGGACGAGGCCGTCCTGCACCGCACGAGCCGCCTGGAGACTCCCCCGCCGCTGCCGCCGCGGCGCCGTGGCGCGCGCTCCCGGCGGGGTCCGCTCACGGTCCTCGTCGCCGTACTGCTGATACTCGGGGTCGGCACGGGCGTGTGGTACATCAACTCCGGCCAGTTCACCAAGGTCCCGTACGTGCTGGCGAAGACCCAGACGCAGGCCACCCAGCAGCTGCAGAAGGCCGGCCTCGACCTCGGCGCCGTCAAGCACGCGTACAGCGACACGGTGCAGCGGGGCACGGTCATCAGCTCGGACCCCGCGCCCGGCACCCGCATCCGTGACAACAGGTCGGTGGCGCTCACCATCTCCGACGGCCCGGAGACCGTGCGGGTGCCCGATGTGTCGGCGCGGACGCTGGCCGAGGCGAGGGCCCGGCTGAAGAAGAGCGGGCTCGAGCCCGGCATGGTCACCCGGCAGTTCAGCGACGACGTACCCAAGGGCTCGGTGATCTCCACGACCCCCGAGGCGGGCACCAAGCGGCACGCGGGTTCGGCGATCGCGCTGGTCGTCAGCAAGGGCAGCCCGGTGGACGTCCCGGACGTCACCGGTGAGGACCTTCAGGACGCGAAGGCCGACCTGGAGAGCGCCGGTCTGACGGTGAAGGTCGCCTCCACCCAGATCAACTCCGAGTACGACAAGGGCCAGGTCGCGGCGCAGACGCCCGCGGGCGACAGCCAGGCCGCCGAGGGCGACACGGTGACGCTGACGCTGTCCAAGGGCCCGGAGATGGTCGAGGTCCCGGACGTCACCGGCGACAGCGTGGACGACGCGCACAAGGCCCTGGAGGACGCCGGCTTCAAGGTCGAGGAGGACCGCGGTCTGCTCGGCCTGTTCGGCGACACCGTCAAGAACCAGTCCGTCAAGGGCGGGGACACGGCACCCAAGGGGTCGACCATCACCATCAAGATCCGGTGACGGAGCAGGTCGCGGCGCATGACACCCTGAACGGGTGAAGAGTCAGCAGTCCCGCAACCCCGTCGGCGGCCATGTCCCCGTCGCCGGTGGTCTCCACTCCGTCGGTCTGTCCTACGCCCACGATCTGAAGGCCGAGACCGTGCAGGTCTTCGTCGCCAACCCGCGCGGCTGGGCCACGCCCGCCGGCGATCCGCGGCAGGACGAGGAGTTCCGCGAGGTGTGCGCGGCCGAGTCGATCCCGGCGTACGTCCACGCCCCGTATCTGATCAACTTCGGCTCGCACACCGAGGCGACCGTGCAGAGGTCGGTGGAGTCACTGCGGCACTCGCTGCGGCGCGGGCGGGAGATCGGGGCGCTCGGCGTGGTGGTGCACACGGGCAGCGCGACGGGCGGCCGGGACCGGTCGGTTGCCCTGAAGCAGGTACGGCAGTACATGCTGCCGCTGCTGGACGAGCTCACCCATGACGACGATCCGTTCCTGCTGCTGGAGTCGACGGCCGGGCAGGGCGCCTCGCTCTGCTCGCGGACCTGGGACTTCGGACCGTACTTCGAGGCGCTGGACGCCCATCCGAAGCTCGGGATCTGCCTGGACACCTGCCACATCTTCGCGGCCGGCCACGACCTGACCGGCCCGAACGGCATGCACCAGACCCTCGATCTGCTGGTGGACACGGTCGGCGAGGGCCGGCTGAAGCTGATCCACGCCAACGACTCCAAGGACGTGGTCGGCGCGCACAAGGACAGGCACGAGAACATCGGCGCAGGTCACATCGGTGAGGACCCCTTCCGGGCGCTGATGACCCACCCCGCCACCGAGGGCGTACCGCTGATCATCGAGACGCCGGGCGGCAAGGAGGGACATGCGGCCGATGTGGAGCGGCTGAAGAAACTGCGCGACTCCTGACCCGTTCGGGAATACCCCTGGGGGGTATACGGTTCCTGCTCGGTGCAGGAACCGTTACCTGACATTGGGGGCAGTCATGCAGCACGAGGCACACGCGCACGCACACCATCACCCGGCGGCCGCCACCTGGAGCACGGCCGCGCAGGCCACCCTCCACTGCCTCACCGGCTGCGCCGTCGGCGAGGTGCTGGGCATGGTGATCGGCACGGCGCTCGGCTGGGGCAACCTCGCGACGACGATCCTGGCGATCGTCCTCGCGTTCTTCTTCGGCTACTCGCTCACCCTGCGCGGGGTGCTGCGGGCCGGCGTCGACTTCCGTACGGCCTTCCGGGTGGCACTGGCCGCGGACACCCTGTCCATCGCGGTGATGGAGCTGATCGACAACGGCGTGATCGTGCTGTGGCCGGACGCGATGGACGCGCAACTGGCGGACCTGCTGTTCTGGGGTTCGCTCGCCATCTCGCTGGCGCTCGCCTTCTTCGTGACGACGCCCGTCAACAAGTGGATGATCGGCCGCGGCAAGGGGCATGCGGTGGTGCACGCATACCACCACTGACCTGCGAGGACCGGGATCAGAGCTCGGGGCCCTCCCCGGGCTCCTCCTGGTAGGAGTAGCGCTGCTCCTTCCACGGGTCGCCGATGTTGTGGTAGCCGCGCTCCTCCCAGAAGCCTCGGCGGTCGGTGGTCATGTACTCCACGCCGCGCACCCACTTCGGGCCCTTCCAGGCATACAGATGGGGCACGACGAGACGCAGCGGGAAGCCGTGTTCCGCGGTCAGCAGTTCGCCGTCCTTGTGGGTGGCGAAGATGGTCCGCTCGGAGGCGAAATCCGCCAGACGGAGGTTCGAACTGAATCCGTATTCGGCCCACACCATCACATGGGTGACCGTGGGTGCGGGCGGCGCGATCTCAAGGATCGAACGAGCCGGAATGCCACCCCATTCGGCGCCCAGCATGCTGAACTTCGTGACGCAGTGCAGGTCGCCCACGACGGTGGTGTACGGCAGAGCCGTGAACTCCTCATGGGTCCAGCAGTGTTTCTCGCCGTCCGCGGTGGCGCCGAAGACCCTGAACTCCCAGCGCTCCGGGCGGAACTTGGGAACGGGCCCGTAATGCGTCACCGGCCAGCCGCGCTGCAGACGCTGCCCCGGGGGAAGCTCGGACTGTGCTGCTCCTCCTGAATCGCGTTCTCCCGATTCACGCTCCACCGGCTGACCCATGACTCCATCCTGACAGACCGCGGACGGTGCACTTGACCGCCCCCGCCAAAACGGGGCAATCAGTACTGAGCATGCACTTACTTACTAAGCGCAGACTTACTGGACGATCTTCCTCGCCGGTGCAATCATGCGGCGCAGCCTGCCAGTTCCCCCCGCTTGGAAGGAGCCTTAGCGATGCAGGGCGACCCCGAGGTCATCGAATTCCTCAATGAGCAGCTCACCGGCGAGCTGACCGCGATCAACCAGTACTTTCTGCACGCGAAGATGCAGGAGAACTTCGGCTGGACGAAGCTCGCCAAATACACGCGGCACGAGTCGTTCGACGAGATGAAGCACGCGGAGGTGCTGACCGACCGGATCCTGTTCCTGGAGGGACTGCCGAACTACCAGCGCCTCTTCCATGTACGGGTGGGACAGACCGTCAGGGAGATGTTCGAGGCGGACCGGCAGATCGAGGTCGAGGCGATCGACCGCCTCAAGCGGGGCATCGAGGTGATGCGCAACAAGGGCGACATCACGTCCGCGAACATCTTCGAGTCGATCCTCGAGGACGAGGAGCACCACATCGACTACCTCGACACCCAGCTGGAACTGGTGGAGAAGCTCGGCGAGGCGCTCTACATCGCGCAGCTGATCGAGCAGCCGGAGAGCTAGGCCGCCTCGTCCAGCGCGGCCAGGACCGGCTTGCCCTGGTCTGCGAGCTCACGGCGGGGGCACTCGCCCCTGCCGAGCAGCGCCTGAATACGGCGTACGCACGAACCGCAGTCCGTGCCGGCCTTGCAGGCCGAGGCTATCTGGCGCGGGGTGCAGGCACCGTCCTCCGCGTGCTTCTTGACCTGCTGCTCTGTGATGCCGAAGCAACTGCAGACGAACACGCGGTTCACCTCCCGCCGGGATCGAAGTGCCATCCCCGTTGATCGGTGAGGCTAACCTAACCTTACCCGGCGGGCAGGAGCCGCAAAAGTGGAGCGGGGCGCGGATCGTATGTGATCCGCGCCCCATTCATGTCCCGGTAACAGGTATCCCTGTCACTGGTCCCGGTACATCTCCGCGACGAGGAACGCCAGGTCGAGGGACTGGCTGCGGTTCAGACGCGGGTCGCAGGCCGTCTCGTAGCGCTGGTGCAGATCGTCGACGAAGATCTCGTCGCCGCCGCCCACGCACTCGGTGACGTCGTCCCCGGTGAGCTCGACGTGGATGCCGCCCGGGTGGGTGCCCAGGCCCTTGTGGACCTCGAAGAAGCCCTTGACCTCGTCGAGCACGTCGTCGAAACGGCGGGTCTTGTGACCGGAGGCCGCCTCGAAGGTGTTGCCGTGCATCGGGTCGGTCACCCAGGCCACCGTCGCGCCCGAGGCGGTGACCTTCTCGACCAGCTCGGGAAGCTTGTCGCGGATCTTGTCCGCGCCCATGCGGACGATGAAGGTCAGCCGGCCCGGCTCGCGCTCCGGGTCGAGGCGGTCGATGTACTGCAGCGCCTCCTCGGCCGTGGTCGTCGGGCCGAGCTTGATGCCGATCGGGTTGCGGATCTTCGAGGCGAACTCGATGTGCGCGCCGTCCAGCTGCCGGGTGCGCTCACCGATCCACACCATGTGCCCGGAGACGTCGTAGAGCTGACCGGTGCGCGAGTCGACGCGGGTGAGCGCGGACTCGTAGTCGAGCAGCAGCGCCTCGTGCGAGGAGTAGAACTCGACGGTCTTGAACTCCTCCGGGTCGGTGCCGCAGGCCCGCATGAAGTTCAGCGCGTTGTCGATCTCCCGCGCGAGCTGCTCGTAGCGCTGCCCGGACGGGGACGACTTCACGAAGTCCTGGTTCCAGGCGTGCACCTGGCGCAGGTCGGCGTAGCCGCCGGTGGTGAAGGCACGCACCAGGTTCAGCGTGGACGCGGACGCGTGGTACATCCGCTTCAGCCGCTCCGGGTCCGGGATCCGGGCGGCCTCGGTGAAGTCGAAGCCGTTGACGGAGTCACCGCGGTAGGTCGGCAGCGTCACGCCGTCGCGGGTCTCGGTCGGCTTGGAGCGCGGCTTGGAGTACTGGCCGGCGATACGGCCGACCTTCACGACCGGCACCGAGGCGGCGTACGTCAGCACGGCGCCCATCTGCAGCAGCGTCTTGAGCTTGTTGCGGATGTGGTCGGCGGACACCGCGTCGAAGGCCTCGGCGCAGTCGCCGCCCTGGAGGAGGAACGCCTCTCCCTTGGCGACGGACGCCATCCGGGCGCGCAGCTGGTCGCACTCGCCCGCGAAGACGAGCGGCGGATACGACTCGAGGTCCGCAACAACTGCGCGCAGAGCCTCAAGGTCGGGGTACTCGGGCTGCTGCGCCGCGGGCAGATCTCGCCAGGTGTTGCCAGCGCTCGCGCTGGTCTTAGCGTTCACGGTCACGACGTCAACATTACGGGGTCGTGTCGGGCGTCCAGCCCACTGCCCATCAAGTGAGACGCACTCCCGGGACGAGCAGCCGCTGCGCCAGCTCCGCCAGCGCCTCCCCGCCGGCGTCCACGTAGTCCTGTCGGTTGAAGAGGCCCACGGCCGAGTCGTCGCCAGGACCGCGCAGCGCCTCGGTCAGCTCCCCCACGAGCATCCTGGCCTCCCGGGACGGGTCGTCGGCCAGCACCTCCAGCGCCCGCCGCGCCGTCGCCCGGTACTCGGGGACGAAGCCGAGGCCCGGCGTGCCCGGCAGGGTCACGTCCGCGACCCGGCAGTCCCAGAACTCGACGTCCCGGAACTCGGCCCCCGAGAAATCGGCCCGGCGCAGCGGCTGCGGGGCGGGCCGGTCCGGCAGGGCGCGTCCGTCGAAGACGACCTCGCGCATCCGGCCCGCGAAGGTGCAGTCGTCCAGGGCGCACTGCTCGAAGTGCAGCCCGTCGAGCCTGGCCCTGCCGAAGTCGCACTCCTCGAACACGGCGCCGACGGCGACGGCACCGCGCAGGTCGGCACCGGTGAAGGAGACCCGGCGCCAGGTGTTGCGCCGGCCGCGGTCCCAGGTGCCAACGGCCGCGTCCTTCAGCTTGGCGCCCGCGAAGGAGCAGTCGGTGACCGTGGTGTCCCACAGCCGCAGGTCGGGCAGGTCGGCCCGGTCGAGGACGCAGTCGACGAGCTCGCAGCCGTGCAACCGCAGGGAGGGACCGCTCGCCCCGGAGAGGTCGAGGCCGCGCAGGGTGACCTTCTTCAGCTCCGTGGTGCCCTCGATCAGCTTTCCGCGGCCCCATCGGCCGCCGAGCCGGCCCACCGCGCGCGGCGGCGGGAAGACGAATCCGCGCAGGTCTGCGCGTCCCTCGCCGTCGCGTGGCACGGGCAGGTCCGTGAGCGGCCGACCCGCCTTCAGCCGGTCGAGCACCTGGGCGGCCAGCCTGCCGCCGGCCTCCCCGCGCCAGTCGATGCCCGTGCCACGCGTCGCGCTCATTCCGTGAACAGTCCTATCCCTCGGCCGAAGGGGTTGGTGTAGAGCCGCACATGGGCGGCCCAGGCTCCCCTGGTCGTGATGTCCCACCACGTCATGGTCATGATGTCGTGGAAGTCGGGGCCGAACTCGCCGGACCGCGACACCCACAGATGACCGAGCTTAGGGTCGTTCGCGACCGCTGTCTTCACCGCCCGGTCGAGGACCTGTCCGCGGAACAACTCCTCCGTGAGTTGCGGGAAGTTGGGGTCGGCGGCCCTTCTGGCCTGGCCGGCCGACATCCTGATCACCCCGCTCGCGTAGTCGGACACCGCCTTGTCGACGTACGACTGCAGGCGTGCGGTGGTGCCCCGGACCGTCTGCGGTGCGAACCGTTTGGCGAGGGCGTCGAGGGCCTTGCCGCCCGCGTTGCGGGCCGCGCTGAGGGCCGGTTTGGCGGCGGCCTGCGCTGCGGCCGCGACCTTGCCGCCCGCCGCCCGGGCCGCGTTGGCCAGGGCCCGCCCGCCCTGTGCCGCCGCCCCGGTGACCGCCGAGGCGGCCCTGCTCGCCCCGGCCGTGGCGGCCTTGCCGACGGTGCTGTTGAGGGCCGCGCGGCCGGCCGCACCGGCGCCCGCGATCGCCCCGGCGGTCAGCGCGCCGGTGGCGGCGCCGACGCCGACGTTGACGGCGAGACCCTGCCAGGAGAACTGCTGCTTGCCCTCGGCGACGTCCACGCCGTACCCGGCGGCGGCACCGGCGGCTCCGGCTGCCGCTCCGGCGAGGATGACGCAGCCGACGCCGGTGGAGCAGATCGCCCCGACCGCGATGCCGACGCCGATGCCGACGGCGATGTTGGTGATCAGACCCTTGTTCTCGCTGGCCCAGTCCCAGGCCGCCGAGGCGCCCTTCTTGACGCCGTCCCAGATGCCGCCCAGGGACCACAGGCCGGTCGGGTCGGTGTACATCACGGGGTTGTTCGCCCCGTAGGAGTAGGGGTTGGCGGTCTGGGCGGAGGTCGGGTCGTAGGCAGGGTCGGTGGCGAGGAAGCGGCCCAGGTCGGCGTCGTAGTAGCGGGCGCCGAGGGCGTTCAGGCCGGTGCTGGGGTCGCGGACCTTGCCGAGCCAGCCGTGGTCGGTCGGCGGGGACGCGGACAGCGGCCGGACGGCGCCGTAGGGGTCGTAGTAGGTGCGCTCGACCAGACCGGTGCCCTCGGGCACGGTGAGCTGGGCCGAGCCCTGGTTGTCGTTGAGCTGCCACTTCAGGCCCAGTACGGGCAGCCGGGCGGCGACGGTGACGCCCGCGATGCGGTAGTAGCGGGTCGCCTTGGCGATGCCGAGGGCGACGGTGACCTCCTGGCCGTCGAGGTACAGCGTGGCGACGCCGACCGGGTCGATGCGGGCCATGCGGCTGCCGTCGGGCGCGTAGACGAACCGGGTCTTCTTGACCAGCTCGGTGGTCACCTGCTCCAGCTGGTGCTGGGCGTTCCATTGCAGGGAGGAGGCGACGAGCAGGTCCTCGGTCTTCTTCTGCAGGGAGCCGTTGGCGTCGTATGCGTACGTGTCGTGGCCTGCCCGGGTGACGGCGTGCGGGTGCGCGTCGTCGCCGTAGGCGAACTCCTCGGTGTGGGCGAGGGAGCGGACGGAGGTGAGGTTGCCGTCGTCGGAGTAGGTCCAGGACTTGTTGAAGCCGGCCGGTCCTTCGTGGGTGAGCGTGGACCCTGCGTCGGAGCAGTCGGTCTTCTCCGTGGTCCAGGCGTGGGTGAGCCGGGACAGGGTGTCGTAGCCGTAGCAGGTGGCGACGGGGTCGTGGAGCGTGGTGTCGGTGACGGAGGTGATCCGGCCGGCGTCGTCCCAGCGGTAGGTGTCGTCCTGCTTGGCCTGCCAGTCGTCACCGAGCGGTTCTTGGACGAGGGTCTGGATGCGGGACAGGCGCTGGCTGCCGCTCTCGTAGGCGTAGGAGCGGCGCAGGTCGTGGTGCGGGTCGGCGTAGTCGCGCGAGGCGAGTTTGCCGTCGGCCGCGTAGCCGGTGTCCGAGACGTAGGTGCGGGTGACGTCCTTTCCGGTGAGCAGGTCCTGGGTGGTGCCGGTCAGGGTGCGGACGTTGCCCAGGCCGTCGTAGGTGGTGGCGAGCCGTTCGGCGGGGGCGCCGAGTACGTCGTCGGGGTAGTCGACGCCGACGATGTGGTCGGCGCTGTCGTAGCGGTAGCGGACCTCGTACGACAGGTCGTGCAGCGAGCCGCCGAGGCCTGCCGGGAAGGTCCACTTCTTGCCGGTCTGCCGACCGCGGGCGTCGTAGCCGGTGACGGACTGGCGGTAGGCCTTGCCCACTGCGTAGGTGGTCTGCTCGGCGGCCAGGCCGATGCCGTTCGTGATCGTCGTGGAGTCGTACGTCCAGGAGGCGATCTTCGTGCCGCTGCCTGAGGCGCCCGCCCAGCGGACGGTGGGCCGGTTCAGCTCGTCGTAGTCCGTGGACAGGGTGGGGGTGTCGCTCCCGGCGGCGATGGCCTTCTCGTCCCAGGTGGCGATCTGGTTGCCGTTGCCGTCGAATCGGGTGCGGGAGCGGCCCGCGTCCGGGTCGTCGGCGCCGGTGCGGCGGCCGAGCAGGTCGTAGGTGTAGGTGGCGCGGTGCCCCTTGGGGTCGGTGACGGACTCGACCTGACCGCCCGGGGTGAAGGTGGACTCGGTGGTGACGGTGGCGTCGCCCGTGCCCTCCTGCTTGCGCACCTCCTGGTCGCGCAGGTCGGTCCAGGAGGTGACTGCGGTGCCGCCGGCCGGCGGGTCGGTGCGGGTGTGGTCGCCGTAGTAGGCGACGGAGGTGTGCCACAGCTCCTTGCCGTCGCCGTACTGCGTGGAGCGCACGGTCCGGCCCAGCGCGTCGTAGCCGTAGCGGGTCTCGTCGACCTGGTCGGCGGGAACGGTGAGCAGGGCGGAGCCGGCCGTGCCCGGCGCGACGACCGGGAGCGTCTCGGCGGCCTGGTTGCCGGCGTCGTCGTACCGCTTGTCGGTGACGATCGTCTTCGCCGCGTCGTCGGTGGAGGCGGGCGAGACGGTCTGCGACTGCCGGTCGCGACCGAGGGAGTCGAGATAGTCCCAGCTCGTGACGTAGGTCGAGCCGGACTGGAGCTGCTTGCTGATCACCAGCGGCGGCCTGCGGTGCTCGGGGTCGAGGCTGTACGTGAACACCTGGTTCGCCGGGTCGTCGGCCGACTGGTCGGCCTCGCGGACCTCGGTGACCCGGCCGAGCGCGTCATGGGCCGTGCGGGTGGTCTGCCCGTTGGCGTCCTCGACGGCGACCGGCTGTTGCCGGTCGGGCTCCAGGGTCGTCACCTCGGAGTGGCCCGCTGCGTCGGTCTCCGTGACGGTCGCGGGCCGCCCGGTGGCGGGGGCGTAGGCGGTGTGCTCGGTGTTGCCGTCGGCGTCGGTCTCGGAGACGGTGCGGCCGTAGTCGTCGAACGCGGCGCGCGTGGTGACGCTCTCGGTGACCGTGTCGGGACCGGAGGCGGCGACGGCGCTGACGGTGCGCGTGACATCGCCCCTGACGACGGGCGCATCCGGCGCGCTCGCCCCGTCGTAGTACTGGTCCTTGCCGGTGACCAGGGACTTCGGGTCCGCACAGGTCCCGGTGTAGGTGCGCACCCGGTACGGGAAGGCGAGCATCCAGGAGTCGAGGGTCGCCGCGCTGCGGTCGTAGGAGGTCTTCGTGCAGCGGATGTCGGAGCCCGCCGTGTCGAGGACGGAGACGGGCTGGCCGTAGGTGTCGTACTCGGTCTTCAGGCTGTTGCCGCGCGAACTGCGGTTGCCCAGCTCGGAGATGACGGTCTCGCGGCTGGCCGAGCCCGTCTCGACGACGAGATGCGCGTCGTTGTCCGGATCGCTCTCGCCCGCCTTGGCCGGGGTGGTGTGCGCGGAGCCGTAGTCGTGGAGCGTGCCGCCGAGTTCGTACGTCGCCTCGCCCGCGTCGTTCACCTGGAACTGGACGCTCTCGCGCTCCTTGCCCCGCAGATACGGCAGGTCCTTGACCGCGTTGCCCTGCGAGTCGGTGACCTCGACGGACTTGTGCGAGCCGTCGGCCTTCGTGTCGCCGTCCATGCCGCGGAAGTTGAGGGAGCGGGTGATCTGGACGGCGCGGCTCGCGGACTCGCCCCGGTAGGAGGGGTCGGTCATCTTGGCGACGTCGACGCTGCCGTAGCCGCGCCAGTCGCTCCAGGAGCGCCGCTCGGCCTTGGTGACCGGGTCGTCGTCGTGGTGCCAGGCGGGGGTTCCCCGGTAGCGGTACTCGGTGGTCTGCGGGGGCGAACCGCCGCCGCTGTCACGGACGGTGACCTTGGTGGTGAGGTACTTGTGCCAGACGCCGAAGCCGGAGGAGGTGCCGTTGGTGCGCCAGCCTGGGAAGCAGTCCTGGGTGTTGGAGTCGTAGCGGCCCTCGGGGAGGTCGTCGACCGGGCACGGGTCGGGCTGGCCGTACGTCACGTCGACCCGGCGGCCGAGTTCGTCGACGAACGAGGTGATGCGCAGCTTGCGCATCTCGGGGGCGCCGGCCGACGGGTCGGCGTCGGCCCGGTTGGCGAACTCCTTGCCGGTGAACTCGACGGCGGGCAGCTTGAGTTCGCCGCTGCCGGCGAGGCCCGTCTGCTGCACCTTCGTCAGCCACAGCATGGCGTCGGTGCCGTCGGACGGCTTGGGGTAGTCGTAGGTGAAGTCGAGGCGGTCGACGTCGCTCCAGCCGCCGCCGGCAGCGGAGCGCTGGGCCGTTGCCGAGCGGAGCAGCGTGTCGGTGAAGAATGTCGGCGACTTCTGCTCCTCGCCGGTGCAGTCGCCGCTCGTGCACAGGGAGTCGAGGGGCGCGTCGGGGTACGAGCTCGCGTGGTCGGCGTCGAAGGCCGGGCAGTCGCCGGTGCCGCCCGCGGCCTCGACACAGCGCAGGCCGGTCGTGAAGTGCAGCCGGGCGGGGGCCTGTTGGTCCTCGGCGCCGGAGCGTTGCGAGTAGACGATGTCCTTCAGGTGGCCGCCGCGGACGTACGAGGTCGACTTGGCGGGGTCGCCGTTGCGGGCGTAGCGGTTGGTCTCCTGCGCGTAGAAGTACGTGTTGGAGTTGCCGTGCGCGTCGACCACGCCGTCGAGGTTCCAGCGCCAGGCCTGGGTGCAGTACGAGTCCTGGACGCTGCCCTTGTGGCAGGGTTCGCCCTCGTCGTCGCCGAAGACCGGCACGGTGTAGACGGAGTCGGTGGCGGTGCCGGTGGTCGCCTGCTTGCCGCGGCCAAAGGTGTACCGGGTGCCCTGCGGGGTGGTCACGACCCAGTACTCGCCGTCGTTGTCACCGTTGTCGGCGCCCGTCCTGTGCTGGATGCGCCAGCCCGGGTCCTCCTGCGCCCGCCAGGTGTCGCCGCCCGCCGCCGTGTCCTTGACCAGCGAGGACGAGGTGCCCTTGAGGGAGATGCGGTACTCGTCGCCCGCCCAGCACAGGTCGCCGGTGTCGCCACCGTCGTCGACGCAGCCGTTGTAGCGGCGCTCGATGTAGGGCAGGGCGAGGTCCCAGCCCTGACCGACCCAGGAGGGCTGGTTGTTCTCGGCGGCGACCATGCCGTCGACGGCCTGCGAGGAGTAGCCGAGGCTGATGTCCGGGGCGTCGCCGGCGATCGCCGGGACCTGGGGCAGCGGCAGCGACCAGGAGAAGTCTCCGGAGCTGAGCCCGACCTGCCACTTGCTGGACGAGGAGAGCTTGGTGGCGGTGGCGGAACCCGTCTCGCCGTTCGGCGCGGCGGCGACCACGAAGACCGTGTCGGGGTCGGCGGTCACCTCGGCGGAGAGGGTGTGGGTGGTGAGGTCGACACGGCTCTTGACCGGGCTGCTCCGCTCGCACTCCGCGGCCCTGGGCGTGGTCAGCGCGCACGCCGGTCGGGCGATCAGGCGGAGCCGGGACTCGAAGTCGCCGCCGTAGGCCTGGCGGAAGCCGGAGGTGTCGACGCGGACGCCGACGCGGTCTGCGGTGTCGGCCGCTTTCAGGGTGAAGGCCGTTGCGTGGCCGCCGAGTTGGCGGGCCTTCGAGTTGCCGTACGCCCGTACGTCGACGGAGTCGGGGGCGGCGGATCTGCTGCGGGGCGCGGTGACCGAGACGGCGGTTTCGGCGACTCGGGTCGGTCTGGCGGAGACGGGGACGGTGTCCTCGCCGGGGTCGGGCCAGTCGGTCCTGACGGCCTTGGCGGCGGCGAGGGGTCTGCCCTGGGGGTCGACGGGTCTGGTGTCGAAGCGGGCGCCGGCCCGTAACTCGGTGCGGTCGATCGTGGTCACGGACTGTTCCGCGTCGGCGGCCGAGGCTGCTCGTCCCGGCGCCGCGTGGGCGATCACCGGCTGTAAGCCCGACAGGCCCAGCGCCAGGACGACCGCGGCGACGCAGGATGACCGGAAGCGCTTCATGTGTCCCCCTCCACCCGTTGAGCCTCAAGAGTCAACGGAGGGTCATGGGCACGTCAAGACGGACAATCTGTCATGTCTGTGAATGTGCTGTGCGCGCGGCTGGTGTAAGGTGCCCGACATGTTCGCGCACTCGACCCAGAACTGGTGGTGGACCGCTCATCCGGCGGCCCACTGACTGCGCGTACGCAAGACTTCGCGAAGGCCGCCCGAGGGGCGGCCTTCGGTGTTTCCGGGGTCGTTCCTCTCCGTCGACGACGAGATCGAGAAGGAACCCGGACCCATGAACCTGCAGGACCTGCTGCACGACCCGCGCCCCTTCGCCCTGCTGCGCCGCCGCGCGCCGGGCCGCGACGAGAACACCGTGGAGGTGCTGCTCGGCCCGGTCACCACGTACGACCGCCTGGCCGACCTCCCCGACGAGGGCCTCGCCCTCGTCCCCTTCCGCCAGATCCGCGAACGCGGCTTCGACGTCCGCGACGACGGGACACCGCTGGCCTTCCTCACCCCCGAGGAGTCGTACGAGATCCCGCTCGCCGACGCCCTCGCGCAGCTCCCGGTGCACGAGGTGCGGGTGGCGGACGGGGGCTTCGACGTCGAGGACGAGGAGTACGGCGAGATCGTCGGCCGGGTGCTGCACGAGGAGATCGGGCGGGGCGAGGGCGCCAACTTCGTGATCCGGCGGACCTACGGGGGTGGGATCCCGGGGTTCTCCCGCACCGACGCGCTGGCGCTGTTCCGGCGGCTGCTGGAGGGTGAGCGGGGCGCGTACTGGACGTTCGTCGTGCACACCGGGGAGCGCACGCTGGTCGGGGCGAGCCCCGAGGTGCATGTGCGGATGTCCGGCGGCACGGTCGTGATGAACCCGATCAGCGGGACGTACCGGTATCCCGCCGAGGGCCCGACGCCCGAGCACCTGCTGGACTTCCTCGCCGACGGCAAGGAGATCGAGGAGCTGTCGATGGTCGTCGACGAGGAGCTCAAGATGATGTGCACCGTCGGCGACATGGGCGGGGTCGTCGTCGGCCCGCGGCTGAAGGAGATGGCCCATCTCGCGCACACCGAGTACGAGTTGCGCGGGAAGTCCTCGTTGGACGTGCGCGAGGTGCTCAAGGAGACCATGTTCGCGGCGACCGTCACGGGTTCGCCGGTGCAGAACGCCTGCCGGGTCATCGAGCGGCACGAGGTCGGCGGGCGCGGCTACTACGCGGGGGCGCTCGCGCTGCTCGGCCGGGACTCCGGCGGCGCGCAGACACTCGACTCCCCCATCCTGATCCGTACGGCGGACATCTCCCGCGAAGGGCATCTGCGCGTGCCGGTCGGCGCCACGCTGGTCCGCGGCTCGGACCCGGCGAGCGAGGTCGCCGAGACGCATGCGAAGGCGGCGGGCGTGCTGGCGGCCCTGGGCGTACGTCCGGCACGGCCGCGCGCGGAGCACACGCGCGTGCGGCTCGCCGACGATCCACGCGTGCGTGCCGCGCTCGACGGCCGCCGGGCCTCGCTGGCGCCGTTCTGGCTGCGGATGCAGGAGCGGTCCCACGAGCTCGAAGGGCATGCCTTCGTGGTCGACGGCGAGGACACCTTCACCTCGATGCTCGCCCATGTGCTGCGCTCGGCCGGGCTCGAGGTGACCGTGCGGCGCTACGACGAGCCGGGCCTCAGGGAAGCCGTCCGTGCCCATGAGGGGACGGTCGTGCTGGGCCCCGGACCCGGTGACCCGTCCGACCTGGACGATCCGAAGATGCGGTTCCTGCGGGAGCTGACCGCCCAGGTGATCCGCGATCACCGGCACGGTGTGCTGGGCGTCTGCCTCGGCCACGAGCTGCTCGCGGCCGAACTGGGGCTGGAGATCGTACGGAAGGAAGTGCCCTACCAGGGGGCGCAGACGGCGATCGAGCTGTTCGGGCGGACCGAGACCGTCGGCTTCTACAACAGCTTCGTGGCGCGCTGCGACGAGGAGGCGGCGCGCGAGCTGGCCGCACACGCGGTGGAGGTGAGCCGGGCGGCGAACGGGGAGGTGCACGCACTGCGCGGTCCGCGGTTCGCGGGCGTCCAGTTCCACCCGGAGTCGGTGCTGACACTGAACGGGACGGCGATCGTGCGGGAGCTGATCGGCCAGCTGCACCGCACGACCGTGTAGCCGTCCGGGGCTGCCGTCAGCCGAAGAAGACCCCGACCTCCTCGTACAGCTTCGGGTCCACCGTCTTCAGCTTCGCCGTCGCCTCCGCGATCGGGACGCGGACGATGTCGGTGCCGCGCAGGGCGACCATCTTGCCGAAGTCGCCCTCGTGGACGGCTTCGATGGCGTGCAGGCCGAAGCGGGTGGCGAGCCAGCGGTCGAAGGCGCTCGGGGTGCCGCCGCGCTGGATGTGGCCGAGGACGGTCGTGCGGGCCTCCTTGCCGGTGCGCTTCTCGATCTCCTTGGCGAGCCATTCGCCGACCCCGGACAGGCGGACATGCCCGAAGGAGTCCAGCGACTCGTCCTTGAGGACCACGTCGCCGTCCTTGGGCATGGCGCCCTCGGCGACGACCACGATGGGGGCGTACGAGGCCTTGAAGCGGGAGGTGATCCAGGCGCAGACCTGTTCGAGGTCGAAGCGCTGCTCGGGGATGAGGATGACGTTGGCGCCGCCGGCGAGGCCGGAGTGCAGGGCGATCCAGCCGGCGTGCCGGCCCATCACCTCGCAGACCAGGACGCGCATGTGGGACTCGGCGGTGGTGTGCAGCCGGTCGATGGCCTCGGTGGCGATGCCGACCGCGGTGTCGAAGCCGAAGGTGTAGTCGGTGGCGGACAGGTCGTTGTCGATCGTCTTCGGTACGCCGACGACGGGGACGCCGTACTCGTCGGTGAGGCGTGCCGCTACGCCGAGGGTGTCCTCGCCGCCGATCGCGATGAGCGCCTCGACCTCCTGCTTGGCGAGGTTCTCCTTGATCCGGCGGATGCCGTTCTCCTGCTTCAGCGGATTGGTGCGCGAGGAGCCGAGGATGGTGCCGCCGCGGGGCAGGATGCCGCGCACGGCGGGGATGTCGAGGCGGACGGTGTCGCCTTCGAGGGGTCCGCGCCAGCCGTCCCGGTAGCCGACGAAGTCGTAGCCGTACTCCTGCACGCCCTTGCGGACGATGCCCCGGATGACGGCGTTGAGTCCGGGGCAGTCGCCGCCTCCGGTCAGTACTCCGACCCGCATGGAAATGTCCCTTCGCCGCAGTTGCCTGGTGACAGCCACGCTAATGGTGATCCAGGTCACAGAGGGATGGGCGGGAAGGGCAATTCCGGTGAATCGGCGGGCGGTTGGTTTACCCGGCGTCAAGCTCCCGTGGCACTGTCACTCGTCGTCGAGTCCGCGCTCTATGGCGTACCGGACGAGTTCCACCCTGTTGTGCAGCTGGAGCTTGCCGAGGGTGTTCTGGACGTGGTTCTGGACCGTGCGGTGGGAGATGACCAGGCGTTCGGCGATCTGCTTGTAGCTCAGGCCCTTGGCGACCAGGCGCAGCACCTCCGTCTCGCGGTCGGTGAGCTGCGGGGCGCCCGGCTGGTCGGTGTCCGCGGCGGACGCGGGCTCGGAGGCGAGCCGGCGGTACTCGCCGAGGACCAGCCCGGCCAGGCCCGGAGTGAACACCGGGTCGCCGACGGCCGTGCGGCGCACCGCGTCCAGCAGCTCGTCCGTGGAGGCCGACTTCAGCAGATAGCCGGTCGCGCCGGACTTCACCGCCTCCAGGACGTCGGCGTGCTCACCGCTCGCCGACAGCACCAGGACCCGCAGCGCGGGGTTGTGGCCGACCAGCTCCTTGCAGACCTGGACGCCGGGCTTGGCGGGCAGGTTCAGATCAAGGACGAGCACGTCCGGGCCTGCCGCCTTGGCGCGGCGCACGGCCTGGTCGCCGTCGCCCGCGGTGGCGACCACGTCGAAGCCGGACTCGGCCAGGTCGCGGGCGACGGCATCGCGCCACATGGGGTGGTCGTCGACCACCATGACCTTGATCGCGCCCTGCCGCTCGTCGGTCGAGTCCGTCATCGCCGCTCTGCCTTCCCCCGTGGGTCCTTCGCGTCCTTCGGTACTTTCAGTTCGACCTCGGTGCCCTGCCCGGGCACCGAGATCAGTTCGGCGCTGCCGCCGAGGTCGCGCAGCCGGCCGCGGATCGACAGGGCGACACCGAGCCGCCCCTCCCCCTCGGCCTGCGCGAGCCGCCCCTCGGGGATGCCGGGCCCGTCGTCCCGTACGGTCACCACGACCTCACCGGGCTCGTCCTCGACGAGGATCCACGCGCGCGCGTCCTCACCGGCGTGCCGGCGCACATTGTCCAGGGCGGCGCCGACGGCCGCGGCCAGCTCCTTCGCGGCGGCCCTGGGCAGCAGCACGGCCGCTCCGGGTTCGGCGAAGCTGACCTTCGCGGCGGCGTACGGGGCGAGCAGCGCCCGCAGATCGACCGGGCCGTCCTCGTCGTACGAGGGCTCCTCCACGGCCCGTACGACCGCGCCCTCGGCGGCGTCCTCCGACACCCGCGAGACAGGGATCAGCCCGCCGGAGACCAGGGTGCGCAGCGCGACCTCCTGCTCGCCGGCCATCCGGCCCAGCTCGGCCGCCTCGCCGCCGAGGACCGCGCCGCGGCGCTGCACCATGGCCAGCACCTGCAGCACCCCGTCGTGGATGTCCCGGGCGAGCCGCTCCCGCTCCCGGGTCGCGGCCTCGATCTCCAGGGCCCGGGCGAGGGTGCGCTCGGAGGCGCGGGCGACCTCGACGACGTAGCCGATGGCGATGGAGGCGACCCAGACCAGGATCACGTTGTGGACGGTGTCGCGGGCCGGGGCGCCGCGTTCGATCAGGTTGGCGGCGGCGACCGGCGTCGAAGCGAACGCGGCCCAGCGCCAGCCGCCCTTGATGGCGTACGCGAGGACCGAGCCGGCGGTCCATATCGACGGCAGGGTGGGCCCGCCGCTCTGGATGTGCTGCTCGTTGACCGCGAGCGGGGTGAGCAGGATGCCGGTGAGCGCGATGGCGAGGTCGACCGCGAGGAAGCGCTTGGTGCAGGCGGCCGCGCTCTGGACGCGGGGCAGGGTGGCGAGCGTCCACACGAACAGGACGACGTAGTAGGCGATGGCGACGCCCGCGTGGTCGTACTCGTCGTAGGCGGTGGCGAACAGGCCGACCGCGTACAGCATCGTGAGCACCCGGTACGCGGTCAGCGCACGCCACAGCGGCTGCTCGACCGACATGCGCATGACGCGCTCGCGCTTGGGCATGTCCCCACCCCCCTCGACCGAGAGCCTAGGCCTCGGGCTTCTCCTTCTTGGCCTGTTCCCTGGCCTGCTCCTTGGCCTGTTCCTTCTCGGCCTTCGCCGCCTCCGCGATCTGGCGCTTCGCCGCGGTCGCGTACATGTCGACGTACTCCTGGCCGGAGAGCTTCATGATCTCGTACATGACCTCGTCGGTGACCGCGCGCAGCACGAAGCGGTCGTGCTCCATGCCCTGGTAGCGGGTGAAGTCGAGGGGCTTGCCGATGCGGATGCCCGGGCGCATCAGCTTGGGCATGACCTTGCCCGGCGGCTGGATCTTCTCCGTGTCGATCATGGCGACCGGGATGACCGGCGCGCCGGAGGCGAGCGCCACGCGCGCGAGGCCGCCGGGCTTGCCCCGGTAGAGGCGGCCGTCGGGCGAGCGCGTGCCCTCGGGGTAGATACCGAACAGCTCGCCGCGCTCCAGGACCTCCAGGCCGCTCCTGATGGCCGCCTCGCCCGCGCCGCGCGCACCGGAGCGGTCCACCGGGAGCTGGCCGACACCCTTGAAGAAGGCGGCCGTCAGCCGGCCCTTCACACCGGGCGTGGTGAAGTACTCGGCCTTGGCGATGAAGGTGACCTTGCGGTCGAGGACCGCGGGCAGGAAGAACGAGTCGGAGAAGGAGAGATGATTGCTCGCCAGGATGGCGGCGCCCTCCGCCGGAATGTTCTCCAGGCCTTCCACCCATGGCCTGAACGCGACCTTCAGCGGCCCCCCGATGGCAACCTTCATCGTGCCGTACAACACCCGTGTGCCTCCTGTTTCCGTCGGTCAGACCTTAACCCGGAGCACTGTCGAAGGATCCGACGGCCCTGGTCGGTGTCAGTGCGGTCGCGTACGGTGAAGCACCTGGACTTCACGTCACTCTCATGAACAGGAGACCGAAGGTGCCGGTCCTTCCTGGAGCCGAGCCGTACCGCCACGAGGGCGGGGAGGTCGGCGTCCTGCTCTGCCACGGCTTCACCGGTTCCCCCCAGTCGCTGCGCCCCTGGGCCCAGTATCTCGCCGAGCACGGCCTCACGGTCTCGCTGCCGCTGCTGCCCGGGCACGGCACGCGCTGGGAGGACATGCAGCTCACCGGCTGGCAGGACTGGTACGCCGAGGTGGACCGCGAGTTGCGCTCCCTGCGCGAGCGCTGCAGCGAGGTGTTCCTGGCCGGCCTGTCCATGGGCGCCACCCTGGCGCTGCGCCTGGCGGCGAAGCACGGGGAGGCGGTCGGCGGCGTGGTGGTCGTCAACCCGGCGAACCGCATGCACGGCTTTTCCCCGTACGTCCTTCCCGTGGCCCGCCATCTCGTGCGCACCGCGAAGGGGATCGCCAGCGACATCGCGAAGGAGGGCAGCGCCGAGCTGGGCTACGACCGGGTTCCGCTGCACGCGGCGCACTCCCTGCGGAACTTCTTCCGGCTGGTGGACGGCGAGCTGCCGCAGGTCACACAGCCGCTGCTGGTGCTGCGCAGCCCCCAGGACCATGTCGTGCCGCCGGCCGACTCGGCCCGGATCCTCGGCCGGGTCTCATCGAGGGACGTGACGGAGATACTGCTGGAACAGAGCTACCACGTGGCGACGTTGGACCACGATGCGAACCGGATTTTCGAAGAGAGCCTCGCGTTCATCGGCCGGCTCGCACCCAGTGTCGGCAAGGAAGGGACGGCCGCAGGTGGCTGAGCACGACTCGGACCGCGAGGACCGCGAGCCGGAGGAGCAGGGCGTCCCCTTCGACGAGGATGCCGCGTGGGCCGCGATCGTCGCCGGCTACGGCGAGGAGCCGAAGGACCCACCGGGCACCAAGCCGTTCAAGTCGATCGAGGACCTGGCGCTGCTGGAGCCGGAGACCAACGACGACACCCAGGGTGAGGCGCCGAAGCAGGAGAAGC
This sequence comes from Streptomyces sp. NPDC049541, assembly GCF_044465725.1. NCBI lineage: Bacteria > Bacillati > Actinomycetota > Actinomycetes > Kitasatosporales > Streptomycetaceae > Streptomyces > Streptomyces sp. NPDC049541. The sequence continues at coordinate 1,113,651 of NZ_JBITLY010000001.1, read as the reverse complement.
CGAAGAAGCCCCTGGGCGGCTCGGTCTCTTTCGCACCCGGCGTCGGGCCGCGCGACTACACGGCCGCCGAGCCGTCCGAGGACGACTTCGACGAGGACGACGAGGGCCATTTCGTACCGCCGGAGCCGCCGCCGCTGCCCACCGCCGACACGACCGCGAAGTTCGCCTGGCTGGGCGTGATCGGCGGCCCGGTCCTGCTTCTGCTGGCGGTGCTGCTCAGCTGGGACATGACCTGGTGGCTGGCCACGCTCGGCATCGGCGGCTTCCTGGGCGGTTTCGGCACGCTGGTGATGCGGATGAAGACGGACGACGAGGACGACGACGATCCGGGGCGCGGAGCCGTCGTCTAGCCGGCCGGGACATCGCCGACAGGGATCTTGAGGGCGGCCAGGACCGGAAAGTGGTCCGTGGCCGCCCTCAGAGCAGTACCTCTCAACGGACTCCGTCCGGAGGGTGTTGTTCAGGCCGCGGGTACGCGAAGTGCGGCAAGCACGGGCAGGTGATCCGTCGCCCTGTTGAGGTCGGTCTCGGTCACTCCGGGGTGGCCGATCGGGACGCCGCAGCCGAGGACCTCGATGCCCTTGGTGGCGAAGATCGCGTCGATCCGCTGGAACGGGTCGGCGGGCGTCCAGGTGTACTCGCCGCCCCAGGGGGCCGTGGCCCAGCAGTCCTGCAGGCCGTCGGCGAGGCGGCGGAAGGTGCGGCCGGTGGGAAGGTCGTTGAGGTCGCCGCCCGCGATCGCGTGCTCCACCCCGAGGCCGGCCAGCCGGTCGAGGAGCATGCCGCCCTGGTCGTACCGCTCGTCCGCCTGCAGGGAGAGGTGGTGGCTGACCACGCCGAGGCGGGCGCCGCCGAAGCGGACCACTGCGGTGGCGAAGCCGCGGCGGTGCAGGCCGGGGGTGAGCGGGAGGAGGACGTCCTCGGTGCGCTCGACGGTGGCGCGGAGCGTGCAGAGGATCGCCGGACCGGAGGCGGTGGCACCTCCGGTGAGAATGACTTGGCCTGCGGCCGATGCGAGGCGGGCCAGTTTCTTGCGCCAGCGGAAGAAGCGGGGGGCTTCCTGGAGGAGGACCAGGTCGGGGGCGCAGGCGGTGATCACCCTGGCCAGGGCGTCCGTGTCGTCCCGCATCGAGCGGATGTTGTAGGACAGGACCCTGATGACGGCTGAACCGTCCGGTTCTGTGTGGGAGTTGGGCAGCAGCTCCATGTGGATCAATCTACGCCCAATGGCTCGGGGCGCGAGGATCGTGTGCGACTGCCGGTCCGTCGTGGCTTGTCGCGCCCACGCGGCGGCAGCCGCACATCGAATACAGCCCGCGCCCCTACGGAAGCGCGGTGGCCGTCTCGCGGGAAGTCGGCGTTACATGATGGGGTCGGGCTCTCGAGCCAGGTCGGCTGCTCCGACCAGCCCCGCCTTGTTGCCCAGTTGGGCGGCGATGACCTCGGCCACCGGGCGCCAGTTGCCGCCTACCAGCCAGCGCTTGTAGGACTTGCGGATCGGGTCGAGGACCAGTTCGCCCTCGTCGGAGAGGCCGCCGCCGACGATGAAGGCGGAGGGGTCGAAGAGGGAGGCGAGGTCGGCGAGGCCCGCGCCGGCCCAGCGGGCGAGCTCGCGGTAGGAGTCGACGGCGACCGGGTCGCCCTGGCGGGCGGCCATGGAGATGTGCTTGCCCTCGATGCCGTCGGGGGTGCCGTCACCGAGGCCGAGCAGGATCTCGGCGTTCTCGGGGGTGGCGTTGGCACGCTGCTTGGCGTATCTGACGAGGGCGCGCCCGGAGGCGTACTGCTCCCAGCAGCCCTGCGAGCCGCAGCCGCACAGCAGGCCGTCCGGCACCATGCGGATGTGGCCGAACTCGGCGGCCACGCCGTAGTGACCGCGGCGCAGCTTGTTGCCGATGATGATGCCGCCGCCGAGGCCGGTGCCGAGGGTGATGCAGATGACGTTGCGGTGGCCCTTGCCCGCACCGAACTTGTACTCGCCCCAGGCGGCCGCGTTGGCGTCGTTCTCCACGACGACCGGCAGGCCCACGCGGGCCTCGACCTCGGCCTTCAGCGGCTCGTTGCGCCAGTCGATGTTGGGCGCGAAGTAGACCTCAGAACGCTGGCGGTTGACGTAACCGGCCGCGCCGATGCCCACGCCCACGATCTCGTGCCCGGCGCGTGCGCCCTCCACGGCGGAGGCGATGGCGTCCACGATCGCCTCGGGCGTGCCCGGGGTCGGCACCTTGTGCGTCGAGAGGATGTTGCCTTCCTCATCGACCACGCCGGCCGCGATCTTGGTGCCGCCGATGTCGACGCCGATGGTGAGTCCCATGAATCCCTCAGTTTCGGTCGAGCCCCGCTACGGCCAACCGTACCCGAGGCCCGTGCGCCAAGGCCTCGACGTCCAGTCGCTGGGCAGCCGGGAACCGGACGGCGAGACCTGAGGGAGGTGTCAGTCCAGGTCGATGCGCTGCCCGGGACCGGTGCCGCCCTCGTCGTCGTCCCGGCGCTCGTCCAGGTCCTTGTGCAGGTCCGTCGTACGGCTCGTCCAGCGCTGCTCCTGGGCCTGGACCGCGGAGCGGTAGGCGGCGAGCAGCTCGTTGCCCGCGGCGGCGAGGTGGTCGAAGACGTCCGGGTTGCGCTCGATGACGGGTTCGACCGCGGCCTTCGCCTGCTGGACGACCTGCTTCACCACCTGCTGGGCGGCCGGTCCGGCGACGGAGCCGAGCAGCGGCGACTGGATCGACGACAGCTTCTCCGAAACGGCGTCGACGAGCTTGCGCAGTTCCTCACCGGCCGAGATCGGCGGCTGGCCGTACTCGGCGCGGCGGCGGGCCTTCTCCGCCGCGAGGTCCTCGGCGCACGCCTTCGCCCAGGCGTCGGCGTCGGTCGCCCGCACCTCGTCGACCACCTCGTGATTGCCGGCGTCGGACGGGGGGCGCTCTTCGCTCATGACGACCTCCTGACTACGGTTCGTCTCTACGACGTTACCCGAATGGGCATAGGTGGTTCACGGCCTGTCCGGCCACAGATCCGGGTCGGGCACGAACCGGATGCGCAGTTCGCCCTCGCGCAGCGCGGCCCCGTCGACGGTGCAGCGGCGCAGGACGGACGGCAGCGGGACGATACGGCGGAACGGGCCTGCCGCGACGACGAGTTCGTCGCCGCGCCGGATGAGGTCCAGGTCATCGCGTATGGCGCCGGGCAGCGGGAGGTGCCAGACGAGCACGCCGTCGTCGGCGAGCCGGTCGGAGACGGGCCACTCGACGGTGGAGGTCGTGCCGTTGACGTCCAGGGTGCCGGGGACGGCGAGCGCGGCGAGGTCGTCCGTGCCGCGCGGGTCGCGGCCGAGGTGGGCGACCCTCCGGACGTCGTACGGCTCCTGCCACTCGTCCAGGACCTTGCGCTGCTGGGCGACGAGCCCGGCGAGCCAGCCGTTCGCCTCGGGCAGCACCCGGTTGGCGACCAGGGCGTCGGTGCGCAGGCCGCGCAGGGCGAGGGCGAGGCCGGCGGAGTGCACGGCGTCGGCACCGGCCGGCCCGGGTTCGGCGACCAGTCGTACGACGGTGTTCCGGTCGGCGAGGACCGCCTCGACGGCGCCGAGTTCCGTGTCCCAGCGGGCGGCCGTCTCGTACAGCCACTCCGAGGGCATCGGGACCCCGGCGAGCCGCCCGAGAACGGGCCGCAGGGCCCGGGCCGCCTGCCGCTCGGGCGGCAGCAGCCTGCGCAGATACCGGCGCAGCTCTTCGGGCAGGGCGAGCAGGGCGAGCGCCTGCGGGGTCGGCGGCAGATCGACGACCAGCAGGTCATGGGCCTCCGCAAGGGCCGCGTCCCGCAGCGCCCGCAGCAGGTTCAGCTCCTCGGCACCGGGAAGCGGGGTGACCTCCTCGGCATCCAGCCGGGAGGCCCCGAGCAGATCGAGGACGTTGGCAGCGCGTTCCTGGAAGGCGGTGAGATCGTCCCGGAAACCGGCGCCGGCATCGGGGCGCCAGGCGACGAGGTTCGGCGCAACGGCGGTCGGAGCCGGTCCTGTGATCGCGCCGAGGACCGCGCCAAGGGTGTCGGTGCGGTCGGCGCTCAGAACGAGGGTACGGGTGCCCTCTCGGGCGGCGGCCAGAGCGGTGGCGGCCGCAACGGTGGTACGACCGCTACCGCCAGGCCCGGTGATCAGGATGGTGCGCATGAGGCTGAACGGTAACGGACACCCTCGTAGGGGCGCGGGGCTGTGACCTCAGCGGCTCCGCCGCGGGGCGCGACCAGCCACAACGGACCCGCACCCGGATTGCCACAAGCACCCCCATGGCGAGATCCGGTTTACTTCTCCCCCGACTCCACCCGCTTCTTCAGCCCGGCCAAGGCCCGGTCGATGATGACCTTCTCGGCCTTCCGCTTGATCATCCCGAGCATCGGGATCTTGACATCCACCGTCAGCTGATACGTGACCTCGGTCTCCCCCGCACCCACCGCCTTCAAGATGTACGACCCGTCGAGCGCCCGCAGCATCTGCGACTTGACCAGGGTCCAGGAGACCGAGTTCTCTCCGGTCCAGGTGTACGCCAGCACCTGGTCGTCCTTGATCGCACCGGCGTCCATGACGAGTCGGACCTGCTCGGCGCGGCCCTGGGCGTCGGTCTCGAGGACCTCCGCCTCCTTCACCTCACCGGTCCAGTCCGGGTAGCGGGCGAAGTCTGCGATCACCGCCATGACATCGGCCGGTGCCGCCTCGATCGTGATGCTCGAGCTGGTGTGTTCCGCCATCGCCGTGGCTCCTCCAGATGCGGGCCGGTAAAGAGGTCGTCGTGCGCACGGTGCGCGCAGCGTGAAGGCTACCGCGCACGTCGGCGCCCGCCTTCACCCCCACCTGCGTTGGGGCCTGCCCTGATTCACCATTCAAGCGCCCAGGGCTTCCCGGTCCCCGCGAAGTGCCCCACGTTCACGCACTCCGTGCCCCCGATCCGCATGCGACGCACCAGGGGCTGGTGGACGTGCCCGAACAGTGCGTACCGGGGGCGGGTGCGGCGGATCGCGTCCAGGAGGGCCCGGCTGCCCCGCTCGAAGCGGCGCGCCACCGTGTCGTAGACGAGTTCGGGCACCTCCGGCGGGATGTGGGTGCACAGCACGTCCACCTCGCCGACGGCCTCGATCTTCGCCGCGTACTCCTCGTCGCTGATCTCGTACGGGGTGCGCATGGGGGACTTGAGGCCGCCGCCGACGAAGCCGAAGGTGCGGCCGCCGATCTCCACGCGCTCGCCGTCGAGCACGGTCGTGCCCGGTCCGGCGTACTCCGGCCACAGGGGCGGCATGTCGACATTGCCGTAGGTGGCGTACGTCGGTGTCGGGAAGGCCGCGAACATCTCGGCGTACTGCTTGCGCACCGCCTGCTCGATCGCGGCGGCCCGGTCCGTGCCGATGCCACCCCACAGCCGGGCCCCGAACTCCCGTGCCTCCTGGAAGCGGCGGGCGGTGCGCAGCTCGACGATGCGGTCGGCGTTCTCCTCGCCGAACAGGTCGGGGAAGATCCCGCGCGAGTGGTCGGCGTAGTCGAGGAAGAGGACCAGGTCGCCCAGACAGATCAGGGCATCGGCGCCCTCGCCGGCTCGGGCCAGGTCACGGGCGTTGCCGTGCACGTCACTGACCACATGGACCCGTGTCCTGCGGTTGCCGGCTGGTGTGGATGCCATGGCGATCAAGGGTAAGCGTGTGGGGCGAACGTGAACAGTGTCGGCCGGTCCTGCCGTTACTGGCCAGTCAGTTAGCGGGTGGACTACCGTACGTAAAGCAACACCAACCCGTGTGACGCAGCGAACATCTCGCCGGGACCCCCTGTCGAAGAAGCCATACCGGCGGGTAACGTCCGGGCAGTCCAGTCGTGCTCAGTATTTCAACCACTGAAGCTCTGAGCACCTGCCCGAGCCTTGGACCCACCGTCGCATCACACAACGTCGTGGCGCCGGCGCCTTATTAGGAGCAGCAGTCTTGCGCGAGTTCAGCCTTCCGGCTTTGTACGAGGTCCCTGCGGACGGCAATCTGACCGACATCGTCCGCAGAAACGCCGCGCAGCATCCGGACGTCGCCGTGATCGCCCGCAAGGCGGGCGGCGCCTGGCAGGACGTGACGGCGACCACCTTCCTGGCCGAGGTGCACGCGGCCGCCAAGGGTCTGATCGCCTCCGGTGTCCAGCCCGGCGACCGGGTCGGCCTGATGTCCCGCACCCGCTACGAGTGGACGCTGCTGGACTTCGCGATCTGGAGCGCGGGCGCGGTCACCGTGCCGGTGTACGAGACCAGCTCGCCGGAGCAGGTGCAGTGGATCCTGTCCGACTCGGGCGCCACCGCCATGATCGTCGAGCTGGACGGCCACGCGGCCGCCGTCGAGTCGGTGCGCGAGTCGCTGCCCGCCCTCAAGCACGTCTGGCAGATCGAGGCCGGTGCGCTCGAGGAACTCGGCAGACTCGGCGGGGACGTCACGGATGCGATGGTCGAGGACCGCAGCTCGCTGGCGAAGGCCGACGATCCGGCGACGATCGTCTACACCTCCGGCACCACCGGCCGCCCCAAGGGCTGTGTGCTCACCCACCGCAGCTTCTTCGCCGAGTGCGGCAACATCGTGGAGCGGCTGCGCCCGCTGTTCCGCACGGGTGAGTGCTCCGTGCTGCTGTTCCTGCCGCTCGCGCACGTCTTCGGCCGGCTGGTGCAGATCGCGCCGATGATGGCGCCGATCAAGCTGGGCCTGGTCCCGGACATCAAGAACCTCACCGACGAACTGGCCTCGTTCCGGCCGACGTTGATCCTCGGTGTGCCGCGCGTCTTCGAGAAGGTCTACAACTCGGCGCGCGCCAAGGCGCAGGCGGACGGCAAGGGCAAGATCTTCGACAAGGCGGCGGACACCGCGATCGCGTACAGCCGCGCGCTGGACACGCCGTCCGGCCCGTCGCTGGGCCTGAAGCTCAAGTACAAGACGTTCGACAAGCTCGTCTACAGCAAGCTGCGCGCCGTGCTCGGCGGCCGCGGCGAGTACGCGATCTCCGGCGGCGCCCCGCTGGGCGAGCGCCTGGGTCACTTCTTCCGCGGCATCGGGTTCTCGGTCCTGGAGGGCTACGGCCTCACCGAGTCCTGTGCCGCCACCGCCTTCAACCCCTGGGACCGCCAGAAGATCGGTACGGTCGGCCAGCCGCTGCCCGGCTCGGTGATCCGGATCGCGGACGACGGCGAGGTGCTGCTGCACGGCGAGCACCTGTTCAAGGGGTACTGGAACAACGAGGCGGCGACCGCGGAGGCGCTGGCCGACGGCTGGTTCCACACCGGTGACATCGGCACCCTGGACGAGGACGGCTACCTCAGGATCACCGGCCGCAAGAAGGAGATCATCGTCACCGCGGGCGGCAAGAACGTCGCCCCGGCCGTGATCGAGGACCGCATCCGGGCGCACGCCCTGGTCGCGGAGTGCATGGTGGTGGGCGACGGGCGGCCGTTCGTGGGCGCGCTGGTCACCATCGACGACGAGTTCCTGGGCCGCTGGGCCGCCGAGCACGGCAAGCCGGCGGGTTCCACCGCGGCGTCGCTGCGCGAGGACGCGGACCTGCAGGCCGCGATCCAGTCGGCAATCGACGACGGCAACGCCGCGGTGTCGAAGGCGGAATCGGTGCGGAAGTTCCGCATTCTGTCCTCCCAGTTCACCGAGGAGTCCGGTCACCTGACGCCGTCACTGAAGCTCAAGCGGAATGTGGTGGCGAAGGACTACGCGGACGAGATCGAGGCGATCTACGCGAAGTAGCGGGCCCCGGTCCTACGACGGCTCATGGCGCGGTGTCCTCCACGAGGACCCGCGCCATCGTCCGTTCGGCGAGCGCGGTGATCGTGACGAACGGGTTCACGCCGATCGAGCCCGGCACCAGCGAGCCGTCGGTGACGTACAGCTTCGAATACCCCTTCACCCGGCCGTAGTCGTCGGTCGCCCTGCCGAGGACGCAGCCGCCCAGGGGGTGGTAGCAGAAGTCGTCGGCGAAGACCTTGTTGGACGAGCCGAACAGGTCGTAGCGGTAGATGGTGGCGTTGGCCGCGTTGATCCGGTCGAACAGCTTCTTGGCCATGGCGACCGAGACGGCGCTCTGCGCGGCGCTCCAGCCGAGCTTGACCCCGCCGGTCGAGGAGTCGTACGTGAAGCTGGCCCGCTCCGGGTTCTTGGTGATCGCCAGATAGAGGCTGACCCAGGTCTCGAACCCGATGGGCAGCGGGGCGATCTCCGCGAAGACCGGGTTGTCGGTGTTGGCCCAGTCGTCGATGCCCATGACCGGCATGGTCGACTGGTTGGCGCCGGTGGTGTCCCAGATGTGGTTGGCGCGGCCGAGCATGGTGTTGCCGTTGGTGCCCCAGCCGGCGCCGACGCTGGAGTTCAGGGCGGGCAGGGCGCCCGTGTCCCGGGCCCGGACGAGGAGTTCGGTGGTGCCGAGGCTGCCGCCGCCCAGGAAGAGGTACGTGCAGCTGTACTGCTTGGTCTCGACGACCGCGCCGGTGTTGTCGATCCGGTCCGCGGTCAGCGTCCAGCTCCCGTCGCTCGCCCGGCCGATGGCCTTCACCTTCTCCAGGGTGTTGATGGTGACGTTCCCGGTGCCGAGCGCCGAGGCCAGATACGTCTTGTCGAGGCTCCGCTTGCCGTAGTTGTTGCCGTAGATGACCTCCTGTCCCAGCGCGGACCTGGTCGCCGTGCCGGCCGCCTCGCGCTGCATGTAGCCGAAGTCGTAGACGTTCGGGACGAAGGTGGTCTTCAGACCGGTCCTCGCCGCGGCCTTACGCGAGGTCCGGGTGAACTGGTACCACTCGGTGGACTCGAACCAGGTGGGGTCGACGGTGTTCACGCCGAGCATGGAACGGGCCCGCGGGAAGTACGTGCTGTACATCTCGCTCGCGTCCACGGTCGGGAACTGCTCGGTGAAGTACGACTGGAGCGGGGTCACCGCCATGCCGCCGTTGACCAGGGAGCCGCCGCCGACGCCGCGTCCGACGTACACGGACATGTTGTCGTAGTGCACGCGGTCCAGGGCGCCGGGATACGGGGTGATGTCCTTGTTGACGACGTCCAGCCACAGGAAGGTGGCCAGCGGGGCCTCGGTGCGGGTGCGGAACCACATGGACCGCTGGTCCGGGTTGGCGGTGTTGCAGAAGACCTTGCCGTCCGGGCCGGGGGTGTTCCACAGGCGGCCCATCTCCAGCACGAGGGTGCGGATGCCGGCCTGGCCGAGGCGGAGGGCGGCTACGGCGCCGCCGTAGCCGGAGCCGATCACTATGGCGGGGGCGTTGTCGACTGCGTCGGGCTCGGCGGCGTGGGCGGACTGGAGGCCTATGCGGGTGAGGCCCGCCGCTGCGGCCGTCTGAAGGGCCACCATTCCCAGGATTTGACGTCTTGTCAGCTGACGTTGCATCAGGTTTGCTGTCATGTGCGCAGCATGGGCGGATTTTCGGGTTCCGCCTAGTGGGGCGCCACATATTCGTTGTCGGCGGGTGCGGGTTGTTTGTGGTTTCTCGCGCAGTTCCCCGCGCCGCTGACCGGCAGCTGCCCTAGAGCAAGGCCTTGAGGTGCTCCGCCAGCAGGTCCCAGCGCCATTTCTCCTCGACCCACTCCCTGCCCCGCTCCCCCATCCGACGGCGGAGTTCCGCGTCGCCGAGAAGCACCGTGATGCGCTCGGCCGTCTCCTCGACGGAGCCACCGCGGACCACCCAGCCCGTCTCGCCCTCGAGTACGGCGTCGGGGGCGCCGCCCGAGTCGCCCGCCACGACCGGCAGGCCGGTGGCCGAGGCCTCCAGGTACACGATCCCCAGCCCCTCCACATCCAGCCCGCCCCGCCGCGTCCGGCACGGCATGGCGAAGACGTCGCCGGCGCCGTAGTGGGCGGGCAGCTCGGACCAGGGCACGGCGCCCGTGAAGTGCACGGAGTCTGCGACACCGGTCTCGTGGGAAAGGCGCCGCAGGTCCTTCTCGTAGGGGCCGCCGCCGACGATCAGCAGTACCGCCTCCGGCTCGGCGGCCAGGATGCGGGGCATGGCGAGGATCAGGGTGTCCTGGCCCTTGCGCGGCACCAGCCGGGACACGCACACGACGACCGGCCGGTCGGTGAGGCCGAGCCGGGCGCGGATCGCGGCGCCGCCCGACTCCGGGTGGAAGGTCTTCTCGTCGACGCCCGGCGGCAGCTGCACCATCCGCCCGGCCGCCTCACGGGTCAGGGCGGTGGCGATGCGCGAGCGCGTGTACTCGCCGAGGTAGGTGATCGTGTCGGTGGACTCGCCGATACGGCGCAGCAGCTGCCGCGCGGCCGGCAGCTGCGCCCACCCGGCCTCGTGACCGTGCGTGGTGGCCACCAGCCGCTCGGCGCCCGCCTTGCGCAGGGCCGGCGCCATCAGGCCGAGCGGCGCCGCCGCCCCGAACCACACCGACGTACAGCCGTGCTCCCGCAGCAGCCCGACCGCCTTGCGGGTCGCGCCCGGCGTGGGCAGCAGCATCGTCGTGGCCTCGCGTACGACGGTGAAGGGCTGCTCGGCGTCGAAGGCGGCCGTGGCCTCGATCCCCTCCTTGCTGCGCTTCCAGGTGGATGCGTAGACGACGAGGCGGTCGGGGTCGAGCCGTAGCGCCATGTTGTGCAGGAACGCCTGGATACCGCCCGGGCGGGGCGGGAAGTCGTTGGTCACGATCAGGGTCTTGTGCATCGCCGCCGACCCTATCCAACGGGCATCCAACGGTCGCGCCCAGCTCGGCACGGCCACGTTTATGGCAAGCACACAGCCGCACAGGACATCATGTTCCCCTCAAGACCGGCACGGGAAGCAGACTGAAACGGGGCTCCGGTGGACATTGCGGGTGGAAGGCGGCCCCTTGCGGGACTGCTGGTGACCTGGGGCCTGACCAGGCTGGTGCTGCTGCTGTTCGTCCTCAAGGTGTTCGTCTTCCCGGGGCCGGACGTCACCACCGACGTGTCCGTGATCTACCAGGGCTGGTACGAGACCCTGCGCCACGGCACCTTCCCGCTGGACGACGTCACCTGGCAGTACCCGCCCGCCGCCGCCCTGCCGATCCTCTCCCCCGCGTTGCTGGGCTTCCTCGACTACGCGACGGCCTTCTTCGTCCTCGCCTTCCTGGCGGACCTGGTCGTCCTGTCGCTGCTCCTTTACGCAGGGCTGCGGCCCGGCAAGGCCCTGCGCGGCGCCTGGGTGTGGGTGGTGGGCGTACCGCTGCTCGGGCCGACCGTGTACGCACGCTACGACGTGATGGTCACCGCGGTGGCGGTGGCCGGGCTGCTCGCGGGCGCCCGGCATCCGCGCGTGATGGGCGTCCTGGTGGGCTTCGGGGCGATGCTGAAGGTGTGGCCGGCGCTGCTGCTGGTCGGCACCCGCAAGCGCGGCACCTGGGCCTGGGCGGCGGCGACCGTGGCCGCGCTGGCGGCGGTGTTCGCGCTGACCATGCCGGGCGCGTTCGCCTTTCTGACCTTCCAGCGCAACCGCGGCACCGAGGTGGAGTCGCTGGGCTCCCTCGTCTTCCACGTCGCCCGGCAGTTCGGCTGGAACGGCCAGGTGCTGCTGAACTACGGCTCGATCGAGTTCCTCGGCCCGTACGTCGGCCTGGTCAGCACCGCGGCCCTGTTCCTGACCGGCGTCGTCTTCGGCTGGCTGCTGCTGTGGCGGCTGATGGCCACGCGGTTCCTGCCGAACACGCTCGCGGATGCGGCCTTCGTCGCGGTGCTGATGTTCACGGTCACCAGCCGGGTGATCAGCCCGCAGTACATGGTGTGGCTGGTGGGTCTAGGGGCCGTCTGCCTGTGCTTCCGGAGCAGCCGGATGCGGGTGCCGGTGGCGCTGGTGGTTGCGGCCGCCTTCGTGACGGTGCTGGAGTTCCCGGTCTGGTTCCTGCACGTCGTCATGAGCGACACCCTCGGCGTCGCCCTGCTCGTTGTCCGCAACGGCCTGCTTGTCGTCGCCTCCGTGCTCGGGGCCGTGGAACTGTGGCAGTCGACGGTCTCCCGCGAGCCCGTGCCGCCCCTGCCCGCGCAGGCCACCCGCACCAGGGAGAACTCGAACTCCTCCTGAGGGGCCATCGCCCGGCCCGGGTCAGCCGAGTTGTGTCCGGAGGTAGTCCCGCCACTGCCGGGTGAACTGATCCGGTGTCGTCCCCAGCACCTTCTGCAGCGCATCCGGCACCGAGCCCGCCCGCTGCCGGTGGTCGCCGACGGCGCGGTAGAACTGCCGGAGCCGCTCGAGGCTCCACTGCTGCGCGATCAGCCGGCAGGCCATCCAGCCGCCCTCGTAGGCCTGCGCCAGCTTCGTCGCGTCGCCGCTGAAACCGAAGTCCTTGTCGGTGGGCAGCCGGTCCGGCACCCGCCCCTCGCTCACCGCGCGCGCCAGCTCGGGCGCGGCCTCGGCCGGGGTGCGGCCGGTGCCGAGGTAGCCGATCCAGTCGGCGTACCCCTCGGACAGCCACAGCGGGGTGGCGGCGTTGGTGTGGGCACGGGTGGCGACATGGGTGGTCTCGTGGGTGAGCACGACCTGCTTGCCCAGCGGGCCGAGGAGGGCGTACGCGTCCGGGTTGACGATGATGCGGTCCGCGGGCGCGGTCGGCGGACCGCCCACCTCGCCGGTGGTGACCGCCGCGATCCCGCGGTACTGGGAGGCGGGCGAGCCGAGCAGCCCCGCCATGCCCCCGACCGAACCCGGCACGAGCACCACCACGTGCCCCGCCCAGTCGCTGCCCCAGGCCGCGGACACGGCGGGCACCGCACGGTCCGCGAGATCCGCGTAGATGTGCAGCGCCTCGCTGGACTGCCCGGTGCCGAGAACGATGCTGTGGCTGCCGCGTACGACGGTTACCGCGCCCTGGTCCCACAGTTGCTGGGAGGACTTCCTGGCGGGTCTGTCCGCGTCCACGTACCACTGCCCGTCGCTCTTCCGGGAGAGGGTCAGGGTTCGGCCGGCGGTGACGGGTGCGTTGTCGTATCCCTCGATGCGGTAGCGCAGTTCGGCGTCGGCGGTGGCCTCGTCGCCGGTGCGGTGCAGGGCGGTCACGCGGTACGACCAGGACGCCAGCGGCACTCCGCGCAGGTTCTCGAACCAGACCGGCGCGCCCGTCTTCAGGAAGGCCGCCCGGTCGCGGTCGAGGACGGCGGTGGACCGCCGGTCGAGGAGCCGCTGCAGATCGGCCCCGGCACTGCCGCCTGCGGGCTGCCCGCCGCATGCCACCAAAGAGACGAGCAGCAGCACGAGCGCCACCACTGAGAACCTCGACGCCCGCCCACGACCAGCCACTTTCCGATCGTAAGGCCGACAGGGGCGGTTGGTCAGACCCTGGTGACCGAGGACACCGGCAGCATGTCCACCGGGTCGTAGCGCACGGGCGCGCCGGGGTAGGGCGCGTGGATCACCTGGCCGTTGCCCATGTACATCCCGACATGGCTGGCGTCGGAGCGGTAGACGACCAGGTCGCCGGGGCGCGCCTCGGAGAGCGGGATCTGCCGGCCGGCGTACGCCTGCTCCTGCGAGGTGCGCGGCAGCTGGACCCCGGCCTGCGCGTACGACCACTGCATCAACCCCGAACAGTCGAAGCCGTAGGGGCCGGTGGCGCCCCAGACGTACGGCATGCCGAGCGCGGAGCGGGCGGCGGCCATCGCGGCGGCCGCGCGGGCCGAGGCCGGCATGGCGCTGCCGAGGTCGGGGAAGAGCTCGCCGCGGTCGCCCCGGGAGGCCCGGCCGTAGGCCGCACGCTCCCCGTACGGCAGGGAGTTGAGCAGCCGGCGGGCCTCGGCGAGCTTCTTCTCCACGATCCTCTTGTGGGCGGCGACGGCCTTGCGGCTCTTCTCCAGCTCGGTGAGCTTGCCGACCGCTTCGGCGCGCTCCTGGGCGACGTCGCGCATCGCGGACTGCAGGTCTCTGAGCTCGCCCGCCTGATGGGCGTTGATCCGGTCCAGGGCGGAGGCCTTGTCGAGGTAGTCGGACGGGTTGTCGGAGAAGAGCAGGGCGAGGGTCGGGTCGATGCCGCCGGAGCGGTACTGGGCGACGGCCAGCGAACCGAGCGACTCCCGCACGGAGTTGATCCGCTCCTGCTGCCGGGCGATCAGGTCCTGCGCGTCGTGCACCTGCTTCTGCAGCCTGCCTGCGGTTTCGTCGGCCTTGTTGTAGGCCTCGGTCGCCTTCTCGGCCTCCGCGTAGAGGCGGTCCACCTCGGCCCGGGTGTGGTCGTACGGAGCGGCGTCGGCCGGGACGGCGCCGAGGGCGGAGGCCGCGGCGGACAGCACACACAAGGCGGTGCCGGCGCCCCGGTTGAACCCGGACGTCGGTGCAAGGCGACGATGAGACCCCACGGGAAGCCGCGCTCCTTCCGCTGGCGACAAGGACTGCCTCCCTGCCTCGGCAGGGAAACGGGGCAGACAGTAGCCCCGCGGCAGGGGCGCGGCCAAAGACCTCCGTGGCGACACAACGTGACGCCCCGCCTCTGACGCAGGTCATGGGCGGGGCGTGGGGTCAGTGCGGGTTCAGGTAATTCGCCCGTTCGGGCGGACCGGTGTCCTGATCTTGAAACGGATCCTCAGGGTCGCGTGTCAGATCCGGACACCGAACTGGAACGGCATGTTGTTGATCGACTCGTAGCGCACGGTCGTACCGGTGCGCGGGGCGTGCAGCACCATGCCGTTGCCCGCGTAGAGGGCGACGTGGTGCAGGTCGCCGTAGAAGAGCACGAGGTCGCCGACCTGGAGCTGGCTCTCGGAGTAGATCCGTGTGCCGGCGTTGGCCTGCGCCTGCGAGGTGCGCGGTATCGAGACGCCGGCCTGGGCGTAGGCCCAGGAGGTCAGGCCCGAGCAGTCGTAGGAGGCGGTGCCGGTGGCGCCGTAGACGTACGGCTTGCCGATCTGGGTCTTGGCGGCGTCGAAGGCCGCCTGGGCCCGGGCGGAGGCCGCGGTCGCGTTGCCGAGGTCCACCCGCTCGCTGGCCGAGCGGCTGGCGCGGGCGTCGGCGGCGGCGAGCGAGGCCCGCTCCGCGGCCGTCAGCGAGTTGAGCAGCTTCTGCGCCTCGGCGAGCTTGCCCTGGATGTCCTTCTTCTTGTTGCCCAGCTCGGTGCGGGTGGCCGCGAGGTCCTTGAGCTTGTCGGAGGCCTCGGCGCGCTCCTGGGCGAGTTCGCGCTGCTTCTCCTGGATCTTCTTCAGCGCCTCGACCTGCTGGGCGCTGAGCTGGTCGGCGGTGGAGGCCTTGTCCAGGTAGTCGTTCGGGTTCGACGACAGGAAGAGCTGGAGGGACGAGTCGATGGTGCCGGTGCGGTACTGCGCGGCCGCCGCCAGGCCGATGGAGTCACGCAGCTGGTTGAGCTCCTCCTGGCCGCGG
This sequence comes from Streptomyces sp. NPDC049541, assembly GCF_044465725.1. NCBI lineage: Bacteria > Bacillati > Actinomycetota > Actinomycetes > Kitasatosporales > Streptomycetaceae > Streptomyces > Streptomyces sp. NPDC049541. The sequence goes on along the minus strand of NZ_JBITLY010000001.1, from coordinate 1,098,319 downwards.
GCGACGTTGTCCTGGATGGTGGAGATCTCCTTCTGGAGCTTCTCCTGCTTCTCCTTGGCGCCGTTGAACTTCTCGGTGGCCTGCTCGGCCTCCTCGTACAGCTTGTCGACCTTGGCCTTGACCTCGTCCTTGGAGGGCTTCTCGCTCGGCGCGGCATTCGCGGCCTGGGCGCTGATGGCAACAGCGGCAGCAGCTGCGGTGGTGAGCACGGTCACACGAGCCCGGCTCGGCTGCTTCGGTCGACGATGGGACGCCACGGAAGAGGGCTCCTTCTTGTGAGTGATCACCCGCTCGGAGGTTCGAGGCCAGACCTTAGTGACCTTCTTGTGATCACTTCAAATCCTCGCGTGAAAAATCCTAGTGACGCAATGCATTCTTTGCACATAACCCACGTGCGGTGACGCGAGGTTGACGCTACGTTGCGTGACGATTGCGCCAATTCGGTCATTAAACCTAGAAGTTCGACCTACGGGACAGCGGCCCGGGAAACGGCTCAGGACAGCCGCTTCAGGAGCATCGCCGAGGCGATGGGCCGCGCCCCCGCGCGGGCCACTCCGTCGGCCACCTCACGGTCCGTGGAAGCCACGACGACGGGCCGCCCGGGCGGCTCCGCACGCACCAGCTGGCGGATCAACTCGTCCGCGGTGACGCCCGGTTTGGAGAACAGCACCCGCACTCCGCGCGGCGGCGCGAGGAGCACCGGAGCGACCAGCTCGGCCCCGTCGAAGACACAGGTGACCTCGGCGCCGGTCTGTGCAGCGAGTTGCGAAAGCTGCCCGAGGAGCCGCAACCGCTGCTTCTCCAGAGGCATTTGGGGATAACCCGTTTTGGTGACGTTGTAGCCGTCGACGACCAGGTGCGCCTGCGGCAGCTCGAGCAGCTGATCCAGGATCGCCGGGTCATTTTCGGACAAAGCGCGCGCAGCGATGTCTTTCGGCGTCATTCGCCCCGGTTCGACCGCATCGACGGTCTCCGCCGGCCGTACGGACACCGGCGGCAGCGCCAGCTCGCGGCGCAGCCCCTGGGCCGCGTCCAGGACGGTGTCCAGAAGCAGGCGCACGCGCATGTCCTCGACACTGCGCCCCTCGCGCGCTGCTCTGCGCGTGGCCTCCAGGGCGGCCTCCGCCTCCCCGAGCCGCGACTTCAGCCGCCGGGACTCGCTCTCGGCGGCGGACACCTGCGCCTGCCCCTCGGCGCGTACGGTCTCGATCTCGCCCTGGAGCTTGCGCAGGGCGGCCTCGCCCCGCTTGACGTCACTGAGGGCCGCTCGCAGCTTGCGGTGCAGCGAGTCGGCCTCCTTCTTGGCGGCGTCCAGCTCGGTACGGAGCCGCTCGGTGTCGGCCCGGGTCTGCTCCCGGGCCCGGTCGAGCTCCGCACGCAGCCGCTCCAGCTCCGCCCGGCTCTCCTCGTCGGCGCGCTCGGCATCGGCCCGCTGGGCCTCCTCGCCGGCCGCGGTCACGAGTTTCACCCAGCCGGTGGGCCGCAGAACATAGGCCGCGGCCGCCACGTCGAGCGGATCCGCGGCCGGGGGCGGCGAGCCGGAGTCGAGAGCGCCGGTGAGTTCCGGCTGGGCCTCTCTCAGCTTCTCCCCGATGCGCTGCCGGAACAGCGGATCGGTCTCCAGCGCGGCCGCCATCGCGTTGCCGGCGAACTTGGCCCGCCGGTTCGGTGCGAAACGGGCGTACTGCCTGAGCTGTGCGGGCAGTTCGCCGACGGTCAGCCCACCGAAGCCGTCCGAGACGATCTGGACGACCTTGCGGCGCACTCCGTCGGGCAGCGGACGGTCAAGCACCTCGGCGGTGCCGTCGCCCGGCCCCCCGCCTGTGGTCTCCACCATCCGTCACACCCCATTACCTGTGGGGCCGCTCCGCTCAGGAGTCGGCGCCCGGCCTGTCCACGAGTTCCACCTGATCCACCGCGTTGCACCAGCGACAGCGCACCGACTCGATGGTCTCACTGACCACCTCGCGCTCCTCGACCTTGGGCTCACCGGCCAGATCGAGGTGGACGTACTCGACGACCTTCGACGAGCGGGTCACGTCGAAACGCGTGAGGTTGCCGCAGAGGGTGCAGCGCCACCGCGTCGTGGCGGTCGGGAGGGGAACCGTCATCGTGCCTGTGCTCTTTCCTTCTAGGTCTTCTATTGTCAGTGACGCCCGAGCTTCCCCGGGCGTGTGGCTCGTAACCCTACGGCCTGGCACGGACTCACCGCCCGTCCGTCCACGGCGGCGGGGCGGTCTGTGCGACTGCGTCCCGTTACGTCATGCTCTGTGTTCATGATCGGCAAGTGGAGCGCTACCGTCGGCAGAGCGATCCGGCGCCCCTCGGCGCCCATGACGCACACGCTGATCGCCCTGTGCTGTCTGCTCTTCGTGACCGGCCCCGCGGCCGGCCTCAATCCGGCCTACGGCTCCGGCGACGCGCTGCTCGCCGCTCAGCGCGCCTATTTCCACCGCTGGGGCGTCGTCCCGGCCGAGCTGTTCCAGGGCTCCCCCAGGGCCGCCCTGACCCCCGCCACGGCCCTGTTCGTCCATGGCAGCTGGGTGCACCTGCTCGGCAACATGCTCTTCCTCTACGTCTTCGGGGCCATGACCGAGGAACGGATGGGCCGCGTCCAGTTCACGCTCTTCTACGTCGGCTGCGGCTACCTCGCCCTGCTGGGGTACGCGGCGGCCAATGCCACCTCCCAGCAGTCCCTGGTGGGCGCGTCCGGGGCGATCTCGGCGGTCCTGGGTGCGTTTCTGTACCTGTTCCCCGGGGCGCGGGTGACCAGTCTCCTGCCGTTCCTCTTCTTCCTGCCCGTGCGTTTCCCCGCCTGGGTCGTGCTGCCCTTCTGGGCGGCCCTGCAGTGGCTGGCGGCCGGGCGCGCGGCGACGGGACCGGGGGTGGCCTATCTGGCCCACCTGGTGGGCTTCGGCCTGGGCTTCGTCTACGCCTGGGTGCGGTTCGGGCGTACGACTAGAGTGAGGTCCGCCCCAGCTCCGGCCCCCGAGGGAGAGAACCAGCCGTGATCACCGCGATCGTCCTCATCAAGACCAGCGTGGACCGGATCCCCGAGATCGCGGAGCGGATCGCTTCGCTGGAGAGCGTGAGTGAGGTTTTCTCCGTGACGGGGACGTATGACCTGATCGCGATGGTTCGGGTGAAGCAGCATGAGGATCTTGCCGATGTGATTCCTGGCAGCATCAGCAAGATCCCCGGCGTGGAGGCCACGGACACACACGTCGCGTTTCGGACGTACTCGCAGCATGACCTGGAGGCTGCGTTTGCCATCGGGCTGGATTCTTGATCGACGCCTAGGCGTCTGCGGGGCGCGGGAGCGTGTGCGGCTGCCGGTTCGTTGTGATTGCTCGCGCCCACGCGGCGGAGCCGCATATCGAAACAGCCCCGCGCCCCTTGACGGCGGCTGCTCAGACCGCGGGTACGCAGCGGCCGTCCTCTGTCCTGTACGTCCACTTCGCGCCGTCCGTCACCAGTTCCTTGACGGCGGTGACGAAGCGCTCGACGTGTTCGTCGGGGGTGCCGGCGCCGAAGCTGACTCGGATGGCGTTGAGGGACTTCTCGCCGGGGGCGGCCTCGGGGGCGCCGCACTCGCCCTGGGTCTGCGGGTCGCTGCCCAGGAGGGTGCGGACCAGCGGGTGGGCGCAGAAGAGGCCGTCGCGGACGCCGATGCCGTACTCGGCGGAGAGCGCGGCGGCGAAGTGCGAGCTGTTCCAGCCCTCGACGACGAAGGAGAGCACGCCGACGCGGGGGGCCTCGTCACCGAAGAGGGACAGCACCTTGACCTGCGGGACCCCTGCCAGGCCCGCGCGTACCTTTTCGATCAGGTGCTGCTCGCGGGCGACCAGGGTGTCGAAGCCCGCCTCGGTGAGCGCCTTGCAGGCCGAGGCGATGGAGTAGGCGCCGATCACGTTCGGGGAACCGGCCTCGTGGCGGGCGGCGCTGTCGTGCCACTCGACGTCGACGCCGCCGTCCTCGCGCCGGGTGACCTTGCGGCTGGCGCCGCCGCCCGCGAGGTAGGGGTCGGCGGCCTGCAGCCAGTCGGCGCGGCCGGCCAGTACGCCGGAGCCGAAGGGCGCGTACAGCTTGTGGCCGGAGAAGGCGACCCAGTCGACGTCGAGGTCCTGCACGGAGACCGGGTGGTGCGGGGCGAGCTGGGCGGCGTCCAGGACGATGCGGGCACCGTGCGCGTGGGCCGCGGCCGCGAGCTCGCGCACCGGCCACAGCTCGCCGGTGACGTTGGAGGCGCCGGTGACGCAGACCAGGGCGGGACCGTAGGGGTCACGGTCGGCGAGGGCCTTCTCCAGGGACTCGACGGCCTGCTGCGGGGTGCGCGGGGCGTTGAGGTAGGTGACCCGGGCGGCCCGCGGCGCAGCCGCAAAAGGATGCAGCCAGGGCAGCAGGCTGGCATGGTGCTCGGTCTCGAAGACGAAGACCTGGCAGTCGGCCGGGAGGGCCTGCGCCAGCAGGTTGAGGGAGTCCGTGGTCGAGCGGGTGAAGATCAGCTGGTCGTCGGCGCGGCAGTCGAGGAACTCGGCGACCGTCCTGCGGGCGTTCTCGAACAGGTCGGTGGAGAGCTGCGAGAGGTAGCCGGCGCCGCGGTGGACGCTGCCGTAGTAGGGCGCGTACGCCGCGACGTCGTCCCACACGCGCTGGAGGGCCGGCGCGCTGGCCGCGTAGTCGAGCGCCGCATAGGTGACTTCGCCGCCCGTGACGAGCGGGACGGTGACATCCCGTCCCAGAACGGGCAGCGGAGAACAAACCGAGGTGGCGGCGGCAGCGGTGGAGACGGACATGGCGGAACTCCCGTGTAAGCAGGTGGAATTCGCCCCGCGAGCGGCATGACTCAAGCAGGGCGTGAAAAGGAAAGGGGATGCGGAGGCGGGGCTCTGCGGCCCTATCGCATTCGCTTGCTCACGGAAGGCTCCTCGACGACCAGGACCCCTGGTTGCTCGAGGGGTCCGCGCTTGCCGTAGACCTCGCTGCCTACGGCCTGGTCCTCACCCGGGGCACCCCGCCACGGACGGAGGGTTGCCGGACAGTCGGCCGGGGCCTCATGACTGTCACTCATGACCTGGACAGGAAAGTACGTGAAGTGATCGCGGTCCCGCAACTCGTGTCCGCATTGCGGGACCGCGCTCCCCTGCTATGCGTTGCTGGCCGCCACCCAGCGCTCCAGCGCCCGCTTGGCCGCGCCGGAGTCGATCGACTGGGCCGCCTTGTCCATGCCGGCCCGGATCTGCTCGGCCAGCGTCCCGGGGCCCGGGTCGAGGGCGACGAGCGCGGCCGCCGAGTTCAGGAGTACGGCGTCCCGTACGGGGCCCTTCTCACCGTCGAGGAGCCTGCGGGCGACCTCCGCGTTGTACGACGGGTCACCGCCGCGCAGGGCCTCAACCGGGACCAGCTCGATGCCGACGTCACGGGGATCGAAGGTCTCCTCGGTGACCTTGCCGTCGCGGACGACCCAGACGCGTGAGGTGGCCGTCGTCGTCAGCTCGTCGAAGCCGTCGTCGCCGCGGAAGACGAGGGAGGAGTTGCCGCGCTCGGCGAGGACGCCGGCGATGAGCGGCGCCAGGCGCGGGTCGGCGACCCCGACCGCCTGTGCCCTCACCTTCGCCGGGTTGGTCAGCGGACCGAGGGCGTTGAAGGTCGTCCGGATGCCCAACTGCCCTCGGGCGGCGGCCACATGACGCAGCGCCGGGTGGAACTTGATGGCGAAGCAGAAGGTGATGCCGGCTTCCTCCGCGACCTCCGCCACCCGCTTCGGCGTCAGTTCCAGATTGACGCCCAGCTTCTCCAGCACGTCCGAGGCGCCGGACGCCGAGGAGGCGGCCCGGTTGCCGTGCTTGACGACTTTTGCGCCCGTGCCCGCGATGACGATCGCGGACATCGTGGAGATGTTCACCGTCTTCGCGCCGTCACCGCCCGTTCCGACGATGTCGACGGTCCGCCCCGGCACCTCGATCACGTTCGCGTGCTCGTACATCGTCCGGACGAGCCCGGTGATCTCCTCGACGGTCTCGCCCTTGGCGCGCAGCGCCACCGCGAACCCGGCGATCTGGGCGTCGGTCGCCTCACCGCGCATGATCAGGTCCATCGCCCAGGCGGTGTCGTCGGCGCTGAGGTCGCGGCCGTCCAGCAGGCCGTTCAGCAGCAGGGGCCAGGAACGGCCCGCCGCGGTGTCGCCTCCAGCGGGGGTCACAGCGCTCATGGGGCCGCTCCTGGTCGTCGTAGAAGAAGAGAACGAGTGTGAGGCCACCCTATCCAGCTCAGCGCATGGAAAAGGGCCCCCGTCCGAAGACCGGACGGGGGCCCCTGCCGTGGCGTGGCGAGCCGCAGCGATCAGTGGTGGCCGTGGCCGCTGGTGATCTCCCTGTACTCCTCGACGGTCGGCTTCGGAATCTGGGACTCCTCGCCGTAGTACGCCTCGCTGAGCTTGGCGCGCAGTCGCTCGGAGCCCTTGACCTTGCGCTCGACGCCGTTCTCGTCGACCGTCGGGCCGATCTGGGCCGGCTTGTACTGCTCGTGCGCCGTGAGGGTGTGCAGGGCGTCCTGGCTGAGCGGCTCGTGCACCTCGATGAACTCACCGTGCGGCAGGCGCTTGATGATGCCCGACTCGCGGCCGTGCAGCACCTTGTCCTTGTCGCGGCGCTGGAGGCCGAGGCAGATCCGCTTGGTGGCGATGAACGTGAGCACCGGCACGACGAAGAAGCCGACGCGCACGAACCAGGTGATCGCGTTGATCGACAGGTGGAAGTGCGTGGCCCACAGGTCGTTGCCGCCACCGATCATCAGCACGAAGTACCAGGAGACCCACGCGGCACCGAACGCGGTACGCGTCGGGGCGTTGCGCGGACGGTCCAGGATGTGGTGCTCGCGCTTGTCGCCGGTGACCCAGGACTCGATGAACGGGTAGACCGCGATCGCGACCAGGACCAGCGGGAAGATCACCAGCGGGATGAACACGCCCAGGACGAGCGTGTGGCCCCACAGGTTGATCTCCCAGCCCGGCATCGTACGGATCAGGCCCTCGGAGAAGCCCATGTACCAGTCGGGCTGGGCGCCGGTGGACACCTGGTCCGGACGGTAGGGGCCCATGGCCCAGATCGGGTTGATCGAGGCGATCGCCGCGATGGCCGCGATGACGCCGAAGACCAGGAAGAAGAAGCCGCCGGCCTTCGCCATGTACACCGGCAGCAGCGGCATGCCGACGACGTTGTTGTTCGTCTTTCCGGGGCCCGCGAACTGCGTGTGCTTGTGGTAGAAGACCAGGATCAGATGGCCCACCATCAGGCCGAGCATGATGCCCGGCAGCAGCAGGATGTGGATCGAGTAGAAGCGGGCCACGAAGTCGCCGCCCGGGAACTCGCCGCCGAAGAGGAACATCGACAGGTACGTGCCGACGATCGGCACGGACAGGATCGCGCCCTCCATGAAGCGGACACCGGTGCCGGAGAGCAGGTCGTCCGGGAGCGAGTAACCGGTGAAGCCGGTGAACATGCCCAGGACGAGCAGCAGGAAGCCGAACAGCCAGTTGACCTCACGCGGCTTGCGGAACGCGCCGGTGAAGAACACACGCATCATGTGCACGAACATGCCCGCGAGGAAGATCAGCGCGGCCCAGTGGTGGATCTGCCGGATCAGCAGACCACCGCGCACGTCGAAGGAGATGTGCAGGGTCGAGTTGAACGCCTCGGACATCATCTGGCCCTGCAGCGGGATGTAGCTGCCGTGGTACTCCACCTCGTTCATCGACGGGTGGAAGAACAGCGTCAGATACACACCCGTGAGGATGATGATGATGAAGCTGTACATGCACACTTCGCCCAACATGAACGACCAGTGGTCGGGGAAGATCTTGCGCATGTTGGTCTTGGCCAGGGAGTAGATCCCCAGCCGGCCGTCGGCCCAGTCGGCGACGCGCTCGCCGGCGGGTGCCTTGCCGCGGCGTGCCGCGGCGCTGTCGTTGGTGCTCATCCGCGCTCCCAGAATGCAGGACCGACGGGCTCTTCGAAGTCGCCGAGCGCCTCGAGGTAGCCCTGGTCGTTCACGCCAATGCGCAGCTGCGGCAGGGCGTGACCGGCGGGGCCGAAGATCACCCGGGCGCCGTCGGACAGGTCGAAGGTGGACTGGTGGCAGGGGCACAGCACGTGGTGCGTCTGCTGCTCGTACAGCGAGATCGGGCAACCGACGTGGGTGCAGATCTTCGAGTACGCGACGATGCCCTCGTGCGACCACTCGAGCTCGCGCTTGTCCTTGATGTTGTCCGGCTGGATCCGGACGATCATCAGGGCCGCCTTGGCGATCTCGGTCTGGAAGTTCTCGTCGTGCTCCTCCAGGCCCTCGGGCTTGGCGAAGGTGAGCGAGCCGACCGCGACGTCGGAGGCACGCAGCGGCTCGTTGGTGTTCATGTTGACGAGCAGCTTGCCCTTGGACCACAGCGTGTGGCGAAGCTTGGTCCCCGGCAGCGGTCCGAGGTCGCGCAGCAGCATGACGCCGGAGAGCGGGAACAGGGCCAGCGCACCGAACATCGTGTTGCGGATGAGCTTGCGGCGGCCGAGCGCGGACTCCTTGGCGCCCTGCTTGAAGTCGGCCATGACCTTGGCCTTGACCTCGGGGGACGCCTCGATCGGGTGCCGCTCGTCGGCGATCTCCACGTCGGACATCAGGGTGCGGGCCCAGTGGACCGCGCCCGCACCGATGGCGAACAGCGCGAGGCCCAGGGTCAGGCCCAGCGCGAAGTTCAGCGCGTTGATGTGGCCGATCGGGAACACGAAGATCGACTTGTCGTGCGGGATCGCCACGTACGAGGCGATGAAGCCGACCGTGGCCAGCATCGAGACCGTGAACAGCATGGCCACCACACGCTCGGACCGCTTGGCGGCCCGCTCGTCGATGTCCTGCACCCGGTGCTCGTGGGGCGGCAGACCGGGGTCCGCGAACGGGTTCTGCTCGTCCGCGAGGCTCACGGTGCCGTGCGCGTCCTGCTCAGCGGGCAGGTTCTCTTCTGGAATGTCTTGGCTACTCATGACTTCTTGGCCTTTGCGGTCCGAGCGGCGACCCAGACGGCGACCGCGATCAGCGCGCCGAGTCCGAAGATCCAGGCGAACAGGCCCTCGGAGACCGGGCCGAGTCCGCCCAGCTCAAGGCCGCCGGGGCTCTCGGTGTCGTCACCGTTGACCGCGTTCAGGTACGCGATGATGTCCTTCTTGTTCTGCTCCGACATCGTGGTGTCGGGGAACGACGGCATGTTCTGCGGGCCGGTCTGCATGGCCTCGTAGATGTGCTTCGGGGCGACGCCCTCGAGGCTCGGCGCGAACTTGCCGTGCGTCAGCGCACCGCCCTTGCCGGTGAAGTTGTGGCACTGCGCGCAGTTGGTGCGGAACAGCTCGCCACCCTTGGCGATGTCGGCACCGTCCGGGCCGTACTGCGCCGCCGTCGGGATGGACGGGCCGGCGCCGAGGGAGGAGATGTACGCGGCGAGCTGGTCGATCTGGGGCTGCGTGTAGATGACCTTCTTGCGCGGGATCTGCGCGCCCGGCTGCTGGGCCGGCATACGGCCGGTGCCGACCTGGAAGTCGACGGCCGCGGCACCCACGCCGACGAGGCTCGGACCGTCGGTGGTTCCCTGACCGCCGGTGCCGTGGCAGCTGGCGCAGCCCACGGAGTAGAGCTTCTTGCCCTCGTCGATGGCAAGGGACTGGGCGGTGTCATCGGCCTGCGCCTTGCTCGCGGGTGCGAACGCGGCGTACAGCCCCCCTGTGCATGCCAGCGCGAGGAGTAGGACGACGAGCGCCGCCATGGGATGGCGTCGTCGTGCGGAGAGCTTTTTCACGGATTACCCCGGTGTCAGGATCTTCTGCGTCGATGCTTGTGGGTTGTGCGCCGCGCAGGCGCACGCGGGAACGGGCCCGGCTACTTGATCAGGTAGATCGTGGCGAAGAGGCCGATCCACACGACATCGACGAAGTGCCAGTAGTAGGACACGACGATGGCCGCGGTCGCCTGCTCGTGGGTGAACCTCTTGGCCGCGTAGGTGCGGCCGAGAACGAACAGGAAGGCGATGAGGCCGCCCGTCACGTGCATGCCGTGGAACCCGGTGGTCAGGTAGAACACCGAGCCGTACGGGTCGGAGGACAGGGAGAGCCCGTCCTTCTTCACCAGCTCCGTGTACTCGAAGATCTGACCGCCGATGAAGATCGCACCCATCACGAACGTGATGATGAACCAGCCCCGGAGCTTCTTCACGTCCCCGCGCTCGGCGGCGAACACGCCGAGCTGGCAGGTCAGGGAGGAGAGCACCAGGATCGTGGTGTTGGTTGCGGAGAACGGAAGGTTGAGATGACTCGCCATCTCCTTCCAGTGATCCGGACCGGTCACCGATCGCAGGGTGAAGTACATCGCGAAGAGGGCCGCGAAGAACATCAGCTCGGAACTCAGCCAGATGATGGTTCCGACGCTGGTGAGGTTCGGCCGGTTGACCGACGGGTGCGCGTGCCCGGTTTCTACTGTCGTTGCTGTCGCCACGACCGACATTATGTCGGTCGCTTATCCCGCCCTCACTCCGGGGGGTGCCGTTCGGAGTGTTGCTGCCGTCCATACCGGTGTTGACGTGGTGTTGAACGGAGTAACATCCGCCCCATCGGGCCTTTCCGTACGACGCTGACGTCTCGGAGGAACTATGCAGCCGACCGCCACGGTGCTGGTCTACAGCGACGACTCCAACACCCGCGAACAGGTGCGGCTCGCGACCGGGCGCAGGCCCGCTCCCGACGTTCCCGTCGTCGAGTTCCTGGAGTGCGCGACGCCGGCCGCCGTCATCAAGGAGCTGGACCGGGGCGGCATCGACGTGTGCGTCCTGGACGGCGAGGCCGTGCCCATGGGAGGCATGGGGATGTGCCGGCAGATCAAGGACGAGGTGTTCGACTGCCCGCCGGTGCTGCTGCTCATTGCACGGCCTCAGGATGCCTGGCTGGCCACGTGGAGTCGGGCGGATGCCGCGGTCACCTTGCCGGTGGAGCCTGTGGAGTTCGCCTCGGCGTTGGCTTCCTTGTTGCGGCAGAAGGCGCTTCAGCAGAGCGCCTGAGAGCTCGGGACGGCCCGTGGTTCGGCGACTGCGGGCCGTTTGTGGCTTGTCGCGCCCACGCCGGCGGAGCCGCATATCGACACAGCCCCGCGCCCCTGAAGGGGCGCTGTCCCTCAGCCTCGTGTCAGACGTTCTGCGGTCTCAGTCTTGCCGCGTCGTCCGGGCTGGGGCCGTCGGGTTTACCGGCCACCAGGGCGCTGCCCTGGCGCCACTGTTTCCAGGCCAGGTTCCAGTCGCCGAAGCCGTTGCCGAAGGGCTCCATGGTCTCGCCGTTGGAGTTGATGACCTTCACCACGTCGCCCTCGTGGACGGTGTTGAAGAACCACTCGGCGTTGGCGGTGCTCATGCCGGTGCAGCCGTGGCTGACGTTGGCGTAGCCCTGGGAGCCCACTGACCAGGGGGCCGCGTGGACGTACTCGCCGCTCCAGGTGAGGCGGGTGGCCCAGTAGACGGGCAGGTCGTAGGAGTCGGCGCTGCCCTCGGCGATGCCTACGGTGGCGCTGCGCATGCGTACGAAGGACTGCTTGCCCAGGACGACCTTGACGCCGTTGCGGGTCTCGAAGCCGGGCTTGCCGGTGGTGACGGGGAGTTCCCTGATGTCCTCGCCGTTCTTGTACACCGTCATGGAGTGCGCCGCTGCGTCGGTGACGGCGATGAGGCTGTCGCCGATGGTGAGCTTCAGCGGCTTGCTCCTGGCGCCCCACAGGCGGTCGCCGACCTTGATGCCGTCCAGGTTGCTGTGCACCTGGACGGTGGCGTGGGCGGGCCAGTAGTCCTTGGGGCGGTAGTGGAGTTCCTTGTCGTCCACCCAGTGCCAGGCGCCCTGCACGGCGGGCACGGAGTCCACCCGGAGTGCCCGTTCGACGATGGCGCGCTGGGCCCTGTCCCTGACGGGCTGGTCGAGTTGGGCGGTGACGGGCTGGCCGACGCCGTACTCGCCGGAGTCGGGGCCGAACTTCACGTTCAGGCGCTTCTTGGTGGTGGGGATGCTGGTGTCGAAGGTGAGGACCTTGCGGCCCGGTGCCCCGTCCTCGTCCTCCGTGCTCACCCGGACCGTGTAGTGGGCGTTGGCGGCGAGCGGGGAGGTGTTGTGCCAGTGGGTGCCGTCGGCGGAGAGTTCGCCCGCCACATAGCGGCCTGCGGCGTCCGTGGCGGTGACGTCCGTGAGGCGGCCGCCGTCACCGGCAGTGACCTCCAGGGCCTTGTCCGGGTCCGCCTTCTTCCCGTCACCCTTGAGACCGTTGAGGGAGACCTGGTCCGTCGCGTCGTACGGCCTGCCGGCCAGCGGGTTGCCCCCGCTGCTGCAAGCGGTGCCGCCCGCGCCGAGGGCGATCACCAGCAGAGTGCAGCTGACGACGGTGCGGGTGCGCGGAGAGTGGTTCATGTCCCTCACGCTATGGACGTTCGTCAAGGACGGCGCGCGGGGTAATCCGTACGAGGTAACGCTATTGGGGCAAAAGTGGGAGCCCGGACGCTCCTTACGGAGTGTCCGGGCTCCCACTGGGCGCTGCGCGTGCTACTGGGTGCGGTTCTCACCGCGGTAGTACTCGAAGACCCAGCCGTACAGGCCGATCATGATGATCGGCGCGGAGAAGTACAGCAGCCACCAGCCGATCGCGATCGACAGGAAGGCGAGCGCACCACCGACCCCGAGGGCCAGCGGCTGCCAGCTGTGCGGGCTGAAGAACCCGACCTCGCCGGCGTCGTCCGCGACGTCCGCCTCCTTGTTGTCCATCGCACCCGCGTCGACCCGCTTGGCCGTGAAGCCGAGGTAGAAGCCGACCATGATGCACAGACCGAAGGCCAGGAAGAGCGCCGTGGTACCGGCCGGCTCCTTCGACCACACGCCATAGACCACCGCCATGGCGAGGACGAAGACGCTCAGCCACATGAACATCTTGCCCTGAACCTTCACTTGCCGGCCTCCTTGCCACCAGCCAGAGCCTTCTCACCGTGAGGGGCGTTCTCGAGCTGGTCGAGAGCGGCGATCTCAGGGTGGTGCAGGTCGAACGCCGGGGATTCGCTGCGGATCCGCGGCAGGGTGAGGAAGTTGTGCCGCGGCGGCGGGCAGGACGTCGCCCACTCCAGCGAGCGGCCGTAGCCCCACGGGTCGTCGACGCCGACCGGCTTGCCGTACTTGGCCGTCTTCCACACGTTGTAGAGGAACGGCAGGATCGACATGCCGAGCAGGAACGAGCTGATCGTCGAGATCGTGTTCAGGGCGGTGAAGCCGTCGGCCGCGAGGTAGTCCGCGTAACGACGCGGCATGCCCTCGGCACCCAGCCAGTGCTGGACCAGGAAGGTGCCGTGGAAGCCGATGAACAGCGTCCAGAAGGTGATCTTCCCGAGGCGCTCGTCGAGCATCTTGCCGGTCATCTTCGGCCACCAGAAGTGGAATCCGGAGAACATCGCGAAGACGACGGTGCCGAAGACCACGTAGTGGAAGTGCGCCACCACGAAGTACGAGTCCGAGACGTGGAAGTCCATCGGCGGCGAGGCCAGGATGACACCGGTCAGACCACCGAAGGTGAAGGTGACCAGGAAGCCGGTCGCCCAGAGCATCGGGGTCTCGAAGGACAGGGACCCCTTCCACATCGTTCCGATCCAGTTGAAGAACTTCACGCCGGTCGGTACGGCGATGAGGAACGTCATGAAGGAGAAGAACGGCAGCAGCACACCGCCGGTGACGTACATGTGGTGGGCCCACACGGTCACGGACAGGCCCGCGATGGCGATGGTCGCGCCGATCAGGCCCATGTAGCCGAACATCGGCTTGCGGGAGAAGACCGGGATGACCTCGGAGATGATGCCGAAGAACGGCAGCGCGATGATGTACACCTCTGGATGGCCGAAGAACCAGAAGAGGTGTTGCCACAGCAGGGCGCCGCCGTTGGCCGCGTCGAAGACATGCGCACCGAACTTCCGATCCGCCTCCAGCGCGAACAGCGCGGCGGCGAGGACCGGGAAGGCGAGCAGGACCAGCACCGCGGTCAGCAGCACGTTCCACACGAAGATCGGCATGCGGAACATGGTCATGCCGGGCGCGCGCATGCAGATGATGGTGGTGATGAAGTTGACCGCACCGAGGATCGTGCCGAAGCCGGAGAAGGCCAGACCCATGATCCACAGGTCGGCGCCGACGCCCGGGCTGCGGACCGCGTCCGAGAGCGGGGAGTAGGCGAACCACCCGAAGTCGGCCGCGCCCTGCGGGGTGAGGAAGCCGCCCACCGCGATCGTCGAGCCGAACAGGTAGAGCCAGTAGGCGAACATGTTCAGCCGCGGGAACGCCACGTCGGGCGCGCCGATCTGCAGCGGCATGATCCAGTTGGTGAAGCCCGCGAACAGCGGCGTCGCGAACATCAGCAGCATGATCGTGCCGTGCATCGTGAACGCCTGGTTGAACTGCTCGTTCGACATGATCTGCAGACCAGGCCGGGCCAGCTCGGCGCGCATCAGCAGCGCCATCACGCCGCCGATCAGGAAGAACGCGAACGACGTGACGAGGTAGAGCGTCCCGATCGTCTTGTGGTCAGTGGTGGTGAGCCACTTGATGACCACGTTGCCGGGCTGCTTGCGCCGGACCGGCAGCTCGTCCGCGTAGTGGGACTCTGCCGCGGCACCCTGGGGTTCGTTGACGATGCTCACAGGTTGTTCGTCTCCCGGTTCTTCTCGTGGCTCGTCTGCGCGATGCCGGCGGGAACGTAACCGGTCTGGCCCTTCTTGGCGAGGTCCTCGAGGTGCTTCTCGTAGTCGTCCGGGGAGACGACCTTCACGTTGAACAGCATTCGGGAGTGGTCGACGCCGCAGAGCTCGGCGCACTTGCCGAGGAAGGTGCCCTTCTTGTTGGGGGTCACCTGGAAGGCGTTGGTGTGGCCCGGGATGACGTCCATCTTCATCAGGAACGGCACCACCCAGAAGGAGTGGATGACGTCACGCGAGGTGAGGACGAAGCGGACCGTCTTGCCCTCGGGGAGCCAGAGGGTCGGGCCGGGGTTGTGGGTGTCCTGGTCCTTCGAGGCCGGCGTACCGACGTCGTAGACACCGCCGGCGTTCGCCGGGAACTCGTTCTTGAACCGGTCCGGAATGGCGGCCAGGTTCTTGTCGGTCTTCGCGTCACCGGTGACACCGGGGACGGGCTCGATGTAGTTGAAGCCCCAGCTCCACTGGAAGCCGACGACGTTCACGGTGACGTCGGGCTTCTTGTCGGAGAGGCTGAGCAGCTTCGACTCGTCGCGGGCCGTGAAGTAGAACAGCACCGAGACGATGACGAGCGGAACCACCGTGTACAGCGCCTCGATCGGCATGTTGTACCGGGTCTGCGGAGGAACCTCGACCTTGGTGCGGCTGCGCCGGTGGAAGATCGCGCTCCAGATGATCAGACCCCACACCAGCACGCCGACGGCGAGCGCGGCAGCCCAGGAGCCCTGCCACAGGGAGAGGATCCGCGGAGCCTCTTCCGTGGTCGGGGTGGGCATACCAAGGCGGGGGAAGTCCTTGTATGTGCAACCGGTGGCGGTCGCCAGGACCAGGCCCGCGGTCATTGCCTGCAGCAGCTTCCGCCGCATCGGGCGCCGCGGCGAGCGGTCGGAGCCGTTGGGACTCACGTAGCGCCTTCCCGAGAGTCTCGCCCGCGCGGTTGGCTGCGGCCTGCCTTCTTCGGTGGTCGGTCGCCGCCCTGCGTCGGGCAGGGGTTTGGATGTTTATGCGGACCAAACCCTAGCCGACGCCTTCCGGGGGGTCGCGGGGAGGGTGGCATACGCGCCGCCGGTCACCCCGAAAGGGGGTTGGTGCGCCTAGTAGCTCGGGACTTCGGGTGGTTTGGCGGGTGCGGGTGGTTCGTGGTTGTTGGCGCCCACGCGGCGGGGCCGCACATCGACACAGCCCCCCCTCCTGCCATCACCGGCGGCTTAACGTTGCCGTATGGCCTACTTCGACGCCGCTTCTGCAGCTCCTCTTCATCCCGTTGCCCGGCAGGCCCTGCTGGCCTCTCTGGACGAGGGGTGGGCCGACCCGGCGCGGTTGTACCGAGAGGGGCGGCGGGCCCGGATGCTGCTGGACGCCGCGCGGGAGGCCGCCGCTGAGGCCGTGGGGTGCCGTCCTGACGAGCTGGTCTTCACCTCATCCGGCACTCGGGCCATACACAGCGGTGTCGCCGGGGCGTTGGCCGGGCGTCACCGGATCGGGCGTCACCTGATCGTGTCGGCGGTCGAACACTCCTCGGTGCTTCATGCGGCTGACGCGCACGAGGCCGGCGGTGGGAGCGTGACGCAGATCGAGGTGGACCGGCAGGGCAGGGTGACGCCGGCGTCGTACGCGGAAGCCCTGCGCCCGGACACCGCGCTGGCCTGTCTTCAGTCGGCCAACCACGAGGTGGGCACCGAGCAGCCGGTGGCCGAAGTGGCTGCCGTCTGCCGGGAGTCCGGGGTGCCCTTGCTGGTGGATGCGGCGCAGTCGCTGGGGTGGGGGCCAGTGGGGGGCGAGTGGTCGCTGCTTGCGGCCAGTGCGCACAAGTGGGGCGGGCCCTCGGGGGTCGGGCTGCTCGTCGTACGAAAAGGCGTGCGGTTCGTGTCGCAAGGGCCTGCGGACGAGCGGGAGTCGGGGCGGGCCGCCGGGTTCGAGAATCTGCCGGCGATCGTGGCGGCGGCCGCCTCGTTGCGGGCGGTGCGGGCGGAGGCGGAGCAAGAGGCGGTACGGCTGCGGGGGCTGACGGAGCGGATCCGGGTGCGGGTGCCGCGGTCGGTGCCGGACGTGGAGGTGGTCGGGGATCCGGAGCGGCGGCTGCCGGGGGTCGTCACCTTCTCCTGTCTCTATGTCGACGGGGAGACACTGCTGCACGAGCTGGACCGGGAGGGTTTCTCCGTTTCCTCCGGGTCGTCCTGCACCAGCAGCACGCTGACGCCCAGCCATGTGTTGAAGGCGATGGGGGTGCTGAGTGAGGGGAACGTGCGGGTTTCCCTGCCGATGGGGACGCCGGAGGAGGACGTCGAACGGTTCCTGGAGGTGCTGCCGGGGGCGGTGGCGGGGGTGCGGGAGAAGCTGGGGGCGCCGGCTGCGGCGGCGGCCGTGCGGCAGGACGACGCCCTGGTCGTCGACGCCCTCGGCAAGCGCTGCCCGATCCCCGTCATCGAGCTCGCCAAGGTCATCGGGGACGTGCCGGTGGGCGGCACGGTCCGCGTGCTGTCCGACGACGAGGCGGCGCGGCTGGACATCCCGGCGTGGTGCGAGATGCGAGGCCAGGAGTACGTGGGTGAGGAGCCGGCGGACCACGGTGCCGCGTATGTGGTCCGCCGGGTGGCGTAGGTCAGGCCAGGTGCTTCTGGACCTCGGCGGCGGCCTCGTCGCCGTAGGCCTTGGCGAACCGGTCCATGAAGTGGGCGCGCCGCAGCTGGTACTCCTGGGTGCCGACCGTCTCGATGACGAGCGTGGCGAGCATGCAGCCGACCTGGGCCGCGCGCTCCAGGGAGACGCCCCAGGCGAGACCGGAGAGGAAACCGGCGCGGAAGGCGTCGCCGACGCCCGTGGGGTCGGCCTTGCGCTCCTCCTCCGCGCAGCCGACCTCGATCGGGTCCTCGCCGGCCCGTTCGATGCGGACGCCTCGGGAACCGAGGGTGGTGACGCGGTGGCCGACCTTGGCGAGGATCTCGGCGTCGTTCCAGCCGGTCTTGGACTCGATCAGGCCCTTCTCGTACTCGTTCGAGAAGAGGTACGTGGCGCCCTCCAGCAGTATCCGGATCTCGTCGCCGTTCATCCGGGCGATCTGCTGGGAGAAGTCGGCGGCGAAGGGGATGGACCGGGAGCGGCACTCCTCGGTGTGGCGGAGCATCGCCTCCGGGTCGTCGGCGCCGATCAGGACCAGGTCGAGGCCGCCCACGCGGTCCGCGACGGTCTTCAGCTCGATCTGGCGGGCCTCGCTCATCGCGCCCGTGTAGAACGAGCCGATCTGGTTGTGGTCCGAGTCCGTGGTGCACACGAAGCGGGCGGTGTGCAGGGTCTCGGAGATACGGACCGAGTCGGTGTCGACGCCGTGCCGGTCCAGCCAGGCGCGGTACTCGTCGAAGTCGAAGCCGGCGGCGCCGACCAGGATCGGGGTCGTGCCGAGCTGACCCATGCCGAAGGCGATGTTGGCGCCGACGCCGCCCCGGCGTACGTCGAGGTTGTCGACCAGGAAGGAGAGCGAGACCGTGTGCAGCTGGTCCGCGACGAGCTGGTCGGCGAAGCGGCCGGGGAAGGTCATGAGGTGGTCGGTGGCGATGGAGCCGGTGACTGCGATGCGCACGGCGGGGACTCTCCTGTGAGAGACGGGAGGGCGGATGGACAGTTCACGCTACCGGGTCGTAGCCGGGCTCTGAAGTGGCCAAAACTACCCGATAGTAGATCTTTCTCGGTGGCCTGCCCCGTGCATACGGTTCCGGTATGACGAACCTGAAGGTCCATGCCCCGGTCCCGGTCGACCTGGAAGGCGACCTCGCGTCGCTGCGCGGCGACTGCGCCCGGATGGTCCCCCACTGGGCCGCCCCCGACCGCATCGCTTCCCGCCCGGTCTCCCCGTCACTCATCCACGGCGTGATCGTGCCGCCGAAGTCGGCCCGTCTGCTGGACTCGATGTCGGACTACGGCGACTGAGCGCGGTCTGCAGTCCGCCACGGCCGGGTAGCCGCGCCGGCGCATCCGAAGGGAACCGCGCGCTCCTCCGCTGCGTCCCATCGCCGTCCCCCACCGAGGGGATGTGCGATACGACCCTTCCGCGGTCCGTTTTGACAGGGCCGGGTCAGGGTCACAGGACAGCTGTGCAGGCGAAGGAGCGATGCGGTGAACACCGAGCGACCCGACAACGACGCCCCGAACGAGAACGGCCCCGCCGAGGACCAGGGTGCCGTGGCGGAGCAGGGCGCCGTGGGCGCCGAGGCTCCGGGCGTCACGGAGGGAGACGCGGACGCTCCTGGGGAGGAAGCCGGCGCGGAACGTGGTGGGGTCGCGGGGGAGGACGCCGAGGCCGAGGCCATCGGTGCGGTTGAGAAGACCGGCACGGGCGAGCAGACCGGCACCGGAGAGGAATCCGCCACGGCCGGGGCGACCGCCCGGGTCAAGGGACCCGACGCGGGTGAGGCCACCGGCTCGGGCCAGCACACCGGCTCGGGCGAGGAGACCACCAAGGCCGGGGCGGCCGTACGGGTCGAAGGACCCAACCCCGGCACGGAGAAGACCGGGGCCCAGGGAGAGGGCGACCAGGCCGAGACCACCGGCGCAGGAGAGGCGACCGGCACCGGCGAGGAATCCGCCACGGCCGGGGCGACCGCGGGGGTCGAGGGACCCGGCGCAGGTGAGGCATCCACCCCGGTCAGGGCGACCGCCCCAGAGGGGACCGCCGCGGGCGGGACGGCCGCCGAGGCCGAGCGAACCGCCGCGGGCGAGCGAACCGCCGGGGCCGAAGAAGCCGCCGAGGTCGGAGTGACCGCCCGTGCCGAGGAGACCGAGGCCGCCAAGGGGCCGACGATCGGCGACGGCAGTGACACCGAGATTCACGACGCCACCCCCGATCCAGACGCGGAAGAGTCCCGTCCGTCCCGGCGTCGCTCCCCCGTGCTCATCGCCTCCGTGGCCGCTGCCGTGCTGCTGGTGGGCGGTGGTGGGGCGTACCTCGCCGCGTCGGCCTCCGGCGGGTCCGGTGGGGGTACGAACCCCGGCGTCTCCGGTGGCGGCACCACTCCCCCGCCGCTCGTGCTCGACGGTTACTCCGAGGGTGGTACGAACGGGATCGCGCCCGGGGAGCCCAACCCGTACGGCGTGCGGTACAAGGCCGAGGGCACCCTGCCCGACGGGCCGGACTCGGCGCCCGTGTACCGGGCGGCCGGCGAGGTCACCAGGGACGAGGTGGCGCGGCTGGCCAAGGCGCTCGGGCTGGACGGGACGCCGGTGGCGCAGGGACAGGCCTGGCAGGTGGGGCCCGCAAAGGACGGGTCCGGGCCGAGTCTCGTGGTGGACAAGCAGGCCCCGGGGACGTGGACGTTCCACCGGTACTCGGCCGGCACCGACGCCTGTCGGAGCGCCATCGCGTGTACGAAGGATCCCGCGAACCCGGCCGGTGCCACGGTGAGCGAGGCCGCCGCGAAGAAGGCCGCGGCGCCGGTGCTGAAGGCGGTCGGCCAGGACGACGCGAAGGTGGACGCGAGCCAGATCATGGGCGCCCAGCGGGTGGTGAACGCGAACCCCTTGGTCGGCGGGCTGCCCACCTACGGCTGGACGACCGGGCTGACCGTCGGCACGCAGGGCGAAGTGGTCGGCGGCAGTGGGCGGTTGAAGGCGCCGGTGAAGAGCGACACGTATCCCGTGCTGGGTGCGCAGAAGACGCTGGACCTGATGAACGCGGCGCCCACGATCGGCCACCGCATGGGCATCGGCGGCTGCGCCAGCCCCGTACCGCTGAAGGACCGGCTGGAGGCGCCGTGCGGGCAGTCGCCCTCCGGGGCGGGTGCGAAGCAGACCGTCGCCGTGGACGGTGCGGTCTTCGGGCTGGCGGTGCATGCGGTGGACGGACGGCATGCGCTGGTGCCGTCCTGGCTGTTCCAGGTGAAGGGCGCGGGCGCGCAGAACGGCTTCACGGTGACGTATCCGGCCGTCGACCCGAAGTACCTGGCCTCGAACTCGACGACGCCGTCCGGGCAGCCCACCCCTTCCACGACCGCGCCGGCCACCCGTGACGTGAAGGTGGACTACTACACCGCCGACGGCAAGGACCTGACCGTGAGCTTCACGGGCGGTGTGTGCGCCGACTACACGGCGACGGCGAGCGAGAGCTCCGACCAGGTGACCGTGAAGGTCACCGAGACGCCGTGGAAGGGCAAGATCTGCATCATGATCGCCAAGGCGATCGAGAAGACGGTCCACCTGGAGAAGCCGCTGGGCGACCGGAAGGTCGTCGGCACCGACGGCAAGCAGATTCTGCTGCCGAACCCGGGGCAGCGGCTGCCGGGGAAGACGGCCGGGGTGCAGTAGCCCGTCCGATACGCGAAGGCGGCGGCCCTGTCGGAGGGGGCCGCCGCCTTCGGTCTGTTCAGTTGTCCAGCAAGCCGAAAGGGCTCAGCTGAAGGAGTCGCCGCAGGCGCAGGAGCCCGTCGCGTTCGGGTTGTCGATCGTGAAGCCCTGCTTCTCGATGGTGTCGACGAAGTCGATCGACGCGCCGCCCAGGTACGGGGCGCTCATGCGGTCGGTGACGACCTTGACACCGCCGAAGTCCTTGACCACGTCTCCGTCGAGGGAGCGCTCGTCGAAGAAGAGCTGGTAGCGCAGGCCGGAGCAGCCGCCGGGCTGAACGGCGACACGCAGGGCCAGGTCGTCACGGCCTTCCTGGTCGAGCAGGGCCTTGACCTTCGCCGCGGCGGCGTCGGACAGGATGATGCCGTCGGTGACGGTGCTGGTCTCGTCCGATACGGACATCTACATCTCTCCCGGGTTGTACGGAGACTGCTTGCCGACTGGTGCAACCGGCAAGGCCGCGGATTCATTCCGGGCCGGGCGCCGTTTTTCGCCGCCTCCTTCATGCTCGCACATGCGATGGCGAGCGGAAAACGGCTCATCGGGATTCATGTCACATCGACGCAATGACCATCGTCAAACTGACGTGAAGCAGGTTATGATAGATAGCGTCAGTTAGACGAGAAGGGCGAGCAGGACGAGAACCGCGTCCGTAGAGCGTCCACCCGCAGGACCTCCAGCAGAAACTCCCGCAGAACAGAACCCGCAGAACCTCCCGCAGAACAGAAAGGGTGCGTGTCGTGACCACCGCCCAGACCCCGGAGCTCGACGTACAGCCGACTCCTCTCGCCCTGCTGCTGCTCGGCCGCGAGGCCGACCCGAAGAGCGAGCGGGGTGTCGAGTGCCCCGGCGACCTGCCGTCCCCGTCCGACCCGGACCTGGTGGCGCGCGCCCGCGCGGCCAAGGAGAAGCTCGGCGACAAGGTCTTCGTGCTCGGCCACCACTACCAGCGCGACGAGGTCATCCAGTTCGCCGACGTCACGGGTGACTCGTTCAAGCTGGCCCGGGACGCGGCGGCGCGTCCGGAGGCCGAGTACATCGTGTTCTGCGGTGTGCACTTCATGGCGGAGTCCGCGGACATCCTGACGTCCGACGACCAGAAGGTCGTCCTGCCGGACCTCGCGGCCGGGTGCTCGATGGCGGACATGGCCACCGCCGAGCAGGTCGCCGAGTGCTGGGACGTGCTGACCGAGGCCGGGATAGCCGAGCAGGTCGTGCCGGTCTCGTACATGAACTCGTCCGCGGACATCAAGGCGTTCACGGGCAAGCACGGCGGCACGATCTGCACGTCGTCGAACGCGCAGCGGGCCCTGGAGTGGGCCTTCCAGCAGGGGGAGCCCGATTCAACAAAGGTGCTGTTCCTGCCCGACCAGCACCTCGGCCGCAACACCGCCGTCCGCGACATGGGCATGTCCCTGGAGGACTGCGTCGTCTACAACCCGCACAAGCCGAACGGCGGGCTGACGACGGACGAGCTGCGCGCCGCGAAGATGATCCTGTGGCGCGGCCACTGCTCGGTGCACGGCCGGTTCTCGCTGGACTCGGTCAACGACGTGCGCGAGCGCATCCCCGGCGTGAACGTGCTGGTCCACCCGGAGTGCAAGCACGAGGTCGTGGCCGCGGCGGACTACGTCGGCTCGACGGAGTACATCATCAAGGCCCTGGAGGCCGCGCCCGCCGGGTCCAAGTGGGCGATCGGCACCGAGCTCAATCTCGTACGACGGCTCGCGAACCGTTTCGCACCCGAGGGCAAGGAGATCGTCTTCCTCGACAAGACGGTCTGCTTCTGCTCGACCATGAACCGCATCGACCTGCCCCACCTGGTCTGGGCGCTGGAGTCCCTCGCCGAGGGCAATCTGGTCAACCGGATCGAGGTCGACAAGGAGACCGAGGCGTTCGCGAAGCTGGCGCTGGAGCGGATGCTGGCGCTGCCGTAGCCGGATCGCCCGCTGTCACCCCGAGACGGGTTTCCGCTCGGGGTGCGCGGGGTCCAGGCTGAAGACGGTGCCGTCAGGGGTGCTCACGACCAGCGCGCCGCCGTTCAGCAGCACCTTGGACTTGGTCACGTCGCCGCTCGCGAGTTGGTCGGCGTGGGCGCCCGTCTCCCACAGCAGCGTGCCCTTGCGGGTGTCGAGGGCGGCGACCCGGCCGCTGGTGCTGGCCAGGTAGAGGGTGCGGGTGCGGGCGTCGTACGTGGGCTGTCCCGAGCCCTCGACGCCCGTGCGGGTCTGCCACAGCGGTTTTCCGGTCAGCGGGGACACGGCGGTCACCTGGCCGTTGGCCTGGGTGATCCACAGGGTGTCGGCGGCCAGCCGCACCGAGCCGTCGTAGGTCGTCGTCAGCTTCGTCGTGGTGACGGAGCCGGTGTCCGGGTCGAGCAGCTGGATCTCGCCGAATCTCAGGTCCTCGGGGCGCGCCGGGCCGGTGCTGCCGCCGACCACGAAGGCCGGCCGGCCGCCGACGGTGCCGAGCAGGCTGCTCGTGTACGGGGCCTTCAGGCGCCGCAGCACCGTTCCGTCGGCCTTGTTCAGCTCCAGGAGGACGGCGCCCTTGGCCGCGTCGTCCGGGAAGCACTGCGCATACAGACGGGAGCCTGCCGTCGTGAACTGGCAGTAGTCGGCCGAGGGCAGCTGCAGGGTCCAGCGGTCGCTGCCGGTGCGCGGGGAACGGGCCGTCACCAGCCGGCCGGTGGGGTCGGGGGTCAGCACGAGGTCGCCGGAGACTATCTGGTCGACGGTGACGTTGTTGCGCTGCCGGGCCCACAGCTGCTCGCCGCTCTTGGTGTCGAGGGCGACGATGCTCGCCCTGCTGCTCCCGTCGGCCCCGTAGACGTAGTGCTGGAGGAGCATCGCGTCGTCCCGCACCCCGAGGAGCTCGAAGTTGTCCCGCGCCTTGTCCGCGCCCTCGGCGGAGGTCGCCGGCGCGGAGCGCCAGACGGTTTTGCCGGTACGGCCGTCCAGCCGGACCGGGAGGATGTTGTTGCCGGCGCAGTAGACCGCGTTCTCGTACGTCTGGCAGGTGGCGTCGCCCGCGTCCGTGCTGTCCTTCGCGAGCGGGTTGGCCTCGCCCCGCTGTGCCGTCTCGTACATCGTCGTCTGCCAGGGCTGCCAGCCGGTGGGGAGGGCCGCCCAGCGGGAGTCCGCGGACGAGGCGGAACTCACCGCCGGGGCGCCGTCCGGGAAGCCCGGCCCGAAGCGTATGTACCACCCGGTCCCCAGGATCAGCACGCCCACCGCGCAGGCCACCACCGTCCAGGGGCGGACCCTGCGGCGTCGGGTGCGCCCGGACCGGGTGACCTTTCCGGGCCCCGCGCCGCCGGTCCCGGCGTACGTCTCCCCGAAGGTCCCCGGGTCGGCGAGGCAGAGGGCCGTGGCGTCCGGGTCCATGGGGTCGGGCTCGGGCAGCGCCTCGGCGAACTCCTTGGCCAGTGCGTCCAGTGAGGGCCGGTCTGCGGCGTCCTTGACCAGACAGCGCTCCAGGACCGCGCGCAACGGGCCCGGTACGCCGTTCAGTTCGGGCGGCTCGTGGACGACCCGGAAGGCGGTCAGGTACGGGCTGTCGGCGTCGAAGGGGCCGCGCCCGGTGGCCGAGTAGACCAGGAGCGCGGCGAGCGAGAAGACGTCCGAGGCGGGTCCGACCGTGCGGGCGTCGGTGAACTGCTCCGGTGACATGAAGGGCGGGGTGCCGATCATCTGGCCGGTCTCGGTGAGGGTGTTGTGGTTCTCCACGGCGCGGGAGATGCCGAAGTCGATGACGCGGGGGCCGTCCTCGGCCATCAGGACGTTGGCGGGCTTGAGGTCCCGGTGCACCACTCCGGCCCGGTGGATGTCCTGCAGCGCCTCCACCAGCCCCAGGGCCAGCCGCCGCAGTGGGGTGCCCTTGAGGGCACCGTGGTCGCGGATCCGCTCGGCCAGGGAGCTGCCCGCGACGTACTGGGTCGCCATCCAGGGCCGTACCGCCTCCGGGTCGGCGTCCACGACCGGTGCGGTGAAGGCGCCGCTGACCTTGCGGACGGCCTCGATCTCCTGCCGGAAGCGGGCGCGGAAGACCTTGTCCTCCGCGTACTGGGCGTGCACCACCTTGACGGCGACGTCACGGCCCGAGCGTGATCTGCCCCAGTACACGACCCCCATGCCGCCGGACCCGAGCCGGTCGACCAGCTTGTACCCGCCGACCGATTTCGGGTCGTCCTTGTGCAGCGGCACGCCCGAATCCCCTTCCATGCACGGCAGTTCGAGGCCACAGAATACGTAACGGAGATGCCGCGACGGTGGGGCACCTGCGGGCTGTGAGCCGGTTGCGGCCGACACGCCATGCCCTGCGGCTGCGACTGGCGGATCTGACGGCGTCCGGGCAGGGCGATCTGCGGGCGGTGGTCGGGGAGTTCCGGCGCAGTGAGGTGCTGGTGCCGTTGGTGGAGGGCTCGCTGGTGTCGGCGCAGGCGGGCGGGCCGGTGGGGGTCGCGGAGGACGCGGGCAGTGCGGCGGGCGCCTCGCCCCAGACGGCGAAACGGTCCTGACCGCGAAGCCAAACGCCGCTGCCATGCCCGCGGCGGCATCCCCTTCCACCTGCTCGTGGACCGCGACGCCTCCTCGATCACGCTGTTCAGTGAGCCCGAGAACGAGGACTACCGCCAGCACTGCACGCTGCCCCTCAGCGGCGGCCGAGGCTGACGTGGTCAACATCAGCAGGGTGGGAACCAGCTCGGTTGAACACAGCCAGCAGATAGAGCACGGACGTATGGCGCCGGGTTGAGGTCACTCCGCCCTTGGGCGTACCAGCCCGGACTCGTACGCGATCACGACCAGTTGGGCCCGGTCGCGGGCGCCCAGCTTGGCCATGGCTCGGTTGACGTGGGTCTTCACGGTGAGCGGGCTGACCTCGAGGCGTTCGGCTATCTCGTCGTTGGAGTGGCCGCCGGCGACCTGGACCAGGACCTCGCGCTCGCGGACGGTGAGCGCCTCCAGGCGTTCGGTGCGGGCGGGGTCGCGGCCGTCGTCCCCGTCGCCCTGGGCGAGGAAGCGGGCGATCAGGCCCTTGGTGGCGGCCGGGGAGAGCAGGGCCTCGCCGCCGGCCGCGATCCGGATCGCGTTCAGCAGCTCCTCCGGCTCGCTGCCCTTGCCGAGGAAGCCGGAGGCGCCGGCCCGCAGGGACTGCACGACGTAGTCGTCGACCTCGAAGGTGGTGAGGATGACGATGCGGACATGGGCGAGGGTGGGATCGGTGCTGATCATGCGGGTGGCGGCGAGGCCGTCGGTGCCGGGCATCCGGATGTCCATCAGCACGACGTCGGCCCGCTCCTCCTTGGCCAGCCGTACCGCCTCCGCGCCGTCGGAGGCCTCGCCGACGACCTCCATGTCCGGCTCGGAGTCGACGAGCACACGGAAGGCGCTGCGCAGCAACGCCTGGTCGTCGGCGAGCAGGACGCGGATCGTCATGCGGTTCCCCCGGGGGTTGCCGTACGGGTCTTGACGGGCAGGATCGCATGGACGCGGAAGCCGCCGCCGTAGCGGGGGCCGGTGGTGAGCGTGCCGCGCAGCGCGGTGACGCGCTCACGCATGCCGAGCAGACCGTGGCCGCCGCCGCTGTCGGGGGCGTCGTCCTCGCCGGAGCCGTTGTCCAGGACGGTGATCTCCACGTTGGGGCCCACGCGTACGACGCTGACCTCGGCCTTCGCCTCTGTTCCCGCGTGTTTCTGGACGTTGGTGAGGGCTTCCTGGATGACGCGGTACGCGGCCAGGCCGACGGCGGCGGGCAGGGTGGTGCCGTTGTCGGCGCGGGCGACCTCGACATGCAGGCCGGCGCTGCGGAAGGTGCCGACGAGTTCGTCGAGGCGGTCCAGGCCGGGGGCGGGTTCGGTGGGGGCCTCGGGGTCGCCGGACTGGCGCAACAGGCCGACGGTGGCGCGGAGTTCGTTCAGTGCGGAGCGGCTGGCCTCGCGTACGTGGGCGAGGGCCTCCTTGGCCTGGTCGGGGCGCTTGTCCATGATGTGCGCGGCAACGCCCGCCTGCACGTTGACCAGGGCGATGTGGTGGGCGACGACGTCGTGCAGATCGCGGGCGATCCGCAGGCGTTCCTCGGCGACCCGCCGGCGGGCCTCCTCCTCGCGGGTGCGTTCGGCGCGCTCGGCGCGTTCGCGGATGGCCTGGACGACGGCGCGGCGGCTGCGGACGGCGTCGCCGGCGGTGGCGCCGATGCCGGTCCAGGCGAAGATGGCGAGGTTCTCCTGGGCGTACCACGGCAGGGGGCCGAACAGCATGGCGGCGCCGGTGAGGACCGTCATGGTGAGCAGGCCGAGGCGCCAGGTGGTGGGGCGGTCGGTGCTGGCGGCGACGGTGAAGAGGGCGATGACCGCGGACATCGCGACGGGGGCGCGGGGGTCGCCGACGATGCACTCGACGAGGGAGACGGTGCCGGTGAGGGCGAGGACCGTCCTCGGGGCGCGGCGGCGGAAGACCAGGGCGACGGCGCCGAGGACCATGAGGACCAGGGCGAGGGTGTCGGGGGTGCGGATGCCCCAGGTGACGCCGTTCTCGCCGTGCGCGTCGACGAAGGAGCCGGCCACCATGCAGGCGAGCACGCCTGCCGCCAGGGCTGCGTCCAGCGCGAGGGGGTGCGCTTTCAGCTGACACCGGGTGCGTTCTAGTGTGCCCACGCTTGAACAGTACGGGGCGGTGGTCCGGGCCGGAACCGGCGGTGGCCGCCCCTGGGGGCTCGCAGCCAGGCTCGCTCCCCCAGCCCCCCGCTTCGGCCTGAACGGCCTCGTCCTCAAACGCCGGACGGGCTGAAAGATCAAGCCCCGGCCGGCTGCCGGAGAGGGCCGTCAGCCCGGGATCAAGCCGTCGTCCCTCAGCAGATCCCTGACCTCCTCCAAGGTCGCTTCCTGGGACGGCAGGATCAGTTCCGACGGTTCCAGGGAGTCGTCCGGCAGGGGCTCGCCCAGTTCGCGGACCTTGGCGAGGAGGGCCTCCAGGGTGCGGCGGAAGCCGGGGCCGTCGCCGTTCTCCATTTCCTGCAGGAGTACGTCGTCGAGCTTGTTGAGTTCGGTGAGGTGGCTGTCTGCCAGCCTCACCTGCCCCTCCCCCATGATCCTGACGATCAGGTCGCCCATGTCGGCCTCCTAGGCGTGGGCCCTACTGCTTGTCGAAGCGTGGGGTGTCCTGCGGCTGCTGCTGGGACTGAGACTGCCCTGTGCCGCCCTCGATCGCCTGCTGGGACGAGCCGCCGGCCAGCTCCGCCTTCATGCGCTGCAGCTCCAGCTCCACGTCCGAGCCACCGGAGATCCGG
Source organism: Streptomyces sp. NPDC049541 (assembly GCF_044465725.1). Classification (NCBI taxonomy): domain Bacteria; kingdom Bacillati; phylum Actinomycetota; class Actinomycetes; order Kitasatosporales; family Streptomycetaceae; genus Streptomyces; species Streptomyces sp. NPDC049541. The sequence goes on along the minus strand of NZ_JBITLY010000001.1, from coordinate 1,069,914 downwards.
TCCAGCTCGGCCTGGATCTCGTCCTTGTGCATGCCGGAGTGGTCGTCGAGGGCGCCCGAGGCGAGGAGTTCGTCGATCGCGCCGGCGCGGGCCTGGAGCTGTGCGGTCTTGTCCTCGGCGCGCTGGATCGCAAGGCCCACGTCGCCCATTTCCTCCGAGATGCCGGAGAAGGACTCGGCGATGCGGGTCTGGGCCTGGGCGGCGGTGTACGTCGCCTTGATCGTCTCCTTCTTCGTACGGAAGGCGTCGACCTTGGCCTGGAGCCGCTGGGCCGCCAGAGTGAGCTTCTCCTCCTCGCCCTGGAGCGTCGCGTGCTGCGTCTCGAGGTCGGTGACCTGCTGCTGGAGCGCGGCACGGCGGGACAGCGCCTCGCGGGCCAGGTCCTCACGGCCGAGCGCCAGCGCCTTGCGGCCCTGGTCCTCCAGCTTGGTGGACTGCGACTGCAGCTGGTTCAGCTGGAGCTCCAGGCGCTTGCGGGAGGTCGCCACGTCGGCGACACCCCGGCGCACCTTCTGGAGCAGCTCCAACTGCTTCTGGTACGAGTAATCGAGGGTTTCGCGCGGGTCCTCGGCCCGGTCAAGGGCCTTGTTCGCCTTCGCGCGGAAGATCATCCCCATACGCTTCATGACACCGCTCATGGGCTTCGCGCGCCCCCTTCTGACGGACTTCCAGCTCCAGCTCTGCGACAGAACCCACAGTACGGGCCCTGCATCCATTGACGCACTGTTCGGGGACGGATGCGCTCATCCCCAAGGACGACTGCAACCGCTCCCGCTCCGGCGTAGGGAGTAGGTGTCCCCCCAAGGAGGCCGCCCTGGGAGACCCCCTAAGAGACCCCCGCGGACTCCGGGGCCGGAAGCATGCGCAACGTCCCCTCTGTCCCTTACATGACGACTGGTGTTGCCGGATCGTTCCCCATGGGGCTGGGGTCCAACCCCGGCCACCCCGTACCCTTGGGTTTTGTGTTCCGTAGCCGTGCCAAGGAAGAGAAGGCAGCCGTGGTCGACAAGGCGCCGCTGACCGACTCCAAGCAGCCCCGTGACCCGCAGGCGAAGAAGGGTCGGCCCACGCCCAAGCGCAGTGAGGCCCAGTCCCAGCGCCGCAGCGTCGCCAACACCTCGATGACGCGCAAGGACGCCGCCAAGCGCCAGCGCGAGGAGCGCCGTGCCGCGCTGGAGCGGCAGCGCCAGGCACTGGCCGGCGGTGACGAGCGATACCTGCCCGCCCGTGACAAGGGTCCGGTGCGCAAGTTCGCCCGCGACTGGATCGACTCGCGGTTCAACGTGGCGGAGTTCTTCCTGCCCATGGCCGTGGTCATCCTGGTGCTGAGCATGGTGCGGGTGGGCGCGCTGCAGAGCATCGCGCTGCTGCTGTGGCTCGTCGTGATCGTGCTGATCGTGCTGGACGCGGTCGTCAGCGCCTTCCGGCTGAAGAAGCAGCTCGCCGAGCGCTTCCCGGACCGTGAGACGAAGGGCGCCACCCGGTACGCCCTGATGCGCTCCCTCCAGATGCGCCGGCTCCGGCTGCCGAAGCCGCAGGTCAAGCGCGGAGAGCGGCCCTGAGCACTACGTCGTTCTCCGGGGGCGCGGCGGATGCCTGGCTGGGCAAACTGGGCGGTCTGCGCAATGCCGTACGGCAGGAGCTGGTGGCCCGGCAGCTCGACGAGCAGATAGCGGGGCGGTTCCCGGTCGGGCAGCGGCTGCGGGTGCTCGATGTGGGCATGGGCCAGGGCACGCAGGCGCTGCGGCTGGCGCGGGCCGGGCATCAGGTGACCGGGCTCGAGCAGGATCCGACGATGGTCGCGACCGCGCGGGAGGCCCTCTCCGGTGAGCCCGAGGGCATCCGGGAGCGGGTGCGGATCATCGAGGGCGACGGCCGGGACACCGGGGTGCACTTTCTGCCGGGCAGCTTCGACGTGGTGCTGTGCCACGGGGTGCTGATGTACGTCGAGGAGCCGGATCCGCTGCTGGCGGGGCTGGCCCGGATGCTGGCCCACGGCGGGCTGCTGTCGCTGCTCGTGCGCAACGGTGACGCGCTGGCGATGCGGCCGGGGCTGTCCGGGGACTGGGCCGGTGCGCTCGGGGCCTTCGACACCGTGTCGTACACCAACCGGCTGGGGCTCGATGTACGGGCCGACCGCCTGGAGGCACTGACCGCGACGCTCGCCGGGATCGCCGCGCCGCTGCACGCCTGGTACGGGGTGCGGGTGTTCACGGACACCGCGGCGGACGAGGCGGAGATCCCCGCCGACATGGAGACCTTGCTCGCGGTCGAGGAGCGGGCCGGGCGGACGGATCCCTATCGGGGGGTGGCGGCGTTGCTGCACCTGTGTGGGGTGCGCGGGTAGCTCCGCTGGTGGGCGGGATGGGTTGTCTTTGTCTGCGGCGCCGTCGTGGCTGGTCGCGCCCACGCGGCGGAGCCGCATTTCGATACAGCCCCGCCCCTGAAGGGGCGCTGCCGAACCGCAGCGGATTTCGCCGAGGGCGCTCAGCAAGGCCCCCACCCGTTCGGACGTATATCGCAAGCCGGGCATTCAGCCCGAAGCGAGACTCGGGGCATGGACATTGCCCGTAGCCGTGTCCTCCGGCTGCTCGTTCCTGTCGTCGTGCTCGCGTTCGTGTCGGGGTGCTCCGGCTCCGGTTCCTCCGGGGAGCCGGAGAAGACGACCGAGCAGGCCGTTGTGCCCATGGCGGCCGGTGATCTGCAGAGCGCCTACCAGAAGGTGATCAAGGACGTTCTGCCGTCGGTGGTGCAGATCCAGGCCGACGGCGATCTGGGGTCGGGGATCGTCTACGACGACCAGGGGCGCATCGTCACCAATGCGCATGTCGTCGGGGACTCGAAGGCCTTCAAGGTGACGACCGCCAACAGCGAGGACGCGCTCACCGCCACGCTCGTCTACTCGTACCCGGACCAGGATCTCGCCGTCATCAAGCTGGACAAGGTGCCGGGCGGGCTGAAGGCGGCCGCCTTCGCGGACTCCTCGAAGGTGGCGGTCGGGCAGATCGTGCTGGCGATGGGCTCGCCGCTCGGGCTGTCGTCCAGCGTGACGCAGGGCATCGTCTCGGCGACCGGGCGGACCGTGAGCGAGGGCCGTAGCGGCGGGGGCACCGGTGCGACCATCGCCAACATGGTGCAGACGTCCGCGGCCATCAACCCGGGCAACAGCGGGGGCGCCCTCGTCAACCTCGACGGGCAGGTCATCGGCATTCCGACGCTGGCCGCCACCGACCCAGGGCTCGGCAACAGTGCGGCGCCCGGCATCGGGTTCGCGATCCCCGCGTCGATGGTGAAGACGATCGCCGACCAGATCATCAAGAGCGGCAAGGTCACCGACTCGGGGCGGGCCGCGCTCGGCATCACGGGCCGTACGGTCGTGGACAACGGCTACCAGGCCGCCGGCGTGGCCGTGGTCGCCGTGAAGAGCGGCGGGGCGGCCGAGAAGGCGGGCATCGAGGCCGGGGACGTCATCATCATGCTGGGTGACACGGACATCACCACCATCACCTCCCTCGCGGAGGCGCTGGCGGAGCAGAAGCCAGGTGACAGGACGTCGGTGACGTTCACCCGGAACGGGAGCCGGAAGAAGGTCGATGTGACGCTGGGCGAGCAGTGACGGGAGGAGGGGGAGGCAGCGGCCGGATTACGGCCGCTGCCCCCCCTCCGTACCGGCTACGCCTCTTCGGCGTGCAGGCTCATCGGCCCGTAGATCTCCGTGGAGTCCTCGAACAGCCGCACCTGGTCGGCGCCGCCGTCCTGCAGGGCCTTCCAGTGCTCCCCGATCCAGGACTCGGCGTCCCCCTGCGTGGTGAACTCCTCGGGCTGGACCGCGGGCTGGACCTCCGCCCCGTCGGCCTTCTCGAACCGCCACGTCCATGACGCCATCTACGCCTCCCGTGTCTGAGCACCTGCAGAGCAGAAGGCGGATCTTGGTCCGCCTCCTGCCAGAAGCCTAGTCGGATGGGCAGCACCTGCGCAGACACGCGAAAATCACTTCCGTGGAAGTGACTCTGCTCGGCACCGGTGCCCCCGCGGGACTGCCCCGCCCCGACTGTCCCTGTGCTGCCTGTGCGACCGCGCTCGGCGCGGATGCCCGGGCGGCGACCGCGGTGCTCGTGGACGGGACCCTGCTGCTGGATCTGACGCCGGGCGCGGCGTTCGCGGCGGCGCGGGCCGGGCATTCGCTCGCCGGCCTACGGCAGGTGCTGTTGTCGCATCCGCACCACGGGCCCGTGGTCGAGGTGCCGGCGGGGCTGCCGCAGCCCGGGCGGGTGCCGGACGGGCGGGAGTTGGCGCTGCTGACGGGGCATCGGGTGCGGGCGGTGGCGATGGACGGGCCGGGCACGGGGTATGCGGTGACCGCGCCGAACGGGCAGCGGCTGCTGTATCTGCCGCCGGGGGGCGCGCCGGCCGGTCTTGAGCACAACGGGACCGTGACGTACGACATGGTGCTGACCGACGCGGTGGGGCGGCCGGACGCGCTGGCCAGGCTGCGGGCGGTCGGTGCCGTCGGCCCGACCACGGATGTCGTCGCCGTCCATCTCGACCACGACGTGCCGCCGGGGCCCGAGTTGCGGCGGCGGCTGGCCGCCGCGGGGGCGCGGGCCGTGCCGGACGGGGCGACGCTGACGGTGGGGGTGTACGAGGACGTGCCCGATGTGCCGCGGCGGACCCTGGTGCTGGGCGGGGCGCGGTCCGGGAAGTCGGTGGAGGCCGAACGGCGCCTGGAGGCCTTTCCGGACGTGCTGTACGTGGCGACGGGCGGCTCGCGGAACGGGGACACGGAATGGGCGTCCCGGGTGGCCGTCCACCGGGAGCGCCGGCCGGGGTCCTGGCGGACGGCCGAGACCTGCGATCTGGTGCCGCTGCTGGCGGCCGACGGCCCGCCGCTGCTCATCGACTGTCTGTCGCTGTGGCTGACGGACGCGATGGACTCCGTCGGGGCGTGGGACGACGCCCAGTGGGCCGACGGCGGGGAGCGGGCCCTGCGGGAGCGGGTGCGGGAACTGACGGAGGCGGTACGGGCGAGCGGGCGGACCGTGGTCGCCGTGTCCAACGAGGTCGGCTCGGGGATCGTGCCGGCCACCGCTTCGGGGCGACGTTACCGCGATGAACTCGGGCGGCTGAACGCGGCGTTCGCCGCGGAGTGCGAGCAGGTGGTGCTGGTGGTGGCGGGCCAGGCGATGGTGCTACGGGGCTGAGGGGGGTCTGCGGCGCGCGATGATCCGGTGCGTGTACGGGAACTGGCCGAGCAGGTGCCAGCTCGTCGCGAGGATCGTGCAGCCGTGGAAGTCGAGTCGGGTGCGCAGCGCGGGCGACTGTGCCGGCTGGGTCTCCACGAGGAGGAGGCCGCCGCGGCGGACGAGGGTGAGGGCGGCGCGGAGTTCGGCGCGGAGGTCCGTGACCGGTGAGCGGTGCTGGAGGAGCGTGACGACGTCGTAGCGGCCGCGCAGGATCGTGGTGATGTGAGGGTCCGTCACATGCCCTACGAACGCCTCCTCGACGCGCTCGGCATGGCAGGCGTAGGAGACGCGGGGGGTGGGGTCCAGGCCGTCGAAGGAGGTGTAGGGGAACAGTTCGCGTGCTGTGCCGGGGAAGTGGGCGTCGCCCGTGCCCACGTCCAGCCAGCTCTCCGGTTCGGGCAGGAGCCGCAGCACGGCGCGGGCCGCCGAGAGGTGCCGGCGCCGGTCACGGGCGCTGACATGGGCGCTCGGGTAGGTCATGGCCGCTCCCGGAGGCGTAGGACAATCCGCTGCAAAACGGAACGTATGGGATCCATATCCCGGGGGCAAAGACGTCACGCGCGCGTGGTGCCCCTGCGGCGCTGTCCCGTTCGGCCGGTGCCGGTACTGTTCGGCGAATGAGCTCGCTTAATCTCGACGACTTCACCGATCTGATCGAGCGTCCCGACGGCGGGGTGCGGCGTGACGCCGAGGCGCGCAGGGAGCGTCAGATCGTGCCGCCCGGGTCGCTGGGCCGCCTCGACGACCTGGGTGAGTGGCTTTCGGCGGCCCAGTCCGCCGTACCGGTGCGGCCGATCGAACGGCCCCGGGTGGTCCTCTTCGCCGGCGACCACGGAGTCGCCGAACTGGGCGTCTCGGCAGGGCCCGCGGGCGGCGCCCACGAGTTGGTGCGGGAGGTCCTGGAGGGCGGCCGCCCGGTGTCGGTGCTCGCCCGGCGGCTCGACGTGCCGGTGCGGATCGTCGACATGGCGCTGGACTGCGACCCCGACACCTTGCCCGCCGAGGTCGTACGGCACCGGGTGCGGCGCGGCAGCGGACGCATCGACCTCGAGGACGCACTGACGGCCGAGGAGGCGGAGGCCGCCTTCCGGGCCGGTGTCGCGGTGGCCGACGAGGAGGCCGACTCCGGCACGGATCTGGTGGCGCTCGGCGATGTGAGCGTGGGCGGGACGACCCCGGCCGGGGTGCTGATCGCCGCGCTGTGCGGCACCGACGCGTCCGTGGTCACCGGGCGGGGCGGGCTCCCCATCGACGACCTGGCGTGGATGCGCAAGTGCGCGGCGATCCGGGACGCGCTGCGCCGGGCCCGACCGGTGCTGGGCGACCAGTTGCAGCTGCTGGCCACCGTGGGCGGGGCGGACCTCGCCGCGATCACGGGGTTCCTGCTGCAGAGCGCGGTGCGCAAGATGCCGGTGATCCTGGACGGGGTCGTGACGGCCGCCTGTGCCCTGGTGGCGCAGCGGATCGCGTTCCGGGCGCCGGACTGGTGGCTGGCCGCGCACGACAGCGGGGAGCCGGGGCAGGCGAAGGCGCTGGACCGGATGGCCCTGGAGCCGCTGCTCTCGCACCGGGTGACCGTGGGCGAGGGCACGGGGGCGCTGCTGGCGCTGCCGCTGGTGCAGGCCGCGGCGGCGCTGTCCGCGGAGCTGCCGGAGAAGCCGCAGGCCTCGGGGGTACCTGAGAAGGATGAACCCGGGAACGAGTCGGCCGAGGACGTCGACACGAAGGAGGAGACCGAGTAGTCCGCGGGAGGGCCGAAAGTCGACAGAGCCGCAGACGAACGATGGATGGGTTCATCAAGACATCGCCCATATGATCCTCACTCATGGGAGATGCCCGAATTGCCTCGCGGCGCGCCGCCGCATTCGCCGTCTGGTATTTGCGGGCCGTCGCGTTCGTCAATTTCCTCAGTGCCGTCTGGGTCTCTCTGGGGCAGGACGTGCGGCGGCACAACCAGGAGAACTTCTTCACCCCGTACCTGCTGACCGCCGGTTTCGCCTCCGGGGTGTTCACGGCGTTCCTCGCCGTCACCATGCGGCGCCGCAAGCGCGCCGCATGGATCCTCAACCTGGCGCTGGCCGGTTCGTTCCTCGGGCTGTTCGCTTTCGCGATGGCGTACCCGGAGATCCGGCAGTACGCCCAGAACTGGATCTCCCTGGGCCTCACGGCCCTGTTCGTCCTCGCCCTGCTGGTCGGGCGGCGGGAGTTCTATGCCAAGGGCGACCGCTCGAATCCGAAGCTCGCCGCAGCCGTCGCGGTGGGCGGCACGCTGGTCGCCTCGCTGTTCGCCGCGCTGCTGGTGACGGTCACCAACCAGGCGCCGGACGCGGCCGTTTCGACGTTCCTGGAGCGCTGGCGGTACGGCACCCTGCGGCTCGTCTCGGTCGCCGTCGACGAGTCCCGCTTCCCCGGCATCGACGCGCCGAACTGGGTGAACGTCGCCATCAACGTGCTCAGCACGATCCTCGTCCTCGCCGTCTTCTACGCCGCCTTCCGCTCCCGGCGGGCCGTCGACCCGCTCACCGAGGACGACGAGAAGCGGCTGCGGGAGCTGCTGGAGCGGCACGGTGAGCGGGACTCGCTCGGGTACTTCGCGCTGCGCCGGGAGAAGAGCGTGGTGTGGTCGCCGACCGGCAAGGCGGCCGTCGCGTACCGGGTCGTCGGGGGTGTCTCGCTGGCGTCCGGTGATCCGATCGGCGACCCGGAGGCCTGGCCGGGCGCCATCGAGCCGTGGCTCGCCGAGGCCCGCGCGCACGGGTGGATCCCGGCCGTGATGGGGGCGAGCGAGGAGGCCGGCACGGTGTACGCGCGGCACGGCCTGGACGCCCTGGAGCTCGGTGACGAGGCTTTGGTGGAGGTGGCCGACTTCACCCTCGACGGACGCGCCATGCGCACCGTGCGGCAGGCCCACAACCGGGTGAAGCGGGCTGGGTACTCGGTGTGCATCCGGCGGCACGAGGACATTCCGGCAGAGGAAATGACGTATCTGCTCAAGCGGGCTGACGACTGGCGCGACGGGGCGACCGAGCGCGGGTTCAGCATGGCACTGGGCCGGCTCGGGGATCCCGAGGACGGGCGGTGCGTGATGCTCGAGTGCACCGACGGAAAGGGCGAGTTGAGGGCGCTTCTCTCCTTCGTGCCGTGGGGCCCGCACGGGCTCTCCCTCGACCTCATGCGCCGGGACCGCGCATCCGACAACGGCCTGATGGAGTTCATGGTCATCGAGCTGCTGCGGCGCGCCCACGAGATCGAGATCACGCAGGTCTCACTCAACTTCGCGATGTTCCGTTCTGTCTTCGAACGTGGCGCACGCCTCGGTGCCGGACCGGTGCTGAGGCTGTGGCGCTCGCTGCTCAGCTTCTTCTCGCGCTGGTGGCAGATCGAGTCGCTGTACCGCGCCAACGCCAAGTACCGGCCCATCTGGGAGCCGCGGTTCCTGCTCTTCGAGAAGAGCGCGGATCTGCCGCGCATCGGCATCGCCTCGGCGAGAGCGGAGGGGTTCCTGGAGGCGCCGGGACTGCCGAAGTGGTTGCACCGCAAGCACCTCGAAACGCACAGATGAACCACCTGGGGACGCACAGATGAGGATCGCCGGATGAACAGGCTCGCCCGCTGGGCCCGTGCCGAATGGGGGCTCCTGTTCGTCACGGCGCGAGAGTCGCTGGCGAAGCGGCGCTGGCGGGCGATCCCGATGACTCTCGGGGCGGTGGTGCTGACGACGGTCATACAGCTCGTACAGAACCAGCCATGGGGCTTTCAGTTCGTGCAGAACACCGGGGGCGTGCGCGCCGAGGACCCGTTGTGGCTGTCACTGCTGCGCACTCCGCTGTCGCTGTTCGTCCCGGCTCTCGACCTGCCCGTGTGGGGTGCGCTCGCGCAGGTCCTGTTCGTGTTCGGCGTCGCGGAGATCTGCCTCGGCCGCTGGCGCACCCTCCTCATCGCCTACGCCGCCACGCTCGCCGGCACGCTCTACGCCCGCCTGGGCATCTGGCTGGGCTTCGACAACGCCTTCGGCCTGCCCTCCTCGGACGCCTCGGTGGTGGACACCGGCCCGTCGGCGGCGGTGGTGGGCCTCGCGGTGTTCCTCGGCTGGCGCTACGGCGCGTATGTCACGGCGTGTGCGGTGACGGCGGCGATGGCGGTCGAGGTACTGCTGAAGGGGAATCTCGCCGGCAAGGAGCACATGGCGGCGATCGCGGCGGTGGGGGTGCTGTGCTTCATCTCGGCGGTGCGGCATCGGCACCGGCCGTTGGCGCGGATCGGTTCCGGGTCGCGATTTCCGCCGGCGAGATTTTGACTGCTGCGCCGTCGTGGCCGGTCGCGCCCCTGCGGGGAGCGGCCACCTCAGCGCCCCAGGGAGCGATCCGGCACCGGGTCCGGCTTGCCGCCGAGCAGCTCCTGGAATCTGCGCCGGGGCCCCGCCCACCGCCGGTCATGGCGATACGCCCGCAGCGTGGCCTTGGCGCGGGCGCGCGGGCGGCGGCGGTAGAAGCGTCTGGCCCAGGGCGAGCCGGGGCGGGCCAGGCGGATCAGACCGATCAGGCCGATGAGCGGGACGATCACGCTGAAGATCGCCATCCGTGCCTTGCCCTTGCTGAGGACGGCCAGCGAGAACAGGAAGTTGACCACGACGGTCGAGATCACATCGCCCCGGTTCTGCAGTTCCTCCCGGCTCATGTCGTTGACGCCGAACGGCGAGAACCCCGAGAGCACCAGCCCCACCAGGGCCGCCGTGAGGACGACGACCTCGACGCTCTTGCGGCCCTCCTCGGACCAGTAGACGTCGTCGAGGTGCAGGATCAGCGCGAACTCGTCGAGGACGAGTCCCGCCCCCATGCCGAACAGGACGGCGCAGACGGCAGCGCCGAAGCCGTGCCGGCCGCTGGCCACCGCCCCGAAGCCGCCGACGACGACGAGGACGACGCCGGGCACGACGTGATGGATGTGCAGCCCGCCCGCCTTCACGTTCCCGAAGGGCCCCTTGCCGGCCCGGATCAGGCGGGTGACGAGCCGGGTGATCAGGAACGTCAGCACGAACGCGGTGAGGGCGAGCAGCAACGGCAGCTTGCCGGGCTCAATGATGTTGCGCTGCAGCCAATGTCCCATATGCGCACTCTAGCGACGGCCCCTGTATCCGCCCTCCCGACCGCCGAGTAACCTGCGCCGGTGCCCGAACCCTCCAAGACCCCCTGGCCGGACGGCCTCCGTTTCGCCTTCGGCACCCTCACCGTGCTCCCGGTGAAGGTGACCCGCTGGGACCGGGACGCGGCGCGCGGCGGCATGCTCTGCGCCCCGCTCGCCGGTCTGGTCGTCGGCGGGTGCGCGGCGCTGGCCGGGGTGGTGCTGCTGGCGCTGGGCGCGGGGGCGCTGCTCGCCGCCGTCGCCTCCGCCGCCGTGCCCGCCGTCCTCACCCGCGGTCTGCATCTCGACGGGCTCGCGGACACCGCGGACGGGCTGGGCAGCGGGAAGCCCGCCGAGGACGCGCTGCGGATCATGAAGCAGTCGGACATCGGGCCGTTCGGGGTGATCACGCTCGTCCTCGTGCTGCTGGCTCAGGTGGCGGCGCTGGCTCAGGCGTACGGCGACTCGTGGGCCCGGGGTGCGCTCGCCGCCGCCGTCTCGGCGACGGCCGCCCGGCTGGCGCTCACCCTGGCCGCGCGTACCGGCGTGCCGGCCGCCCGGCCCGAGGGGCTGGGGGCCGCGGTCGCGGGCGTGGTGCCGGTGCGGGCGGCGGTGGTCGCGGCGGTCGTGGTGACCGGTTTGGCGGCCGCCGGGGGCGCGCTCGTCGGGACGTACGACGTGGTCCGTACGGCGGCCGCGGTCGTCGCCGCCCTCGCCGTGGCCGAACTCCTGCTGCGCCACTGCACGCGCCGCTTCGGCGGGGTCACCGGGGATGTGTTCGGGGGGCTTGCCGAGACGGCTGCGACGGTTTCGCTGCTGGTGCTTTCGCTGGGGCAGTAGTCTCTTCCGCCGTACACGGACAAGTGATCGTGATCGGGGGATGTTCGTGCCGAAGCTTCGTCGTGCCGTGGCCTGGTGCATCGACTTCGCGCTGGTGCTCACGCTGGCGTATCTGCTCGCCGTGCTGACCTTCCACCGGATAGCCGGGCTGCTCACCGACGCGCCGGAACTCGCCGTCCACGGCTGCTTCGACCTGCTGACCTCGCGGGGCGACGTGGTCGGCGCCTCGGAGACCCTCGGGTTGTCGCTGTGGCACAAGGCCGTGTTCGACGTGGAGGAGGCCTTCGGGATGCTGGTCGTGGCGACGTTCCTCTACCAGTGGGGCTGCCTCGCCCTCGCCGGACGGACCCTGGGCAAGGGGCTGCTCGGGCTGCAGGTCAGCCCGTGCGCCCCCGCCCGGGCCGCGGTGCGTGCCGCGGTCACCACGGCCGCCGACATCGCCGTCTACGCCGTCGCCTGCGTCCTGCTGGTGGAGGGGCAGTTCGTGCTGTCGGCACTGGTGTGGGCGCTGGCCGTGGTCGTCTTCCTGCTCAACGCGCTGCCGGTGTTCTCCCCCACCCGCCGCTCCCTCGCCGACCGGCTGGCGGGCACGGCGGTCACCGTGCTCGGCGTCAGCACGCCCGGCGCCACACCCCCAGTTCGTACTTCTTGAGCATCGAGCTGAGCTTCAGCCGGCGGGACTCGGCGCAGAAGCGGCTGGTCGGCAGCTCGTACTCGACGTGGAAGACGGCCTTTCCGGCCTTGATGAAGGGCCTCTCGGTGGCGCACTCGCCGTACTGGGCGCACTGTTCGTTGACCGCGAAGTCGAAGTCCCCGACCAGCTGCGGGATCTGGTCCAGGTCGTTCTTCAGACCGACCGCCATGCCCCGGTCGTGGGCCAGCTTCGCGATCAGGCGGTTGTAGCGGAGCTGGTCGGCGGCCTTGAGGGGGAAGCCCGTGGTGTTCTTGTAGCCGTCCATGTTGTCGGGCTCCACCGCGTCGAAGCCCTTCTTGCGGCACATGTCGAAGCGGACCGCCATCAGCGGCTCCAGTACGTCGGTGCGGCGGATGTCGAACCAGCGCTCGCCCTTCCAGCCGTTGCCCTTGCCGAGCACCGACCTGGGGAACTTCTTCGCGTCGGGGCGCCAGTCCTCCCAGGCACCGGTGGAGAGGTAGCAGATGACCTTGCGGCCCTTGTCGTGCAGCGTGGTGACGGTGGCCTTCGGCTGGTCGAAGCCGTCGATGTCGTACACCGGCACGTCGACGGAGGTGTCGACGCGGCCGCTGAGCTGCCACTGCCAGGCCACGCCGGGGCGCGGCTGCCAACGGCCGCCGGACGTATCGGAGTCGGGCGCGCTGCCGCAGCCCGCCGTGAGCACGAACAGGGCGAGCAGGGCAAGCAGGCGTATCGGACGTTTCACCGATCGGGCTCCAGGGTGCGTAGAGATGTTCCCCCCGGATGATCTCCGATGCCGGGCACTGCGCCCGCCCGCAGGAATGAGTGAAGGCGCACACACGCGTAGGCTCATCCCGAGTGTTCGCCGTACCGGGGAAGGCCCCGCTGAGACCGCACCCTGAGGCCGGTTCCGGGGTCGGCTGTCGGGCCCGGTCGACCCACACAGATCGACCACAGAAACTTCACATCGGAAGCGAGAATTCACCACCGTGACTGCTCTCACTCTCAGCACCGCCGCGGCGGCCGGTCTTCGGGCCGACGCGATCGTGATCGGTGTGGCCAAGGGCACTGGCTCCAGGTCTGGGGACCTGATCGTCGCACCGGGCGCCGAGGCCGTGGACAAGGCCTACGACGGCAGGCTCGCCGGCGTCCTGGAGACCCTCGGTGCCTCCGGTGCCGAGGGCGAGGTGACGAAGCTGCCGGCGCCGGCCGGCTTCAAGGCCCCGCTCGTGGTGGCGGTGGGCCTGGGCGCGGAGCCCGAGAAGGACTCCGGGTATGACGGCGAGGCGCTGCGCAAGGCCGCCGGTGCCGCGGCCCGCACCCTCACCGGCGCCAAGAAGGCCGCGTTCGCCCTGCCCGTCCAGGACGCCTCGGACGTCGGCGCGATCGGCGAGGGCGTGCTGCTCGGCGCGTACTCCTTCGACGCCTACAAGAACAACGCGGGCGGCAAGGACGCCAAGGACAAGAACGGCAAGGCGCCCCTCGCCGAGGCCTCCCTGCTGGGCGCCAGGCCCCGCGACAAGGAGCACAAGGCGGCCGTCGAGCGCGCCACCGCCGTCGCCGAGGAGCTCAACCGCGCCCGCGACCTGATCAACACCCCGCCGAACGACCTGAACCCGGAGGCGTTCGCCGCCGTCGCACAGGCCGCGGCCAAGGAGCACGGCATCAAGGTGCAGGTGCTCGACGTGAAGGCCCTGGAGAAGGGCGGCTACGGCGGCATCCTCGGTGTCGGCGCCGGCTCGGCGGCGGGTCCACGGCTGGTGAAGCTGTCGTACACCTCCGCCAAGGCGAAGAAGCACCTCGCGTTCGTCGGCAAGGGCATCACCTACGACTCGGGCGGCATCTCTCTGAAGCCGGCCGGCCACAACGAGACGATGAAGTGCGACATGAGCGGGGCGGCCGCCGTCTTCGCCGCCGTGGTCGCCGCCGCGCGCCTGGGCCTGGAGGTGAACGTCACCGGCTGGCTGGCGCTCGCCGAGAACATGCCGTCGGGATCCGCGACCCGTCCCGGTGACGTGCTGCGCATGTACAGCGGCAAGACGGTCGAGGTCCTCAACACCGACGCCGAGGGCCGGCTGGTCCTCGCGGACGCGCTGTGGGCCGCCTCCGAGGAGAAGCCGGACGCGATCGTGGACGTCGCGACCCTGACCGGCGCGATGATGCTGGCGCTGGGCAGCCGGACCTTCGGGATCATGGCGAACGACGACGCGTTCCGCTCCGCGGTGCACGAGGCCGCTGAGGAGGTCGGCGAGCCGGCCTGGCCGATGCCGCTGCCGGAGCACCTGCGCAAGGGCATGGACTCCCCCACCGCCGACATCGCGAACATGGGCGAGCGGATGGGCGGCGGCCTGGTCGCCGGTCTCTTCCTGCGCGAGTTCGTGGGCGAGGGCATCACCTGGGCGCACCTGGACATCGCGGGCCCGGCCTTCAACGAGGGCGGACCGTTCGGCTACACGCCGAAGGGCGGCACGGGCACGGCGGTGCGCACGCTGGTGCGGCTGGCGGAGCTCACCGCGGCCGGCGACCTCGGGTGAGGTTGCTCTGAGAACGAGGGGGCTCCGCGCGCGGGTAGGGCGGAGCCCCCTCGTTCATGCGCCTCACCCATCCGCTCAACTGAACGTGGGACGTCTCACACACCGGCCCGGCGTCTCGTTGGCCCCCGACAAGTGCGAAGATGGGGCACGGCAGGACAGGGCCCCCACCACAGGGCCGAAGAAAGAGCGGCCGGACACCAGCCGCCGACCGGTCACCGCTGACCGGCGTGGCGCACATGCATGGAGGACGTGACGTGGCGAACGACGCCAGCACCGTTTTCGACCTAGTGATCCTCGGCGGTGGTAGCGGTGGTTACGCCGCGGCGCTGCGCGGGGCCCAGCTGGGCCTGGACGTCGCCCTGATCGAGAAGGACAAGGTCGGCGGTACCTGCCTGCACCGGGGGTGCATCCCCACCAAGGCCCTGCTGCACGCGGGCGAGATCGCCGACCAGGCCCGCGAGAGCGAGCAGTTCGGCGTCAAGGCCACCTTCGAGGGCATCGACGTGGCCGCCGTCCACAAGTACAAGGACGGCGTCATCTCCGGCCTGTACAAGGGTCTGCAGGGTCTCATCGCGTCCCGCAAGGTGACGTACATCGAGGGTGAGGGCCGGCTGTCCTCCCCCACCTCCGTCGACGTGAACGGACAGCGCGTCCAGGGCCGCCACGTGCTCCTCGCGACCGGCTCCGTGCCGAAGTCGCTGCCGGGCCTGGAGATCGACGGCAACCGCATCATCTCCTCGGACCACGCCCTCGTCCTGGACCGCGTGCCGAAGTCGGCGATCGTCCTCGGCGGCGGTGTCATCGGCGTCGAGTTCGCCTCCGCCTGGAAGTCCTTCGGTACGGACGTCACGGTCATCGAGGGCCTCAAGCACCTCGTCCCGGTCGAGGACGAGAACTCCTCCAAGCTTCTTGAGCGCGCGTTCCGCAAGCGCGGCATCAAGTTCAACCTGGGCACCTTCTTCTCGAAGGCCGAGTACACCGCCGACGGCGTCAAGGTCACCCTGGCCGACGGCAAGGAGTTCGAGGCCGAGCTCCTGCTGGTCGCGGTCGGCCGCGGCCCGGTCTCGCAGGGTCTCGGCTACGAGGAGCAGGGCGTCGCGATGGACCGCGGCTATGTCCTGGTCGACGAGTACATGCGGACGAACGTCCCGACCATCTCCGCCGTCGGTGACCTGGTCCCGACGCTCCAGCTCGCGCACGTCGGCTTCGCCGAGGGCATCCTGGTGGCGGAGCGTCTGGCCGGTCTCAAGACCGTCCCGATCGACTACGACGGCGTGCCGCGGGTGACGTACTGCCACCCCGAGGTCGCCTCCGTGGGCATCACCGAGGCCAAGGCCAAGGAGATCTACGGTGCGGACAAGGTCGTCGCTCTGAAGTACAACCTCGCGGGCAACGGCAAGAGCAAGATCCTGAACACCTCGGGCGAGATCAAGCTCGTCCAGGTCAAGGACGGTGCCGTGGTCGGCGTCCACATGGTCGGCGACCGCATGGGCGAGCAGGTCGGCGAGGCCCAGCTGATCTACAACTGGGAAGCGCTGCCCGCCGAGGTCGCCCAGCTCATCCACGCCCACCCGACCCAGAACGAGGCGATGGGCGAGGCCCACCTGGCTCTGGCCGGCAAGCCCCTCCACTCGCACGACTGATCCCTCGGTCGACGAAGCGACGACACAGACTTCCGCACTTTCCGTAAGGAGCAACCGAAACCATGGCGGTTTCCGTAACCCTTCCGGCGCTCGGCGAGAGCGTCACCGAGGGCACTGTCACTCGTTGGCTGAAGGCCGAGGGCGAGCGCGTCGAGGCCGACGAGCCGCTGCTCGAGGTCTCGACCGACAAGGTCGACACCGAGATCCCCTCCCCCGCCGCCGGTGTCCTGGCGTCCATCAAGGTCGCCGAGGACGAGACCGTTGAGGTCGGCGCCGAGCTGGCCGTCATCGACGACGGCACGGGCGCCCCCGCTGCCGCCCCGGCCCCCGCCGCCGAGCCCGCCCCGGCCGCCGAGCCGGAGCCGGCCCCGCAGGCCGCCGCCCCGTCCACCGAGCAGGCCGCCCCGGCGCCCGCTCCCACCGCCGAGGCCGCGTCCGGCGGCGGCTCCGCCGAGGGCACGGACGTCGTCCTGCCCGCGCTCGGCGAGTCCGTCACCGAGGGCACCGTCACCCGCTGGCTGAAGTCGGTCGGCGACTCCGTCGAGGCCGACGAGCCGCTGCTCGAGGTCTCCACGGACAAGGTCGACACCGAGATCCCGGCGCCCACCTCCGGTGTGCTGCTGGAGATCGTCGTCGGTGAGGACGAGACCGCCGAGGTCGGCGCCAAGCTCGCCGTCATCGGCGCCCCCGGTGCCGCTCCGGCGGCCGCCCCGGCCCCCGCCGCTCCGGCTCCGGCGCCCGCCGCCGCTGCCCCGGCCCCGGCCGCACCGGCCGCTCCGCCGGCCCCCGTGCCGACCCCGGCCCCGGCTCCTGCCGCACCGGCTCCCGCGCCCGCCCCCGTCGCCGCCGCTCCGGCCCCGGCCGCGCCCGCCCCCGCCGCGGCCGCCACCGACGAGGGTGCCTACGTCACCCCGCTGGTGCGCAAGCTGGCCGCGGAGAACGGCGTGGACCTGGCCGGCGTCAAGGGCACCGGCGTCGGCGGCCGCATCCGCAAGCAGGACGTCATCGCCGCCGCCGAGGCCGCGAAGGCCGCCGCCGCTGCTCCGGCTCCGGCCGCCGCTGCCGCTCCGGCCAAGAAGGCGCCGACCCTGGAGGCCTCCCCCCTCCGCGGCCAGACCGTCAAGATGCCCCGCATCCGCAAGGTCATCGGCGACAACATGGTCAAGGCGCTGCACGAGCAGGCGCAGCTGTCCTCGGTCGTCGAGGTCGACGTCACGCGTCTGATGAAGCTGCGCGCGAAGGCGAAGGACTCCTTCGCGGCCCGTGAGGGCGTCAAGCTCTCCCCGATGCCGTTCTTCGTGAAGGCGGCGGCCCAGGCGCTGAAGGCCCACCCGGTCATCAACGCCAAGATCAACGAGGCCGAGGGCACGATCACCTACTTCGACTCCGAGAGCATCGGAATCGCGGTGGACTCCGAGAAGGGCCTGATGACCCCGGTCATCAAGCACGCGGGCGACCTGAACATCGCCGGCATCGCGAAGGCCACGGCGGAGCTGGCCGGCAAGGTCCGCGCCAACAAGATCACCCCGGACGAGCTGTCCGGTGCGACCTTCACCATCTCCAACACGGGTTCGCGCGGCGCGCTCTTCGACACGATCATCGTGCCGCCGGGCCAGGTCGCGATCCTCGGCATCGGTGCCACGGTCAAGCGCCCGGCGGTCATCGAGACCGAGGAGGGCACGGTCATCGGCGTCCGCGACATGACGTACCTGACCCTCTCCTACGACCACCGTCTGGTGGACGGCGCCGACGCGGCCCGTTACCTGACCGCGGTCAAGGCGATCCTGGAGGCCGGCGAGTTCGAGGTCGAGCTCGGCCTCTGACCCTCCCGATCAGGCAGTACGGCGCCCCGCCCGGATTTCCTCCCGGCGGGGCGCCGTCGCATGTGCAGCAGAGGGCTGACCGCACCGCCCGAAGGGGCGCGGGGCTGTATCAATGTGCGGCTCTGCCGCGTGGCGCGAACCACCACAGCCACCCCGCACCCGCGAGACAACCGTCGAGCCCGAGCTCATAGGCGCCCCCGCCCAACCGCCGGAGGTGTAAGTCTCGTCTCACCTGCACGAAAGCACCCCGTCGGCCCCGCCCGCGAAGCGAACCGGCCGTATTGTCTAAACGTCAAACGCCCCAGGGGCCGATGGGCGGCCCCTTCCTAAGGAGCCCTCATGACCGCGCCCGTCGTCCACTCGCTGCGCGAGCAGATCCGCGAGCACATCGTGGAGGGGATCGTCAGCGGGCGCTGGAAGCCGGGCGAGCGGATCGTGGAGCGGCGGATCGCGACCGAGCTGGAGGTCAGCCAGACGCCGGTGCGGGAGGCGCTGCGCGAGCTGGAGTCGCTGCGGCTGATCGAGTCGGCGCCGAACAAGGGCGTGCGGGTGCGCAACCTGACGGCGGCCGACCTGGAGGAGAGCTACCCGGTCCGGGCCGGCCTGGAGGCGATCGCGGCGGAGCTGGCCGCGGAGAAGCTGGCGGAGGACTGCTCGGCCCTGGAACCGCACGTCGTCGCCCTCTACGAGGCCGACCGCAACGCCGACGGCACGGGCCAGGTACGGCACACGGTCGCCTTCCACCGCGAACTGGTGCGCGCCGCGGACAACTCCGTGCTGCTGCACACCTGGGAGGGCCTGGGCATCGAGGTGTTCACAGCCCTGTCGATCCGCTGGCTCGGGACGGTGCAGCAGTCGTACGCGGAGGAGCACGAGGAGCTCGTGCAGGCGTTCCGCAGGCGTGACCCGAGGATCGCGGAACTGGTGAAGGCGCATGTGCTGGGCTGCGCGCCGCGGGCCTGACACAGCCGAGCATACCTACGCTCACCTGCGGAAACCCTCGAAAATCACGGCACCGGGTGCCCGCCCGAAAGGCACCGCGTGCCTACTTTCTCGGAATCGAGAAGTTTTGCCTGCAACCCTTTGATCGATCATCGATCAGGGAGTTAGAGTCACCGGCGGGCCACGCGGCGCAAGCCGCACGGTGTTACAGCACCACGGCCCTCAGCCCTGTCCTGCCAAAGACCAAGGGCACCCCCGAACCCTTTACCGATGAGGGAACCCCCTTCGACTGAGGAAGGCGGCGACATGACCGACCCCAACGCCATCCAGCCGAGCGAGCTCGACCAGCTCCCCGACCGGGACCCCGAGGAGACCGCCGAATGGCAGGCCTCCCTGGACGCGGTCGCCAAGGCGGCGGGCCCGCACCGTGCCGCGTATCTGATGCGCCGCACGCTGGAGCGCGCGGAGGGCACCGGCGTCGCGCTGCCCAAGCTCCTCGAGACGGACTACGTCAACACCATCCCCACCGCCGCCGAGCCGGGCGTGCCCGGTGACGAGGAGATGGAGCGGAAGATCACCGCGTGGAACCGCTGGAACGCGGCCGCGATGGTGACCCGGGGCGCGAAACACGGCGTGGGTGGCCACATCGCCACCTTCGCCTCCGCGGCCTGGCTGTACGAGACCGGCTTCAACCACTTCTTCAAGGGCAAGGAGGCCGACGGCTCGGGCGACCAGCTCTACATCCAGGGTCACGCCTCCCCCGGCATCTACGCCCGCGCCTTCCTCGACGGCCGGCTGACCGAGGCGCACCTCGACAACTTCCGCCAGGAGGCCGGCGGCAGCGGTCTGCCGTCGTACCCGCACCCGCGGCGCCTGCCCTGGCTCTGGGAGTTCCCGACGGTCTCCATGGGTCTCGGCCCGCTGTCGGCGATCTACCAGGCCCGCTTCAACCGCTATCTGACGGCGCGCGGCATCAAGGACGTCTCCTCGTCCCATGTGTGGGCCTTCCTCGGCGACGGCGAGATGGACGAGCCGGAGTCGACGGCGGCACTCGCACTCGCCAGCCGTGAGGGCCTGGACAACCTCACCTTCGTCATCAACTGCAACCTGCAGCGCCTGGACGGCCCGGTCCGCGCGAACTTCAAGATCGTGCAGGAGCTGGAGGCCCAGTTCCGCGGTGCGGGCTGGAACGTGGTGAAGACGCTGTGGGGCACGGCCTGGGACGAGCTGTTCCAGCTCGACACCACGGGAGCGCTCGTACGCCGGCTGCGCGAGGTACCGGACGCCCAGGTGCAGACGTACCAGACGCGCGACGCGGCCTACATCCGCGAGGACTTCTTCGGCAAGGACCCGGCGCTCGTCGAGATGGCGAAGCTGCTGAGCGACGACAAGATCCTCGAGTGCTTCCACCTGTCGCGCGGTGGCCACGAGGCCCGCAAGGTCTACGCCGCCTACAAGGCCGCGCTCGACCACAAGGGCGCCCCGACCGTGATCCTGGCCCAGACCGTCAAGGGCTTCACGCTCGGTGAGGGCTTCGCGTCGAAGAACGCCAACCACCAGATGAAGAAGCTGTCGGTGGACGAGTTCAAGAAGATGCGTGATCTGCTTGAACTCCCCATCTCGGACAGCCAGTTCGTCGACGGTCAGGTGCCCTACGGCCACCCGGGCGCCGACTCCCCCGAGGTCCGCTACCTCCAGGAGCGGCGCGCCGCCCTCGGCGGCCCGGCCCCGGCCCGCCGTACGCACGCGCTCGCGCCGCTGCCCGCCCCCGCCGAGAAGGCCTTCGCCTCCTTCGACAAGGGCTCCGGCTCCCAGAACGTGGCGACGACGATGGCCTTCGTACGCCTCATCAAGGACCTGGTCCGCGACAAGGAGACCGGCAGGCGCTGGGTGCCGATCGTCCCCGACGAGGCGCGCACCTTCGGCATGGAGTCGCTGTTCCCGTCCCTCGGGATCTACTCCCCCAAGGGCCAGACGTACGAGCCGGTCGACCGCGACCAGCTGATGTACTACAAGGAGGCCAAGAACGGCCAGATCCTCAACGAGGGGATCACCGAGGCCGGTTCGATGGCCGACTTCATCGCCGCGTCCACCGCGTACTCCACGCACGGCGAAGCGATGATCCCGTTCTACATCTTCTACTCGATGTTCGGCTGGCAGCGCACCGCCGACCAGATGTGGCAGCTCGGCGACCAGCTCGGCCGCGGCTTCCTCGTCGGCGCGACGGCCGGCCGTACCACCCTGACGGGCGAGGGCCTGCAGCACGCCGACGGCCACTCGCCGGTGATCGCCGCGACCAACCCGGCGGCGCTGACGTACGACCCGGCGTTCGCGTACGAGGTGGCGACGATCGTCAAGGACGGTCTGCGCCGTATGTACGGCGAGGCGGCGCCGGGTGAGGACCCGAACGTCTTCTACTACCTCACTGTCTACAACGAGCCGCTGCCGCAGCCCGCGAAGCCGGCCGGCCTCGGTATCGACGAGGGCATCGTCAAGGGCCTGTACCGCTTCAACACGGCGGAGTCGGCCGGGCTTTCACCGGTGGCCAACGCCCCGCGCATCCAGCTGCTGGGTTCCGGTACGGCGATCCACTGGGTGCTCGAGGCGCAGAAGCTGCTCGCGGAGGAGTGGGGCATCGCGGCCGACGTCTGGTCGGCGACCTCCTGGACGGAGCTGCGGCGCGACGCCCTGGAGGCCGACGCGGCCCTGCTGCGCGGCGAGGAGCGGGTGCCGTACGTCCGCCAGGCGCTGCACGGCGCGGAGGGCCCGGTGCTGGCCGTCTCCGACTACATGCGGCAGGTCCCGGACCAGATCGCGCAGTGGGTGGAGCAGGACTACTCCTCGCTCGGCGCGGACGGCTTCGGTCTGTCGGACACCCGTGAGGCGGCCCGCCGCCACTTCGGTGTCGACGCCCAGTCGATCGTCGTGGCCGCCCTGGCCCAGCTGGCCCGCCGCGGCGAGGTGAAGGCCACTGCCGTGAAGGAAGCTCGGGAGAAGTACGAGCTGTAGGCCCGCGTGGTGAAGGGGCCCCGGGCCGGTTGGCCGCGGGGTCCCTTCACCCGTTCCCGGTTGTTTGTCGGCTGCCGGCCCGTGGGGGTTGATCGCGCAGTTCCCCGCGCCCCTGAGGGGGCCCGGTTCTCAGGGGCGCGGGGGAACTGCGCGACCAGCCACGTCCGGGCCCGCACCCGACGACGTACCCCATCCGCGGAGCCTCGGCAGAATGAACGCATGCGTGCCGCCCGCCTCATCAAGATGGTGCTCCTGCTGCAGTCCCGGCCCTCCATGACCGCCGCCGAGCTGGCGCGGGAGCTGGAGGTGTCCGAGCGGACCGTCACGCGGGACGCGCAGGCGTTGTCGGAGGCCGGGGTGCCGGTGTACGCGGACCGCGGCCGGGCCGGCGGGTACCGGCTCATCGGCGGCTATCGCACCCGGCTGACTGGGCTGGCGCGCGGTGAGGCCGAGGCGCTGTTCCTGTCCGGGGTGCCGGGGGCGCTGCGCGAGATGGGGCTGGAGGACGCGGCCTCGGCGGCCCGGCTGAAGGTGTCGGCGGCCCTGCTGCCCTCCCTGCGCGACGCCTCGAAGACCGCCGCGCAACGCTTCCACCTGGACGCGCCGAACTGGTTCACGGAGCCGAAGGCACCCGAGCTGCTGCCGGCCGTCGCCGATGCCGTCTGGGACGACCGCCGGATCACCGCCCGCTACCGGAGCCGGGAGGCCGAGGTGGAGCGGGAGCTGGAGCCGTACGGGCTCGTACTGAAGGCGGGGGTCTGGTACGTGTGTGCGCGGGTTGCGGAGGGCGAGGGGCCGTACCGGGTCTACCGGATCGACCGGTTCACGGCGGTGACTGC
This sequence comes from Streptomyces sp. NPDC049541, assembly GCF_044465725.1. Taxonomy (NCBI): domain Bacteria; kingdom Bacillati; phylum Actinomycetota; class Actinomycetes; order Kitasatosporales; family Streptomycetaceae; genus Streptomyces; species Streptomyces sp. NPDC049541. Next base: position 1,047,265 of record NZ_JBITLY010000001.1, on the reverse strand, counting down.
CGCAGCGGAGCGTTTCGTACGCGACGAGGAGTTCGACCTTCCCGCCTTCTGGGAGGAACGGTCCGAGCAGTTCGCGCGGTCGATCCTGCGGGCCGAGGTCGTGGTGCGGCTGTCGGCGGCCGGGGCGCGGAGGCTGCCGTACGCCGTCGATCCCGTCTCCGCCCGGGAGGCGCTGGCGGCCGCCGGCGCCCCGGACGAGGGCGGCCTGCTGACGGTGACGCTCCCCGTGGAGTCCGAGGAGGTCGCCCATGCGCAGCTCGCGGGGCTCGGCCCGGAGGTGGAGGTGCTCGCGCCGGACAGTCTGCGGGCGCGTTTCGCCGACGATGCGAGACGGCTGGGCCTGCTGTACGGGACATAACAATCCGCCGCACTCCACGTGCGCCCCACCCGCCCAGGGCCGATGCTGGACCCGTGATGGAAGAGTCGGAGTTCTGGGAGCTGGTGGACGCCGCCCGCGAGGCCGCCGAGGGCGACCCCGAGGAGCAGGCGGACCTGCTGGTGGAGCGGCTTGTGGAACTCGACCCGGAGACCGTTCTGGACTTCGCCCGGCATTTCGAGTCCCGCTACAACCGGGCCTACAGCTGGGATCTGTGGGGTGCCGCCTGGGTGCTGCTCGACGGGGCGAGCGACGATGCCTTCGACTTCTTCCGGTGCTGGCTGATCGGACAGGGGCGGGAGGTGTACGAGGGAGCCGTGCACCACCCCGACGCCCTGGCCGACCTCCTGGACGACTTCGACGAGGAGATCGACGGGGACGGGGAGGAACTGGGCTACGCGGCGGACGAGGCCTACGAACAGCTCACCGGTACCGTCGCCCCCGACCTCGGCATCCCGCCCGCGGCCTCCGAACCGGCGGGCACGCCGATCGACTTCGAGAGCGAGCGGGTGCTGGCGGAGCGGTACCCGAAGCTGTGGGAACGGTTCCGGGAGTGACGTTTCACCGGTTCACTGGGACCAGCGGTCCGGGGGGACCGCTTCGATGAGGGGGACCATGGCTCGAATCCCGTACCCGGAGCGGCCGTCCGACGCCGTCGCCCGGCTGCCCGTGCCGCTCAACGCCTTCCGCATGCTCTCGCACGCCCCGCCGCTGACGGGCCCGGCGATCGAGCTGGGCCTGGCCGTGCTGCGCGAGTCGACGCTTTCGGCCCGGATGCGCGAGCTGGTCGTGATGGCGGTCGCGGCCGCGACCCAGTGCGCGTACGGGTCCGTCCAGCACCGCCCGATCGCCCTGAACGCGGGGGTGACGCCCGAGCAGCTGGCAGCGGTCGCCGAACGGCGCGCCGACGGGCCGGAGTTCGACGAGCCCGAGTCGGCGGCGCTGACGGCGGCCCTCGAGCTGGTGTCCCGGCACACCCTGTCCGAGACCACGCTGGCGGCTCTCCGCGCCTCCTTCACCCACCGCCAGGTGACGGAGATCATCACCACGACCGGCTACTACGTCATGCTGGCGGGCCTGATGAACGGGCTGGGCGTGGACATCGACCCGTCCGGGGAGCAGTTCCTGGGACTCGTGGGCGGCGACCCCGGATGAGGGCCAGGCCGTCCGTCACCGAGCCGGGTCCGAGGGGCCGCCCGCGCTACTGCCGGGTCAGGCCGTCCGTCGGCGGGTCGGGTCCGCGGGGAGGTACGCCTGCGCCTGCTCGGCCTTGACCGCGTGGTGCATCGGCGCGGCGTTGGCCTGGTCGAGCGCGGACGCGGTGAGGGCGGCCGGGCCCAGGACGACGGCCGCGGCCGCGCAGAGCGCCGCCCAGGGGCCATGGGCGGCCCGCGACCGGCCCTCGGTCTTGTGCGTGGTCCTGTGGTGACTGTTCACTTCTTCCCCACCTCCGGTCAGTGCGTGTGCATGACGATAGGGAGGGCGCCTCGGGAAGATCCGTGAGGCGGCTACGAGCAACCTGTGAGGGTCCGCCCATGACCAGCCCGTACGTAAGGGAGATCACGCGCGAGGAACACCTGGCCCAGCTGCGGCAGCACCCCGACGCGAGCCACCTCCAGATCCCCGAGTGGGGCGATGTGAAGCCCGACTGGCAGGCGGAGAGCATCGGTTGGTTCGAGGGCAGCACGATGGCCGCCGCGGCCCTCGTGCTGTACCGGCCGCTGCCCGGCACCCGCCGCTGCCTCGCCTATCTCCCCGACGGGCCGACGATCGACTGGCACCACCCTCGCCTGGAGCGCCTGCTGGACCCGCTCGTCGCGCATGTCGAGGAGCGCGGGGCGTTCTCGCTGCGGATCGGACCTCCCCTCGTCGTACGCCACTGGGAGGCGGCCGGAGTCGCGGCGGGCATCGCCGACCCCGACGTACGCCATCTGCACGATCTGCCGGCGGACGGCCTGGACGCCTACGCGCTGGACGTGGCGGAGCGGCTGGGGCGGCTCGGGTGGCGGCGGTGCGAGGAGGACGAGGGCAGCGGCTTCGGGCTCGGCCAGCCGCGCTACGGCTGCCACATACCGCTCGCGGGGCGCTCGGTGGACGAGTTGCGCGGGGCGCTGGCACCGCACTGGGAGCAGTCCCTGCGGACGTCCGAGCTGGGACGTGTGCGCGTCGGGTGGGGTGCGGCCGCCGACCTGCCGGAGTTCCACCGGCTGTACACCGCGACCGCGGGCCGCGACGGCTTCAAGTCCCGCCCGCCGGACTACTTCCGGCGCATGTGGAAGGCGCTGAACGCGGAGGACGAGGACCGGCTGCGGCTGTATCTCGCCGAGTACGACGGCGAGGTGCTCTCCGCCGCGCTCATGATCAACGTCGGCTCCCGCGCCTGGCACTCCTACGCGGCGTCCGGCCGCCGGGGGCGTGAACTGCGGCCCAGCAGCGCGCTGTTGTGGCGGATGCTGTGCGACGCGCGGGCGGCGGGGGCCACCACGTACGACCTCCGTTCCGTCACCCCCGTCCTGACCGGGAACCGGCTGCTGAACCGGCTCCGTTTCAAGACGGGCGCGGGCGGCCGGGCGGTGGAGTACCTCGGGGAGTGGGAACTCCCGGTGGGCAGCCGGGGCAAGGTGCTGCAGCGGGCGCTGGGGGCGTATCTCGGGCGCAGGTGAGGACGGGTGCCGCCATGGCGGCCGGATCCGCTCCGTCCGCGATGTGTGCTGTGCCACCCGGTGGAACCATCGTCCTGGTCCGGGGCGTTTCTCCTCATGCACGCGCGCGTGGCTGATCACTGGGCCCGTCCCGCGCGTACTAAGGGGTCTGAGAGAAAGGCGGCTCTGTGGACCTGCTCGACATCCTGCTGTTGCTGGTGGTCGTGGCCTACGCGGCATCGGGCTACCGGCGCGGACTGGTGGCCGGCTGTGTCTCGCTCGCCGGGTTCGTGGGCGGCGCGGTGCTCGGGGTGTGGATCCTGCCCTGGATGATGGACCTGGTGACGGCGGGCACGGCCCAGGCGACCGTGACCGCGGTGCTGACCGTGCTGCTCCCTGCCGTGCTGGTCCACGAGCTGGCGGGGCGGCTCGCGCTCAGGCTGCGCCGGGAGCTGGACCGGGGACCGCTCAGGGTGGCCGACGGGGTCGGCGGGGCCGTGGCCAACTCGGCCGCCGTGCTGATCGTGGCCTGGGTCGCCGCCAGCGTCCTGGGCGCCTCCTCCTCACCGCTGCTCACGACCGCGATCCGGGACTCCGCGCTGCTCGGTGCCGTGCAGGACGCCATGCCGGACACCACCCCCGCCTGGTTCTCCCGGGCCACCTCGGCGCTCACCCAGGCGGGCTTCCCGCAGGTGTTCAACCCGTTCGAGAACGAGTCGACGGCCGAGGTCGCCAAGCCCACCGGCGACAGCGTCACGGCGAGGGCCACCGACGCGGCCAAGCGGAGCACGGTGAAGATCGAGGGCGTCTCCGGCACCCAGGGCCGCGAGGGCAGCGGGTTCGTGTACGCCCGCGACCATGTGATGACCAACGCGCACGTGGTGGCCGGCATCACCGACCCGAACGTGCGGATCGGCGGGGTCGGGCGGACGTACGAGGCACGGGTGGTGCTCTTCGACCCCGACAGGGATGTGGCCGTTCTGTACGTACCCGGGCTGAGCGCGCCGGTCCTGAGGTTCGACGACGGCGCCTCGCGCGGCGACTCGGCGGTCGTGGCCGGCTATCCGCAGGACGGCGACCTCGACCTCCAGGCGGCGACGGTCGCGAACCGGGTGCGGGCGACCGGCCAGAACATCTACAGCGACGCCACGGTGACCCGCGAGATCTACTCGATCCGCTCGACCGTCCGCCCCGGCAACTCCGGCGGCCCGCTGCTGACGACCGACGGCCGCGTCTACGGCGTGGTCTTCGCCCGCTCGACGTCCGACAACGAGACGGGTTACGTCCTGACGGCGGCGGAGGTGGCCTCCGACGCCCGGCGCGCGGCGGACGCGACGGCGTCCGTGGACACGGGCGACCTGGTCACGTCGTAGGGCGGGCGGGTCACAGACTGCACCCCATGAGCACGTCGTCGACGTACTCGCCCTCCAGCAGGAACTCGCCCGGCAGGATCCCCTCGACGACGAACCCCTCGGCCTCGTACAGCTTGCGGGCCGGGGTGTTGTGGCCGAGGACGCGCAGCGTGAGCCGGCGCGCGCCCTGATTGCGGGCCTCCTCCCGCACCGCCCGCAGCAGCGCCCGCCCGACGCCGGCGCCCCGCGCCTGCTCGGCGACGACGAGGCCCTGGATCTGCCGGACGTGGGCGTTGCAGACGAGCGGGGTCGGACGGGCCAGCCGGATGTAGCCGACGACCTTCCCGTCGAGCTCCGCGACCAGATGGTCCCGGGGCCCGAACCGCTCGTTGTAGAAGGGCTCGTAGGGCGGTTGGGGGCGCGGTTGCACGGAGTGCAGCGGGGACCAGGTGACGCGGTCGAGTCGCCCCAGCGTGTCCTCGTCCCCGAGGGTTGCGTGGCGTATGAACGGAACCGGCATGACGGCCACCTTATGAGGCCGCCGAGCAGAATGGGCCCATGGAACGTTCCCGAATCGCGGTGGCCGGTGCGTCCGGGCTCATCGGCGGCGCCCTGGTGCGGTCCCTGACCGCGGACGGGCACGAGGTGGTACGGCTGGTGCGCCGGGCGCCCCGGGCGAAGGACGAGGTCCGCTGGGACCCGGAGGGCGGGCGCGTGGATCCCGCCGTGCTCGCCGGGTGTGACGTGGTGGTGAACCTCGCGGGCGCCGGGGTGGGCGACCGCCGCTGGACGGACGCGTACAAGACGCTGATCCGCAGCAGCCGGGTGCTCGGCACCGCCGCGCTGGCCGGGGCGATCGCCGCGCTGGACGAGAAGCCGCGGGTGTTCGTGAACGGCAGCGCGATGGGCTACTACGGCGAGACCGGCGACCGGGCGGTCGACGAGAGCGCGCCGGCCGGGACCGGGTTCCTGCCGGAGCTGTGCGTGGAGTGGGAGGCCGCCGCGGCCCCCGCGCAGGAGGCGGGCGTACGGACCGTGTTCACACGGACGGGTCTCGTGGTGGCCCGCGGCGGCGGCGCCTGGGGCCGGCTGTTCCCGCTGTTCAAGGCGGGCCTCGGCGGACGCATGGGCGACGGCCGCCAGTACTGGTCGTACATCGCGCTGCACGACGAGGTGGCCGCGATCCGCCACCTCATCGGCACCGAGGCCCTGTCCGGACCGTTCAACCTCACCGCCCCGACCCCCCTCACCAACAGCGAAATCACCACAGCCATGGGCCGCGTACTGCACCGCCCGGCCCTGTTCCCCGTACCGGCCCCGGTACTGCGAACCGCACTCGGCGAAATGGCCGGGGACGTCCTCGGCAGCGCACGAGTACTGCCGAAACGGCTGCTGGAATCCGGCTTCACCTTCGCCTTCCCTGACATCGAAGGAGCCCTCAAGGCCGCGCTCGCGGAGCCGTAGGACTCAGACGCCTCGAAGCCATGAGCCACGTGCCGCTCCGACCGACGCTGTTCCCGCACTGCGAACCGTCCTCGGCGAATTGCCCCGGGACATGCTCGACAGCGCACGCGTGCTGCCGAAACGGCTGCTGGAGTCCGGCTTCACGTTCGCGTTCCCGGACATCGAAGGAGCCCCCAAGACCGCACTCGCGGAGCCGTAGGACTCAGGCGCCTCCCCGGGGCCATGAGCCGCATGCCGCGCCGACCGACGCGTTCCCGCACTGCGAACCACGCTCGGCGAAATGGCCGTAAACGTCCTCGGCAGCGCACGCGTGCTGCTGAAACGGCTGCTGGAGTCCGGCTTCACGTTCGCGTTCCTGGACATCGTAGGAGCCCTCAAGGCCGCGCTCGCGGAGCCGTAGGACTCAGACGCCTCCCCCGGGGCCATGAGCCGCATGCCGCGCCGCCCGACGCGTTCCCGCACTGCGGACCGTCCTCGGCGAAATCGCCGTGGATCGCACGCGTGCTGCCGAAACGACTCCTGGTCCGTCGCCTTCCCGGACATCGAAGGAGCACTGAAGGCCGCGCTCGCGGAGCCGCAGGGCTCAGGTGGGCCGGAGGCGTAAGAACGAAGGTGTGACCGTATGCGACCGTTGTGCGACCGTGCTCTGTTCATGCGCGACTGCACTTGACCGATCGCGGCCCTAACCTCGACCCGAACTCGGGTATCCCTGGAGCCAGTTGGGGGCATGACGTCTCCACCGGCGGCGCAACCTCGAGGAGGGGCACGTGCTTGAGCCCGCGTACCAGGCGGACGTCGTGATCGTGGGAGCCGGGGTTGCCGGACTCTCCGCGGCGCATCGGCTGACCAGCGCAGGAGTGACGACCGCGGTCCTGGAGGCCGCCCCTTGCGTGGGGGGCCGCATGGCGACGGAGAAGGTCGACGGATTCCGGCTCGACCGGATCGGCCAGCTGCTGTCCACGGCGTATCCCGAGCTACGGCTCACCCCGGGGCTGGACGCGCTCGCGCTGCGCCCGTTCGCGCCCGGCGTTCTGCTGCACAGCGACGGACGCCACCATCGCGCGGGCGCCCCGGCGGCCGCGGGGGGCGCAAGGGGCGCACTCCATGCAGTACGCGCCCTGGCGAGCGCCCCCACCAAGAGCGCCCCCCGGACCACCGCCCCGCTCGGCACCGCCGTGGACCAGGCCCGCCTCGGCAACGCCCTGTCCCGCCTCGCCGCGATCCCCGTCGAACGCCTGCTGGCCCGCCCGGAGTTGCCCGCCGCCCAGGCCCTCACGGCCCACGGTGTCCCCGCCCGCACGATCGACGGCTTCCTGCGCCCGCTGCTGGCCGCCCTGCTCTGCGACCCGGACCTGACCACCTCCAGCCGGTGCGCGGACCTCGCGCTGCGCGCCTTCACCTGCGGGCGCCTGTGTCTGCCGGAGGGCGGCGCCGAGATGCTCCCGGAGCTGCTCGCCCGGGCGCTGCCCCCGGGCACGGTCCACACGGGCGTTCGCGTCACCTCGGTCTCGACCAGCGCGGTCACGACCGCCGAACACGGCGAGATCCGCTGCCGAGCGGTCCTCCTGGCGACGGACGCCCGCGCCGCAGCCGACCTGCTCCCCGGCCTGCGCGTACCGGACTTCCACCCGGTGACGGTCCTTCACCACACCACGGACGAGCCCCCGGCCACCGGCGCCGCCCTCCTCCTGGACGCCGACCGCGGCGGCCCGGTCGCCCACACCGCGGTCGTCAGCGCGGTGGACCCCGGTCGCGCCCCCGCGGGCCGCGCCCTCATCTCCACCACGGTCCTCGGCCCACCCCCACCCGAACTGGACACCGCCGTACGCATGCACCTCTCCCGCCTCTACGGCACCTCGACCGCCCGCTGGGAGACGCTGGCCGTCCACCACACCCCGGAGGCCGTCCCCGCCATGCGCCCACCACACGACCTGCGCCGCCCTGTACGACTGCTGGCGGGCCTGTACGTGTGCGGAGACCACCGCGACACCAGCACCGTCCAGGGAGCCCTCCACTCGGCCCACAGGGCCTCCACAGCCATCCTGACGGATCTGGGAGCAGCGGGCTCGATGCACAGGGCAGACCCACCCAGCAGCGCAGTCAAACAGGCGGCGTGAGCAGGCGCCCCTCAAGGGGCGCGGGGAACTGCGCGAGAAACCACAACGCACCCGCACGAGCAACGCACCAACCGGAGTTACGGCGATGGCCTACCCAAGTGCCGCGACCTTGTCGCGATAACCCCGTACAGGCGCAGCATCCTTATAGGGCTCCAACCGCCGCTCGAACTCCCGCACATACTCAACCGCCCGCACCGACCGCATCTCCGCCGCAGCACTAGCCGCCTCCGCCCCCAACGCACAGGCCTGATCGAGCTCCCCCAGGCCCAGGCGGGCGGAGGCCAGCACCACCCGGCAGAACAGCCGACTCCGCGCATACGCGGGCGCACGCAACTGCAGCGACCGCTCCGCATGCTGCGCCGCCGCCCGGAACTGCTGCAGATCCCGGTGCGCATGCCCGAACTCATCGGCAAGCTGCGCCTCGTCGAAGAACCGCGCCCAGTGGGGCACCTCGTCACCGGATCGCGCGGCCTCCAGGGCCCGCTCCGCCCGCACCAGCGAGGCGGTGCAGTTGCGCACCTCCCCGAGCACCCCGTGCCCGCGCGCCTCGGCCGAGTGCAGCAGTGCCTGCACCACCGGCGGGGCGTTGGTCCCGACGCCCTGTTGGGCGACCCGCGCCAGCTGCACGGCCTCCCGCCCGTGGCCGAGATAGACGGCCTGCCGGCTCATGGTGACGAGCACGTACGAGCCGTACGCCCGGTCCCCGGCCGCCTGGGACAGGCGCAGCGCCTGCACGAAGTACCGCTGTGCGAGCCCGTGCGCGGCGATGTCGTACGACGTCCAGCCGGCCAGCCGGGTCAGATCGGCGGCCGCGCCGAACAGGCGGCGGCCCGTCTGCTCGCCGTAGGTGCCGCGCAGCATCGGCTCGCACTCGTGCTCCAGATAACGCACCAGGGCCTGGCGGGCGTGGCCGCCGCCGTACTTGTCGTCGAGGGTGCGGAACAGTTCGCCGACCGAGCGGAGTGCGGCGATGTCGCCGGCGGTGACCTTCTGGCCGGGGCCGCGCTCGGCCTGGCCGCGCTGGCGGGGCACCACCGGGCGGCCCTGGGCGGGGACCCGGGCCGGCTGTTCGCCCCGGGCGACCTTGTCGTCGGCGCGGCCGATCAGCCAGTCCCGGCTGGGCACGACAAGACCGGCGGGCGTGAACGCGATCTTGCGGAGCTCGGCGTGCGAACCGGAGTCCTTGCGCCACAAGCCGCCGACGATGTCGACGGCCTCCTCGGGGGTCGCGGCGAACTCGAGCCCGGCGTACACCGGCGCGCAGGCGTCGAGGCCGAGGTCCTGGGCGGTGAGGCGGCGGCCGAGGCGGCGGGTGAAGACCTCGGCGATCAGGGCGGGAGTGGTGCCGCGGGGCTGCTGCCCGCGCAGCCAGCGGGTGACCGACGTCTTGTCGTATCTGAGATCAAGCCCGTGTTCGAGGCCGAGCTGGTCGACTCGGCGGGCGAGACCCGCGTTGGAGAACCCGGCTTCTGCGATGAGCGCGGCGAGCTGGCGGTTGGGAGTGCGCTGCGCGGGTCGTTCCGTCATCTGCGGTGCGGTCTCCTGCCTTTCGGGCCTCCAGGGACCACTGTCGGCCCTGCGTGCCCGGATTGCCTGTGAGCAGCCCTTATGGCCTCTGTGAACGGCGCGAATGTAGCGGAGAGTGAGCAGGCGGTAGCACACTTCGACCCTCGTTCATCCGATCGTGTGAGGATTGGCCGCACGGCTGACGCGGGACGGTCGGTCGTACAGTGGCGTAGGCGCGTTTCGTGCCTTACGACCTTCTAGGGAGGCGCTTGCCGTGAGTGAGCTGCGGTTCGTCCGCATGGGATTCGGTGCCGAGGCCGTCGAGTACCAGACGGCGTGGGACGAGCAACGCCGGGTGCACGCGGCCCGCTTCGCCGACGAGATCCCCGACACCGTGCTGCTGCTCGAACACCCTCCGGTCTATACGGCCGGGCGGCGCACGGCGGACAACGAGCGCCCCCTGGACGGCACCCCCGTGATCGACGTGGACCGCGGCGGCAAGATCACCTGGCACGGCCCGGGCCAGCTGGTCGGCTACCCCATCCAGAAGCTCCCGCGCCCGGTGGACGTGGTGGCCCATGTACGGCGCCTGGAAGAGGCCCTGATCCGCACCTGCGCGGAGTTCGGGGTGGAGACCACGCGGGTCGAGGGCCGCAGCGGGGTGTGGGTCCTCGGCGATCCGGTCGAACAGCGTCCGTCGCTCGGCGGGCTGTCCCTGGACTTCGACCCCCGTCTGCACGACGAGGAGTTCGACCCGCGGATGAACGGCCCGGAGTACGCCCCGTCCAACGCCGGCCAGCGCCGCGAGGACCGCAAGATCGCGGCGATCGGCATCCGCGTGGCCAAGGGCGTCACGATGCACGGCTTCGCACTGAACGTGAACCCGGACAACCGCTGGTTCGACCGCATCATCCCGTGCGGCATCCGCGACGCGGGCGTCGCCTCCCTCGCCGGTGAGCTGGGCCGCGACGTGACGATCGCGGAAGTGCTGCCGGTCGTGGAGCTGCACTTGAGGGACGTACTGGAGAACGCGGACCTCAGGCCGAGGGTGATCGAGAAGACACCGGCAGCCTGAACACCGCCGGAAGCTTTCAAATCAACGGGCGTACCCTTGAGCACGCCGAAGAATCAATCGCTAGGGAGCCGGTCGTGTCCGCAGTCGCACCCGACGGACGCAAGATGCTGCGCCTGGAGGTCCGCAACAGCCAGACCCCCATCGAGCGCAAGCCCGAGTGGATCAAGACCCGGGCGAAAATGGGCCCCGAGTACACCAAGATGCAGAACCTCGTGAAGAGCGAGGGCCTGCACACGGTCTGTCAGGAAGCCGGCTGCCCGAACATCTATGAGTGCTGGGAGGACCGCGAGGCGACCTTCCTCATCGGCGGCGACCAGTGCACCCGGCGCTGCGACTTCTGCCAGATCGACACCGGCAAGCCCGAGGCCCTCGACCGTGACGAGCCGCGCCGCGTCGGCGAGTCCGTGGTCACCATGGACCTGAACTACGCCACCATCACCGGCGTCGCCCGCGACGACCTGGAGGACGGCGGCGCCTGGCTGTACGCCGAGACGGTCCGCCAGATCCACCAGCAGACCGCGGGCCGCGAGGCCGGGCGGACGAAGGTGGAGCTGCTCGCTCCCGACTTCAACGCGATCCCCGAGCAGCTCGAAGAGGTCTTCTCCTCCCGCCCCGAGGTCTTCGCGCACAACGTGGAGACGGTCCCCCGGATCTTCAAGCGCATCCGCCCCGGCTTCCGCTACGACCGCTCGCTCAAGGTCATCACGGCCGCCCGCGACTACGGGCTCGTCACCAAGTCGAACCTGATCCTCGGCATGGGCGAGACCCGCGAGGAGGTCAGCGACGCGCTGCGGCAGTTGCACGAGGCGGGCTGCGAACTGGTCACCATCACCCAGTACCTGAGGCCCTCCGTGCGCCACCACCCCGTGGAGCGCTGGGTGAAGCCGCACGAGTTCGTGGAGCTGAAGGAGGAGGCCGAGCAGATCGGCTTCTCCGGCGTGATGTCCGGCCCGCTGGTCCGGTCCTCCTACCGGGCCGGCCGGCTGTACCAGATGGCCGTCGAGAAGCGAGGCGCGTACGTCGCTTCGCAGGCCGTCTGACGCTCGAACGAACCGCCGCCTGATGGCACGGAGTGCCAACACTCCGTGTGAATCTGGGCACAAGAAACTACTCGCCAGTAACGGCCGATTCGACGCGGTCCTGACAGTCCTCGCAGATGAGGGCCCATGTCAGGGCCGCGTCGGTGTTTGCGCTCGTCGCATCAAGGCTTCATGGGTGTTTGACCGGTCGGTCACGCCCTGGTAACACCAATCAGTGACGCTGGACTCACGCCACGTACACCCGCCCCAGTGCCCGTATCCCGAGGGGGGACCTCCATCATGCAGGCCGCGCCGGTTCGCGCCAATGCCATCCCGTCGTTCACCACTGCACTGCGTGCCGTCGAGTCGCTGCTCATGAGCAGCGGTCAGCGCACCGCCCGTCGCAACGCCTGGACCTCCGTCCTGGAGGACCGCCGCCGCGCCAAGGACCGGGTCGAGGCCCAGCGCGTCATGGAGCAGACCACCCTCGCCGTCCGCCCCTGAATCCCACCCCCCGGACAGTGCCGTCGTACGGCGCTCCCGGGGCCACGTAGACTTCGTGGCATGGCGAGGAAGGAACCTGCAGCGGACGCTGCGAACCCCGGGCGACTGAAGCAGATCGCTCTGACCTACAAGATGACCCGCAAGGCCGACAAGAAGATCGGTCTTGTACTCGCGGCTGTCGGCATCGGCATCTTCGGTGTTTTCCTCGCGATCGGTTTCTTGATCGGTCACCCCATCTATCTCGGCATCCTGGGCCTGCTGCTCGCCTTCCTCGGAACGGCGATCGTGTTCGGGCGCCGGGCCGAGCGGGCGGCCTTCGGGCAGATGGAGGGCCAGCCGGGCGCGGCCGCGGCGGTCCTGGACAACATCGGCCGGGGCTGGACGACGACGCCCGCGGTGGCGATGAACCGCAGCCAGGACGTGGTGCACCGGGCCGTCGGCAAGGCCGGCATCGTCCTGGTCGCCGAGGGCAACCCGAACCGGGTGAAGAGCCTGCTGGCCGCCGAGAAGAAGAAGATGAACCGCATCGTCGCGGACGTACCGGTACACGACGTCATCGTCGGCACGGGCGAGGGCCAGGTCGCGCTGAAGAAGCTGCGGACCACGATGCTCAAGCTGCCGCGTGTGCTGACCGGGCCGCAGGTGACGGCCACCAACGACCGGCTGCGGGCCATGGGTGACCTGATGAGCAACATGCCGTTGCCGAAGGGGCCCATGCCCAAGGGCATGAAGCTGCCCAGGGGTGGGCCGAAGGCCCGCTGATTTCGCTCCTACGACGAGGGGGCGCCCGATTGTTTCGGGCGCCCCCTCGTCGTAGGAGAGCTGTCTTTCGTCTGCCGCGTCGTCGTGGCTGGTCGCGCCCCACGGCGGAGCCGCAAATGGATACAGCCCCGCGCCCCTTCGGGGCGCTCCACTTCAGGGCGCTCAGACGCGCACCTCGACCGTGCGGGCCAGGCGGTCGTGGAGGCCTCTGCCGTCTCGGTCCCAGATCAGGGCCGGGATCGCGATGCAGAGCAGGGCCGTGCGGAGGGTGGCGCGGAGGGGGCTGGGCCGGCCGGTGTCCAGGGCGACCACGCGAAGGCCGAAGAGACGCTTACCGGGGGTGAAGCCGAGGGTGCCGACGGTCAGGACGCCGAGCAGGAAGAAGACGAGCAGGGCCCAGTTGCCGGTCGCCTGGTCATAGCCGTGCGTGATCAGACCGTATGCGATCAAGAGGCACAGGCCCCAGTCGACGGCGAGGGCGCCGAACCGGCGGCCCGGGCGGGCGATGGAGCCCGGTCCCTCCTCGGGCAGACCGAGCTGCTGGCCGCGGTATCCGAAGTCGACACCGGCTTCCTCTGCGGCCGCGCGGGGGCCCGAGAGCCATGAGCCGATTGCATCCCTGTTGTCCACGCGTCCACGGTACTGCGCCCGTTTCGCGATACGGACAGGTGGGGTACACCGGACTGGGTCCGGTTAACTTGTGCGAAACAAATGGGTCACGCCCGAGAAATCACCCGTCCCTAGGGTCGGGGACAGCGTGTGCCACCGCACTGGCCGCACGAACGAACTACCACCCCGGCGAGGCGGTCGGGAGTAGGAGGAGCTGGATGTTCCAGAACGCCGACGAGGCCAAGAAGTTCATCGCGGACGAGGACGTCAAGTTCATCGACGTCCGCTTCTGCGACCTGCCCGGCGTGATGCAGCACTTCACGGTGCCGGCAGAGGCCTTCGACCCGGCCGAGGAGCTGGCCTTCGACGGCTCCTCGATCCGCGGCTTCCAGGCCATCCACGAGTCCGACATGGCGCTCCGCGCCGACCTGTCGACCGCGCGCGTCGACCCCTTCCGCCGCGACAAGACGGTCAACATCAACTTCTTCATCCACGACCCGATCACGGGCGAGCAGTACTCCCGTGACCCGCGCAACGTGGCGAAGAAGGCGGAGGCCTACCTGGCGTCCACCGGTATCGCCGACACCGCGTACTTCGGCCCCGAGGCCGAGTTCTACGTCTTCGACAGCGTGCGCTTCCAGACCTCCGCGAACGAGGCCTTCTACCACATCGACTCCGAGGCCGGCGCCTGGAACACCGGTGCCCTCGAGGACAACCGTGGTTACAAGGTCCGTTACAAGGGCGGCTACTTCCCGACCCCGCCGGTCGACCACTTCGCCGACCTGCGTGCGGAGATCTCCCTGGAGCTGAACAAGGCCGGGCTGAACGTGGAGCGCCAGCACCACGAGGTGGGCACCGCCGGCCAGGCCGAGATCAACTACAAGTTCAACACGCTGCTCGCCGCGGCAGACGACCTCCAGCTCTTCAAGTACATCGTGAAGAACGTCGCCTGGCGCAACGGCAAGACCGCGACCTTCATGCCGAAGCCGATCTTCGGTGACAACGGCTCGGGCATGCACGTCCACCAGTCGCTGTGGGCCAACGGCGACCCGCTGTTCTACGACGAGGCCGGCTACGCGGGCCTGTCGGATACCGCCCGCTACTACATCGGCGGCATCCTCAAGCACGCCCCGTCGCTGCTGGCCTTCACCAACCCGACGGTGAACTCCTACCACCGTCTGGTGCCGGGCTTCGAGGCCCCGGTCAACCTGGTGTACTCGCAGCGGAACCGCTCCGCGGCCATGCGTATCCCGATCACGGGCTCCAACCCGAAGGCCAAGCGCGTCGAGTTCCGTGCGCCCGACTCCTCCGGCAACCCGTACCTGGCCTTCTCGGCCCTGCTGCTGGCGGGTCTGGACGGCATCAAGAACAAGATCGAGCCGGCCGAGCCGATCGACAAGGACCTCTACGAGCTGGCCCCCGAGGAGCACGCGGGCGTCCCGCAGGTCCCGACCTCGCTCCCGGCGGTCCTCGACTCCCTCGAGGCCGACCACGAGTTCCTGCTCGCCGGTGACGTCTTCACGTCCGACCTGATCGAGACCTGGATCGACTACAAGCGCGCGAACGAGATCGCTCCGCTGCAGCTGCGTCCGCACCCGCACGAGTTCGAGCTCTACTTCGACGTGTGATCGACGCCTGTCCCAGGCACTGCGCCCGCGCCTCCGCTGTCGTACCGACAGCGGAGGCGCGGGCGTTTGTTCTATTCTTCCTCTGCCGATGAAATGACACGGGGGTGGATGGGATGCCGGAGCGCGAACACGACGACCAGGAGCGGGAGTTCGACCTGAGGTGGGCGGACGCCGCGCCGCACAAGGAGCCCTCAGCGCGGGCCCGGATGCTGGCCGCTCGCTGGAAGGAGAACCCGCCGGAGCCGCAGCCGTTCCGTGCGGATCCCGAGCCGGTGGCGCCGCGGCGGTCCTCATGGGTGTCGACGGCGATCGTGCTGGGCAGTGTGGCGGCGATCATCGTGCTGCTCGGGTGGGCGCAGTTCCGGGCCCCGTACTAGAGGCCTCTCACAGGGACCTTTTGCGGCTCCTAGAGCCGTTCGGGACCACTTCATGGCAGTGGGCGGGTGCACACTGGACAGCGGGACGAGTGCCTGACTGCGGGGTGATGGCAGATGCAGAGCCGCTTCCGGAGCGACCGGCGGTTGACCGTACGGATGACGGTCACGATGTTCCTGCTCGGGTTGCTGTACGTGGCGTTCGTCGCCGCGCTGATCGTGTTGCTGAAGTCGTGGCTGCTGGTCGTGGTGCTGGTGGCGGCGCTGTTCGTCGCGCAGTTCTGGTTCTCCGACCGGATCGCGATGTTCGCCATGCGCGGGCGGGTCGTGGAGCGCGAGGAGTATCCCGAACTGCACGCGGTCGTCGACCGGCTGTGCGCGATCGCCGACATGCCCAAGCCGGTGGTGGCCGTGTCCGAGATGGACATGCCGAACGCGTTCGCGACCGGACGCAATGCCGACCATGCGGTGGTGTGTGTGACGACCGGGCTGCTGCGGCGGCTGGAGCCCGCGGAGCTGGAGGGCGTGCTCGCGCACGAGCTGTCGCACGTGGCGCACAAGGATGTCGCCGTGATCACGATCGCGTCGTTCCTCGGCGTGATCGCGGGCCTGATCGTACGGTTCGCCTTCTACTCGCAGCTGTTCGGCGGCGGGCGCCGGGACCAGAACACCGCCGCCGTCTTCGCCGCCGTGATGGGTGTCTCGGCGGCCGTGTACGCGATCAGCTTCCTGCTGATCAGGGCGCTGTCGAGGTATCGGGAGCTGGCCGCGGACCGGGCGGCGGCGCTGCTCACCGGGCGTCCCTCGGCGCTGGCCTCCGCGCTGACCAAGGTCTCCGGCGAGATCGCGCGGATCCCGACCAAGGACCTGCGGACGGCGCAGGCCTTCAACGCGTTCTACTTCACCCCCGCGACCGGCAAGGAGCCCGGGATCGAGCGGTTCTTCTCCACGCACCCGAGCCTGGAGCAGCGGCTCGACCAACTGGGGCGGATCTCCGCCGAGTTGGGTGAGGCGGCAACACCCGGAAAGGGGTGACATGGGGCTCCTGGACATTCTGCTCGGCCGTACGAAACCGGTCCTGCCCGATCTCGACCAGCTCTTCGCACTGCCGTCGGCGGCCGTGACCCTGGAGGCCGCGGCCGGCTTCACACCGACCGGCACGGGGGCGGTGTGCTTCGCGACGGTCGAGGGCGGGGCCTTCGAGCAGATGCACCGGGAGGTCCAGGCCCTCCTTGACGCGGACGCCGACCGGGAAGGCCCCCCGGTGGAGCTCAGCCAGGACGGGTACGGCTACTCCTGGCTGGTCTCGCGCCGCTCCCCCGGTCAGCTGTCCGAGCTGGTCAACGATCTGCACGCGGTGAACAGCTCGATGGAGGTCAACGGCTTCGGGCCGCAACTGCTGTGCTCCCTGGCCGGTTTCCAGGGCGAGGGGGGCCGGCGGCTTGCGCTGGTCTATCTCTACAAGCGCGGCACGTTCTACCCGTTCGCGCCGCTGCCCGGCGGTGGACAGCGGCGCGACAACGCGCTGGAACTGCAGGTGAAGGCGGCGCTCGCCGACGACCTGCGGATGGAGCAGGATCTGAGCCGCTGGTTCCCGGTGTGGGGCGCGCCGGGACTGTGACCGGCGCCTACCAGCGGTTCACGTCGTCTCACTTGCTCTTCTCGCGCTCCTGGCGGCGCGACTCCAGGGGGCGCTCGCGAGCGTAGCGGCGCTCCCACTTGGCCTGCATGTCACGGCGCTTGCGGTAGGCCTGGTACGTGGCCGGCATCGACCCCGACGAGGATCCCCCCGACGACTGCGAGGACTGCGAGGCGGAGCCGCCCTTGGTGCCGCTGCGCCCGTACTGCGTGTACAGGAAGAGCACGGCGACCGCGGCCAGCCACCAGACGTGGTTTCCGAATCCTAAGAGCACCAGGACGGCGGTCCCGGCTATGACGATGGTGCCCATGACGGGCCTCCGTGTGGGCGTGGATGAGTGAGCGGTGATGGTTTTCTCGTCCGACGGGCCGCTGGGGGAGGGCGCCCGTCCGTCGGTGCGTAGAGAGTAGCCCCGAGTCCGCAGGGTGATGCCTGTCCTGCGGCAAGCGGTGGTGGGCAGCTCCGCAACGCATGTCCAGCGTAGGGAGACGGTCACCGGGCGTGCATCCTGTTTTCCGGCTGCCCGGCGCTCAGTCCGACTGCAGGTCCAGCTTCCGTTCCACCACCTCGCGGGCCACCTCCGTCAGGCGGCGGCGGTGCGAGCGGGCGTGGGAGCGCAGCACGCGGAAGGCCTCCTCGACCGTGATGGAGTGCCGGGCGGCGAGCGTGCCCTTGGCCTGTTCGATGACGATACGGCTGGTCAGCGCCTGGCCCAGCTGGTCGGCCAGCGCCCGGCTCTCGCGCAGCCGGCGCTCCCGTTGCAGGGTCCAGCCGGCGGCGTCGGCGAGGGACTGGGCGAGCGCCAGGAGGTCGGGGGGCAGCGGCGTGCCGCCGCGGCCCAGCAGCACCAGGGCGCCCAGGGTGTCCTCGCCGGCGCGCAGGGGCAGCGCGGCGACCCGGTCGTAGCCCAGCGCCCGGGCCCGCTCCGCATAGCGCGGCCAGTCCCGGCGGGCCCGGTCGCCGTCGAGGGAAGTGTCCGGCACCGGACAGCCGGTGCGGCGGGCTTCCGGTCCCGGACCCTCACCCCAGGTGACCGCGTCGCTCACCAGGCGCAGCCGCTCCTCGCCGGTGCCGGCCACCTCGGCGTGGACGGGGTCGTCGGGGGCGTACAGCACGACTGCGGCGCGGCCGCCGAGGAGTTCGGTTCCATGTGCGGCGAGGGCCGCGAGGAGCCCGCGCGGATCGGAGGCCTCCGTGACCGGGCTGGCGGCCAGGTCCACGAACGCCTGCGCCAGCCGCTGCTGCGACGGGGACATCGTGCTCATCAGCTCGCTTTCCCTTCGGCCTCTCATCGGTTCGCTTCCCGGATCATCGGTCGCGAACCGTGTCCGCAGTCTCCCCTGTCCGCGCCCCGGCGCCATCCCGCCCGGCCGAGACGCAACTGGCCGGCGCGCAGGTCGGTGGCGCCGGACAGGCTGAGCGGTACCGCGGCCCGGCGAGGAGCGCCTGTATCCGGTGAAGTCGAAGCGGCGGGCGCCCCGGAGAACACCGGGAAGCTCCGGGCGACGATCTCCTCCAGAGGTGGCACGAAGTCCACTGAGCCAGTACCCACGGCCGCTTCCGGCATACCGCTGAACTCCGCGATCACGGTGCGGTGGCGGGGTCCAGGAATCACGCCTCGGGGGCGGCCGCGACCACGCCTGCCGCGATCGCCGCGCCCAGGGCCGCGTGGTCCGCCGCGGTCTGGTCGGCGTAGGCGAGGGCGAAGTCGGCGACGGCCTGCTCGAAGGTGTCGGCGCCGCCGAGATACGCGGCGATGGCGATGCGGTCGCCGGAGCGGGCGTGGGCGCGGGCCAGGGCGGTGCCGCAGAGGCGGGCGTAGCCGAGCAGATCGGCCGGGCTCATGCCGGCCACGTCGGCGGAGCCTTTCATGTCGCGCAGCTGCCGCCAGTAGAAGGCGCGCCCCTGCGGCCCGCTCATCCACCCCAGGAAGATGTCACTCGCCGCCTGCAGCAGCCGCTGCCCCGCCACGACGCGATGCCCGGGATGGACGTAGGGCCCATGTGGCAGATGTTCCTCCCACACGGACTTCCGGGCCTCCTTGATCTGGAGGAACAGGGGGTCGCTCTGATCGCGGCCCGTCAGCAGTACCACGAAGCAGCGCAGGCCGACACTGCCGACGCCGACGACCTTGCGGGCGGCGTCGACGAAGCGGTAGCGGTCCAGGAGCAGACGGCGCTCCTCGGAGAGAGTGGACCGGTAGTCGCTGAAGATCTTGCGCAGGGAGGCCGTGTCGGAGGCGCCGGCGGGTTCGAGGAGGGGCGGGTCGTGGATGAACCGGCGGCGCCCGTCGACCACCTCGGTGAGCTTGCCGAGGGCCTGCAGGCTGGTGCGGCGGCGGGCCCGGGTGAGGCTGGAGGCGACCTGTCTGCGGCGGCCGGCGGAGCGGACGAGGGGCAGCAGGCTGTCGGCGTCGATGCGCTCGTACCAGACGGCGAGCTCGCCCTGCCCGGCCAGCCGCCGCATGGCGGTCCGGTACGAGGCCACCGCCTCCAGCGTCGCGCGCCGCACCCTGGCCTCGGCGTGCCCGTTCGCACGCCCCGCCACGGCGACGGATGCGGCCAGCCGCTCGACATCCCACTCGAAGGGCCCGGGAAACGTCTCGTCGAAGTCGTTCAGGTCGAACAGAAGCGTCCGCTCCGGGGAGGCGTACACGCCGAAGTTCAGCAGATGGGCGTCGCCGCACAGCTGCACGGTCAGCCCGGTGTGCGGCCGGGACGCGAGGTCGGCGGCCATCACGGCGGCCGAACCGCGCAGAAACGCGAACGGCGAGGCGGCCATCCGCCCGTACCGGATCGGCAGCAGTTCCGGCAGCCGGTCACGTCCCTGCCGCTCCAGTACGGCAACGGGGTCGGCCCGGTCGACGGGCGGGACCCACCCGGCATGCGCGGACCGCGCCACCCGCCGACGGGCGGCCTTCCCCCGCTCAGAGCGAACAACGGGCGTACTCACGACACCCACCGCGATACACCGCGCCTGCCCATCACGCCTCCGGTGCGGTCGCCTTCCATGCCCTCCTGATCGCAGTGAAGGCGGGAGCGGGGGCGGGCGCATGCCGGGGGCGGCGATCGGGTGAGGGGGGCAGTGGTTTTCTCGCCCCCCTCCGCCCCCTACCCGTCCCGTACCTGGGGGCTGCCGCCCCCAGACCCCCGCTTTCGGCCTGAATGGCCTCGTCCTCAAACGCCGGACGGGCTGAAAGATCGAGCAAGCCCAGGTTGTCAGTGGTCTGATGCAGGATGAGGGGACGGATGGTGTGACGGGGAGGCCGGGATGGTGCGGTACATCGGGGTGGCGGAGCGGCGGGCGCGGCTTGCGTTGCGCCAGCGGCTGGCTCCAGGGGCGCGGGCGGGCAGTCCGGAGGAGGTAGCCGGCACGCTGGTGGCGCTGCACGGGTCGGACCCGGCCACGGTGCATCTGGCCGTGGGTGCGCGGCTCGCGGACGCGGCGCGGACCGTGGCGGAGACCGAGCGAGCGCTGTACACGGACCGCTCGCTGGTGCGGATGCACGGCATGCGGCACACGGTGTTCGTGTTCCCCACGGACCTCACCGCCGTCGTGCACGCCTCGACCGGGCTCACGGTCGCGGGCCGGGAACGGGCCTCGCTGCTCAAGGACATGGCGAAGGCCGGGGCGCCGGACGCGGCCTGGCTGAAGGACGTGGAGGAGTCGGCGCTGGCGGCCCTGGCGCGGCGCGGGCAGGCGACCGCGGCCGAACTCGCCGAGGACGAGCCGCGGTTGAGAGAGCAGTTCGTGTACGCGGCTGGCAAGAGCTACGAGGGTGTGCACACCGTTTCGACCCGGCTGCTGAGGGTGCTGGGCGTGGAGGGCAAGGTCGTCCGGGGGCGGCCGCTCGGCTCGTGGACGTCCAGCCAGTTCCGCTGGGCCGTGGCCCCGCCGCACCCCGAACTCGACGTGGCCGAGGCGCAGTCGGCGCTGCTCGGCCGCTGGCTCGCGGCATGCGGGCCGGCCACGGAGGCCGATCTGAAGTGGTGGACGGGCTGGAAGGTCACGGACGTCCGCCGTGCGCTGGCGGCGATCGGCGCGCAGGAGGTGTCACTGGACGAGGGCACGGGTTACGTCGTCGACGGCGACGTCGAGCCGGTGGTCGGCCCGGACCAGCCGTGGGCGGCACTGCTGCCCGCGCTGGATCCCACGGCGATGGGCTGGCGCGAGCGGGACTGGTACCTGGCGCCGGAGCTGCGGCCGTCGCTGTTCGACTACAGCGGCAATGTGGGGCCGACGGTGTGGTGGAACGGCCGGGTGGTGGGCGGATGGGCTCAGCGCCCTGACGGCGAGATCGTCTGGCGGCTGCTCGACAAGGACGGTGTGGGGCACGAGGCCGAGGCGACGATCGCGGCCGAGGCTGAGCGGCTGCAGGGATGGGTGGGGGCCACGAAGGTGACCCCCCGGTTCCGCACGCCGCTGGAGAAGGAGTTGGCGGGCAAGCTCTGAGCACCGCCGCGCATCTTCAGCGCGTCCGGCGCATCGACGACGAGACCGCCATCTCTCGCCACCGGTCAGCGATTTCAGCCTCCGGCGTATCGAGCGCACGAGGGACCACCATCCCGATCCCCCACCCACCCGCTCGAGCGGCACGTCCTCACCACCCGCCAGCAACCTCCGCTCCGCGGCGTATCGAGCACGAGGGACCCCATCTCTCGCTTCCGGTCAGAGATTTCAGCCTCCGGCGTATCGAGCACGAGGGACCACCATCCCGATCCCCCACCCACCCCGCTCGAGCGGCACGTCCTCACCACCCGCCAGCAACCTCAGCTCCCCGGCGTATCGAGCGCACGAGGGACCACCATCCCGAGCCCCCACCCACCCGCTCGAGCGGCCGTTCTCGCTTCCGGTCAGCGATTTCAGCCCGTCCGGCGTTTGAGGACGAGGCCCCTTCAGGGCCGAAGCAGGGGTCCGGGGGCGGCAGCCCCCAGCAGACGGCCAGGCATGTGCCGGGCGCCCCGCAGGCACGGGGCACCCGGCACCACGGTCAACGCGAATACCGCATCAGCGCCCGCACCATGTGGCACGTCGTGTCCGACGGCGGGTGGACGCCGATCAGTTCGGCCGTGCTCCGAATCGTCTCGTTGCGGGCCTGGTTCGGTACGTACACCCCCCGGTCGAGCAGGGCGATGGCGAGCCGCATCGCCTTGAGGCGGCGGTTGTGCGTGACGTACCACTCGCGCGGACGGCCCGGCGGCAGCGGGCGCTTCTCCACGGGGGCGTAGGGCAGGTCGAGCAGGACGGGGTGCTTGGCGGTGGACTGGGTCGGCTTCGGCTTCAGTGCGGCAGCGGGCACAGGCATCCTCCTGTCGCGGTGAGGCTGTGGGAATGAACGGGGGTTTCGGCACCCCCCACACCCTCGAACACTTCTTCTAGTGTACCGCCCGGCACTGACAAAAGGCCCTGGCCACAGCGACTTTGAGGGGACCTCAGGGGTACCTTTGACCCCATGGAGATCTGGATCAACCCGGCCTGTTCCAAGTGCCGCAGCGCCATCAGCCTGCTCGACGCCGAGGGCGCCGACTACACCGTCCGCCGCTACCTGGAGGACGTACCGAGCGAGGACGAGATCAGGGACGTACTCGACCGCCTCGGCCTCGAACCGTGGGACATCACCCGCACCCAGGAGGCCGACGCCAAGGAGCTCGGACTGAAGGAGTGGCCGCGGGACGACTCGTCGCGCACGCGGTGGATCAAGGCCCTCGCCGAGCACCCCAAGCTGATCCAGCGCCCGATCATCACGGCGGACGACGGCACGGCGGTCGTGGGGCGTTCGGAGGAGGCCGTACGGGACGCACTGTCTCGTTGACACCCCTGTGACGTACGTTACTTCAGTGACTCCTGTAACCGCTGAGTAACTTCGTTCGGTATCTCGTACATAGCGGCGTACGCTCCCCTACCTCGCAGGAGGCGCGCATGTCGCGTAGGAGAAGTCTCGGTACGAAGAAGAAGATCGCGCTGCTGGTGAGTGCGGCGGCGGTGGCGGGAGGCGGCGCCTTCGTCATGGCGAGCACCTCGAACGCCGCCCAGAGCCCGCAGGCCAAGACCCTGTCGGCCGCGGACTCGAACGTCTGCCAGGGGCTCGCCACCGCGCTCGGCAACAACCAGAAGTTCATCGACGGGCAGAAGGCCAACCCCGACGCCCAGTCCGCGGCCCGGATCGCCAACCGCGAGGCGGTCATCGCGCAGATCAAGGTCCAGCAGAAGGCGTCCGGTTGCACCGTTGGGGAGTCGGCTCAGGGCTCCCAGGCGACGCAGCCGGCGCAGAACGCCGGACAGCAGGCAGGGGGCGCGCAGCAGTCCGCGCAGCCCTCGCAGACGGCCTCGGCCCCCGCGGGAAACGCGAACGGGAACGCGGGTGGTGGCGCTGCCGCCTCGGGCCGGCAGGTGTGCAACGGCTCCACGGTCACCCTCTCCGGCGAGGGCGGCGCACCTGCGGCCTCCAGTAACCAGTTCCCGGCGGGGACGACGCTGAAGGTCACCAACCTGGACAACAACAAGTCCACGACGGTGAAGGTCACGTCCGTCTCCGGCAGTTGTGCCCTGCTCAACAACGCGGCCTTCGAACAGGTCCGGGAGCCCGGCAAGTTCCTGATCCGCCATGCGCTGATCGAGAAGGTGGGGTGAGGCTCAAGGGGTCAAGAACTCCGTGAGGCGGCGGCCGAGGTCGGCGGGTGCGGACTGCGGCAGCGCATGATGGGAGACGTCGGGGACCACGACCGTCTCCCCGCGCGGCAGCAGCGCATCCGCCTTCGCCGCCACCTCGTACGTGTCACAGGTCCTGCTGTTCCCGGCCAGGAGCAGCAGGACCGGCATGTCCAGCCCGCGCAGCGCGTCCGGCGCCGGGCGCGGACCGGTCACCGGCTTCGCGACGGAGGGGAAGCCGGCGGCCGCCTCCTGGAGGCGGAGCCAGTCGGGGTCGAGCGGCACTCCCCCGGCCGCTCCCCCGGTCTCCCACTCCAGCAGGGCACGGACCCGGCGGGGCGAGGGACCCAGCACCAGCGGCAGGACGTGCAGGAGATACGCGGGCCGGTAACCGGCGAAGCACTGGGTGGGGTCCAGGAGGACGAGGCGGCGCACGCGTGCGCGTGCGTGCAGCGCGTAGTGCAGGGCGATCCAGCCGCCGTACGAGTGCCCGCCCAGGTCCGTCTCCGCCAGGCCGAGGTCGTCCAGGACCGCGTTCAGCCAGACCACCAGGTCGGCGACCGTACGGGGGTGACGGTCGCCGGCCTCGGTGCCGCGGCCCGCGCAGCCGGGGAGGTCGACGGCGAACACCCGGTGGGTAGGGGCCAGGTCGGCCGCCTGGGCGTACCAACTGGCGGAGGTGGCTCCCCCGCCGCCGGGGAGCAGGACGACCGCGGGCGCGTGGAGAGGTCCGCACATGTTGACGTATGTCGTCCCGAAGGGCGTGGGGACGGTCACCGCCTCCCGCTCGGCGGGCCACTTGGCCATGACCTTGTCGTACGCGGCGAGGAAGCCGTCCATGTCGTAGGCGCTGCGAGCAGACACCGGAACCCCCTTATTATCTCGTTGAGCGAGATACTCGATGAGCGAGATAGTAGTCGGAGGCAGCCCGTGCCCAACCCCCAGGGCCCACAGATGGAGGTCGTCCACCTGCTGCGTGCGGCGACCGTCGAACTCGCCCTGCACAGCAGCCGGTTCGCCTCCCGCAACGGCATGCACCCCACGGACGTACGCGCCCTGATCGCCCTCATGGATGCCTCCCGAGCGGGCGAGGAGATGACGGCGGGGCGGCTCGGTGCCGCGCTCGGGCTGAACTCCGCGGGGACCACGGCGCTGGTCGACCGGCTGGAGCGGGCGGGCCATGTGCGGCGGGTCCGTGATCCACGGGACCGACGCAGGGTGGTGATCGAGGTGACCGAGCGTGCGGAGGAGCTCGGGTGGTCCTCCTTCGGACCGCTGATCGAGCGGACGGTGGAGCTGCTGCAGGGGTACGACGAGCGGGAGCTGGCCGCGGTGAAGGGGTTCCTGGCGGGGGTGCGGGACGCGGCCGCGGCGAGCGGCTGACCCTCCCGCCCCCGCACAACCCCATCGCATACGAGCCTCGGTACGACAGGCCGACCGCGCCCGCCGACCGGGTCGACCTGTCGACTTGCTGTGCACCACCGGCCCTCACACCGTGAATCGCGCCACAGCACCGCCAGGTAACACGGGGTTCACACTCGAGCAATGGCCGGGAAATCGCCTGTTGACAGGCTCGCGGTCATCCACCGCGGCGCCTCAGTGCCGCAGCGCCGCAGCACCCGCAAGTGCGTAGACACATCCCCGAAGGAAGTGGCCCGTGACCTTCAAGGCTGAGTACATCTGGATCGACGGCACCCAGCCGACCGCCAAGCTCCGTTCCAAGACGAAGATCATCGCGGGCGAGCCCGCCGGTCTGGACGCGCTGCCGATCTGGGGCTTCGACGGGTCCTCCACGAACCAGGCCGAGGGCCACTCCTCGGACCGTGTCCTCAAGCCGGTCTTCACCTGCCCGGACCCGATCCGCGGCGGCGACGACGTCCTCGTCCTGTGCGAGGTCCTCAACATCGACTTCACACCGCACGAGTCCAACACGCGTGCCGCGCTGGTCGAGGTCGCCGAGAAGTTCGCCGCGCAGGAGCCGATCTTCGGCATCGAGCAGGAGTACACCTTCTTCCAGGACGGCTACCCGCTGGGCTTCCCCAAGGGCGGCTTCCCGGCCCCGCAGGGCGGCTACTACTGCGGTGTCGGCGCCGACGAGATCTTCGGCCGTGACATCGTCGAGGCCCACCTGGAGAACTGCCTCGCGGCCGGCCTCGCCATCTCCGGCATCAACGCCGAGGTCATGCCCGGCCAGTGGGAGTTCCAGGTCGGCCCGGTCTCCCCGCTGGAGGTCTCCGACCACCTGTGGGTGGCCCGCTGGCTGCTCTACCGCACCGCCGAGGACTTCGGCGTCGCCGCGACGCTGGACCCGAAGCCGGTGAAGGGCGACTGGAACGGCGCCGGCGCGCACACCAACTTCTCCACCAAGGCGATGCGCGAGAGCTACGACGCGATCATCACCGCCGCCGAGGCGCTGGGCGAGGGCTCCAAGCCGCTCGACCACGTCAAGAACTACGGCGCCGGCATCGACGACCGCCTGACGGGCCTGCACGAGACCGCCCCGTGGAACGAGTACTCCTACGGCGTCTCCAACCGCGGTGCCTCGGTCCGCATCCCGTGGCAGGTCGAGAAGGACGGCAAGGGCTACATCGAGGACCGCCGCCCGAACGCCAACGTCGACCCGTACGTCGTGACGCGGCTCCTCGTCGACACCTGCTGCTCCGCGCTGGAGAAGGCCGGCCAGGTCTGATCCCGGTTTTTCCGCACAGGGGCGTCCACCGTTCGCGGTGGGCGCCCTTTTTGCCGTCCAAGTAGTGAGAGAAGGGTCCTCGTCGGGGCCGGTGTCTGCTTCAATGTGGTCATGGCCAGCTTCAAGAACCACACCGCGACGGGTCGCCATGACCTCGAGCCGTTCTGGCCTTCCCGTCAGCACCACGACTTCGACCGGGTGTGTTGCCGCGCGATGAACGCGCCGGCCCTCTAAAGCCGTACACCCCCGGCCTTCGGCCAGCGCGACACGACGTACGTCCCGGCGAGCCCGACCACGAATCGCGGCCGCCGTCCTCCCAGACGAACTCCTCGCGCGAAAGAGCTGACCTCTCATGGCGACCACTCGTTCTCTCTCCACCGCCACTCTCGCCTCCCCCGCCCAGAGCGGCGCCCGGCACCGGCTGCGGGCCGTCGACCGGGACGAGGTCGTGGACGTGACGGACTTCCTGCCGCCGGGTGCCACCTGGCTGCCCGCTCCGCAGCACACCCTGCCCACCCTGCCGGGCCAGCCGCCGATGATCGGCTACCTGGTGCTCGTCCCGGCCGACCAGCAGCCGCCGTTCCTTCCCGTGGCGGTGCCCGACCCGACCGGTCAGGAGCGGGGCAGCGACAACCCGCTCGTCCGGATCGACTCCGTGCAGCGCACCGCCGAGGTGGACGGGCGCGAACTCGACCTCACCTACCTGGAGTTCGAGCTGCTCGCGCATCTCGTGGCGCATCCGCACCGGGTGCACACCCGCGACCAGCTGGTCACCACGGTGTGGGGGTACGGCCATGTGGGCGACGGCCGCACCGTCGACGTCCACATCGCGCGTCTGCGCCGCAAGCTGGGCGCCGAGCACCGCGGGACGATCCAGACGGTGCGGCGGGTCGGGTACAAGTACACCCCGCCGACCGGCCGTTGACCGCCCACCGGGCGTTCGTCCTCTGCTGACGGCAGATTGCCGTTCCGTCCCGCGGGCCGACCGGGCAGGCTCACCGGCATGAGACTTCTGGTGCTGGGTGGTACGGAGTTCGCGGGACGGGCCGTCGTGGAGTCGGCCCTGGGGCGCGGCTGGGAGGTGACCGTCCTCAACCGGGGGCGGCACCAGGTCCCGGCCGGGGTACGAGCGTTGACCGGCGACCGCACCGCGGCGGACGGCCTCGCCGCCCTCGCGGAAGGCGAGTGGGACGCCGTGGTCGACACCTGGTCGGCGGCGCCCCGGGCCGTACATGAGGCGGCACGACTGCTGCGGGGTCGCGCCGCTCGGTATGTGTATGTGTCGAGCTGCTCGGTGTACGCATGGCCCGCGCCGGCCGGGTACGACGAGAGCGCCCCGGTGGTGGAAGGCGCCGAGCCCGACGCGCCCCAGACGGACTACACGCGTGACAAGCGCGGGGCGGAGATCGCCGCCGTCGACGCCTTCGGGGCCGACCGCTCCGTGCTCGTACGGGCCGGGCTGATCCTCGGCCCGTACGAGAACGTCGGGCGGCTGCCGTGGTGGCTGGGGCGGATCGCTCGCGGCGGCCCGGTCCTCGCCCCGGGGCCGCGTGAGCTGCCGCTCCAGTACGTCGACGTGCGGGACATGGCGGAGTGGATCCTCGGCTCGGTGGAGCGGGAGCTCAGCGGGCCGTACAACATGATCAGCCCTCAGGGGCACGCCACGATGGGTTCGTTGCTGGATGCTTGTGTGCGGGTCACCGGGGCTGCGGCGCAGCTTCGCTGGACGGAGGCGAAGGTGATCCTGGACGCGGGGATCGAGCCGTGGACTCAGTTGCCGGTGTGGGTGCCGGCGGGCAGTGACATGCATGACCATCTGCACTCCGCGGACGTTTCGCGGGCCGTGGCCACCGGGCTGACATGCCGTCCGGTCGAGGAGACCGTGGCCGATACCTGGGCGTGGTTGCAGGAGATCGGGGGGACGGCTCCGCTGCGGGCGGATCGCACGCCGAAGGGGCTTGATCCGGAGGTGGAGGCGAAGGTGCTGGGGAGGTAGTCGTCCCGTGGGTGTACCTGGCACCACCCCCCACCCGGGGGGCCCGGCCCCGTGACCCCCCGTCCCCGCTCGGCCAGACTTCTGCCATGGAAACCGACACGCACCGTGCCCGGGCGCGGGCCCGAGAGGTACTACTGGCTGCCGTACGGGGACTCGCACTGGCCGTGGCCGCGCTGCCCCTGTCGGTGCTGTTGTTCGTCCTGACGCTCGTCTCCGTCGCGCTCATACCGATCGGCGTCGGTGTCGTCACCACCCCGCCGATCCTCAACGCCGTACGGACCCTCGCGGACAAACGGCGGGAGCTCGCGGCGCAGTGGTGCGAGGTGCGGATACCGTCGGCGTACCGGCCGGTCCCCGAGCGGGCCAACCCCTGGGCGCGCACATACGCCATGCTGCGCGACCCGGCGGTCTGGCGGGACGTGCGCTGGCTGCAGGTGGACATGACGGCGGGGTTCGTCACCGCGCTGCTGCCCGCGCTGCTCGTCTTCTACCCCTTGGAGGGCCTCGCGGTCGCCGCCGGGCTGTGGCGGCCGCTGTCGGAGGCCGGCGGCTACTGGTACGGCTTCGTGCACGTCACCGACCAGGCCTCCGCGTTCGGCGCCGGTGCCCTGGCCCTCGTACTCCTCCCCCTCGCCTACCGCTACGCCCCCTCCCTGCTGACCGCCCACTTCCGGCTCACCCGGTCCGTGCTCGGCGCGAGTCAGGCCGAACTGGCCGAGCGGGTCCAGGTGTTGACTGAGACCCGGAAGGACGCGGTCGACACCTCCGCCGCCGAACTGCGCCGTATCGAACGGGATCTGCACGACGGGGCGCAGGCGCGGCTGGTGGCCATGGGCATGGACCTGGGCACCATCGAGATGCTCCTCGACAAGGACCCGGCGAAGGCCAAACAGCTCCTCGCACAGACCCGGCAGTCCTCCGTGGAGGCGCTCGCCGAGCTGCGCGATCTGGTGCGCGGTATCCACCCGCCGGTGCTGGCCGAACGCGGACTCGGCGACGCCGTAAGGGCGTTGGCGCTGCGGCTGCCGCTGCCCACCGAGGTGAACGTCGAGCTGGCGGGCCGCGCGGACGCGCCGGTCGAGTCGGCCGCGTACTTCGCGGTCAGCGAGGTGCTCACCAACGCGGTCAAGCACTCCGGTGCCGACCGCATCTGGATCGACCTGCATCACGGCGAGGACAAGCTGCGCATCAGCGTCACCGACAACGGCAGGGGCGGCGCGGCGATCGGGGCCGGTTCGGGTCTGGCCGGGGTCGAGCGGCGGCTCGGTACATTCGACGGCGTCCTGGCCGTCAGCTCCCCCGCGGGCGGTCCCACCATGGTCACCATGGAGATCCCTTGCGCGTTGTCCTAGCCGAAGACCTCTTCCTGCTGCGCGACGGTCTGGTACGGCTTCTGGAGGCCTACGACTTCGAGATCGCCGCGGCCGTCGAGTCCGGCCCCGAGCTCGCCCGGGCGCTGGCCGAGCTGGAGCCGGACGTCGCCGTGGTCGACGTACGCCTGCCGCCCACGCACACCGACGAGGGGCTGCAGTGTGCACTTCAGGCCCGCCGGGACAGACACGGGCTTCCGGTGCTGGTGCTGTCCCAGCACGTGGAGCAGCTGTACGCGCGCGAGCTGCTCGCCGACGGCAGCGGCGGGGTCGGGTATCTGCTGAAGGACCGGGTGTTCGACGCGGAGCAGTTCGTGGACGCCGTACGGCGGGTCGCGGCAGGCGGTACGGCCATGGACCCGCAGGTGATCCAGCAGCTGCTCTCGCGGCGGGCCGCCGACGACCGGCCGCTCGGGCGGTTGACGCCGCGGGAGCGTGAGGTGCTGGAGCTGATGGCGCAGGGCCGCTCGAACGCGGCGATCGCCGGGCAGCTGGTGGTGACAGAACGGGCCATTGCCAAGCACACCTCCAACATCTTCACCAAACTGGACCTGGAGGTCTCGGACGACGACAACCGTCGCGTCCTGGCGGTTCTCGCCTATCTGGACCGGGACCAGTAAGCGGTTGCTGATTTTCCGTAACTTCCGCTGCTCAGGCGGCGGTTGGGTCGCAAAGGCCCGGTAAACCTCTGATTTGTTTGTGAGGCCGCTGAACACCCCTGGGACCACCTGCGTATCAGAGGGAGCCGCTTCACTCCTGTCGGGCGCCTCGATGCCCCGCCAAGCCCGCAAGGAAGTCAGAGGAGTTCCATGGGACGCAACACACGAAAACGCCGTACGCCGCTGGCCACCAAGGCCATAGCCGCATCGGCGGCCCTAGCGCTCGGTGGGGGCGGGCTGATCTGGGCGAACTTCTACGCCTCGGCGCACGAGTCGAACAACTACGGGCAGAACCAGACGAAGGCCGCCGCCGGTCAGGTCGCCACGATCGCCTGCCCCGACGTCCAGCAGAAGCTGACGAACATCCCGGCCAGGGCCCAGCAGGGCGTGGCCACGGAGCTGGCGAACCTCGACAAGCAGATCACCGAGGCCTACGCCCGGCTCGCCTCCACCCGGCAGGCGCAGGCGGGCGACGCGAACTTCGTGCAGAACGCGATCGTCGGCCCGCTCAAGGAGAAGCGCGCCGCGACGCTCGACCGCATCCGCATCGACATCCAGCGGGTGGGCGGCCAGGTCGACGCGGCCGGGCTGAGCGCGCTCGCCGCCTGTACGACGCAGACCGCCAACCAGACCACCGCCGGTGGTCAGCAGAACGGCGGCCAGCAGCAGAACGGCGGCCAGCAGCAGCAGAACGGCGGCCAGCAGCAAAATGGCGGCCAGCAGCAGAACGGTGGCCAGCAGCAGGGCAACGGGCAGGCCGGGGCCGGTCAGAACATCGGCGGTCAGGCCGGCAACGGCCCGGTCGCGGCCGACTTCGTGGACATCACCAAGGTCCAGCCGAACGTCCCCGCGAAGCC
This sequence comes from Streptomyces sp. NPDC049541, assembly GCF_044465725.1. Taxonomy (NCBI): domain Bacteria; kingdom Bacillati; phylum Actinomycetota; class Actinomycetes; order Kitasatosporales; family Streptomycetaceae; genus Streptomyces; species Streptomyces sp. NPDC049541. The sequence goes on along the minus strand of NZ_JBITLY010000001.1, from coordinate 1,015,979 downwards.
GCGGGCCAACGGCAACGCCTCGAAGGGCGTGTTCATCACCAAGTGCGGTGTGAACGCCAACAAGAACCACAACACGGACAACGTGATCGTGGCTCCCGGTGTGACCAACGGCGCGCACCACCTGCACGACTACGTCGGCAACCAGAAGGTCGACGCGTTCGCGAACAACAACACGCTGATCGCGGACCAGACCAGCTGCCAGAACCAGGGCGACCTGTCGGCCTACTACTGGCCGGTGCTCCGCATCCAGGACGGCACGCAGGACTTCGACCAGAACAGGGACGGCGGCGGCAAGGAGGGCAACGTCGGCAAGATCCTGACGCCGGTCCAGGCGCAGATCAAGTACGTCGGCAGCCCGACCAGCAAGGTCACGGCGATGCCCCAGTTCCTGCGCATCATCACCGGTGACGCCAAGACCACGACCAACGGTCTGGCGAACGCCAACGCGCACTGGAGCTGCACCGGCTTCGAGAACAAGGTCCAGCTGACGACGCAGTACCCGATCTGCCCGCAGGGCAGCAACGTGGTGCGCACCTTCGCCTTCCAGTCCTGCTGGGACGGCAAGAACATCGACAGCGCCAACCACCGCACGCACGTCGCCTTCGCCGACGCCAACGGCAACTGCCAGAACGGCTTCAAGGCGATCCCGCAGCTGACGATGCGTCTGGTGTACAAGATCAACCCGCCGGTCCTGCAGAACGGCCAGGTGAAGAACGCCTACGCGGTGGACGGCTTCCCCGAGCAGCTGCACAAGGCGGCCACCGACCACGACGACTTCATCGCGGTCTTCAAGAACAACCTGGCGAACAAGATCGCCAACTGCATCAACAGCGGGCAGCGTTGCCAGTGACGAGGCCCTAGGAAAGCGGGCGGTGGGAATCTCCCACCGCCCGCTTTTCGTATGTGGCGCGAAGCTCAGCCGTGGTGGCCGGCGTGCGCGCTGTGGTCGGTGCCGATCTCCTCTTCGCCGCCGAGCGTGTGCTGCAGCGCCTTGACCACCTTGTCCTCGCCTACGGCGACCCACTTGCGGCCGACGAGGTAGAAACCGCCGTAGTCCTTCGCGTCGTTGATCCACTCGCGCTGACCGCGGTCGGTGGCGAAGGTGGCGAAGACGTACTTGCCGTCGGAGGTCTTGCAGATGGCCTGGCGGACCTCGTCGGAGTCGATCTGCATGTCCGGCTTGCACTTCACCTTGGCGGCCAGGCTCTCCAGGGAGCCGGTGGCGGCGGTCGGCACCTTGGCGGCCGCGTCGCTGTTTGCGGTTCCACAGCCCGCCAGCGCCAGGACGCCCGCGGCTGAGGCCACGGCGAGCATCGGTCGGGTCAACCTCATCTGTTCCTCCGGGTCGCTCTGCCAGAAAGGCCCTGAGGGCCCGTCCCCTTCGATACGGCTGTGAACGCCGGTGCGCTCAAAAATACGACTGTCCGCCGTGCACGTGTGTGCGAAGCTTCTCCGGTGAATCAAGACTGGGAAGATCGCGTGACCGCCGCCTGGGCCACTTTCGACGACTATCCGGAGGAGAAAGCCGCCGACTTCAGGGCCGTGATCGACGCCCTCGCCGCCGAACTGCCGGACGGCAGCCCGCTCGGTCTCTTCGAGCAGGCCTGCGCCTGGGACTCCACCGGGCACTCGGACAAGGCCGTACCGCTGTACCGGGAGGCGCTGGCGCGCGGGCTGGGCGAGATCAGCCAGTACAAGGGCCGCCGGGCCAAGATCCAGTTGTCCAGTTCGCTCAGGAACACCGGGCAGCCGGAGGAGGGCGTCAAGCTGCTGACACCGGAACTGGACGCACCCTCCGACGAGCTGGACGACGCGGTACGGGCGTGTCTGGCGCTGTGCCTTTCCAGTCTCGACCGGGACCGCGAAGGGCTCTCCCTGGTGCTCGGCGCCCTGGCGCCGCATCTCCCCCGCTACCAGCGCTCGATGGCGAACTACGCGCGGGCGCTCGTCGAACCCGAGGACTGAGTCACCCGGGCGGCGGTGACTATCCCACGATTCGCTCGTTTTGCTGAACGTGCAGTCACAGGATGTCGCCCCGCCCCCCGCACCGTCCCCTTCCGACCTGGCCGTCGACGTCGAGCGGGCCGAGGCCGCGCTCGTCGAGCACTACCCGCGGCTGGTCCGGCTCGCCTATCTGGTGCTGCCGCCGAGCCTCGGCCGCAACCGGCGCGTGGTGACCGCACACGCCCTCACCCAGCGCGCCCTGCCCCGCGGCCGGGCGCAGGCGCCCGCCGCCCCGGCCCGCTCGACCGGACGCAACGGCGACCCCGGGTACGCCTTCGTCCGCCTCCAGGTGCTGCGTACGGCACTGGAGGCGGGCCTGCCGCTGAAGCGCACGGCGCTTCCCAAGCGCTCCCAGCTGCCGCCGCTGCTCCCCCAGGTGTGGGGCCTGCGCCTCTTCCCGCGCTCCGGCGGTGCCGACGAACTCGCCCTGGACCAGCGGCTGTCCGCCCTGTCCGGACCCGCCCGCGCCGCCTACGTCCTGCGCGGCCTGGAGGAACTCCCCGACGGTGACGCGGCCGAGGTGCTGGCCGCGGCCGGCTGCGAGGACCCGCAGGACGCGCTGCGGGAGGCTTCCGAGGTCCCGGAGCAGTACGCCCTGCTCGACTCCCCCGAGTTCGACCCCTGCTCACTACACGCCCGGCCCACCGATCTGATGCGCCGCAGACAGCACACCAGGGCCGCGCTGGCCGCCGCGGCGGCCGTCGCCGTGTGCGGGGTGCTGTTCGGTCTGCCCGGGGACGGCTGGGCCCCCGACGGCGCCGCCGCCCCCGTGTACGCGCGGAACCCGGCGGCCGAGGCCGCCCTGGACCCCGCCAAGCTGCTGCGGGTCGCCCCCACCGCCTGGACGACCTCCGCGCGCACCGACTTCTCCGTCTGGCCGGCCCGGGGCGACCTCACCGGCGACAAGGCCCTGCTGCGCCGCGCCCTGGCCGTCTGGGCCCGCCCCGGCGAGAGCGTCCAGGTCTCCGCGACCCCCGGCACCCCCGCCGGCGGCCCGTCCGGCCCGCCCCAGCTGCTGTACGCCGGGACCGTCGACAGCGCCCGGGTGGTGATGCTCTACGACGGTCTGCGCATCGCCCGGTACGCCGAGCCGAAGAGCGGCACGAAGGGCGCCGCCCTGGACTTCGCACGGGTCGACGGCGCCGACCGCTCCGAGGCGAACGCCCTGGTCCTGGACCGGGCGGACGGCAATGTCCGCTATCTGACGGCCCCTTGGGTGAAGCAGGCCGCCGAGCGGGACCTGCTCAAACCGGGCAGCGGCACGACACCTCTCGCCCTGACCGGCGGCGTCACGGCGCCGCTGGCCGGCCCCGCCGCCGAGAGCGGTGACTGCACGTCGTGGAAGGTGCTCCAGCTCACCGACGCCACCGGCACCCGCCTCAGCACCGACCTCGGCGAGCTCGTCCCGGCCCACCTCACCGCCGGCCGGCCCGGCGCCACCCACGAGGTCACCGGCGCCGCGGCTCTGCACACCTGGGCGCCGTACGCCTGCTCGCTGGCCTCGATGCGCTCGGCGGGCGTGCGCACGGTCAACGCCTGGGCGTACGGCCGGCAGCCGCTGCCCGACGCGAGCGGTGCGGCGGACTGGGTGTGCACCCGGGCCGACACCTGGCGGGGCGGCGGGTCGCGCGTGCTGGCGCAGTTCCACACGCCGGGCGGGGCGTACGGGGCGGTCGCCGCGAAGGCGGAGAACGTACCGGCGTGCGGGGCGAAGGACCCGCATGTGCTCGCCGGGGTGCTGTGGAAGTCGGAGGCGAAGAACTGGTACCTCCTCGCGGCCGGCAGCCCGGGAACGTCCTCGATCCGTACGACGGGAGGGGTCAGCGCCTCGTCCCCGGGCGCTCTGCTGGCCGTACGGGCCAAGGAGGGGGCGCGGGCGGAGCTGGCAGGGACTCTGGAGGACGGCCGGCAGATCAGCGGACTGCACTAGCGGTCTCTCCACACCCTTGCTGACATTGATGTCAACAAGTGCTCACCGAAGGGTTCCTTTCGACCTTACCCGTCAGTACATTGACGCCATGTCCAACAAGCAGGCCTCGGAGCAGGTCGCCCTCAAGGCGCGGAAGGTGTCCTTCTCGTGGGAGGAGACCCCGCTGCACTGGGTGCCTGGGGATCCCTTCACCACGCACACCATCAATGTGCTGCATCTGCTGCTGCCCGCCGGTGAGCGGTGGTTCGTGCACGTCTACAAGCAGGTGCTGCCCTACATCCGGGACGAGCGGCTGCGTGAGGACGTCATCGGGTTCATCGGGCAGGAGGCGATGCACTCGCAGGCCCACGACGAGGTCCTGCCGCATCTCAAGGAGCTGGGGCTCGATCCGACGCCGTACACCGCGCAGGTCGACTGGTTCTTCGAGAAACTGCTCGGCGACCGGACGCTGCCGCCGGGCCGGGCGCGCACGTGGTGGCTGATGGAGCGGGTCGCGATCATCGCGGCGATCGAGCACTACACCGCGTTCCTCGGCAACTGGGTCCTCAACGCCGAGGAGTTGGACCGGTGCGGTGCCGACCCGACCATGCTGGATCTGCTGCGCTGGCACGGCGCGGAGGAGGTCGAGCACCGGTCCGTCGCCTTCGACCTGTTCCAGCACGTCGACGGCGGCTACCGGCGGCGGGTGCGCACCTGGGCCACCGCCTTCGCGGCGCTCGTGTTCCTGTGGCAGCGCGGGGCGCGCTTCTTCATGGAGAACGATCCGACGCTGATCGACGGCCGCGCGAGCTTCAAGGAGTTCTATGTGCGCGGCAGGCGGGGCACCCTGCCCGCGACCGGCGAGATGGTCAGGTCCATCCCGCGGTATCTCAGCCGCGGCTACCACCCCTCCCAGGAGGGCTCCACCGAGCAGGCCGTCGCCTATCTCGCCTCCTCCCCCGCGGCGGTCGCGGCCCTCGCGGCGGAGAAGGGAACCCTGTGATGCCGAAGCTGCGCACGGTCGTGGTCGCCGCGGGGGCCGCGCTGCTGGTCAGGCGGGCGATGCGGCACCGCATCCAGGCCTCGCCGCTGTGGCCGATGCCCGCCCTGGAGAACCCGACGTCCGGGCGGCCGCGGTCGCGGGCGCTGAGGCTGCTGGTCGCCTCGCGCGAGACGGTCGCCGACGACGTCGTACAACTGCGCCTGGAGGGAAGGGACTTGCCGCGCTGGGAGCCCGGCGCTCATCTCGACCTCGTGCTGCCGTCGGGGCTTGTGCGGCAGTACTCGCTGTGCGGCGATCCGGAGGACACCTCCTCGTACACCGTCGCCACCCGGCTCATCGAGGACGGGCGGGGCGGCTCGCGTGAGGTGCACGAGCAGGTCACGGAGGGGATGGAACTGGAGGTGCGCGGGCCGCGGAACCGCTTCCCTCTCGTCCAGGCCCCGTCGTACCTCTTCGTCGTCGGCGGCATCGGGATCACTCCCGTGCTGCCGATGCTGCGGGCGCTCGGACAGGACGCGCAGTGGCGACTGGTGTACGGCGGGCGGACGCGGGCGTCGATGCCGTTCCTCGAGGAGCTCAGGGAGCTGGGCGGTGACCGGGTGACCGTCGCCGCCGAGGACGAGGACGGACTGCCCGATCTGGACGGCCTGTTGGCGGGTACGGCCGAGGACACCGCTGTGTACTGCTGCGGCCCGGAGGGACTCATCGCCGCGGTGGAGGAGCGGTTCCCGCACGTCCGCCTGGAGCGGTTCACACCCCGTACGTCGGCCGACGGCAACGGCGCCTTCGAGGTCGAACTCCGGCGCAGCGGACGGACGTTGAGCGTGCCGGCCGACTCGACCGTGCTCGCCGCCGTACGCGCCGAGCTGCCGAACACCGCCTACTCCTGTGAGCAGGGCTTCTGCGGAACCTGCGAGCAGCGGGTCCTGGAGGGCGAGGTGGAGCACCGGGACGAACTGCTGACGGACGCCGAGCGCGCGGACTCGATGCTGATCTGCGTTTCGCGGGCGCGAAGTGAGCGTCTGGTGCTGGATATGTGAACACCGATGGCCGGACCAGACCGTTCCGGGCCGGATCCGATCGGTAAGGTGTTCGTATGACTACCGGGGTACGCCGCAGAATGGGAGTCGAGGAGCGGCGGCAGCAGTTGATCGGCGTCGCCCTCGAACTGTTCAGCCAACGCTCTCCCGACGACGTCTCCATCGACGAGATAGCCGCCGCCGCGGGCATCTCGCGTCCGCTGGTGTACCACTACTTCCCGGGCAAACTCAGCCTGTACGAGGCCGCGTTGAGGCGTGCGGCCGAGGATCTGGCGGGCCGGTTCAAGGAGCCGCAGGAGGGCCCGCTGGGCGCGCGGCTGCTGCGGGCGATGCGCCGCTTCTTCGACTTCGTGGACGACCACGGCCCCGGTTTCTCGGCACTGATGCGCGGCGGCCCGGCGGTGGGCTCTTCAGCGACGAACGCCCTCATCGACTCGGTGCGCCAGGCCGCCTACGAACAGATCCTCTCGCACCTGGACGTCCGGGACCCGCCCGCCCGTCTGGAACTGGTCGTACGCTCCTGGATCTCCCTGGCCGAGTCGACGGCCCTGATCTGGCTGGACGGCCGTCGCATCCCACGAGCCGAACTGGAAGCCCAACTGGTCCACGACTTCGCGGCACTGGCAGCGGTGAGCGCGGCCTACGACGAGGAGATGGGCGCGCTACTGCGCCGCATGGTCAAGGACGAGCCGCCGGACGGCCCGTTCGCGGAGCTGGTCGCCCGGTTGCTCTCACTGGCGTCGTAGGACCTCTAACGCTCGAACTTCCGGTACGACGGGTCGAGGTCCCGGACCTCGGCGGAGGCGTGCAGGACCGGCTGGCCGTCGTCCGCCACATGCTTCTTCAGCAGCTCGAGGACGGTCTCGGTGAGCTTCGCCTTCGTCTCCTCGGTGCGGCCCGCGAGCAGTCCGATCATGACGTGCACCACGGCGTGCCCGTCGTCCGCGGGGTCCTCGTAGCCGAACGCGGTGACCTCGGACGCGCGGAACTGCGTCTTGCAGGCCTCCGGCTTGGCGGCCGCGATCTCGACGAGCGCGGTGTGCAGGTCGTGGGCGAAGCCCTCCCGGTCGAAGTCGATCGACTTCGAGTGGTCGACGGTGATCTGCGGCATGGGCACTCCTGTTCCAGAGCGGCGACGACAGGGGCAGCCTAATTCCTCAGCTGGAGCGCGAGCATCGCGATGTCGTCCTCGCGGTCGTGCCCGAAGCAGGCCAGGAGCGTGTCGCACAGGGCGTGCAGGCCGGGCAGGGCGCCGACGGCCGCCGAGCGGAGCTGCTCCATCGAGAGGCTCAGGTCCGTGCCCCGGGTCTCGATCAGGCCGTCGGTGACCATCAGGAGCCGGTCGCCGGGCTCCAGGAACAGCTCGGTGGGCGGCGGGTGCGGCAGCCCCAGGCCGAGCAGCGGGCCGTCGGCCTTGGCGTACTCGGCGTCCCCGGTGGTGCTCAGGATCAGCGGCGGGATGTGGCCCGCGTTGGCGATCCGGGTGCGGCCGGTCCCAGGATCGATCAGCGCCAGGCAGACGGTGGCGGTGACCTCCGGGTGGTAGTGCTGCAGCATCCGGTCGAGCCGCTCGGCGAGCAGGGCCGGGTCGCTCTCCTCGACGCAGTAGGCGCGCAGCGCATGCCGGATCTCGACCATGACGGTGGCCGCCTCCAGCGAGTGTCCGACGACATCACCGACCGCGGTGAGCACGCCCTCGTCGGTACGCAGGGCCGCGTAGAAGTCACCGCCGATCTCGGTCTCCCGGGACGCGGGTACGTAGCGGACCTCGACGTCGATGCCGGGCAGTTCGGGCAGCCGGTGCGGCTGGGGCAGGAAGCTGTGCTGGAGGGTGAGGGCGACATGCCGCTCGACCTGGTACATGAGCAGCGGCTCGGCGGCGAGCGCGGCGGCCTGCGCCAGCTGGGCCACCAGGGCCTCCTCCTCGGGGTTCACCCGGCGCACCCCGCGGGTGGGCGTGGCCAGGCACACGGGGGCCTGGCCGTCCTGGGTGAGGACCAGTGCCAGCCGGGCGTCGTGCTGCATGCCGGGCCGGAAGAACCCGGCGGGCCACAGCGGCGCGGGCACGGTGGTGATCTGCACCCCGGCCTGTCCGCGGGTCAGCCGCCGCAGCAGACCGGCGACGGTGCGGTGGGCGCCGGCGTCCGGCAGGGCGAGGGAGGTGCGGTCCCGGGAGAGGCCGCTGTACAGCTCGTCGTCCGGACCGAGGACGAAGACGGCGGCGGGGCCGCCGACGAGCCGCGCGGTGCCGTCGGCGGCGGCGTCGGCGAGCTCCTGCAGGGAGCGCGCCGACTGGATGGTGACGATCGCCTGGGACAGCAGAGTCAGCCGCCGTACCAGCGCCTGGTCGTCGGCGCGCAGCCGGGCGGTGCGCACCGCGGAGCGGACGACCGCCTCGATCTCCTCGGGCTCGGCGGGCACCGTCAGATAGATCTCGGCGCCCGCGTCCAGCCCCTGGCAGCGGTTGCCCGGGGCCGCGGCGGCGGCCGAGAAGTGCACGACGGGCAGGCCCGCCATGTGCGGCCGCTCCTTGAGCCGCCGGCACAGATCGAAGCCGCTCATGTCCGGCAGGTCGATGTCGACGAGGGCCACGTCGGGCAGGGCGCCCTTGCGCAGCCGTACATCGAGTTCGACGAGCGCCTGCTGACCGGTGGCGACCGGTACGACCTGGTGTCCGGCCCGGCGCAGCACCGTCCCCATCGCGTACCGGTTGGCCGCGACGTCGTCCACGACCAGCACGGTCGTGTCTGTGAGCTTGCCGTTGAGGTCCATCTTCCAGCCCTGGGGCAACGCCGGTGGGGCAGACCGGGATTCGGCCTGCCCCCACCAAAGTAATGCCCCTTTCAGGAGATCCGGGAGAATATTGCGACACTGCGCCCCGGAACGGCGAACGTGCCCGATTCCCGCTCATAGGAAGAGGTCTTGACGATAGGGTCGGCGCCCGCCGCCTGCACCGGGTGCAGCCGGTAACCGGTACCGGCCAGGGAGTCGACGCGCTGCTCCTGCCTGCTCGGCGTCGCGTTGAAGACGACGACCAGGTCACCCAGCTTCATGGTGATCACTCCGGGCGTCTCGTCCTTCCCTGACAGCGGGAAGGACAGCCTCGACTGCACCTGCGCGGCGGTGTCGAGCGAGAAGACGCCATCCGTCGAACGGATCTTCAAGAGGTCCTGGTAGGCGGCCGAGGCGCCCTCGATCTGCGGGCAGCCGACGCGCACCGAGCCCAGCAGCGGCTTCGCGTACGGCCACGTGGACTGGTTGTCGGCCGCCATCGGCAGCCCCCGCCCGAAGCCGTTGCCGTCCGCGCAGTTCCAGTGGATGGCGTTGAACCAGTCGCCGCTGTCGAACGAGTTGCGGTCCAGGGACTTGGAACGCAGCAGGTCGGAGCCCGCCTGCGAGAGGGACGGGCCCTGCGACAGGGTCGCCGTCGCCATCGCGAGGACCTGCATCCTGGCCCGGTCGGCCGCGCTCGTCGAGGCGGGCAGCTTGTAGGTGAGGGCGTCGAAGAGGGACTCGTTGTCGTGCGCGTCGGCGTAGGCGACGGCGTCTCCGGGCGCGTCCGCGTAACCGGCCGGCTGGCCGTTGTAGTCGACCTCGGCGCCGGTGACCTCCTTGCCGTCGGTGTCGGTGAAGCGGTACTTGGCGAGGTTTCCGGACAGACCGACCTTGATCAGGTCCTGGTAGTGCAGCAGCCGGGCCTTCTGCTCGGCCGAAGTGCCGTTCGCGGTGGACGAGTTGGGGTCGGTGTACAGGCCGGAGGCGAAGCCCTGGATCCCGGGGTCGGAGTCGAAGGGGCTGCCGCCGCGCACGGCGTCACGGGCGCGGTCGGAGAAGGTGGCGATGCCCGTCCCCGCCATGTTCTTCTGCGTGGCCTGCACGAAGCGGGCGTCGTCGGCGACCTCGCCGAAGTTCCAGCCCTCGCCGTACATGATGATCTTCTTGCCGTCGACGCCGTCCTTCGCGAGGGTCAGCGCGTCGAGCGCCTTGCGCACGGCGAGGATGTTGGCCTTCGGCTGGTGTCCCATGAGGTCGAAGCGGAAGCCGTCGACCTTGTACTCCTTGGCCCAGGTGACGACCGAGTCGACGACCAGCTTGCCCATCATGGAGTTCTCGGTGGCCGTGTTCGCACAGCAGGTGCTGTTGGCGACCGAGCCGTCCGCGAGGAGGCGCTGGTAGTAGCCGGGCACCACCTTGTCGAGGACGCTGGTGTCGGCCTGACCGGCGGCCGCCGTGTGGTTGTAGACGACGTCCATGACGACCCGCAGACCGTCCTGGTTGAGCCCCTTCACCATCTTGCGGAACTCGACGGTACGGCCGGTCCCGTCCGGGTCGGTCGCGTACGAGCCCTCGGGGACCGTGTAGTGGAACGGGTCGTACCCCCAGTTGTAGGCGTCCTTCGCGGCGGTCTTGGCGACGCACGCCTGCTGCTTGTCGGAGTCGGCGGCGTAGGAGGCGAGGTCGCAGTCCGTCGTCGCCTGGTCCGCCTTCTTCTCGGGGACGGTCGCGAAGTCGAAGGCGGGCAGCAGATGGACGTACGACGTGCCCGACTTCGCCAGCTCGCGCAGGTGCTTGGATCCGTCACTGTTCCGGTCGGTGAAGGCGAGGTAGCTGCCCCGGTCCTTCGCCGGTACGGTCCTGTCCGCGACGGAGAAGTCCCGGATGTGCAGCTCCTGGATCTGGGCGTCCTTCAGCGGTACGGCCTTGGGCTTGGCCAGCTTCGACCAGCCGCTCGGGGCGAGGGACCTGTCGTCCAGGTCGACGACCAGGCTGCGCCCGGAGTTGGCGGTGAGGGCGACCGAGTACGGGTCGGTGACCTTGTTGGTGACGACCTTGCGGACGCTGGGCGCCCACACCTTCACGACGTACCGGTAGGGCTTGTCCTTCCAGGACGCCGGGCCGGTGACGGACCAGACACCGGTGGAGTCCTCGCGTTTCATCTTCTTGAGCGAGCCGTCGAGCTCCAGTGCCACGCTCTGCGCGGTCGGTGCCCACACGGCGAGCGTGGGACGGCCCTTGTGGAACGTCGGCCCCAGCTCGGCCTTGGTCGCGCTCGCGTACACGTCGTCGAGCACCCCGGCGATCTGGACGCCGGTCGCCGCGAGCACGGCGCCGTTGGCGGCCCGCTGGGACGCGACGATCTGGCCGTCGAGGGCCTCGCGGACCCGGTCGCGGTCGCGCGGGTCGACGGACCAGGCCGTGTAGTCCTTCAGATAGGGGAACCTGGCCTTCTGGGCATCGGTGAGGGTGGTCTTCGCAAGGCGCAGCCAGCGCTCGTCGTCGCTGGTCAGCGCGCCGTTCTTCACGGCGATCGAGCCGTCGTGGGAGTAGAGCAGCTGGGTGGAGACGGCGGCGTCGGAGCCGTTCCAGGCGACCGTGTTCCGGTCGATCCAGACCGCCTTGGAGGTGCTCAGGTCGAGCGCGGCGGCGGAACCCGCGGGCTGGGGCAGCAGGTACTTCTCCTGGCCGTTCAACAGCCACACCTCGTAGCCGTTGGACTTGAGATCGAGCGACTGGTCGGCCGGGAGGTCCTTCTCGTCGCCCTTGTGGATGATGTAACTGAGGCTGGAGGCACCGTCGCTGAGCGGCACCTCGAAGACCGCACCATAGGCGTCGGTCTTCACCGGCTTCAGCGGGCTCGACCAGTCCGTGGGGTTCGCGGCGCCGGTCCACACGTGCAGTCCCCAGCCGTCGTAGTTCCCGTCGGCGCGGTGGTAGTGGATGACCGCCTTGGTCCTGTCCTGTGCCGGGTAGTCGGGGCGGGTCGTCTGTACGGCCTCCTTGCCCTGTTCGATCCAGACCTCGCCGTTCTTGGTGACGTCGATGGTGCGGTCGGTGGAGACGTCCTTGTTGCCGTCCTTGTCGACGACCAGGAACCCGACGCTGGAGGCGCCCGGCTTCAGCTTGACGTAGGCGAAGGCGCCGTACGCGTCACGGCCGACGAAGGGGTGCCCGGCCGGCCAGGTGGTCGACTCGCCGTCGGCGAGATCGCCCCAGGCGTACAGACCCCACTTGTCGTAGTCGCCGTCGGTGCGCTTGTAGTGGACGATCGCGTAGTCGCGGGAGGAGGCGGTGGGGGTCTCCGCGGCGGGCGGGGTGCCGGTGGTGGAGGCGGCGGTGGCGCTCGCCGTGTGCCCGGCGGTGTCGACGACAACCGCCTTGTAGCGCAGGGCCGTTCCGGCCGGGACGCCCTTGCCGATGGTCTGCGTGACCTTGTAGGGGGCGTGGTCGGCGGAGCCCAGGACCTGCCACCTGCCGGCGCCCACCTGGGCGGCGAAGACGACACGGTTGAGCTGACCGCCGGCGACGTCCGCGGAGAGTTCCACGGTGCCGGTGGCGCCGGCGTCGGGGGCCTTGAGGGTGAGGGTCGGTGCGGTGGTCGGCTCGGCGAGCCTGCCCGCCGCCTTGAGGACGATCGCCGAACCGGCCGGGACGGTGACCGTGATCTTCTTGTCGGCGTCGGAGGTGACCTCGTCCGAAGTCCCGTAGATCCCACGGAACTTCATGCCTGCCGAGCCGGTCGCGAAGGTGGCCGTCCTGGCCTCGCCGGCGTTGTTGAGGGCGACGACGTACTCCCGGCCGGTCCTGGCGTCGGTACGGGAGAACGCGTAGACACCGGAGCCGTCGGCAGCGTACCGCTGCGTCTGGACGCCGTCCGCGAGGGCCGGGTTGTCCTTGCGCAGCTTGCTCAGCGCGGCGATCTGCCGGTAGAGCGGCGCGCTCGTGTCGTACGAGTCGCTCGCGTGGGTGCGGTCGGTGCCGATCTCGTCGTCGTCGAGGTAGTCGGCGACCTTCGAGGCGAACATCGTCTGGCGGGCGTCCTTGTCGCCGCCGGAGCCGGTGAAGCCCTGCTCGTCGCCGTAGTAGACGACCGGGTTGCCGCGGCTGAGGAACATCACCTCGTTGGCGAGCTCGTCCTTCTTGAGGATCTCCGCATCGGTGGCCTTGGGGTTGTCCTGCTTCAGGAAGTACCCGATGCGGCCCATGTCGTGGTTGCCGAGGAAGGTGACCTGCTCGTACGCGTTGGCCTTGTCGGTCGTGTACTTGTAGTCGTCGCCGAAGAGCGAGGCGAGCTTCTGTGCGCTGCCGCCCTGGGAGGCGTAGCTGCGGGCCGCGTCCTGGAAGGGGAAGTCGAGGGTGGCGTCGAGACGGCCCTGGGTGACGTAGGGCGAGGTGATCGAGGTGTCGGCGGAGTAGACCTCGCCGAACATGAAGAAGTTCTTGCGCCCCTGCCTGGCCGCGTAGGCGTCGAGGGCGGTCGCCCACTGGGTCCAGAAGTCCATGTCGACGTGCTTGACCGTGTCGATCCGGAAGCCGTCGATGTCGAAGTCGCGCACCCAGCGCTCGTAGATCTTCTCCATGCCGTGTACGACCTCGGGACGCTCGGTCCACAGGTCGTCGAGGCCTCCGAAATCCCCGTACGTGGCGCTCTCACCCGCGAAGGTGGAGTCACCGCGGTTGTGGTACATGGTCGGGTCGTTGAGCCAGGCCGGGACCTTGGCGTTCTTGTCCGCGGCGGCGACGGTGGGCGTGCGCGGGAAGGAGCCTGCGTCGACGGCGGGGAACTTCTTGCTGCCGTCCGCGTAGTCGGCGTCGTCGAAGGGGCGGCCGTCCTTGGTCAGGTACGGGAAGGCGCCCTTGGAGAGGTAGTCGTAGGACTTCTCCTTGTAGTCGACGACGTCCGCGGTGTGGTTGGTGATGACGTCGAAGAAGACCTTCATGCCCTTGGCGTGCGCCTTGGCGATGAGGGTTTCCAGGTCCTTGTTGGTCCCGAAGTGCGGGTCGACCTGCGTGAAGTCGGTGATCCAGTAGCCGTGGTAGCCGGCCGAGGCGTTGCTGCCCGTCCCCTGCACGGGACGGTTCTTGAAGATCGGGGCCATCCAGATGGCGGTGGTCCCGAGGCCCTTGATGTAGTCGAGCTTCCTGGTCAGGCCCTTGAGGTCGCCGCCCTGGTAGAAGCCCTTGTCGGTGGGGTCGTAGCCGGTGCTGAGACGCGAACCGGTCAGCCCGCCCCTGTCATTGCTGGTGTCTCCGTTGGCGAAACGGTCCGGCATGACGAAGTAGAACTGCTCACGGGTGTCGTCGTGCCGGGCGGGCGCGGCGGCGAGCTTCGCGTCGGAGGGCGGCGGGGGTGGGGGGGCCGCCTGCGCGGCCAATGGCTGGATCAGGGCGGCGGCAACGGCCACGACGGTGACGGCCGCAACCCGTCTCGCTCTCGGTATCACAGGCGAAACTCCTTGCGATGACGGCTCTGTTGGGTCCGACCCCGCGCGACCGTATCGCTGACGCAAGGTTTACAGCAATAGGCTTGAAAGTCACAGCAAGGAATTTCACGAGCAACCTGAGTGACACCTGGAAGTGAGCGGGCCCTATCGCCTGAGGGTGTAGGTGACCAGCGCCCGGGCCGGCACCGTGGTGGTCAGTGAACTCTTGCCGACCGCCACGGTCTGCTGTTGTGCCGTGCTGTGTGTGGCGTCGGTCAGGTAGGGGGTCGCGGTCCCTTTCGCGATCCCCGTGTTCTTCAGATTGACGGTCACCGGAGTGGCGCTGGTGGAGGTGTTCAGCGCTACGACGGTCACGGTCCCGTCGGTGTTGCGGAATGCCGACAGCTTGAGGTCGGTGTCGGAGGTGGTGGCGCCGATGCGGGTGGCTCCCGGGCGGATGAAGCGGCTGTAGTTGGCCAGCGCCCACAGGCGCTTGGAGACGTGGTAGTTGTCGCCGTCCATCTGGATCAGGCCTCGGGTGGCGCCCAGCGAGGCGCCGTACCAGTACACGTAGCCGCTGGTGTTGCCCTTGGTGAGGGCGTCGTGGACGGCGGAGGCGACGGTGAAGCCGTCGTAGCCGCTGCCGTCGTCCCAGTTCTCGTTCCAGGTGGTGCCGTCGGGGGACCACTCCGACATCCAGGTGCGCTTGTGCGTGGGCAGCGGACCGTCGACCTTGCTGGCGTAGGTGTGGCCGGTGTGGGTGGTGACGTAACCGCGTGCCGTCGGATCCGCCTCGATCGCACTGCTGTAGGCCTTCTCCTCGTCCCAGCCGAAGGAGTCGCAGCAGGCGACCTTGTACCCGGCGGCGCGCGCGATCGGCCCGAAGGTCCTGATGAACTCGACGGCCTGGGCGGGCGTCAGACGCATGGAGTCGTACGTCGCCGTCCAGTCGGGCTCGTTGGTGAACCCGAGGTCGGTGATGCGGATGCCCTCCTGGCGGTAGAACCTGGCGTACTGGACCAGGAAGTTCGCGTACGCCTTCTTCCAGTCGCCGCTCGCGCAGGTGGCACCGGAGAGGCCGCACAGGGTGCCGCCGTCGGCGTCCGTCCCGTTGGTCTTCATATAGCCGGGGGCGGTCCAGGCGTCGGCGTAGAAGCGGTTCACGCCGTAGGCCTTGGCCTGTTTGGCCAGCCAGACCTGGCCCTTGTCGATGCCGTCCCAGGTGTACTTGGGGGTCGCGTTCGGGCCGCCCGGATCGGTGGGCTGGATGCCGGAGTCGATGCCCAGGCGCAGGATGCTGAGCCCCGCGCCGGTGCTGCGGTCGAGCAGCAGGTCGAGGATCTCCTTCTGGTGCTGGGCGGATAAGCCCTGCGAGCCGTTCATGATGGCGGCCCGTCCGAAGTGCTCGGAGAAGCCGAAGCCGTCGATGGGCTGGTACGTGGTGGAGCCGTCGATGGTCGCCGTGGTGGCGGCCGCCGGCTGCGGCAGGGCGGCCGCGGTGGTGGCGGCGGCCGTCAGCAGAGCCGCCAAGGACGTCAACGCCCACGTTCTGAGCCTGCACTGCATGATGCTCCCTTCACGGGAACGCCACCTGGGAGCGCTCCCAAAGACATCAGGGAACGTAGGACGACACTCGTTGAGCGTCAATCCCACGTTCCCCTTTGGTGGCTGTGGATCCGCTGTTTCGCGTTGTTTCCCGTCGCTCAGCAGCTCGACTTGCCAGCGTAGATCGCGAGGGCGGTGTTGGAGCCGAGGGTGGCCGTGAACTGCCCGCTGGAGTTCACCGTCACGAGCGTGTTGTTCTGCACGTTGCAGTACGTCCCCGCGGGCAGCGACGTCTGGTAGGTGCGGGTCAGGCTGCTCGCCTCGTGGTTGATGGCGACGTAGCCCTTGCTGCCGCGGCCGAAGGCGATGGCGTTGTTGCCGTTGTCCCACCAGTTGGTCACCGACTGGCCGCGGGTGGCGTTGCGGAAGGCGACCATACGGATGATCTCGGGCCAGGCGTGCTGGCACTTCCAGCCGTCCTGCCAGCAGGCGTTGACCTGGCCGTTGTTCGGCGGTCCTGCGTCCTTGTCGGACCATTCGTAGCCGGAGTTGATGTCCGGGGCGCCGTAGGGGTAGGCGAGCATGAACACGTTGGCGAGGGTGTAGTTCGCCCCGTCCTTGTAGTTCAGGGTCGAGCCGTTGCGCTCGGTGTCGTGGTTGTCCACGAAGACGCCCGCCACCGAGCTGTTCATATAGCCCCAGCCCTCGCCGTAGTTCGTGAGATAGGCCAGCTTCTCGTTGTTGAAGACCCGCTTGAGGTCGTAGGCGTAGCGGAACTCCTGGACGTCGCCGTTGCCCGTGTACTCGGTGGGCTGGACGGCCTCGCCGGCGCCGTAGATGACCTCCTGCTTCCAGTACACCGACGAGTTGGTCAGCCGGGACTTGATGTTGGCGAGGTCGGCGGCCGGGATGTGCTTGGCGGCGTCGATGCGGAAGCCGTCGGCGCCGTAGCCGAGAAGGCTGTTCATGTAGCCGGCGATGGTGGCGCGGACGTACTCCTCGCCGGTGTCCAGGTCGGCGAGGCCGACGAGTTCGCAGTTCTGGACGTTGGCGCGGTTGGTGTAGTCGCTGATGGTGGACGTGCAGTCGTCCATGTCGTACGAGGAGTACAGGCCCGGGTAGTTGTACTTCGTATACGAAGAGCCGCCGGTTCCGGTGCCGCTGCCCGCCGTCATGTGGTTGATGACCGTGTCGACGACGACCTTCACACCCGCCGCATGACAGGTGTCGATCATGTTCTTGAAGGCGGTGGCATTTCCGAGCCGGCCCGCGATCTTGTAGCTCACCGGCTGGTACGAGGTCCACCACTGCGAGCCCTGTATATGCTCGGCGGGCGGGCTGACCTGGACGTATCCGTAGCCGGCGGGGCCGAGGGTGTTGGTGCACTCCTTGGCGACGGAGGCGAAGTTCCACTCGAAGAGGACGGCGGTGACGTCCTTGGCGCCGGGTGGGGTCGCGTCCGCGGCGGACGGGGTCATGACAAAGGCGGCCGCCGTGAGGGCGACGGCCGCCGAGAGGGATCTGCGGGCCATGTGGGGGCTCCTTCACCGTTGAAGGCTCTTGCAGCAACTTTCCCGCAAACTTGCGGTGACGGAGATGTTAAAGGCCCGCTGGCTGAAAAGGCAGCGGTCCGTGTGAAGTTGATGCAAGAACTTTCATGACCCGGCAGCCGCCAGCCGATAGAGCACCTGGGGTTGCCCGAACTGTACGAAACGCTCGGTGAGTGTGGCGCCCAGGGCGTCGAGGAGCCTCCGGGAGCGTGTGTTGGCCTCCTGGGTGACGGCGACGAGGTCCGCTTCCGGCCGGATGGCCAGAGCCCAGTCGGCGGCGGCCGCCACGGCCTCGCGGGCGTACCCGAGACCCCAGTGCTCGGGCAGCAGTTGATAGGAGAGCTCAGTACGGCCCTCCCGCGCCCCCGGCTCCACCAGTACGGAACCGATGACGAGGCCGTCCGCCCTCCGTACGACACTGAGGAGCCCCGGCGCGCCCACGCACCGCTCCTCGCGGGCACGTACCACGCCCTCGTCGGCCGGGCCGCCCAGGTGGCGACGTACATCGGGGTCGGTCCACAGGCGGGCGTGGGCCGGGACGTCCGGTGGCTCAACGGGGCGCAGGAGCAGGCGTGGTGACGTGAGGGACGCGGGCCATCGGGGGAAGGCGGGTCTGTCGGACATGACGGTGAGCATCGCAGAGGCCTGCCGCCCGGTCGGGTGGCAGGCCTCCGGAAGGTGGCGGAATCAGACCGTCGTGAACCACACCGTGGTGTCCGCCGGGACCTTCGTCTCGCCGTCCGCCTCGGTGACCTCGCCGCTGGTGAGCAGGACGCGGCCGTACGCCGGGGTGCTCACCGATTCACCGCTGGTGTTCGCGACGCACACGAACTCCCCGCGCCGGAAGGCGAGTACGCCCTCGGGGGCGCGCAGCCACTCCACCGTGTCGCCCGCACCCAGGTCGGGCTGTTCGCGGCGGACGGCGAGGGCGGAGCGGTACAGCTCGAGGGTCGAGCCGGCCACGCCGGTCTGCGCCTCGACGCTCAGCTCGCCCCAGCCCTCGGGCTGCGGGAGCCAGCTGCCGCCGTCACCGAAGCCGTACGAGGATCCTGTGCGCGTCCAGGGGATCGGCACCCGGCAGCCGTCGCGGAAGCCGTCCTGGCCGGCGCCGCGGAAGTACGCCGGGTCCTGGCGCACCTCGTCCGGGAGGTCGACGACGTCCGGGAGGCCGAGCTCCTCGCCCTGGTAGACGTACGCCGATCCGGGCAGCGCCAGCATCAGCAGGGTGGCGGCCCTGGCGCGCCTGAGCCCCAGCGCGCGGTCGCCGGCCAAGCGGATCTGGGTGCCGAGGCCGGGCGGGTTGGCGAAGCGGGTGGCGTGACGGGTGACGTCGTGGTTGGACAGGACCCAGGTGGCGGGGGCGCCGACCGGGCGCATCGCCTCCAGGGTGCGGTCGACGACCTTGCGGAGCTCGTCCGCGTCCCAGTCGGTCGACAGGTACTGGAAGTTGAAGGCCTGGTGGAGTTCGTCCGGGCGGACGTAGTTGGCGGTGCGCTCGACGGTCGGGGTCCAGGCCTCGGCGACGAAGATGCGCTCACCGGAGTACTCGTCGAGGATGGTGCGCCACTGGCGGTAGATCTCGTGCACGCCGTCCTGGTCGAAGAACGGCATGACATCGTTGCCCAGCAGCTTCAGCTGCTCGTGCGAGCCGAGGTCGGGCAGGCCCTCCGCCTTGACCAGGCCGTGGGCCACGTCGATGCGGAAGCCGTCGACGCCCATGTCGAGCCAGAAGCGCAGGATCGAGCGGAACTCGTCGCCGACCGCCGGGTGCTCCCAGTTGAAGTCGGGCTGCTCGGGGGCGAAGAGGTGGAGGTACCACTCCCCCGGCGTGCCATCCGGCTCGGTGACGCGTGTCCACGCCGGGCCGCCGAAGATGGACTCCCAGTCGTTGGGCGGGAGTTCGCCGTTCTCGCCCTTGCCGGGGCGGAAGTGGTAGCGCTCCCGGAGCGGCGAGCCGGGGCCCTCGCGCAGCGCCCGCTTGAACCACTCGTGCTGGTCGGAGGAGTGGTTCGGGACGAGGTCGACGATGATCCTCAGGCTCAGTTCGTGGGCGTCGCGGATCAGCGCGTCGGCGTCGAGGAGACTGCCGAACATGGCGTCCACGGCCCGGTAGTCGGCGACGTCGTAGCCGGCGTCGGCCTGCGGCGAGGCGTAGAAGGGGCTGAGCCACACGGCGTCCACGCCGAGGTCGCGCAGATACGGGAGTCGGGAGCGTACGCCTTCCAGATCGCCCATGCCGTCACCGTTGCTGTCGGCGAAGCTGCGCGGATAGACCTGGTAGATCACCGCGTCCCGCCACCAGTCGCTGCGCTGGGCTTTGGCGGGGTTCGGTGCCGGGGCGATGAGGGAGTGCTGCTGGCTCATGGCGTCCTTGATACGTAACGGAGTCATTGGGTCAGTGGTGTGCGTAGGCGACTGTGGTGACGAGGCGGCCGCGGTCACAGCGGGGTCGGATGGAGACCGCGGCCGCCCCGGGATCTGGGTGCGGCACCGTCGTGGCTGGTCGCGCCCGCGCGCGGAGCCGCAAATCGATACAGCCCCGCGCCCCTTCGGGGCGCTGCCCAACCGGCGGTCAGCCCTTGGTGCCGCCGGCGGTAAGTCCCGTCACCAGGTTCTTCTGCACGAGGTAGAAGAACGCGGACACGGGTATCGCGATCAGCACCGCGGTGGCGGCCATCAGGTTGCGTTGGGCGTCGTGCTGGCTGACGAAGGTCTGCAGGCCGACGGCGAGCGTGTACTTCTGGTCGTCCAGCATGAACGTGGTGGCGAAGGCGACCTCGCCGAAGGCCGTGATGAAGCTGTAGAAGGCGGCGACCGCGAGGCCCGGCTTGGCGAGCGGCAGGATCAGCCGTGCGAACGTGCCGAAGGGGGTCAGCCCGTCGACGCGTCCCGCCTCGTCGATCTCGAACGGGATGGTGTCGAAGTAGCCCTTGAGCAGCCAGGCGCAGTACGGCACCGCGGTCGAGCAGTAGACGAGGATCAGCCCGAGGTAGCTGTCGATGAGCCCGAGGTCCGACAGGATCTGGTACATCGGCACCATGAGTACGGCCACCGGGAACATCTGCGTGACCAGGAGCACCCACATGAACTTCCGGTAGCCCGGGAAGCGCATCCGCGAGACGGCGTAGCCGGTGGTCGCGGCGACGAGGACGCCGAGCACGGTGGTGCCGAGGGAGACGATCAGCGAGCTCTTCAGCCAGTCGAAGAAGCTCGTGTGCTGCAGGACGAACGAGTAGTTGTCGAACGTCATCTTCTTCCAGATGCCGCCCGGGTGGAGGTAGTCGTCCTTGTCGGGCCCGAGGGAGAGGAAGACGAGCCAGGCGATCGGGAAGAGCGCGACGACGCTCCCGGCGATCAGGATGCCGTGGGAGGCGAGGGACGCCGCGAGGCTGCGCTCGCCGCGGTTTCGGACCTTGCGAGGGCCCTGCGCCGAGCCGTCCCTGGTCACCGCGGCGGAGGTTTCGACAGTGGTCGTACTCATGGGAACTCCTGCCTCAGACCGCGAGCTGCTGCTCATTGCGGTTCAGCCAGCGGCGGTAGAACGAGGTGAAGACGATCAGGATGGCCAACAGCAGGATGCCGTAGGCGGCCGACTGCGCGAAGTCACGCGGCTGCTGTCCGAAGCCGAGGAAGTAGGCCCAGGTGACGAGGATCTGGGCGTCCGGGGCGCCGGTCGGGCCGAACAGCAGGAAGATCACGGCGAACTGGTTGAAGGTCCAGATGATGCCGAGGAGTACGACGGTGGAGCTGACGGACCTCAGGCCCGGCAGGGTGACGTACCGGAATCGCTGCCAGGCGCTCGCGCCGTCCATCTCGGCGGCCTCGTAGAGGGAGGCGTCGATGGACTGCAGTCCGCCGAGCAGCGAGATCATCATGAACGGCACACCGCACCAGGTGTTGACCATGATCGCCGCGAACCGCTGCCAGAAGGTGTCCTCCAGCCAGTCGGGCGTCGGCAGGTGCAGTGTGTGGAGGAAGCTGTTGAGGATGCCGCCGTCGGAGAGCATGATGCGCCAGCCGAAGACGGTGACGAAGGTGGGCACGGCCCAGGGCACGATGAGCAGCAGCCGGTAGAGCGTGCGTCCACGCATCTTCTGGTTGAGCAGCAGCGCGAGGCCGAGCCCGATCGTGTAGTGCAGGGCGACGCACAGGGCCGTCCAGACGACCGTCCAGATGAAGTGCGACCAGAAGCGGTCGTACGACAGCGGGCCGAACAGGATGTCCTTGTAGTTGTCCAGGCCGATGAACTTGTAGGTGGCGTCGATGTGGTTGACGCCGATCGTGCGCGCGGTGTTCAGGCTGTTGGCGTCGGTGAGGGTGAGGTACAGGCCGTACACCAGGGGGTACAGCACGAGGACCCCGAGCACGACGACCACCGGGGCGATCATCGCGTACGCGTACCAGTACTTCTGGTAGCTGCGCTTGATGCGCCCGCCCAACCCGGGCCGTGGCGCGCGGTCACCGTAGCGTTTGCCGGTGGCGCGGTCGATGGCGACTGTCATGTTCGACACCTTCTGGGGAGTTCTACGGCCTGGGAAGTTCTACGGCAGTGCGAAGTGGCCGGGCGGCTCGGCACAGGCCGGTGACCGCCGGGTCCGTCCCCCCATGGAATGGCGGACCCGGCGGTCACTCGGGCTTACTTGCTGAAGTCCGGCACCAGCTTGGCGATGGCCAGTTCGGCGTTGCTCAGGCCCTTGTCCAGGGACTCCTTGCCGTCGGCGATCTTCGGCAGCTCGGTGTCCAGCGGGCCCCACAGGGAGCTGTACTCGGGCAGCGCGGGGCGCGGCTGGGCGGAGGGCAGAACCGTCTGGAAGCCGGCGATGCCCGGGTCGGCCTTGACCTCGGCGGTGTAGGCGTCGTCGCGGGTCGGCAGCGTGGAGTTCTTCAGGGCGATCTCCGTCTGGGACTTCGCGGAGGTCATGAAGTTGACGAACTTGAGGGCCGCCTTCTGGTGGGCGGAGTCCGAGCCGGCGTAGACGGACAGGTTGTGGCCGCCGGTGGGGGCGCCCGCCTTGCCGGTGGAACCGGCCGGGACGGTGGCGATGCCGAGGTTGGACTTGTCCTTGAAGGCGGAGCCCTTGTAGAAGTTCGTGATCTCCCAGGGGCCCTGGATGATCGAGGCGACCTTGCCGTTGACGAAGGCGTCCTGGATGTGGGCGTAGGCGTCGGCGGTGGTGTCGGCCTTGTGCAGGCCCTGTCCCTTGAAGAGGCTCAGCCAGGTGCCGTAGGCCTTCTTCGCGGGCGCCGAGTTCACGGTGATCTTCTTGGCGCCGGCGTCGACGGTGTCGGTGCCCTCGCCGTAGAGGAAGGTCTGCGCGTAGTAGGACTGGGTGGAGCCCCAGTAGCCGTAGACCTTGGCCTTGGAGTCGATCTTGGCGGCGTCGGCCTTCAGCTCGTCCCAGGTCTTGGGGGCCTCGGTGATGCCGGCCTTCTTGAAGAGGGCCTTGTTGTAGACGAGGGCGAGGGTGTCGGTGACGAACGGCACGCCGTAGGTCTTGCCCTCGTACTGGGCCTGCTTGATCAGGCTGGGCTGGAACTTGCTCTGGTCCTTGAGGGCCTCGGTGCCGTCCAGCGGCAGCAAGTAGCTCTTCTTGGCGAAGGCGGGGGTCCAGCCGACCTCGGAACGCAGCACGTCCGGGGCACCCTTGGAGCCGGCGGCGGTGTCGAACTTGTTCTGCGCCTGGTCGAAGGGGACGTTGACGTACTTGACCTTGATGTCCTTGTTGACGGCCTCGAACTGCTTGATCAGGGCCTTGTACGTCGGCGCCTCATTGGTGGCGTTGGAGGTGTCCCACCAGGTGATGGTGACCGGCCCGTCGGCCTTGTCGCCGCTGTCGCTTCCGCCGCAGGCCGTCGCCGCGAGGGCGAAGGACGCCACCAGCGCGGTGGCCGCTATGCCACGCCGCATGAGTTCTCCTTGAGGGTGAAAGCCCGTGTGGGTGGGCCCTGTCGTCACATTCCCGTCGTCCGCCCGAAGGGCGGGCCTCGCGGCGTCTGGCGCGTGCGATCGCAAGGCGCCGGAGCGCCCTCGTGGCGGAGCCACGTGGGAGGTTCGGCAACGCCGCGAGCGTGCGTGCCAGGCGTCGCGAGGCAGACGGGAATGTGACGACAGGGCCCGCAGGTGCGGCCCCGTCTGCCGTTCCTGCTGTCGTGCCGACTGCGCCGTTGCCGCCGCCGGGCGACGTGAACGTAACAGCGTTGAAAGCTGCGCGAAAGGTCTTGCAGCAAAAAATTGCAAGGAGGCGCGAGAGTTACCGGTCCGTGACCTCTCCTCGACCCCCGCGCAACCGAGTATTGAAGCCGCTGAGCGGGCCATGGGAGTCTTGTGCAAGACTCTGCAAGCTCTTGCCGAACCAGGCGCCCACCAGAACACGAGGGACCGCGATGACGCAGCAACCCGCTCGGGGCCGTGCAACCGCTCGTGCTCGGCGCCCGATTGGTGTGCAAAGTGACGGTCGGCCGGTACAGTCCACCCCTGTGACCACACGGCTTGCCGACATCGCTGCTCAGGCGGGGGTGAGCGAAGCGACCGTCAGCCGCGTCCTCAACGGCAAGCCGGGCGTCGCCGCCACCACCCGCCAGTCCGTGCTCGCCGCACTCGACGTGCTGGGCTACGAGCGCCCGGTGCGACTGCGGCAGCGCAGCGAGGGCCTGGTGGGCCTGATAACCCCGGAGCTGGAGAACCCGATCTTCCCGGCGCTGGCCCAGGTCATCGGCCAGGCCCTGACCCGGCAGGGCTACACCCCGGTGCTCGCCACCCAGACCCCCGGCGGATCCACCGAGGACGAACTGACGGAGATGCTCGTCGACCGCGGGGTCGCCGGCATCATCTACGTCTCCGGACTGCACGCCGACACCACCGCCGACATGGAGCGTTACGAGCGGCTGCGCGCGCAGGGCGTGCCGTATGTGCTGGTGGACGGTTTCTCGCCGAAGGTGCAGGCGCCGTTCATCTCCCCCGACGACCGCGCGGCGATGACGCTGGCGGTCACGCACCTGGTGTCGCTCGGGCATGTGCGGATCGGTCTCGCCCTCGGCCCCAAGCGCTTCGTGCCGGTGCAGCGAAAGATCGAGGGCTTCGTCCGCTCGATGCAGGACCAGACCGGCATGAGCACGCAGACGATCGAGACGGAACTCGTCCAGCACTCGCTGTACACCCTGGAGGGCGGCCAGGCCGCCGCCACCGCGCTGATCGGCCGTGACTGCACGGCGGTGGTGTGCGCGAGCGACATGATGGCGCTCGGCGCGATACGGGCGGCGCGCCAGCTCGGCCTCGAAGTCCCGCGGGACGTCTCGGTGGTGGGCTTCGACGACTCCCCCCTGATCGCCTTCACGGACCCGCCGCTGACCACGATCCGCAAGCCGGTCCCGGCGATGGGGCAGGCGGCGGTGCGTACGTTGCTGGAGGAGATCGGCGGGACGCCTGCGCCCCACAGTGAGTTCGTGTTCATGCCGGAGCTGGTGGTGCGTGGTTCGACCGCTTCGGCGCCTGGGGACCGGAATCGTCCCTAGGGCGGAGAACCCTCGAGTTCGTGCAGTGCGTCGGGAGTAGGCGCGCACGTCCGTCTGTTGTAGAACATGCGGCCTGAACCCGACCGCGGGATGATCGGTCGCAGAAGGCGTTTCTGGCAGACTTTGTGCCCATGGGTGACTCGACCGTGACCAGTCTGGACGACCGTGAACAAACGGCCGCTCCCGACTCCCTCACGGCCGCGAACGGCCCGGTGTTCCTGCGTCGGCTGCGCACCCCGCGCCGTCCCCGCCTCTGGTTCGAGATCGCTCTGATCGCGCTGAGTTACTGGACGTACTCACTGATCCGCAACGCGGTTCCGGAACAGCGCGAACAGGCGCTGCGCAATGCCGACTGGCTGTGGCGGATGGAGCACCATCTCGGCATCGCCGTCGAGGAGTCGGTCAACCATACGGTGAACTCGGTGACTTGGCTGATCGTCGGCATGAACTACTACTATGCGACGCTGCACTTCGTGGTGACGCTGGGTGTGCTGGTGTGGCTCTACCGTAGCCACCCGGGCCGGTACGCGGCGACGCGCCTGGTGCTGTTCGCGACGACGGGTGTGGCGCTGGTCGGTTACTACCTGTATCCGCTCGCGCCGCCGCGGCTCATGAACGGCAGCACCTTCATCGACACGGTCATGATCCATCAGACCTGGGGGTCGATGGCCTCCGGGGACCTGAAGCACATGTCGAACCAGTACGCCGCGATGCCGTCCATGCACATCGGGTGGTCGGTGTGGTGCGGGTTGACGATCTTCGCGCTGGCCAGGGTGCCGTGGGTGCGGGTTCTTGGTCTTCTGTACCCGGTGGTGACGCTGACGGTGATCGTGGCTACCGCCAATCACTTCTGGCTGGATGCGGTGGGTGGTTTGCTCTGCCTGGCGTTCGGGTTCGCGGTGGCCAGGGTCTGGTACGGAGCGTTGCCGTATGCGCTGCCGCGCGCTGCGTCGGCTGCGCCGCGGTGGGAAGCGCCGCGATAGGTCGTCATGCGGCTGCTGCGCCGTCGTGGCTGGTCGCGCAGTTCCCCGCGCCCCTGGCGGGGCACATCCCCGCCGGTGGACGAGAGCGCCCTGAAGGCGCGCGGGGAACTGCGCGAGCAACCACAACGCACCCGCAGTCGAGAACCGTCCTTACGCCCCGTAGAACAGCGCCTCCACCACGGCCCGAGCCCGCCGCGCCGTACGGCGGTACGCGTCCAGCATGTCCCCCACGTGCCCGTCCCCATACCCCAAGTACCGCCCCACGGCGGCCAGTTCGCGCCCTCCCGAAGGGAAGGTGTCCCCCGCACGGCCGCGCACCAGCATCACGGCGTTGCGGACGCGGGTGGCCAGGACCCATGCCTCGTCCAGTATCGACGCGTCCTCCGCCGAGATCAGCCCGGCCGCGGCCGCGGCCGCCAGCGCCTGACGGGTGCGGGTGGTGCGCAGGCCCGGCTCGGACCAGCCGTGCTGCAGCTGCAGCAGCTGCACGGTCCACTCGACGTCGGACAGGCCGCCGGGCCCCAGCTTGGTGTGCAGCTTGGGGTCGGCGCCGCGCGGCAGCCGCTCGGACTCCATACGGGCCTTCAGGCGGCGGATCTCCCGTACGGCGTCGTCCCCGAGCCCCTCCGCCGGATACCGCAGCGGATCGATCAGCTCGATGAAGGACCGCCCCAGCTCCTCGTCCCCGGCGACCGGCTCGGCCCGCAGCAGCGCCTGCGACTCCCAGACCAGGGACCAGCGGCGGTAGTAGGCCTCGTACGACTTCAGTGTCCGCACCAGCGGGCCGGACTTGCCCTCGGGCCGCAGGTCCGCATCGATCAGCAGCGGCGGGTCCGCGCTCGGGATCTGCAGCAGTCGCCGCATCTCGGAGACGACCCGGTTCGCGGCCTCCGAAGCCTCCTGCTCGGGCACGCCCTCCCACGGCTCGTGCACGAAGATCACGTCCGCGTCGGAGCCGTAGCCCAGCTCGTGTCCCCCGAAGCGCCCCATGCCGATCACCGCGAACCGGGTCGGCAGGGTGTCGCCCCAGCCGTCGCGCACCACCGCGCGCAGGGTCCCGGCGAGGGTCGCGGCCGTCAGGTCGGACACCGCGCCGCCGACCAGGTCCACCAGCGCGCCCTGGTCGGCCGCGGCGGGCTGGGTCTCGGTGCCGTACGAGCCGACGATGTCGGCGGCTGCCGTACGGAACAGCTCGCGGCGGCGGACGCCGCGGGCCGCGGTGACCGCCTGCTGCGCGTTCTCCGCGCGGCCGACGGCGGCGAGGATCTCCTGCTCCAGCTGCGCCCGCTCGCGCGGCTCCAGTCCCCCGCCGTCGCCGTCGCCGAGCAGGGCCACCGCCTCGGGGGCGCGCATCAGCAGGTCGGGGGCGAGGCGGCCGGCGGACAGCACACGGGCGAGGTTCTCGGCGGCCGCGCCCTCGTCCCGCAGCAGCCGCAGATACCAGGGGGTCTTGCCGAGCGCGTCGGAGACCTTGCGGAAGTTGAGCAGGCCCGCGTCCGGGTCGGCGGAGTCCGCGAACCAGCCGAGGAGCACGGGCAGCAGGGTCCGCTGGATGGCGGCCTTCCTGGTCACCCCGGAAGCCAGCGCCTCCAGGTGGCGCAGGGCGGCGGCCGGGTCGCCGTAGCCGAGCGCGACCAGCCGCTCGCGGGCCGCCTCCGGGCTCAACCGGGCCTCGCCGGGGGCGAGTTGGGCGACCGCGTCGAGCAGCGGGCGGTAGAAGAGCTTCTCGTGCAGCCGGCGTACGACGGCCGCGTGTCGCCGCCATTCGCGGTTCAGCTCGGCGACCGGGTCGACGCGCAGGCCGAGCGAGCGCCCGATGCGCCGCTGGTCGGCCTCGTCCTCCGGCACGAGGTGCGTGCGCCGCAGCCGGTACAGCTGGATGCGGTGCTCCATGGTCCGCAGGAAGCGGTAGGCCTCGTCGAGCTGTACGGCGTCGGCCCGGCCCACGTAGCCGCCCGCCGCCAGCGCCTGCAGCGCGTCCAGGGTGGTGCCGCTGCGCAGCGCCGCGTCCGCCCGCCCGTGCACCAACTGCAGCAGCTGTACGGCGAACTCGACGTCCCGCAGGCCTCCGGGGCCGAGCTTCAGCTCGCGGTCGATCTCGGCGGCGGGGATGTTCTCGACGACCCGGCGGCGCATCTTCTGCACGTCGGCGACGAAGTTCTCCCGCTCGGCGGCCTTCCAGACGAGGGGTTCGAGGGCGGCGACGTACTCCTCGCCGAGCTCGAGGTCGCCGGCCACCGGGCGGGCCTTGAGCAGGGCCTGGAACTCCCAGGTCTTGGCCCAGCGCTGGTAGTAGGCGAGGTGGCTGGAGAGGGTGCGCACCAGCGGGCCGTTTCTGCCCTCGGGGCGCAGATTGGCGTCGACCGGCCAGATCGACCCCTCCACGGTCGTCTCCGAGCAGATCCGCATCATGTGCGAGGCCAGCTTGGTCGCGGAGCGCAGGGCCTTGCCCTCGTCGGCCCCGTCGACGGCCTCCCCCACGAAGATCACGTCGACGTCGGAGACGTAGTTGAGCTCATGGCCTCCGCACTTGCCCATCGCGATGACCGCCAGCCGGCACAGCGCGGTGTCCTCGGGGGCCGCGGCACGGGCGATGGCAAGGGCGGCGCGCAGGGTGGCGGTGGCGAGGTCGGCGAGTTCGGCGGCGGTCTCGGCGAGGTCGGTGGTGCCGCACACGTCGCGGGCGGCGATGGACAGCAGGCATCGGCGGTAGGCGACACGCAGGGAGACGGGGTCGCCGGCCTCCGCGAGTCCCCGCTCGAACTCCTCCACCCCCGGGTGCAGGTCCCGCGGCTCGTAGGTGACCAGCGCCTCCCAGTCGCGCGGGTGCCGGGCCAGATGGTCGGCGAGCGCGGCGGAGGCCCCGAGCACACCGAGCAGCCGGTCGCGCAGCGGCTTGGCCGCTATCAGCGTGTCGAGCAGCTCGCGGCGCGCGGTCGGCCCCGGCTGGGCCTCCAGGAGCCGTACCAGACCGAGCAGCGCCAGGTCCGGGTCCGCGGTCGCGCCCAGCGCGTCGAGCAGCACCGGGTCGTCCCGCACGTGCATGAGCTCCACGCTGTCCAGCAGCCGCTCGGCGGCGGAGGGATCGGTGAAACCGTGCCGCAGCAGCCGCGTGAAGGTACTGCTCCTGCGCCCGGGCACCGTCATCCCCGTCCTCCTGTCGGATCAAGGTCGTACTGGCCCGAGCCTAACCGGAGACTCTGACACAAGCGCCGGAGCGGACGGCCGATGAGTTCGCCCGGCGGACGGGGTCTCTTCTTCGTAGAGGTGTCCGCAGAGATTTCCGTAGGGATTCTCCGGTACGAGGAGTGACAGCCCATGGCGGCCGACTACCCGCAGACCCGTCTCGACCCCCGCTACAGCGACCCGCAGGCCACCGCGACCGCCTGGTCCGAGGCCGAGGCGCAGCTCGCGCGGGCCGAGCTGTTCTGGATCTCTACCGTGCGGCCGGACGGACGACCGCATGTGACACCGCTGCCCGCCGTGTGGGCGGACGGCGCACTGCACTTCTGCACGGGTCCCGAGGAGCGCAAGGCGAAGAACCTCGCTGCCGATCGGCACGTCGTGCTGACGACCGGCAGCAACAGCTGGAACAAGGGCTACGACCTGGTGGTGGAGGGCGAGGCGGTGCGGGTCTCCGAGGACGGCAGGCTGCGCGAGCTGGCCGCCGCGTGGGAGGCGAAGTACGGCAGCTTCTGGCACTTCGAGGTGCGGGACGGGGCGTTCCACCACGGTGGCGGGTCCGCGTTCGTATTCTCTGTGGCGCCCCGCACCGTTTTCGGCTTCGGTAAGGGGGAGCCGTTCAGCCAGACGCGGTGGCGTTTCGAGTGACGTACGACCGACGCAACGACAAGGGAGTCGCTCCATGGAGATGAGCCTCGAAGTGATCCTGCTGCCGGTCTCGGACGTGGACCGGGCCAAGGAGTTCTACCGGGACAAGGTCGGCTTCCATGTGGACCTCGACGGCGAGGTGATGGAGGGGGTGCGGATCGTGCAGCTCACCCCGCCCGGCTCGGGGTGTTCGATCGCGCTGGTCGACGGGCTGCAGGTGCCGACCGGGACGCCGCAGCCGGGGACGTACCACGGCATGCAGCTGTGCGTGACGGACGCGAAGGCGGCCTACGAGGAGCTCACCGCCCGAGGCCTGGACATCAGCGAACCCGTCCAGTTCGCCCCGCAGGACGGCGCGACCTTCATGTACTTCAAGGACCCGGACGGCAACGGCTGGGCGATCCAGGAGTACAAGCGCCGGGAGACGGAGCCCCTGCACAAGGTGCTGGCCGACCTGGCCGCCCAGCGGCAGTAGCCGACGAAGGCCGCGGCGCCTCGGCGCCGCGGCCTTCCCGGGCGTTCCTCGAGCGGAGAGCCGGAGGTCCGGAACTAGAGAACCGGCAGGTTCTTCCGCAGCTCGAAGGCCGTGACCTCGGAGCGGTACTCCTCCCACTCCTGCTTCTTGTTGCGCAGGAAGAAGTCGAAGACATGCTCGCCCAGGGTCTCGGCGACCAGGTCGCTGCGCTCCATGAGGGTCAGGGCCTCGCCCAGGTTCTGGGGCAGCGGCTCGATGCCCATCGCGCGGCGCTCGGCGTCGGAGAGGGCCCAGACGTCGTCCTCGGCGCCCGGCGGGAGCTCGTAGCCCTCCTCGATGCCCTTCAGGCCGGCGGCCAGCAGGACCGCGTAGGCCAGGTACGGGTTGGCGCCGGAGTCCAGCGAGCGGACCTCCACGCGCGCGGAGCCGGTCTTGCCGGGCTTGTACATCGGGACGCGGACCAGGGCCGAGCGGTTGTTGTGGCCCCAGCAGATGTAGGAGGGGGCCTCGCCGCCGGCGCCGGCCGTGCGCTCCGAGCCGCCCCAGATGCGCTTGTAGGAGTTCACCCACTGGTTGGTGACGGCGGAGATCTCCGCCGCGTGCTTGAGCAGGCCCGCGATGAAGGAGCGGCCGACCTTGGAGAGCTGGTACTCCGAACCCGACTCGTAGAACGCGTTCCGGTCGCCCTCGAAGAGGGAGAGGTGCGTGTGCATGCCGGAGCCCGGGTGCTCCGAGAAGGGCTTCGGCATGAAGGTCGCCTGGACGCCCTGCTCCAACGCCACCTGCTTCATGACCAGGCGGAACGTCATGATGTTGTCCGCCGTGGACAGCGCGTCGGCGTAGCGGAGATCGATCTCCTGCTGGCCGGGGGCGCCCTCGTGGTGGGAGAACTCGACGGAGATGCCCATCGACTCCAGCATGGTGATCGCCTGGCGGCGGAAGTCCATGCCGATGTTCTGCGGGGTGTGGTCGAAGTAGCCGGAGTTGTCCGCGGGCGTCGGGCGGGTGCCGTCCAGCGGGCGGTCCTTCAGCAGGAAGAACTCGATCTCCGGGTGGGTGTAGAAGGTGAAGCCCAGGTCGGAGCCGCGCGTGAGGGCGCGCTTGAGGACGTAGCGCGGGTCGGCGAAGGACGGCGAGCCGTCCGGCATGAGGATGTCGCAGAACATGCGGGCGGTGCCCGGGGCCTCGGCGCGCCACGGCAGGATCTGGAAGGTCGACGGGTCCGGCTTGGCGATCATGTCGGACTCGTATACGCGGGCGAAGCCCTCGATGGCGGAGCCGTCGAAGCCGATGCCCTCGTCGAAGGCCTGTTCCAGCTCGGCCGGGGCCACGGCGACGGACTTGAGGAAGCCCAGCACGTCCGTGAACCACAGCCGTACGAACCGGATGTCGCGCTCCTCCAGTGTCCGGAGCACGAACTCCTGCTGCTTGTCCATCTTCCGCTTCCCCATCCTTGCTGGTCAGGCCGCCTGTCTCCGTGTCCCGCAGGAGGCGGTCGGGCACCTGAGCATCACACCACAACAGCATTTCGTGCGCGTTGCCGACCATGATCGGCCGACCGACCGCGGACTGAACGCCTCACCAACGGCGGGTGTACTGCTCACCGCCCATCTTGCCTGCTCGGACCGACATCCGTAATGGCAGGCCCCGCAGAAGGTAATGAGCGCCTCCACAGGACCCGGCTTTCCCTTGCCCCGTCTGCAAAACAGCACTGGTCTCCCACTACGATCAGGCGACCCGATCGACATTTTTTTGCACTCCCCACCCGATTCCCCCAGAAGGACACTGCGATGGCCACCGCCAAGAAGAGCAGCAGCGCGGCACGCAAGGCGCGAATAGAGGAGATGCGGCGTGCCGAGCAGGCCCGCGAGCGGCGCAACCGGATCCTGACGATCGGCGCGAGCGTGCTGGTCGTCGCCGCCTTGGTGGTCGGCGGTGTCTTGATCGTGAAGTCGCAGGACGGCAAGAAGGACGACACGGCGAGCGACACGACGTCCTCGGGCGACGGCAAGGGGCACTTCGTCACCGGCAAGGACGGGGTGCGGACCTGGACGGGCAAGCTGGCCCGCACCCATGTCACCGGGACCGTCAACTACCCGATGCACCCGCCGGTGGGCGGCAACCACAACCAGGTGTGGCTCAACTGCAACGGCGACGTCTACACCAAGGCCGTGCACGACGAGAACGCCGTGCACGCCCTGGAGCACGGCGCGGTCTGGGTGACGTACACCGACAAGGCGAAGAAGTCCGACGTGGACGCGCTGGCGGCGAAGGTGAAGCAGACGCCGTACACGCTGATGAGCCCGTACCCGAACCAGAGCGCGCCGATCGAGCTGTCGGCGTGGGGGCACCAACTGAGCGTGACCAGCGCCGACGACCCGAAGGTCGCCAAGTTCTTCGAGACGTATGTGCAGGGCAAGCAGACCCCCGAGCCGGGTGCCTCCTGCACCGGCGGGACGATGTGACATGAGGAAGCACATCGGCTGGATCGCGGGGGCGACGGCGGCCGCGCTCGTCGCCGCGGGCGCGATCACCTACGCGGTGGCCGAGGACGGCGGGTCGGACACGGGCATGAGCACGCCCACCGCCGACTCCGCGGACGCGGGGTTCGCGCGGGACATGGCGGTCCACCACCAGCAGGCCGTCGAGATGTCGTACATCGTGCGCGACCGTACGAAGAACGCGGAGGTGCGGCGGCTCGCCTACGACATCGCGCAGACCCAGGCCAACCAGCGCGGCATGCTGCTGGGCTGGCTGGATCTGTGGGGGCTGCCGAAGGTGTCGGCGAAGCCGCCGATGTCGTGGATGGGCATGGGCGACATGCCCGAGCGCGGCGACGGCTCGCTGATGCCCGGCATGGCGACCGACACGGAGATGAAGAAGCTCGGCACGCTCAACGGCAAGCAGGCCGAGATCTTCTATCTGCAGCTCATGACGGACCATCACAAGGGCGGGATCCACATGGCCGAGGGCTGTGTCGCCAAGTGCAGGGTCGGGGTGGAGAAGAGTCTCGCGCAGGGCATGGTCGACGCCCAGCAGTCGGAGATCGCGCTGATGGCGGACATGCTCAAGGAGCGCGGGGCGAAAGCGCGTTCATAACCCTCCAGCGGGAACGAAAGCCCCAAATCACCCTTGATGACGGTTCCTTGGGTTTCTCTTGGCTTGCGCATTCCCCTGGCATGAACGGTTCATCGAAAGAGTGGCCCCCATCGCTTGATCCACTGCCCGCGCCTCCGCCGCGGAGCGGGTGGTCTACGCGGATCACAGCGACGACCGACCACACATGCGAAGAACCGCATCGCAGGGGGTTCTATGAGATCCAACCGCGCCAAACTGCGCGCCGTGAGCATGGCAGCAACTCTGCCCATGGTCGCGGGTGCGCTGGCGCTCGGCATACCCGCGGCGCATGCCGCGAACAACCCGGCCCGTGACGCTCTGGCGGGCACCAAGCCCGCCTGGGCCACGGCCAAGGCGGACAAGGGCGACGCCTCGAACGCCGCCCAGGTGAAGCTCCGGGTGTACCTCGCCGGCAAGGACGCCGCAGGCCTCGCCGCGTACGCGAAGGCCGTGTCCGATCCGAGCTCGGCCTCGTACGGCAAGTACCTGAGCGCCAAGAAGGCCCAGGCCCGATTCGGCGCGACCAAGGCCCAGGTGGCTGCGGTCAAGTCCTGGCTGAACTCGGCGGGCCTGAAGGTCACCGGTGTCACGCAGCACTACGTCTCCGTCACCGGTGACGTGGCCGCCGCCGAGAAGGCGTTCGGCACCCAGCTGCACAACTACACCAAGGGCTCGAAGACCTACCGGGCGCCGGCCAAGGCCGCCTCTGTCCCGGACAGCCTCAAGGGCGCCGTCCTGACCGTCACCGGCCTGGACAACGCGCCGCACAAGGCGAGCCACGACGACCAGCTGCCCGGTCCCGGCGCCGTGTTCAAGAACTCCGGGCCGTTCTCCTCGTACTACGGCTCGAACATCGCGACCACGCTGCCGGACGCGTACGGCACGAAGATCCCGTACGCCATCGAGGGCTACACCGGCAAGCAGCTGCGTGCCGCCTACGGCGCCGGCAAGTACACGGGCAAGGGGGTGCGCGTCGCCATCACGGACGCGTTCGCCTCGCCGACCATCGCCTTCGACGCGCAGACGTACGCGAAGAAGCACGGTGACGCGGCCTGGAAGACCGGCCAGCTGAAGCAGGTGCTGCCCAAGAAGTACACGAACACAGGTCCCGACGAGTGCGACGCCTCCGGCTGGTACGGCGAGGAGACCCTCGACGTCGAGGCCGTGCACGCGGTCGCGCCGGACGCGCACGTCACGTACGTGGGCGCCGCGTCCTGCCTGGACGACGACCTGCTGGACTCGCTGAGCAAGGTGGTCGACCACCACCTCGCCGATATCGTCTCCAACTCGTGGGGCGACATCGAGGCCAACCAGACGCCGGACCTCGCGGCCGCCTACGACCAGGTGTTCCAGTTCGGCGCGGTCGAGGGCATCGGCTTCTACTTCTCCTCCGGTGACAACGGCGACGAGGTCGCCCACACCAAGACGAAGCAGGTCGACACCCCCGCCAACTCGGCCTGGGTGACGGCGGTCGGCGGTACGTCGCTCGCGGTCGGCAAGGGCGACACGTACCAGTGGGAGACCGGCTGGGGCACCGAGAAGGCCGTGCTGTCCGCGGACGGCAAGAGCTGGACCAACTTCCCCGGCGCGTTCACCTCGGGCGCGGGCGGCGGCACCAGCAAGACGGTCGCCGAGCCGTACTACCAGAAGGGCATCGTCCCGGACGCGCTCGCCAAGGCCAACAACGCCGCCGGCAACCGCGTCGTCCCGGACATCGCGGCGATCGCCGACCCCAACACCGGTTTCAAGGTCGGCCAGACGCAGACCTTCCCGGACGGGTCGGAGCAGTACAGCGAGTACCGCATCGGCGGCACCTCGCTCGCCGCTCCGGTGATCGCGGCGGTCCAGGCCCTGGCCCAGCAGGCGCGTGGCGGCGAGGCGATCGGTTTCGCCAACCCGGAGATCTACGCCCGCTACACCAAGGGCGTGTACCACGACGTCACCGACAAGCCGACCGGCACCGACCTCGCGGTCGCCCGTGTCGACTTCGCCAACGGCGTTGACGCCTCGGACGGTCTGATCACCTCGGTCCGCAGCCTCGGCAAGGACAGCTCGCTGTCCGCGGTCAAGGGCTACGACGACGTCACCGGCGTGGGCTCGCCCGCGAACGGCTACGTCGAGTCGTACCGCAAGCCCTGAGGCGGCGCCGGCAACGGCAACCCCAGGAGGGGCGCGGGATGTGGTCATCCCGCGCCCCTTCGGCGTGCGTGGGGTGACGCACACCCCCGCCCCCAGCGATCGCGTCGCTCTGACGATTACACTGGGCGCGTGCCTGAATTGAACTTCTGGTCGATCTATCAGCACGGCTTCGCCCGCGTCGCGGCGTGTACGGGTCACACCGTCATCGCCGAGCCGCTCGCCAACGCCGAAGCGGTCCTGCACCATGCGCGCCGGTGCGCCGAGGAGGGCGTCGCGGTCGCCGTCTTCCCGGAGATGGTGCTGTGCGGCTACTCCATCGAGGATCTGCTGCTGCAGGACGCCCTGCTCGACCAGGTCGAGCAGGCGCTCGGGGAGGTGGTGGCCGGCTCGGCGGACCTGCTGCCCGTGCTGGTCGTCGGGGCCCCGCTGCGCCACCGCAACCGGGTCTACAACTGCGCGGTGATCGTGCACCGCGGCCGGGTCCTGGGTGTCGTACCGAAGTCGTATCCGCCGTACTACCGGGAGTTCTACGAGCGCCGGCAGATCGCCGACGGCGCCGACGAGCGCGGCGGGTCGATCCGCGTCGGCGGCGAGGAGGTCCCCTTCGGGGTGGACCTGCTGTTCGCGGCGCAGGACGTGCCCGGGCTCGTGCTGCACGCGGAGATCTGCGAGGACATGTGGGTGCCGGTGCCGCCGAGCGCGGAGGCGGCACTGGCAGGCGCGACTCTTCTGGTGAATCTGTCGGGCAGCCCGATCACGGTCGGGCGGGCCGAGGACCGCAAGCTGCTGTGCCGCTCGGCGTCCTCCCGCTGCCTCGCCGCGTACGTCTACGCGGCGGCGGGGCTCGGCGAGTCGACCACCGACCTGTCCTGGGACGGCCAGGCCATGGTCTACGAGAACGGCCTGCTGCTGGCCGAGACCGAACGCTTCCCGCTCGGCGACGAGTACGCGGTGGCCGACGTGGACCTCGACCTGCTGCGGCAGGAGCGGCAGCGGATGGGCACGTTCGACGACAACCGCCGTACGCACCGGGCGCGGACCGCCGACTTCCGGACGGTCGGCTTCGAGCTCGACCCTCCGCTGACCGACCTGGGTCTGCGCCGCCGCCTGGAGCGCTTCCCGTTCGTGCCGGCCGACGCCGAGCGGCTCGCCCTGGACTGCTACGAGGCGTACAACATCCAGGTGGCGGGCCTGCAGCAGCGGCTCGCCTCGATCGGCGGCCCGAAGGTGGTCATCGGCGTGTCCGGCGGCCTGGACTCCACGCATGCGCTGATCGTCGCCGCGCGGGCGATGGACCGTGCGGGGCGTCCGCGCAGCGACATCCTGGCCTGGACGCTGCCCGGTTTCGCCACCAGCGACCACACCAAGGACAACGCGCACGCGCTGATGCGTTCCTTGGGCGTGACGGCGGCGGAGCTGGACATCACGCCGACGGCACGGCTGATGCTGCAGGAGATGGGGCATCCCTTCGCCTCGGGTGAGCCGGTGTACGACGTCACCTTCGAGAACGTCCAGGCGGGCCTGCGCACCGACTACCTGTTCCGGCTCGCCAACCAGCGCGGCGGCATCGTGCTCGGCACCGGTGATCTGTCGGAGCTGGCGCTCGGCTGGTCCACGTACGGCGTGGGCGACCAGATGAGCCACTACAACGTCAACGGCGGGGTGCCGAAAACCCTGATCCAGCACCTCATCCGCTGGGTCATCAGCAGCGGGCAGTTCGACGAGGAGACGGGCAAGATCCTGGCCGCGATCCTCGACACCGAGATCAGCCCGGAGCTGGTGCCGGGTGAGGAGATGCAGTCGACGGAGTCGAAGATCGGCCCGTACGCGCTGCACGACTTCACCCTCTTCCACGTCCTGCGCTACGGCTTCCGCCCCTCCAAGATCGCCTTCCTGGCCTGGCACGCCTGGCACGACGCGGACGCGGGCGGCTGGCCGCCGGGCTTCCCCGACGCCAAGCGGGTCGCGTACGACCTGCCGGAGATCCGCCACTGGCTGGAGGTCTTCTGCCGCCGCTTCTTCGCCTTCGCCCAGTTCAAGCGCTCGGCGATGCCGAACGGGCCGAAGGTGTCGGCGGGGGGTTCGCTGTCGCCGCGGGGGGACTGGCGCGCACCGTCGGACAGTTCGGCGACGGCTTGGCTGCGGGATCTTTCCCGCTTCGACTAGCCGGTCAATCCGGTGCGGGTGGATGGGGGTGCGCGGCCCTGGGGGCTGCGCCCCCAGACCCCCGTCGGCCCAAGGGCCTCGTCCTCAAACGCCGGACGGGCTGAGTATTGCCCCCCGGGCCAAGTTCACCCCTTGAGCGAGACGACGAAGGGCGCCCAGGCGGCGGCGGTGAGGATGAGGGCGGGGCCTTGGGGGGCTTTGGAGTCGCGGACGGGGACGAGGCCGGGGATGTTGTCGGCGACTTCCACGCAGTTGCCGCCGTCACCGTTGCTGTAGCTCGACTTGCGCCAGAGGGCGGCGCCGGGGAAGTCTCTCGCTACCTCCACGCAGTCTCCGCCGCTGCCGTTGCTGTAGCTGCTCTTGAGCCAGAGCGCGTCACTCAAGTCGATCCGGTTGCTTGCCATTTCGGTAATCCTCTGCCGCTGCCTTGATCATGGCCAGGGACGCCTCCGGTGACAGCGCGACGGCCCTGAGGCGATCGTACGACCTGCGGTACTCCTCAACGAGGGCCGGATCGTCGATGGTGTCACCGCTGTGCAGCGACTCCGTGTAGAACAGCGGTGGGGCATCAGGAAAGGTCATAATCTTCGCCGTGCCTGTCATGAACGGATGCGTGCCGCACTTCCGCAGAACAAGCTGCGGAGTGATCCGGCGGCGCTCAGCCAACTCCACAAGCCGGTCGAGCTGTTCAGCCATTTCCAGTGGCGGCAGGATCGGGTCGGTGATCAGCAACTCATGCAGAATCGCCCAGTACTCCGGGGTGCGGTGATCCCTCTCGAAGAGCTGGGCACGCGCCATCCGGGCGCTGACCTTCTCCTCCACCTCACCATCAAGAGACAGCGGGTGAGTCGCCAGGACCACCGCCCGTGCGTAGGCCGGGGTTTGGAGCAACCCCGGGAAGAGGCTGGGGCACCACTCTTCAATTGTCTTGGCGTGCTTCTCCGCCTCTAGGACTTGCTCGAAGTACTGGGCATGCCCGACTCTGCGCGCCTTCCGCACATCCTCGCACCGCCGCTCGAAGAACCCATCGGTCTCCAGCACCCGGTCCGCATGCACGGCAAGATCCAACGGCATCCGGCGCTCCCCGCGCTCAATATCGCTCAAGTACGTCTTGCCGTAGAAGCTGCCCTCAAGGAACGCCTCCAGCGAAAGCCCCACCGCCTCCCTCTTCCACCGCAACTCCTTGCCGTAGAAGGTCGGGACGCTCATCGAGCCGTCAATGTCCTTGCGACGCACCATCGTTCACCTTCCGCTGTCCCGCTCGCGAACGCGAAACCCCTTTCACGGTAGCGATCTCAACGACAACCTGTGAGGAGTTCGTCACACAACGCACAGGAAGGCGAAGCCCCCATGCCCGACCACTCCCCCACGGCCTCGGCCTACGACGTGCCCCTCTGCGTGGAGGAACTCCGCACCGCGCTCGCCCTGCACGGCATCACGTTGCCCTCCCTGCGCGTGGACCTCGCGAGCTTCGCCGGTACGCACACACCGCCCGCCGGCCTCATCACACTCGGGAACTGCAACACCGCAACGGCCCAGGCGCTGGCCACCGCGCTCCGGAAGACGGCAGCCGGGCAGTGACGTTCGAACTCGACCTGCTCGCCACCCCGAAGGCCGTACCGGAACTACGCCACCACCTCCACGCCCACGGCTTCGAAGTCCGCCTGTGCGTGACGGAGTTGCTGACGAACGTCATCGACCACCTCGGCGAGGGCACTCCGGTGACGATCCGCGTCACCGGCACACCCGGCGGCCACACCCGCATCGAGGTCACCGACCCCGACCCGCGCGCCTTGCCGGTCCTCCTCTCCGCCACCGGCACGGCCGAGTCGGGCCGGGGCTTGGCCCTGGTCGACATACTCGCCCGGCGTTGGGGTGTTGACCAGGGAAGGGACCGCAAGACGGTCTGGTGCGAGCTGGCCGCACCGGGGCGGTAGTCGGTCAGCCGTCCGCACACAGAAACCACAAAGAATCACCTGTACGAACACTTCTGTGTATGTCTACAGTGATGCCGCGCATCGGCGGAGCCTGACCACTCCATAGGCGCACATCAGTCAGCGACCGGGGGAACGCCGTCGCTCCGGGGAGGGGTCGCGTCGCCATGTCGTCATACGCCTTTCCGGCCTGCACCCCTGGCTGAACGCAGAACGGAATGCTTCCTTGCACCCCAGACCATGGTTCCGGCTGCCCGGAACGCGAAGATCACGAAAACTCACGTCCGCCGTCACGTCCGTAGCCGCCCTGGCGGTCCTGGCGGGTCTGGCGGTTCAGCCCGGCCTGGCCGGCCTGGGCGCCGAACCGGCGGGCGATTCCTCTCCCTGGTACGACGACACCCCCGCCGAGCAGTTGCGGCAGGACCAGTGCCTGATGGCCCACGTACTGCGGCTGGGCGGGCCGACGATGGCCGCGACCGCGCAGGACGGCCTGAACCAGCCCGCCGACAAGCTGCATGTCCTGGCGAACCGCGAGCACTGGGAGCAGACGCCGCTGGCCGTGGCGTACCAGAAGGACCGGGACGCGGCGAGCAAGCAGATGGACGATCTCGCTGCTCAGCGGGACGCCTGGAAGAAGCCTCTCGACGGCCTGTCGACCCCTGGCGGGTTCACGGACACCGGGTTCCACTGGCCGCCCGACGGCGAGCAGAGCTTCTACAACCAGACAGGTCTGAGCAAGTGGGTCGCCGACCGGTTCTGGACGAACGACTACGACTTCTACCAAGACGACACTCCGAAGGCCGACGACGCGACCCTCAAGGCCGTCGACGCCGTCGGCAGCCCGCTCTACGGCAAGGACCCGGTCGGAAAGACGGAGAAGGACTGGAAGGAGCACGACGCCTTCCAGTGGATGCACGGCGGCTCAGCCCATAACGCGGGCGCCGACGACGCCCGCGTCTTCCTGTCCTCGGGCGGCTTCCCGCGCACCGCGCCGCAGCCGGGCACGCCGGAGTACCGCATCGCGGTCGAGGACGTGAAGTCCCGGTTCGCGGCCTGCGGCTGGCGTGATCCGCTGGACCCGGACAATGTACTGGGCGACATCACCTCCACCGCGGCCGGCGAATGGCAGCAGGAGGTCTCCTCCCAGACCGCCCAGCGCAACCAGATCCTGGACGCGAACAAGACCGCCGTCGACGCCCTGACCAAGGGCGCGAAGGCGCTGAGCGACATGCTGGGGCACTCCTGGGTCGCCGACCACCTCACGCGCTGGCAGGACTACTGGTCCCCGGGCGGCATCGGCTGGATCGGCGACTCCTCGCTTGTGATGAGGGTCGAGGCGGCCCAGGGCAAGTGCCTGGACGCCCAGGGCAGCGGGACGGCCAACGGCACCCCGGTGCAGATCTACACCTGCAACAACAGCGCTGCCCAGGAGTGGAAGTTCGGGGGCCTGTACGACGGCGGTTACTCCCTGTACAACACCAACGCGCGCAAGTGCCTGGACGTGCAGAACGGCAACGACGCCAACGGTACGAAGATCCGGCTCTGGACCTGCAACGGCAGCGCTCCGCAGCAGTGGCAGTTCGACGTCCGCGCCGCCGGTGAGCTACGCAACGCCGCCACCGACAAGTGCCTGGACCTGCACACCTTCACCAACGGCAACGACGCCCAGCTGTACACGTGCAACGGCACCGACGCGCAGAAGATCCGCATCGTCCCCAAAGGACATGACGGCACGGACAAGCTCGACTACCCGAACAAGGCCCAGTTCACCAAGGCCACCGCCGGCATCTCGGCCGCTCAGGCGGGCGTGAAGAAGCAGCTCGCCGTGCTCCAGACGCAGTTGGCAGCCGCGCAGAAGGCAGGAACCAGCTCGGCCACAGCTCTTCAGTCCGCGTACGCCATCGCGGACGCGGCTGGTGCGCCGCGGGGGCGTGGTCTGCTGGTGGGTCAGCAGAAGACACAGGTGACCCGGGGCGCGGTGGCAGCGCTCCAGGCGATGGAGAAGGCCGGCGAGACCGCCGAGGCCGCCACCCGTGCCTCGGCCGGTGACAGCGCGACAATCGCGCAGCGGGCGCTCGCCCAGGCGGCGCAGGCCAAGGCGGAGTTCCGCAAAGAGGCCGCCAAGGCCGCCGAGGAACAGGCCAAGGCGGCCGCGGACGCGGCGAAGGTCCACCGGGACAACGCCAAGAAGGACAAGGAAACGGCCGAGTCCAAGCTCACCGCCGCGCTCAAGGCCGAGGGTGATGCGAAGGCGGCCGCTGCCGACGCCCACGCCAAGCGGCTCGACGCCGAGGCCCAGGAGAAGACCGCCAAGGCCGAGAAGGAGACCGCCGCGGCCAAGCAGGCCGAGGCCGCGGCCGACAAGACCGCCGCCCAGCAGCAGGCAACGGCGGCCAAGGACGCCAAGGACAAGGCCGACGCCGCAGAGAAGACCGCCGAAGGCAAGCGCGACGACGCGGTCACGGCTCGCGACAACGCCAAGGCCAAACGCGACGACGCCTGGGACGCCGAGCAGAAGGCCGCTGCGGCCCGCGCCAAGGCAGACGCCAAGGACGCCTACGCCGACTCGCTGGACTCCGGGGATGCCGCGACCGCCGCCCGTGCCGCCGCCAACGAGGCCGACAAGCACGCCGACGACGCCGAGACCGCCGCGAAGAACGCCCGCGCGGACGCCGACGCTGCCACCCGGGCAGCCGCCGACGCCGACGCCGCCGCCACCCGCGCCGAGGCAGCCGCCAAACGCGCACGCTCCGACGCGGACGCCGCCCAGGCCGACAAGCTGAAGGCCGACGCAGCGGTGAAGACCGCCACCAGCGCCGCAGCCGACGCCATCAAGGCCTCCCAGGACGCGGCCACCGAGGCGAAGACCGCGGTCAAGCTCGCCGACGAGGCCGAGCAGCACGCCAAGGACGCCAAGACCCAGGCGGACGCGGCGAACACCGAGGCCGGCAACGCCCTCGCGGCCTCCGCGAAGGCCGCCGGATACGCCCACGTCACCGCGCAGGCGGCCGTGGACGCGGGCAAGGCGGCCGAACAGGTCGCCAAGCCGGCCAACGACGCCGTCCAACTCGGCTCGCCGTACGTCGACACCGACTCGGCCGCCGGTCTGGTCGTCCTGACCGGCCAGGCATCCAAGTCCATCGCCGACCAGCAGCAGGCGGTCGCCGACGCGCACGCCAAGAACGCCGCAGCCGAGGCAGACGCGGCGAAGAACCTCGCCGACCAGGCCAAGGGCGACGCCAAGGAGGCCTACCAGCACGCGGCCAACGCGGCCCAGTACGCCGCCGACGCCCGCACCTACTCCAAGCAGGCCCTCGGCTACGCGGCCGACGCAGCCAAGGCCGCCGCGGCAGCCCAGCAATCCCTGGCCCGCACCATCGACTACGACAAGCAGGCCGCCGCCGACGCGGCAGCAGCCGACACCGCGGCCGGCAACGCCGAGGGCTACGCCAAGGACGCCCGCGCCTCGGCCGACGCCGCCGCCCTCGACGCCGAAGCCGCCCGCACCGCAGCCAGCCAGGCCGAACAGGACGCCAAGGACGCCCGCGCCGCCGCCACCCGCGCCGACGCAGCCGCCACCGAAGCCGAACAGGCCGCCAAGGACGCCGCCAAATACGCCAAGGAAGCCCAGGACGCGGCTGAGCGGGCGGAGACAGCAGCCAATAACACCAGCGTTCAGAAGGGAGCGTCGGCCGGCAACGTCGGCAACGTCTTCTACGTCGACCGCATCGAGACCGTCGGTGAGCCGGAGAACGTCAAGAAGGACAACTGCAACGTCATTGTCCACATCGGGAACTGCACGGTCACGGCCACCCTCACA
Organism: Streptomyces sp. NPDC049541; assembly: GCF_044465725.1. NCBI lineage: Bacteria > Bacillati > Actinomycetota > Actinomycetes > Kitasatosporales > Streptomycetaceae > Streptomyces > Streptomyces sp. NPDC049541. The sequence continues at coordinate 972,750 of NZ_JBITLY010000001.1, read as the reverse complement.
TACAAGGTCGAGATCGACGTCTACCTCTGCACGGCGCTGGACCTTCCCGCCACCCAGGCGGGATGTCCCGAGTGGGAGACGCTGTTTCTCGGAACGCAGCCGGTCAAGCCCCAGAAGCAGACGGTCACAAAGACCCTCTCGATGACTGAGTTCAACTCGGGTATCGACCCGGTGGACATCCTCATCGGCCACTGGATCGACTGCGCGAAAAAGGTGGCCCCGGGAGTCGATGGCGGAAGCTGGGGCGGTTGTGGCTGGGCAGGCGTGGACATCGCAACCTTCGTCTTCGGCGGCAAGATCACCGAAGCCGTGGTCAACAGCATCCGCGCCCTTGACGCCTCACTGCGTACCGGGATCGGCGTCAGCGATGCCTACAAGGCTCTCAGGGCTCTGGACATGGACCCCAGCGCCGTCGCGAACATCGGGCGTACGGTGTCCGCGTACGAGGACGACGTCGCAACCGCCTGCCAGGCCGTCAGCGCCCCTGGTATCACCAGGATGGCAGCAGCGGGCGTCGGCCCTCCGTGCAAGTTCTGGAAGTTGACCGACTTCGGAGGTCAGCGTGTCTACCAGCGGGACGACCTGATCAACCCCGACTACGTCTCACCCCAAGACCCCTACGGTCGGACCAACCTGAAGCGCATGCAGCAGGGGCTCGCCCCGATGGGCCCGGGCAGGACTGCGAGTGGTGGAGTGGACAAGCCTCTGAATCTTCACCACATGCTTCAGACTCAGGACGGGCCGATCGCCGAGGTGACGGATGCCATGCACTTCGACAACTACGGCAAACTTCACTGGAAGTCGGGCACTAAGATCCCCAGCGGAATCGACCGGCCCGAGTTCGAGAAGTGGAAGAAAGCGTACTGGCAGAACAGAGCGAAGGATTTCGGATGACGAGCGGTCTACAGGCAGCCGAACAGGCGATCAGGCTGATGCGTGCCCACGAGGACATCGTGCAACATGGCGACGGCTGCCCAGCAGAGGTGATCGCCAGAGCCGAGGCTGAGATGGGTCTTGTTTTCCCTCCCTCATATCGGCGCTTGATCGAAGAGTTCGGAACGTGGGAGATTCCCCCCACTGAGTTCCCTGGCGTATATAAAACTCCGGCCCTGGGAGACAAGTTGTTGGGCTCTCCTGCGTACACCCTGGAGGACCGCGAGGTACTGGGACTGCCGCACCACTTCTTGGTCGTCATGCATGACGACGTCTGGGAAGTTGTCGTCCTCGATACCTCGCAGCCGGACCAGGCAGGCGAGTACCCGGTTTACGCGTGGAACCCCGGGGTTCTGGAGGGCGGGCTCATGGAGAAGGTCTCGGACAACTTCGGAGAGTTCACGCTCGCCGAGTGCCGTCAGAAGCTTGGCTGATCCTCCCTCGAGAGCGAGCCTGGACAGGGGTCCGCACACCAACCGTGCGGACCCCCTCGGCCTCTGCACACTTCAGCCTCAAACCAGCGACACAGCACATGGTGATCGACAACGACATCAAGGGCATCACGGTCATCGACCGAGTCGGCCCCAAGTGACAAGACCCTGGGGTGTCACCCGCATGCAGGCGGGAGACACCCCAGGGCCGTCACCTCAGCGACGAAAGCGATTTCGCATGAGCTACAGCCTTTCGCTCTACAAATTCGTGGAAGGCAGTGACGCGCCCGCGCCCGTCCCCTTGGACATGCGCGTGGTCCAAGCCGTCCTCAGCGCTGCAGCGCCTCCGCCTCCTGCGGGACGTGGGAGGCAACCACGCGCTGCCGCCCCGCCGCAGGAACCCGCCGCCGGTCCACCGCGTACGCCACGCCAGCCACCGCAAGGCCGAGCACCGCCAGCCCCGCCCCCGCCAGCGCCGGAGAGGTGACCCCGAAGCCCGCCGCCAACGCCAACCCGCCGATCCAGGCGCCACCCGCATTCGCCAGGTTGAACGCCGCCTGGTTCGCCGACGACGCCAAGGACGGCGCCGCCGACGCCTTCTCCATGACCATCAGTTGGAGCGGCGACCCGGTGATGAAGGCCGACGCGCCCAGCAGGATCACCGCCAGGGCCGCGGTCCACGTCGTCGACATCAGCAGCGGGAACAGGGCCAGGACACCCGCCAGGGAGACCAGGCCGCCGAACAGCGTCCCCCGCAGCGAGTGGTCCGCCAGGCGGCCGCCCAGCAGGTTGCCCGCCGTCGCGCCGACGCCGAACAGCGCCAGCAGCACCGTCACGCTGCCCTCGGCGTACCCGGCGGAGTCCGTCAGCATCGGTGTGATGTAGCTGTACGCGGCGAACAGCGCGCCGAAGCCGGCGACCGTGGTGCCCAGCGCCAGCCAGACCGGCACGGAGCGCAGGGCCGCCAGCTCACCGCGCAGGCCCGCTGCCGGGGCGGCGTGCGTGTGGTCGTGCGGGATCAGTGCCGCCAGGGAGGCGATCGCCGCGAGGCCGATCGCGCTGACGCCGAGGAACGTGGCCCGCCACCCCAGGTGCTGCCCCATCAGCGTGGCGACCGGTACGCCCACGACGTTGGCGACCGTCAGGCCGAGGAACATCAGCGAGACCGAGCGGGCCTTGCGCTCCGGCGCGACCAGGTTCGTCGCCACGACCGCGCCCACGCCGAAGAAGGCGCCGTGCGGCAGACCGCTCAGGAAGCGGGCGGCGAGCAGCCAGTCGTAGCCGGGGGCGAAGGCGGAGAGCGCGTTGCCCGCCACGAACAGCGCCATCAGGCCGATCAGCACCGTACGGCGGGACATCCGCGCGGTGACCGCGGCCAGCAGCGGGGCGCCGATGACGACGCCCAGCGCGTACGCCGAGACCAGGTGCCCGGCGGTGGGGAGGGAGACGTGCAGGTCGGCCGCGACGTCGGGCAGCAGGCCCATCATCACGAACTCGGTGGTGCCGATCCCGAAAGCGCCGACGGCCAGAGCGAGCAGGGCCAGGGGCATGAAGAGGCCTGTTCCTTTCAAGGTCAAAGGGAGAGCTGAGTTCCGTACCAGCTTAAGTTCAGTTACGGAACAAAGTCTCTCGGGCCCAGTATTCCGGGAGGTTACGACCCGGTGGCGAGGCTCACACGGGCAGCGATCGGGAGGTGGTCGCTCCCGGTACTCGGCAGCGTCCACGAGGTCACCGGCTCGATGCCCTGGACCATGATCTGGTCGATACGCGCCATCGGGAACGAGGCCGGCCAGCTGAACCCGAATCCGCTGCCCGCCGCGCCCTGCGTGGAGCGCATCTGGGAGGTGACGCCGTTCAGGGAGCGATCGTTCATCGTGCCGTTCAGGTCGCCGAGCAGCACCTTCCGCTTCAGCGGCTCCCGAGCGATGGCCTCGCCCAGCGCGTTGGCGCTCTTGTCGCGCTGCCGGGCCGTGAACCCGGCCTCCAGCTTCACCCGCACGGACGGCAGGTGGGCGACGTAGAACGCGACCTGACCCTCCGGCGTGGTCACGGTGGCGCGCATGGCGCGCGTCCAGCCCAGCTTGATGTCGACGGCCCTGACCCCGGTCATGGGGTACTTGCTCCACAGCCCGACGGTGCCCTGCACCGAGTGGTACTTGTACGTCGACGCCAGCGCCCTCTCGTACACCGGCACCGCCGACGGGTTCAGCTCCTCCAGGGCCAGCACGTCCGCGCCGGACGCGGCCACGTCGCGGGCCGTTCCCGAGGGGTCGGGGTTGTCGGCGTTGACGTTGTGCGTGGCGACGGTCAGGTCGCCGCCGCCGACGGTCTTGTCCGTCAGCAATCCGCCGAAGAGATTCAGCCAAACGGCCGCGGGCAGCACCACCGCGATCAGCGCGGTCGCCGACCTGCGCACCAGCGCGAGCAGGAGCAGCAGCGGGACCAGGAGACCCAGCCAGGGCAGGAAGGTCTCGGTGAGGCTGCCCAGATTGCCGATGCGGTTCGGGATGCGGGCGTGCAGCAGCATCACCAGGGCCAGGATCACCGCGAGCGCGGCGACGACCAGGCCACGGCGCCAGATTCTCGGGTCGCCCCGCCATCCGGAGACCATGCGGTTGAGCAGGCGCCGAAGCCGGTCTCCCCGGTGCTCGGGCCCCGAGCCGCCGTTGTCCGTCTCCGTCACATACGCCTGCTGCGCCATACCGCGTCGCCTCACTGCCTGCCGTGCAACCCGTCCGTCCCCCCGTATCTGAAACCCTAGGGGATGATCGAGCCCGTCCCTGCCGTCGCATGACGGCCGTACGGGCACGAGGACGACGAACCCGGCGCGACGAGTTCCGGAGGCACCCCCGGAAAGCGCCCTCTGTGACGCAACGCGCACATTCCGACTAGGCGGTTGAGGATGTGACGGACCGTGGTCCATCGACGGGTCGTAGCCCTTCGAGAAGGGTGTCCACGATCCGCTCCGACAGACCCTCGGAGAGGTCGATCTCCGCGTCCACCTCCGGACGCATGACGGTGCGCACCAGCATCGGGCCGATGATCAGGTCGTTCAGCAGGTCGATGTCGACGTCCGCGCGGAGTTCGCCGTTCTCCTGACCGCGGCGCAGGATCTCGATCTGCAGTCTGCGCCGCGGCCGGACGACGGACGCGTGGTAGGCGGCCCAGACCTTGGGGCTGCTCTTCATCTGCGCGAACACGTTGTGCAGGAGAGCCGAGCTGCGGGTCGCGACGCCGCGCTGCCGCAGCTGCTCCAGGAGGGCCACCAGGTCGTCGCGCATGGAGGTGCCGGGGAGTTCGGCGTCCGAGGGCTCGGCGGCGCGTACGACGTCGACGAAGAGCTCCTCCTTGCCGCTCCAGCGGCGGTAGATGGTGGCCTTGCCGACGCCCGCCGTGCGGGCGATGCGCTCGATGGAGAGTTCGGCGAGCGGGACGCCGTCCTCCAGGAGCTTCAGCACGCCCTCTATGACGGCGCGTTCGACCGCCTCACTGCGGGGGCGTCCCCGTGTGGGCATCCCGGGAGGGGCCGGACTGTCGGCGAGGCTCACTTCTGCGTCCCTTCGTTGTGCTGGAGCAATTCTCCCTGCTCCCCGGAGCGGCGGAAGACGCTATTCCGCCGCTGCCACCAACTCCTGCTCCTCCTCGCCCTTCTGACGGACCGGCGGTTTCCCGGGCAGGAACACGAAGGCCACGAGCGCGCCGAGGACCGCGACGACCGTGCCGCACAGCGCGGTGACGTGCATGGCGTGCAGGAAGGAGTCGTTGGCCGGGGTGACCAGGGCCCTGCCCTGCGGGCCGAGCTTCGCCGCGACGCCGAGGGTGGCCTCGATGGACTCACCGGCCGTCTCCCGCAGCCCGGCCGGAAGGTGCCCGAGCTTGCCCTCGATGCCGTTGCGGTACGCCGTCGACAGCACCGAGCCGAGGACCGCGATGCCGAGTGCGCCGCCGACCTGGCGGAAGGTGTTGCTCAGCGCGGACGCGGAGCCGGCCTTCTCGCGCGGCAGGGACTGCATGATGACGACGCTGGTCGGGGTCATGACGTGGGCCATGCCCGCACCCATGAGGAAGAACACGACCTCCAGGACCCAGATCGGGGTGTCCGCCTCGAAGCCCGCGAACGCGGCGAGCATCCCGGCGAGCAGCAGCAGTCCCACCCCGGTGGTGACCTTGTTGCCGAACCGGTCGACGATCAGCCGGGCCCGCGGCGCGAAGATCATCTGCGCGGCGGCCAGCGGCAGCATCAGCAGACCGGACTGCAGCGGCGAGTAGCCGCGCACGCTCTGGGTGTAGAACACGGCGAAGAACGTGACGCCCATCAGCGCGAAGAAGACCAGCGCGATGGCGGCCATGGCGGCCGAGAACACCTTGTTCTTGAAGTACGTGACGTCGAGCGAGGGGTGGTCGCTGCGCTTCTCGAAGACGACGAACGCGGCCAGTACGACGAGACCGGCGGCGATGGTCGACAGCACCTGGGCGTCCCTGAAGTCGGCGAGCTCGCCGCCCTTGATGATGCCGTAGACGAGCAGGACCAGGCCCACCACGGACAGCAGGACGCCGATGGGGTCGAGCCGGCCGGGGCGCGGGTCGCGGGAGTCGGGGACGAGCCAGATCATCAGGGCGAGCGCGAGGAGCACGATCGGCACGTTGATCAAGAAGACCGAGCCCCACCAGAAGTGGTCGAGGAGGACACCGCCGGTGATCGGGCCGATGGCGATGGCGAGGCCGACACCGCCGGCCCAGATGCCGATGGCCTTGGGCTGCTCCTCGCGCTCGAAGACGTTCATGAGGACCGCGAGGGTGGCCGGCATGACGAAGGCCGCACCGAGGGCCATCAGCGCGCGGTAGGCGATCAGCTGGCCGGGCGAGCCGGACTCGGCGGCGAGCGCGGAGCCGACGCCGAACACGACGAGACCGCCGAGCAGCACCTTCTTCCGGCCCACCCGGTCGCCGATGAGGCCCGAGGTGAACAGCAGACCCGCGAAGACGAGCGTGTAGGCGTTGATCGCCCACTCCAGCTCGCTCTGGGTGGCGCCCAGCCCGGTCGGGGCCGGGGTGGAGATCGTCTTGATCGCGACGTTCAGGATCGAGTTGTCGAGCACCACGATCAGCAGGCTGAGCATCAGGACGCCGAGGATGGCCCAGCGGCGCCGGTGTACGACCTCGGGTATCCGGGGTGCGGGAGCGGGTGGAGTCGTCATGCCGTCCAGGCTAGGTGATTTCCGATACGAGACCGTGTCGTATCGTAAATATTTTACCCGGGCCTTACGTACGCCGACGCCTACGGCATCCGTGCGTACGTGACGGAGTACCCTCTGGCCCTGGCTGGCACGAAGTGCCACCATGGGGGTGATCCGGGGACGCCGTCAGGGCGCCTCGAGATGACTGAAGGAGCCGTTGCAATGACGCAGCTTTCGGCTGCCCAGACTGTCCAGAACAGGTCCTCCGACGGCAGCAAGACGCTGTACGGGGGCAAGGGCACCCGCCGTATCACCGTTCGCGACATCACCCTCGCCAAGGAACGCGGCGAGAAGTGGCCCATGCTCACCGCCTACGACGCGATGACCGCGTCCGTCTTCGACGAGGCCGGCATCCCGGTGATCCTCGTCGGCGACTCGGCGGGCAACTGCCACCTCGGGTACGAGACGACCGTGCCCGTCACCATGGACGAGATGACCATGCTGTCCGCCGCGGTCGTACGCGGCACGCAGCGCGCCCTGATCGTCGGGGACCTGCCCTTCGGCTCCTACCAGGAGGGTCCGGTGCAGGCGCTGCGCTCGGCGACCCGGCTGGTCAAGGACGCCGGGGTGGGTGCCGTGAAGCTGGAGGGCGGGGAGCGCTCGCACGAACAGATCCGGCTGCTCGTCGAGTCCGGTATCCCGGTCATGGCGCACATCGGGCTGACCCCGCAGTCCGTGAACGCGATGGGTTACCGGGTGCAGGGGCGTGGTGAGGAGGCCGCGCAGCAGTTGCTGCGGGACGCGAAGGCCGTGCAGGACGCGGGGGCGTTCGCCGTCGTGCTGGAGCTGGTGCCGGCGGAGCTGGCGGCCGAGGTGACTCGGGTGCTGCACATTCCGACGGTCGGGATCGGGGCGGGGCCCGAGACGGATGCGCAGGTGCTGGTGTGGACGGACATGCTGGGGCTGACCTCCGGTCGGGTGCCGAAGTTCGTCAAGAAGTACGCGAACCTGCGTGAGGTCATGGGGAACGCGGTGAAGGAGTTTGCGGAGGACGTGGTCGGCGGGGTGTTCCCGTCGGAGGAGAACTCCGTCCACTAGAGCCACAGCGGCACAGAGGCAGCCCGTCGATCTTCCCCCGTCGACGGGCTGCCGTTTTGTTTCCTCGCCCCCGCCGCCCCTTCCCGTCCCGACCCGGGGGCCAGCCCCCGGACCCCCGCTCCGCAAACGCCGGAGGGGCTTTGAACCCGTCCGGCGTTTGAGGACGAGGCCGTCAGGCCGAAAGCGGGGGTCTGGGGGCGGCAGCCCCCAGTGACGGGCCGGAGTGTCGGCGGTCTGTAGGCGGCGGCCAAGGCGTGTCGGTGACCTGTCGGTCGTTTGTCGGTCGGTCCTGGCACCGTCATCGGCATGACGCGAATCGACAAGAACCCCAGCGACGGCGGTAGCGCCGTCACCGTGCGGGGACTGGTCAAGCACTACGGCGAGACCAAGGCACTGGACGGCGTGGACCTGGATGTGCGCGAGGGCACCGTGATGGGTGTGCTCGGGCCGAACGGCGCCGGCAAGACCACCCTCGTGCGGATCCTGTCCACCCTGCTCGCCCCCACCTCGGGCCAGGCGACCGTCGCCGGATACGACGTGCTGCGCCAGCCCCGGCAGCTGCGCCGGGTGATAGGCCTGACCGGGCAGTACGCCTCCGTCGACGAGAAGCTCCCCGGCTGGGAGAACCTCTACATGATCGGGCGGCTGCTCGACCTGCCCCGCAAGGAGGCACGCGCGCGTGCCGACGAGCTGCTGGAGCGGTTCTCGCTGACCGAGGCCGCCAGACGGCCCGCGAGCACCTACTCCGGCGGTATGAGGCGGCGCCTCGACCTCGCGGCCTCGATGATCGGGCGCCCCGAGGTGCTGTTCCTCGACGAGCCCACCACCGGTCTCGACCCGCGCACCCGCAACGAGGTGTGGGACGAGGTCAAGCGGATGGTCGGCGAGGGGGTCACCGTGCTGCTCACCACCCAGTACATGGAGGAGGCCGAGCAGCTCGCCGGCGAGCTGACCGTCGTGGACCGTGGCAAGGTCATCGCGGGCGGTGGGATCGACGAGCTGAAGGCCAAGGTGGGCGGACGGACCCTGCGGGTGCGGCCCGCCGACCCGCAGCAGCTGCGGCCGCTCGCCGCCACCCTCGACGACCTCGGCATCACCGGGCTCGCCACCACGACCGTCGACACCGAGAGCGGTTCCGTGCTCGTGCCGATCCTCAGCGACGAACAGCTGACCGCCGTGACCGGCGTGGTCATCGCACAGGGCATCACGATCAGCTCCATCACCACCGAACTGCCCAGCCTGGACGAGGTGTTCCTGTCCCTCACCGGCCACCGCGCCAGTGCCCCGCAGGACGCCGTACCCACCGACACCCTCGAGGAGGTCGCCGTATGAGCGCGGCAACCGCCACCGCTCCGGCCGCCGACGCGCACATCCCGCTGCGCGGCCATCTGCGCCACACCGGCGCTCTGATCCGCCGCAACCTGCTGTGGATCAAGCAGGACCCCGAGTCGATGTTCGACGCGCTGCTGATGCCGGTCATCTTCACCCTGCTGTTCGTGTACGTCTTCGGCGGCTCGATCGGGCAGGCGATGGGGGGTGGCCAGGACAGATACGTCCAATACGTCATCCCCGGCATGATCGCGATGATGAGCATGTCGCTGTCCCAGGGCGTCGGCACCGGCTTCAGCCAGGACTTCAACTCCGGTGTCATGGACCGCTTCCGGTCCCTGCCGATCGGACGCGGCTCGGTGCTGTTCGCGAAGATCGCGGTCGAGCTGGTGCGGATGCTGTTCGCCACGACCGTGCTGATGATCGTCGCCGTGCTCGTCGGGTTCGACATCCACCACTGGGGCGGTCTGTTCGCGGCCGTCGGCCTGTCCGCGGTGTTCGCCTCCTCGATCATGTGGATCTTCCTCACCCTGGGCGTGGTCCTGAAGAACGCGCAGTCCGTGCAGGCGATGGGCTTCCTGGTCCTCTTCCCGCTGCAGTTCGGCTCGTCGATCTTCGCGCCGACGAAGACCATGCCAGGGTGGCTGCAGGCCTTCACCGACTACAACCCGCTGTCCACGCTCGCCGACTCGGCGCGCGGACTGATGGTGGGCGGCCCGGTCGCGCACGACCTGTGGGTGACGCTCGGCTGGTCCGTGGCGATCACGGCGGTCGCGGCGCCGTACGCGATCCACAAGTTCCGTACCAAGAGCTGACGCAGCCCAGGGTGTACCTCGGTCCGCGTCAGACCAGGGCGGCGGCCTCCTCCGCGGAGAGGCCGCCGCCCTCCGCGTGGGCGGCCTCGTATGCCTCGTCGCCGAGGGCCGCCCGCGCGATCCGTTCGGCCCGGGCGTAGACCTCGCGTTCCATGGACGTCGCGGCATGGCCGGCCGGCAGCAGGCTCCGCGCGGCCCCGACGCAGCGGGCGGCGTCCCGGGCCCGGCGGCCGCCGTCGGCACCGGCGAGACCGATCGCGGCGAGGGCCAGGTACAGGGGGCGCATGTGCGGGGCGATGGCCTCGGACAGCGGGTCGCGGGCCCGTTGCAGCGCCTGCCGGGCCTTGTCCAGGGACTGCTCGTAGTGCCCGTCGGCCGCCTCCACGAAGGCCTCCGAGCCGAGGATGAAGGCGTCGAAGACGATGAAGTGGGCGATCCTGAACTCCTCGCGCAGCAGCCGCAGTTGCTCGCGCGCCTCGGCGGTCCGGCCGACCATGGCGAGACGGCTCGCGAGGAACATCCGGGCGGCGGGCATGGCCTCGTTGCCCGAGCCGTCCTTCCGCTCGATCACCTCACGCAGCAGCTGCTCGCCCCGCTCCGTCTCGCCCGCCTCCAGCAGCGCGCTGCCCAGCCGGGCGCCGAGCACGGCCATCTGGGCGCGGGCGCCGAGGAGTTCGGCGCGTTCCATCGCCGCCTCGTAGTCGGCGGCGGCCGCCGCGTACTCGCCGATGCGTTCATGCGCCTCGCCGCGGGCGGACAGCGCCTCGGCGGTGCCCCACAGATCGCCGATCCGCCGGTAGATCTCCAGCGACTCGTCGGCGTCGCGCCGGGCGTCGCCCGCCCAGTCGCTGCGGTTGGCGAGGAGGTTGGCGCGCATCTGCAGGGTGGCGGCGAGTTCCCACTCCATGCCGGGGGTGGCACGGCAGGTGTCGACGCTCGCGTCGAGGATGCCCGGCAGCCGCTCCACGCTGCCGGTCAGCATCACGGCGTAGAACCAGAGGATGCCGGGGGTACGGCAGTTCTGCGGGAGGCCGGGCCGGTAGACCTCGGTGATGGTGCGCAGTTTCGCCTTCGCCTGCGGTGACTCCCAGGCCTCCAACTCGGTGTCCATGCAGGCCAGATGGGCGAGGTGGACGCCGCGCCGGGCCTCGGCGAGGAGTTCGCCGGACAGTGGGGGCGGGACGTCGGTGCAGCGCTGCCAGAGCGGTTCGGCGCGCCGGGCGGGGGCGGTGAAGGGGTCGGGGCCGAGGGCCATGACCTCGACGCACCAGTTGCGGGCCTCGATGCGCGCGTCCCGCATCTGCCAGTACCAGGACAGCGACAGGATGAGGCAGAGGGCTTCCTGCTCGTCGCGCTCGGCGACGGCGTGGCGCAGGGCGGTACGCAGGTTCTCGTACTCGCGCTCCAGCAGCTCGATGGCGGCTAGCTGACCGGGTCCACGCAGCAACGGGTCAGTGGTGCGGGCGAGTTCGCGGTAGTACGTCAGATGCGCGCGCTCGGTCTCCGGGCGCCGCCCGGTCGCGTCCAGGCGCTCGCCGGCGTACTCGGAGACGGTCTCAAGGAGCCGGTAGCGCATGCCGCCGTCGCCCGAAGGTGCGGCCACCACAAGGGACTTGTCGACGAGCGAACCGAGGGCTTCCAGCGCGGCGGGTCCGCAGACGGCCTCGGCGGCGGCGAGATCGCAGCCGCCCGCGAAGACGGAGAGCCGTCGCAGGACCTCCCTCTCCTCCTCGTCGAGCAGTTCCCAGGACCAGTCGACGACCGCGCGCAGGGTCTGCTGGCGGGGCAGGACGGTGCGGCTGCCGGAGGTCAGCAGCCGGAAGCGGTCGTCGAGCCGGTCGGCTATCTGGCGGGGCGTCAGCATGCGCAGTCGGGCGGCGGCCAGTTCGATGGCCAGGGGCAGCCCGTCGAGCCGCCGGCAGATCTCGGCGCATGCCTCGGGGTCCTCGTCGACGCGGAACCCGGGCCTGGCGGCCGCGCCCCGGTCGGCGAGCAGCCGCAGCGCGACCGGCTCGGGCAGCGGCTCCACGGGGCGCAGCAACTCCCCCGGTACGCCGAGGGGTTCACGGCTGGTGGCGAGCACCGTCAGCTCCGGGCAGCGTTCGAGCAGCTCCTCCACCAGCCGGGCGGCGGCCTCGACGACATGTTCGCAGTTGTCGAGGACGATCAGCATGCGCCGCCGCCCGCAGTGCTCGGCGAGCCGCTCGACGGGGTCGTCGTGCCGCTCGGCCCCCGCCGCCCGCATCGCCTCGGCCCCCGCGCCGTACAGCACGGTCTCCCGCGCCCCGACGGCCGTCAGCACGGCCTCCGGTACGGCGTCCGGGTCGTCGACGGGCGCCAGCTCCGCCAGCCACACCCCGTCCCGCGCCGCATACCGCACGGCCTCGGCGGCCTCCTGCGACAGCCGCGTCTTCCCGGCCCCACCGGGCCCGAGCAACGTCACCAGCCGGGCCGCCGCGAGATCGCCCCGGATGGCCTCGATATCGGCCTCCCGCCCGACGAAGGAGGTGAGGCGGGCACGGAGGTTGCCGGGAGGCCGGGGTGCATCGGCCACGGAAGCGGCACCCGCCGCCCCTTCACCGGCACCCCGCCCAGCACCACCCGCCGCGCCCTCGGCCCTCGCACCGTCCGCACCACCCACCACGCCCTCGGACCTCGCACCGTCCGCACCACCCACCGCGCCCTCGGACCTCGCACCGTCCGCACCACCCACCACGGCCCCGGACCTCGCACCGTCCGCACCACCGCCGACGGCACCGGGCCAACCGGCCGCCGACGCACCGCTGTTCCACCCCTGGCCGCCCGACGGAGCACCGGTGACACTTCCACGTACCCACGCGTCCGGCTCTCCCGACCGCTCACCGCCGTCCCGCCCGGAACCACCCGACGGAACCCCGGTTGCGCGGCCACGCGGCCAAGAATGACCATCCTCTGGAACCCCGGTTGCGCCGCCGCGCGCCCCCGAACCCCCGCCCTCCGGCCGCTCACCGACACCGCGGCCCCGCAGGCGCGCCTCCCGCTCCTCCGGCCGCGACCACTCCCCCGACCCTTCACCGGCACCCCGCCCAGCACCACCCGCCGGAACCCCGGTTGCGCCGCCGCGCGCCCCCGAACCCCCGGCCTCCGGCCGCAGCAACCCCCGCGCCCCCTCACCGACACCCCGCGCACGACCACCCGGCGCGGCGTCGGCACCAAGCCTGCGCCCCTGCTCATCGGGGCGCAGCAACTCCCCGTACAGCGACCTCAGTTCGTTCCCGGGGTCCGCTCCCAGGCGGTCTGCCAGCAGGCGTCGCACGGCCTCGAAGGCGGCCAGTGCCTCGGCCGTGCGGCCCGCGTCGCGGAGGGCGCGCAGGCGTAGGGCCTGGAGGGGCTCGTCGAGGGGGTGGGTGTCGCACAGGGCGGTCAGCTCGGGCAGGGACTGCTCGGCGTGGCCGAGGGCGAGGGCGGCGGTGTGGCGGGTGCGCAGGGCGTCCAGGCGGCGGGTGTCCCAGCGGGCCGCCTCCGCGGTGCGGTCGGGGAGGTCGGCCAGGGCCGGGCCACGCCACAGGCCGAGGGCGTCGTCGAGGACCTCGGCCGCCTTGGCGGGGTCACCGTCGGCCAGCGCCCGCGTGCCCTCGCCGGTCAGCCGCTCGAAACGGTGCAGGTCGACGTCGTCGGGCCGGGCGGCGAGCCGGTAGCCGCCCTCCGCGGAGGCGACGGCGTCCGCGCCGAGCGCCCGCCGCAGCCGGCCGACCAGCGCCTGCAGCGCACCCGGCGCGTCGGCGGGCGGGTCACCGCCCCACACCTCGTCGACCAGGACGCCCGCCGGCACCGTACGCCCGGCGCGCATGGCCAGCACGGTCAACAGTGCACGCAACCGCGCCCCGCCGACCGGGACGAGGGTGCCGTCGGGGCGGAGCGCCTGAGTGGTGCCGAGGATGCGATAGCGCACGGGGTCCATTGTCTCCGTTGACGTCGGGGGCGGTCATGGGGTTCGGGCGAGCGGCGCGGTCACGGGGGCAGCGCAACCGTGCTCTCCGCGGCCCGCGCGGAACACACATGCCGATCCCCCATGTCCCCACCCTTCCACGGAACCACCGTCCCCCCGCGAGACGTTTTCCACGTACGCCCGGTACCGTCGGGCAGTCCCACCGCGTGCACGCACTGTCCAGGGAGTCCCATGACCACCGCCACCACCAGCCGCAGCGACCGGCGGATCAGCCCCGTCTTCCTGGGGATCCTGGCCGTCACCGCGGTCACGGGATGGGCCACTTGGACCGGGTTCGCCGAGCAGCCGGGCGTGGCCGTGTTCCTGTTCGTGACGGCGGCCTGGATCGTCTCCCTGTGTCTGCACGAGTACGCACACGCGCGTACCGCCCTGCACAGCGGTGACATCTCGGTCGGCGCGAAGGGCTATCTCACGCTGAACCCCATGAAGTACACGCACGCGCTGCTGAGCATCGTGCTGCCGGTGCTCTTTGTGATCATGGGCGGGATCGGTCTGCCGGGCGGCGCGGTCTTCATCGAGCGCGGACGGATCCGCGGGCGGTGGCGGCACAGTCTGATCTCGGCGGCCGGTCCGCTGACGAACGTCCTGTTCGCCGTCGTCTGCACCGCCCCGTTCTGGCTGGACGCCCTGGACGGCGTGCCGAGTGACTTCCGGTACGCCCTGGCCTTCCTCGCCCTGCTCCAGGTGACCGCGGCCATCCTGAACTTCCTGCCCGTTCCGGGCCTGGACGGCTACGGCGTCATCGAGCCCTGGCTGTCCGACAAGGTCAAGCGGCAGGTGGAACCCTTCGCGCCGTTCGGCCTGCTGCTCGTGTTCGCGCTGCTGTGGGCGCCGCCGATCAACGGGACGTTCTCGATCAACGGGGCGTTCTTCGACATGATCCACGCGATCCTGCGTGGCCTCGGCGTCAGCGAATGGGAGAGCTCAAACGGCTACAGCCTCTACCGCCCCTGGTGAGCCGCCCGGCCCCGCTTCCAGTAGTACCAGCACATGTTGCTGGACAGTCCCGCGAGCAGGATCCACACGATGCCCAGCCAGCTGCCCTGCGCGAAGGACACCACGGCCGCGGCCACGGCGAGCACAAAGACGATCAGGGCATAGAGGCCAAGGCGGGGCATTTCGTTCGACTCCTGTCGGCGGGCCGGGGGACACCGTTACGGCGTCCAGTGTCCCCCATCCGCTCATACGTCCGTGACGCGCAGCCCGGCGTGGGCTTTGTACCGGCGGTTCACGGAGATCAGGTTGGCGACCAGCGACTCGACCTGGTGGGCGTTGCGCAACCGGCCGGCGAAGATGCCGCGCATGCCGGGAATGCGCCCGGCCAGCGCCTGCACGACCTCGACGTCGGCCCGCTCTTCCCCCAGCACCATCACATCGGTGTCGATCTCGGCGATCTCGGGGTCCTGGAGGAGCACCGCCGACAGGTGGTGGAAGGCTGCGGTGACCCGGGAGTCCGGCAGCAGGGCGGCGGCCTGTTCGGCCGCGCTGCCCTCCTCCGGCTTGATCGCGTAGGCGCCCTTCTTGTCGAAGCCGAGCGGGTTGACGCAGTCGACGACGAGCTTGCCGGCCAGTTCCTCACGCAGCGACTCCAGCGTCTTGCCGTGGCCGTCCCACGGTACGGCGACGATGACGACGTCGCTGCGGCGAGCGGTTTCGGCGTTGTCGTGGCCCTCGACGCCGTGGCCGATCTCATCGGCGGCCGCCTGCGCACGCTCCGCCGCACGCGAGCCGATGATCACCTTCTGGCCGGCCCTGGCCAGCCGGTAGGCGAGGCCCTTGCCCTGCGGCCCGGTCCCACCCAGGACGCCGACGACGAGCCCGGAGACGTCGGGCAGGTCCCAGGGGTCCTTGGCGGGGGCCTTCGCGGGGGTCTGTGCAGCACTGTCGGTAGAGGTCATGGGCCGACTTTACGTCCGCCCCGGCCGGCCCTGCGGGTCGGGTGAGCCGGGTCACGTGAGCGCTCGAGGAGGGCGGGTGGATTCTGTCGTCGCGCCCTGTCGCCAGGTCGGGCGAATTCGGGGTGAACGCCCGGTCAGCGGTCGCCGACTGGTGCAGGATGCGCAGGCATGGACGCCGTACGTGTCGCGTTGCTGCGTGAAGTGCTCGCCGGGACCGAGTGGCTGGGGGCCGCGCGGCGGTTCGCGGGGGTGCTGCGCGGGTCGGTGGTGTCGCACGGCGGGGGGCTGCTGCTGGTGGGCACGGAGGAGTACGAGCCGTGGCATCTGGCGGCGCATCTGGTGGACGAGGCGGCGTGGTCGGGGACGCCGGAGCTGACGCCGACGCTCGTACGGCACGGGGCACGTGCCTCTGATCCGGCGCATCTGGCGGTGGGGCTGGGGCGGTTGGCGGCTGCGCGGCGGGGGGAGACGCTGCTGGTGGTTGCACCCGCCGGGGCGGGGGGTTCGCTGCTGGAGCGGGTGTATGACGTGCGGCGGGCCGGGGCGACGGTGTTGGCGCTCGGGGCGGGGGAGGGTGATCTCGCTTCCATGGCGCACGAGTCGCTGGCTGTCCCGGAGGGCTCCGAGCTGGATCTGGACACTGTGCAGCATCTGGTGAGTGCGGCGGCCGGTGAGAACGCGCTGCCGGCGCCGCGGGGGAACCGGCGTCTGCGTGACCGCCTCTACCGCCTTGCGGAACAACTGACGGCCCCACCACCGGCCCGCTGGTGACCTCACCAGAGGTTCTCGCCCCCGCCGCCCCTACCCGTCCCGACCCTGGGGGCTCCGCCCCCAGACCCCCGTTCGGCCTGAACGGCCTCGTCCTCAAACGCCGGACGGGCTGAAAAGATCAAACCCCGGCCGGCAAAAATCCAGCCCCTCCGGCGTTTGAGGAGCGGGGGTCCGGGGGCCGGCCCCCGGGTCGGGACGGGTAGGGGCGGCGGGGGCGAAAACCGGTTGCCTGTGGGGGCCGCCCCCGCCGACCATGGCCCATCGTGACCTGGACGCGCGCACTGCTCCCCGACCTCACCCCCTGGCGGGCCTCCTCCGACTTCCGCCGGCTGTGGGTCTCGGGGACGATCTCGAACTTCGGGAGCTTCCTGACGTTCGTCGCACTGCCGGTGCAGTTGAAGGAACTCACCGGCTCGGCGGCCGCGGTCGGAGCGATCGGCGCCGTGGAGCTGCTGCCCCTGCTCGTGTTCGGGCTGTACGGCGGCGCCCTCGCCGACGCACTCGACAAGCGGAAGCTGATCGTGTGGACGGAGGCCGGACAGGGCCTGCTCAGCGCGGCCCTGCTGGCCAACGCCCTGCTCCCGCACCCTGCCGTATGGCCGCTGTACGCCGTCGCCGCCCTGTCCTCCGCCCTCGTCTCCGTACAGCGCCCGGCCATCGACTCCCTCTGGCCCCGGATCGTGGCCCACGAGCACATGCCCGCCGCCTCCGCCCTGAACTCCCTGCGCTGGACGGTCGGCGGCGTCGCGGGTCCGGCGCTGGCGGGCGTGGTCGTGGCGTACGCGGGCCTCGGCTGGGCGTACGGCGCGGACCTCGCGACCTTCGTCGTCTCCGTGCTCCTCATCGTCCGCATCGCCGCCTCCCCCGCCGCCCACGAGGCCGCGAAGCCTTCGCTGACGGCCATCGCGGAGGGCGCCCGCTACGCCTGGAGCCGCAAGGAACTCCTCGGCACCTACGCCGTCGACCTCGCCGCGATGTTCCTGGCGATGCCGCTCGCCGTACTGCCCTTCCTCGCCGACGAGTTGGACGCGAACTGGGCGCTGGGCCTGATGTACGCGGCGGTCCCGTTCGGTTCGATGCTGGTGGGGCTGACCGGCGGCTGGACCTCACGGGTGCACCGGCACGGGCGGATGGTGGTGCTGTCGGCCGCGCTGTGGGGCCTGGCGATCGCGGCCGCCGGAGTCGTCGGCGACGTATGGCTGGTGCTGCTGTTCCTGACCGTGGCCGGCGGCTGCGACATGGTCAGCGGGATCTTCCGAGGGGCCATGTGGAACCAGACGATCCCGGACGAGCTGCGTGGCCGGCTCGCCGGGATCGAGCTGTTGTCGTACTCGGTCGGTCCGACCGTCGGCCAGGTCCGCTCCGGCGGTTTCGCCGCCCGGTGGGGCGTACGGACGTCCGTCTGGTCCGGCGGCCTGCTCTGCGCGGGCGCGGTGGGGCTGCTGGCGCTGTGCCTGCCGAAGCTGATGACGTACGACGTGCGCACGAACGAGCACGCGCTGCGGCTGCGCGACCAGCGGACGGCAGCCGCACCGGCACAGACCACCGCGCAGGCCTGATCAGTCGTCGTCAGGGGTTGCGGCAGGGGCGTCGTGCCACTTGGGGTCGTTCTCCCACTCGAGGTTGCGCTCGCGCGCCGTCTGCATCGCGTGCTCGGCCTCCTGACGGGAGGCGTACGGCCCGAAACGGTCCTTGGCGGGGCACTCCGGCCCCTCCTCGACCTTCTTGTGCTCCAGGCAGTAGTACCACTCGCCCGGCTTGCCGACCGTGCGCTTCTTGAACAAGGCCATGACCTGCTCCTCTCGCCACCGACATGTTCCCCCATGCCCGCTCGTTAGACTCACTGGCATGTCTGGCCAGTCGCTGCTCGTACCAGGGGAGCTGTCCCCCACCCGTTCCGTACCCGGAAACATCCGCCGTCCCGAGTACGTCGGCAAGCCCGCTCCGACGCCGTACACCGGACCGGAGGTGCAGACGCCCGAGACGATCGAGGCGATGCGGGTCGCCGGCCGGATCGCCGCGCAGGCGATGGAGGAGGCGGCGAAGCTCATCGCGCCGGGCGTCACCACCGACGAACTGGACAAGGTGGCGCACGAGTACATGTGCGACCACGGCGCCTACCCGTCGACGCTCGGCTACCGCGGCTTCCCCAAGTCCCTGTGCACCTCGGTCAACGAGGTGATCTGCCACGGCATTCCGGACTCGACGGTGCTGCGCGACGGCGACATCGTCAACCTCGACGTGACGGCGTACATCGGCGGGGTGCACGGCGACAACAACGCGACCTACCTGGTGGGTGACGTCGACGAGGAGTCGCGACTGCTGGTGGAGCGGACCCGTGAGTCCTTGAACCGCGCGATCAAGGCGGTGAAGCCGGGCCGCCAGATCAACATCATCGGCCGGGTCATCGAGTCCTACGCCAAGCGGTTCGGCTACGGGGTGGTCCGCGACTTCACCGGCCACGGCATCAACTCGTCCTTCCACTCGGGCCTGATCATCCCCCACTACGACAGCCCGCACGCGACGACCGTCATGCAGCCCGGCATGACCTTCACGATCGAGCCGATGCTGACCCTCGGGACGCACGAGTACGACATGTGGGACGACGGCTGGACGGTCGTCACCAAGGACCGCAAGCGGACGGCCCAGTTCGAGCACACGCTGGTGGTGACGGAGTCGGGGGCGGAGATCCTCACCCTGCCGTAGCGAGCCCGTAGCGATCTTCGACGACCCGCCCTGCTGCCGGGGCGGGTCTTTTCTCGTACACTTTTACCGACAGCCTGTCGGCAACCTTGAAAGTCGGGGCCCATGGACTCCTTCTCGACCGTCATCCGCACCGCGTCCCACGAGCAGCACACGGAGGCGGAGACCTCGACGTTCATGAGCGACCTGCTGGGCGGCCGGCTGGGCGTGGAGGCGTACGCGCGCTACACCGAGCAGTTGTGGTTCGTCTACGCGGCGCTGGAGGACGGAGCCGAGCGGCTGGCATCCGACCCGGTGGCCGGGCCGTTCATCCGGCCGGAACTCTTCCGGCTGCCGGCACTGGAGCGGGACCTGGCCCATCTGCGGGGCACCGGATGGCGGGCGGGACTGTCCGCGCTGCGGGCGACGGAGGCGTACGCAGCGCGGGTGAGGGAGTGCGCCGAGCAGTGGCCCGGCGGCTACATCGCCCACCACTACACCCGCTACCTGGGAGACCTCTCCGGCGGCCAGATCATCCGGGACAAGGCGGAGAAGACGTGGGGGTTCGCGCGGAAGGGCGACGGGGTGCGGTTCTACGTGTTCGAGGGGGTCGCCAACCCGGCCGCGTTCAAGAGGGGTTACCGGGTACTGCTGGACGGGATCCGGGCGGACGACCTGGAGAGGCAGCGGATCGTCGCCGAGTGCAAGCGGGCGTTCGCCTTGAACACGGCGGTGTTCCGGGCACTGGGCGAGGAGTTCCCGCTGAGCGCATAGGACCGGGCCCTAGCGTTCGGGCTGGCGCTCCAGATACACCCGCCCCCCGATCTCAACCCACCCATAGGGCTGCGGAGCCGTAAGGATCTGCGATCCCGCCCCCTGGGTGATGTTGAGCGCCCGCCCGAGCCGCTCGGTGAGGAGCAGAGCGGCCGCACCGGTGGCCTCGTCCTCATCGATGCCGTCGTCCCGGCCGGGGAAACCACGCGCGCGTACCCGTCCCGCGGGCTCGTCCTCCCAGGCCCAGGCGTAGATCCACTCCCCCTTCGGCGGGACGGGCAGGTCGTCGACCTCGGCGGCCGTGGCGTACTGGCGCAAGGTGCGCGCCGGGGCCCACTCGGCGCGGGCCTCGATCCAGCTGAACTCCCCGTCCTGGCGCGCCCCGACGAGCCCGGCCGGGGTGACCAGTTCGTCCACGTCGAGGAGCCAGGCGGCGCCGACGCAGGGGTGACCGGCGAAGGGCAGGCGCAGGGTGGGGGTGTAGATGTCGACGACTCCGCGCTCGGGGTCGTCGACGAACACGGTCTCGCTGAACCCGAGCTTCGCGGCGAACGCCTGTCGCTCCGCCCGGTCGGGCATGACGGATCCCTCGCGGACGACACCGAGTTCGTTGCCGTAGCCGCCGTTCGGGGCACAGAAGACGCGGAGCACGTCGTAGTCAGTCACGGGGGCATTGAAACATTGCCCGGGCTGCGAGGTCCTCCCAGGTGGCGGGGCCACCGGAGAGGGGCAGGAAGGGGGTGGGGCCCACGCCGTACGGGAGGGTGGCGAGGGTTTCGGCGTACGCCCGCTCCAGGGTGGCCCGACGGCGGTCGGCCGCGGGGCCGGCGGGGTGGTCCGCCAGCTGTGCCATGCGGTGCTCGTGCCCCTCGGTCACCTCGTCCGCCACTCGGCGCCAGTCCTCCTCGTCCGGGATCCGGCTCAGCTCCACGCCCTGCGGCGTCAGCCCCTCCGCGAGCGCGGCCACCGCCCGGTCGTGGCCGTCGAGGACGACCCAGCCGTCGAGGAAGGTCACCCACCACAGGAGTACGGGCGCGAGGCTGCCCTCGCGGGCGTGCCTGCGGTACGCCCTCACGCGCGCCGCGTCCGGCGGTGAGAGCCGGCGCAGGGGCAGGACGCCGTGCCAGCCTCCCCCGCAGTACAGGTCCAGCCGGGTGGCCGGCCAGTCGCGCGGGAAGTCCTCGGTCCAGACTCCCGGTTGGAAGACGGGCCGATGGGCCAGTTCCCAGCGTCCGTCCTGGAACGGGGTTCCGTCCGCATCCTCCAGCCAACGGGCGTACTGGTGCGCCCAGTTGACCGACGACCGCATGAGCGTCGAACGGAGGGGCGGGAGCGGTGAGCGGTAGCCGCCGAGGCGGTGCAGATACAGCTCCCTGCAGCAGCCGTCGCCCGCGGTCCGGCCCAGCAGCACGGGCCGCTCCTCCTGCCGCAGCAGAATCCGGCCGTCCCCCGCCGTCTCGAAACGCAAGGTCGGCGGGGCAGGGCGGTCCTGCACATGCAGTACGAGCCGCCCCGGCCCGAGGAGTTCACGGCGTCCCCTGTCCATGGGCACAGTCTTACGCCCCGCTCACCCTCCCCCGATCACCCCGAAGTCGATTGCTTGACCATCCCTTGACTTTTCCTTGGGATTTGATTTGAGCCACCGTGATCGTGCCGTGCTCATACAGCGTCCATGAGAGCTGAATCACCGCATGACTGGGTATTACACAGGCAAGCCTTAGATAAGTTAGGCGAGCCTCACCAATCCTGCGTGAGCCTCGACACGCGATTTTTCGCCAGCCTCAGGAGCCTGCATGCGAGCCGCCAGACTCTCCGTCGTCACCGCCGTCGCCACCGCAGCGGCGCTGACCGCCGTCACCGGGTGCACGCAGAAGAGCAAGGCCGACGGCGACGCCGCGATCCAGGTGACCGCGGCCGACTCCAAGTGCGACACCTCCACCAAGTCGGTGCCGGCCGGACAGGTCACCCTGAAGATCGAGAACAAGGGCTCCCAGGCGACCGAGGTCGAGATCCTCTTCCCGGACGACCGAATCGTCTCCGAGAAGGAGAACATCGGCTCCGGTACGAAGTACACGCTGACCGCCGAGGTGAAGGCGGGCGAGTACGAGATCGCCTGCCGGCCCGGCATGAAGGGCCACGGCGTCCGGCAGAAGCTGACCGTCACCGGCTCAGGCACCACCGCCAAGCGCAACCCCAAGCTGGACAAGGCCGTTGCCGACTACCGCGAGTACGCGCAGGAGCAGGCCGACGCGACGCTCCCGAAGGTCGAGGTCTTCGCCAAGGCGATCAAGGCCGGCGACCTGAAGGCCGCCCAGGACGCCTACGCCCCCTCCCGCGTCGGCTGGGAGCGCACGGAGCCGATCGCCGAGTCCTTCGGTGACATCGACCCGAAGACCGACACCCGCGCCGACGGCCTGGAGAAGGGCCAGAAGTGGACGGGCTGGCACGCGCTGGAGAAGGCGCTGTGGCAGGACAAGAAGATCGGCGCCGAGCAGAAGACCCTCGCCGACCAGCTGGTCAAGGACCTGAAGGACTGGCAGCAGCGGGTCGGCAAGGCCGTGATCACCCCGACCTCCATGGCCAACGGCGCCAAGGAGCTGCTGGACGAGGTCGCCACCGGCAAGGTCACCGGCGAGGAGGACCGCTACTCGCACACCGACCTGAGCGACTTCAAGGCCAACGTCGAGGGCGCGCAGCAGGCGTACGAGCTGCTCAAGCCGGTTGCCCAGGCCAATGACAAGGCGCTGACCGCCGAGCTCGACAAGCAGTTCGCCGCGCTGAACACGCTGCTCGACAAGTACCGCACGGACAAGACCTCCGACGGCTTCGTGTCGTACGACAAGGTCACCGAGGACCAGCGCAAGGAGCTCTCGGACGCGGTGAACGCGCTCGCGGAGCCGCTGTCCAAGCTCGCCGCCGCCGTCGTGAAGTAGCCGAAGCAGGGGACGGACACCACCATGACGGACACCCAGGAAGCCGCCACCACCGAGGCGGGCAGCTCCAAGGCCCCCTCCCGCCGTTCGCTGATCGGCTGGGGCGGCGCCGGGCTCGCGCTCGGTGCCGCCGCGGCCGGCGGTGCGGTCGCGATGACCCGCGTGGGCAACGACGCGGACCCGACGGCAGCCGAGGCCGGAGCCGCGGTCGCCTTCCACGGCGTGAACCAGGCCGGCATCGCCACCCCCGTGCAGGACAGGCTGCACTTCGCCGCGTTCGACGTGCAGACGGACGACCGCGCCGAGTTCGTGCAGATGCTGAAGGACTGGACCGAGGCGGCGCGCCGGATGACGGCAGGCAAGGCGGTCGGCGAAGGCGCGTACGGCGGTCTCGCCGAGGCCCCGCCGGACGACACCGGTGAGGCGCTGGGCCTCAAGCCCTCGCGGCTGACGCTGACGATCGGCTTCGGGCCGTCGCTGTTCGACAAGTTCGGGCTGAAGGACCACCGGCCGGAGGCGCTAGTGGACCTCCCGCAGTTCCCCGGCGAGAACCTCGACAAGAACCGCACCGGCGGCGACCTGTGCATCCAGGCCTGCGCGGACGACCCGCAGGTCGCCGTGCACGCGATCCGCAACCTGGCCCGCATCGGCTTCGGCAAGGTCAACATCCGCTGGTCGCAGCTCGGCTTCGGCAAGACCTCCTCGACGACCCCGGACGCGCAGACCCCGCGCAACCTGATGGGCTTCAAGGACGGCACCCGCAACATCGCGGGCACGGAGACGGACCGTCTGAAGAAGTTCGTGTGGGTCGGTGAGAAGGACGGTCCCGACTGGATGACCGGCGGGTCGTATCTCGTCGCCCGCCGCATCCGCATGCACATCGAGACCTGGGACCGCACCTCGTTGCAGGAGCAGGAGGACGTCTTCGGCCGGGACAAGGGCGAGGGCGCCCCGGTCGGCAAGGCCAAGGAGCACGACAAGCCGTTCCTGAAGGCCATGAAGCCCGACGCACACGTCCGGCTCGCGCACCCCGACTCCAACAACGGGATCACGATCCTGCGCCGCGGTTACTCCTTCACCGACGGCACCGACGGCCTCGGCCGGCTGGACGCGGGCCTGTTCTTCCTCGCGTACCAGCGGGACGTGCGCAAGGGGTTCATCCCGCTGCAGCGCAACCTGTCGGCGAAGGACGCCCTCAACGAGTACATCCAGCACGTGGGTTCGGCGGTGTTCGCCGTTCCGCCCGGCGTCCGCGACAAGGACGACTGGTGGGGCAGCACGCTGTTCTCCAAGGAGGCGTGAGCCGTGTTCTCCAACTATCTGATCGGTCTGCGCGAGGGCCTCGAAGCCAGCCTGGTCGTCTGCATCCTGATCGCCTACCTGGTCAAGACGGGGCGCCGGGACGCCATCCGGCCCATCTGGATCGGCATCGCCATCGCCGTGCTGATCGCGATGGGCTTCGGCAGCGTCCTCGAATTCGGCTCCCAGGAGCTGACGTTCGAGGCGCAGGAGGCCCTCGGCGGCTCGCTCTCCGTCGTCGCCGTCGGCCTGGTGACCTGGATGGTCTTCTGGATGCGGCGCACCGCCCGGCACCTGAAGTCGGAGCTGCACGGCAAGCTGGACGCGGCCCTCGCCATGGGCACGGGCGCCCTGGTCGCCACCGCGTTCCTCGCCGTCGGCCGGGAGGGCCTGGAGACCGCCCTGTTCGTGTGGGCCTCGGTGCACGCGGCCAGCGACGGCACCCCGCGGCCCCTGATCGGCGTGGCGCTGGGCCTGGCGACGGCGGTCCTCCTGGGCTGGCTGTTCTACCGCGGCGCCCTGAAGATCAACCTCGCGAAGTTCTTCACCTGGACCGGCGGCATGCTGGTCGTCGTGGCCGCAGGCGTGCTGGCGTACGGCTTCCACGACCTTCAGGAGGCCGACTGGCTCCCGGGCCTGACCCACCTCGCGTTCGACATCAGCGACACCGTCCCGCCGGACAGCTGGTACGGCACCCTCCTCAAGGGCGTGTTCAACTTCCAGCCGGACCCGACCGTCCTTCAGGTCACGGTGTGGCTGCTGTACCTGATCCCGACGCTCGCGCTGTTCTTCGCCCCGGTAGGGTTCGCCTCCGGGAAGGGGAAGGTGAAGACACCTGATGAGCAGGGATCGCGGCCCTCGAAGGCTCCGCAGGCTTGAGCGAAGCGCACTGATTGCGGCCTCGGTGACCGCTTTGTCGTTGACGGCGAGCGGTTGTGTGGTGGTGCACGGGGAGCGCGAGGTGCTCCCCTCCTCCACCCGCGCCGAAGCGGCCAAGGCGCTCGAGCAGTTCACGTCCGCGTACAACAAGGCGGACAAGGCGTACGACAGTTCGCTCGACGCCGACCATGTCACCGGCGCCCTGGGCGACATCGACGCGGCCCGCCTCAAGGCCGGTCACACGCTCAGCCCGTCCGGCAATCCGGCGCACACACCGCTGCAGCTGACCGACGTGACGTACACGATCCCCAAGAAGGCAGGCTGGCCCCGCTGGTTCGTCGCGGAGGCCCAGGGCAACAAGGGCGGCAACCTGCACTGGCTGCTGGTGTTCCACCGCGACGGTCTGGGCCGGCCGTGGAAGGTGGCGTATCTGACGCTCATCCGCCCCGGCACGCTGCCGAAGGTGAAGAAGGACACGGCCGGCTGGGCCGAGACCGTACCGGTGAACTCCACCGAATTCGCCGTGCCGCCGGGGGACTTGAGCAAGGACTACGCGGCGTACCTGAAGAACGGCGGGAAGGCCTTCGCCCCGGGTCCGCACACCGACCAGTGGCGCGCCCAGCGCAAGAAGCTGTCCAAGAAGCCGGGCCTGGTCACGCAGTTCATCGACGAGCCGCTGATCAGCGGCAGCTACGCCCCGCTGGCGCTGCGCACGGCGGACGGCGGCGCGCTGGTGTTCTTCACCAACCGCCGCTACGAGAAGCAGACCGCCGCCACGGGCACCTCGATCCCCGCACAGACCGCGAGCGTGAAGGCACTGACCACCGGTGAGATCAAGCAGTCGCTGACGCTGGAGTACATGTCGAACGGGGTGGCTCTGGACCCGCCACGGGGCGCGGGCAGCGACCAGGTGTCGGTGTTGTCCCGGCTGGAGGGCCTGACCTCTGCGCAGGGGTCCTAGAGCCGGTACTCAACCTGCAGGCCGGTGGGGGCTGCTCGCGCCCGCGCGGCGGAGCCGTACATCGGCACAGCCCCGCGCCCCTTTGGGGCGCTCTCAGTGCCGAAGGGGCCAGCCCGCACCGGCGTGGTCGGGCTCCTCGCCCGCATACCGCGCACCGGCGTCCGTGAGGATCTCGAGCAGGCTCAGCGGATCCGGCAGCGGATGCTCAAGGCCCCGTACCCAGTGCACGCTCTGGTCGCCGGGCAGCCGGGCTGGCGGTACGAGGACGTACGAGCCACGGCAGTGCCACCGCAGCCCCGGATGCTCGTCCATCGTCTCCGGGTGGCAGTCCAGCTCGCACGGCCACCACTCGTCCTCGTCCTCGGGGGTACCCCGGGTAAGGGTGAAGAACAGCAGGCGTCCGTCGTCGCTCTCGGCGACGGGGCCCACCTCGATCCCGGACGCGAGCAGCCGCTCCAGCGCTTCCCGGCCCGCCTCCAGAGGCATGTCGAGGACGTCGTGCACCATGCCGGTCGCGGTGATGAAGTTGGCCTGCGGCTGGTGGCGGGCCCAGCGCTCGATCTGGGCGCGGTCGGTGGTGGACTGCGTCTGCCAGGCGAAGGACACGGGGTGCCGGGCGGGGGTGGGACAGCCCACGCGGTCGCAGGAACAGCGGTAGCCGGGGGCGGGGTGCGCGGCGGGGGCGAGCGGCAGACCCGCTCCGGCGGCGGCGAGCAGCAGGGCCTCACGGCCGCCGTCGTCGGCGCCGGTCTCCTTCGGGCGGCGGCCACGCAGCCACTGGGAGAGTTTGCCCTGCCGGCCGTTCCGGCCGCCCAACTCCGCGCTCATCTATCACCCTCGCCTCGCTGTCGTGCGCAACAGCATGCCCTATGGTCCCACCGCGCCGTGCTCCGGGGTGCCAGAAGGGACATCCGGGGTACGAGGGGCAAGACCGTGCAGGGCGTACTCGACGAGGGTGTCGGTGTAGGCGTACGAGATCGGTCCCGTGTGCTGCAGCCAGCGCTGGGCGAGGGGTGAGACGAAGAGCTCCAGGGCGATGCGCGGGTCGACCTCGGGGCGGACCTGGCCTGTTTCCTGCGCGGAACGCAGCCGGTCGACGTACAGCTGGAGCGAGGGTTCGAGGAGCTTGGCCACGAACTCCCGGCCGAGCTGCTCGTTGACGAGGCCCTCGGCGGCCAGCGCCCGGGACGGCACCTCGAACCGGGGGTCCTTCAGCTGGTCGACGGTGACCCGCAGCACGGCCTTGAGGTCGGCGGCGAGGTCGCCGGTGTCCGGGATGACGTACGGCTCCTGGCCCGCGTCCCGCGCCGCCCGCGCGCTGAGGTCGAGGAACGCCTCCAGCAGCACGTCCGCCTTCGATCCCCACCACCGGTAGATCGTCTGCTTGCCGACGCCGGCCCGGGCGGCGATGCCCTCGACGGTCGTCCTCGGGTAGCCGATCTCACCGACCAGCGCGAGGGCGGCGTCGTAGATCGCGCGACGGGACCTCTCGCTGCGGCGGGTGGCGTCGGGGGCGGGCTTCTTGACCATGGAGCGACGGTACCGGCTCGTGGTGCGACGGCTTGCGGTTCTACGACGGGGAGGTGTACGGCGGCCAGGGGTCCCCCCAGTCCGCGTTACGGGCCGCCTTGTAGAGGTCGCCGTGGCGTTTGGTGACCGTGGTGCGGCCGAGGGAGGGTTCGGTCTCGCACAGGTCCAGGAGCACTTGGCCCTTGCGGATCTGGGGTTTGCGTACGACGCGGTGGGGCGCCGGGGCGACCGGGAAGCGGGCGGCGGCGACATAGCTGAACTTCTCGTCCTCGTACGGCAGGGAGCCGCCCTTGACCTGGCGGTGCAGGGAGGAACGGCTGACCCGTGCCGCGAAGTGGCACCAGTCCGCGCCGGGGACGATCGGGCAGCCGGCGCTGTGCGGGCAGGGGGCGGCGATGTGGAACCCGGCGGCGATCAGGCGGTCGCGGGCCTCGATGACCCGGGCGTAGCCGGCGGGGGTGCCGGCCTCGACGATCACGACGGCCTGTGCGGCGGCCGCGGCTGCGTCGACGAGGGCGGTGCGGTCGGGTTCGGTGAGTTCGTTGAGGACGTAGGAGACGGTGAGGAGGTCCGTGGCGTCCAGGGTGAGGGCGGCGCCGATGCGGGCGCGGCGCCAACTGGCCTGTTGCAGGGCAGGGTTGGCGGCGGCGATTTGCTTGCCGAGGGCGAGTGCGGGTTCGGCCCAGTCGAGGACGGTGACGGGGCGGGTGCCGTCCCAGGTGGCGGTGACGGCCCAGGTGGCGGCGCCGGTGCCACCGCCGAGGTCGGTGTGACTGCCGGGTGTCCAGCCGGGCACGGCGTCGGCGAACGCCTCCAGCGCGGAGTGCGCGGCCTCGAAGGTGGCGGGCATGCGGTAGGCGGCGTAGGCGACTACGTCTGCGCGGTCGCGGAGGATGGGGGCGTCGGTGGGGGTGGCTCCGCGGTAGTTGGCGATGAGGCGGTCGACGGCCTGGGCGGCCTGCCTGGGCGGCAGCCCGTCGAGGAGGCCGGCAAGACTGCGGCGCAGGGCTTCGGCCGGGGCTACGGGGTCGTTCACCCACCGATTCTATTTCGCCCCCGCCGCCCCTACCCGTCCCGTACCGGGGGCCAGCCCCCGGACCCCCGCTCCGCAAACGCCGGAGGGGCTGGATTGTGGCGGGAGGGGCTGATTTTTCGCCGGCCGGGGTTTGATCTTTCAGCCCGTCCGGCGTTTGAGGACGAGGCCGTTCAGGCCGAAAGCGGGGGTCTGGGGGCGGCAGCCCCCAGGGACGGGAACGGGAAGGGGCGGCGGGGGCGAGATCAAGCCCCGGACGGGCTGCGGTACACCGCCCGTGCCAGGTGGGTCGCCGCTGCCGCGCGGGGGCGGCTGTCGGGGCCCCGCCGCCGCGGATGCACCGCATTCGCCAGCAGCACCAAGAACGTGTCCGTCGCCGGATCCAGCACCACCGACGTCCCCGTGAACCCCGTGTGCCCCGCCGCCCCCCGCCCCACCAGCTCCCCCATGAACCACGCCTGGTCCACGGCGAAGCCGAGCCCCGGCGGGGTCAGCAGCAGTTCCACGAAGTCCGTGCCCAGGATGCGGGCGGGCCCGTAGGAACCGCCCGCGAGGAGCGTGCGGCAGAACACCGCCAGGTCACGCCCCGTCGAGAACAGGCCCGCGTGGCCCGCGATACCGCCCAGCGCCCACGCGTTCTCGTCATGGACGACCCCACGCACCATCCCCCGGTCGACCTTGGCCCACGGCCGCCGCTGATCCTCCGTCGCCGCCGCCCCGGGACAGGGCCCGAAGTCCGTCGACAGCATCCCCAGCGGACGGGTGATCCCGTCATGGATCAGGACGTCCAGGGTCCGCCCGGAAACCCGTTCCAGCACGAACTGCAGCAGCAGAAAGTTGAGGTCGGAGTACGTGTACGTGCCGGGCACCCCGATCGGCACCTCCGCCCGCAGCCTCTCCAGCCGCTCCGCGTCGTCGGCACAGTCGTACAGCGGAAGTTCGGGCCGCAGCCCGGAGGTATGGGTGAGCAGCTCCCGCACGGTGATGCCGTGCCGGACCGCCCCGCGGAACTCGGGCAGATACGCCCCGACCCGAGCATCGATCCCGAGCGTGCCCCGCTCGATCTGCTGCACGGCGGCGACCGCGGTGAACAGCTTGGTGAGGGAGGCCAGGTCGACGGGTGTGTCGACGGTCATCGGGACCCGGTCCGCGGGCGGGAGCTCCACACCGCGGTCGGTGTCGGGGTCGTAGGCCGAGTACCTGACGGCCCAGCCCGCCGCCTCCTCGACGGCGATCACCGGTCCCCGCCCGGCGACGACGACGGTGCCCGCGGCCCAGGGGTGGTCGCCGGTGGTGAGGTCGTGGACCTCCTGGACGAGGTGGCGGAGCTCGCCGGGGTCGAGTCCGGCCCGCTCGGGACTGTCCCTGCGCAGTCTCGGTGCGCTCAGCTCCCCGCTCCTTCCACGCTCGTACGCCCGCTCCGGGTTCGGCACATTCCCACGAAGCAGCCCAGTGCCACCAGCGCCGCGGCCAGTTGGACGACGGCCATCGGGACGGCGGTGTGCTCTCCGGCGATCCCGACCAGCGGCGAGGCGACGGCGCCTATGAGGAACGAGGAGGTGCCGAGCAGCGCGGACGCCGACCCGGCGGCGTGCTTGGTGCGCATCAGGGCGAGGGCCTGGGCGTTGGGCAGGGTCACCCCCATCGCGGACATCAGGACGAAGAGGGCCGCGGCGACGGGCGCCAGGCCGACCTTGCCGAAGACCCCGGTGGACATGAGCAGCAGGGCGGTCGCGGCGGCGATGACGACGAGCAGGCCCGCGCCCAGCGCCCTGTCCAGGCGGACCCTTCCCACCAGCAGCTTTCCGTTGATCTGGCCCACGGCCACCAGCCCCACCGAGTTCAGCCCGAACAGCAGGCTGAACGTCTGCGGGGAGGCGCCGTAGATCTCCTGGATCACGTACGGCGAGGCCGATATGTAGGCGAAGAGTGCCGCGAACGCGAACCCGCCGGCGAGCATGAACCCGCTGAAGGGCAGGTCGCTGAGGAGGCGGCGCATCGAATGCAGGGCCTCGCCGACTCCGCCGCCGTGCCGCTCGGCCGCGGGGAGGGTCTCGGGCAGTTTCGTCCAGACGAAGGCGGTCAGCACCGTGCCCACCACCGTGAGCACCACGAACACACCCCGCCAGTCCGTCACCCGCAGGATCTGCCCGCCGATCAGCGGCGCGACGATCGGGGCGACCCCGCCGATCAGCATGAGGGTGGAGAAGAAGCGGGCCATCGCCACGCCGTCGTACAGGTCGCGGACCACGGCCCGCGCGATGACGATTCCCGCCGCGCCCGCCAGTCCCTGCGCGAGCCGGAACGCGACCAGCAGCTCGACGGTCGGCGCGAAGGCGCACAGGACGGTCGAGACGACGTAGGCGACCATGCCGATCAGCAGGGGCCGGCGGCGGCCCCAGCGGTCGCTCATCGGGCCGGCCACCAACTGTCCGAGCGCCATCCCGAGCAGGCAGGCGGTGAGCGTGAGCTGGATGGTGGCCGCGGGTGCGTGCAGGGAGTTCGTGACCTCGGGGAGCGAGGGGAGGTACATGTCCATCGCCAGCGGGGGCGTCGCGGTGAGGCCGCCGAGGATCAGGGTGACGAGCAGTCCGGTACGGGGATGGGTACGGGCGGGGGCCGGTTCCGCTTCCGGCCCGGCCGCCTGTTGTATGTGCGGTGTCGACATGTCCGGTGTCGACGCCCCCTGCTCGGGCATGTGCCCCTCCCTTTCCGAGTGCTACGTCCCTATGGTCTCAGCTCGCACACAGTGCCGAATGTCACTTGCCCTCGAGCCGCCGGGACCCGGATGGCGGACGCTCTCGTCCCGTATGCCGGACCCTCGCCTACGCTGCGGGCCCATGAATGCCATGGAGACCGAGAAGCAGGCAACCGGCGGGCAGTCGAGGATCGCGGTGGTGACCGGTGCCGGCTCCGGCATCGGGCGGGCGGTTGCCGTGGAGCTGCTGCGTGCGGGCTGGTCGGTGGCGCTGGCGGGGCGGCGCCCCGAGACGCTGGAGGAGACGGCGGCGCTGGTGCCGGGCGGCGCCTCTCTCGCCGTACGGACCGACGTCTCACGGCCGGAGGACGTGGCCGCACTGTTCGCGGCCGTGGTCGAGCGGTTCGGGCGGGTGGATCTGCTGTTCAACAACGCGGGGACGTTCGGTCCCGGCGGGGTGCCGGTCGAGGAGCTGGAGTACGAGGCCTGGCGGCATGTGGTGGACACCAACCTCAACGGGGCGTTCCTGTGCGCGCAGGCGGCGTACCGGCAGATGAAGGCGCAGGACCCGCAGGGCGGACGGATCATCAACAACGGATCGATTTCCGCCCATACGCCTCGGCCGCACTCCGCCGCCTACACGGCGACCAAGCACGCGCTGACCGGCCTGACGAAGTCGCTTTCGCTGGACGGGCGGCCGTACCGCATCGCGGTCGGGCAGATCGACATCGGCAACGCGGCCACCGACATGACCGCGCGGATGCAGACGGGAGCGCTGCAGGCCAACGGCGAGATCGCC
Source organism: Streptomyces sp. NPDC049541 (assembly GCF_044465725.1). Lineage (NCBI taxonomy): Bacteria > Bacillati > Actinomycetota > Actinomycetes > Kitasatosporales > Streptomycetaceae > Streptomyces > Streptomyces sp. NPDC049541. The sequence goes on along the minus strand of NZ_JBITLY010000001.1, from coordinate 940,722 downwards.
CCCGAACCGGTGATGGACGTCGCCGATGTGGCGCGCACGGTGCGGCACATGGCCGAGCTGCCGTTGGAGGCGAATGTGCAGTTCGCGACGGTTCTGGCGACCGCGATGCCGTATGTGGGCCGCGGCTGACCTGACCTGCGGATCCTCCAATCGTCAACTTGCACAAGCGGAATTAGTGCGTCCGGACCATTGCAGCCGGTCATGGACCTATGCTCAAATCTCCTCCACAAGAGCTTCACACTTGGGGGAGTGCAGTTCCGTAGGCCAAACCGAGGGGGGAGACGGCAGCCGTTCCATCGCACCGGGCTGGGGGTGGATCTCGCGCGGGACCGCGAGGTGCGCACCGGTGCGTGGAACGGCTGCCGCGAACGTCAGTTGGCGTGCCTGCCGCTGCCCTTGCCGCGTCTGCGCAGCGCCCAGACGCCACCCGCGAGCAGCGCGATCGAGCCGCCCGCGCCCTCCAGCAGCCGCCAGGCCGAGGGGTCGTCCGACCCCGCACCCGGGGCGCCGGCCGCCGCCCGGGCCGTCTTGCGGGTGGGTGTCACCCTGGCCCCGCCCTCGCTGAGCGGCTCGACCAGCGTGCCCACCGGTTCGGCCGAACCGCCGTGTGTGAAGCCCCAGTCGAGCAGCGCGGCCGTCTCCTCGTAGACGGCGTTGGAGCCGCTCTTGGGGTGCATCACGGTGGCCAGCAGGGTCCGGCCGCCGCGGGTGGCGGCACCGGTGAAGGTGTTGCCGGCGTGGCTGGTGTAACCGTTCTTGACGCCGATCAGTCCGTCGTACGTCTTCAGGCCCCACGCGCCGGTGAGCAGCCGGTCGGTGTTCTGGATCTGGAAGGTCTTTGTGCCGCCGGCCGGGAAGTCGGCGATCCTGGTGTGGCAGTACTCGCGGAAGTCGGCGTTCTTCAGGCCGTGCCGCGCGAAGAGGGTCAGGTCGTAGGCTGAGGACAGCTGGCCCTTGTGGTCGAAGCCGTCGGGGCTGACCACATGGGTGTCCAGCGCCTGCAGGTCCTCGGCCTTGGCCTGCATCTCGGCGACCGTCTTCGCCACTCCCCCGTTCATGTGGGCAAGCACATGAACGGCGTCATTGCCGGAGCGGAGGAAGACGCCCTGCCACAGCTGCTCGACGGTGTACGTGATCCCGGGCTTGACCCCGACCAGGCTGGAACCGGCCGGGATGTCGGCCAGGTCGGCGTCGGTCACCTTGTATCGCTGACCGCGCTGGAACTTCTTCAGGACGGTGTCGGCGAACAGCATCTTCAGTGTGGACGCGGGCGGCAGGCGCCGGTGCGCGGCGAACGAGGCGAGCACCTCTCCGCTCTCGCAGTCGGCGACGATCCAGGCACTTGCGGTGAGTTTCCCGGGCAGACCTGTGGCGCCGCTCACCTGAATTCCCTTACGGGCGAGTCGCTCACCGCCGACGACGGTACCGGCAGCGGATGCGGGAGTCGCCGAGGCAAGCGGAATGGCGGCTGCGGCAAGGCCGAGAGCGGCACGCCGGGACAGCGGAGAAGAACCGTGCATCCCGGGACCGTAACACCCACCCAACAGCAGTTTCCTGGCAGTACGCCGTCTACCGCGCAGGAATTGCCTGTCTTACGGAATTCTGACCCGGCAACCGACTTTCTCAGTCCTGACACACCTTTTGCTCAGTCCGGCTCAAAGCTTTCTCCCTGGATTGTGGCAGCGCCCGCAGCGGGCGCCGAGAATCTTCGACGCACGGGACGTTCGGCGTATGTCTCAAGCGAACTGGGCCAGAAAGAAGGCGGCCCTGGTCGTCGCACGACTCGCGGTGGAGGCGCCGCGCGGCATCGACCTCGCCATCGAGGACGGCGACCAGCTCGACCGGACCTCGCCCGGATCAGTGAGGCGAAGCCGACCATCCCGCTCGGCGTGACGCCCGCCGAGCGGCGCGAGCGCGCGGCCGAGGCAGCGTCGCGATCGCCGCGCCCTGGTGAAGCGGCCGACGGTGCTGCTGGCCGACGAGCCCGCCGGCAAGCTCGACGAGGGCACCCGCGGCAACGTCATGGCCCTGCTGGAGGGCCTGTGGCGCGAGCTCGGCCTGATGTTCGTCATGGTCACCCACGACTCGTCCATCGCCCGCCGGGCCCCGCGCCTGGCGACCATCAAGACGGGCCGGATCACTCTGACGGAACAGGGCGTGCACTCCTGACGGGGCCGCCTCTCACCGTCCGAGCACGACGAGAGGGCCGCTCACCGTCCGAGAATCCGGTCGACCTCGGCCAACTGCGCGGCGGTGAGTGGCCCCTTCGCGATCGCGCCGGCGTTCTGCTCGGCCTGCGCGACCGAACGGAAGCCGGGGATCGGGACGGCGCGCGGACTGCGCGCCCACAGCCAGGCGAGGGCGCCCTGGGCCGGCGTACGGCCGCCGCTGGTGAGGATCTCCCGGAGCGCGTCGATACGGGCCACCCAGTCCGCGTCGGCTCCGGAGCCCTCGCTGAAGCCCTCCAACCAGGCCGGCGGCCTGCTGCGGATGTCGCCCGCCTCCAGAGCGCCTTGCCGCCGCCCCGCCAGCAGTCCCATGGCCAGCGGGCTGCGGTTGATGCTCGCGAGCCCCGCCTCCTCGCACAGTGCGAACATCTCGGGCGCGTCCTGCAGCACGTTGGCCGCATGCTGCACGGCCGCGCAGTGCTCCCCCTCGGCGAACACGGCGGCACGGGCCGGGTCGTCGGTGCTCCAGGCGTAGCCGCGGATCAGCCCCTCCCGCACGAACTCCTCGCACAGGTCCCGCAGTTCGGCGGCCCGCTCGGGGTCGGCGTCGGAGATGTGCAACTGGTAGAGGTCGACGTAGTCGGTGTCCAGCCGCTTCAGCGACGCGGCCAGCGCGCGGCGGGCGTGCGCCGGGGAGTCGTCGCTGCCGGTGAGGGTGCGGGTCTCCTCGTCGAAGACGTTGCCCCACTTCGTGGCCACGACGACGTCGGCGCGGCGCTTGCCCAGCGCCCGCCCGAGGATGCGCTCGCTGTGTCCGGTGCCGTAGGTGTCCGCGGTGTCGAAGAAGGTCACGCCGAGATCGAGGGCGCGCCGGATCGCCCGTACGGACTCGTCGTCGTCGACCTTGCCCCACCCGAGCGGCCGCCCCTCCGTGTCCTGCCACTCGCCTCCGACGGCCCAGCAGCCGAAGCCGAGAGCGCTTACTCCGATGCCGCTGCGACCGAGGGTCCTGTTCGTCTCCATGACCGAGAACGGTAGGAGTTGGAGCGCGCACGAAGGCAAGGGGTCGTACGCATCTACGTGCGTTTGTGCGGGTGGCTTACGCCTGGCCGGTCTCGAAGCGGGAGATGCGGCCGTCGTCGTCGACGGTGAAGTTCCAGCGGGTGCGCATCTCGCCCCAGGCGTCGTTGCGGTAGTGGGCGAGGAGGGCGCGGCCGCCCTGGGATTCGTTGTCGACGTCCAGGTGACCGTTGGAGGAGAAGATCTCCCGGTCGATCCAGTCGGCGAGGTCCCGGTCGGCGCCGTCGTCCGCCATGGTCGCGTCCTCCGTGAGGAGGGCCAGGAAGGCGTCCCGGTCGTGGGCGTTGACGGCGGTGACGAACGCGCGGACGGCCGGGTCGCTGAGTTTGGCTGGCTGAATCGTCATGCCAGCAGATTCACACCGCCCGCCGGGACCCGCCACCCGAACGGCTGCGCGGAGGGGTCCGGGAGGTGTGAGGAGTGGGACGGTGGACACGCGGAGGGGAGTGTTCCTGTTTACCGGAACCCGTTGCACGTCCCCGTCGTGCGTCCCCGTCGTGCGTCCCCGTTGCTTGTCCCCGTTGCTTGTCCCCTTGTCTGTCCCCATTGTCTGTCCCAGGGAGAAATCATGAGCTCTTACGACCGGCGTGATCTGGGCCTGCTGCTGCTCCGGCTGGGTACCGGCGGCGTGCTGGCGGCGCACGGCGCGCAGAAGCTGTTCGGCTGGTTCGGCGGACACGGCATCGAGGGAACCGGCCAGTTCATGGAGTCGGTCGGCTATGCGCCGGGCAAGGCGAGCGCCACGGCGGCGGGTCTCGCGGAGGCCGGCGGCGGCACCCTGCTGGCGCTGGGCCTCGCGACCCCGGCGGCGGGCGCGGCGGCGGCCGGCGCGATGGCCGGGGCGTCCGCGGTGCACGCCCCGAGCGGCTTCTTCAACGCGGAGGGCGGCTACGAGTACGCGGCCTCCCTCGCCCTGGCCGCCACCGGCCTCGCGGTCGCCGGCCCCGGCCGTCTCTCCCTCGACCATGCGCTCGGCCATGTCTTCGACCGCGGCTGGATGGTCCCGACGGCACTCGGCGTGACGGCGGCGGCCACCGCGCTGGTCGTGGGGGCGCGGAACAAACGGCTGCGGGACAGGAAGCAGCCGGACGAGCAGGAGGCACTGTTCGCGGAGGAGGAGGCGCTGTTCAGGGAGTGACCTCGTTTCGGGCAGGCTGGGTCCATGACTGATCAGCCCCTGCCTCCCGCGACCCCGACCTCCCCGGCCTCCCCCGACGTCTGGGCAGCCATCGACGACCTGTGGACCTGGCTCGACGAGAACCGTCCGCACGGCGGCCAGGAGGGCATGCTCCTGCGCATGCTCAAGCTGTCCGAGGAGGTCGGCGAGGTCGCGGAGGCGGTGATCGGCGCGACCGGCCAGAACCCGCGCAAGGGGATCACCCACACCTGGGAGGACGTCCAGGGCGAACTCTGCGACGTCGTCATCACGGCTCTGGTGGCCCTGCGCACACTGACACCGGACACCCGTGAGGTGTTCACCCGGCACCTGGCGAAGGTGACCACGCGCTCCCTGGGGCCGTCCGCGTAGCCGTGCGGGCACGGGAATCGGGCGGACGGTCTGGCGTATCGCGTGCCGCGGTCCGGATACTGACGCCGTATCCGATCCGAGACACACGGCGCACAGCGTTCCGGGGGGGCTGACATGGTGGCAACGTCGTACTGGGCGGGCGAGCCCGGCGAGGAACTCCTGGACGAGACCGTCGGATCACTGCTGCGCCGTGCGGCCCGGCTGGCACCGGAGACGGTCGCCCTGGTCGAGGGGGTGCCGGATGCCGCCGGGCGCCGCCGGTGGACGTATGCCGAACTGCTCGACGAGTCCGAGCGCGCGGCGCGGGCCCTGCTCGGCCTTTTCTCACCGGGCGATCGGGTGGCCGTGTGGGCGAACAACATCCCGGAGTGGGTGATCCTCGAAATGGCCGCCGCCCTCGCGGACATCACGCTCGTCACGGTCAACCCGGCCCTGCGAGAGGCGGAGTTGCGCCACGTTCTCGGCCATTCCCGGTCGGCCGGCGTCTTCCTCCTCCGCGAGTACCGCGGCAACCCGATGGCCCGCACGCTGGCCGACATCCGCGCGGACCTGCCCGATCTGCACACGAGCGTGCTGTTCGAGGACTGGGCGGAGTTCTGCGCCGAGGCCTCCCCCGACCGCGCGCTGCCCGAGGGGGACGCCTCGGCGCCGGCCCAGATCCAGTACACCTCGGGCACGACCGGCATCCCGAAGGGCGTGATCCTGCACCATCGCGGCATCACCAACAACGCGCGCCTGGCCTACGTCCGCACCTTCGGCCTGCAGCCGGGCGAGGCGGTGCTCAACCCGATGCCGCTGTTCCACACGGCGGGCTGCGTACTGGCCACCCTGGCCTCGGTCATCAGCCTGGGTACCCATGTGCTGCCCCCGTACTTCGAGCCGGGCCTGATGCTCGAACTCGCCGAGTCCGAAAGCTGCGTGATGCTGGGCGGCGTGCCGACCATGCTCATCGCCATGCTCGAACACCCGGCACTCCCCCGCACCGACCTGTCGTCCCTGCGGTTCATGCTGTCCGGCGGCGCCTCGGTCCCACCCGAACTGGTCCGCCGGATCGAGGAGGCTTTCGGCGTCCCGATGGCCATCATCTACGCCCAGACCGAGGCGTCCCCGGGCATCACGATCACCCGCCTCGACGACACCCCCGACGACCGCGCCCACACGGTGGGCAAGCCCCTCCCCCTGTCCGAGGTGAAGATCGTGGACGCGGCGGGAACGCCCGTACCCCCCGGCACCACCGGCGAACTCTGCACCCGCGGCTACCACGTCATGACCGGCTACCTCGACGCCCCGGACGCGACCGCCGCCGCCGTCGACGCCGACGGCTGGCTGCACACCGGCGACCTCGCCTCGATGGACGAGCGCGGCTACTGCCGTATCGAAGGCCGCCTGAAGGACATGATCATCCGCGGCGGAGAGAACATCTACCCGCGCGAGATCGAACAGGTCCTGGCCGAACACCCCGCGGTCGCCGAGGCAGCGGTGGTGGGCCTCCCCGACCCGGTCTGGGGCGAACGGGTCGCGGCCTTCATCCGCCTCACCCCCGATCACACGGCGGGCGGGACGGTGGACGAGACCGTGCTGGAGAAGGAACTCTTCGACCACGTCCGCGCCCACCTGGCCCCGCACAAGACGCCCCGCACCTGGGTGTTCGTCGAGGGCTTCCCCCTGACCGGCTCAGGCAAGATCCGCAAGAACACGCTCCGGGAGGAGTACGTGGCGGGCCGGCCGCCCAAGTGACGTCGTTCCCTTACTGCGTCAGGGGCGAGGGCGGGTCGCCGAGGTGCGCACCACGAGCGTGGGCGGGATGACGATGTGAGGTGTCTCCTCGGCCGCCGGGAGCCCCGCCTCGGGGGCGCCGACGATCTCGATCAGCGCGCCCACGGCACGTCGGCCGAGTTCGTCGAAATCCTGGTGGACGCTGGTCAGCGAGGGGCCGAAGTACTCGGTCTCCGGCATGTTGTCGAAACCGACGACGCTGATGTCCTCGGGCACTCCGCGCCCCGCTTGCTGGAGGGCCCGCAGCAGGCCGAGGGCCATGTGGTCGTTGGCGCAGAACACCGCCGTGACCTCCGGGTCGGCGGCGATCCGCCGGCCGAGCTCGTATCCGGTGCGAGCCGTCCAGTCGGCGCAGGCCAGCGGTTCCGTCACCGCAACGCCCCGCTTCTCCAGGGTCCTGCGCCATCCGGTCTCGCGCTCCTGGGCGTCGAGCCAGGAACGCGGTCCGACCAGGTGGTGCACCGTGCGATGGCCGAGGTCGAGCAGGTAGTTGGTGGCGAGTTCGGCACCCGTTTCGTTGTCCACGGCGACCGAGGCGAGTTCGGTGTGGGTGCCGCAGCCGACCGCGACCAGGGGCACGTCCGGCGGTACGTTCGCCAGTGCCGCGACCGCGGTGGTCTGCGGCGCGATCACGATGATGCCCTCCACGCCCTGCCCCCGAAGCCGCTCGACGGCGTCCAGTACCGAACGCCGGTCGAGAGCGCCCACGGCGGCCACGGTGACGAAGTACTCGTGCTGTCTGGCCGCCTGTTCGATGCCGTAGAGCATGCAGGCCGGGCCGTACAGCGTGGTGTTGAAGCTGATCACACCCAGGGTGCGGGTGCGGCGGGTCGCCAGGGTGCGGGCGGCGGCGTTGGGGCGGTAGCCGAGTTCGCGGACCGCGGCGAGCACCCGGTCCCGGGTGGTGGACCGTACGTTCGGGTGGTCGTGGAGCACCCGCGAGACGGTCTGGTGCGAGACGCCCGCGAGCCGGGCCACGTCCGCCATCACCGGTGCGCGTTCCGCGTCCACGCTCCACCCCCTTCGTTGCTGCCATTGTTTCCGATGTTTCCGATCGGCTGCTCCTCCGAGTGGGGTCGACTCGCTGTGGAGGAATTGTTAGCGCGCACAATCTGCCGGGGTCAAGGCTCCGGACGGCTCGCGCTCGGCACAGCAACAGAACCCCAGAGACGTAAGGGCCCCGCGAACAGCGCATTCACCCTCAGGAAGAGCTCCATCGGGCCAGAAAACACATCGGAACGACCGGAGTTCACACCTACTGTTTCCACTCTCTTGACCGTGCAACAGTGTTGACCGGCTGTTCATCCCGGCGTAAAAAGACGGAGTCGCAAGACCGGGCGATCACCCCCACCGCCCGAGAACACCATGTGCGCCCCACCCCGGCGGAGCCCGGAACACCTGTCTGACCTGCAAAGCAGCCCGCACTCCGGCCGCCTCCCCTTCCCCCGTCCCCCAAAGAGCTCCAGGTGAGCGGCGGCATACGACAGCCTCGATTGTTAGCGCCCACAATCCACGCTCCTGTGACGCGGCCCGGCGAAGAATGCAATACGAAAGAGGTTCACAGTGACAGCCAGACGCCTGACAGCTTTCAACAACGGCACCGCGACGCAGCTCGGGTCGGCGCTGGGCAACACCTGCCAGCAGGGGGACATCGCCCCCTGACCCGACGACCCGCTCGCCGCTGGTCCGCCGGCCTGTCCCTGCGGCGGACCGGCGGCCTGTCCTGCGGACCGGCGGCCTGTCCTGCGGCGCGGTCGATGGGCGGGCTTGCGTCCAACGGGCGGGCTGACGTCCGGCTGAATCCGGACGTCCAACTGCCTCCGGACGCGGTCGAAACCGCGCCGAGGAAGGGCCCCACCTCGCGCCACCTCAGCCCACCTCCCGCCCGTCCTCCCCTCCCCGGCCACGCCCCCACGCAGTTGTCCCTGTCCCGATGAATCCGTCTCGCAAAGGAACTCCCGCATGCCTTCACCAGCCGGACTCCCCCGCAGAACCGTTCTGACAGCCCTCGGCGCCGCCTCGCTGGCCGGGACCTTCGCCGCCGCCGCTCCGGCCCGGGCCGTCGAGCGCGCGGCCACGGACGCCGGCGCCTCGGACCTCCCCGCCGCGGCCGCGCACTGGACCTTCGACGAGGGCTCCGGCACCTCCGCCGCCGACGCCTCCGGCAACGGTCACGCCGCGACCCTCCAGGGCGCGGCCGGCTGGGACACCGGCAAGGTCGGCGCCCACAGCCTGAGCCTCACGGCCGGCGGCAACGCGACCGCCTCCGGGCCGGCCCTCGACACCTCCAAGGCGTTCTCGGTGGCCGCCTGGGTCAACCTCAGCCAGCTGGGCGGCTACCAGACCGCCGTCAGCATCGACGGCAAGGTCGTCAGCGCCTTCTACCTGGGCCTGCGCGACGACACCGGCACCTTCGCCTTCGCCCGGCTCGCCTCGGACGCCACCCAGGGCGCCGCCGTTGCGGCCGCCGCCTCCGCCCCCGCCACCGGCACCTGGACCCACCTGGTCGGTGTGAGCGACCCCTCGGCCGGCGTCACCCGCCTCTACGTCAACGGTGTGCTGGAGGGCCAGGCCGACTACGCGGCGGGCTGGGCCGGCACCGGCGACACCGCGATCGGCCGGGCGCTCTACGGCGGCGGGCACGTCGACCAGTGGCACGGCCTGATCGACGACGTCTGGATGTTCCCGACCGCCCTCACCTCCGACCAGGTCGCGACGCTGGCGGGGGTACCGGTGGAGACCACGACCCCGCTGCTGAGCGTGGACGTCGCACACCCCGCCCACGCCGTGTCCCCCATCCTCCCCGGTCTGATGTTCGAGGACATCAACCACTCCGGCGAGGGCGGCATCTACGCCGAACTGGTCCAGAACCGCTCGATGATGGCCAGCGACACCGCGCCCGTGCACTGGTCCGCCGTCGGCGGCACGACCCTCGCGCTCGACACCACCACGCCCCTCAACGACGTACTCACCCGTTCCCTCAAGGTCGTACTGCCGAGTGGTACCGGAGCCGGCAACCGTGCCGGAGTGGCCAACGACGGCTTCTGGGGCATACCCGTACGCCCCCGAACCACCTACACGGCCCGCCTCTTCGCCAAGGCGTCGCGCCGGATCGGTCCCCTCACGGTGGCCCTAGAGTCGGCGGACGGCGCGACGGTGTACGCGTCCGCTCGTGTGCCCCACATCGGCACGGCGTTTCCCGACCGCCCCTTCGAACTGACCCTGCGCACCGGTTCGGGCGCGCCCGTGACCGGCGACGCGAGGCTGACCGTCACCACGGCCGACCCCACCGCCGCGGGCGAGACGCTGTGGCTCCAGCACGTCTCCCTCTTCCCGCCCACCTACAACAACCGCCCCAACGGCCTGCGGATCGACCTGATGGAGAAGCTGGTCGCCCTGAAGCCGAAGTTCCTGCGCTTCCCCGGCGGAAACTTCCTGGAGGGCAACACGATCGCGACCCGCTTCAACTGGAAGAACACCATCGGCCCGGTCTGGGAGCGCCCCGGCCACATGGACGACGCCTGGGGCTACTGGTCCACGGACGGCCTCGGTCTCCTCGAATACCTGGAGTGGGTCGAGGACCTGCACGCCCAGCCGGTCCTGGCCGTCTTCGCCGGCTACGCACTGCAGGGCGAACACGTCACCGGCGACGCGCTCAAGCCGTACATCCAGGACGCCCTCGACGAGATCGAGTACATCACCGGCCCCGTGACCAGCACCTGGGGCGCCAAGCGTGCGGCCGACGGCCACCCGAAGCCGTTCCCGCTGGAGTTCGTGGAGATCGGCAACGAGGACTGGTTCGACTCCTCGGGCTCCTACGACGCCCGGTTCACGGCCTTCCACGACGCGATCAAGGCGAAGTACCCGCACCTGAAGCTGATCGCCACGACGACGGTGACGAGCCGCACGCCGGACCTGATCGACGAGCACTACTACCTCGCACCGTCCGCCGCCCAGTCGGCCACCCACAAGTACGACAACCGGGACCGCGCTTCGACGAAGGTCTTCGTCGGGGAATGGGCCGCGCAGGAGGGCCGCCCCACCCCCGACCTCAACGCCGCCCTGGGCGACGCCGCGTGGCTGGCCGGCCTGATCCGCAACTCGGACCAGGTTCTGATGGAGTGCTACGCCCCGCTCTTCTCCCACGTCAAGAACAACGTGTGGGCCACCAACCTGATCGCCTACGACAACCTCACCAGCTACGTCTCGCCCAGCTACTGGGCCCAGCACATGCTGACGAGCAAGCTCGGCACCACGGTGCTCCCGGCCACCGCACGCGCGCTGCCCGCAGTCGCCACCGTCGCCACGCGCGCCGGGAACCGTCTCTACCTCGCGGTGGTCAACTCCGGGACGGAGAAGGTGGATGTGCCGGTCGAGCTGAAGGGGCTGGGGAAGGGCGTCAGGAAAAACGCCAAGGCAACCGTCCTGACGGGCCCTTCACGCACCACGACCAACACGCTGACATCCCCCGACACCCTCGTGCCGACTACCACCACGGTCACGGGCGCCGCGGCGACCTTCACCAGCACCGTACCGGCGCTCTCCGTGACGGTCCTGGAACTGACCCTGACCTGATACCGCGCGGACGTCTTACGCGTATGCCGGTCAGCGCCCCGGCCACCCTTCCAGCACGCGGGTGCCCGGGGCGCAGCTCTCACTGAGTTCGCCGAATGCGGCCGCGGGCAGCCTCCGGGCGGATCCGCGGCGGCTGTGGTCGAGCAGTTCGGATGCGGCGAGCAGCCACTCTGGCAGGGGCGCCACGCCAATGAAGCCGGCGAGACGGGTCAGCTCCTCCTCTGTACGCTCCAGGAGGTTCTCGTAAGAAAGCGTGCTGCGCTGCTCGGCGGGCAACTCACCGAGGAACCGCGTGCCCTCGGTGACGAGCTCCGACCACAGCGCGCCGAACGTCCGCAGAGGGATGTCCCGGTCGCGTACGAGGGCGGGATCGAAGCGCTCGTCGAGCAGCGGGGCCAGATCCGCGGGCAGCGCACGCACGTGCTCGGGCGTCAGGTCACCCAGGCTGTCGACGCAGGCTTGTGCCTTGATCTCGAGCAGCAGTGAGATCGTGCGGTATCCCGGATGGCGGCTCATGGACAGCGCACAGTCCGGCCCGTCCCGGAACATGTGCACGAACCTCGCGTCCGGAAACGCGGCCCGCAGCCCCGGCGCCCAGCCGGTCGAGTACCCGGACCGCTCCACGACCGCGGTCCGCCCGAACCGCGCACACAGCAGACCGAACAGCGCCCGGTGGTGCTCGGCGGCACCCCGTTCGGGCCAGCGAACCACCGCTGCCCCGATTTCGTCGAGAAGCCCGTCCGGATCGTCCGTGAGGTGGGGCAGCACCATGAGGGCGAGCGCGGGAATCCCGGTGGCCGCCGCCGTGTACCTCCCGGTCCGACGCGTGTAGAGAAACTCCGGCAACGGCAGCCCACTGCGGATCATCCGCTGGAAGTGCGGGGCGGGCCGGAAGAGCGCCTGCCAGAACTCCTCACCGCTCAACTCCCCTTTGGGAAAGGCCGCGTCACCCACCGATGCCATGAACTCGTTGAGGCTGAGTACGTCCGGGTGGGCGTTGAGGATGCGCGACAGCGCGGTGGAGCCGCTGCGGCCGGTGCCGATGACGAAGGTCAAGGAGCGCATGGTCACCTTCCGCATGGTCCGCCGGTCGTCGGGGGTCGTACACGTGTGTGCGTGCCGTCCAACTTGGTAACGGCGCCACTTTACGGGGCGTCGGGGGCCCGCCCGCCGGGCTTTCACGGCTGCCGCGACCTCGCGCGGGCTGGAGATCATGGTCAGGTGGCGGGCTCGGGGATGAGGGTCGGGGGCGGCGCGCTGATGCGCCGGGCGGGCGGGCTGGTCGGCCACACACCAACGGCGTGCTCGTCCAGGCTTGGAGCAGGAACCACTGGGGGTTCGTCACCTGGGCAGCGCCTCACCCGCCCGAGACGTTTGGCTACCGAAGGGCACGGGCTGAATCAGCGATGATCTGGACTTACTGCGAGCAGTGGAACAACCTCACCGAGGGGCCCATGAACTCACTGACGCCCGAGCAAGCTCAGGCCAGGCATGCGTCCGGCGAGCTGTACACCGCTGTCGCATCCGCCCATAAGCACTCCACCCCGGCGCTACGCGTGGAAATGCGACTGGAGACCGGTTACGCCTCAGTCATTTTCATGGACGAGCACGGACGCGACTCTCTCGACTACACCTTCACCCTCATCGATGGCTCCCTTTTTCTGGAGACAGCAACCTCGTACGACTACGGCGGTTCGGAGGAGCGAGGTGGATACGCGGACGCGGAGCGCACGGAGTCCTACGAGTTCACGACTGAGGGCATCATTCGGCGCATTGCAGAGGTCGACGGCGAGGAATCCAGGGAAAGCCGCCACGGCATTGACGTCTCCGGCAACTGGGAGTCCGTGCCCAATTTCGGAGCCTACGACACTTTGATCCGACGCGACCGCGCCTGACGTATCGGCAGCGGAGCTACGCGTTCGTCGAGCACCGAAGACGAGCCCAGTCACCCGGGAGGGGCACCGGCCGCCCTGCACCCCACACGTTCTTTCACGGCCCCTCATGAACTAGATCACGCCACTTCGCCACCTTCTGCGTTGCGCCTGCAACGTGTGGCACGAGAGGATGTTCGACGAGCTGTGAGGCGTGCGTGATACACCATCACGTCGCGACGGTCATGCAGCAACAGCACACAACACACTTACGGGGGTGGGTTGATGAAGTTCGACATGGGGTCGACGACCCTGTCGGAGCTCGGCAAGAGCACCGCCGGTTCCAGCGAGGACCTGGGCGCGCTGATCCGACTGCTGATCCAGGCGGCTGAACCGCTCGAGGGGAAGTTCAACGGGGCGGGCAAGGCCGCGTTCGACGCGTTCAAGGCGCATGCCGACGAGATCACCAACGAGTTGAACGGCTCACTCGGCGCCATCCTGGGCGGCCAGTCCGGCATGGACACCGCATTCGGTACCGGTGACGTGGAACTGGGCGACAACGCCCAGCAGAACATGAGCGCTGCCAACTTCGACGCGGCCCGCTTCGGCGCACGCTGAGTCGTAGCCGACAACCGTCAAGTCGCCTCATCCGTCACCAACTTCAGGGGGACACTCGATCATGGCCCAGAATCAGGACCGGCGCTCCTACGACACCGGCGCCTCCGCCGAGGTCCAGGGCGGCCTCGCCGGCGTCATCAGCCAGCTGGAGCGCGTACTGGCCGACCGCGACCGCGTCGTCAAGGCCGCTATGGCCGACTTCACCGCGGACGGCGTCGCCGACGAGTACCACGGCAAGGAAATCCGCTGGCACCGCGCGGCCAGCGAGGTCCGCGAGATCATCCGGCTGGTCCGCTCGACGCTGGAACAGAACGACGGTACCGCCCAGTCGACCCTGGCCAAGGCCAAGGCGGCCGTCGACAACATCGGCTGACGCAGCGGAAGGCGCACGGCGGGCAGGTGCCCGGCAGGTACGGGGACGAGGGGGAATGTCGTGACGGGATGGGACATCCATCCGGCAGGCGTATACGGCGTGCTGTCCAAGACGGCGACCGCGGCGAAGGACATGTCGGACGCGGGCTCGGCGATGCAGGGCAGCCTCGAGGAAGCCGCCTCCGCGGCAGGGACGCTGACCAGCCAGTACGGCCCGTACACCAGCACGGTCGGGCTGGTCGGTTCGGCACTGGCCCAGTTCGCGGAGCACTGGAGCCGGGATCTCCGCTACATCGCCGAGCGGACGTCGAAGTCCCTGAACGGAGCGGACGAGGCCACCCGCCACTACATGGCCGGCTCCCTGGAGCAGGCGGCGAACGCCCAACAGGCGGCGGCCAAGGAGCCGAAGGTGGACATGCCCGGCAAGGGTGAGACGGGCAGTCGCACGGAGGGCCAATAGCGGTGGGCGACGAGGCGAAGCTCATAGACCCGTCCGGGATCCCGCACTTCATCGGCGACCTGGCCACGCTCGATACCGATGTGATGCTGCTGACCGCGGACGCGGGCCAGTTCCGGGCGTCCGGCTCGGACGTGCACACCGAGTTCCAGGGCCTGTCCGCGTTCTATTCGGCGCCGGAGGCGGAGCAGCTGTTCGCCACCACGCTGCCGGTGAAGCAGAAGTCGGACGCGTTCGCCGACGACCTCGAGAAGGTCGCCACGGCCCTGTCGGACTACAGCTTCGAAGTGCAGCCGCTGGTACAGAAGCTGGACGCGCTCAAGGCCGACGCGACCGCGTTCGTGAACTCGGTGACCGGGGACGACGACTGGCGCAAGGACCAGGACAAGGTCGACCACAACAACGACCTGTGGCACGACGTCAACCACACGGTCGCCGCCTTCCAGGCCGCCGAACGCACCGCCTACAACAAGATCATGGCCTTGATCGGCGGAGCCGGCCTGACCGCAGACGACGGCTCCCACGGCAAGAACACATACGGTTACAACGCCGCCGATCTCGACCACGCCAAGGAAACCCCCTGGGGAGCGCCGGTCGAGCGGGAGTACGAAGGCTGGTCCTGGCTGGTCCACCAGACCGGACAGGTGTGGGACGGCGTCTGGCACGACGGTGTCATCGGCACCATCCACGGCCTGGGCACCCTGTTCGGCTCGGACGGCTGGGGCGCGGCCGGCGAGGCCTGGAAGAACCTCGCCAAGCTGGGCACGGCCACCTCCCTCACCAGCGCGACGCTGGGCGCCTGGTGGCTGATCCCGGACGACCAACTGCCCTCGTGGCTCCGCGAGTCGCGCAAGGTCCACACCCAGGCGGTGAAAGGTTTCCTCGCCTACGACCAGTGGAAGACCAACCCGGCCCGCGCGGCCGGCGCATTCGGCTTCAACGTCCTGACCGTGGCCGGCACCGAGGGCATCGGCAGCGCGGCAAGCGGGGCGGGCAAGGCCGGTGCTGCGGCCCGTACCCTCTCGGTGGTCGGCAAGGTCGGCCGGGCCATCGACCCGATGACGTACATCGGCAAGGTGGGCAAGTTCGCCTTCGTCAAGGTCGGCGACACGTTCAGCACGCTGAAGAATCTCCACACCGGCACGTACCTGGACATGGCTAACGTCGCCGACAGGTACACGCCCGCCGAACACCCGCTGCCGGTCGGGGAACGCCCGGCCTCCGTGCCCGACAACGCCATCGAGTACGTCGATGCCAAGGGCAACCCGGTCTACCTCACGAGCGACGGCCACGTCCTCAATGCCGACGGCACTCTGCGGCAACACGTCACCGATGCCAAGGTCGAGGCGTCGACCGCCGATCGCACCACCGAAGAGTCCACACCGCGCTCAGCGGCTGCTGGCACCCGAGAGCCTGAACTTGTCGGCGCACACGCGGCGACGAATTCCGTCGGTGACGCAAGTAGGGGTGGCGACCACACCGTCGGCGGCAACGCACGAGATCTCGGGAACGGTGCATCTACCGGGGAGCGCCCGGTTACTGGCGCCAGCGGCGCTTCACACGGTTCTGGAAACGGCCCCGTAGCGGGCCGCGGCGTGTCCGGCACCGGCCCAGAGCATGACCAGTCGAATGACGGCGCCGCGCACTCAACAGGACCCGATGAGCACAACTCGGACCGTACGCATGGTGACGGCGCCCAAGGCGAGCGACAGCGGGAGCTGACTCCTGCTGAGCGTAAGGCCATCCAGGACGAGCATGTCCGGAGGGCCAACGAAGATCCCGAGTGGCGCAAGGACCACTACGACATCCTCGGACGCAGGAAGCCCAACATCGGGCTGGTGGACGGAGTCGAACTCCCTCAGCTCGCGAAGGATTCTCACGGGCATTGGGTCGCCAAGCACAACTTGCCGAGCGGTCCGTCCGAAGTCCGGTTCGGCTCGAAGCCGCTCCCGCGAGGTACTGCGCCCGACAAGGTCCTGCCGACTCTCGACAGGCGGGCTGCGGAACGTCAGGCCTATCGGGACCTCATGAATGCGCAGAGAGCGTTTGATGGGACGCCCTCCGCAGCGAACCACGAGGCCCTTACCGCTGCTCAAGAGACGTACGCCAAACAGCTTGGTGACGTGCCACCCAACAGTAAGATTTCCGAGAACCTGGGTGAGGACGCCTCCAGGCTCCATGCGATTCCGCACGAGTTTCCGGGTGCCGAGGCCATCGAGCTTCCCAAGACAGCCAACGGCGCCAACATGTTCGACGGGGCATACAGGCTCAAGGACGACGGAATCCTGATAGCCGAGGACAAGGCCCCAGGGAACGACCTCGACTGGCGACAGGGGCGCGCCGATCCTGAGGACCCCACGAATCCGCATCTCGGCGACGATGGCGGCGCAGCGGGCATGAGGGTGAAGCAAGGCACTCTTCTGTACCTGCGAACCATCATGGCCGAGATGACGAAACGTGGCGGCCGTGACGCCGAGCTTGCGCGTGAGTTCCGGAACGCACTGAAGGCAGGGAAGTTGAGATACGTCCTGGTCAAGGCCCAGGAGCCCAACGGCTCCCTTTATGATGGTGCCATAGTGGAAGAACTGAAGATCTACTGAGAGGAAGGGGGGTACGTGGTCATCCGCATTCCCCGCCATGACTTCATGGTGGACAACGTGGACGAAGCCATGGCGCCGATCATCCAGAGCACCATAGAGGCGCTCTCGGAACTCGAGACCTCAGAGTTCGACCGTTTCGACGCTCTGGATTACGCGCTGACCGTCGCAAAGTGGACCTGTCTGACGGATCCTGCGGCAGGGGAATTCCCGACGTGGGAAGCGTGGGTGACTGCGATGCAGGTAGGCTCGGGGCTGTTCATCTCAGGAGCTGCTGCGGAAGGCCCCGTTCCGTGCCGTATCGGGAGCAAAGGTGAGATCAAGAACCTCCCCGCGACGGGCCCCCAGGAGTACCTGCACGCGGGCAGTTGGCTCACCTCGTACTACCTGGCCGTGATCTGCCGCGACAACGAGCGCCTTGACCAACTGGCGCGTATTCCCACCTCGTTCCTCCGCGCTTCCGGGGTGGAGTTCGACGAGTACATCTATGCGTGGGTGGAGACGCTGCAGAACGCCTGGTTCGGCCGCCAGGAGACCTGGGACACGCTGGTCACCGCCATCAACGGTACGGACCCAGCGGCGCCCCACATCGCCAGTGCCGAACTCATGCTCAAGATCCTCTACCCGCCGCTGGAGATCTTCCATCGCTATCAGCGGCAAGAGCCGGAGCCGTTCAACGCCGCCCTGGCAGACGCGGTCACCTGGCACCGCGAGTACTGGACTGGCGATGCCGCACGGCCCAAGAGCAGCGAGGGACTAGTAGCTTTGGGCCCACTGGCCATCGCCTGCATGGCCTTCGACGCAGACATCCCTGTCGAAGTCGAGTCCGAGTACCTGCCCAAGCATCTTTTGGAGCGGACGTGGGTCGGCGCATTCCCCACCTGATAGGCCGGAGATCTCCCTGCCTCGGAGGCTGGCACATCCCCATGGAGGATGTGGTGGCAATGGGCAGGAAGCGGTGATCTCCATCCAGGCCGTCACGCCACCAACAATTCGGAATTGAGCCATGCCAGCCCAGGACTACGACAGCCAACTCCTCGAGTCGGTCTCCGTCCGGCGGCGTCGGCTCCGCGATGCCGTGCTGTTCGGCGGGCAGCGGCAGCGGCGCACCGTGGACGAGCGGCTGGGCAAGGTGTTTGCGGGTGTGGTGATCGCTGCGGTGTTGTGTGCCGGGTGTGTGGGGTGGTCGTTCGTTTCGCATCGGGTTCTGGGCAAGGCCTCGAGCCCGTATGGGACTTCGACTACGGCACCGTCCTCACCGTCCGCCGAAACACCCACCGGTGCGCCTTCCGCCCGGTGATAAGTTCGAACGCGTGATATCTACGGGGGCATCGAGCCGTGCGGGGCTCGCGTTGAGCCGGGTCACTCTGGTGGGTGAGCGACGGCGGGTCGATCTTGTACTGCCGTCGCAGGAGCCGATCGGGCGGCTGCTTCCCGAGGTGATGCGGCTGCTGGACGATCGGGTGGGTACGCGGCCGCAAACACGTCATCTGGTGGCGGGCGACGGCAGTGTCCTGGATCCGGACGCCACCTTGGAGTCCGCGGCTGTGGCGGACGGTGCGGTGTTGCGGCTCGTGCGTGTCGAGGACGCGCCGTCCGCTCCCGTCGTCCATGACGTGACCGATGAGGCCGCCGACGATCTCGACGGCCGGGCCTGGCGGTGGCGGCCCGCCGCGCGACGCGTCGTCGCCGGGAGCGCGACGGTCGGGTGGGCGCTGGCCGCCTCCCTCCTCGCACGGCAGGCGTTCGCCGCGCAGACCGTGGGTGCCGTGCTGCTCGTTATCGCCGGGCTCGCCGCGGCCGCGGGTGCCGCGTTCGGCCGGCCCGGACTGCGCGGGCTCGCCGGCACACTCGTCGTCGCCGGTGGCGCCCTGGGAGTGTTCGGGGTGTGGAGTCTGGCCGATGCCCAGGGCTGGTCGGGCGCGGTGCGGCTGGCGGGTGTCGCCGGGGTGGTGGCCATTGCGTTGTTGCTGCTCGGATGGTGCTCGCCGCTCGGACGCGGCGGTGTCTTCGGGGCTGCTGCGGTCGTTGGGGGCGCGCTGTGCTGGGAGGGGGCGCTCGCCTTCCAGTCGGCCGGACGGGCCGCGGCGTTGCTCGCCGTCGTGTCGGTGGTCGTACTGGGACTGCTGCCTCGGTTCGCATTGATGGCGTCCGGGCTCTCGGGGCTCGACGACCGGCGCTCGGGCGGTGCGTCGGTGAGCCGCTATCAGGTGTCGACGGCGCTCGCGGCCACGCACCGCGGGCTCGCCCTCGCGACGATCGTGACGGCCGTATCCGCCGCTGTCGCCGGGGCGCTCGTGCTCCGTACGACCACGGTGTGGACGGTGCTGCTCGCGCTGGCCGTCGCGCTGGTGCTCGCGTTGCGGGCGCGGGCGTATCCGCTGGTCCCTGAGGTCGTCGCACTGCTCGTGGCGGCCGCGGTGGTGGCGGTTCGGCTGGCCTGGGTGTGGCTGGAGCACTCCGGCGCGACCGGGCCGCTCGCGGCGCTGGTGGTGCTGGCGGTCCTCCCGCTGGCCGTGCTCGTGGTGCAGCCGCCCGAGCATGTGCGGGTGCGGCTGCGCCGGTTCGGCGACGTACTCGAGTCGGTCGGAGTGATCGCGCTGTTCCCCCTGGTGATCGGTGCCTTCGGGGTGTACGGGCGGCTGCTCGGCACCTTCGCGTGAGCGTGAGGCGGCAGCGATGACCAGCGCTCAGGGCAGCGGTTGGCAGGACGAGGTGCTGCGCGAACTGCGAGGCAGCGCACCGGCGTCGGCCGCTCCGGAAACCGCGGCCACCGCGAACGGCGCCATGGAACCCGATGGCTATGAGCGCGGTACGCCGAGCCAGATGGACGCGGAAGGCGCCAAGGCTCCGCTCCCGGTCCGTCACCCCGACGAACAGCGCCCCAACCCGTGGCAGCCGTCTCCCCTGCACACCGACTCGGCTGCAACCCCCGGTGACCTGCCGCGGCATCCACCCGTGCAGCCGACCCGGCCGGTCGAGCAGCTCCCCCAGCCCGTGTCTCAGCCTCCTCCCCTCACTCCCCACACCGCGCCGAACCGCGACGCCACCGCTCCGCCCGGGCCTGCACAGCCGGGTCCCTCCGCCACCGATCCGCAACGCCAGCTCCCCCTGCCCAGCTCCACCGCTCCGCATATGTACGCGCCCCAGCCCGGCCCCCGCCCAACGCCCCAAGAACATGGCACCCCGGCCGCCCACCCCGCCGAGCCCTCCGCAGCCCCGCCAGCGCCGAGTGCCAGGCCGGTCGTCCATCACCGCCACGGCACCCCCGCCCTCCCCTTCCCCACCCCCGAATCCCTCCCCACCATCGACCCCCGCCTCGCACTCGCGCTCGGCAAACCGTCGCACGGTGACTCCATGGCGCGCCGGACCGCAGGGACCATCCGACGGCTGACCTCATCGGCCTCCCAGGAGGTCGCCGAGGAGACCCGGATCGGCCGGGAGCTGCAGCAGCCGGTCACCACGGGCCGGGTGATCGCCGTGACGTCGATCCGGGGTGGCGTAGGCAAGACGACGGTTGCCGCGCTGCTCGCCCGTACGTTCAACCACTACCGGCACGATCCGGTGCTCGCCCTGGAGGCGGACGCCGCGCTCGGCACACTGCCGGTCCGACTGGGCGCCGAGTCGGTGCGCTGGTCGTGCACCGAACTCGCCCACATCCTCACTCCCCAGATGCAACTCACCGACATCACCGGGTACTTGGTGCCGGTCACAGACGGCGGCTGGCTGCTGCCCGCCGGCCAGGGACGCCTCGGCCCCCCACTGGACATCCGCACCTACCGCACGGTGACGCTGGCGCTGCGCCGCTACTTCTCCGTCACGGTCGTGGACTGCGAGACACTGCCCGGTGAAGTGGCCCGTACGGCGATGGACACCGCACACGCCCGCGTGGTCGTCGCCCCCCTCACCGCCGAGGGCGTCGGCGGCACACGCATCGTCCTCGACTGGCTCGCCCAACTGCCGCACGACGCCCTCGCGTCCACCGTCGTCGCCCTCACCTCGGCCGCCCCCGACCTGAATCTCGACCTGAAGACGGCCACAGCGCATCTGCGCGAAACAGGGGTCACCATCGTGCACCTGCCTTACGACCGGCATCTCGCGGCCGGCGGACCCATCCGTACGCAGCTGCTCGGCTCGGGCACGCGCCGCGCGGCCACGCAGCTCGCGGCCCAGGCTCTGCAGCGGGCGGTGCGGGTTCGATGACGCAACACCTGATCCACCGCCCGGCCCGGGCCACCCGCCCGCTGCCTCCTGCCGAGGCGCGCACCATCGAGCCGCCGCCGAACCTTCCCGAAGGAAAGATGGGCACCGCGGCCACGGCATTGCTGCCGATGGCCGGTGTCATGTCGTCCGTGGTGATGATGACCGTCATCCGCTCCAGCCAGTTCGCGGGCCTCGGCGCGGTCGTGCTCGTCATCGCGCTGCTCGGGGCGGTGGCGCTGTTCTTGTCGCAGCGCGGTAAGGCACAGCGGCAGCGGCGGGTGCAGCGCGAACGGTATCTGGAGTATCTGGAGGAACTGCGCGAGGAGTTGGGCGCGGCCGAGCGCGTACGGCGGCAGGCCGCCCGGGGGTTGAATCCTCCGCCGTCGGCCCTGTACGACCTGGTGCGCGATCCGGCGCGGCTGTGGGAACGGCGCCGTACGGACGCCGACTTCCTTCGGGTGCGTATAGGCGTGGGTGACGTACCGGTGCAGGACGTGGTGGTCGGGCAGAACTCGGCGAGCGGGGTGCTGACACCGCCGGACCCGTTCATGCTGAACGAGGCACGGGCGCTGCAGGCCCGGTTCGCGACCACCACCGACCATCCGCTGACGGTGCCGCTGGACCGCGCGGGCAACGTGAGCGTCATCGGCGACCGCGAGGGCGTCCTGCGCGTCGCCCGGGCACTGCTCGTACAGGCCGCCGTCACGCACGCGCCCGACGACGTCGCGCTTGCGCTGGGCGTGCCCGGGGAGCACATGGCGGAGTGGGAGTGGGCGAAGTGGCTGCCGCACGTCCTGCATCCGGACGAGCTGGACGGGCCGGTGGCCGCCAGGCGCATCGCGCCCGATCTCGCCCAGTTGGCGCGGGTCGTCGCCGGCGACCTGAAGAAGCGTTCCTCTTACGCCGCCGAGGTGCGCCGCGGCCTGTCCGACCGCGCCGCGCTGAGTCTCGGCAGCCGGTTGCTCGTCGTAAGCGACGACTACGGCCACAACGCGGCCGAACTGCCTCGCCCGGACACGACCGTTGCCCTCGGTGACATGGGCGTGACCGTTGTGCACCTGCTCGCCGAGCAGGTTCACGAGCCCGATCAGGTCGCCGTGCGGATCACCGTCGACGGGGATCGGGTCACGGTCGATGACCTGCGGGGCGAACACGTCGTACGAGTCTCGGGCGTCCTGGATCCGGTGAGCGCCGCCGGCGGCGAAGGGCTGGCCCGGATGCTGGCGCCCCTGCGTCTGTCCCCCGAGTCGGCCGCCGACGGCACCCCGGTGTCCGGCCCGGTCGACTTCCCCCAACTGCTCGGCATCGACGATCCGGCCGCACTGGACCTGGCCCGGCAGTGGGCGCCGCGTAGTGAGCGTGACTTCCTGCGGGTGCCGATCGGGCTCGACGACCGCCACGAGCCCGTGCTGCTCGACCTGAAGGAGTCGTCCGAACTGGGCATGGGACCCCACGGGTTGTGCGTGGGCGCGACCGGCTCGGGAAAGAGCGAGCTGCTGCGCAGTCTGGTGCTCGCGCTGGTGATGACGCATCCGCCCGAGGCTCTGGCGATGGTGCTCGTCGACTACAAGGGCGGCGCCACCTTCGCCCCGTTCACGGGCCTGCCGCACGTGGCGGGCGTCATCACCAACCTGGAGAACCAGGCCGGTCTCGTCGAGCGCGTGCACACCTCTCTGGCCGGTGAGATCAAACGCCGTCAGCAGGTGCTCAAGGATGCGGGGAACATCGCCGACGTCGGGCACCACCGGGCGCTGCGCGCCACCGCCCGCCCGGACCTCGAACCGCTCCCGCACCTGTTCGTCGTGATCGACGAGTTCGGCGAACTGATCACCGCCAAGCCGGACTTCATCGACCTGTTCCTCTCCATCGGCCGCATCGGCCGCTCCATCGGCGTCCATCTGCTGCTGTCCAGCCAGCGCATCGAGGGCGGCAAGCTGAAGGGCCTGGAGACCTACCTGTCGTACCGGCTTGGACTGCGCACCTTCTCGGCGGACGAGTCGCGTACGGTCCTGGAGACCACCGACGCCTTCAACCTGCCCCCGCTGCCGGGCTTCGGCTATCTCAAGGTCGACACGTCCACGTACACACGGTTCAAGGCCGGCTATGTCTCCGGCGCCTACCGCGGGCCGGTGCAACGCGATGCGGTCGCCGACGACGAGCCGCTGGCCTGGCCGTATCCGCCGTACAACACACTGGAGACGCCGACCGGGGCGGCGGGTGACGAGACCGTGATCACGCCACGCGAGCGGGACAGCGGACCCACCGTGCTGTCCACCGTGGTGGACCAGCTCGCGGGCGCGGCCGGACCGGTGCGACGGATCTGGCTGCCGCCGCTGCCCGACGCGGTGACGCTGACGGGGGCGGCCGGTCCCGTGCAGGCATCGGCGGACGGACTACAACTCACCCGCGCAGAGGGCCCGTTGCGAATTCCGCTCGGAGTCCTGGACGACCCCGCGCGGCAGTGGCAGGGCCGGTGGGTGCACGACCTGAACACCGCGGGCGGACACACGGCCGTCATCGGCGGCCCGCAGTCCGGCAAGACAACCCTGCTGCGTACCCTGGCCCTGTCCCTCGCCGTGACCCACACACCGCACGACATCGCGCTCTACGGCCTCGACCTGGTCGGCGGCGGTCTGAGCGCGCTGTCCGGCCTGCCTCATGTCGGCGGGATCGCCGGGCGAGCCGATCACGAGCGCGCCGCCCGCACAGTAGCGGAGGTGCGCACCATGCTCGCCGAACGCGAGGCCCTCTTCCGTGAACACGGCATCGACTCCGTCGATCAGCTGCGCACCCTGCGCGCGAAGGGCGAGCTGCCCGAACTCGGCTCCACGGACGTCGTTCTGCTCATCGACGGATTCGGCGCACTGCGCGACGAGTTCGCCGACTTGGACGACGCCGTCGCCGACCTCCTCAAACGCGGCAGCGGCTACGGCATCCACGTCGTCGCGGGCATGCTCCGCTGGAACGACGTCCGCATCGCCACCCAGTCGATGTTCGGCAGCCGTATCGAGCTGCGCCTCAACGACCCCGCCGACTCCTCAGTCGACCGCAAACTCTCCGAGACCCTGTCCGCCGACACCCCGGGCCGCGCCCTCACCGACGGCAAGCTGTTCGCGCACGTCGCCCTCCCCCGCCTCGACGCGCTCGCCCAGGCCACGGACCTGGGACCGGCCCTGGAGGACGCCGTACGCTCGGTGCGCGCCACCTGGCACGGCGAACAGGCCGCTCCCGTACGCGTGTTGCCCACCCGGCTACCCGCGCAGCGCCTGCCCTCCACCGCCGAGGTACCGCGCGCGATCCCGATCGGCGTCGACCAGGAGGTCCTGTCCCCCGCCGTCCTCGACCTGTTCGGCACCGACCAGCACCTGCTCGTCCTGGGCGACAACGAGTGCGGCAAGACCAACCTCCTCAAGCTCATCTCCCGCGCGCTCGTGGACCGATACGCCGACGACGAGCTCGTCTTCGGCATCTTCGACCCGCGGCGCGGCCTGCGCGGCGTGATCCCGGAGCCGTACCGCGGCGGCTACGCACACAACGCGAAGCTGTCCGCCGCCCTCGCCACCGGCATCGCGACCGAACTGGAGAAACGGCTCCCGGAGAGCGCCGACCCGGACACGATGAACGACGAACCGGCCTTCACCGGTCCCCGGATCGTGATCCTCATCGACGACTACGACATCCTCACCACCGCCGGCCAGCAGCCCCTCGACCCGTTCCTTCCGTACATCTCCTCGGCCCAGGACATCGGACTGCACTTCGTGGTCGCCCGCCGCGTCGCGGGCGCCTCGCGCGCGCTCTACGAGCCGTTCCTGACGACCCTGCGCGAGACCGGCGCCACGGCCCTCGTGATGACGGGCGACCGCACGGAGGGCCAGCTCTTTCCTGGCCTGTACGCCTCCGCCCAGCCGCCCGGCCGGGGCACCCTGGTCCGCCGCGGCCGCCGCCACCAGCTGATCCAGACCGCCCTCGCGCCCGAGACCGACCCCGTGGAGAACCCGGCGTGACCAAGGACGTCATCGCGCTCACCCCGAAGATGCCCGACACCCGCTCGCTCCTGGCCGGCCTGCACGCCGGCGGCCCCGAGCTGAGCCTGACGGCCACCGACGACGGCGCGGTCCTGCAACTGTGCACGCCAGGCCGGCGCCCGCTGGTCTCGGTCGAGGCACCGGTCCTCGTCCATGTCCCTGGCGAGGCGGAACGCCTCCTCGACTTTCAGGTGACCGCGCCCGACGTGCCGTTCTGGTGGACCGAGACCCGAGCCTCCACGGCCGTACCCGAGGCGGAACCCCTAGCGGGATCAGTCTGCGGACGCCTCACCATGCTGCTCGGCGGAACCAGTTGGCCGCCCGGCGCGGCACACACGGCGCACGTCCCGATCCCGGACGACTCGACGGGCGACCAGCCGCAGACACCTGCCTCGGCACTCCCCATCGTCGACGTCCTGACCGACTCGACGGCGGTCGTCCTGGCCGACCGCCCACTCGTCCCTCTGACAGCCTGGCTGTCGGACATCCTCCGCACCACCGCACAGACGAACCGTGCCTTCCACCTGGTCACGCCATCTCACGTCCGCCTCACCCTGCCGCTGCGTACGGCCCTGGGCGGCGCACCCAACCGCTGGGTGATCCAGAACCCGGCGGGCGGCTACTACGACGGCCTCTCCGGCGTACGACTCGCGTGGCGGGACGGCACGTTCGCGCCGACCGACACCACCGTCGCCGATGCCTTCACGGCAGCGAGCACACCCGCTGATCAGCGGCAACTCACGGTTTCGTTCCGCACGGTGCACGCGCCCGAGACCGACCTCGTACTCGGCCGCGCACTGGAGGCAGCGTGGCGCCACCTCACCGGGACGGCACCCACCGGCTGGGGCACCGCGGAACCGGTCAACCTCCCCTGGCCCCCACGCCAGTTGACGGACCTGGCCCGCGACCGGTCCCCCGCCCCCACTCACGTCATCGCGATCGGCAACTCCGACCGCCCTGCCATCGCCACCCACCGCATCACCCGCACCACGGCGGGCGTCGCCGAGGACGCGACCCTGACGCTGGGCTACGCCACACCCGCCGAAGTCCCCCTATCCGCCTTGGAATCCCTCGCTGCCACGCTCGTCAGCTCACACGGCCTGACGACGATGCTCACCACGCTCCGCAACGGCCGAACCGACCTCACCCTGCCCGCACACCTGGAGGCGCCGCCCCTGCCGGTGTCCTTCACCCTGGGCCCGCGGGACGTGCGCGCGGTCGGCCTCACTCACGCGCGCCGCCCGCCTCTCGCCGCGAAGCCGCGGCAGCTCGGTTCTTCCAGCTATCCGGCGCTCCACTACCTGCTGGGCGACGGAAGCGATGCCGAAGCCTGGGCGGCACTTCAGACGCTGACCAGCCATCTCAAGAACAGCCCGGGTGTTGCCAGTTCGGCATAGCAGCCGATGCGCTGGCTTTTGTTGCGTGAACAACCCAACCTGGGGAACTGACGTTCGTTCGCCCCGAACAGTCCGTCACAATTGCGCCACACCGCCCACCCGGCACGTGCCGCGCATCCATGATCGCCCGCATGAACAGAACCCTCGCCACCGCCGCGCTCGCCACCGCCCTCCTCACGGGACTCACCGCATGCAGCAACGGCACGTCCAACAGCGGCTCGAGCTCGTCGCAGAAACCCAGTGCCACCGCGAGTAAGCCGGTCACCGCCGATGCTGCGTTTGCGTCCATCTCCAGCAAGGTCAGTTCCGCGAAGCTCTCCGGCACGGTCACGGCCGAGAACGACCCGAACCACCTCCTCGGCCGACCGAACCAGTACACGTCGAAGGTCACCTTCACGGACAGCAGGATCAAGGCGACCGACGTGACCGGTACGGAGAAAGGCGACGTCGAACGCGGCGGCGCCATCGAGGTGTTCAGCAGTCCGGCCGATGCGACAGCCCGCGCCAAGTACATCCAGGCAGTCACCAAGGCGATGCCCGCACTCACCGAGTACGACTACGTCAACGGCACGGTCGTCCTCCGCGTCTCGCACTACTTGACGCCCGCGCAGGCCGCCACGTACAAGGCCGCAGCCGCGCACCTCTCCTGAGGAGGGGCACGGTCGCCGTCTGACGCCTGTACGCCAGAAACGGGACCCAATCGGCAGAACCGGCGACAGAGGGCACGACTCACAGGAGACCCGCACCGGGGACGTCAATCCCTGGACTGGCTGCACGCGGCGCTCGGCGAGGGAAGACTCCGCATGAGCGAACCCTTCCCCATCCCCTCCACGTGATCGACTCGCTCGCCTAGGATGGCGAACACCATCTCAGCGGCCCGACGGGCTTCCTGATCCGCTTGCGCTGCGGACATTGGAGGACATGCCCCCACCCGCACGAGTCTTCTTCGTGCTGCCTGGGGGCATTTTCTTGCTGTTCCGTGAGTCCGCGGCGTCCGTGGCCGCCCGCCTCCTCGAAGGGTCGCTGGCGCTGCATCTGACCGAGAACTTCCGTCACCAGCACGGCCGGAGCCCCGCGCAGGCGGAGATACGGTCCTGGGAACGCAGCCTCCCCGCCCTCGTCAACGCGCTCATCGAGGCCGGGCTCGACGACGTCGAAGTCATCGTCGAGTACAGCCTGCCCCTCACCAGCAAGCGCGCGGATGCCGTGCTCGCCGGTGTACACCCGACAACCGGCCAGCCGTCGTACGTCGTTGTCGAACTCAAGCAGTGGAGCGCGGCCTACCCGGAGGAGGACGAGCCGCTGCTGTGCCGCATCGACGCATACGCGCAGCCCGTGCTCAACCCCATCGAGCAGGTGCGGGGCTACTGCGAATATCTGCTGTCCTTCAACGGGGCGTTGGAGCGGATGCCCGACTCGCTGGCCGGCGTGGCCTTCCTGCACAACGCGACCGAGTTCCAGATCGCGGGGTTGAGGAGCGTCGAGGAGAACCAGTACGGCCGGATGTACACCGGGGAACGGCGCGGCGCCTTCCTGGACTTCCTGCGCTCGCGACTCGCCGCCAAGCCCGGCGCACAGGTGGCCGACGTACTGCTCGACGCCAAGGTACGGCCGTCGAAGCAGCTGATGTCCGTCGCGGCGGCCGAGATCCGCGACCGCGAGCAGTTCGTGCTCATCGCCGAGCAGCGGGTCGCGTACGAGAAGGTGATGTCCGCCGTCCGCAAAGCCAAGCGCGGCAACCACAAGCAGGTGATCGTGGTCACCGGCGGTCCCGGATCCGGCAAGAGCGTGATCGCGTTGTCGGTCCTGGGTGAGCTGTACCGCCGCGGAGTACCCGCGCTGCACGCAACCGGGTCGCAGTCGTTCACAAAGACGATGCGCCGGGTGGCGGGGCACAAGAAACGTGAAGTGCAGCAGCTGTTCAAGTACTTCAACAGCTTCATGGACGCCGAGCCCAACGACCTCGACGTGCTGATCTGCGACGAGGCCCACCGGCTGCGGAAGACCTCCGCCAACCGCTACACCAAGGCGGCACTCCGTACTGGACGGCCCCAGGTGGCGGAACTCATCGACGCGGCCCGGGTCCCCGTCTTCCTGCTCGACCAGCATCAGGTCGTACGCCCCGGCGAGATGGGAACCAGGCAGGAGATCGAACGCGCCGCCGCGGCAGAGGGCCTGGACTGCGCAGTGGTCGAACTGGACGGCCAGTTCCGATGCGGCGGCAGCGACGCGTACGAGAAGTGGGTCGTCGACCTGCTCGGACTGGACGGCGGCACACCCACCCAGTGGGAGCCCGACGGCAAGCTGCAACTGCTCACCGCCGAGACCCCGCAGGAACTGGAGGACTTCCTCGTCGCGCGCCGGGAGGAGGGCTACGGCGCCCGCATGTCGGCCGGCTACTGCTGGAAGTGGACCACAAAGATCACCCCCGATATGACGTCACTGCCCACAGACGTCGTGATCGGCCAGTGGGCGCGCCCCTGGAACGTGTACGGCGACCGATCCGTGCTCGGCGCGCCACCCGCTCCCCTTTGGGCCACGGACCCGGCTGGTTTCACCCAGGTCGGCTGTGTCTACACCGCGCAGGGCTTCGAGTACGACTGGTCGGGCGTGATCATCGGCCCTGATCTGGTCTGGCGGACGGACCGCTGGGTCGTGGACCGCTCGGCTTCGAAGGACCCGTCCTTCACCAAGGCGACGCCGGACGACGACGTCGACCGGCTCATCCGCAACACGTACAAGGTGCTGCTGACGCGCGGGATGGTCGGGACGATTCTCTACTCGACGGACGCGGAGACCCGCGAGAAGCTGCGGTCGCTGATTCATCCGGCGTCGCGGGCGGAGGTGCCCCAGCTCGTGTAGTTCAGCGCGTGCGAGGGGTGGCCATCCTGTGCAGTCGGCGGTGGCGCCTGGTGGCCACTTCGCCGCGCGTGACGCCGTCCGGTGCCGATGCCGCCCTCATCTCAGCGGCGCGACATACGTTGAGGGCGACGACGCGACGCCCTTCGCCAAGGCCTTCGAACGCATCCGTGCGACGGCGCTTCCCGTGGAGGACTCGCTCGCGAGAATCGCCGAGCTGGAAGAGGGCCACCGGAAGTGAACGACCTGAGGGCTGAGCTGTACGCGTACGACCTCACCGAGGCGATATGGCGGAAGGCATCCGCCAGCGGCGCGGAACACGACTGCGTCGAGGTCGCAGAACTCCCCAGCGGCGCAAGAGCGGTCCGCGACTCCAAGAACCCCGGACGCGAACCCCTCCGCTTCACCGCCTCGGTGTGGGTTGCCTTCCGGGAGGGCGTTGACCTGTCGACGGCGCATCCCCGCGTCATCGACGCCACCGCGGTAGCTCAGGGTCCCCGGAGCCGTGCGCGCTGTTTCGAGTCGCAGGCATCCTGCCGCGGGAACTTCCGAAAAGCCGGGCCAGAACCCCAGCGGCAGACGAGTCGGGCTGTACGCCGGGTTCTGTCGCCCCGTGGCGATCATGCTCTGACCTGCCCATTTACGGGCATCCGGCGGCTGCTTCAGTTCTCTGGGACTTCTCAGGGACTTTCAGTCGAGGTCCGTGAACCACGCCTCGATGGCGGCCGTCTCCGCGCGCCGGCCTGCGGCATGAAGAGCGTGTACGTCCGGAGCGTGAACGCCGGGTCGGAGTGCCCCAGCCACTTCGCGAGCGAGACGATCGACGGACCGGGCTTCGAGCATCACCGAGGCGTGCCTGTGGCGCAGGATGTGGAATCCGTGCTCGCGGCTCGGCTCCCATTCTCACGGTGGCTTCTCGCCCGGCTGCCGCCCGGGCAACGGCGGAATGACTCCCCCTTCGGCGGGCGCGGGCTTCCAGGCCTTGGTGTGCCAGGTGGCGCGGTTGATCGCGCCGCGCCGCCCGGTGTAGACGGGCAGCCGGACCGTCACCTTGCGCGTGTCCTCGCGCGCGAGGTCGGACTCCTCGGGATCCAGCCACGGCAGGGCCACTTCGATCGGTTCGAATTGCTCCTGATGCGTGCGGATCCGCCTCGCGAGCGCATGAGGCAGAGGCGCGTCGCGTTCCTCGCCGCCCTTGGGCGGACCGAAGTACAGCTGCGTCCGGGTGGAACAACCGCCGATCGCCACCCGCCTCAGACAGGACATGCGCGTCACTCGTCGAGTCCGTGCCAACGGGCTCTGCGGCCCCGGATTACCCAGGCTGCGATCAGCTGGGGGAACTCCCAGTCCTCGTCCCTGTTGAATGGGTGTGGTTCGTAGTTCTCCTCGAGGGACTGCTCACTCAGTCGCCTTGGCTGGTCCGGCTCCTTCCGACACGTCTCGGCCACCGCACCACCACCGTGCCGGCTGCCCGGTCGTACTTGCTGTGGTGGTAGGTGCCCCGGTCCTTGACCATCTGCGCCAGCAGGATCGCGCCGACGAGTACGTTCAGCACCGGGATCGATAGGAAGGCTGCTCGGTCGAACTCCCGGGTGAACGTGTCCTTCCATGACGGCGGAACCGTCCCGTCAGACCAACGCCGGACCACTCGCAGCCCGAGGATCCGTTTGCCGACGGTAGTACCCCACCAGTGCACAAGAGGCAAGTGATACAGCAACCCACCGGCCGCGCAACCCACTGGTACGAGAACCAGCAGTGCGATGCCGTCACTTGCCGCCGCCGCGGCCATGAAGCCGAGGCACGCGAACACGGACGCGAGTACCGTGTCCACCAGGCGTGCCGCGATTCTGTGCCTGTTGGGAGCCAGCACCAGCACGGGGGTGCCAATCGCGCCCGCTACCGCATCGGTATCTCCGTCAGCGGCATATACGACCTGCGCCCACGCTGGCCGGGCCTCACGGTTCATCGCTGCTTCGCTGCTCACCTCATCCCCCCATCCCTTGGCTGACGAATTCCCGCACCTGGGAGATTTCCACGGCGCGCACATCACCCTGGAATGTGCGAGTGGCCACGAGGTCCCGAATCCGAATGATGGCGGAGAGCGTCCTCTGTACCACGTCCGATGCGAGGATCTCGCGGCGCGCGTTCGGGTCGGCAAGGTCGATGGCCGGATCCGCCAGGACCACGTAGTCGGCCGCTTCGTACAGGTTCTTGGCCACCAGCTCTGCCTGACCCGCGTCTCCTGCTCTGGAGGACTCGAGCGCGTAGTACGCGCCGGCGATCACATGCTCCATGACTTCGAGCTCGCCCTCCTCGTCCTCGGACAGGATTTCCTCCAGCTCTGCCCTCAGAAGGTCCACGGTCTCCGATGGCCCCGATTCAACCGCCCCACGCTCCACCGCATCCCAGCAGAAGTGGACCGACCGCTCGCATTCCGCCGTACCGGCCGGTTCTCCGGCCATCGGGACGGAACCGAAGTGCAGTAGCAGCGCTTCGGCACAGGCTGCGGAAAACGCCCTGCGCTGAGCAGCAGTGAGGTCTTCGAGTTGCGACAGAAGTGCGTCTCCGTCATAACCCTGAATCATTGACACATCCCAATCGCGTGCTAGTTCTCCGTGGCAGGGTCGTCCCAGCCCACGAGACCCGGGTCGATCTCAGGCCCCCCGAACTGCGGCCATACTGCAGTGCGCGGTCCGGTGATGATCCCGCCCGTTTCCTGGATGAAGAGTTCGCAGAGGTCGCAGAAGTCCATGGACGTTCCGATGGAGTGCGGAATCAAGCCATGATTCACCGCACCTGTGACGGCGGTCTCCTCCCCGTGTGCGCGTGGCATCTTGGCGGCCATTTCGGTCCCCGAATCGATCATGGCCTGTTGGTCCGGGTTCAGGTCGCGCGCCCCTCCGCCGACGACGCTGGGTCCGTCCGTTTCTACCACCGCAACCATCCGTTGCTTGTGGGCGATGGTATCCGGCTGTTTCGGAGCGCGGTTCAGGTGCTTGTCCTGGATCTCCTGCGCCCGGGTTGCGGCACGCTCGGCCGCCTTGGCCGAGCCGGACGAGGCCGTGTGTTCCGCTGCGGCATCTGCGCTCTTGGCTCCCGTCGACGCTGCCGCATCCTCCGCTGAGGCCGTCTTCGAGCCTTCGGCAACAGCTGCCGCTCCCGCGCCGGCGATGCCCATCGATCCCGCGATGACGGCACCACCCTCGCTGGCGACCCCCACGGACGCACCCACTGCTGCGGCCCCGAGGCTGCCCGCTTCCGCACCTGCGGTGAAGCCTTCGGCTCCGGCCACCAGCACGGCTCCGCAACCACCGGCTGTCGCTGCCACGCAGGCGACCACTCCGACGACCACGGCGGTGGCCACCACGGCCGCGATCACCGGGTGTTGCTGGACGGCGTGATAGGCCTTGTGGGCCAGGCTGGACAGATGGCAGGAGAATGACCAGCCGCAGCCGTGGTGAGAGCTGCCCCCTCCCCCACTGTCACCGCCATTGCTGATGTCCTTCTTGGTGACGGGCGTCGGCGCGGGCTCGACCCCGCAGCCGTCGGAATAGCAGTTGGGGCCGTCGCCGGGGAACATCAGGCCGCTCGGGTCGCTGTGGGTGAGGGGGTTGTTGCCGGCGTAGGTGTAACCATCGATCTGCTGTGCGTCGGTCAATTCGAGGATCGGATCGTCGGAGACGAACCGACCGATGGTCGGGTCGTACTCGCGTGCACCCAGGAGGGTGAGGCCGCTGGTGGCGTTCTGGATACCGTTGACGAAGCCCTTGTCGCCGAGCCACGCTCCCGAAGCCGGCTGAGTGCCGCGCGGGTTGCCGAACGGGTCAAGACGGCGGCGTGTGATCCCCTGCGAGCCGGAGTCCACCGCCGCCTCGGCCGTGTCATGGCCGTCCGTGACCTGCCACTGGAGGCTGCCGGAGCCGGTACGAACGGCCACCGTTCGTCCGGCCCAGGTGTAGTAGCGCGTACCCGTGGTCGTGGACGTCCCCTTGGCCAGGTGGACTTCCGTGTCGCCCAGGAAGAGCGTCGTGCCGGAGTCGTCGCGGGACAGCAGGCGGTTGCCGTCGGCGTCGTACAGGTAGGAGGCCGAGGTGCTGTCCGCGTTGGTGACTTTCGCGAGGCGACCCTCGTCGTCCGGGAGAGCGGTACGGGGCGCAGATTCGCCGGGTCGGACGGGGCCCCGCCCAGTTCCAGGGGGACGATGTGGTCCTCCTCGTAGTGCGAGGGGTCCTTGTCCGCCGCACTGGACGCCGCGAGTTGCTGCTTCTTCAGCTGCTCGGTCACGACGGCCGGCGGCCGAATCGTCACCGTCCAGCCCGGCACGCAGATGGTCGAGCGGATCGTGGATTGGGTTACGGCCGGATTGAGAGCTCCTGCCGGGCCACCCGATGTGGTGGGCACCGGAGTGTGGGTCGTTCCGCTCGTCACCACGAGGTGCAACGCGCCGTGAATGATCGTCCCGTTCTCGACGACGTACGAACCGGCGTAATCGGCGGTGCTTCCATCGGTGTGCACGGCGTGAAGCTGGACATTAACCACGTCTCCGCTCACGTTGTCGATGCTGATCACATCGGCGGCGGTGTCGGCGAAGCCTCCCGCGAAGTCGGCGTAAAGCCGACCGAGGTTGCTTCCCCCTAGATCCCATGCCCGCTGGTAGTCGTGGGCGTTGATCGCTGCGTAGAAACTCTCGACGACAGAGGCAGGATCCGCCGGACTGCTGCTGGGAGCTGCTATCGGAGCCGGCGCCGTCGAAGGCGGTGCCGGCGCCGAGGGCGTCGCCGAGGTGCTGGGCGGTGGGGGTGACGGTCTGGAGGTGGCCGGGGGCGAGGACGGGGAGGTGCCGGCGTGCTGGGTACCACCCCCGAGACCGCGCTGACGGCGATACCGAGTGCGTCAGCAGCTTTCGACGCCTTCATAGATCACCACTGGCGAGACAACCTGGCTATTGAAAGGGGAACAAAGCCTCAACATGGACGCCACGGAGGTGCTCGACGAGCTGCGGTTGTGGTGCCTGACCGCCTGGCCGAGCACGCTGGTCGAGGCGAGGAAGCCCTGCGTGCCGCGAACTTCGCTTTAACCATCTATGTGCCTGAAGTGCGGATCAGACACCTTTCATATTCATCCTCCAAGGACTCGTGTGCACCTCGGGCCTGGACGGTAAAGCGCGGAGGGGCTGCCTCCCGCACCCGTCTGGAGGGGGATCACCGTGAAGCGGCGGACGAGGCCAGTCGCCCTCCGTGAACCGGGCTGAGGCTGTTGTTCCAAGCCGCTCGGGCCGGTACCGGGCAGGCCTCCTTCAATGCGGGCGCGAGCTGGGGGCAAGCCACCACCGCGGTCCCGGGATTCCCGACAACGCCAGCAGCCGGGGCAGCGGGCACGGCGGCCCGCAGCGAGTCCGGCAGGGCCGCTGCCGCCACCACGCTGTAAGCGACATCGGTTCCCGCCTCACGGGACGATCGCAGAGCCACGCACCGAGACCGACGGAACTACGGCCTGCCCCAGGTCAGAAGCGTCCCCCGCACCTCTGCGCCAGGGACTTTTCAGGGACTTTCAGTGCTGTCCGAGGGACTTCTGAGGGACTTTCCGCCGCCTAACACGGTAAGCCGATGAAAGACCGGAAAGAGCCTCCGTCCCAGATCAGAGGCCCTTTCCCAGGCAAAGCCGCAGGTGGTGGCAGACGAGTCGGGCTGTACGCCGGGTTCTGTCACCCGGCCGCCTCGCGGCAGCCGGGGAGACGGCCATCCATCTAGGACCGGTGTTGCCACCGGCCTCGTGCGGTCTACCCGGGGGCTCGGGCGGGCAGCCCTCGAACGCCTCCGCAGGAGCGCCGGGGCGCTCCCTTTTGACCTTGCTCCGGGTGGGGTTTACCTAGCTGCCCAGGTCACCCTGGGCACTGGTGGTCTCTTACACCGCCGTTTCACCCTTACCCAGCACCTGAGTGCTGGGCGGTTTGTTTTCTGTGGCACTGTCCCGCGGGTCACCCCGGGTGGCCGTTAGCCACCACCCTGCCCTGTGGAGCCCGGACGTTCCTCGGGGAGGCCCTCAAGGGGACTCCACGCGGCCGTCCGCCCGGCTCGTCTGCCGTGTGGACCATGCTACCGGGCGTCCGCCCTTCGCCGGACCGGAGGCCGCCGTCGCCAGGACCGAGCCCGCCAGGATGAGGGTGAAGGCGATTGCTATGCCGGCAGTGAGGGGCTCGTCCAGGAAGAGCGCTCCTGCTGCTACCGCTACCGCCGGGTTGACGTACGTGAACACCGTCGAGCGGGTCGGGCCCACCTCCTTGATCAGTTCCAGGAAGGCCACCAATGCGAGTGCCGTGCAGATCGCTCCCAGGCCGATCAGGGCTGTCAGGGCCGAGGCGGATGGGATGGTCGACGGCCAGGTCGCCGCCGCCGGTGTTGCGTAGACGACCGCCGCCAGTGCCAGGCACGGGGCCGTCAGCTGCAGGTTCGGGACGTCCTTCAGCCAGCGGGCCGCTATCAGCGGTGCCGTCGCGTAACCCAGCACCGTCAGCATGACCTCCCCCAGGGAGCGGGCGTCGCCGCCGGTCAGATGCGGGGCGGTCAGGACGGCTACGCCCGCCAGGCCCAGTCCGAGGCCCGTGATCCGCCGTACCCCCAGGCGCTCCGTGTCGCCGAAGAAGCGGGCCAGCACCACGCCCACGATCGGCACGCCCGCGATCAGCAGGCCGGCCGTCGAGCTCGACAGGTGCCGTTCCGCGTCCGTGAGCGTGAACCACGGGCCGATGATCTCTATGCACGCGAAGGCCAGCATCGGCAGCCAGTGGGTACGGACCGTGCGGATCAGGCCGCCCTGTCGTATCGCGAAGGGGAGCAGGAGGAGTGCGCCGAGTGCGCAGCGCGTGAAGACCACCATCGATGGGGACAGAGGGGCGTCCACCGCCACCTTGATCATCAGGTAGGGGATGCCCCAGACCACTCCCATCAGGGAGAACAGGAACCAGCCACGTGCAGTCATGCGGACAGAATCGGCCCGGTCCCTACCTGGCGTCTTGAACGCTGTTGCGGTACGCCGCCGGGGTCACCCCCAGCACGCGGCGGAACCAGCGCGTCAGGTGGGCCTGGTCCGCGAAGCCGACCAGGGTGGCCACCTCGGCCGGGCGCAGGCCCGACTCCAGCAGCCCGCGCGCCCGGTTCACCCGGTGCTGCGCCAGCCAGGCGTACGGCGGTATGCCCATCGTCGTACGGAAGGCTCGGAGGAGTTGGTAGCGGGAGAGGTCCAGGTCCTGGGCGAGGTCGGCCAGGGACGGGGGGTCCAGGAGTTCGTCGGCCAGGCGGTCGCGGACCACGAGAGCGATGTGGTCGGCGCCCGGCACCGCGTCCGGGGCCGAGCGGGCCGTGGAGTGGCGGCGGGCCAGGGCCGTGAGCAGCCACGGAAGGCGGGATTCAGTCTCCAACGGGTCCGGGCAGGCGCTGAGTTCGGTGTGGGCGCGGCGGAGGGCGGTGACCAGCTCGGGGTCGTCGATCACGGGTTCGCGGAAGTGCGGGAGGTTGCCGAGGGTGCCGTCGGCGAGGAGGGCGGGGTCGGCGTACAGGGCGCGGTAGGCGTAGCCGTCGGTGGTGGTGTCGGGGCCGCCGGTGTGCATCTCGCCGGGGTCGAGGACGACGATCGAGCCGGGGCCGGTGCGGACGTGGCCGCCGCGGTAGTCGATGACCTCGGAGCCGCCGACGCAGACGCCGATGGTGTACTCGGCGTGGGCGTGCGGCGCGTAGACGTGGCGCTGGAAGCGGGCGGTGAGCAGGTCGAGGGGCGGCCCGCAGCGGCCGAGGCGCGCGCGGGTCCACAGTGCCTGCTCGCTCACCGTGCGCCCCCATCAGTCGGTCTACGTCTCCGTCGTCGTACGGGGTGCAACAAACTACGGCCCATTTCCATGCCCGGCCCGCACGGGGGCCATGGATCCATCCCTCCGGTACGTCGAAGACCGCCTCCATGCGTGCGCGGTGGTCCGCGATCTGCTCGGCCGCCGGCTGTCCGGCGTTGCTTGACACTGCCGCGAAAGTCGGCGGGGTGCGTGTGGGCGCCGTGGACGTGCCGGTGGAAGCGGGCGGTGAGCCGGTCGAGGGGCGGCCCGCCGCGGCCGAGGCGTCGGCGGTTCAGAGAAAGTCCGTGGTATCCAGATCGAAGGCGAAGGGGGCGGGGAGGGTGAGCGGTTTGCCGAACGGGCGGGTGCAGAGCTCCCGGTAGTCGTCCTTCTCCGGGTCGCTGAACAACGTGACGGAGGCGGCATCGCGGTCGACCAGCAAGTGGAAGGGAATGCCGCCGCGCGCGTAGCAGCGGCGTTTGGCCTCGCGGTCGGCCCTGGGCTTGGTGGATGTCACCTCCAGCACCATGACGACGCCGTCGCAGGGCATCCAGGAGTCGGCGCCGCCGAAGAGGTCACGCTCAAGGGGCGCGAGGGTGACATCCGGGACCACGTGGTTCTTCGGGCAGGCCTCGCCGCTCCTCAGTCTCAGGCCCTTGTTCCCGGAGAAGTCCATCTCGGTCGCAGACCGCTTGATCACTTGCCGCACGATCCGGCTGATGTACTTCTCGTGCTCCCCGTCCGGCGGCGGCGTCACGACGATCTCCCCCTCGATCAACTCGGCCCGAAAACCCTCCGGGGTGTCCAGGGCGAGAAAACCCTCCAGCAGGACCTCCTCCTGCGTGAGCGGCTCGTGGGCCATGGCAGTCATGTCACGCCCCTCCTTCGGTCGCTCGCCAGACTGGGACATCGGGAGATCACCTGTCCGAGAGATCGGGAACCGTTCCCTCGATCGTGGCACACGATCACCATGGTCGTCAGGCGCCGACCCGCCCGCTTGACCCTCCCGCAGCGTCAGCGTTTGTACTGGCCCCATGCGGATCGGAGAACTGGCCGCGGCGGTCGGCGTCACCACGCGGACCGTGCGGCACTACCACCATGAGGGGCTGCTGCCGGAGCCGGAGCGGCTGGGCAACGGGTATCGGGACTACACGTTGCGGCATGCCGTGGTGCTCGCGCGGATCCGGCGGCTGACCGAGTTGGGGATGGGGCTCGCGGAGGTGCGGGACGTGCTGGCGGAGGACGCCGGGAAGGACCTCGTCGAGGTGCTCACCGAACTGGACGAGGACCTGGCCCGGCAGGAGGCCGCGATCCGGGAGCGGCGGGCGCGGCTGCGGGCGCTGCTGGAGGCGGAGGGCGGGCTGACCGTCGAGGGGCCCGTCTCGCCGGAACTGGCCTCGCTGTTCGGGGACTTGGCGCAGGTGGCGGCCGACTCCCCCATGGCCGTCAAGGACCGCGAGATGCTCGCGCTGATCGACACCATGGCGGCCGTGGAGGACCGCGAGCGGCTGATGGAGCTGCTGCGCGGCGCCCTCGGCTCCCCCGAGGGGATCGCGCGGGCGCTCAAGGCGTACGCCCTGCTCGACGACCTCGCCGACGCCGACCCGACCGACCCGCGCGTGGCGGAGGCCGCCCGCACCCTCGCCGACTGCATGCCCCGCGACCTCGTTCCCCAGGTGAGGATCGACGGGGACAACAGCTTCATGCGCGCCTTCTACGCGGACTTCGCCCCCGCCCAGGCGGAGGCCCTCCGCCTCGCGCTGCGGATCCTCACCGAGGAACAGCCGTGAGGACGGCGGCGTACGTCCTCGTCCGGCATGAGCTGCGGCTGCTCGCCAGCCTGGCGATGTGGGTGACCCGGCGCACGCACGGGGCCGACGGCGGGCGGGTGTTCGGGTATGCGCGGGGGCAGGGCGCGATGATGTTCGGGTTCGCCTTCGTGTGCCTGGTCGAGACGCTGACCATGTCCGTGCTGCTGCGTGACTACCCCACCGTGCACCAAGTGGTGTTCGTCCTCGACGTCTACACCCTCGTGTTCGTCGTCGGGGTGCACGCGGCCTCCGTCGTACGACCGCATGTGCTCGGCCCCGACGTGCTGCGCATCCGCCGCGCCGTGCACGTCGATCTGCGCATACCGGTCGACCGCATCGCGACCGTGCGCCGCGAGCTGCGCACCACCCACGTACGCGCCGACGGCGAACTCGACATCCCCGTGGGCGCACAGACCACCGTCACGCTCGAACTGACCGAGCCCGTCGACCACTTCGGCTTCCTCGGCCGTCGGCGTGACATCCGCCTCGTCCGCTTCCACGCCGACGATGCCGACATCCTCGTACAGGCTCTCGGACAAGCACTCCTACCTGCCGTCACGCGGGCGCGAAACGCACCTTCGACGATGCCGGATCCGCCTGGGTGAGGCGCACCCGCAGCCGCTCCCCCAGCGGCAGGTGTTCGCCCTCGATGCGGCCGATGACCGCCGGTGACTCCAACTGGACGGTGCCGAAGCCCGGTTGACGCTCCTCCACGTCCACCACGCAGCCGTCGAACACCTCCCCCACCCGGCCCGCCAGCAGCGCCGCCTCCACGATGTCCACGCACTCGCGCTCCACCGTGCCCGCGCGGCGGCTGCCCTCGGCCATCTGGTGCGGCAGCGCGCCCAGGGCTGCCAGTACCCAGTCGGGCGGTGGCTCGCCCGCCGCGGCCGCAAGGCAGATCTCCGACGCGTACCGGTCGGCCAGCCGTCGCAGCGGCGCCGTGCAGTGGGCGTACGGGGCGGCCACGGCGGCGTGCGTGGTGATGGGCGGGAGGGCGCCGTCCCGGAAGACGGTGTAGCCGGCGCCGCGCAGCAGTGTCGTGCACTCCTGGAGGAAGGCCGCGTGGCGCGGGCGGTGCGGGTCGAGGGAGCGGATGAGCTGGGCGTACGAGACGTGGTGCGGCCAGTCGATGTGCAGGGCGTGCGCGGTGCGGCGCAGTCGGCCGACGGCGCCGTCCGGGGCGGCGGGCAGGGTGCGCAGGATGCCCGTGCCCGCCGCCAGCATGAGCTCTGCCGCCGCCATCCCCGTCAGCAGGGAGATCTGGGCGTTCCAGCCGTCGGCCGGGAGGGGGGCGCGATAGCTGAGCTCGTATGCGTGGTTGCGCTCGATGATCTCCTGTTCAGGGACGTTGAGCGAGATCCCGCCCCGTTCCACCTCCAGCCGTTCCCTCGCCTCCCCGATCTCCTTGAGCAGCGCCGGCGGCTCCTCCGCCGTCTTGTCGTCGAGCTGTCGCTGTACGGCGGCGTAGTCCAGCTTGGCCCTGCTGCGGACGAGGGCGCGGCGGACGTCGACGGCGCGCGTGCGGGCGTCCGCGTCGAGGTCGATCGTCCAGAGGGCGGCCGGGCGGACCTGGCCGGGCAGCAGGCTCGCGGCGCCCTCGCTCAGCAGCGCCGGGTGCAGCGGAATCCGCTCGTCCGGGAAGTACAGGGTGGTCACCCGCCGGTGGGTCTCCGCGTCCAGTGCCCCGCCGGGTACGACGAAGGCGGCCACGTCCGCGATGGCGTACCGCACCCGGTAGCCACTGCCCTGCCGGGACAGGTGCATCGCCTGGTCGAGGTCGGTGGAGGCGGGCGGGTCGATGGTGAACAGGGGGATGTCCGTGGCGTCGTACGAAGGGACCGCGGGGGCCTTCGCCGATCGCTGGGCCTCCGCCAGCGCCTCGGGCGGGTAGCTCTCGGGGACACCGAGTTCGGTGCGCAGGGCGGTGAGGGCGGCCCGGAGGGGGGCTTCGGGGGCGCCGGTCACGCGGATGTGGCGGCGGGGCATACAGCCGAGGGTAGAGCCTGGGTCTGAGTCCTGCTCGGACCAGCGCGCGTCGTCTGGTGCGTGCGATCGCGAGGCGCCGGAAGGTCCTCGTAGCGGAGCTGCCAAGGCCTTTCGGCAACGCGGCGAGCGGGCGTGCCAGACGGCGGGTGCCCGAGCGGGACTCAGACCCAGGCTCTCAGCACACCCGGCCCCGTACGCTGTCCGGGAGCTCAAACAGAAGGAGATCTTCCGTGCTTGTCCTGCTGCCTCCCTCCGAAGGCAAGGCGTCCTCTGGCCGTGGCGCCCCGCTGAAGACGGAGTCGCTGTCGCTGCCGGGCCTCACGCCCGCCCGTGAGGCCGTACTCGGCGAACTGGTCGAGCTGTGCGCCGGGGACGAGGAGAAGGCGCGCGAGGTGCTCGGGCTGAGCGAGGGCCTGCGGGGCGAGGTCGCGAAGAACGCCGAGCTACGGACCGCGGGGGCGCGGCCCGCCGGGGAG
Organism: Streptomyces sp. NPDC049541; assembly: GCF_044465725.1. Taxonomy (NCBI): domain Bacteria; kingdom Bacillati; phylum Actinomycetota; class Actinomycetes; order Kitasatosporales; family Streptomycetaceae; genus Streptomyces; species Streptomyces sp. NPDC049541. The sequence goes on along the minus strand of NZ_JBITLY010000001.1, from coordinate 899,098 downwards.
ATCTACACGGGTGTGCTGTACGACGCCCTCGACCTGGCCTCCCTGGACGCCGCCGCCAAGAAGCGCGCCACCCGCTCCCTGCTCGTCTTCTCCGGACTGTGGGGCGCGGTGCGCATCAACGACCGCATCCCCTCCTACCGCTGCTCGATGGGCGTGAAGCTGCCCGGGATCGGGGCGCTGGGCGCGTACTGGCGGACGCCGCTGGCCGAGGTGATGCCCGAGGCCGCCGGGGACGGGCTGGTGCTGGACCTGCGGTCCTCGGCGTACGCGGCCGCCTGGAAGCCGAAGGGCGAGGTCGCCGGGCGGACGGCGAGCGTACGGGTGCTGCACGCGCCCACCCGCAAGGTGGTCAGCCACTTCAACAAGGCGACCAAGGGGCGGATCGTACGGAGTCTGCTGACGGCGGGCGCGGCGCCCAAGGGCCCGGCGGAGCTGGTGGAGACGCTGCGCGAGCTCGGTTACGTGGTGGAGGTGGAGCCTCCGACGAGGGCCGGGAAGGCGTGGCTGCTCGACGTGCTGGTGGACGAGATCCACTGACCCACCGCAGGATCCATCCACTGACCCACCCCACCATTGCGTTGCAGCATGCGCAATGACCTTTGCGCATGCTGCATGGCACGGGCACGATGACGGCATGGCTGCCTCATCGCTCCTCGACCTTGCCCCCGTCGTGCCCGTCGTCGTCCTCGATGACTCCGCGGACGCCGTTCCGCTGGCGCGGGCGCTGGTGGCGGGCGGGCTGCCCGCCATCGAGGTGACGCTGCGGACGCCGGCCGCGCTGGACGCCGTCCGGGCGATCGCCGATGAGGTGCCGGACGCGGTGGTCGGAGCCGGGACCGTGATCACGCCGGAGCAGGTGAAGGACTCGGTGGCTGCCGGGGCGCGTTTCCTGGTCAGCCCGGGCTGGACGGACGCACTGCTGGAGGCCATGAAGGCGTCCGGGGTGCCGTTCCTGCCGGGGGTGTCCACCACCTCGGAGGTGGTGGCGCTGCTGGAGCGCGGGGTGCGGGAGATGAAGTTCTTCCCGGCGCAGGCGGCGGGCGGCACGGCGTATCTGAAGTCGCTGGCGGGGCCGTTGCCTCAGGCGCGGTTCTGCCCGACCGGGGGCATCGGGCCGGCCAACGCCCCCGAGTATCTGGCGCTGCCCAACGTCGGCTGTGTGGGCGGCACTTGGATGCTCCCGGCGGATGCCCTCGCCGCCCGCGACTGGGGGCGGATCGAAGGCCTTGCCCGCGAAGCGGCGGGACTCAGCGCAGGTGGGACGTGTCGTTGAAGAGCCGTACGCTCGCGTTGCCGTCCGCGTAGTAGGCCACCGCGGACAGTGCGGCCGCTGACAGCTCCATGCGGAACAGGGACTCCGGCGGGGCGCCCAGCGCCAGGCGTACGAACGTCTTGATCGGTGTGACGTGGGAGACCAGCAGGACCGTGCGGCCCGCGTACGCCGCCACCAGTTTCTCCCGGGTGGCCTCGACACGGGTTGCGGTCGCCGCGAAGCTCTCGCCGCCGCCCGAGGGCTGGGCGTGCGGGTCGGCGAGCCAGGCGTTCAGGTCGTCGGGGTAGCGCTCGCGGACCTCGGCGAAGGTGAGGCCCTCCCAGGCGCCGAAGTCGGTCTCGATGAGTCCGTCGTCGATGCTCACCTCCAGGCCGAGGTGCCGGGCGACGATACCCGCCGTCTCGCGGGTGCGGGCGAGGGGCGACGCGACGATCGCCTGGATCGTGCCGCGCCGGGCCAGCGCGGCCCCGGCGCGCTCGGCCTGCTCCCGGCCGACGTCGGAGAGCGAGGGGTTGGTGCCACCGCTGCCCGAGAAACGCTTCTGCGGGGTCAGCGGGGTCTCGCCGTGCCGCAGCAGCACGAAGGTCGCGGGCGCGCCCAGGTCGGCGGGGGCCCAGCCGGGGGAGGCGACGACACGCGCGGCGCGGGTGTCATCCTCGGCCTTCGCCGCAACCGCCGTCTCGTCACCGGCGGGGCCCGACGCCCCGGCTGCGGACGCGGTCGCGGATCGGGCGGCAGACGCCGCTCCTCCCGCCGGTGCCGCGCTCGCTCTCGCCGCGCCCGCCGCCGCGTCGCGCGGAGCACCGGACAACTCAGCGGCCGCAGCCTTCGCGGCGGCCGCCTCCAGCTCCGCCGTCGAGGCCGACGGCGACCACTGCTCGCCCCGCTTGCCCGCGTCCATCGCCTCGTTCGCCAGCCGGTCCGCGTGCTTGTTCTGCTCCCGCGGGATCCACTCGTATGTCACCTGGTCCGGCGGGAACACCCGGGCCGCCACCGTCGCCAGCGGCTTCATGTCCGGGTGCTTGATCTTCCAGCGGCCCGACATCTGCTCGACGACCAGCTTGGAGTCCATACGGACACGGACCTTGGCCGAGGGGTCGAGTTCGTGGGCGGCGCGCAGGCCCGCCAGCAGGCCCCGGTACTCGGCGACGTTGTTGGTCGCGACCCCGATGTACTCCGCGGCCTCGACCAGGGTCTCCCCGGTCGCCGCGTCGAGCACCACGGATCCGTAGCCCGCGGGTCCCGGGTTGCCCCGCGAACCGCCGTCGGCCTCGACGATGAACTCCCGCACGGTCAAGGCTCCTAGAGGCCGGACTCGGCCGTACGCACCAGGATGCGACGGCAGTTCTCGCAGCGCACCACCGTGTCGGGAGCGGCCGCGCGGATCTCGTTGATGTCGGTGATCGCCAGCTCCTGGCGGCAGCCCTGGCAGGTGCGCTGGTACAGCTTGGCCGCGCCGATGCCGCCCTGCTGCTCGCGCAGCTTGTCGTAGAGCTTCAGCAGGTCGGCGGGGATGGTGCCCGCGATGACCTCGCGCTCCTTGGTCACCGTCGCCACCTCGCCGTCGATCTCCTCGAAGGCGGCGTCACGGCGCGCGGTCGCGTCGTCGATCTTCGACTGGACGGAGGAGACCCGCTCGGTGAGCTCGGCGACCCGCTCCTGCACGGACTCGATGCGCTCCATGACGTCCAGGACGACGTCCTCGAGGTCGCTCTGCCGCTTGGCGAGGGAGGCGATCTCGCGCTGGAGGTTCTCCAGGTCCTTGGGGGAGGTGACGGCCCCGGAGTCCAGGCGCTTCTGGTCGCGGGCGGCGCGCTGGCGCACCTGGTCCACGTCCTGCTCGGCCTTGGTCTGCTCGCGGGCGGTGTCGCTCTCCTCGGTCTGCGCGGCCACCAGCAGGTCGCGCAGCTGGGTGAGGTCCTTGGTGAGCGACTCGATCTCGGCGTGCTCGGGCAGCGACCTGCGCCGGTGCGCGAGCTGCTGCAGGCGTACGTCGAGGGCCTGGACGTCGAGGAGTCGGATCTGGTCGGCGGGCGCGGCGTTCAGTTGGGGGCTCCTGCAGTCGGATCGGCGGAGGCCGCGTGGGCCGTCCAGGGGTCGGTGACCGTCTTGGAGACATGGACCCTGAGGTCCCATCCGTGGCGGTCGGAGATCTCGTCGAGCTGGGTGGCGGCCAGCTCGCACCAGGGCCATTCGGTGGCCCAGTGCGCCGCGTCGAGCAGCGCGAGGGGGCTTTGCGCGACGGCTTCGGAGGCCGGGTGGTGGCGCAGGTCCGCGGTGAGGAAGGCGTCGACTCCGGCCGCGCGTACCTGGTCGAAGAGGCTGTCGCCGGAGCCGCCGCTGACGGCGACCGTGCGGACGACCGCCTCGGGGTCGCCGGCTACGCGGATGCCCTGCGCGGTGGCGGGCAGCCGGGCGGCGGCCCGCTGGGCGAACTCGCGCAGCGGCAGCGGGTGGTCCAGCTCGCAGATGCGGCCGAGCCCCCGGCGGCCGGACGGATCGGCCGGGTCCGGCACCAGGGGGCGTACGACACGCAGGTCCAGCGCTCCGGCCAGCGCATCGCTGACACCGGGGTCGGCCGTGTCCGCGTTGGTGTGGGCGACGTGCAGCGCGATGTCGTTCTTGATCAGGGTGTGCACGACGCGGCCCTTGAAATGGGACGCCGCGACCGTCGTCGTACCGCGGAGGTAGAGCGGGTGGTGCGTGACCAGCAGGTCGGCGCCCAGCTTCACCGCCTCGTCGACGATCTCCTGCACGGGATCGACCGCGAACAGGACCCGGGTGACCTCCTGGTCGGGATCGCCCACGACCGTGCCGACCGCGTCCCAGGACTCGGCCCGCTCGGCGGGCCACAGGTTCTCCAGCGCGGCGATGACTTCAGACAGACGGGGCACGGACAAAAGGCTACCTGGCCCTTCTGTGCGCCTGAACCGGCGCCGCTCTCGCGGACCTGGTGGCTCGCCGTCGCGGTTCCTCAGTTGATGGTCGCGGCCGTCTTCGCGGAAATTTGCTCCACCGCAGCCGGTCCTCAGCTGGGCCTCCCCCAGCACACCCGCCCCCGTTTCCTCAGGCGAATCGTTCCCCCGCCACCCTTATGTGTGAAGCAGGAGCCTCGTGGTCCCACGTGTATGCGTGCGAAAACTAGCTTCGTCGCCGGAGGTGACCAGACCATGACGGCGTGTGCGATCGAGCCCGAGGCTGCTCCCGAGGAGGGCGCCCCGCAATCCGGCTGCACCATCACGGTGGACGGCGCCTACGCCGCCCGCCTCGCGCCGGCCGACGGCTCCTGGTTCCCGGAGCGCTGGACGCTGGACGGCCCCGAGCCGTACGCCGTGCCGCTGCCCGGCAACCAGCCCGAGGAACCCGGCGCCGAGGTGCAGCCGATGGGCGACGGGCGGGTCCTCATCCACCGGCGGGCGGACGGGCGGCACCTGTTCTCGCTGCTGTATCCGACCGGACCGGGTACGGGTGAGGTGCTGATCGGCGCGGTGGAGTGCCCGGAGGAGGGCGCCCGGCTGCGGCTGCTGCCGCCCGTACCGGGCGGGGAGAAGGCGTACGCCCTCGCCGTGGGCCGGCGCTCCAGCACGGTGTGGCTGGTGGCGGGCGGCGCCTTCGGGCCCGAGCAGGTCGCGGAGGTCCCGGGCCGCTGCTCGGGCGGGGTGTGGCTGGACCGGGCGGGGCGGCTGCTGGCGCTCGACCGGGAGACCGGTGGCCGGACCAAGGCGGTCGTGGCCGACCTGGAGCGGTCCGGTGAGGTCTCGCCGCTGCTGCAGATCGCCGAGGGCAGCGACGACCGGCTGCTGCTCGCCGACCCGGACAGCGGGCTGCTGCTGATCCGCTCCGACGCGCCCTCGCCGGGCGAGGAGCGGCTCGGTTGGGGGGTGCTGGGCAGCACCCTGCCGGTGCGTTTCCCGGAGTGCCTGCGGCTGCCCGAGTGTGTCGTGACGCCTTTCGCCATCCAGCCGGGGCAGGTGCTGCTGCCGGAGAGCTGCGGGGTGGCACTGCGCATCGACGGGCCCGTCGGCAGCTGGGTGGGCCTGTGGCGGCCGGACCGGCGCCAGGTGGACCATCTCGCCGCGCCGTACGGGTGGTTGGCGGGCGCGGGGACGTGGACCAGGGACGGGGTGCTCCAACTGCCCTACGCCACGGCCGAGGTGCCGTGCGGCGTGACGCAGGTGAGGGTGCCCTCGGGGGAGACGGGGGAATCGGGGGATGCAGGGGGATCGGGGGGCGCGGGCCCGGAGGATCCGGCACGGGGTGAGCCGGCACAGCCGGATCCTCCGGAGCCCGTCGCACCGCGTCCCGTGCCCTTGCAGCAAGCGCCCTTGGGGCGTCTTGTAACGAAATAGTGCCGATGGGCGTGCCCGTCTGGAGTCGCGAGGAGGGTGGCCGGTTAAACTCGCCCGGCTGTTTGAAAGATCATGTTGACGGGGTGAATCCTTCCGATGAGCGACACAAGCACCATGCAGCCGCTGTCCGCCGAGTCCCGGGAAGACGCCGGTCACGGTCGGCACCGGGGTCCGAGTTCGGCCCAGGACGGTGACACGGCCCCTCACGGCCGGCACCGCAAGCCGGCCGAGGACAGCGAAGCGGCTGCCTGAGGGTACGCAGGGAAGGGGCTCAGCACCGGCCGGTGCTGAGCCCCTTTCGTATGTCTACGTCCGTCTACGTCCGCTTGAGTCCCAGTACTTCCGCCGCCGCGAACGTCTCCCCCGGCGGCCGGTCCGCGTAGTGCGGAGTGAGGACGGCGTCCAGCTCGTCGTAGGTGAAGGTGTCCTGCTTGCTGTCGAACTTCGCCTGCACCCGCGGTCGGTCGACGACGGCCACCATGCCGCCGTGCACGACGAGCAGCTGGCCGTTGACGCGGGCCGCGGCGGGCGAGGCGAGGTAGCCGACGAGCGGGGCGACATGCTCGGGGGCGAGCGGGTCGAGACCGTCCGCCGGCTGTTCGAAGCCGGCGAAGACGTCCTCGGTCATACGGGTGCGGGCGCGCGGGCAGATCGCGTTGGCCGTGACGCCGTACTTGGCCAGGGCGAGGGCGGTGGAGGTGGTGAGGCCGACGATTCCGCCCTTTGCGGCCGCGTAGTTGGGCTGCCCGGCCGAGCCCGCCAGGAAGGCCTCGGACGAGGTGTTGACGATCCGCCCGTAGACCGGCGCTCCCGCGGCCTTGGACCGCTCGCGCCAGTGCGCGGCCGCGAAGTGGGTCGTGTTGAAGTGACCTTTGAGGTGGACCCGGATCACCGCGTCCCACTCGTCCTCGGTCATGGAGAAGACCATGCGGTCGCGCAGGATGCCCGCGTTGTTGACCAGGACGTCCAGCTTGCCGAACTCCCGGATCGCCAACTCCACGAGTTCTCGAGCCTGTTGGAAGTCGGCGACATCTCCGGTGTGGGCGAGCGCCGTGCCGCCCGCGGCGCGGATCTCGGCGGCGACCTCTTCGGCGGGGCCCGCCGAGGCCTCCCCCGAGCCGTCCCGGCCCGGCTGCCCGAAGTCGTTGACGACGACGGCGGCGCCGAGCCTGGCGAGTTCGAGCGCCTCGGCCCTGCCCAGGCCGCGACCGGCACCGGTCACGACGGCGGACAGCCCCTCCAGCGGCCCTTGCTGCGGTCCTTGCTGCGGTCCTGGCTGTGGCAGCGACACAGGCACCCCCGTCAGATCTCGATGCACGTGCGCAGGGCCGTGCCCGTCCGCATCTGGTCCAGCGCCTCGTTGATCTCGCCCAACGGCACCCGGTGCGTGATCAGGCCCTCCAGGTCCACGCGGCCCGCCCGCCACAGGGCGATGGTCCGCTCGTAGGAGCGCAGGACGTCGCCGCCGCCGTACATCGACGGCAGGATCCGCTTCTCGTCGAAGAACAGCTCGAACATGTTGAGCTGCAGGAAGTCGTCCATGGCGCCCGCGCCGACGACGACGAGGGTGCCGCCGCGCCGTGTGTTGTCGTAGGCGGTGCGGGCGGTGGCCGACTTGCCGACGACCTCGAAGACGTAGTCGAAGCCCTCGCCGCCGGTGACGTTCTGCTTGGCGTCGGCCAGCTCGTCCGGCGAGACCGCCTTCGTGGCGCCGAACCTGAGGGCGGACTCACGGCGCGAGGCGACCGGGTCGACGGCGACGATCTCGGCGGCGCCCTTGAGCCGCGCGCCCTGGATCGCGGAGATGCCGACGCCGCCGCAGCCGATGACGGCGACCGACGAACCGGCCTCCACATCGGCTGTGTTGAGCGCTGCGCCCAGTCCGGTCGTGACCCCGCAGCCGATCAGCGCGGCGATGTCGAAGGGCACGTCGGCCGGGATCGGCACCGCGCAGCCCGCGTCCACGACGACCTCCTCGGCGAAGGTGCCGGTGCCCGCGAAGCCGAAGACGTCACCGCCGGGGCGGCGGAAGTTGGGGGTTCCCGCGTTCATGAACCCGGCCAGGCACAGCTCGGTCTGCCCGCGCTTGCAGGCCGGACAGGCGCCACAGGCCGGCAGCCAGCAGACCACGACCCGGTCGCCCGCCTTCAGATGGCCGACGCCTTCGCCGACCTCGACGATCTCGCCCGCGCCCTCGTGCCCGGGCACGAACGGCGCAGGCTGCGGCAGCACCCCGCTCATCGCGGACAGGTCCGAGTGGCACAGCCCGGTGGCCCGCACCCGGATCCTCACCTTGCCGGGCCCGAAGCCCGTCGCCTCGACGTCCTCGAAGACCTCGAGTTTGTCCTGACCGATCTCGTGCAGTACGGCTGCGCGCATGGTGCGGCTCCCCTCAACTGCCTGCTGGATCAAGAGTGTTCGACGATCGTGTCGGCGAGGACGGGCGCGTCGTCCCGCTCCACGGCGCTCACGGCCACCCGGACCTGCGCGTCCCCCCGCCACATGCGGATGCGCAGGGTCTCGCCGGGATACACGACGCCCGCGAACCGGGTGGCGTACGACCGCACCCGTGTCACGTCCCCGCCGAGCAGCGTGTCGACGACCGCCTTGAGCGTCATGCCGTAGGTGCACAGGCCGTGCAGGATGGGTCGTTCGAAGCCGGCGGTCTTGGCGAAATCCGGGTCGGCGTGCAGCGGGTTCCAGTCGCCGGAGAGGCGGTAGAGCAGGGCCTGGTCCTCGCGGATCGGGCGCTCGACGGTGCGGTGGGGGCCGCCGGTGGGCGGGTCGAGGCGGGTGGAGGGGCCGCGGTCGCCGCCCCAGCCGCCCTCTCCACGGACGAAGATCTGGGCGTCGTTGGTCCACAGCGGGCCGTCGGCGTCGGCCACCTCGGTGCGCATGACGAGGACGGCCGCCTTGCCCTTGTCGTAGACGGCGGCGATACGGCCGGTGGCGGTCGCGGTGCCCTCGACGGGGATCGGGCGGTGCAGGGTGAGGGACTGGCCGCCGTGCAGGACGCGGGCCAGGTCCACGTCGACGCCGGGCATGGACAGGCCGCTGATCACCCCGGGCGAGCCGTTGCCCGCGACGGTGGCGAAGCTAGGCAGGACGTGCAGCCGGGACTCCAGGGTGTAGCGCAGCTCGTCGGGATCGGTCGCCGGGATGCCTGCCCCGATGCCGAGGTGGTAGAGCTGGACGTCCTTGCGGTCCCAGGTGATCTCGCCGGAGCGGGGCTCGGCGGCGAGGGCCTTGGCTGCGTCGATGGGCATACGGCTCCTGGTGGCTCGGATGGTTCAAGACCTCGGCGCGGCCGTCCGCACCGTCGGCCGCGACCGAGGTCGTCACGAGTGCCGATCTAGAACGCGTTCCAGTCCGGCGCCCTCTGTATAGCCCAGCGCTCCGCACTTGTGAAGGCTCCTGACACTGTGTCAGCTGAGTGCGCCGCCGGCCGGGACATTTGTCCTGCCGGGGTCCGTACAAGCGCATCTGCCGGGCGGGGTCCTGGTCTCCGTAGCGTCGTAGACATGACGAAGACGACGGGGATGACGACAGGGACGACGGACGGGGCGACGACTGGGGCGCCGCCCGCCGTGTCCTTAGCGCTGCTGTGGCTGGGCTCGCTGCCCTTCACCCTGCTGGGTCTCGGCAACGGCTACCGGCTGACCGGGCAGACCACCGGCGTGACCAACATGGCGTGCAACCTGGGCCTCGCGGTCCTCGGCGGCCTGTGGTTCCCGGTCACCCTCTTCCCGCACTGGCTGCGCACCCTGTCGGCGTACACGCCCACCTACCGGTTCGCCCAGCTCGGCACCTCGACGGCGGAGGGCCGCGCCCCCGCCCTCGGCGCGATCGCGGTGCTGGCCCTCTGGCTGCTGGCCTTCGGTTCGTACGCTGTGCTGTCGTACCGGCGGTCCGGACGGACCGCCTGAACGGGGGGGGAGCGGAGACATGTCCTGGATACGAGGGGTCGCCTGCCAGGTGGACCAGTGGCGGGCGGCGCGGGCGCGCTGGAAGGCCGACATGAGGGAGTTCAAGGCCGCACAGAAGGAGGCGCGCAGGACCGGGAAGCGGTTCGAGCAGCATCTGGGCCCGCCGCCGAACGGCTTCGGGCTGCTGCCCTGGCTGCTGATGGGCATGGGCGCGTTCTCCAACATCATCCAGGGCAAGACCGCCAACCCGTGGATCGGCGGCCTCGGGCTGCTCGCCTTCAACTCCCTCTACATCTATGTGACGTTCCGCTCCTTCGACCGGTGCAAGCGCGAGCAGCGGTCCACTCGGGTCGCGCTGCTGCTGATGGCCTTGCTGACCACGGCTCTGGCCCTCGGCTACGGCGGCAACTGGCTGATGTTCTTCCCGCTGCTCGGTCTCGCCACGGGCGCGGTCCTGCGCGGTCCGTGGCTGGGCCGGACGGGAATCCTGCTCGCCGTGTTCGCCGGTGCCGTCTCCGTGTACCGCGACGGCTCGGACGCCGTGACCATCGCCTACGGCACCTTCCTTTCGACGATGGTCACCGCCGCGATCCTCTCCCTGTCCGAGGCGGTACGGGAGTTGCAGGCGGCCCGCGAGAAGCTGGCGCACCAGGCCGTCGAGAAGGAACGCCTGCGCTTCTCCCGCGATCTGCACGACCTGCTCGGGCACACCCTGTCGGTGATCGTGGTGAAGTCGGAGGCGGCCCGGCGGCTGGCTCCGGGGAACCTGGAGGCCGCGCTCACCCAGATCGGTGACATCGAGTCCGTCGGCCGCCAGGCGCTCACCGAGATCCGCGAGGCCGTGACCGGCTACCGCGAGGGCAGCCTCGCCACCGAACTGGACCGGGCCCGCTCGGCCCTGTCCGCGGCGGCCGTCGAGCCGGTGGTCCGCCGCACCGGCGCGCCCCTCGCCCCGCAGACCGAGGCACTGCTGGGCTGGGTGGTGCGGGAGGCGGTCACCAACGTCGTGCGGCACGCCGGTGCCACGCGCTGCGAGATCACCGTGCACAGCGGCCCCGAACGCGTCAGCCTCACGGTCGCGGACAACGGGGAGGGCGTGCCGTCCACGACCCCCTCCCCGTCCCTGCCGGGCATCGGCGGCACCGGCCTCAAGGGACTGACCGAGCGCCTCGCGGCGGCCGGCGGCTCCTTGCGGGCCGGCCCGTCCCCGCGAGGCGGTTTCACCGTCACCGCCGAACTCCCGGTGGAGGCCGACGACGTGTCCCCGTTGTTCGCCATGTAGACGTTGAAGTCGTAGTGGCGGAGGAACTTGGCCGGGTAGTTGTACGAGGCGAACGAGGTCCCGGTGCCGCTCTTGCCGGTCGTCGGGCAGAAGGTGGCGTCGGATGTGAACAGGGAGGTCTCCGAACCCGGGGTCAGCGAACCGGTGGAGCCGGTCGCGCCGCCGTAGCCGACGGAGACGATGTTCGCCTGCACCGCGGCGTCCGTGGGGATGCCGGAGGCCATGACGCCTCGAAGAAGGACCCGATGGAGCCGTTGCTGTGGTCGCCGCCGGTGCCGAGGACGATCGCACCTTCCTGGTCGGGCCACGCTCCCGACCGCGCCCTACTCTTGGACGGTGAACGAGATGCCCCGGGATCACCGGCCGTCGAAGAACGTGCGGGTCCTGCTCGCCGAGGACCAGGGAATGATGCGGGGCGCGCTCGCCCTGCTGCTCGGTATGGAGGCGGACCTGGAGGTCGTCGCCCAGGTCGCGGCGGGCGACGCGATCGTGGACGCCGCGCTGACCCACCGGCCCGACGTGGCCCTGCTGGACATCGAACTGCCGGGCATGAGCGGCCTGGACGCGGCGGCCGGGCTGCGCGAGCAGGTCCCCGACTGCCGGGTGCTGATCCTCACCACCTTCGGACGGCCCGGCTATCTGCGCCGCGCGATGGAGGCCGGAGCTGCCGGCTTCCTCGTGAAGGACGGCCCCGTCGAGGAGTTGGCCGCCGCGATCCGCAAGGTGCTGACCGGCGAGACCGTGATCGACCCCGCGCTCGCGGCCGCCGCGCTCAGCGCCGGGCCGAGCCCGCTCACCGCCCGCGAGTGCGACGTCCTCAAGGCGTCCGTGGACGGTGCGACGGTCGCCGACATCGCCGCCAAGCTGCATCTGTCGGAGTCGACGGTCCGCAACTATCTCTCCGCCGCGATCGGCAAGACCGGCACCCGCAACCGCGCGGAGGCGGTACGGGAGGCCCGGCAGCAGGGGTGGCTCTGACCTCCCGGCGGGTCGGCCGAAGGCGTTACTTCGTCACCTCCGCCGACTGGTAGGCCGTGCCCTGCGGGGCCACGCAGACGAAGAAGTTCTCCGTGGTGAAGCCGTCGGCCTCGCGGATCGCGTTTCCGTCGTCGTGGGCCGAGAAGCCATCGGCCGGACGGGCCACGCTGCTGCGGCCGTCCTTCCAGTGGCAGGTGACCTCCTGCGCCGACTTGGCAACCAAGCCGATCACCAGCCGCCCCGAGCTCTCGGCACCGGGCGAGAACCGGGTCGCGATCGCCTCCAGGTCCGTGCCGGCAAAGGGCTCCAGCTTGCTGGCGGTGCTGTAAATGACCTGCTGGGCGCGGTCGTCGCCGTAGCTCCGGGTCGCGAAGAACGAGATCTTGCCGATCAGGTCGGCCGGCTTGCGGATATCCGGTTTCAGCCCCAGCTCGGCCATGGCGGCGAACTGCCCGGCCGCCTCCGTCTCGTCGCGCGGCGCCCCCCACAACTGGACGGCGGCGTGCCACTCCTTGCCCTTGTAGGTGCCCCGGGCCAGCTCGGTCCGCTGCGGCTCGTACACATGCCGCGCCTCGGGAGACGTCGGCTTTGCCACCTCCTGCGCCCGGTGCTCCCCAGGCAGCCCAGCGAGCGCCAGCGTCCCCGTGGAGCCGACGATCGCCAGTGCCGCCGCCGTGGCCACCGCCCAGCGCCGGGCCCGGCGTCGCCGGCCACCGCGGATCACCGCCTGGGTGGGGGCTATACCGATCTCGACCCCGTCCGCGGCATCGGCGAGCAGCAGGGCGATGTCGGTGTTCGTCATGTCGTGGTTCGTCTCCCGGTCCGCGCTCATCACTTACGCCCTCCCCCACTTGTCACCATGTCCGCCAGTCCCGGTATGGCGCGCAGTTTCGCGATCCCCTTGGCCGCGTTGCTCTTCACCGCGCCGACGCTGCAGCCCATCGCCTCGGCCGTCTGGGTCTCGGTGAGGTCCTCCCAGTACCGCAGGACCACCGCCTCCCGCTGCCGCACCGGCAGCTGGGCGAGCGCCTTCAGCAGGACGCCCCGGTCGTCGGCCTGCGCGATGCGGTCACCCGTGTCGGCGATCTCGCGCGCCAGCCCCGAGTCGTGCTTCGGCGCCAGGAACTCCCGCAGTTTTCTGCGGTGCTTGCGCGCATGCGCGTTGATCATCACGCGCCGTACATACGCCTCCGGGTCGTCCGCCGAGCCGACCCGGCGCCAGGCCACGTAGACCTGCTCGAGCGTCGACTGGACCAGGTCCTCCGCGGCGTGCTGCTCCCCCGTGAGGAGAAATGCCGTGCGCAGCAGCCGCGGCCAGCGGCCGGTGACAAAGCTCTGGAACTCCTTGTCCCGAGCTTCCTTGCGATCCCCCATGGGTACCTCCTAGATGTCAGAAGGAGTCCATGGACAGCCCGGATCGTTGCCTCACCCCGTGGAACTCGTCGAAATTCTCCGTGGCAGCCACGCCAGCATCAGCACCGCCCCCGCCAGCAGCACCCCGGTGCCCGTCCGGAACACCAGCGCGTACCCCTCCGTGAGCGCCCCCGGCGCACCACTGCCCGCCGTGCGCGTCGCCGCGATCGTCGACATCACCGCGAGCCCCAGCGATCCGCCCATCGTGCGCGAGGTGTTGACCAGCCCCGACACCAGCCCGGCCTCCCCCGGAGCCGCCCCGGACGTGGCGAGCGCGGCGAGCGGGGTCGCCGTGAGGCCCGCCCCCAGCATCATCAGGATCCCCGGGAACATGATCTCCGTCAGATAGTTGCCCTCGGGCGTCATCATCGACTGCCAGGCGAAGCCCGTCGCAGCCAGGACCGTCCCGAGCACGGCCACGTTCCGCGCGCCGAAGACCGGCAGGAACCGGGGCGCCGACTTGGAGCCGAGCAGCACCGCCAGGGAACTGGGCACCAGCGCCAGCCCGGCCTCGAAGGGCGTGTAGCCGAGCACGTTCTGCGCGTACAAGGTCATGAAGAACCACATGCAGAACATCGCGGACCCGTTCACGAACATCGCCGCGTTCGCCGAGGACACGGCCCGCACCCGGAACAGCCCGAGCGGCATCAGCGGCGCCGCCGTACGCGCCTCCACGACCAGGAACAGCGCGATCAACGCAAGCCCGGCGGCAAGCGGCACCAGGGTGGCAGCCGCCGTCCACCCCTCGGCCTCCGTCTGCGAGATCCCGTACGCCAGCGTCCCGAGCCCCGCCGTCACCAGCAGCGCACCCGGCAGATCGAGCCGCCGCCCGTCCCCGTTGCGGCTCTCCGCCAGCCAGCGCAGCGAGCCGGCCAGCACCAGCGCCCCGATGGGCACGTTGATCAGCAGCACCCACCGCCACGACAGCCCGTCCACCAGCGCCCCGCCGACCAGCCCGCCGGCCGCTCCACCACCGGCGCCCACCGCGGTCCAGGTCGCTATCGCCCGCGCCCGCGCGGCCCCCTCGGGAACGGCCGAGGTGAGAATGGTCAGCGTCGAGGGCGCGAGCACCGCGGCCCCCAGCCCCTGCACGGCCCGCGCGACCAGCAGCTGACCGCCCTCCTGCGCCAGCCCGCCGCCCAGCGAGGCGGCGGTGAACAGGGCGAGCCCCACCAGGAACATCCGCTTGCGCCCGTACAGGTCCCCGGCCCGCCCGCCGAGCAGCATGAACCCGGCGAAGGCGATCGCGTACGCGTTCACCACCCACTGCAGTCCCTGCGGGCTCAGCCCCAGGTCGGCCCGCATCGACGGCAGCGCCACATTGACGACCGACACATCGAGCACCACCAGGAACTGCCCGGCGCAGGCGAGCGCCACGACCAGCCAGGTGGGAGGGGCGGTACGACGGGACGAACTCCGGGTGACGTCAGCGGCTTCCAACATGCCTGTCATGCTCTCAACCGGGTTACGGTCCTTGCATCGGGATTTCGCCCCACGGGGTCCTCCTCCGCAGGACCTACACCGCTCGGACGAGCGTCACCACCGCCGCCCCGCCCAGCCCGATGTTGTGCGCGAGCCCGACCTGCGCCCCCGGCACCTGCCGCGCCCCCGCCTCGCCCCTCAGCTGCCACACCAGCTCGGCCACCTGGGCGATCCCGGTCGCCCCCAGCGGATGCCCCTTGGAGATCAGCCCGCCGGACGGGTTCACCACCCACCGCCCGCCGTACGTCGTCGCCCCCGACTCGACGAGCTTCCCGGACTCCCCCTCCCCGCACATCCCGAGCGCCTCGTACGTCAGCAGCTCGTTGACGGAGAAGCAGTCGTGCAGCTCCACGACGTCCACGTCGCCGATCCCGAGCCCGGCCCGCTCGTACACCTGCCGGGCCGCCTCCCGCGACATCGGCTGCCCGACGACGTCGATGCACGACCCGGACGCGAAGGACTCCTCCGTGTCGGTCGTCATCGCCTGCGCGACGATCTCGACGGCCTTCGCGCCCAGCTCCCGCCGCTCCACGAACCGTTCGGAGACGACGAGTGCGGCCGCCGCGCCGTCCGAGGTCGGCGAGCACTGGAGCTTGGTCAGCGGCCGGTGGACGGTGCGCGCGGCGAGGATGTCGTCCACCTCGTACACGTCCCGGAACTGCGCATACGGATTGTGCGCCGAGTGCCGGTGGTTCTTGGCGGCCACGGCGGCGAGCTGCGCCTCGGTCGTGCCGTACCGCTCCATGTGCTCACGGGCCGCGTCGCCGAAGATCTGGGCGGTCGGCGGGGTCATCTCGAAGCCGTGGCGGGCGGCCATGATGCCGTAGTGCCGCGCGACCGGGGAGGTGGCGAAGTCTCCTCCCTCAGCGCCTCCGCCCAGTGCGCCCTTCTTCATCTTCTCGAAGCCCAGCGCCAGTACGCAGTCGGCGGCCCCACCCTCCACGAGCTGCCGGGCCAGCATCAGGGCGGTCGAGCCGGTCGCGCAGTTGTTGTTGACGTTGTAAACGGGTACGCCGGTGAGACCCAGCTCATACGCGGCACGCTGCCCGGCGGTCGAGGGCTGGAAGCAGTAGCCGACAGGAACCTGTTCCACATCTCGGTACGAGATCCCCGCGTCGGCCAGGGCGGCACCACCGGACTCCCGCACCATGTCCCAGTACTGCCAGTCACGGGTCTCAGGCTTCTCGAACCGGGTCATCCCGACCCCGACGACGTAGGCCTTCATGGCGCGGTACGCCTTACGCGGTATGCCTTCATGGCCCGCGAGACTAGAACACGTTCCACCAACCCGCCAGGCCTGACGACTGATCAGATTCCCATGACCGGGTCAAGAATTCATTAGAGACCCGAAGCAACGGAATAGTTGCCTGTGCATACGAGGTTTACCCAGCACTTATCTCGCACAGCTCTTCCACTCGTACGGCCTGGAGGCCTCACCCCATGACGCACACGACGACCGAACAGCCCGCCCGGCGGGCGAGCGGGGCCGTGGTCCCGGTACTCGCCTTCGCGGGCATCGTTGTCGCGGTGATGCAGACCCTGCTCGTCCCGGTCATCAAGGACCTGCCGCAGCTGCTGGACACCGCACCCAGCAACGCCACCTGGGTCCTGACCTCGACACTTCTCTCGGGAGCCGTCGCCACCCCGATCATGGGCCGCCTCGGCGACCTCTACGGCAAGCGGCGGATGCTGATCCTCAGCCTCGCCGTGATGGTGGTCGGCGCCCTGATCAGCGCCCTCACCAGCGAACTGCTCACGATGATCGCCGGCCGTACGCTCCAGGGCTTCGCCATGGGCGCCATCCCGCTCGGCATCGGCCTGATGCGCGACATGCTGCCCCGCGAGAAGCTCGGCTCGGCGATGGCCCTGATGAGCTCCTCCATCGGCGTCGGCGGCGGTCTCGCCCTGCCGCTCGCGGCCCTGGTCGCCCAGCACGCCGACTGGCACGCCCTCTTCTACGGCGCCGCGGGCCTCGGCGCCCTCTCCATCCTGCTCACCCTCCTGGTCGTACCGGAGTCCCCGATGCGCGCCGAGGGCTCCTTCGACCTGCTCGGCGCACTCGGCCTCTCCGCCGGCCTGGTCCTCTTCCTCCTGCCGATCACCAAGGGCAGCGACTGGGGCTGGACCTCCGGAACGACGCTCGGCCTGTTCGGTGCGTCGGCCGTCGTACTCGTGCTCTGGGGCGTCCTCGAGCTGCGGATGAGCGCCCCGCTCGTGGACCTGCGGACGACGGCCCGCCCGGCCGTCCTCTTCACCAACCTCGCGTCGATCATGGTCGGTGTCTCCTTCTACGTCGTCTCCCTCGTCCTTCCGCAGCTGCTCCAGCTCCCGAAGGCGACCGGCTACGGCCTCGGCCAGTCGATGGTCGTCGCGGGCCTGCTGGTGGCCCCGCTGGGCCTGACGATGATGTTCACGGCGCCGGTCTACGCCCGCCTGTCCGCGAAGTACGGCCCGAAGGTCACCCTGATCCTCGGCCTGCTGATCATCGCGATCGGCTACGGCGCCGGGCTCGGCCTGATGAGCGCGCCGTGGCAGAGCCTGGTCATCGCGGTGGTGCTGGGCGCGGGCATCGGCCTCGCGTACTCGTCCCTCCCCGCACTGATCGTGGGCGCGGTCCCGGCCTCCGAGACAGGCGCGGCGAACGGCCTCAACACACTCATGCGTTCCATCGGTACGTCCGTGTCCAGCGCCGTCATCGGCATGGTGCTGGCCAACACCGCGAACAACGTCGGGGGCGTCGAGATCCCGACCATGCACGGCTTCCGCGTCTCCTTCCTGATCGCGACCGGCGCGGTCGCCATCGGTCTGCTGATGGCCCTGTTCCTGCCCAAGCCGAACCGGGCGCCGCAGTTGCTTGCGAGCAGCGAGGAGGACGACGCCGTCGTGGAGCGTGCGGAGGAAGTGCTGCGCGGGTTCCGTGGCCGGGTGCTCGGTGCGGACGGCTCTCCGGTGGCCCGGGCGAAGGTCACGCTGATCGACCGGCGGGGCCGCCAAGCGGGCGCGACGCTGTCCGAGGAGGACGGCAGCTATGCACTTGCCGTGCCGGCCGAGGGGGCGTACGTGCTGGCCGCACGGGCCTCGGGGCATGGGCCGCTTGCGTCTTCGGCTACGCATCCCGGTGAGGATGCGGTGGATCTGGATCTGTCGTTCCCCGATGGGACCGTGAGCGCGTAGCACTCGGTCGGTTCTGTTGTCGGGCGGCTGACTCGCCATCGTGGCTGGTCGCGCAGTTCCCCGCGCCCCTAAAAGCCGAAACCATGCCGCACCCCCTAGCGAGTCTCTCGACCTGGGGTGCGGCAGCATGGGGGCCGCAGACGTACGTACGACCGAAAGGACCCGCATGCCCGCGGCCGCACCCAAGCCCGAGATCCTGGCCGCGTTCGAAGCGGCGAAGGGGTTCATGCCCGTCGATGAGGGGCTGGCGCTCTACGCGGCCGCTGTCGAGGCGGGCGGTCTTGGGTTGCCCCTGCTGGAGGTCGGCACGTACTGCGGGCGCTCCGCGATCCTGCTCGCCGATGCCGCCCGCGAGAGCGGTGTCACCGCGCTGACCCTCGACCACCACCGCGGCAGCGAGGAGCAGCAGCCGGGCTGGGACTACCACGACCCGGAGACCGTCGACCCGGAGATCGGGCTGATGGACACGCTGCCGACGTTCCGCCGCACTCTGCACCGCGCGGGGCTGGAGGAGCACGTGGTGGCGCTGGTGGGCCGCTCGCCGCAGATCGCATCGTTCTGGGGCACCCCCCTCGGCCTGGTCTTCATCGACGGCGGCCACACCGACGAGCACGCCACCGCCGACTACGAGGGCTGGGCCCCCCATGTGGCCGAAGGCGGCCTGCTCCTCATCCACGACGTCTTCCCGGACCCGAAGGACGAGTTCACGGGTCAGGCGCCGTACCGGGTCTACCTGCGGGCGCTGGAGTCCGGCGCGTTCACGGAGGTCGCGGTGACCGGCTCACTGCGCGTCTTGCGGCGGACAGGGGTGGGGCAGTAGCCCTGCCCGTCCGGACAGAAGGCCACACTCCTCACGCCTCGGCGCCTGCAAGGTCGCGTAGTTCATAGATCAACCTCGTGTCTGCCGCCTCACCTGTCTTGGCGCGGGCGACAGCCTCCATGAGGCGTCGGGCGCTGGCGGGCGAGCGCAGCAGATAGACGGTCTCCTGCCAGGCGTCATGGCCGTCAGCGGACAAAGGCCCTCCCCATCTCCGTGTGGCGACATGTTCTCAGTCCCGGAGGACGAGTTCACCGGTCAGCAGTCCGTCGTGAAGCCAAGGGCTGAGTGACTGCAAAATGACAGCACTGACGATAAAATGCAGTCATGACGACTGCGTTCACCGTGCGGGACGTACCCGACGACATCGCCCGCACCATCAAGATCCGCGCCGCCGAGGCCGGCCAGTCGATACAGGGCTATCTCCTCGGCCTCATCGTGCGGGAGGCATCGAAACCCAGCCTCGCCGAGATGGCCGCCCGCGCCGAGCGCTACGCGAGTGACCAGGTCACCCACGACGACATCCTCGCCGCCCTGGATGAGGGCCGGAGGGGCCGGTGATCGTCGTCGATGCCTCCGCAGTCACCGAGTTCCTCACCTCCAGCGGCCCGCTCGCCCGGCGAGTGCGCGAGCGAATCGCGGCCGAGGACGAGATCCACGCCCCGTACCTGATCGACACAGAGGTCGCCTCGTCGGTGCTCGGCATGGGAAAGGGCACCAGAGGAGGCAAGCCGACGCTCGGCAAGGCTGAAGTGGACCGCTATCTCAAGGAGTTCGCCGACCTGCCCCTCACGCGCCATCCGGCCCTCCCCCTCACTGCGCGCGTGCGGACCCTGGCCGCGAATCTGTCGGTGTATGACGCGACGTATGTGGCGCTGGCCGAGGTCCTCGGCCTCACCTTGGTGACCACCGATGCCCGCATTGCCCGGGGCGTCGGACGGATCGCCAAGTGCCGCATCCTCGACTTCGGTGCTTGACCGGAAAGACCGAGGATCCTTGAACCAAACCGGTTCCTGGACCGCGGACTGTGCCACCAACATCAAGGTCGAGCCCTGATCAGCCGCCTTCGCTGAGGTCTCGGTCATCGAGGCGCTGCGCGCCCTGCGGCGAACGGGTTGTCGTTCGCCCCGCGGCTGATCATCGAAGGCTTCCCACGAGCCACCCGTTGAGCCGCCTTGGATCGCATGCACTCCCAGAACGGCCGCTAGGGTGGCAGACGTGTCCTACGTAGGCCCGGACTTCGATCCTCCCCAGCCCCGCCGTCCCCGGCGCAGCCCCCTGACCGTGGCGGTCGCCGCGCTCGTGCCGGGTGCCCTGCTCGGGTGGCTTGTCTACGAAGCGGTGGGCGGGAGCGGCGGTGATGGTGGTGGGACGGCTCAGGCGACCGTACGGACGTCCGCGGCGGCGACCTCCGGCGCGTCCGCCTCCTCCCCCGCCGGCGACGACAAGAACCCGAACAGCCCGGCGCCCACTCTCGCCTCGGCCACCTCGTCGGCGCCCGCCGCATCCGGCCCCCTCAAGGGCAAGGTCGTCGTCATCGACCCCGGACACAACCCCGGCAACTTCCAGCACGCCACCGAGATCGCCCGCAAGGTGGACATCGGCACGAACAAGAAGGAGTGCGACACGACGGGCACGTCCACCAACTCGGGCTACACCGAAGCCCAGTTCACCCTGGACGTGTCCCATCGCCTCAAGGCCCTGCTGGAGAAGCTGGGCGCCACCGTGAAGCTGACCCACGACGGCAACTCCCCCGCCTGGGGCCCCTGTGTGGACCGGCGGGCGCAGATCGGCAACCGGGCCCACGCCGACGCCGCGATCTCCATCCACGCGGACGGCTCCGCGGCCGGCAACCGCGGCTTCCACGTCATCCTTCCCGGCTCCGTCCACGCGGGCGCCGCCGACACCCGCCCCATCGTCGCCTCCTCCGCCGCCCTCGGCGAGCGCATCGCGGGCAACTTCGTCCGCGTCACGGGTGAACCGCCCTCCAACTACGTCGGCGACGGCACCGGCCTCGTCACGCGTAAGGACCTGGGCGGTCTCAATCTGTCAACGGTTCCCAAGGTGTTCATCGAATGCGGGAACATGCGCGATAGCAAGGACGCGGCACTGCTCACCAGCGGGGCCTGGCGGCAGAAGGCCGCGCAAGGAATCTCTGATGGAATCGTGAGTTTCTTGCACGGTTCGTGATCAGCGAGCTGATCCCGGCGGACGCCTTGCTCGGACGGACGATAGTGTCTACCGACGACGAGACGACTTACGAAGGACCTGAAGTGAATATCCGCTCCCTCACACGAGGCGACGGCGTGGTGATCGGAGCAGCGGTGTTGCTGTTCATCGCGTCGTTCCTCAGCATCTACTCGATCGACGGCGCAAGCAGCAGCGACATCCCGAGCCTCTGGGGGAGCGGGCCGGTCGTGCTCAGTGTCGTGCTGGCGGGGATCATCGGTGCCGCGCTCGTCGTCGTCAGCCGGGCCCTGCCGCAGCCGCGCAAGGTCGCGGGGCTGGACCTCGGTCAGTTCGGCATCGCCTTCACGGTCTTCGCCGCATGGAGCGCCCTCGGTAACGTCTTCGACCCGATCGGCGCCGTGGACAACCTCCGCACTGCGGGCAGCGGCCCCGACCCCGGCACCGGTCTGATCCTCGCCCTGGTCGCCACCCTGGTCATGGCCGGCGCCGCCATCGCCACCCCCCTGGTCCCCGCCCTCCAGGCCGCGCTCATCCCCGCCCCCAAGCCCGCCGCCCCCCAGCCCTACGGCGCCCAGCCCCCCGGCGGTTACGGC
Organism: Streptomyces sp. NPDC049541; assembly: GCF_044465725.1. Lineage (NCBI taxonomy): Bacteria > Bacillati > Actinomycetota > Actinomycetes > Kitasatosporales > Streptomycetaceae > Streptomyces > Streptomyces sp. NPDC049541. The sequence continues at coordinate 877,621 of NZ_JBITLY010000001.1, read as the reverse complement.
TACCCCGGTGCCGCCCAGCAGCAGCCCTACGGCGGGCAGCCGCAGGCCGGGCAGCCCTACGGGGCCCAGCAGCCGCAGGCGCAGGCGCAGCCGCCGGCCGGGGAGTTCTCGCCGTTCTGGTTCGCCGTTCCGGTGCCGCGGCCGCTGTTCGCGGAGGACGGTTCGCCCACGCCGATCGCCGAACTGGCGCCGGGCACCTGGTACCTGGCCGTCGAGCAGCGCGGGCCGGCCCTGGTCGCCCAGACGCAGGACGGCCGCCGCGGTGTACTGCAGGACACCTCCGGCATCCAGCGCGGCTGACACCCGCCGACCACCGGCAGCCACCGGCCCCTCGCCCTTCCGGGTGGGGGGCCGGTGTCGTACAGTCGCAGCTTGCAGCCCGTGACTGACTGACCGTCAGGTATCTGATGGAGGCGCCATGCGACTCGGTCTCGCCCTCGGCTACTGGGGTCGCGGCCCCTCCCCCGACCACGTGTCCCTCGCGCAGGAGGCCGAGCGGCTCGGGTACGACTCCGTGTGGACGGCCGAGTCGTGGGGGTCCGACGTCTTCACCCCGCTGACCTGGATCGCCGCCCAGACGTCGACCATCAAGCTGGGGACGGCCGTTGCGCAGATGGCCGCCCGGTCCCCGACCACCACCGCCATGCACGCCCTGACCCTCGATCACCTCTCGGGCGGGCGCATGATGCTGGGCCTCGGGCTGTCGGGGCCGCAGGTGGTCGAGGGGTGGTACGGGCGGCCGTTCCCTAGGTCGCCGCTGACCGCGACCAGGGAGTACGTGGACGTCGTACGGCAGGTGCTCAGGCGGGAGGGGCCGGTCGTGCTCGACGGCCGCTTCCACTCCCATCCGTACGGCGGCGCGGACGGCACCGGCATCGGCAAGGCCCTCAAGTCCATCACGCACCCCTTGCGTCCCGACCTTCCCGTCCTCCTCGGGGCGGAAGGGCCGAAGAACGTCGCGCAGACGACCCGTATCGCCGACGGCTGGCTCCCCCTGTACTGGTCGCCGACCCGCCCGGAGGTCTACGAGGCCTCGCTCGCCGGTGCCCCCGAGGGCTTCCTCGTCGCCCCCATGGCACAGGTCCGGGTCTGCGACGACGTGAGCGAAGGCCTGCTGCCCGTGAAGACCATGCTCGGCTTCTACATCGGCGGCATGGGGCACGCGGCGCGCAACTTCCACGCCGATCTGATGGCGAGGATGGGGTACGAGGAGGAGGCCCGGCGCATCCAGGAGCTGTTCCTGTCCGGGCGGCGCGAGGAGGCCGTACTCGCCGTACCGGACGCCTTCGCCGACGAGATCTCCCTGGTGGGACCCCGTGAACGGATCGCCGAGCGCCTTGAGTTGTGGCGCAAGGGGCCCGTGACGGACCTGCTGGCCCTCTCCCCCGACCGGGAGTCGCTGCGGGTGCTGGCGGAGCTGAACTCCTGAGGGAACCCGTTCGGGTTTCATACAGCATCCGGCGGCAATCCGAAAAGCATGTCTCGATACAGCAGCGGCAATCGAGCCGGGGCGGTCATAGCGATCGTCGCCGACATCATGGCCCTCATACTGGGCCTGTGGATCCTGATGTACCTGTTGGACGCCAACCGTGCCAACGAGCTGGTGCAGTTCGTCCACAACGTGGCCAACTGGCTGGCCGGCTGGTCGCGTGACCTGTTCACCTTCGACAAGGCCTGGGCCCGTGTGGTCGCGGGTTACGGCCTGGCAGCGGTGGTCTACCTGTTCGTCGGCCACGCGATCGCCGGACGGATGACGCGGCACTGACCACCCGCCCGGCTGCGCCCGGAGATCAGGCGCAGCAGTCCGGATCCAGCCCTCTCGGCAGCTGCTCGCCGCCGAACACCGTGCAGGTCGCCTCGTGGCCGCCGAGGGCGGCGACCGCCAGCAGCAGGGAGCCTGCCGTCCAGGTGGTCAGCTCCCGTGGCCAGATCGCCTCGTCCTCGAAGACGTAGCCCGTCCAGTACAGGCCGGTCTCGGGGTCCCGCAGGTGCTGGATCGACTGGAGGATGTCCAGCGCGCGGTCGGACTCGCCCATCGCCCACAGGGTGAGGGCGAGTTCGGCCGACTCGCCGCCGGTCACCCATGGGTTGGGGACGACGCAGCGCACCCCGAGGCCGGGGACGACGAAGCGGTCCCAGCCCTCCTCCATGCGGGCCTTGGCCTCCGTGCCCGTCAGCGCACCGCCCAGCACCGGGTAGTACCAGTCCATCGAGTAGCGGTCCTTGTCGAGGAACCGCTCCGGGTGGCGACGGATCGCATGGCGGAGCGCTCCGACCGCCAACTCCCAGTCGGGCTGCGGTTCTTCGCGCTGTTCGGCGATGGCGAGCGCGCAGCGCAGGGCGTGGTGGATGGAGGAGGAGCCGGTCAGCAGGGCGTCGGTGGTGAAGCTGCCGTCCTCCTCGCCCTTCCAGCCGATCTGGCCGCCGGGCTGCTGGAGCCGCAGGACGTACTCGACGGCCGCGTAGACGGCCGGCCACATGCGGTCCAGGAAGGTGTCGTCCCCCGTGGAGAGGTAGTGGTGCCAGACGCCCACCGCGATGTACGCCACGAAGTTCGTCTCGCGGGCGTGGTCGGTGACGTCCGCGAAGTCGCCGTCGGCGTAGGCCGCGTACCAGGAGCCGTCAGCGTTCTGGTGCCGTGCCAGCCACTCGTACGCCCGCTCGGCGGCCTCGTGCTCGCCCGCCGCGTCCAGGGCCATCGCGGCCTCGGTGTGGTCCCAGGGGTCCAGGTGGTGTCCCCGGAACCACGGGATCGCGCCGTCCTCCCGCTGTACGGCGAGGATCCCGCGGACGGTCGCGGCGGCCTGCTCGGCGGTGAGGACCCCGGGCAGGACGAGGTGTTCTGTCCGGGGAGTGGTCACCGGGCATCCACCGAGGGCAGGTGGGGCTTGGTCGCGTAGGCCACGAAGCTCTTGCCGATCAGGGGGTTGAGGGCCTGTTCGGCGACCCTGGTGGCCAGCGGCTTCTTCATGATGTCCCAGACCAGGAGCTTGTGGTACGCCTTCACCGGCAGCGCCTTGTCGTTGTCGACGCCGAACGCGCACTTCAGCCACCAGTAGGGGGAGTGGAGCGCGTGCGCGTGGTGGGTGCCGTAGGGCTCGAGGCCCGCCTCGCGGATCTTGGCCAGCAGTTCGTCCGCCTTGTAGATGCGGATGTGGCCGCCCTCGACCTCGTGGTAGGCGTCGGACAGCGCCCAGCAGACCTTCTCGGGGCCGTAGCGCGGGACGGTGATGGCGATGCGGCCGCCGGGCCTGAGCACCCGGACCATCTCGGCGAGTACGCCCTTGTCGTCCGGGATGTGCTCCATGACCTCGGAGATGATGACGACGTCGAAGGACTCGTCGGGGAAGGGCAGCGCCAGGGCGTCGCCCTCCATCGCCGTGGCGGTGGCGCCCGCGGGGGCCTCGCCCGCCTCCTTCATCGCGGCGAACCACTTCGCGACCTCGCGGATCTCCTCGCCGTTCTGGTCGAGCGCCACGACCTGGGCGCCGCGCCGGTAGCACTCGAACGCGTGCCGGCCGGCGCCGCAGCCGAGGTCCAGGACGCGGTCGCCCGGGGCGAGCGGGAACCGGGAGAAGTCGACGGTCAGCACGTGGCCCTGCTTTCGGAGTAGACAGCCTCTGAGGCCGCGAAGCGGCCGGGATTCCTGGCGGCGGAGCCGCCGATCGCCTCTCGGTACCGGGCCACCGTGCCCTCGGCGGCGCGCGCCCAGGTGAAGTGCCGCAGCACCCGCTCACGCCCGGCGCGACCGAGCCGCGCCCTCAGTTCCGGGTCGGACAGGAGACGGTTCAGCCCTGCCGCCAACGCCCCCGGATCACCCGGCGGCACCGCCAGGCACGTCTCCCCGTCCCTCCCGGCGACCTCCGGAATCGCGCCGCCGGTCGTCGCGACCAGCGGCGTGCCCGTGGCCATCGCCTCGGCTGCCGGCAGGGAGAAGCCCTCGTACAGGGACGGTACGCAGGCGACCTCCGCCGAGCGGACGAGGTCGACGAGTTCGGCGTCCGAGATGCCCTTGACGAACTCGACGGCGCCTTCGAGGCCGTAGCGTTCCATGGCCTGGGCGACGGGCCCCTCGGTGGGGCGCTTGCCGACGACGACGAGGTGGGCGTCCGGGTGCTCGGTGCGGACCTTGGCGAGCGCCTCGACGAGGAAGACCAGGCCCTTGAGCGGGACGTCCGCGCTGGACGTCGTCACGATCCGGCCCGGCACCACGGGGACGGACGGGTCGGGCGAGAAGAGGTCGGTGTCGGCGCCGATGTGCACGACGTGGATACGGTCGTCCCGTACGCCGAGGTGGTCGATGATCTCGGCGCGCGAGGTGCCGGAGACGGTGAGGACCGAGGGCAGGCGGCGGGCGACGCGCTTCTGCATGCGGGTGAAGGCGTACCAGCGCCGTTTGCCCCAGCGCTGCTGCCAGTTCTCGGCGGCGTCCAGCTCCAGCTGCCGGTCGACGGTGATGGGGTGGTGGATGGTGGTCACCAGGGGGGCGCCCACATCGCCCAACAGGCCGTATCCGAGGGTCTGGTTGTCGTGCACGACGTCGAACTCGCCGCGGCGGGCGCGGAGGTGGCGGCGGGCGCGCAGGGAGAAGGTCAGCGGCTCCGGGAAGCCGCCGGTCCACATGGTCGCGACCTCCAGCGCGTCGATCCAGTCGCGGTACTCGTCGCGCCCCGGGGTGCGGAAGGGGTCCGGGGAACGGTAGAGGTCGAGGCTCGGCAGCTCGGTCAGGCTCAGCCGGCCGGCGTAGTCCTCGCCCTCGTCGAGCACGGGGTAGGGCTGGGAGCCGATGACCTCGACGCGGTGGCCGAGGCGGGCCAGCTCGCGGGAGAGATGGCGGACGTAGACGCCCTGTCCGCCGCAGAACGGGTTCCCTTTATAGGTGAGGAGCGCGATGTGGAGCGGTCGCTCGCCGTCGGCGGCGAGGTCCTCCTGGGGACCCGCCTGACTGGCCTCAGCGGTCACTCTGGGCCCCCTTCTGCCTGCACTGTCCCGCGAGATTACGCCGGGACGCTAATCTAGAACAAGTTTCAGACTTGATCGTCCAGGAGGCTCTGAATCTACCGGCAGGTAGGGGCGCGGTGAGCAGTGGATCAGGTGATTCGCGCCACGGCCGGGGCCCTGCCAAACTCGGTGCGATCACCAGCCCTCACCGACTGTCACGGAACGGGATCCATGCCTGCGCAAGCGAAGGTGGCCAAGGTGGAAGCACGTACCTCGCAGCCGGCCTCCCCGCCCCTCACGGAGCGGCAGGAGGCGCGTCGTCGGCGCATCCTGCACGCGAGCGCGCAGTTGGCCAGCCGGGGTGGTTTCGACGCGGTGCAGATGCGTGAGGTGGCCGAGTCCTCGCAGGTGGCGCTGGGCACCCTGTACCGCTACTTCCCGTCCAAGATCCATCTGCTGGTCGCCACCATGCAGGACCAGTTGGAGCACATGCACGGCACGCTGCGGAAGAAGCCGCCGCAGGGCGAGACGGCGGCCGAGCGGGTCGCCGAGACGCTGATGCGGGCCTTCCGTGCGCTCCAGCGCGAGCCGCATCTGGCCGACGCGATGGTGCGTGCGCTGACCTTCGCCGACCGGAGCGTGTCGCCCGAGGTGGACCAGGTCTCCCGCCAGACCACCGTGATCATCCTGGACGCGATGGGCCTGGAGAACCCGACCGCCGAGCAGCTCTCCGCGGTCCGGGTCATCGAGCACACCTGGCACTCGGCCCTGATCACCTGGCTCTCGGGCCGTGCCTCCATCGCCCAGGTCAAGATCGACATCGAGACGGTGTGCCGGCTGATCGACCTGACGGATCCGACGGCGTCCGAAAAACCGTCCTAGCCGCACCCGAAACGGCGGCGTCTCAGCCGACCGTCGCCAGCCCGCTCCAGCTGCGCCCGATCGCCGCGCCGTCCGCCCACTGCGCGAGCAGCCGTCGGGCGTCCTCCTCGGGGGCCGCGAGGGACACCGTCTGGGCACCTGACGGCAGGCTCCGTTCCTGTTGATGGGTGCCCTCGCTGCAGCAGGCGCAGAGCACGCGAACGCTGCTGGCCGGTTCGGCGCCGTAGCCGTGCTCGCCGAACAGGTCGAGCAGGGCCCGCAGGTCGTCCGTCTCGCCGGCCGCCACGGTCACCTCCAGGGTGGGCAACTCGGAGGCCTCGAAGAGGAGCAGTTCGTCGAAGACGGGGAAGGTCACGCCGTCGAGGATCCGCTCCCCCTTGGGCTCGCCGTCGTGGACGACGATCTCGCCGTACCGACGGCCGCCGGTCACCGGCACGTTCACCACCCGCCCGCGTGTCGGGCACAGCCGCTCGATCCACACGACCTCGCGCTCGCCGCCGGTGTCGAGCCGCACGCAGGCGTTGCCGAAGCCGCCGACGATCTCGCCCTCGCCGTCGGGGAGGTCGATGCCGAAGCCGGCCCAGGCGTCGCGGGCCGTCGCCCAGTCGCGCTGGATGGTCGCGGCGATGCCCAGGTTCCAGTACGCGGGGTCGCCCTCGCCGCGCGGCGCCCGGGCCGCGGCCTCGCGTCCGAGCTCGTACGCCTTCGCCCAGTTCCGCAGGAACTTGTGGGCGAGCGCCGCGTCGTACCACCAGTCGGCGCTCGGTTTCTCGTCCGGGAAACGGGCGAGCACCTGCTCGTAGAGGCCGGCGGCGCGCAACCACTCCTCGGCCTTCCATGCCTCACGAGCCTGCTTGATCAGCTGTCCGGCCTCGGCCTTGCGCACGCTTCCCCGCCCCTGATCGCTCCTACGGCAACCGCAGGAGCGTATCGGGCACGCAAAGGACCTACGAGACGGGTTCCCTTCGCCGGCGTTACCCGGGTCAGGTAGTGGAGGTCGCCTTCCAGTCGCGGACCTCGCGATCCACGGCCTTCCGGCCTCTCAGCCCGGACCGTCGACGTCGGTCCCAGCGGACTGACTGCTTCACGCCAGAATCGGCTACTCCGGTTCGGACTCCCTCACTCGTCCCGTAGGCCAATTCCCAGAATAGAACGCCCGACCGGGAATGAAACCCCTGAAAGTAGATTTTTTCGGACTCTTTTCGGGTCCTGCTCGGGGCTCTACTCCTCCGGCGGGAACACGGGTTCCCCGCTCCCCAACAGCGTGATCACGATCGCCTCCACCGGGCAGTTCTCCGCCGCCTCCAGGATGCGCTCGTTGGCGTCGGGCTCCGGCTCGACGGGGTGCGACTGCATGGCGGAGTCGAGGCGGAAGGCCCCGGTAGCGCGGTGGACGCACTGGGCCGAGCCGATGCAGAGGGAGCGGTCGACCTCGACGTGCCAGCGGTCGCCCATGGTCGCTCAGCCCTCCCAGCCGGCCGGGAGATGGATCATCTTGTGTTCGAGGTACTCGCCATAGCCCTCGGGTCCGAACTCCCGCCCCAGGCCGGAGTTCTTGTAGCCGCCGAACGGACCGAGCATGTCGAGGCTGAAGGTGTTCACGGAGTACGTTCCGGTGCGGACCTGGCGTGCGACTTCGATGCCGTGAGCCACGTCCGCGGTCCAGACACTCCCGCTGAGCCCGTAGTCGGAGTCGTTCGCGATCTTCAGGGCCTCGGACTCGTCGCCGTACGGGAGCAGACAGATCACCGGGCCGAAGATCTCCTCCCGCGCGATGCGCATCGAGTTGTCGACGTCGCCGAAGAGGGTCGGCTCGACGTACCAGCCGCGGTCCAGGCCCGGCGGGCGGCCGCCGCCGGTGAGGATCTTGGCGCCCTCCTCCTGGCCGATGCGGATGTAGTCGAGGTTGCGCTGCTGCTGGCGCCTGGCGACGAGGGGGCCGACCTGGGTCGCCGCATCCAGCGGGTCACCGACGACCAGGGCGCTCGCCGCGGCCGCGAAGGCCTCGGCGAACTCGTCGTAGCGCGAGCGCGGCAGCAGGATGCGGGTCTGGGCCACGCACGCCTGGCCGTTGTTCATCCAGGCCGCCGGGACGACGCCCGCGACGGTGGTGGCCACGTCCGCGTCCGGCAGGACGACCGCCGCCGACTTGCCGCCCAGCTCCAGTGTCACGCGGGTGAGGTTGCGGGACGCCACCTCCATCACACGCTTGCCCGCGGCCACCGAACCGGTGAAGGCGACCTTGTCGATCCCTGGGTGTCCGACCAGGTACTCGCTGACCTCGCGGTCCGCGGGCAGGATCGACAGCACACCCTCCGGCAGACCGGCCTCGCGGGTGATGTCGGCCAGGATGTAGGCGTCCAGCGGAGACTCGGGCGACGGCTTGAGCACCACCGTGCAGCCGGTGAGCAGCGCGGGCGCGAGCTTGGCGGCGGCCACGAACTGCGGGACGTTCCAGGGGACCACGGCCGCCACGACCCCGACCGGCTCACGCCGCACCAGGATCTTCCCGAGCACACCGTCGCGCCGCTCCTCGTACGTGAAGTTCCGGGCGACGGTGATCGCCGCGTCCCACACCATCATCGCGCCGAGCGCCTGCGCGAGCACGCTCCACGAGTACGGGGACCCGTTCTCGGAGGAGATCACTCGGGCGATCTCCTCGTGCCGTACGGCGATCGCGTCCTTGATCCGGGTGACGACCTCGATCCGCTCGTCGAGCGTCATCCGCGGCCAGGGCCCCTCGTCGAAGGCACGGCGGGCGACGGCGACGGCCCGGTCGACATCCTCCCGAGAGGCGTGCGGCACCCGCCCGATGACCTCCTCGGTGTGCGGCGAGACCACCTCGATGACGTCCTTGCCGAGGGGGTCGGTCAACTCCCCGCCGATGAACAGCTGTCCGTGTTCCACGAGCTCGGTCATGGCCGACTGCCTCCCCGAAGCGCCTGTCTCTGACGGTTCATCAGATACGGCACTGATACCAGTTCCCCTCGGAGGAGTCCACGGACCGCACACGAGTTGACCGCGTGGACAGGTGACTTGGGCTCCTATCGAAACGCGTTCTAGTTATACTCGTGCCTGCCTCGCGATGTCCGCGTCGGCCGCCGTGGCTGACCTGCTTTTCTGCTGGGGGTCCGGGGGGTTGTCCCCCGGAATGGCGCAGCAGTGGGCCGAGCGTGGCCGGTTCGCGGTGATTGGGGAGCCCATGACGCAGGTGTACGACCACGGCGGAGGCGTCCGGTCGATCAAGGTCCCCATTCCGGACAATCCGCTCGGCCACACGCTGGTCTACGTCGTCGACACCGACCGCGGCCCCGTACTGGTCGACACCGGCTGGGACGCCCCCGCCTCCTGGGACACACTCGTCGAGGGGCTGGTGGCCTGCGGTACGGCGGTGGGCGAGGTGCACGGTGTGGTCATCACCCACCACCACCCCGACCACCACGGCCTCTCCGGCAGGGTGCGTGAGGCGTCCGGCGCCTGGATCGCCATGCATGCCGCGGACACGGCGATCGTGCGGCGCACCCGAGACACCCGGCCGGGGCGCTGGTTCGCGTACATGACCGCCAAGCTGGTCGCCGCGGGCGCCCCCGAGGAGCACGTGGCGCCGTTGCGCGACGCGGCGCCCCGCACCACCCTGCCGGTCTTCTCCCCCGCCCTGCCCGACCGGGAGATCGTCCCCGGCGAGCTGCTCGACCTCCCGGGCCGCCGGCTGCGCGCGATCTGGACGCCGGGGCACACCCCCGGCCATGTCTGCCTGCACCTGGAGGAGCAGCACCCGGACCGACTCCCGGGCCACGGGCGGCTGTTCTCCGGCGATCATCTGCTCCCCGAGATCACCCCGCACATCGGCCTGTACGAGGACCCCGACGACACCACGGTCACCGACCCCCTCGGCGACTACCTCGACTCCCTCGAACGCGTCGGCCGTCTCGCCCCCGCCGAGGTGCTCCCCGCCCACCAGCACGTGTTCGCCGACGCGCCCGCCCGCGTCCGGGAGTTGCTGGACCATCACGAGGAGCGCCTCACCGGCCTCCAGTCCCTCCTGGTGGAGCCGCTCACCCCCTGGCAACTCGCCGAGCGGATGGAGTGGAACCGGCCCTGGGCCCAGATCCCGGACGGGTCGCGGAACATCGCGGTCTCGGAGGCCGAGGCGCATCTGCGGCGGCTGGTGAAGCTGGGGCGGGCGGAGGCGGTGGCGGGGAGCGAGCCGGTGACGTACGTGGCGGTGTGAAGCGGTCGCGCACGGTGATCCGCCGCTGGTACCAACGGTCCCATGAACCCGTTGCAGCAACTCCTCGCCGAACGTGCCTGCGAGCGTCTGATCCTCGACTTCGTCCACCGCCTGGACCTCGGCGAACCGGCCGCCGTGGCCGAGCTGTTCACGGAGGACGGCTGGTGGGAGTGGCCGCCTCCGGGGGACGGGAGGCGGTCCGAGGGGCGGGAGGCGCTGCGGAAGTACTTCGGCGCACGGCCCGCCGACAAGCTCTCGCGGCGGGTCATGTCCAACATCCGTGTGACGGTGACCTCGGCGGACACGGCCGAGGCCACGTCGTACTTCACGACGTACCGGATCGAGGGCTGGACGGGCGGCATGGTCCCGGCCGGGCCTCCCGTCCAGGTGGGCCACTACGAGGACAGCTTCCGCCGCGTCGACGGCCGTTGGCTGCTCGCCTCCCGCACCCTGCGCCTCCCCTTCGGCGGCCCGACCCCGCGCGTCGGCCGCGGCCCCCTCGAACCCGTCCGCACCGACCGCGCGCCCTTCGTCCCCTTCGGCGACGGCAGCGCACCGCCGCTGTCCCAAGGGGTGCGGAGCGGTCCGCTGCTGTTCACCTCGGGCCAGGGGCCGCTGGATCCGGCGACCGGCGAGATGCCCGCGGACTTCGACGGGCAGGCACGGCAGGTGCTCGCCAACGTCGAGGCCGTCGTCGCGGCGGCGGGCGGCGACCGGCGGTCGATCACCCGCTGCACCTGCTATCTGGCCGACCGCACCCACTTCGCCGAGTTCAACCGTGTCTACCGGGAGTTCTTCACGGACTGCTCGCTCCTGCCCGCTCGTACGACGGTGGTGGCGCGGCCGGTCCGGGACGGTGTGCTGGTGGAGGTGGACGCGGTGGCCGTCGTCGGCTGAGCGCGCGCGCCTACGCGATCGTACGGATCAACTGCTCTGCCTCGCCGAGGAGGGCGGCAAGCATGGCCCGGACAGCCGCTGCATCACCGGGTCGCTGGACTGGAGGCGGACAGCCGTACCCGGGCACGAGGTATGCGTGCGCGCGTACGGGCCCACGACGCCGGAGCCGCCGCCCCTCACAGGCGGTTCTCAGCGTTTTCCTACGGGCCGGTACAGTGGCCAGGTCGTCATCACGCCGTACGGGGGGAAGCCGGTGCAATTCCGGCGCTGACCCGCAACCGTGACCCGCCCGCACCGGGCGGCCAGCCGGACTGCCCCGCGCGGTGGTGACCGGCTCACGCGCGTCGGCAACCCGTCGGCGCGCGGCACCGTCGAGGCATACGGAGCCGAGCCGCCGGGGTCGTCCCGTGCTGCCCGCTCCCGCAGGGAGAGGCACCCGCCGATCATGAACGTCGTCCGCCGCAGCGTCGCGGCACTGGCCGCCACCACCGTCGTACTGGGCGCAGCCGTCCCCGCCTTCGCCGCGTCCCCCTCCCCGTCCCGGCCCGACGGGCTTTTCGGCACGTCCGACCCGAAGTACGACGGCGTCTGGCGCCAGTCGCTGGCGCTGCTCGCGCAGCACACCGTGGGGGAGAAACCGGCGGCGAAGGCGGTGGACTGGCTGGCGGGACAGCAGTGTGCGAACGGGGCGTTCGCGCCGTTCCGCGCGGACCCGGCGAAGCCCTGTGACGCGAAGCTCATGGTTGACACGAACAGTACGGGCGCCGCCGTCCAGGCCCTCGCCGCGCTCGGCGGACACAAGGGCGCCACCGGCAAGGCGGTCTCCTGGCTGAAGTCCGTGCAGAACAAGGACGGCGGCTGGGGCTACGCCCCGGGCGGAGCGAGTGACGCGAACTCGACGTCCGTCGTCATCGGCGCGCTGACCGCCGTGGGCGAGAAGCCGGACCAGGTCCTCAAGGACGGCAGGTCCCCTTACGACGCCCTGCTGAAGCTCGCCCTCCCCTGCGAAGGGGACGGCTCTGGTGCCTTCGCCTTCCAGCCGGACAAGAAGGGCAGGCTGTCCGCCAACGCGGACGCGAGCGCGGCGGCGGTCGTGGGCGCCCTCGGCAAGGGGCTGACCGGGGACTCCCCGAAACCCACCGGCACCACTCCGGCGTGCAAGAAGGCCACCGACCGCGAGCAGGCCGCGCAGAACGGTGCCGCGTACCTCGTCAAGGCCCTGGCCAAGGACAAGCACGTGACGTCGACGCTGCCCGGCGCCAAGCCCCAGCCCGACTACGGCAACACGGCCGACGCGGTCCTCGCCCTCGCCACCGCGGGCCACCGCGACAAGGCTGCCGACGCCATGCGCTGGCTGGAGGCCAACTCCGCCGCGTGGGCGAAGCAGGCCGGACCGGCCGCGTATGCGGAGTTGATCCTCGCGGCGCACGCGGAGACCTCCGACGTCCACGACTTCGGCGGCCAGGACCTGGTCAGGCTTCTCAACGCGACGGGCCCGGCGCCCGCCCGCCCCTCGCACAAGGCAGCACACAGGGACGACTCCGGGGTCAGCGTCTGGTGGATGGTCGGCGTCGGCCTCCTCGGCGGCATCGGCGTCGGCTTCCTGATCAGCGGCCGCAAGAAGAAGGCACAGCCGTGATCCGCCGCGTCCTGCCGCTCCTCGCCGCCCTGTTCCTGGCCCTGACCGGCAACGGCCAGGCGCAGGCCGCCGGCTACCGCTACTGGTCCTTCTGGGACTACGACGCCGGTCACTGGACGTACGCCACCCGGGGCCCCGCCACCGCCCGCCCCTCCGACGGCGCCGTCCAGGGCTTCCGCTTCTCGGTGAGTGAGGACTCGGGCGACTCGGCGAAGCCGCGCGGGGCGGTGTCGTTCCCGGCGATCTGCGCGCGGACGCCCGCCCAGGAGGGCAAGAAGCGCGTGGCGCTCGTCCTCGACTTCGGTACGGCCGCCGACGCACCGTCCGGGGAGACACCGCCGGCCCGTCGCACGGTCTGCGCACGGGTGTCTGCCGACGGGACGACGGCGGATGCGCTGGCGGCGGTGGCGAAACCGCTGCGGTACGACACGAACGCGCTGCTGTGTGCCATCGCCGGGTATCCGGAGAAGGGGTGCGGGGAGCAGGTCTCGGCGGGGAGGAAGCCGACGGTTGCGGCGAAGAACGGGCAGGGGGGCGGGGGGCCGTCGGTCGGGTTGTTCGCGGGAGCGGGGGCGGTTGCTCTCCTGGGCGCGGCAGCGGTGTGGCAGGCAAGGCGGAGAAGGAATGCGTCCTAGGCCCGGGCAACCGCGCCAGGAGAGCGGCACCCCGCCCCGCCGGGTCGCGCTCGCCGCCCCCACGCACCCCCACCGCCCCGCACACCTCCACCCCGGAGCCTGGTGGCTCTGGTCCCTGGGCCTGGGCACCGCGGCCACCCGCACCACCAACCCCCTCCTCCTCTCCCTCCTCATCGCCGCGTCCGCCTACGTCGTAGCCACCTGCCGCGCCCGAACCCCCTGGTCCCACTCCTACTCCGCCTTCCTCAGACTCGCCCTGGCCGTCCTTCTCATCCGCCTCGTCTTCGCGGTGGCGCTCGGCTCCCCCATTCCCGGCACCCACGTGATCGCCACCCTCCCCGAACTCCCGCTCCCCCACTGGGCCCAGGGCATCCGCCTGGGCGGCAGGGTCACCGCCGAGTCGCTCCTGTTCGCCTTCTACGACGGCCTGAAGCTGGCCGCCCTCCTCATCTGCGTGGGCGCCGCGAACGCCCTCGCCAACCCGTCCCGCCTCCTGAAGTCCCTGCCGGGCGCGTTGTACGAGGCCGGCGTGGCGGTGGTGGTCGCCCTCACCTTCGCGCCGAACCTCATCGCCGACGTCCAGCGACTGCGCGCCGCCCGCCGTCTGCGAGGCCGCCCGGACAGCGGGATCCGCGGCCTGCTGCAGGTCGGGCTCCCGGTCCTGGAGGGCGCGTTGGAGCGTTCGGTCGCGCTCGCCGCCGCGATGGACGCCCGCGGCTACGGCCGCACGGCCGACGTCCCGCCCGCCGTCCGCCGCACCGCCGCCGCCCTCACCCTCGGCGGCCTGCTCGGCGTCTGCGCGGGAACGTACGGGCTGCTCACCGCCGAAGGCGGCACGTACGGCCTGCCGCTGCTGCTCGCCGGGGTCGCCGCGGCCCTGGCCGGTCTGCGGCTGGGCGGCCGGCGCAGCCTGCGCACCCGGTACCGGCCCGACCGCTGGGACCTCCGGGCCTGGCTGGTGGCGGCCTCCGGCGCCGCGGTCGCCGCGCTGCTCACTCTCGCCGCCGACGCCGACCCGGCGGCCCTGCACCCCGGTGTCGTCCCGCTCGCCGCCCCCACGCTGCCCCTGTGGCCGGCGGCGGCCGTACTCCTCGCCCTGCTGCCCGCCTTCATCGCCCCGAAGGAGCCGTCGTGATCCGCTTCGAGGATGTCTCCGTCACGTACGAGGGGGCGGTCGAACCCACCGTGCGGGGAGTGGACTTCGAGGTCCCGGAAGGCGAACTGGTCCTCTTGGTCGGCCCGTCGGGCGTCGGAAAGTCGACGATCCTCGGCGCCGTCAGCGGTCTCGTCCCGCACTTCACGGGCGGCACCCTGCGGGGGCGCGTCACGGTGGCGGGCCGCGACACCCGTACGCACAAGCCACGCGAACTCGCGGACGTGGTGGGGACGGTGGGCCAGGACCCGCTCTCCCACTTCGTGACGGACACCGTCGAGGACGAACTCGCCTACGGAATGGAGTCGTTGGGCCTGGCACCCGACGTGATGCGCCGCCGCGTCGAGGAGACCCTCGACCTCCTCGGCCTCGCCGACCTCCGCGACCGCCCCATCGCCACCCTCTCCGGCGGCCAACAGCAACGCGTCGCCATCGGCTCGGTCCTCACCCCGCACCCCCAGGTCCTGGTCCTCGACGAACCAACGTCGGCCCTCGACCCGGCGGCGGCGGAAGAGGTCCTGGCGGTCCTCCAACGCCTGGTCCACGACCTGGGCACCACAGTCCTGATGGCGGAACACCGCCTGGAACGGGTCATCCAGTACGCAGACCAGGTCGCCGTCCTGCCGGCCCCGGGAGCCCCCCTACAACTGGGCGCTCCGGCCGCCATGATGGCCGTATCCCCGGTATACCCCCCGGTGGTGGCCCTGGGCCGCCTGGCCGACTGGTCCCCGCTCCCTCTGACGGTACGAGACGCCCGCCGCCGGGCAGGCGCACTGCGCGAGGAACTGGCGCATCCGCCCCAGCCCCGTAGCCTGCGGGCATGCGTGCCGCCTGGGGCCGCTCCCGACCCAAAGAGAGGCGGCACCCCGTCAGCGCGGGCCAGCGTCACCGCCCCTACCTCAGCCCCCACCCACCGCTGGCTGCCCGTCCTCCGCAGCCACAAGCCCACACCTCCGGCCACAGTCCACCCCACCGCGGAAATCCACGCCCTCTCCGTCCGCCGCGCAAACACCCAAGCCCTCCGCCACATAGACCTCACCATCACCCCCGGCGAAACCCTCGCCCTGATGGGCCGCAACGGCGCCGGCAAATCCACCCTCCTCAACACCCTCGTAGGCCTGACCCACCCCACCACGGGCTCAGTGAACGTCGCAGGCCTCACCCCCCACCGCACACCACCCCCCACCCTCATCCGCCACGTAGGCCTGGTCCCCCAGGAACCCCGCGACCTCCTCTACGCCGACACGGTCGCAGCCGAGTGCACCGCGGCCGACCGCGACGCCGACGCCACCCCCGGCACCTGCCGCACCCTCCTCTCGACCCTCCTCCCGGAGCTCACCGACGTCACCGACGACACCCACCCTCGAGACCTCTCCGAGGGCCAACGCCTCACCCTCGCCCTGGCAGTCGTCCTCACCGCCCGTCCACCCCTGCTCCTCCTCGACGAACCCACCCGCGGCCTGGACTACGCGGCGAAGGCCCGCCTCGTCACCCTGCTCCGCGACCTGGCGGCCGAAGGCCACGCGATCGTCCTGGCCACGCACGACGTCGAACTGGCCGCCGAACTCGCCCACCGAGTGGTCCTGCTCGCCGACGGTGAGGTGATCGCCGACGGTCCGACGGCCGAGGTCGTCGTCTCGTCCCCGTCCTTCGCCCCCCAGGTCACCAAGATCCTCGCCCCGCAGCAGTGGCTCACGGTCACGCAGGTGCGGGAGGCCCTGGGATGACACCGCAGGCCCGCCCCGTCCGCCTTGGCCCCCGTTCCCTCACGGCCCTCGCCCTGGTCAGCGCCGTGGGCGTGGCCGCCTTCGGCTGGCCCTTCCTCGCCCCGCCCAGCTCACAGATCGGCGCCCACGCCCAGGACGCCCCCTGGCTCTTCGCGGGGCTGCTGGTACTGCTGGTGGCCGTCGTGGCCGCGACCATCGCGGAGTCCGGGCTCGGCCCGAAGGCGGTCGCCATGCTCGGGGTGCTCGCGGCGACCGGTGCGGCCCTGCGCCCGCTCGGCGCGGGGACCGCGGGCATCGAGCCGATGTTCTTCCTGATGGTGCTGAGCGGGCGGGTGCTCGGCCCGGGCTTCGGCTTCACCCTCGGCTCGCTCACCATGTTCGCGTCCGCGCTGCTCACGGGCGGGGTGGGCCCGTGGATGCCGTTCCAGATGCTCGCGATGGGCTGGTTCACGATGGGGGCCGGGCTGCTCCCGGGACCCGACCGTCTGCGCGGCCGCGGTGAGCTGGCCCTGCTCGCCGGCTACGGCTTCCTCGCCGCCTTCGCCTACGGCACGGTCATGAACCTGGCCGGCTGGCCCTTCATGGGCTCGCTCGCCTCGGGCATCGCCTTCGACCCGCACGCCGCCGTCCCCGCCAACCTGGCCCGTTTCCTCGCGTACTGCGCGGCCACCTCGCTGGGCTGGGACCTGGGCCGGGCGGTCGTCACCGTCGCACTGACGCTCACGCTCGGCCCGGCCGTGCTCAGGGCGCTACGCAGAGCCACCCGCCGGGCGGCGTTCGAGACGGCGGTCACTTTCGCCCCCCGTTGACCGGTGAACCACCCCACATGACCCACATCACCCACTAGCCGCCCTAGTAGTGCAAATCGGAAGCCATGTCCACGCCATAACCACCTCTGACCTGCACATTGAGAGCCAGATCACACGATCACCACCCCACCCACATACGACCACAACTAGCAAATACGGTCATTGCGGACCCCTTCCGAGCCTGCTTCTCTGGATGACGTCGCACGGCGCCGATGTGCCCTCAGGGCCACGGCGCCGACGCATGCCCCCGGGTTCTCTCACGACTCCTGCGGACTGCGTGCGACCCCCTGTCCCCGAAGAAAAAGGTTCCCCGTGTTCGTCTCCCGCATCGCCCGCCGCATCGCGTCCCCGAAGAAGGCCCTCGCCTCCGCCGCCGTGGCCGCCGCCACCACCGGCATGGTGCTGACCGCGGCTCCTGCTCACGCCGCGACCGCCTCCTCGGCCGCCAGTGCTCAGGCGATCGCGCACAAGATGATCCCGAACGCGGCGCAGTACAACGCCTTCAGCAAGATCGTCGAGCGTGAGAGCGGCTGGAACGTCACCGCCACCAACTCCTCCTCCGGCGCCTACGGCCTGGTCCAGGCCCTCCCGGGCTCGAAGATGGCCAGCGCCGGCTCGGACTGGAAGACCAACCCCCGGACCCAGATCAAGTGGGGCCTGGACTACATGAACTCCCGCTACGGCAGCCCGACCGCCGCCTGGGCGTTCTGGCAGGCCAACGGCTGGTACTGAGCCGCCGCACCCCGGCTCATCCCCGAGCCCTCACGCCGTCGAAGAACCGCACCACCTGCGGGGCCGACACGGCGAAGGAGCCGAAGTGGTCCACGGCTCCCTGATCGACCACCCGCACCCTCGTTCCCTGACCGGCGAGGGTGCGGGCGCATGTGCGGGTGTTGCCGATGGGCACGTCGGTGTCGTCGGCACCGGCGTACAGCCGCACCGGCACGTCCGGCTTCCAGTCGCAGGTGTGGTCGGCGGCGCGCGCCGCGTCCAGCAGCCCGCCCGACAGGTGCCGCAGCCGCTTCTGGAAGGCGGGCGTGAGCAGGTCCTTCACCGTGGGGGCGAGGCCCTTGAGGACGTCGTCCTCCTCGTGGTCGCCGTCGTAGAGGCCCTCGACCCGGCTCGCGTACGGGGCGCGGAAGACGTCCGCCGGGTTCTTGTGGATCGGGTGGAGACGTGCCGATGGCCGCCGACGAGTCGAAGACCGAGGTCCCCACCTCGGGCCGCCCGGTGATGTTGCGGGAGTGCAGGGCGTCCGGTGAGGAGATCCAGAAGAACTCTCGGTGGGCCTCGTGGGCGAAGTACACCGGCGAACTCCACGGCCGCCCGTCCGCGTCGGCGGTGGCGAGCACCAGGTACCGGTTCGCGTCGATGATGCCGCGTGCGGTCTCGGCGGGGTTCACCGGCGGATCCTCCGATAGGAAAGGGGGAAGTCCTGCTGCCAGCCGTCGGAGTCGTCCCGCCACATCTCCCAGACACCGCGGATGGTGTTTCCGTCCTCGCCGACCTGCGCGCTGTACCGCTGCCGGAAGTTCAGGGGCGAGAAGTCCGGGGTGTTCCGCAGCAGCTGCCAGATCCCGTCGGCGAAGGTCATTGCGTACAGGCGTACGACGCCCCGCGAGTCGTAGTAGTGCTGCGTGTAGCCGCCCGTCTCCGGGTCGACGGCGATGATCGCCATGCTGTCCGGGGCGGGGTTCGGCGCCTGGGTCCGTTGGATCAGGAACTGTCCGTCCAGGGCCCACTCGAACACACTGTGCCCCGGAGGCACCTCGAGCCCGGGGAACTCGGCCTCCACCACCCACTCCCCGACCAGGACGTCCAGCCGTTTCAAGGCTTCCTGCCGTGCCGCTGCATCCATCGCCGGCACCTCCCTCTCGTCAGTGCAGACGGCAGCGGCGGACGAAACTCATCGCTCAGCGGGTCTGCCGCAACCGTGCCGTGCACAGCCCGGTCTCCTCCGGCCGCCGCAGCCGGTTGCCCACGGTCCCGCCGGGCGCCTCCCGCGGCGGTCCGATCTCGAAGCCGAGGCTCCGCAGGAAGCCCAGGCCCGGCTCCCACCCCGACGGACAGGTGGCGGTCACGTTCCGCATCCCGCGCCCGGCCGCCTCCTCCAGCAACCGGCGAGCGACGTACGTGCCGAGGCCCGCGCGCCGCGCCTCGGGGGCGACGAGGAACATCCCCACCGAGCAGCCGGCGACATCGGGGTGCCGGTCCACGACGTCGACCAGCCCGAGGACGCTCTCGCCCCGGCACATCACCAGCAGCCGCTTCTGGTCGGGGTCCGCGCCCTCGGGCAGCGCGTAGTACAGGCTCTGCACGTCCGCCAGGAGCGCCGGATCGCCGGTCGCGGCGACGAAGTAGTCCTCGCAGGCCGCGAACAGAGAGCCGATCCCCGGCTCGTCCTCCGGCGTCATCTCACGCACCGTCACGGGGCCGCTGATTTCGGTCTCCACCATGCTTCACCGCCTCACCTCGCACAGTCGAACCACACCGTCCTACCACCGCCGGCCGTGGGACGCCGCCGCAAGAACCCCGCCGGGCCGGTGGCGCGGCGCTACGCCTGAGGTCCGACACCCCCCGCCTTCGCCGCCCGGTGGGATCTCAGCTCCCTGCGGAAGAAGTAGGCGCGCAGCACCGCGATCGCCAGGAACAGCAGCCCGAAGCCGCCCCGCCCCCAGCCCCCTACCTGCACGAAGTAGTAGAGGGCCAGTCCGGCGAAGGAAAGACAGACGGCGATGATGATGGGTTCGCGGAGGTAGAAGGGCAGGACGCGGAGGATTACGTTGATCAGCATGGGGTAAGTTGACCAGTCCGCGTCAATCCGCGCTACCGACTTACACCTACAGGCGCTGAATGATCGTGCCCGTGGCCAGCCCGCCCCCCGCACACATGGTGATGAGCGCGAACTCCTTGTCCGCCCGCTCCAGTTCATGAAGTGCCGTCGTGATGAGCCGGGCCCCGGTGGCCCCCACCGGATGCCCGAGCGCGATCGCGCCGCCGTTGACGTTGACCTTCTCCAGGTCCTGCTCGAAGACCTGCGCCCAGCTCAACACCACCGACGCGAAGGCCTCGTTGATCTCGACGACGTCGATGTCCTTCAGGGACATGCCCGCCTTGCCCAGCACCGCCCGCGTCGCGTCGATCGGTCCGTCGAGGTGGAAGTGCGGGTCTGCGCCGACCAGCGCCTGGGCCACGATCCGCGCCCGCGGCTTCAGCTTCAGCGCGCGGGCCATCCGCTTGGACGCCCACATGATCGCCGCCGCGCCGTCGCTGATCTGCGAGGAGTTGCCCGCCGTATGGATGGCCGTCGGCATGACCGGCTTCAGGCCCGCGAGCGCCTCCATGGTCGTGTCGCGCAGCCCCTCGTCCCGGTCGACGAGCCGCCACATGCCCTGTCCGGCCCGCTGTTCCTGCTCCGTGGTGGGGACCTGGACCGCGAACGTCTCCCGCTTGAAGCGCTCCTCGGCCCAGGCCGCGGCGGCCCGTTCCTGCGAGATCAGGCCCAGCGAGTCGACGTTCTCGCGTGTCAGGCCGCGATGGCGCGCGATCCGCTCCGCCGCCTCGAACTGGTTCGGCAGGTCCACGTTCCACTCGTCGGGGAACGGCTTTCCGGGGCCGTGCTTCGAACCCGAGCCCAGCGGCACCCGCGACATCGCCTCGACGCCGCACGAGATGCCGACGTCGATCACGCCCGCGGCGACCATGTTGGCCACCATGTGCGAGGCCTGCTGCGAGGAGCCGCACTGGCAGTCGACCGTCGTCGCCGCCGTCTCGTACGGCAGCCCCATGGTCAGCCAGGCCGTGCGCGCGGGGTTCATGGACTGCTCGCCGGCGTGCGTCACCGTGCCGCCGACGATCTGTTCGACCACGTCGGCCGGCATCCCGGTGCGGCCGAGGAGCTCGCGGTAGGTCTCGCCCAGGAGGTAGGCGGGGTGGAGGTTGGCGAGCGCGCCGCCGCGCTTGCCGATGGGAGTGCGTACGGCTTCTACGATCACGGGTTCCGCGGCCATGGTGGGGGATCCTCTCCTCCGGTACCCGCGCGGCGCGGGGGCGTCCCGGCCGGCCCCGCCACGCTGAACTAGTACGTGTTCTAGTTCTGGCAGCAGTCTGCTGACAGCCCGTCCACAACCGCAAGAGTCGTGCATGCAATACGGCTCCAATTCGGTTTGCCGCACCCCTTGCCTCTTGTAGAACCCGTTACTACCTTCACGGCAAACCTGTACCTGATGGTCCGTCAGAATCCGAGCCGGAGTCGCCCATGTCCTGTCCAGCTCTGCCCGACGGGTTCGACTTCACCGACCCCGACCTGCTGCACCACCGTGTGCCCCTGCCGGAGTTCGCCGAGCTGCGGCGGGCCGAACCGGTCCGCTGGATCCCGCAGTCGGGCAACATCGCCGGCTTCCAGGACGAGGGGTACTGGGCCGTCACCCGGCACGCGGACGTCAAGTACGTCTCCACCCACCCGGAGCTGTTCTCCTCGTACCTCAACACGGCGATCATCCGCTTCAACGAGCACATCCAGCGCGACGCCATCGACGCCCAGCGGCTGATCCTGCTCAACATGGACCCCCCGGAGCACACCCGGGTCCGCCAGATCGTGCAGCGCGTCTTCACCCCGCGTGCCATCCGGGCCCTGGAGGACCGGCTGCGCGAGCGCGCCCACACGATCGCGCGGAGCGCCCGCGCGCAGAGGGGTCCCTTCGACTTCGTCACCGAGGTCGCCTGCGAACTGCCCCTGCAGGCGATCGCCGAGCTCATCGGCATCCCGCAGGACGACCGGGCCAAGATCTTCGACTGGTCCAACAAGATGATCTCGTACGACGACCCGGAGTACGCGATCACCGAGGAGGTCGGCGCCGAGTCGGCCACCGAGCTGATCGCCTACGCCATGAACATGGCCGCCGACCGCAAGCAGTGCCCGGCGAAGGACATCGTGACCACGCTGGTGGCGGCCGAGGACGAGGGCAATCTCAACTCCGACGAGTTCGGCTTCTTCGTGCTGATGCTGGCCGTCGCCGGCAACGAGACGACCCGTAACGCCATCACCCACGGGATGCACGCCTTCCTGACCCATCGCGAGCAGTGGGAGCTGTACAAGCGGGAGCGCCCGGCAACCGCCGCCGAGGAGATCGTGCGGTGGGCGACCCCGGTCAACTCCTTCCAGCGGACGGCCACCCGGGACACCGAACTGGGCGGGAAGCTGATCAGGAAGGGCGACCGGGTCGGGATCTTCTACGCCTCCGCCAACCACGACCCGGAGGTGTTCACCGACCCCGACGCCTTCGACATCCTGCGCGACCCCAACCCCCATCTCGGGTTCGGCGGCGGAGGCCCGCACTACTGCCTGGGCAAGTCCCTGGCCGTCCTGGAGATCGACCTGATCTTCAACGCGATCGCCGACGCCCTGCCGGGCCTCACCCTGGCCGGCGACCCGTCCCGGCTGCGCTCGGCGTGGATCAACGGCGTGAAGCACCTTCAGGTCGAGGTCCGTTGACGGTGTTCGGCTGACGATGGTCTCGGGCCGGCGGCCTCCCGGCGCCGCCGGCCCGTCCCAGCCGGGGTGGCCGCCCGCGGGCCCGACAGCAGGTACTGCAGCCCGAAACCCGCCCCGACCACGGTCGCACCGCCGACCGCGTCCAGGAACCAGTGGTTGCCGGTCGCGATGATCGAGGACAGCGTGCACAGCGGATGCAGCAGCCCGAGGGGCTTCATCCACCACGGCGCCAGGACCGCGATCACGACGCCGCACCACAGCGCCCACGCGAAGTGCAGGGACGGCATGGCCGCGTACTCGTTGGTGAACTCCGTCAGCGTGCCGTAGTTCGGCTTGGAGAAGTCCTGGACGCCGTGCACCGTGTCGATGAAGCCGAGCCCCGGCATCAGACGCGGCGGCGCCAGCGGGTACAGCCAGAAGCCCATCAGCCCGAACCCGGTCGCCAGGCCCAGCGCCGAGCGGGCCCAGCGGTAGTCCACGGGGCGCCGCACATAGAGCACGGCGAGGATCGTCAGCGGGACACCGAAGTGGAACGACAGGTAGTAGTAGTCGAGGAAGCCGCGCAGCCAGCCGACCTCGACCACGGCGTGGTTGACCCAGTGCTCGAAGTCGACGGACAGCCACTGCTCGATCCGGTGGATCTGGCGTCCGTGGTGTTCCGCGGTGGCCCGGTCGGCGGTCACCCCGAGCCGGATCTGCTGGTAGGCGGCGTAGGTGACGCGCATCAGGAGCAGTTCGAGGAGCAGGTTAGGGCGGGTGAGGACCCGACGCAGGAACGGGACCACGGGCACGTGCCGGAAGCGGGCCGGGACCGGGGCGGCGTACTGCGTCGGGACGGGGGAGCGGTAGTACGGCGAGGCACGGGACAGGAACGGCACGAAGGCGGCCACGGCGAGGGCGGCGACCAGCACCATGTTGTCCCGTAGCGGGTACAGCCGCGCCATGTGCGGCAGCAGCATCGTCGCCGGCAGCGTCATCACCAGGACCACGACGACCGGCCACACATACCGGTCGGAGGCCCGCCTGCCGACCCGTCCGACCACCGCGAGCAGCACCCACAGCAGCTGGTGCTGCCAGGCCGTCGGCGACACGGCGATCGCCGCGCAGCCGGTGACGGCGACCGCGAGGAGCAGCTGTCCGTCGCGCGCGTAGCGCACGGCGCGGCGCACCCCGAGCACGGCGACCGCCGTGCCCAGCGCGAAGAACAGGACGGTCTCCACGGGGCCGGAGAGTCCGAGCCGGAGCAGCGCGCCGTGCAGGGACTGGTTGGCGAGGGCGTCGGCCCTGCCGCCGAGGCCGGCTCCCGCGATGTGGTGCACCCAGTAGGCGGACGAGTCGTGCGGCATCGCGGCCCACGCGAGGACCGTGGAGGCGGCGAACGTGATCCCGGTGGCGGCCGCGGCGCGGCGGCGGCCGGTGAACCACAGCAGCGGGGCGAAGAGCAGCACGGTCGGCTGGAGGGCGGCCGCCAGCCCGATCAGCAGACCGCTGGCGCGTTCGCCGCGGACGACGAAGCAGCCGACCAGTACCAGCAGGACCGGGATGATGCTGGTCTGTCCGAGCCACAGCGTGTTGCGGACCGGCAGCGACAGCATCAGCAGGCTGATCGCGAGCGGCGGGGCGAACAGGGAGGTCCGCCGGCTCACCGGCTGCGGCAGCGCCCGGGCCGCGATCAGGCCGAGCGCGACCACCAGCAGCAGGGTGCCGAAGGTCCAGCCCCAGCCGAGGGCCTGTTCGGCCGCCCGGGTGAGGGGCTTGAGGACCAGTCCGCCGAACGGTGTGCCGGTGAACCGCGTCGAGTCGTACAGCGATCCCTTCACATGCAGGACGCCGTGGGGGCCGACCCAGGTCTCCAGATCCGTCAGCCGTTCACCACTGGGAGTACCGAGGACGACGGCCACCTGGCGTACGGCGAGGACGGCCGCGACGAGCCACAGGCCGAGGCGGACCACATGCAGGCGCCTGGGAGCCCCTTCGACGGCTGTCGCTCCGAAGGTCTCCGCCGGTCGCCCGCTGTGCTCCACGTTCGCCACGCCTGGTCGGCCTCCCGCCTCTGCGCTCCTTTTCGCGTACGCGCTCCATTTGTCGGGATGACCATAGTGCGCCCGATATGTGACCGCCTCCGGAACCGCCGCGGCCCCGGCGTACGCGTGCGGCTGCGGCGCGATGGTCCCCGACGGGCCGTTCCCGGCGCCCGGTGCCGCCTGCGCCGCCGGTGCACGCGCCTCCACCGATCAGCTGAACGCGGCCGTCATGATCTCCCTGACGGGGTACCGGCCCGCGGCTATATTCATTAGGGCAGCTAGTTAGAAGCGCTAAGCAGTCACACGGGAGGCACAGCGAATGAGCGAGTCGCAGCTCTGGGACGACGTGGACGAATACTTCACCACGCACCTGTCACGGAACGACGACGCCCTCGAAGCGGCCCTCCGCGACAGCGACGCAGCCGAGCTCCCGCAGATCGCGATCACCCCGCTCCAGGGCAAGTTCCTGCAGCTCCTCGCCCAGATCCAGGGCGCCCGCAACATCCTGGAGATCGGCACCCTCGGCGGCTACAGCACCATCTGGCTGGCCCGTGCGCTGCCCGAGGACGGCCGTCTGATCTCGCTCGAGTACAGCGCCAAGCATGCCGAGGTCGCCTGCCGCAACCTCGCGCGCGCGGGCCTCGAGCGGATCGTCGAGGTGCGGATCGGACCCGCCCTGGAGTCGCTGCCCAAGCTGGCCGACGAGAACCCGCCCCCCTTCGACCTGGTCTTCATCGACGCCGACAAGGTCAACAACCCGAACTACGTGGAGTGGGCCCTCAGACTCACCAGCGCGGGCAGCCTGATCGTCGTGGACAACGTCGTACGCGGCGGCCGGGTCGCGGACGCGGACAGCAAGGCGCCCGACGTGCTGGGCAGCCGCGCCGCCGTCGAACTGATCGGCTCGCACCCGCGGTTGAGCGGCACGGCGATCCAGACGGTGGGCGGCAAGGGCCACGACGGCTTCGCGCTGGCGCGCGTGCTGGCGTAGCCCTCGCGGCCTCGGACGTTGCTCAGAACTCGTGGTAGAAGCCGACGTTGACGCTGCGCGGGGCGGTGCGGTCCTGGACGACGATCTCGCCGCTGCCGCCTCGGGGCAGCGCCACGGTCCCGCCGTAGGCGAGCGGCTGCGCATACTCCCCGACGATCAGCCGGACCTCGGAGGACGGGTCGGGCTGTGAGCCGCGCAGCCAGGTCAGCTGCCAGGTCCCCTCGGGGCCGCACAGGAACTCCAGGTGGACCCGGGAGATGAACAGCCAGTCGTCGGGCGTCGCGAGACGGCACACCGAGGTGTCCCGCCCCACCCGCAGCACGGCGCCGGGCTCACTGGGTGCGTCGGCCATGAGCATGCCGGCCGTGGCCCCCTCTTCCGCCCCGGAGACGGTGGCCATGGTCAGTTCGAGCACGCGCTGCTCCTCTTGAAGTGTCCTAACACGGCGGCCGCATGATAAATCGCCCGGGCATGCCGCGTCCGGCACAATGGAGTCATGACCGAGCGAAAGCCACCGGGTGTGCCGTTCGAGTCGTGGGTCGACAAACAGATCCGTGATGCCGAAAGACGCGGCGATTTCGCCCAACTGCCCGGCGCGGGCAAGCCGTTGCCCGCCGGTACCGACACCTCGTACGACGAACTGTGGTGGATCAGGCAGAAGATGGCCCGCGAGGGACTCTCCGTGCTGCCGCCCACGCTCGCCCTGCGCAAGGAGGCCGAGGACGCGCTGGTGGCGGCGTATGCGGCGCCCTCGGAGCGGATCGCGCGGAAGCTCGTCACAGACGTCAACGTCAAGATCCGCGACATGATGTTCAAGCCGCCGCCCGGCCCCCCGCTCGGGATGAAGCCGTACGACGTCGAGGAGGTCGTACGGGAGTGGCGGGAGCGCCGGGCGGCGGCAGGGAATCCCGAGAGGGACACGGGTACTTCGAACGGGTCACCCGTGTAGCAGTCGTTCCGCCAGGTTGCGGTAGTCCCGCAGGGCAAGCCGGAGTTGCTCGGTGTCCTCGCCGTCCTGCCAGGACCTGCGCAGGGTGCGGCGGCGCCGGGTGAGGGCCTCGGTGAACCGCCCGGCGATCTCCTCGACCACGTGGTCGGCCTCCTCGACGGAGTCCCGGGGTCCGTCCACGAACCCGGAGACCGCCTGGCGAAGACGGAGATCCAGCTTGTCGCACTCGTCCTGCGGGAGGAAACGGCCGCTGGTGGGCGTGGTGGCGGCAGCGGTGCCGGTGGGCCCGCCGAGGGCCGTGCCCTCGTGAGCCACCCCGGGCCCCGCCTCCTCCGTGACCTCCTGCGGGGTGGGTGTCACCGTGGCGCGGTTGGTCCTGTCCTCGGCCTCGGTGCCTTCGGCGGCGGGGCCGGTCGTCGCGTCCGTCATGTCGCTCAACTCCCCTTGGCGTGACGTCGGTTGAGGGCCCAGGGCAGGTGGTTGCGGCTCTCGTGCCGGTGGGCCTTGGTGCGGGTGGCGGTGGACGCCGGAGCCTTCTCGGTGCGGCGGGGCGGGGCGGTCAGGTCCTCGAAGAGGGCCCGGGCCTCGACCATGGCCTCGCGCATCTCCTCCGTGTCGGCCCGGTCGCCGTCCTGCCCGCCCACGCCGACGCGTGCGACGCGGTGGACGCGCCGGTAGCCGTGGACGTGGTCGGCGTGATGGACGGAGAGGGCGGCGACCTGCTCCTCGTACTGGCCGGCGTCGGGGAAGCCACGGAGGGCGGCGAGCTCCGCGAGCAGCCGGTCCGCCTCGGCGACGGCTTCCCGCGGCGCGTCGACGAAGCGCTCCTGCGCGGCCGTCCAGCGGGCCGTGAACTCCTCGCGCCTCGCCGGCTCCAGCGGCTGCTCGCGCAGCGATCCGTGCCGTTGCACGCGCTCCGTGAGCTCACGCTCGGCGGCCTTGGCGTCCCCGTCGTGCCGGGCCAGCGTGCGGTCGTACTCGGGCCCGAAGCGCCGCTTCAGGTCCCGGCCGCCGCGGGGGCCCTTGGCACGCAGGGTCAGGGCGGCCGCTACAACGACCACGGCCGCCACGATCACGATGAGAGCAATGATCATGCCTGTGGACATGGTTGCCTTCCGGTGTGTCGGCCCAGGCGGGCCGGTTCTCCGGACGGGTCACCCGGAAGCCCCCGCTCAAACGACGCGGGCACCTGGGCCCCTCTTCGGGGACTACGGCTTCTTGGCCGTCCGGGCCCGGTACGCCGCGACCGTCGTGCGGCTCGCGCACGCGTTGGAGCAGAAGCGGCGGGTGCGGTTCCGTGACTGGTCCACGAAGTAGTTGTCGCAGCCGGTCGCGGCACACCGCCCCAGCGTCACCGCCGGTTCACCGGCCACGATCAGGGCGAGCTGGGCGGCGATCAGTTGGCCGGCCCAGCGCTGGGCCGGGGTGCCGTTGCGGCTGAAGTGGATGTGCCAGCCGCCGAGGCCGTCATGGTCGGACAGGTGCATCTCCGGCGGGTAGTCGCGCAGCAGCCGGTGCACGGCGTCGGGGGCGGTGCCGTCGACCGTCTGCGCCAGTGCCGTGCGCACGAGGTCCGGCAGTTCGCCGTAGTCGCCGTCCGGCGGCGGGGTGATCCCGTGCTCCGCGAAGAAGGTGGCGACCAGTTCGCCGCGCTCGTCGAGGGTTCCGGTGTTGGCCAGCTCGACGGCCAGTCGTGTCACGTTCCCAATGTAGTCACCGTATTGCACTTGACCGCCTACATCGCCGCTTCCTAATGTAGGCGCCATGATAGCTGACGACACCTACACGGCCCGCCGTCTGACGATGCTCGGAGAGTGGGACGCCGCGCTCGCCGTCCTGGGCACGGACGCCGATCCCGAACTGCGCGCGGAGATCGCTGTCGAGCGCTGGTTCTTCCGGACCGAGGGCCACGAGGAGGCCGAGAAGGCGGTCACCGCGCTCGATCCCCTATCGCCGACCGCGTATCTGCTCACCGCGCGACTGGCCTACAGCCGACTGCTGTTCGGCCGCGACCCCCGTCTCGCCCCCGGTGTCGCCCCCCGCCCCGACGACCGCGCCACGGCCGAGGCCGGCTACCGCGCGGCGGCCGAGAGCGGCGACGAGAAGCAGCGCGCCTGGGCCGAATACCACTGGGCCGTCCTGCTGGACAACATCGACGAGGACCCGGCCGGCGCGCTCCCCCTCTACGAGTCGGCTCTGGAGATCGCCGCGAAGACCGGCGACGGCTACTTCGAGTCCTACATCATCCGCCACCTCGCCCCGCACAAGGAGCCCGCCGAGCGACTCGCGATGCTGCGCCGCTCACTCCACCTGCGCGCCGCCCTCGGCGCCCGCCCCCAGACCGTCGCCGCGCAGGCCCTCCTCGCCGACAGCCTCCCGGAGTCCGATCCGGAACGTGCCGAACTCATCCGCACGTTCCGCCCCGCCGCGGAGGAACTGCGCATCGGCTGGCTCCTGTCCGAGGACTGACCCGCATATTCGCTTGCGTGGACGACACGCCGGTTCCGCAGAATGGCCGGATGACGACGACCTGGACCATCGCCCCCGAGCCCTACGACTCCCCCGTGGCGGCGGCCCTGTGGCGGGCGTACTACACGGAGGTCAGCGACCGCTACTACCTCCTGCACGAGGGGCGGCGGACCGACCCGGCGGAGCTGGAGCGGGAGATCGCGGCCCGCACCGGTGCCGAACTCGCGCCGCCCACCGGTCAGTTGCTCGTCGGACGGTACGGGGGTGAGCCGGCCGGTTCGGCGGGCGTACGACTGCTCGACGCGGCGACCGCCGAGCTGACCCGGGTGTTCGTCGTCGAGGAGCTGCGCGGCAGGGGCGGGGCCGCGCTGCTGGTGCGGGCCGCCGAGGAGGCCGCCCGCGCCCTGGGCGCCGCCCGTCTGGTCCTCGACACCCGGGCCGACCTCACCGAGGCACGCGCTCTGTACGCCCGTCTGGGATACGAGGAGACCGCGCCGCACAACGACGACAGGTACGCAGAGCACTGGTTCCGCAAGGACCTCAACCGACCCTCGCCGCCGACTCCTTGTGCGGCTGCTCCTGGTCCGAGCCGCACATCTCCTCGTTCAACTCCTTGACCAGCCGGTTCAGATCGGTCGGCCGGTCCGGGCCCCACCAGTCGCCGAGCAGTTCCGCGAGTGACTCCTCACGGGCCTGCGCGAGCCGTTCGGCCACCTCGAGGCCCTGGTCGGTGAGGACCAGATCGAGGCCGTCCCGGACGGCGAGGCGGCGCTCCTCGACCTGGCGGGCGGCGGCGATGACGACCTGGAGCGGCACCGTGCTGCGCTCGGCGAGGACGGCCGGCTCCGCCCACCCCTGCTTCTTGATCCGCAGCAGCAGCCAACTCGACGCGGGCAGCAGGTCGCAGCCCGCCCGTTCGGTGATCTTCTGGTAGACCTCGCGCCGGCCCTCCCGCGTGCCCAGCAGGGACAGCGCCCGGCACACCTCGTCGTACGAGGACCGCTGGACGGGATTGCTGGCCAGGGTCTCGGTGACATCGGGCGCCGTGACGGACCCGCGCAGCTTGTCCTCCTTGAGGAACCAGGCCAGGACGAAGCCGAGGAGGGCGACGGGGGCGGCGTACAGGAAGACGTCGGTGATGGACGCCGCGTACGCGTGCAGGGCGGGCCCGCGCAGGGCGGGCGGCAGGGAGCCGATGCCGCGCGGGTCGGACTTGAGGGCGTCCGGGGAGATACCGGCGGGGAGCCGGGCGCCGCGGAAGGCGTCGGTCAGTTTGTCGCCGAGGCGGCTCGCGAAGACCGTGCCGAAGATCGCCACGCCGAAGGAGGCCCCGATGGAGCGGAAGAAGGTCGCGCCCGAGGTGGCGACACCGAGATCCTCGTACGAGACGGCGTTCTGCACGATGAGGACCAGCACCTGCATGACCAGGCCGAGTCCGAGGCCGAAGACGAAGAAGTAGACGCTCATCTCGGCGGTGGAGCTGTGCTCGTCGAGCCGGTGGAGGAGCAGCAGGCCGAGCGCGGTGACGCCCGTGCCCGCGATCGGGAAGACCTTCCAGCGGCCGGTGCGGCTGACGATCTGGCCGGACGTGGTGGACGACAGCAGCATGCCGAACACCATCGGCAGCATGTGCACACCGGACATGGTGGGCGTCACGCCCTGGACGACCTGGAGGAAGGTCGGCAGATAGGTCATCGCGCCGAACATGGCGAAGCCGACGATGAAGCTGATGACCGCGGAGAGGGCGAAGGTGCGGATGCGGAACAGCTTGAGCGGCAGGACGGGTTCGGCGGCCCTGCGCTCCACGGCCACGAACGCGACGGCCAGTCCGACGCCCAGCAGGATCAGCCCGACGATCTGCGTCGAACCCCAGCCCCAGGTGGTGCCGCCGAGGGAGGCGACCAGGATCAGACAGGTGGCGACCGCGGCGATGAGGAAGGTGCCGAGGTAGTCGATGACGTGCCGCGCGGTCCGGCGCGGGATGCGCAGCGCGGTCGCGATCACGGCGAGCGCGACGACGCCGACGGGAAGGTTGACGTAGAAGACCCAGCGCCAGCTGAGGTGTTCGGTGAACAGCCCGCCGAGCAGCGGCCCCAGCACGCTCGTCGCACCGAAGACGGCCCCGAACAGACCCTGGTAACGGCCGCGTTCACGCGGCGAGACGACATCCCCGACGATCGCCATCGACAGCACCATCAAACCGCCGCCGCCCAGGCCCTGCACCGCCCGGAACGCGATCAACTGGGGCATGTTCTGCGCCATTCCGCAGAGCGCGGAACCGATGAGGAAAATCACGATCGCGGTCTGGAACAGCCTTTTGCGCCCGTACTGGTCACCGAGCTTGCCCCACAGCGGGGTCGCGGCCGTCGAGGCCAGCAGATACGCGGTGACCACCCAGGACAGATGGTCGAGGCCGCCGAGGTCGCTGACGATGGTGGGCAGCGCGGTCGACACGATGGTCTGGTCGAGGGCGGCGAGCAGCATCCCGAGGAGCAGGGCACCGATCGACACGAGGACGTTCCCGGACACGTGCTCCTGGGTGGCGCCGCCCCGCTGCGGGGGCTTCGCGGATGCCTGTGCGTCTCGCACATTCTCCGTCACATTCCCCGTATTACCGTGCGCATCCCCGGCCATGAAGACCTCCTGCGGCTCTCGTTACACGTCCATGGTGATCGGTGTGACCGGTTATGGCCTGTTGAGTCCTCATGGAAGCCGATATTCCGGGGGCCACGGGCCCGGCGTGAAGATGATCTGGATAACCTCTGAAGTTCGCGAGGGGAGCGTGAAGGGAGGGACGAACGCGTGACAGACCCGAAAGGTCACCAGTGCCCGGAGTGCGGAGCGCCCAGAGGGGCGGACAACACCCCGTCCTGCGGCTGCACTCAACGGGCGTCCGACGCCCTGCGCGCCGCCCGTACGGCCGAACAGGCCGCGGCCGAGGACTTCGACCCGCTGCGGATACGGCCGTATGTGGAGCTGGAGGGCGAGGACAGCGAGCCCTTCCCACCACCTGCGCCGCCTGCGGTCGAGGCGACGATGCCGTTACGGCCGGTGGGGTCCGAGGTGCCGAGCGCCGGCCCTCTGCCCCTGTTCGAAGGCGCGGGCACGGAGGGCACCGAGGAGCCGAACGACGAGGACGACGCGGCGGGCGGGGCGCGCCGCAGACGCCGCACCGTGCTGCTCGGAGTCGGCGGTGCGGTCGTCGCCGTGATGACGGCGGCCGGGATGGCGAGCGGGCTGTTCTCCTACGAGGCGCCGACGCGGGACACGGCGCTGCCCGACGACGTACGGGCGAGCGTGCCGGACGTGTCGCCGAGCCCGGAGTCCGCGTCGCCGTCGAAGAGCGCCACGCCCGTACGGCCCGCACCGGCGGCACCGGTGCACAGCGCGAGCCCGTCGCTCTCGCCGTCCCCGTCGGCGACGAGCGCCTCGCCGAGACCGTCCCGCTCGCCCGAGCCGACCCGGACCCCGCCGACGGCCACCGCCAGTGCCAGCATCGGAGCGACCGACAGCCGCCGGACGGCACCTCCCGTGCTGCGCCGCGGCTCCGAGGGCCCCGAGGTCGTCGAACTCCAACTGCGCCTGACGCAGCTCGACCTCTACACGGGAACGCCGAGCGGCCACTACGACCAGGGCGTCGAGGACGCGGTCAGCCGGTACCAGTGGGCGCGGGGGATCACGGAGGACGAGCTGGGGGTGTACGGGGCGGCGACCCGTGCACGGCTGGAGTCGGAGACCACGCAGCCGTGAGGCTGCGGATCTCCCACTGGGGGCTGCCGCCCCCAGCCCTCCGCTTCGGCCTGAACGGCCTCGTCCTCAAACGCCGGACGGGCTGAAATACCTGACCTGCGCACAGCTGATTCGCCTCACGTGGCCCGCGGGCAACCGAGCCGCCTCACCTAGCCTGCGGGCGCGAGTAGTACCGCCCCAGCCTGCGGGCAATCATGCCGCCTAAGGGCGGCACGGGTGGGCGCAGGCGGCACCCCGCACCGCCGGGCTGCGCACCCCACTCCCCGACGGCACCCTCACCCGACGTACAGCCGAATCCCCCCACCCGGCACACCCTCGACCCGCACCCGCGTCAGATCCCGCACCACCACATCCGGCTCATACAGATCCGCCCGAGCCCCCACCCCCACAACCCGCATCCCCGCAGCCCGCCCGGCCTCGATCCCCGCAGCGGAATCCTCAAAAACGACACACGAGCCCGGCTCGACACCCAGCTCAGCCGCCCCCTTCAAAAACCCCTCGGGATCCGGCTTGCTCGCCCCCACCGACTCAGCAGTCACCCGCACCTCCGGCAGCGCAAGCCCCGCCGCCCCCATCCGCGCCGTGGCGAGGGCCAGATCCGCCGAGGTCACCAGGGCATGCGGCAGCCCCCGCAGCGAGGCGAGGAACTCCGGCGCGCCGGGGATCGCCACGACCCCGTCCACGTCCGCCGTCTCCTCGGCGAGCATGCGCGCATTGTCGGCGAGGTTCTGCTCCATCGGCCGGTCGGGCAGCAGCAGCGCCATCGAGGCGTGGCCCTGGCGTCCGTGCACCACCTTCATGACCTCGTCGGGGTCCAGCCCGTGCCGCTCGGCCCAGCGACGCCAGATGCGCTCGACCACGGCGTCGGAGTTCACGAGGGTGCCGTCCATGTCCAGCAGGAGGGCGCGGGCGGTGAGGACGGTGGGCACGGTGGTGACCGTCATCGGCAGCTCCAGGGCGCGAGGAAGGAAACAAGGCGGCCCCGCCCGCCGGTCAGGGAAAACGGGCGGGAGCCACTTTGTTTCTCCACGGTACAAAATGCGTCCGGCATCCGCCAGTACCCCCGGCGACAGTTCACCCGGTGTTCAGCTCACCCCGGGGTCCGGCTCACCCGGCGACGGCCTCCCACAGGCTCCACACGCCGAGCGCCAGCATCAGCAGCGCCGCGACCTTGGTGATCAGGGCCAGCGGCACCCGCTTCATCAGGGCCTTCCCGCCGACGATGCCGAGCCCGGCCACCGCCCACAGCGCCAGTACCGCTCCGAGGCCGACGGAGAGCGGGTCGTCGTAACGGGCCGCGAGGTTCGCCGTCATGATCTGGGTCAGGTCCCCGAACTCGGCGACCAGGATGAGCATGAAACCGGCGCCCGCGACCTTCCAGAAGGACTGGTTCTCGGGCTTGCGGATCTCCTCCTCGTCCTCGCCCTTCCTCATCAGCAGGACCGCCGCGCCGCCCAGGAACAGGACACCGGTCAGCGCGTGGACGATCTGCTGGGGCAGCAGGGTGAGCACGCTTCCGGCCGCCACGGCCAGCGCGACGTGCAGCGCGAAGGCCGCGGCCACGCCGGCGAAGACGTACGAGGCGCGGTAGCGGGTGCCGAGCACCAGCCCGGCGAGCGCGGTCTTGTCCGGCAGCTCGGCAAGGAAGACGACGCCGAAGACGAGCGCCGTCACGGTGAAGCTGATCAAGGTTCCTCAATCGGTCGGGGCCGCCCCGCCGAGAGTGCTGTGACTGCGATACGACACCTCGGCACGGCAGCACACAGCGGAAGACACAGTTGTGCACTGCTTTGCCGAAGGTCTCGCTGGCCGGCCCCGCGTACGAGGCCTGCCTCCGGGCGCCGGCTCAGACGAGCTGAGCAGTATGTCGACGGTCCGGCGAAGAGCTACTCCCCTTCTGCACCACCCATCGTACGCGACCGCCGTGCGGGCGAAAGTTCGGCCGTAAACCTTGTTGTGTCATGGACGTGACATTAACTTCTTACCGAACGCACACCTCTCGGCAATACGGCGCCGTGAGCATTCCCCTGCTCGCACCCCAACGCCCCCACCCTCCAAGGGAGTTCGCATGCCGAAGTTCTACGCGCGTCGACGGCTCAGCATACTCGC
The DNA here is from genome assembly GCF_044465725.1 of Streptomyces sp. NPDC049541. NCBI lineage: Bacteria > Bacillati > Actinomycetota > Actinomycetes > Kitasatosporales > Streptomycetaceae > Streptomyces > Streptomyces sp. NPDC049541. The sequence goes on along the minus strand of NZ_JBITLY010000001.1, from coordinate 842,921 downwards.
GGCTCTTACCGGCCTCATAGCCTCCGCCGGACTCCTCGACAGTCCGACCGCCTCCGCCGCGCTCCCCACCCCGGTCAGCGCCGCCACCGCCCGCAGCTACCTCGCCTCCCTCACCGTGGCGACCGAGAACCGCACCGGCTACGACCGCGATCTCTTCCCGACCTGGATCACGATCTCCGGGACCTGCAACACCCGCGAGTACGTCATCAAGCGGGACGGCAGCAACGTCGTCACCAACTCCGCCTGCACCGCCACCAGCGGCTCCTGGTACTCGCAGTACGACGGGGTCACCACCACCGACCCGAGCACCTTCGACATCGACCACGTCGTGCCGCTCGCCGAGGCCTGGGACTCCGGCGCCTCGGCGTGGACCACCGCCCAGCGCCAGGCCTTCGCCAACGACGTCACCCGCCCGCAGCTCATCGCGGTCTCCGCCGGCTCCAACCGCTCCAAGGGCGACGACGACCCGGCCGAGTGGGTGCCCACCCGCTCCGCGTACGTCTGCACCTACGTCCGCGCCTGGGTCCAGGTGAAGTACTACTACGACCTCTCCGTCGACTCCGCCGAGAAGTCCGCGCTGACCAGCTACCTCTCCGGCTGCTGAGCCCGCGGACGTTGCGGCGGATTCTGTAACGGAACCTCCCCGCCGGCCCCTGTCGTTCCGTACCGTACGGGGCGACGGAGGAGGGCGAGCCAAAGGGGCTGAGGCGCCCCGGAGGCGAGCCCGACCATGGGAAGGGCGGGCATGACGTGGCCGAACTGCGCCTGGGTCCACTGCTGAGGTATGCCGACGGCTCGTCCGCGACCGTCTGGGTGGAGGCGAGCCGTCCGTGTACCGCCGAGGTGCGCTGCGCGGACGGCTCCCGCGGCGAGGCCCGCACCTTCCAGGTGGCAGGCCATCACTACGCCCTCGTGCCGGTCACCGGACTCACCCCGGGCACGGCGACGCCGTACGACGTCCTCCTCGACGGCACGCCCGTGTGGCCCCTGCCCGAGGCCCCCGGCTCCCCGCGGAGGTTCCCGCCCTCCGTCATCCGCACCCCGCACGACGGCGACGGCCTCCGCGTGGCCTTCGGCTCCTGCCGCTGGGCCGCTCCGCCGCCGGATGAGCACGATCCGGTCGGGCCCGACGCCCTGGACACCCTCGCCGCGCGCATCGCGGCCGACCCGGACGGCGAACAGCCGGACGTGCTCCTGCTGTTGGGCGACCAGGTGTACGCCGACGAGACCTCCGAGGCGACCCGCCGCTGGCTGGCCGCCCGCCGCGACCTGAGCGACCCGCCGGGCAACGAGGTCGCGGACTACGAGGAGTACACCCGCCTCTACTACGAGTCCTGGCTCGACCCCGAGGTGCGCTGGCTGCTGTCCACCGTGCCCAGCTGCATGATCTTCGACGACCACGACGTCATCGACGACTGGAACACCTCCGCCGCCTGGCTGGAGGAGATGCGGGCCACCCCCTGGTGGCGGGAGCGGCTGCTGAGCGGCCTGATGTCGTACTGGGTGCACCAGCATCTGGGGAACCTCTCACCGGCCGAGCTGGCGGCCGACCCGCTGTATGCGGCCGTACGTGAACTGCCCGACGGCACGGACGAGTTGCGCGCCTTCGCCTGCAAGGCCGACGCCGACCCAACCGCCGTGCGCTGGAGCTACCGGCGCGACTTCGGCCGCGTACGCCTGCTGATGGTGGACACCCGGGCGGCCCGCGTCCTGGACGAGGACGACCGGGCGATGCTCGGCCCCGGGGAGACCCAGTGGCTGCGCGAGCAGGCCCTGACGGAGCGGGGGTCGTACGACCATCTCCTCATCGGCACCTCCCTGCCCTGGCTGCTGCCGCATCTGGTGCACGACGCCGAGGCGTGGAACGCGGCGCTGTGCCGGGGCGAGCGGGGGGCGCGCTGGGCGCGGTTCGGGGAGGATCTGCGGCGGCGGGCCGACCTGGAGCACTGGGCGGCCTTTCCGGCCTCCTTCGCCGCGCTGACCGGGCTGATCGCCCAGGCCGGTTCGGGGGCGGAGGCGCCGGCGACGGTGCTCGTGCTGTCGGGGGACGTGCACCACGCGTATGTGGCCGAGCCGGTGTGGCCCTCCGCCGCCCCGGACGCCCGCATCCTGCAGCTGACCTGCTCACCCGTCCACAACTCCGTCCCGCTGTCGATCCGGATCGGCTTCCGCTTCGGCTGGAGTGCGGCGGCCCGGGCCCTCGGCCGGCGGTTCGCCCGGCACGGACGGTGCGCGCGGCCGCCGGTCGGCTGGCGCAAGAAGGGCGGGCCCTGGTTCGGCAACCAGCTGATGACGCTGACGCTGAAGGGCCGTTCGGCCCGGCTACGACTGGAGCAGGCGCAGCCGAACCGGGTGCTGAAGACCGTGGAGGAGTCCGTCCTCACCTCCACGTGAGGCGACTACCGTCCCCCGCCTGGGCAGGGGCGTGGGCCTTCGGTGCGTGTGACGACTCTCATGGGGGCCTCCTACCGGAACCGGATCTGTGAGGCACCGCCGACCAACTCCACGCCCGGCTACTGAAGACGGCACAGTGCTGGTCGCACTCCGTCGACGGTTCGCGAGATCGGGGCTGTGACGGAGCAGCACGCGGACCTGATGGTACGTCAAGAATGCCCCCTTTCAAGGCGGTTCACCTTCGGCGTGGCCACGGAAGGCGTGCACCGGGTGCCGGCGTCCAGGACGCGGCCGGGAGTGGATTCGGTCATGCTTTCGGACGCGGACGCGGTGGCCAGGGCGCCGCCACGTGCGGCTATGGGCGAAGCGGAGCCGGAAACGGAAGCGGACCGATGGCCGAATGTTGAACTTGCAAGCATCGATTGGGCGGACCTACGGTGAATTACTCGCTCGGCTCGTCCCCCCGACCGGCCCGCCCCGGACCGGCCCGACCGAAGGAGTACCCCCCACATGACCGCTCGCCTCAACAGCGCGCAGCCGTACGCCCTCGGACTGTTCCGCATCGTTGTGGGTCTGCTCTTCGCCTGCCACGGCGCCGCCTCGCTCTTCGGCGTCCTCGGCGGCGTGGCCGGCACCAACGGCGGAACCGTCCAGACCGGTGCCTGGCCGTTCTGGTACGCGGCCGTCATCCAGCTGGTCGGCGGCACCCTCGTGCTGCTCGGGCTCGCCACACGCGCAGCCGCCTTCATAGCCTCGGGCGCGATGGCGTACGCCTACTTCAAGGTGCACCAGCCGAACGCCCTGTGGCCGATCGAGAACGGCGGCGAGGCCGCCGCGATGTTCAGCTGGACCCTTCTGCTGCTGGTCTTCACCGGCTCCGGCGCCTTCGGCCTCGACCGGCTCTTCGCCAAGCGCGCCACGGCGCAGGACAAGGCCACGGCGGAGCAGACGCCGGTCGCCGCCTGATCCGGTGCGCTGATCCAGGGCCTTCCCCCGCCGGTGGGGGAAGGCCCTGTGCGTGCGAAGACCTGTGCGTTCATGGGCGGGCGGCGGCCGGTGAACGTCCTGTGCCGATCCCACGTGCCCCCCATGAAACTCCCGTCACAGCCCCGGCGTACGCTGTATGGCTGTCATGGCCGCCCTTGCCGCTCCCTCGCGACGTTCGCGGCACGGTTCGGTCCACGGGGGAGTCACGGGGAGTTCGCGGTGCTGGAGAGTGTGGAGTTGCTGACCGGCAGCCCATGGATCTACGCCATGGTGGCGCTGTCGGTCCTGCTCGACGTGTTCGTGCCGGTGCTGCCGAGCGGCGTGCTGGTGATCACGGCCGCCACGGCGGCGGCCGCGGGATCGGCGAGCGGCCAGGTCCCGCACGCGGTCCCCGACATCCTGGGCCTGACGCTCTGCGCCGCCATCGCCTCCGTCGTCGGCGACCTGGTGGCATACCGGCTGGCCTGGCGCGGCGGCGAACGCCTGGACCGCGCCATCGCCCGCTCCCGCCGGCTCACCACCGCGCAGGAACGTCTCGGCGCCGCCCTGGCCCGCGGCGGCGGCGCCCTGGTCATCCTCGCCCGTTTCGCGCCGGCCGGCCGCTCGGTCGTCTCCCTCGGCGCGGGCGCCGCCCACCGTCGCGCCCGCGACTTCCTCCCCTGGTCCGCCCTTGCCGGCCTGACCTGGGCGACGTACAGCGTGGCGCTCGGTTACTACGGCGGCCAGTGGCTGGGCACCACCTGGGTGGCCACGGCGGTCTCGGTAGTGGCACTGTTCGGAGCAGGGGCGGGGGCGGCGTATGTGATGCGGCGGCCGGCGAAGGCGTCGTAGGGCCTGGGACCGAGGCCGGGCGGACGAAGTGCACGCCGGGTCGGGCAGCGCGCCCCCCTTTTTTTTTGGGGGCGCGGGGCTGTGTCGATCTGCGGCTCCGTCGCGCGGGCGCGACCAGCCACGACGGAGCCGCAGACGCCAACGGCATCGCACCCCCGCGGCGGAGCCGCAGATCCGGGCGGCCGCCAAAGCTAGGCAGAAGCCTTCTGCCCCCGCACCTCAAGCCCGGCCAACAACTCAGCCGTCGCCTCGGCAACCGCCTCGACGGCGCGGTCGAAAACCTCCCGGTTATGGGCGGCCGGCGCCCGGAAGCCGGACACCTTCCGCACGAACTGCAGGGCCGCAGCCCTGATCTCTTCCTCCGTCGCCTCTTCGGGCAGCACGGGCGGGCGAAGTGTCTTGATGCTCCGGCACATGAGACCAGTCTCGCCCAACTCCGGGTCGGCTGCGATGATCCTTCGCGAGGCGGCCACCACCACGGGGCCGACCGACGGAAGGACAAAAGAATCATGGCGAACGACGCACTCACGGTGGCCGTCCTCGGCCCCGGCGGCATCGGCGGCCTGCTCGCCGGGCTGCTGTCCCGCGCCGGGCACCGAGTGATCTGCCTGGCCGGCGAGACCACCGCCGCCACGCTGCGCACGCACGGGGTCCGCGTCCGCAGCGGCCTCTTCGGCGACTTCACGGCCCGCGTGGGCACGGACACCGTGCTGCGCGAACCGGTCGACGCCTGCCTGGTCGCCGTCAAGCACACCTCCCTGGACGCCGCCCTCGACCGCGTCCCGCCCACGGCCCTCGGCGAGGCCCTCCTCGTACCGTTCCTGAACGGCGTCGAACACCCGGCAACCCTGCGCGCCCGCTACCGCCCCGACCTGATCGCCCCCGCGGTCATCCGCGTCGAGTCGACCCGGCTCGCGGCGGGAGTGATCGAGCACGGCAGCCCCTTCGCCGAGATCGACCTGACCGGCGAGGGAGTGGACCGCGACCGACTGGACTCCCTGGCCCGGACCCTCGACACCGCCGGTCCGGCCACCCGCGTGCTCGACGACGAGACGGCCGCCCTGTGGGCGAAGATGTCGTTCCTGGCGCCGTTCGCCCTCCTGACCACCCGGTACGGCCTCCCCCTCGGCGACATCCGCACCCGGCACCGCGACGAGCTGACGGCACTGGTGGCGGAGACGGCCACGGTCAGCCGCGCGAGCGGAGGCCCGGCGGATCCGGCCCAGGCGCTGGCCCGCTACGACGCCTTCCCGCCCCGGACCAAGTCCTCGATGCAGCGCGACGCCGAAGCGGGCCGCCCCCTCGAACTGGACGCGATCGGCGGGGCGTTGCTGCGCGCGGCCGAGCGGCACGGGGTGAGTGTGCCGGTGACGGCGCGGGTGGTGAAGGAGCTGGCGGACACCGGCCACTGACGCCGGAGCAGCACGGCCGGAGCGGGTCCCGTCACCCGGGCTGCCGTATGGACTGCAGGTCCACCCGCCAGTCGTTGGACGTGATCCAGTGCCCCTTCGGATACTCGATGTCGACGGGCCCGAGCAGGGTGAACCCGGCCCGTCGGCACACGGAGTTCGACGGGCCGTTGTCCTCCTTCGGGAAGGCGTGCAGATACCGGTGCTCACCGGCATCCCACGCGGCCTCGGCAACGGCTCGCGCCGTCCGCACGGCCAGCCCCCGCCCCTGGAACTCGGGCAACACCCCCCAGCCGGCCTCCCACACCGTGCCGCCCCGCCACTCCCGGGGCCAGAACCCCACCGAGCCCACGCTCTCCCCGCTGCCCGCCAGCACCACCCGGTACATCTGCCCGGCCCCCGGCTCCAGATACCGCCGATGCCGGTCGGCAAGCTTCTCCTCGCTCTCGGGCCCGCCCAAATGCACCGTCATCTCAGGGCTGTTGGCCCGCCGCAGCAGCCAGAAGTCACCCTCGCCCCAGGGCTCCAGCCGCACCTTCTCCACGCCCACGAAGTCCATGCCGCCACCATAGGAGCCGCCTCTGACAACGCCCCGGCTCCACATGAACCCCGTGAAGGAACTCGCATCCCAAATTCGAACAGGCGTAGCATTGGGCCGTGGCTACGACCTACGACTTTCCGAGTGACCTCCTCGCCGGTCAGGAGGAGCTGCATCAGGTCCGTTCGGAGCTGTCGGCCCTGCTCAAGCGGCTGCCCTGGTCGGTCGAGCCCCTGGACGGCTTCAGCGACACGGGCGGCTGGCGCAAGGTGGAACGCCCCGCCTCCCCCGGCTGGACGGCCGACGAACAGGCGGAAGTGGAGAAGCTACGCCGACGCGAACACGAACTCGCCGTGTTCGTCAGCACCCACCGCTTCTGGTCGGAGATCGAGACCGAACAGCGAGTGGAGGCCCGCACCAGGCTGAAGCACGCACACGAGGCAGGAACGGCATGACGCAAGAAGACCCCGGCCATGATCGACCGGGGTCTTCCTCCCGTGTGGGCGCGGACGGTTTCGAACCGCCGACATCCTGCTTGTAAGGCAGGCGCTCTACCCCTGAGCTACGCACCCGAGACGAGTCGACAGCCTACCTTGCCCGAGGCAGTGCCCTGCAAACCTGTATCTGGCCACCGGCTCATGCGGGGGTTAGCCCCACCTGCGATCCGGGAGTGACCGGGATCCCCCCGCGGCTCCCGGCTCCGTAGGGTCGAAGCACTTCGGCATCCACCCAGGGAGAGATCGTCATGGCCCGCGTCCGTACCCGTCCCGTCCTCGTCCGCAGCGGGCTCGCCGCCGGAGTCGTCGTGGTGCTCGTCGGGGGTGTCGGCGCCTGCGGGGCTTCCGCGGGGGACGACAAGGAGCCCGATCACCGGACGTTCTCGCTGACGGGGCGCATCCTCACCGTGGATTCCGACGACTCGGCGCTGGAGATCGTCGCCGCGGACGGGAATCCGGCGGGGAAGGTCGAGGTCACCCGGTGGTTCCAGGGGTCCGTCGCTCTCGGGAAGGGCCCGAAGGTGAGCTGGGCGATGGAGGGCGACAGGCTGAGGCTGCGGATGAAGTGCTCCGGTGTGGTCGCCGACTGTTCGGCCAGGCATCGGATCGAGGTGCCGCGCGGGGTGACCGTGAAGGTGGAGGACGGGGACGGGAGCGTGCGGGCTCGGGGGTTCGAGGATGCGTTGAGCATTCGTACCGGGGATGGGTCCGTGCATGTGACGGATTCCAGCGGGCCGCTGGAGGTGCGCACCGGGGACGGGTCCGTGCGTGCCGATGTCTCCTCGCGGCGGGTGCGTGCCGAGACGGGTGACGGGTCCGTGGACCTCGAACTCGGTGCGGTGCCGGACCTGGTGGACTCGCGCAGTCATGACGGTTCGGTCACCGTCGCGCTGCCGAGGGCCACGTACCGGGTGACGGCCGGGACGGGCGACGGCTCGGTGGATGTGTCCGTACCGCGGTCGGACTCCAGCTCGCATGTGGTGTCCGCGCACAGCGGTGACGGCAAAGTCACCCTGAAGACCGCGAACTAACCGGCCCGTGTGTTCGTCCTTAACCGGTGGGAGAATGAAGCGGGGCACCGGCCTGGACGGATGACAGCACGGGAGAGGGATGTGACGGCGACACCTTCGCAGCCGTACTCGCCGTTGGTGCCGCGTGCACATCGTCAGGCGATGAGGGACGTCTTCACCCTTGTCGCGCTGCCTCTCGTCGCCGCCCTGGCGTTGCCCGCCGCGTTCGCCGGCGGGGGCACCCGGCGCTGGTTCGGGGGGCGGGCCGAGAGTCAGCGGGCGGAGGCGCAGGCCGCGAAGGACGCCGCGGCGGCCGCGTTCTACGAGCTGGACACCGCCCAGCGTGATCTGCGGATCTCGATCGAGACGATCACGGCCGTGGACGACACTCCGGCCGCCCGGCGGGCGGTGGCGGACTTCGAGGCGCTGGGGCGGCGGATCGACGAGGCCAGTCATCGCTATATCGAGGCGGTGGACGCGCATGATCTCGACCGGGACGATCTGGAGGCGTCGGTCGCGGCACACGCGCGTACCGAACTGACCAGGGCCAAGGACGAGCTGGCGAACGTCAAGCGGGAGCTGGATCGTTTCGGTGACAGTCTCGGGCCGCTGCTGGGCAAGGCGGAGACGCAGCTGGCCCGGCTGGCTCCGGCGGTGGAGCGGGCGCGGCAGGGGCTGCTCGCCGCTTCGAACGCGTTGGATGCCGTACGGGAGACGAAGCTCAGGGCGGATGATCTGGCCGCCCGGCTGGCCGCTCTCGGTCCTGAACTGACGAAGCTGAACCAGGGTGCCGGGCAGCACGGGGTGCCGCAGACGCTGGAGCGGGCCGAGCGGGTGGCGCGGGAGGCCGAGTCGATCCGGGTGGAGGCCGAGCGGCTGCCGCAGAAGGCGGCCGACATCGACCACCGGCTGGTCTCGCTGCGGACGCGCGCGCAGGCGCTGACCACGCGTGCCGGGCAGGTCGATCCGGTGCTGAGCGAGTTGCGGCGGCGGTTCGTGGCGGATTGCTGGCAGGACCTGCAGCATGTGCCGGAGCAGGCCGCGGAGAACGTGCGCCAGGCGGAGCTGAGGCTGAAGGAGGCGCAGGCCGCGCGGGACGCCCAGCGGTGGGCGGACGCGACTTCGTTGCTCTCGACGGTGCGGGCGCTGCTGAACACGACGGACGAGTCCGTGTCGGCGGCGCGGGACCGGCTGCAGCGGCTGAACGCCGTGCAGAAGGATCCGCAGCAGGAGATCGACCGTACGAGGTTCGCGATCCGGGACGCCCAGCGGCTGGCGATGACGGGCCGGTCGACGCCGGATCCGCGGCATGCGCGCCCGCTGGACGACTCGGTGGCCCGGCTGGAGCGCGCGATCGCCGGGCTGGAGGGCCGCCACCCGGACTACTGGCACTTCCTCACGGAGACGGAGGCGGTGCGCGAGACGGTGGCGCGGGTCGTGTCGCAGATCCGGGAGGAGCGCGGCGGCGGCCACTGAGCCGCCGGCCCCTTGGATCTGCCTGCCGGCTGCGGTACGTGGTCATCATCTTGCAGGGAGATCACGGTGCCGGCCTCCGAGGCGGCCGAAGGCGGCGGCGGTGGTCGCGGTGAGGGCGGAGGCCGGGGCTCCCCGGACTTGCTGGGTCCCAAGGGGATTTCTCCTTGCGGTGGGCGGTGGTTACCGCACGAACGTCGACCAGGCGGGCGACTGTGCCGGGTCCAGGCCGCGCAGTCGTGCCAAGGTCTGCGGCTTCTGCACGTCCAGCCAGTCGGCCAGTTCCTTGAAGGACACGCATTTGACGCCCTTCTTCGTGCAGACGTTCTTGATGATCTGGTCGACGGCCTTCATGTAGATGCCGCCGTTCCAGTCCTCGAAGTGGTTGCCGATGAACAGGGGGGCGCGGCTGCCGTGGTAGACGCGGTTGAAGCCGTTCATGTAGGAGGCGACGGTCTGCTTCTCCCACTGGGGGTAGTGGGCGGGGTTGCCGTGGGTCGCGCCGTCGGACTGGTTGTCGAGGAAGTTGAGGTCCGTCGACAGGCCCTGGTAGCCGGTGCCGGAGTACGGGAGGAGTTGCAGCGGGAAGTCCCAGACGCCGTTCTTCTTCGCGGGCCAGATCTGGAAGTCGCCGGTGGAGGAGGCGTCGTAGCGCCAGCCGTAGCTCTTGATGGTCTTGAGCAGGTTCTGCTGGCCCTCGAGGCAGGGGGCGCGGCCGCCGGTGACCTCCTTCTTGAAGTCGAAGGGCAGGGCGGGGACGTCGGCGAAGCCGGTGTTGGTCTTCCACTTCTCGGCGAAGGCGTAGAACTGGTCGATCTCGCTCTTCCACTCGTCGACGCTCCAGTCGCCGCCGCCCTTGTTGCCGCAGAAGTGGCCGTTGAAGTGGCTGCCGATCTCGTTGCCGTCCTGGTAGGCGAGGCGCAGTTGTTGCAGGGTGGTGCGGATGTGGTCGTCGGTGGCGTAGTCGATGGCGGCGGAGCCTGCCGGGTGCTGGGGCGGGTGGTAGAGCTTCGCCTTGTCCTTGGGCAGCAGGTAGATGCCGGTGAGGAAGAACGTCATATGGGCGTCGTACTTCTTCGCCAGCTCCCGGTAGTGGGAGAAGAGATGGTCGCTGCCCTCCAGTGCGCCGTCCCAGGAGAAGACGACGAACTGGGGAGGTTTCTGGCCGGGCTTGAGGGGTTCGGCCTTCAACTCGCCCGGTTGTGGACCGGTGTCGGAGGTGGATCCGTCACCGAGGATCCTGGTCTTTCCGTCCCAGGTGGGTGACGGGGCGGGTGTGCGGGCGGCGGCCTTGGGGCTCTTGTCGCTCTCGGCGGCGGGCTGGGTGTGGTCCTGGCGGGTCAGTATCAGGGAGGCGGCGACCAGCGAGGCCACCATCAGGAAGGGGGCCAGGGTGGTGAATCCCCACCGGGGGGTGTGGCGGTCGGGGCCCCCGCGGCGTCGGCCGGTGGGAGGTTTCATGCCGGGCATGCGGCGTTCCTGGGGCATGCGGTGCTCATTCTGCGAGGGGGGTGGGGGGTGTGGCGCGGGTCCCGGCGGTCAGCCGGGGCCCATGGCGCCCGACCAGACGGCGTACGGCACGCTGTCGGCGGGCGTTCCTGCGATGCCGTTCAGCGGCAGCGGGTCCAGGGAGCGGGCCAGGTCCATGTGGTTGACGACGACCGCGGTCGACACGGACTGGGGGGTGCCCGTGTACCAGGCGTCGGGGTGGGCGGCGTTCAGGGAGTCCGTGAGCGCCTCGTGGACCTGCGTGGCCACGTCGGGGCCGATCGCGCGGTGTGCGGTGGGGGTGGTCAGCCGGAGCGCCGTGCCGTTGCGGGTGATACGGCGCACCGAGTACGGCTCGGTGTGCTTGCCGGCCGCGGCGAAGGTGGCGTAGCCAGTGGCCATGCGGATGGCGCTGGGTGTGGAGGGGCCGAGCAACTGGTGCCAGGACGGCAGCCAGCGGCGCCGGCCGGGGCGCGGGTAGGCGGGGCGTAAGAGGTGTAACGCCGCCCGGGTGAGCCGCTTCGATGCCGCGCGTCGGCGGTGGTGGCCGGCCGGTCGGCCGCATCGTGGTGCTGTCCCGGTCACGCCCGGGAAACTACCAACGATCTTCGCGAGTTCTCCACATAAGAATCCAACAGGAACGATCACATACCGAGCAGTAGATAACATGATGGACGCGTGACTTGGATCACACTCGCCGGGTTGCGGCGCCGCTAACCTGGTCTCATGCCTCGCTATGAGTACCGCTGCCGGAGTTGCGGCGACACGTTCGAACTGAGCCGTCCGATGGCCCAGTCCTCCGACCCTGCGGTGTGCCCTGCCGGACATGGGGACACGGTGAAGCTGCTGTCCACCGTGGCGGTGGGGGGTACGGCAAGTGCACCCGCCGCGGCGCCCAAGGCAGGCGGCGGCGGGTGTTGCGGTGGAGGGTGCTGCGGCTAGGCCTTATGGCGTTGCCGTGCGCGTTGCCTTCAAGAACTCCCGCAGGATGCGCTCACCGGCCAGGACCCCTCGCTCGGGCAGCGCGCTGACCATCGGCGCCGTCCACTCTGCCTCGGCCAACTCACCGTGGCCCGGGCGCCAGCCCCGGTCCGCGGCCAGCAGCAGGTCGGCGTCGAGGAGGGAGTCGCCCGCCGCCAGGGTGAGGGAAGCGCCCGTGCGGCGGGCGACCTCGTGCATCGCCGCGCTCTTGGTGAGCGGCTTGGGGACGGCGTAGATCTTGCGGCCCTGGAGGGAGACCGTCCAGCCGCGGTTCTCCGCCCACACCGCGAGCTCCTTGACCCACTCCTCGGGCAGCAGTTCACGCTCGACGACGAGATAGGCGAAGAGGTCCTCGGCGACCCGGTGCTTGCGCACCCACGCCGGGTCCGCCGTGGCCAGCAGCTGTTCCCGCACCTCGTCCAGCGGTGCGCACTGCTCCGCCAGCCGCTGCGTCACCTGGGCATGCCAGTCGAGGTCGGAGACGCCGTCCACCATCAGATGGCCGCCGTTGGCGCAGATCGCGTACTTCGGCGCCGGGCCAGGCAGGTTGATGCGCTGGTACTGCTTGCGGGTCCGGGTCGTCGTCGGTACGAAGACCGCCGCGTCGCCCAGGTCGGTCAGCAGGCCGGCCGCCGTCTCCGTCATGAACGACAGCGGCTTGCTCTCGTGCACCTCGACACAGAGCAGCCGGGGCGCCCGCGCGTCCGGCATGGTCAGCGCGAGGGCCGCGGAGGAGTAGATGAGCGTACGGTCGAGGTCGCTCGCCACCAGTACCGGCATCAGACGTTCACCGCCTTGCCGTCGGCGCCCGTGGCGCCCCGCGTGTACTTGGGGTGGATCAACCCCACGCAGGTGTACGGCAGTTCGGCCACCTCTTCCACCGGGACCCCTCTCTGCTCGGCGAGCAGCCGTACATGGTCGAGGTCGGCGCCCGCTCCGGCCCGCGCCAGGATCTTCCAGGGCACCCGGCGCAGCAGCACCCGGGTGGTCTCGCCGACGCCGGGCTTGACGAGGTTCACGTCGTGGATGCCGTACTCCTCGCTGATCCGCTCGACGGCGGCCCAGCCCTCCCAGGTCGGCTCGCGGTCGCCGGACAGCAGCTCCTTGACCTGCGTGGCGACGGCGTCCGCGACCTCCGGGAAGCGGGCGGCGACGGCGTCCAGGAAGTCCACCGAGACATCGGCGCCGGCGAGTTCGCGGTAGAACTTGGCGCCGTGGAAGTCGTGCGGGCCGACCAGGTCGGCGCGCAGCACGGTCCGCGAAATCAGGCCCGAGACGGTCGAGTTGAGGCAGGCCGAGGGTATGAGGAAGTCCTCCCTGGTGCCGTACGTCCGCACGCAGGAGCCGGGGTCGGCCAGCACCGCGATCTCCGGGTCGAAGCCGGTGATGCCGTCGGACGCCTCGAACTCCTTGATGGCGTCGGCGAGTTCGCGGGTGATGGCCCCCTTGCCGGTCCAGCCGTCGACGAAGACGACGTCGGAGGGGTCGTGGTGGGCGGCCAGCCAGCGCAGCGCGTTGGCGTCGATACCGCGGCCGCGCACGATCGAGACGGCGTAGTGCGGCAGGTCGAGTCCGTGCCGGAACTGCGCCCAGCGCCGCATCAGCACCCCGACGGGCGTACCGGCGCGGGCCAGCGAGACGAGCACCGGCCGCGGCGACCGCTCGGCCAGCACGATCTCCGTCACCGCGCCGACCGCCAGGGCGAGACGCGCGGCGGACTCCTCGAGCGCGGCGTGGAACAGCTCCTGGTACTGCTCACTCGGCTGGTACTCCACCGGCAGCGACTCCGCGTAGTGCGCCCCGCCGCTCTGGATGGCCTCCTCCCGCTCCTCGGTCGGCGCCTCCAGGGTCACGTCCGAGAGGTCCTGCAGCAGCCAGCCGACCTCCTCGGGCGGGTACGAGGAGAAGGCGGGGCCGCGGAGGGGCTCGGGCAGCATGGCGGGCCTTTCGGGTACGTACAGGGGCTCTGGCACATAGGAGGGGACGACCGCCAGCAGGACGTGCGGGGTGTGGGCGGCCAGCTGGGCCAACAGGCCGTCCGGCGCGTGCAGTTCGGGGGTGTCGGCGGCCGAGTCGACGACGGCGACCACCGCGTCGAAGCCGGCGCCGGCGACGTTGTATGCGTAGCGCTCGCCGGGGCCGTCGGCCGGGTCGTCATGGGCGGGGAAGACGATGCGGCTGCGTATCGCGTAACCGGGGTCGTCGACCGCGAGGACGGGTGAGCGGGTGGTCGTGGAGTAGCGCACCTGGGCGTCGGCGACCTGCTCCAGCTCGCGGGCGAGCCTCAGCGGGGCGTACATCAGCTCCTCGAACCCGAGCACAAGGACGCGGCGCGCGTCGGCGGGGAGCGCCTCTGCGAGGCGGGCTGCCATCGCGGGGAGGGCGTTGTCGAGGCGGGCGCGGTGGCTCGGCGTGAAGCCGTGACGGCCCCCGTCGGGGAGGCCGCGCGGCCAGCAGAGGTCTACGCGGGTGGGCGCGGGGTGGTTGCGGCTGTCGTCCGAGTGCGGGCCGGTGGGGGCTGGTCCCGCAGACGACCGACCACCAATCGCGGCACTCTCTGCCTCGTACTGCGCCACCAGCTCCTGCCCCCGCTCCAACACGCCGTGAGGCAACCGCACCGTCCCGGAAGCGGCCGCCACGAGGTCGACCCGCGCGCCGATCTCCCGGGCAAAAGCCTCCAGCCGCCCCAGATCCGCCGCCGACCGCATGTCGACCAGGGCCACCACCACGTACCGCCGCCGCGGGTAGCGCCCCTGGAGGTCCCGGATGGTGTTCAGGACCGTGTTGCCCGTCGAGAACTCGTCGTCGACCAGGACCAACGGCCCGTCCCCCACCAGCAGCGCCGGATCCTCCGGCAGCAACAGGTGGGAGGTGGCGTGCGAGTGCGACTCCTCGAAGCCGCCCGCCGGGGCCACCGAGGCGACCGGACGCCGCGTGGAGTGCAGATACGGGGCGAGCCCGACGCCGTCGGCGACCGAGTGGCCAAGACCCGTCGCTGTCTCCGCGTACCCGAGGACGACCGCGCGGGCGGCCTCCTCCGCGCCCAGCAGCTCCCGCACCCGGCGGCCCAGCGCGAACCCGTATCCGTACACCACGGACGGCGACTGGGGCACATGCTTGCCGAGCACGTTGGAGACCAGCAGATGCGCCCGCTTGGGGTTGCGCCGCAGGGCCAGCCCCAACAGGTCGGTCAGCTTGTCGTCGCCCACGAGTTCGACACCGAGCCGCTCGGCGACCCATGTGCCGGACCAGACCGGGTTGTTCACTGCGTTGATCACTGGCTCCTGAATACCTAGATCGTCCGGCTCAGCCGGGAATGCCCGCGGCGAGCAGATCCACAAAGCTGACGTCCTCGCGGGCGACGCCGAACACCTCGGCCCGCAGCATGGTCCGCTCGGCCCACGCGCGGTGCGGCTTCACCTCGTTCATCTTGTTGGTGTACGCCGACCTCAGTACACCCCCGCCGCCCCGCTCGGGCCGCAGGATGTCCGCGGCATCACCGAACTCTTCGTGACTGACCACGGACAGCGCGTGCACGGGCAGTACGTGGGAGGGGTGGATGCAGGTCTTGCCCAGCAGGCCGTTGGCCTGGTCCAGGGAGATCTCCCGCAGCAGCCCGTCCATGGCGTGCTCAATCAGTTTCTCGCGCAGCTCGACGGCCTGCCCCTCGAGGAACGGGCTGGTCCGCAGCATCGGCTTGAACATGCGCTCCGGGACCCGGAAGTACTCCCACACCGGCCCGGTCACCGTGAACCCGGTGCCGTCGGCCCGCCCCAGCAGGTTCACCACGTCGGAGATCACGGAGGCGACGACATGGACGTCGTACGCCGTCATGTCGGGAGCTCTGCGCAGGCCGTACGAGGAGCAGAAGTCGGTCACGCCCAGGCGCAGTGCGAGCACGCGGTCGCGGTACTTGTCGACGGCGCGGGCGATGCCCTCCAGGGTCTCCACCCGCGACTCGCGGTAGAGCAGCTCGGGCGACTCCAGTACCGGCATGGCGAACAGCCGGTGCCCGCTCGCGGTCTCGGCGCTCGCCAGGGCCTCCAGGAAGGGGATCCCGCGCTCCTCGGTGAACTTGGGCATCACGAACCCGGACAGCAGCCGCACGCTCGCCCCGAACCGCTGAACGAGGTCGGGGATCTGCTCGGGCGTACGGACCCGGACGAACAGCAGCGGCAGCTCGGCTCGGTCCCGCCCGGCCAAATCGGCGAACTGGCGGACGAGGTTCTCCTCCCCCGCGACCACGTCCGCGTCGTCGATCGAGTCCTCCAGGCACAGCACCATCGAGACCACGCCGAGTCCGGCCTGCTTGACGATGTCGTCGGCGAGCCGCGGCCTGGTGGCCGGACTGTAGAGCGTGGCGCCCAGGGCCGCGGAGAGCAGCCGGGCCGGGGAGTCGGTGCCGAACTCGCACGGCTCCTGATGGAAGAGGCGCTGCCGCACCTCCGGGGCGATGTGCCCGAAATGACGCATAGAACTCCCCCGTGCCGCCGGTAAGGCTATGGATTGGTAATGGGTGGCCGGTAATAGTACGTAGAAAGTCATGTCAGGGGTTCCCGCAGGGCATGAATTTCTGGTAACTCGGCCATGTCGACGCCAATTCGACAGGCCGTCGCCCCGGCCGCGGGTCCCTACCCCCGCGTTGTCGTGATCAGGACCGAGAGGGCAGGATGACCGCATGACGCACGCGATGCTGAAGGGGTCGAACGTCCCGCTCGAGGCCACCACGGTACGCGCCGTGCTGCGCTGGACGCCCGGGCAGGGGGTCCCGGACGTCGACGCCTCCGCGCTGCTCCTCGGCCCCGACGGTCGTGTGCGCTCCGACGAGGACTTCGTCTTCTACAACCAGCCCCGGCACCCCTCCGGGAAGGCGAGGTGGCTCGGCAAGAAACGCGTCGCCGACGGCCTCACCGACACCATCCAGACAGATCTGGCCGGAGTCGAGGCCGATGTCAGCCGGATTCTCCTGGTCGCTTCGGCGGACGACGTCACCTTCGACCGCGTACAGGGACTGCGCATCCTGCTGTACGACGCGGCGAGCGCGGCCGACGAGCCGCTGATCCTCTTCGACATCAAGCCCCAGACGGGCCAGGAGACCGCCCTGATCTGCGGCGAGTTGTACCGCCGCGACGACCGCTGGAAGTTCCGCGCCCTCGGCGAGGGCTACTCGGACGGGCTGAAGGGGCTGGCCACGGAGTTCGGCATCTCGGTGGACGAGTCGGAGCCCGGCCCCGAGCTCTCCCAGCCCCTGCCACCGGAACAGCCCACCGCGGTCCCCACACAACCGGCCTACGGCTACCCCCAGCAGCCCCCCGCGACCCAGCCCGCCTACGGCTACCCCCAGCCGGCAGCAGCAGCCACCGGCTACGGCTACCCACCCCCGAACCCGGACTTCCGCCTGCCGCCCCAGGGCCCGCAGTTCATCGGGCGGTAACGGGGGCACCCCCAAAGGGGCGCGGGGGTGTATCGCTTTGCGGCTCCGCCGCACACGCGCACAGCTCCCCGAGCTATGAGGCACCTACCGCTCCACCGCGGACTTGTACCCCCGCCCCCACTGCAACCCCCACCCGTACAACCGGTCAAGCTCCGCCTGGAAGCCGTACACGAACTTCACCTCGCGCCGCACCACCAGCTCCCCCTTCACGTTCTCGATCATCACCACCGCGCACGACCGAGCCTGTGGATGCCGCTCGTCGAGATGGATCTCGATCCGGGGGCCATTGCTCGGATACAGCGTCACGATCGCGTGCGTACGGTCGAACGCCGGCGTCTGGTCGTAGATGTAGACGAACACCAGCAGCCGCTTGATCTCGTCCCGGTGGTCGAGGTTGACGTACATCGTCTCGCCGGACGCGGACCCGAACCGGTCGTCGCCGCTGAGCTTGACGTACGGCGGTGTGTTGACGTCCCCGAAGTAGTTGCCGAGCGGTTGCACGACCCCCTTGGTGCCGTCCTGGAGCTCGTACAGACAGGCCAGGTCGAGGTCGACGTTGACCATGCTCTGGCTGTGTCCCATGACCTCCGGGGGCCTGAGCGCCTTGAAGGGGTGCCGCAGCAGGGACTCCCGTTGTGAGCCGCCGATGTCGGACGTCCGCATCCGCCAGCTCAGGTTGATGCGCAGATGCCCGGTGGCGGCGCCCTGCTTGGTGAGGGAGACCTGGTGGTGCCGTTTGGTCAGCTCGATGGAGTTGGTGGCGGCGCTGCCCGAGTCGAAGTCGAACTCGCGTCCACGCCAGAGTCCGTCCAAGAAGCCCATTCCCGCCCCCAGATTCACCCGGGCCCCGCTGGACCCGGCTCCACTTGAAAAACCGGCGGGGCGACCGGAGACCGGCCGCCCCGCACAGAGCGTTCCCTCAGAGCCCGTGCCGTATCCCCGGCCGGGGTGTCTCACACCCCGGACGAGATCTCAGTCTTCTCGTCCGAGCCCGCCGCTTTTCCCTCAGCTTCCGCGAGCCGCTGGTTGCGGCGCACCGAGGACCAGAAGGACCAGCCGATCAGGACGACACCGACGAGGCCCGTGATGACCTCGTTGATCTGGTACTGGATGGTGACCATGAGGATCACCGCCAGCGCACCGATCGCGTAGTGCGCGCCGTGCTCCAGGTAGACGTAGTCGTCGAGGGTGCCCTGGCGGACCAGGTACACGGTCAGCGACCGGACGTACATGGCGCCGATGCCGAGACCCAGCGCCATCAGCACGATGTCGTTGGTGATGGCGAACGCGCCGATCACGCCGTCGAAGGAGAAGGACGCGTCGAGGACCTCGAGGTAGAGGAACATGAAGAACGCGGCCTGCCCGGCGAGGGCGACCGCCGAGCGCTTCTTGCCGGTGCGCGCGGCCTCTTCCTCCTCCTCGTGCTCCCGCTCCTCCTCTTCCTCCAGCTTGTCCTCGAAGTAGCCGGAGAGTCCGCCGACGACCATGTACGTGATCAGACCCGCGATGCCGGAGATCAGCACCGTCTGCGCCTTGTCGACGTGCGCGCCGCCGTGCTGGTGGGCGTGGACCGCGAAGGTGAAGGAGGTGATCAGCAGGACGACCAGAGCGATGCAGACCGACAGCATGTCGACCTTGCCGAGCTTGGCCAGCGGGCGCTCGATCCAGCGCAGCCACTGGATGTCCCGGTCCTCGAAGATGAAGTCGAGGAAGATCATCAGCAGGAACATGCCACCGAAGGCGGCGATCGCCGGGTGCGCGTCGGTGACGAGCTGCTGGTACTGGTCCTTGTCGGTCAGGGCCAGGTTGACGGCGTCGATGGGGCTCTTCTTGGCGGTGACCGCGACGATGACGACCGGGAAGACCAGCCGCATGCCGAAGACCGCGATGAGGACGCCGACGGTGAGGAAGATCTTCTGCCAGAAGGCGTTCATCTTCTTCAGGATTCCGGCGTTGACCACTGCGTTGTCGAACGACAGCGAGATCTCGAGGATGGAGAGGATCGCCACGATGCCGAAGGCCTCCCACCCCCCGTAGAGGACGGCGACGGCCAGGCCGACCGCGGTAATCGCGAACGACCAGCCGAAGGTTTTCAGAAGCACTGGCTACCCAATCCGTATCGGTACGGGTCTCTCCCCCGCGCCGTACTCGCCTTTACGAAACGTTGACCCCAAAGTCTAGAGCGATGCCACGCAGCCCCGACGCGTACCCCTGTCCCACCGCCCTGAACTTCCATTCGCCCTGGTAGCGGTAGAGCTCACCGAAGATCATCGCGGTTTCGGTGGAGGCGTCCTCGCTGAGGTCGTAGCGGGCGAGCTCCTGGCCGTCGGCCTGGTTGACGACGCGGATGAAGGCGTTGCTGACCTGTCCGAAGGTCTGGGCGCGCTCGTCGGCCATGTGGATCGAGACCGGGAAGACGATCTTCTCGCAGTGGGCCGGCACCCGGGTCAGGTCGACCAGGATCGACTCGTCGTCACCCTCGCCCTCGCCGGTGAGGTTGTCGCCCGTGTGCTCCACCGAGCCCTCCGGGCTCTTGAGCTGGTTGTAGAAGACGAAGTACTCGTCGCCCAGGACCCGGTTGCCGGCGCCGCACAGCAGGGCGCTGGCGTCGAGGTCGAACGGGGCTCCGGTGGTGGAGCGCGCGTCCCAGCCGAGCCCGATCATCACCTGGGTCAGGTTGGGTGCGGCCTTGGACAGGGAGACATTGCCCCCCTTGGCGAGCGTGACGCCCATGATGCTGGTCCTCCCCGAGATGGTGCTTCTTTGGTTGTCCTGCGCTCCCCCGGAGGGGGACCCCCCGGGCGCCGCACACGAACGGTGCGGCGCCGGACGGTTCGAGACCCCGTGACGGGCCTCAGACGTTCACGCCGAAGTCCTGCGCGATGCCACGCAGGCCCGACGCGTACCCCTGGCCGATGGCGCGGAACTTCCACTCCGCGCCGTGCCGGTACAGCTCGCCGAAGACCATGGCGGTCTCCGTCGAGGCGTCCTCGGAGAGGTCGTAGCGTGCGATCTCCGCCTCGCCCGCCTGGTTCACCACGCGGATGAACGCGTTGCGCACCTGGCCGAACGACTGCTGGCGGTTCTCGGCGTCGTAGATGGAGACCGGGAACACGATCTTCTCGACGTCGGCCGGGACGGCAGCGAGGTTGATCTTGATCTGCTCGTCGTCACCCTCGCCCTCACCGGTGATGTTGTCACCGGTGTGCTCGACCGAGCCGTCCGGGCTCTTGAGGTTGTTGAAGAAGACGAAGTTGGCGTCGCTGCTGACCTTGCCCGAGGAGTTCAGCAGCAGTGCGCTCGCGTCCAGGTCGAAGTCGGTACCGGTCGTGGTGCGGACGTCCCACCCCAGACCGACGATGACCGCGGTCAGGCCCGGGGCCTCCTTGGTCAGCGATACGTTGCCGCCCTTGCTGAGGCTGACTCCCACGAGTCCTCCATTGGTGTCCAGGGGCGGGGCGCCCCGCCGTGCGTTTGATACCGGATCAACGAGTCGATCCTAGTGACGGGTTCCCGCCCCACGCATGGCTTGGAGCCGAAGTCAGCCGAAGAGGCGCGCCGGTGTCGGGAGGACGAGCGCGCGGAGGCCCGAAGGGCTGAGCACGGTCGTCCTCCCGACACCGGCTTCAGCGCCTCGCAGGCTGACCCGAAGACACAGCATCACAGGGTGTCGAGCGCCTTCACGTACTCGTTCAGATCGCGGGCGTCCGGCAGCGCGTTGACGACGGTCCAGCGCACCACGCCCTCCTTGTCGATGACGAAGGTGCCGCGCACCGCGCAGCCCTTGTCCTCGGCGAAGACGCCGTAGGCGCGGGAGACCTCGCCGTGCGGCCAGAAGTCGCTCAGCAGCGGGTACTCCAGGCCCTCCTGCTCGGCGAAGACGCGCAGGGTGTGGATGGAGTCGTTGGAGACGGCGAGCACCTGGGTGTCGCGGTCGGAGAACTGCGGCAGGTTGTCCCGCACCTCGCACAGCTCGCCGGTGCACACACCGGTGAAGGCGAAGGGGTAGAAGAGCAGGATCACGTTCTTGCTGCCGCGGAACTCGGAGAGCTTCACGGTGGCGCCGTGGTTGTCCTTGAGCTCGAAGTCGGGGGCCTTGTCGCCGACCTGGATCGCCATCGGGATACGTCCCTTTCGGTGGGGCTGTTCGGGTGGCACCACCCTACGCAGAGATCACCGAAAGCCGACGGACGGGCTGAGTGAATTCAGCCCGTCCGGGGTTCGAGGACGAGGCCGCGTTCAGGCCGAGAGGGGGGTCCGGGGGCGCAGCCCCCAGCCACGGCCGCTGCGGCCGCCGGTCACCGCTTGGACTTGGCGGCCTTCGGCGTCACCAGCCGGCTGCCGCTCCAGTCCTTGCCCACGCTGACGCTCTTGGAGGCGGACAGCCCCGCCGTCGTCGCGGCTTCGGAGATGTCGCTCGGCTCCACGTAGCCGTCGCGGCCGGTCTTCGGCGTCAGCAGCAGGATGGAGCCGCCCTCCTCGATGTAGGTGGTGGCGTCCACCAGCACATCGGTCAGGTCGCCGTCCTCGTCGCGGAACCAGAGCACCACGGCATCGGCGACGTCGTCGTAGTCCTCGTCCACAAGGTCGCTGCCGATGACCTGCTCGATGGCCTCGCGGAGTTCCTGGTCTACGTCGTCGTCGTAGCCGATCTCCTGGACCACCTGCTCGGGCTGGAACCCCAGCCTGACGGCAGGGCTCGTCTCCGCGTGGTCCGCGGTCGCGCTCACGGGTTGCCTCCTGATCATGTCTTGGTGAGTATCTCAGCCACGCGCGTGCGCGAAGCATTGGCCGTAGTCCACACGGGCGGGGCGGATCGCGCAAGTACCCGGCCGTTCAGACCGCCGAAACGGTGACGATCCTGGCCGTGTCACCGCAACTCCAGGCATGCAACCGCCGCCACAAGTGACCTACACCACACCTTTCTGCCCCCTTTGTGGCATTGGGAACCAGCCGGAGCTGACGTAGGTCTCGGTTACCTCTCAGTAGAGATGACGTTTGCTTCCCCGAGGTACACGATGGGGAGCGGTGCAGGCGTACCGAAAAGCAGCTCAATGCAGCCCTCTGACAGGTAAGGAACAGCGTGGCTTCCGGATCCGATCGCAACCCGATCATCATTGGCGGCCTTCCGAGTCAGGTTCCTGACTTCGATCCCGAGGAAACCCAGGAGTGGCTCGACTCCCTTGACGCCGCCGTCGACGAGCGCGGCCGTGAGCGGGCCCGCTATCTGATGCTGCGGCTGATCGAGCGGGCCCGCGAGAAGCGCGTGGCCGTGCCCGAGATGCGCAGCACGGACTACGTCAACACGATCGCGACCAAGGACGAGCCGTTCTTCCCCGGCAACGAGGAGATCGAGCGCAAGGTCCTGAACGCGACCCGCTGGAACGCGGCGGTCATGGTCTCACGCGCCCAGCGCCCCGGCATCGGCGTCGGCGGCCACATCGCCACCTTCGCCTCCTCCGCGTCGCTCTACGACGTCGGCTTCAACCACTTCTTCCGCGGCAAGGACGAGGGCGACGGCGGCGACCAGGTCTTCTTCCAGGGCCACGCCTCCCCGGGCATCTACGCCCGCGCGTTCCTGCTCGACCGCCTCAGCGAGCAGCAACTGGACGGCTTCCGGCAGGAGAAGTCGAAGGCCCCGTACGGCCTGTCCTCCTACCCGCACCCGCGCTCGATGCCGGACTTCTGGGAGTTCCCGACCGTGTCGATGGGCCTCGGCCCGATCGGTGCGATCTACCAGGCCCGGATGAACCGCTACATGCACGCGCGCGGGATCGCCGACACGTCGAAGTCCCATGTGTGGGCGTTCCTCGGCGACGGCGAGATGGACGAGCCCGAGTCGCTCGGCCAGCTGACCATCGCCGCCCGGGAGGGCCTGGACAACCTGACCTTCGTCGTCAACTGCAATCTGCAGCGCCTGGACGGCCCGGTGCGCGGCAACGGCAAGGTCATCCAGGAGCTGGAATCGGTCTTCCGCGGCGCCGGCTGGAACGTGATCAAGCTGATCTGGGACCGCTCCTGGGACCCGCTGCTCGCGCAGGACCGCGACGGCCTCCTCGTCAACAAGATGAACACGACGCCGGACGGCCAGTTCCAGACGTACGCCACCGAGTCCGGGGCGTACATCCGCGAGAACTTCTTCGGCGACGACCAGCGGCTGCGCGCGATGGTCGAGGGCATGACCGACGACCAGATCCTGCACCTGGGCCGTGGCGGTCACGACCACAGGAAGATCTTCGCGGCGTTCTCGGCGGCCAAGGCGCACAAGGGCCAGCCGACGGTGATCCTGGCCAAGACGATCAAGGGCTGGACGCTCGGCCCCAACTTCGAGGGCCGCAACGCCACGCACCAGATGAAGAAGCTGACGGTCGACGACCTCAAGCGCTTCCGCGACCGGCTGCACCTGCCGATCTCCGACAAGGACCTGGAGAGCGGGCTTCCGCCGTACTACCACCCGGGGCGGAACTCGGAAGAGATCCAGTACATGCACGACCACCGCAAGCAGTGCGGAGGGTACGTCCCGACGCGCGTCGTGCGCTCCAAGCCGCTCGCCCTGCCGGACGACAAGACGTACGCGACCGTGAAGAAGGGCTCCGGTCAGCAGTCGATCGCCACGACCATGGCTTTCGTACGACTGCTGAAGGACCTCATGCGGGACAAGGAGCTCGGCAAGCGGTTCGTGCTGATCGCGCCGGACGAGTACCGCACGTTCGGCATGGACTCCTTCTTCCCGAGCGCGAAGATCTACAACCCGCTCGGCCAGCAGTACGAGGCGGTCGACCGCGATCTGCTGCTCGCGTACAAGGAGTCGCCGACCGGCCAGATGCTGCACGACGGCATCTCCGAGGCGGGCTGCACGGCCTCGCTGATCGCGGCGGGCTCGGCGTACGCCACACACGGCGAACCGCTGATCCCGGTCTACGTCTTCTACTCGATGTTCGGTTTCCAGCGCACCGGTGACCAGTTCTGGCAGATGTCCGACCAGTTGGCGCGCGGTTTCGTACTGGGTGCGACCGCCGGCCGTACGACACTGACCGGTGAGGGTCTGCAGCACGCGGACGGCCACTCACAGCTGCTCGCCTCGACCAACCCGGGCTGTGTCGCCTACGACCCGGCGTACTCGTACGAGATCGCGCACATCGTGCAGGACGGTCTGCGGCGGATGTACGGCGGGGACGCGGAGCACCCGCACGGCGAGGACGTCTTCTACTACCTCACCGTCTACAACGAGCCCATCCAGCACCCGGCCGAGCCGGAGAACGTGGACGTCGAGGGCATCCTCAAGGGCATCCACCGGCTCTCCGAGGGCGCTTCGGGGTCGATTCCGGCGCAGATCATGGCGTCCGGTGTCGCGGTGCCGTGGGCCGTCGAGGCGCAGAAGATCCTCGCCGAGGAGTGGGACGTCAAGGCCGACGTCTGGTCGGCGACCTCCTGGAACGAGCTGCGGCGCGAGGCCGTCGAGGTCGAGCGGCACAACCTCCTGCACCCCGAGGAGGAGCAGCGGGTGCCGTACGTGACACAGAAGCTGTCGGGCGCACAGGGTCCCTTCGTGGCCGTTTCCGACTGGATGCGGGCGGTTCCGGACCAGATCGCCCGGTGGGTGCCGGGGTCGTACCAGTCCCTGGGTGCCGACGGGTTCGGCTTCGCCGACACCCGGGGGGCGGCTCGGCGGTTCTTCCACATCGACGCGCAGTCGATCGTGGTGGCGGTGCTCACGGAACTGGCCAAGGAGGGGAAGGTGGACCGGTCGGTGCTCAAGCAGGCCATTGACCGGTATCAGTTGCTGGATGTTGCGGCGGCGGATCCGGGTGCCGCAGGCGGCGACGCGTAACACCGAGGCCGATGCAAGGGCGGCGGGACCAGATGGTCTCGCCGCCCTTACTCATTCCTTACGATGCGGGCATGAAGCAACAAACGGCGCAGGGACGTTGGGAGCAGTACACCCAACGGCCCCTGCTGGCGCTCGCGGTGGCTTTCGCCGTCGCGTATGCCGTGCCGATCGTGGACCACTCCGCGGGGCACTCGCTGACGTCCGCGTGCACGGTGGTGGAGTGGGTGGTCTGGGGGGCGTTCGCCACGGACTACCTGGTACGGGTGGGGCTCTCCCCGCGGCGCAAGGAGTTCGTGCGGACGCACTGGCTCGACCTGTGTGCGGTGGTGCTGCCGATGCTTCAGCCGTTGCGGCTGCTGCGGATGGTGTCGACGCTGATACTCGTCGGGCGGCGGGCGCGGATGGCCTCGCAGATCCGGCTGACGACGTATGTCGCGGGTGCCGTCATCGGTTTGCTGATGTTCGGGTCACTGGCCGTGCTCTCGGTGGAGCGGGACTCGCCGAACGGGAACATCCGGACACTGGGTGACGCCGTGTGGTGGTCGTTCACCACGATGACGACCGTGGGGTACGGGGATCATGCGCCGACGACCGGGCTGGGGCGGATGATCGCCGTCGGGCTGATGCTGGCCGGGATAGCCCTGCTGGGTGTGGTGACCGCGAACATCGCCGCGTGGTTCATTGCGCGGTTCGAGATGGACGACGTCGAGGAGCGGCGGCAGACCGAGGCCATCGAGGCGCTCACTGAGGAGGTGCGGGCGCTTCGGGCCGAGGTGGCGGCGTTGCGGGAGCCGTCGGGTGCGCCGTGAACGGGGTTGCTGTGGGGGCGGGTTTGCTTGCCCGCGCTTGCGCGGTGCCGCTGTCTTCGGGACGGGCGCCGCCCCGGAGGCACGACTGCCATGCGGGCGGGCCCCCGGTCCATCAGCCGGGGGCCCTGTCCCTCACTCGCCCCGGGTCAGAACAAACCGTTGCCCGGGGTTGCCGCTCCTGCGAGCCACACGATCGCCAGGAGCGTGTCGATGGCGCCCAGTACGAAGGCGACCAAGGCCGGAACCGAGCGGCTGCCCGCCCAGGTGCGGCCCATTGCGAGCCAGCCGCAGACGATCGCGGCGGGGCCGAGGATGATCCCCAGCACAAAGAATCCCGCGACCGCGCAGATGGTTCCGATGATTCCGAGCGTTGCGCGATCCGGCCCGGTCCGTGACCACGTACGGCCACGTGAGCGGGGGTACCTGCGCGTTCCATGTCCGAAGCCCGCCATCATCAACTCCCTGAACCCCGGGGTCTGTTCGGGGTTCAACGAGCGAGTACCCACGGTGCGCTTCCTAATCCTCGGTGCTGCCGGCGCGCTGCCCCCCTCCGGCAGCGCGCCGCAGCACCGGTCGCCCTCCACTCCGTACGAACTTGCCCGAGGAACATGCCGTGCGGGAGGACTTGACCACTGTGGCCTGCGGTGCGCACCGGATGCGAGGAATCTTTAGCTTCTTCACCCTGATAGGCGAAGTCCTTTGAAAACCCGTCAAGTTCGCCGGGCTTCCCCGCGTCAGATGTGGGCCGCGCCCGCACCCGCCTCCGCGTTCTCGCCGCGCTTGGTGAGCAGGGCGACGAAGACCGCCACGACCGCGACTCCGCACGCCACCAGGGACGCCAGGCTCATACCGGAGATGAACGTGTCGTGCGCGACGCCCGCGATCTTCGCAGCAATCGCGTCCGGAGTGCCCTTGGCGACCGGGGCCACACCGACCTGGACGGCCTCGGAGGCCTGGCCGAGCTGGGTCGGGGTGAGCGGGGGGAGGCCGGCGTCCTTCCAGTTGCCGGCGAGGTCGCTGTCGACCTTGGACGCCATCACGGCGCCGAGGACGGCCGTGCCGAGGCTGCCGCCGATCTGCATCGCCGCCTGCTGGAGGCCGCCTGCGACACCGGACAGCTCCATGGGCGCGTTGCCGACGATGACCTCCGTGGCGCCGACCATGACCGGCGCGAGGCCGAGGCCGAGCAGGGCGAACCAGAGGGACATGACGGCGCTGCCGGTGTCCGCCTTCAGCGTCGACATGCCGTACATGGCGATCGCGGTGGCCGCCATGCCGCCGGCCAGCGGGATGCGCGGGCCCAGCTTGGTGATCAGCACGCCTGCGAGCGGGGAGCCGACGATCATCATGCCGGTGAGCGGGAGCAGATGGAGACCGGCGTCGATCGGCTTCATCCCGTGCACGTTCTGCAGGTAGAACGTCACGAAGAACAGGCCGCCCATGAAGGCGATGGCCATCAGGACCATCAGCACGACACCCGCGGACAGCGGGACCGAGCGGAAGAGGGTCAGCGGGATCAGCGGCTCCTTGACCTTCGTCTCCCAGAAGGAGAACAGGGCGAAGCCGAGGACGGACGCGGCTATGAAGGTCCAGGTCTTGCCGTCGCCCCAGCCCCAGGCCGGGGCCTTGATCAGGGCCCAGACCAGGCAGAACATCGCGCCCGAGAGCAGGGCGATACCCAGGAGGTCGAAGGAGCGCGGGGCGTTCTCCGCGCGGTGGTCGCGCAGGATCAGCAGGCCCAGGAGCAGGGCGATCGCGCCGACCGGCACGTTGATGAAGAACACCGACTGCCAGTTGACGTGCTCGACCAGGACGCCGCCGAGGATCGGGCCGCCGGCGGTGGAGGCGCCGATGACCATGCCCCAGATGCCGATGGCCATGTTGAGCTTCTCGGCCGGGAAGGTCGCCCGCAGCAGGCCGAGCGCGGCCGGCATCAGCAGCGCGCCGAACAGTCCCTGGAAGACGCGGAAGGTGACGACCGCGGCGATGCTGTTCGACAGGCCGATGGCACCGGAGGCGGCGGCGAAGCCGGTCACGCCGACCAGGAAGGTCTGGCGGTGTCCGAAGCGGTCGCCGAGCTTGCCCGCGGTGATCAGGGAGACCGCCAGGGCGAGGAAGTACCCGTTGGTGATCCACTGGACGTCGGCGAAGCTCGCCCCCAGGTCCTTCTGGATGGCCGGGTTGGCGATGGCCACGATGGTCCCGTCGAGGGCCACCATCATGACCCCGACGGCGACGGTGATGAGGGTGAACCACGGGTGGCCGCGCAGCCCGGAGGCCCCCGGCGCGTCCGACGGGGCTTCCGGTGCCTTGTCCCCCGGCCCCGTCGTGTCGATGGCGGTCTGACTAGTCATGCGTTCGAGGCTAGTGACAGCCGCTGACAATTGACAAACCAATTCACAAGTCAGTAACTGACGCATATGGAAACACTCCGCGAACGCAAGAAGCAGCGCACCCGGGACGCGCTGCTGCGGGCCGCCGTCGAGCTGTTCACCACCCGCGGGTACGAGCAGACGACCGTCGATGACATCGCCGAGGCCGTCGACGTCTCGCAGCGCACCTTCTTCCGCTACTTCGCGGGCAAGGAGGAGGCCGCGCTCGCCCTGCAGGAGCTGGCGGTGGCGCGGTTCGTCGAGGCCGTGCGCGAGCGGCCGGCGGACGAGGCGCCGCTGGCCGCGCTGCGCCAGGCGGTCCTGGAGGGCTGGGACACGCTCCACGAGACCATCGAGGCCGTCGTACCGGTCGAGCTGTACTTGCGGATGTACCGGGTGATCGAGTCGACGCCGGTCCTGCTCGCCGCGCATCTGCGGCGCAACGAGGAGACCGAGGAGGCCATCGCGCGGGTGCTCGCCGAGCGGGAGGGCCTGGACGTGGACACCGACCCACGGCCGCGCCTCGCCCTGGCGATCTTCAGCGGGGTGATGCGGGTGACGGAACGGCAGTGGTCCACCGGTGAGGACTTCAGTGTCGAGGCGATGCGCGCGTTGACGATCTCGTACCTCGAACAGGTGGGGCCCGCACTCACGGAGAGCTGGCGCACACGCTGAGACACATCGCGAGGACATTGACAGACACTGAGGTCATCGTCGCGTTTATCGAAACGTGATACCCGTCACTCAGCTCACGCGAGACCCTCTCGTTCTCCTAGTGTGTCCTCCCAGTGACTTCCTTCGACACCTCCCCGCAACTGAACGTCTGGCGCGCCCTGCTCGCGCTGGCCGTCGTGTTCGTGATGCTGGCGACCACCGGATGGACCGCCCTGCGCAGCCATCGCGCGGTGACTCCGCTGCAGGCCTCGCTCTCCTCCTGGGAGCACGGCTCTCTCCACGGACACCATCTGCCGGACCCGGACGCGTCCCCCGCGCGCCTCGCCCGCTTCTTCGCCTCGCTCACCGCTCAGGAGCGCGACCGTCTCGCCCGCCGCTACCCCCTCGCGGTCGGCAACATGAACGGTGCTCCCCTCGTGCTGCGCTACCGCGCCAACCGGCTCGCGCTCACCGCGCAGCGCAAGGTCGAGCTCCGGCGCATGCACGACAGCCAGCTCTCGCTGCTCGGGCAGCAGGACGCCGGCCGGCGTATGCACCGCTACGAGTCGCTGCTGCGACAGGGCCGGCAGATCCTCGCCTTCGACCCCGAGGGCTCGGGGCGGGTCGCGGAGGTGATCGGGGACCTGAAGCGCGCCGAGCGTGTGTCGGTCGTCGTCCCCGGAGTCGACACCAACCTGCTCACTTTCCAGAAGACCAACCGCCCGTACTCGGCGGCCCTCGGCATGGCCCAGTCGCTGTACGCGGCGGAGCGGGCGGCGAGCCCGACGACGCGTACGGCCGTGATCGCCTGGGCCGACTACACGGCGCCCGCCGGGCTCGGCATCGACTCGGCGACGGCGATGCGCGCGGCGGAGGGCTCGCTGCGGCTGAACGCCATGTTGCGCGGGCTGCCAGGCAAGGCGCCGGTCTCGCTGTTCTGCCACAGCTACGGCTCCGTGGTGTGCGGCATCGCCGCGCCAGGACTGCCGCGCCGGGTCGCGGACATAGCGGTGGCCGCCAGCCCCGGCATGCGTGTGTCGAACGCCTCCCATCTGCGCACCACCGCCCAGGTGTGGGCGATGCGGGACGCCACCGACTGGGTCCAGGACGTGCCCTACCTGGAGCTCGGCGGGCTGGGCCACGGCGCCGACCCGGTGTCGGCCGCGTTCGGGGCGCGAGTGCTGTCCGCGCAGGGTGCGAAGGGACATGCCGGTTATTTCGAGCCGGGCACGGAGAGCGTGCGGAACTTCGCGGAGATCGGCGTTGGCGCGTACCGGTCGGTGCGCTGCGCACGCGAGGAGAACGTGTGCCGGGAGGGTTTGTCCGACGCGTCCACGGCCGGACGCGCGTAGAGGCGCAGAAACTGCGGTCCGCGCGGGGTGGAGACGAAGGAGCGGGTCATGCATACGATGAGCCGCATGGGTGACGTACTGGCCGGATTTCATGCCGCCTGGGAGTTCGAGTCCGACTCCGTGCTCATCCGCTACGAACGGGGGATTCGAACACCCAAGCTCTTCCAGGCGCTGGGGGAACGCCGGGTTCCGCTGGAGGCGATCTCCGGGGTGACGCTGTCACCCGGCAAGCGCGGCACCGTCGTCCTGCGGGCGGAGGTGCGGCCCGGGGCCGATCCGCTGCTGGAGGCGGCTGCGGGGCAGCTGAAGGAAGGGTGCGATCCGTACCGGCTGGTGCTGCCTGCCGAACGGGACGCTCTCGCCGAGTACTACGCCGATGAGCTGCGGGGGCAGCTGACCGCGGACCCGGAGCCCGCCGAGCGGTTTCTGGTGGCTGCGCCCGAGGCGCCCCGGCAGTTCAAGGCGTATGACGCCAAGGCGTCCTTCGACGGGAAGACCGTGCACTTCCGGTGGTTCTGGACGGGGGCGTCGTCGGCGAAGTGGAAGGCCGGCGACCAGAGCTTTCCCGTCGGGGAGCTGAGCGGGGTGGAGTGGCGGTCACCGGAGGTGTTCGAGGGGCATCTGCGGTTGTTGCGACGGAATGCTGCGCAGGCTGAGCAGGTGGACCAGGATCCGGCGGCTGTGGTGTTCGGGCTGGGGTACGGGCCTGTGCATGAGTCGTTGCCGTTTGCGGCGGCTGTGTTGGCCGCGGTGCGGGATGCCGGGCCGGCGGCTGTGGTGTCGGCCGGTGCGCCGAGGCGCGATCCGGCCGACATCGCTGAGCGCATTCGTCACCTGGGGGAGCTGCATCAGGCGGGGCTGGTGACGGATGAGGAGTTCTCCCTCAAGAAGGCGGAACTGCTGGCGGAGCTTTAGGGGGTGCGGGGTCCGGTTCGTTGGCTGGTGCGGGTGCGTTGTGGCTTGTCGCGCCCACGCGGCGGAGCCGCAAATCGATACAGCCCCGCGCCCCTACAAACCGTGCCCGCGCCCCCTCGTAAAAGCCGGACCCGGCGGCCCCCGTAAGAGCCGTCCCCGCGCCCCCTGGAAGCCCTACTCCCTGCCTGCTGAAGCGAAGCTCATGTCCGGGTAGCGGGTGCCGGCCACCTTGGACGCGATCGGCTCCAGCGCAGCCAGCTCGTCATCCGTCAGGACGATTGACGTGGCCGCTGCGTTTTCCTCTACGCGCCTGACCTTTGTCGTGCCCGGGATCTGGGCCACCGGGAGGCCGTGTACGGCTGCTCGTTGCTGGACCCAGGCCAGGGCGATCTGGGCCGGGGAGGCGCCGTGGGCCTCGGCCACCGCTCGGATGGGTTCCAGGAGCGTTGCGTTGGTGGCCGCATTGTCGCCCTGGAAGCGGGGCATCGTACGGCGGACGTCGCCGTCGGTGAGGTCCTTTGCCGCGTTGGAGAAGGAGCCGGCGAGGAAGCCGCGACCCAGCGGGGAGTACGGGACCAGGGCCACGCCCAGTTCGCGGGCGGCCGGCACCACGTTGGTCTCGATGTCCCGGCTGAACAGGGACCACTCCGACTGCACGGCGGCGATCGGGTGTACGGCCTGCGCTGCGCGCAGTTCGTCGGCGGTGACCTCGCTGAGGCCGAGGTGCTTGACCTTGCCCTCGCGGACCAGCTCGGCCATGGCGCCGACGGTCTCCTCGATCGGGACCTTCACATCGCGCCGGTGCATGTAGTAGAGGTCGATGACGTCGACGTCCAGGCGGCGCAGACTGCCCTCGGCGGCCTGGCGGACGTACGCGGCGTCGCCGCGGATGACCCGCTTGGTGCGGTCACCCGCCGGAACGCGTACGCCGAACTTCGTCGCGATGACGACCTCGTCTCGGTGGGCCTTGAAGAAGGGCGAGAGGAAACGCTCGTTGTCGCCGTCGCCGTAGCCCTCCGCCGTGTCGTACAGCGTGACGCCCAGCTCCAGTGCCCGCTCCAGGGTGGCCCGCGCCTCCTCCGCGTCCGAGGGGCCGTACGCCCAGCTCATGCCCATGCAGCCGAGGCCCTGTACGCCGACCTCGGGGCCGTCGGCGCCCAGTCGTACGGTCGGGATCCTGCTGTCCGTCATCGCACCTTCTCCGCGTAGAAACTGATCTTCCGGTCGAGCACCGCGAGGGTGTCCTGGAGCTCCGCCATCCGGGACAGCACGTCCCGGCGGGTCTGCTCGAGGAGTTCGAAGCGCTCGCCGAACGTGTGGTCGCCCTCGCGCACCAGTTCCGCGTACCGCACCATGTCGGCGACCGGCATACCGGTGAGCCGGAGCTTGCCGACGAGGTCCAGCCAGTCGAGGTCGCGGTTGCTGTAGCGGCGCTGGCCCGTGTGCGAGCGGTCCACGTGCGGCATCAGTCCGATGCGCTCGTACCAGCGCAGGGTGTGCGCGGTCAGGCCGGTGAACGCGACGACCTCGCTGATCGTGTAACTGTCCTGGCCTTCGGGGCGTCGATGGGGGTGGGGCGGGGCACCGCAGCTGTCGGTCCTGGTGGGCGTGGTCTCCATCACCGTCATGGCCTCAACGCTATGACCTTCGAGTGCACTCCAAGCAAGCGGAACCGGTAAGAAACAAGCACAGCAGAGATCAGCACAGCAGAAATCCGCGGGACATGGCGCTGTGGCGGTGACTAGCGTGCGGGGCATGAGTCTTGTACGCCGGGCCGGGCCCGAGGACGCGCGGGAAGTGCTGCGGCTGCGCCAGGTGATGATCGACGCGCTGCCGGGTTCGGATCCGGCCACGGACTGGCACGCGCAGTCACTGCCCGGGCTGCGGGAGAGGCTGGGCGAGACGGAGGGGAACTTCGCCGCCTTCGTCGTCGACCATCCCGAGCGGCCGGGCGCGTTGGCCGCGCTGGTGGCCGGGACGGTGGACTACCGGATCGGGAAGGCGGGAGATCCGCACGGGGCGGTCGGCTTCGTCTTCAGTGTGGCGACCGATCCGGACGCGCGCCGTCGCGGCTATGCGCGCGCGTGCATGGACGTACTGCTGGACTGGTTCCGGGAGCGCGGCGCCGCGCGTGTGCACCTGACCGCCTCCCCGGACGCCGAGCCGCTCTATGTGTCGCTCGGGTTCAAGCCCAAGCCCGACCCGTTGCTGGAGCTCACGCTGTGAGCGCTTAGGCTCGACGGCATGTCGCTGAAGAGCCTTGCGCTGATCGAAAACTGGCCGGTTCCCACCGCTGCGGCGGGTGTGGTGCGGGGCGACGGCACGGTCCTCGGCACCCATGGTCCGATCGGCCACCGCTTCCCGCTCGCCTCGGTCACCAAGCCTCTCGCCGCGTACGCCGCCCTCGTCGCATACGAGGAGGGCGCGATCGAGCTCGACGAACCGGCAGGGCCGCCCGGCTCGACGGTCCGGCATCTGCTGGCCCACACCTCGGGGCTCGCGTTCGACGAGCACCGGGTGACCGCGCCGGCCGGGGAGCGGCGGCTGTACTCCAACGCCGGGTTCGAGCAGCTCGGCGACCACATCGCCAAGGCGACGGACATCCCGTTCGGGGAGTATCTGCGGCAGGCGGTGCTGGAGCCGCTGGGGATGAGCGGCACGTCCCTGGAGGGCTCCCCCGCCAAGGACGGTGTCTCGACGGTCGAGGACCTGCTGCGGTTCGCGGCCGAGGTGCAGGCGCCGCGGCTGCTGGATCCTCGGACGGTGGCGCAGGCGATGACGGTGCAGTACCCGGGGACGAAGGGTGTTCTGCCGGGGTACGGGCACCAGAATCCGAACGACTGGGGGCTCGGCTTCGAGATCCGGGACTCCAAGTCGCCGCACTGGACGGGGTCTTCGTCCTCGCCGCGGACCTTCGGGCACTTCGGGCAGGCGGGTACGTTCCTGTGGGTCGACCCGGATGCGGGGGTGGCGGGCGTGGCCCTGACCGACCGGGCCTTCGGGCCGTGGGCGGTGGAGGCTTGGCCGGTGTTCACGGATGCGGTGCTCTCGGAGCTGCGCCGCTGAGTTCGGCACCCCGGGTTTTTCGCCCCCGCCCGCCCCTTCCCGTCCCGACCCGGGGGCCAGCCCCCGGACCCCCGCTCCTCAAACGCCGGAGGGGCTGAATTTTTCAGCCCCTCCGGCGTTTGAGGACGAGGCCGTTCAGGCCGGAAGCGGGGGTCTTCCCGCCTCGTTCTCGAGTGCCCAGATCAGCAGCTCCGCGTCCGTCGCGGCCAGTGCCTCCAGGTCCTTGGCGTCCGTGATGCGGGCCGCATCACCGGGACCCAAGTGCTCCCCGTCCAGGGTCACTTCACCCCGCACCACATGCGCGTACACATACGCCGCGTCCGGCACCGCCGTCCGCTCCCCCGCCCCCAGGCGCCGTACATGGAGCATCGCTCCCGCCTCCGGGACCGCGTACGGCGTCGAGTCCGCGATGCCGTGGACGATCTCGTAGGCGGGGTCGCCGCCGGGGTCGCGGGGGGCCAGCCACATCTGGACGAAGGTCAGCGGGCCGTCGCCGTCGTTGCGCTCCACGTGCCGTACGCCCGCCGCCGAGCTCAGCCGCTGGACGTCGCCGGGCCGGACCGTCGTCTCGTGGCCGAAGGAGTCCCGGTGGGTCAGCTCGCCCTCGACCACCCACGTCACGATCTCGGTGTGGCTGTGCGGGTGTTCGTCGAAGCCGGCGCCGGGCGCGAGCCGCTCCTCGTTGCAGGCGATCACCGCGCCGAAGCGGAGGTTGTCGGGGTCGTAGTGCGGGCCGAAGGAGAAGGCGTGCCACGACTCGATGCCGGCTGCCGGGTCGCCCCCTGGATAGCGCTCCGCAGCGCGCCGTACGTCCATCACGTACTCCACGGTAGCCCTCAGCCCGCACCCGGCGACGCACGCTCCCGTCCGGATAAGGCAGTCTTGTCCCCGTGCCCGAACCCGAAACGAGCAAGCCCGAAGCCGCCGCGCGCGGCGTCCACCCGCACGCGGCGACCCTGAAGCGACTGGAGAAGTCCTCCGGCTCTCTCGCCCAGCAGGCCATCGCGCGCATGGACGAGACGCTGCCGTGGTACCGGGCGATGCCCCCGGAGAACCGGTCCTGGATCGGGTTGGTCGCCCAGGCCGGTATCGCCGCCTTCACCGAGTGGTTCCGGCACCCCGACGCCCCGCAGGCCATCTCGACGGATGTGTTCGGGACCGCGCCCCGCGAACTGACCAGGGCGATCACGCTGCGGCAGACCGTGGAGATGGTGCGCACCACCATCGAGGTCATGGAGTCCGCCATCGACGAGGTGGCGGCGCCCGGCGACGAGAGCGTGCTGCGCGAGGCGCTGCTCGTGTACGCGCGGGAGATCGCCTTCGCCACCGCCCAGGTGTACGCCCAGGCCGCCGAGGCACGCGGTGCCTGGGACGCGCGGCTCGAGTCACTCGTCGTCAATGCCGTGCTGAGCGGTGAGGCCGACGAGGGTGCCGTCAGCCGAGCCGCCGCCCTGGGGTGGAACGCCCCGGAGCATGTGTGTGTGGTCCTCGGAACCGCGCCCGACGGGGACTCCGAGTTGACGGTGGAGGCGATCCGGCGGGCCGCCCGGCACGCCAAGCTGCAGGTGCTCACCGGGGTGCTCGGGGACCGCCTCGTCGTCATCGCCGGTGGCAGCGACAACCCGATCGGCGTGGCCAAGTCGCTGATCGGCCCGTACGCCGCCGGGCCCGTCGTGGCCGGGCCCGTGGTGGCCGATCTGCTCGCCGCGACCCGGTCCGCGCAGGCCGCGGCCGCCGGCCTCAAAGCGTGTTCCGCCTGGCAGGACGCCCCGCGGCCGGTACTGGCGGACGATCTGCTTCCGGAGCGTGCGATCGCCGGTGACCCGAGCGCGCGCGAGCAGCTGGTGGAGGAGATCTACAGACCGCTGGAGGAGGCCGGGTCGGCGCTTCTGGAGACGCTCTCCGTCTATCTGGAGCAGGCGAGCAGTCTGGAGGGCGCCGCCCGGATGCTCTTCGTTCACCCGAACACCGTGCGCTACCGGCTCCGACGTGTGACTGACGTCACCGGCTGGTCGCCTTCCGATGTACGCTCCGCCTTCACGCTACGGATCGCGCTGATCCTGGGGCGTCTAGCCGACGGGGATCTCCCCGCCTAGTCTTTTGTCGGGGGTCCACAAAACCCCCTCGTGTTCTTCGTCCCTGTCCCCACGGGCGGCCTTGGCCGTCCACAAGAGAGAGTGTGAGAGTGCTCGTACTCGTCGCTCCCGGCCAGGGCGCCCAGACGCCCGGCTTCCTGACTCCCTGGCTCGAACTGCCCGGTGCCGCTGACCGCGTCGCCGCCTGGTCGGACGCCATCGGACTGGACCTCGCTCACTACGGCACGAAGGCCGACGCAGAGGAGATCCGCGACACCGCCGTGGCCCAGCCGCTGCTCGTCGCCGCCGGCATCCTGTCCGCCGCGGCACTCGGTGCCGTCACGCCGGGCGCCGTCGCGGGCCACAGCGTCGGCGAGATCACCGCCGCCGCCTTCGCCGGCATCCTCGACGACACCTCCGCGCTCACCCTCGTGCGCAAGCGGGGTCTGGCCATGGCCGACGCCGCCGCGATCACCGAGACCGGGATGTCGGCGCTGCTCGGCGGCGACCCCGAGGTCTCCGTCGCGCATCTGGAGAAGCTGGGCCTGACTCCGGCGAACGTGAACGGCGCGGGCCAGATCGTCGCCGCCGGCACGCTGGAGCAGCTCGCCGTGCTGAACGAGGACAAGCCCGAGGGCGTCCGCAAGGTCGTCCCGCTGAAGGTCGCCGGCGCCTTCCACACGCACCACATGGCGCCCGCCGTCGACGCGCTGGCCAAGGCCGCCGCCGAACTGGCGCCCGCCGACCCGAAGTTCACGTACGTGTCCAACAAGGACGGGCAGACGGTCGCGACCGGCGCCGAGGTGCTGGAGCGCCTGGTCGGCCAGGTCGCCAACCCGGTCCGCTGGGACCTGTGCATGGAGACCTTCAAGGAGCTCGGCGCGACCGCCCTGATCGAGGTCTCCCCCGGCGGCACGCTGGTCGGCCTCGCCAAGCGCGCGCTGCCGGGCGTGAAGACGCTCGCGCTCAAGACCCCCGACGACCTCGACGCGGCCCGCGAGCTCATCTCTGAGCACGCCCAAGCCTGACACCCAAGGAGCCGTACGAACATGTCGAAGATCAAGCCCAGCAAGGGCGCCCCGTACGCGCGCATCCTCGGTGTGGGCGGCTACCGCCCGACCCGGGTGGTGCCGAACGAGGTGATCCTCGAGACGATCGACTCGTCCGACGAGTGGATCCGTTCGCGCTCCGGCATCGAGACCCGGCACTGGGCCTCCGCCGAGGAGACCGTCGCCGCGATGTCGATCGAGGCGTCCGGCAAGGCGATCGCCGACGCCGGGATCTCCGCCGAGCAGATCGGCGGCGTGATCGTCTCGACCGTGTCGCACTTCAAGCAGACCCCCGCCGTGGCCACGGAGATCGCCGACAAGCTCGGCACGAACAAGGCCGCCGCCTTCGACATCTCCGCGGGCTGCGCGGGCTTCGGCTACGGGCTCACCCTCGCCAAGGGCATGATCGTCGAGGGCTCCGCGGAGTACGTCCTGGTCATCGGTGTGGAGCGGCTGTCCGACCTCACCGACCTGGAGGACCGCGCGACGGCCTTCCTGTTCGGCGACGGCGCGGGCGCGGTCGTGGTCGGCCCCTCCAAGGAGCCGGCGATCGGTCCGACGGTGTGGGGCTCGGAGGGCGACAAGTCCGAGACGATCAAGCAGACCGTGCCGTGGACGGACTACCGCGAAGGCTCGGTCGCCAAGTTCCCTGCGATCACGCAGGAAGGCCAGGCGGTGTTCCGCTGGGCCGTGTTCGAGATGGCGAAGGTCGCCCAGCAGGCGCTGGACGCGGCCGGGATCACCCCGGACGACCTGGACGTCTTCATTCCCCACCAGGCCAACGAGCGGATCATCGACTCGATGGTGAAGACGCTGAAACTGCCGGAGCACGTCACGGTCGCGCGTGACGTACGCACCACCGGCAACACCTCGGCCGCCTCGATTCCGCTCGCCATGGAGCGGCTTCTGGCGACCGGTGAGGCGAAGAGCGGCGACACCGCGCTCGTCATCGGCTTCGGGGCGGGTCTCGTGTACGCCGCGACGGTCGTTACCCTCCCCTAGGCACTCCGTGCCGGATCATCATCGGATCCGGTGCGGAAAGCACTGCAACACCTGCCGCTGACGCGGCGGGCGCCACACCCTCTGGATTACTACGAAGGAGCGCCTGACATGGCCGCCACTCAGGAAGAGATCGTCGCCGGTCTCGCCGACATCGTGAACGAGATC
The DNA here is from genome assembly GCF_044465725.1 of Streptomyces sp. NPDC049541. Lineage (NCBI taxonomy): Bacteria > Bacillati > Actinomycetota > Actinomycetes > Kitasatosporales > Streptomycetaceae > Streptomyces > Streptomyces sp. NPDC049541. The sequence continues at coordinate 804,589 of NZ_JBITLY010000001.1, read as the reverse complement.
GCCGGCATCCCGGTTGAGGACGTCCAGCTGGACAAGTCCTTCACCGACGACCTGGACGTCGACTCGCTGTCCATGGTCGAGGTCGTCGTCGCCGCCGAAGAGCGCTTCGACGTCAAGATCCCGGACGAGGACGTCAAGAACCTCAAGACGGTCGGCGACGCGACCGACTACATCCTCAAGCACCAGGCCTGAGCCTTCTAGGCCCGGCTGCATTGCCCCGCCACCCGGCGGTGGCGCCGCTGAATCCCGATCCGTTGGAGAAAGAATTCCCGTGAGCCCGACCAATCGCACCGTGGTCGTCACCGGTATCGGCGCAACCACACCGCTGGGTGGCGACGCAGCCTCTACCTGGGAGGGCCTGATCGCCGGCAAGTCCGGCGTGAAGCCCCTGGAGCAGGAGTGGGCCGCCGAGCAGGCGGTCCGTATCGCCGCACCGGTCGCCGTGGAGCCCACCGAGGTCATCCCCCGTCCGCAGGCCCGCCGCCTGGACCGCTCGGCGCAGTTCGCGCTGATCGCGGCCAAGGAGGCCTGGGCGGACGCCGGTTTCACCGAGAAGGCGGGCGACGATGCGAGCATCGACCCGGACCGTCTCGGTGCCGTCATCGCCTCCGGCATCGGCGGTGTGACGACCCTGCTCGACCAGTACGACGTGCTCAAGGAGAAGGGCGTACGCCGCGTCTCCCCGCACACCGTCCCCATGCTGATGCCGAACAGCCCCTCCGCCAACGTGGGTCTGCTCGTGGGCGCCCGTGCGGGCGTGCACACCCCGGTCTCCGCCTGTGCGTCGGGCGCCGAGGCCATCGGCTACGCCATCGAGATGATCCGCACCGGCCGCGCCGACGTCGTCGTCGCGGGTGGCACGGAGGCGGCCATCCACCCGCTCCCCATCGCCGCGTTCGGCAACATGATGGCGATGTCCAAGAACAACGACGACCCGCAGGGCGCCTCGCGGCCCTACGACGTCGCCCGTGACGGCTTCGTCCTCGGCGAGGGCGCCGGCGTCCTCGTCCTGGAGTCCGCCGAGCACGCCGCCAAGCGCGGTGCCCGCGTCTACGCGGAGGCGGTCGGCCAGGGCATCTCCGCCGACAGCCACGACATCGTGCAGCCGGAGCCCGAGGGCCGCGGCATCTCGCACGCCCTCCAGAACCTGCTGGAGCGCACCGACCTGGACCCGGCGGAGATCGTGCACGTCAACGCGCACGCCACCTCGACGCCTGCCGGTGACGTGGCCGAGCTCAAGGCGCTGCGGAAGGTGTTCGGCGACGATGCCGACCACATGGCGGTCTCGGCCACCAAGTCGATGACCGGTCATCTGCTGGGTGGTGCGGGTGGTGTCGAGTCCGTCGCCACGATCCTGGCGCTGTACCACCGGGTCGCGCCGCCGACCATCAATGTCGAGAACCTTGACCCTGAGGCGGAGGCGGCTGCGGACATCGTTCGCGGTGAGGCGCGGAAGCTGCCTGTTGAGGGCCGTATCGCGGCCCTCAACGACTCCTTCGGGTTCGGTGGGCACAACGTGGTGCTCGCGTTCCGCACGATCTGATGTGTCGTGAACGGTGAGTGGCCCGTCCCCGGATTGGGGGCGGGCCACTCACCGTTCTGACGTCTGTTGTCGGCCTACTGCGGGCCGTCTGCGGCTTGTCGCGCCCACGCGGCGGAGCCGCATATCGACACAGCCCCGCGCCCCCCAAAAACTCACACCACCTGGTGGAGCCAGCGAACCGGTGCTCCTTCTCCCGCATAACGGAAAGGCTCCAACTCGTCGTCCCACGGCTTTCCGAGGAGCTTGGTGATTTCGGACTCCAGTTCCGTTTCGCCCTGCTGTGAGCGGGTCAGGGCGGCGCGGAGGCGGTCCTCGGGGATGAGGATGTCGCCGTGGATGCCGGTGACGGCGTGGAAGATGCCGAGGTCGGGGGTGCAGCTGTAGCGTTCGCCCTCCGCGGTGGGGCAGGGCTCGGCGGTGACCTCGAAGCGCAGCAGCTGCCAGCCGCGCAGCGCGGAGGCCAGCTTGGACGCCGTGCCGACCTCGCCCTGCCAGGAGAACTCCGAGCGCCAGGTGCCCGGCGCGGCGGGCTGCCGGATCCAGTCGAGGTTGACGCGTGTGCCGAGCACCCCGGCGACGGCCCACTCGACGTGCGGGCACAGCGCGCGCGGCGCGGAGTGCACGTACAGAACCCCACGTGTCGTCACCGGGACCTCCGGGCAGAGCAGGACAATCTGGCGAACGGGCGGACGGCCGTGGCCGGACGGCCACGTTGATGGCGAGGCTACCGTGCGGCGGCGCAAGGAGTGTGACGTACCGTCGGTCCCGATGCGCTGAAACGTCCGCCATTCACCCGGCAGGACGCTTGTACGGGTGTGAACCGTTGCAGGGTGCGTGGATCGGGAACTCCCGCGCGTTGTTATGGGGTGACACATCCGTACACAGACGGACGCACCGAGGGGATCACCGGCGTATGCGGAAGCCAAGCCACCGTTCACGGACCGTTCTGGCCGCCGTGGCGGTGACCGTCCTGGGCGTCGCCGGGTGTGACGCCGTCGGTGGCAACTCCGCCGGGCCGACGGGCACGAAGGCACACAGCGCGAAGCCCGCGCCGGCGTGGGACGTGAGCCCCCGTTCGATCGCGGCGGTAGGTGACTCCATCACGCGTGGCTTCGACGCCTGTACGGTCCTGTCGGACTGCCCCGAGGTGTCCTGGGCGACCGGCACAAGCGCCAAGGTCGACAGCCTCGCGGTACGGCTGCTGGGGAAGGCGCAGGCCGCCGAGCGCAGCTGGAACTACGCGGTGACCGGGGCGCGGATGGCGGACCTGCCGGGTCAGATGGCGCAGGCGGTGACGCGCAGGCCGCAGTTGGTGACGGTGATGGCGGGGGCGAACGACGCCTGCCGGGCCAGCACCGCCGCCATGACCTCGGTGGAGAGCTTCCGCGCCGACTTCCAGGATGCGCTGAGCACCCTGCGCAGGTCGCTGCCGAAGACGCAGGTGTACGTGGCGAGCGTGCCGAACCTGAAGCGGCTGTGGTCCGAGGGGCGCACCAATCCGCTGGGCAAGCAGGTGTGGAAGCTCGGCATCTGCCCGTCCATGCTGGGCGACGCGGACGCGCTTGACTCGGCGGCGACGCTGCGACGGGACACCGTGCAGAAGCGCGTGGAGGCGTACAACAAGGTGCTGGAGGAGGTCTGCGCGAAGGACCGGCGGTGCCGGTTCGACGGGGGCGCGGTGTACGACTACCGGTTCGGCACGGCCCAGCTGAGCCAGTGGGACTGGTTCCACCCCAGTGTGAACGGGCAGGCGCGGCTGGCGGAGATCGCCTACCGGAAGGTCACGGGGAAGAAGGCGTGAGGTGCTGTGATCCGGGGTCAGAGGGCCGTGTTTTAAAGTTCCGCACATGAACGAACTCTTCGGCACACTTCCCGACGGCACCCCGGTTCACCGCTGGACCCTGGACCGCGCCGGCGTGCGGGTGCGGATCCTGTCGTACGGCGGGATCGTGCAGTCCCTGGAGGTCCCGGACCGGGACGGGCGGGCCGGGAACGTGGTGCTGGGGTTCGCGGACCTGGACGGCTATCTCGCGCACCCGGAGCCGTACCTCGGCGCGCTGATCGGCCGGTACGCCAACCGGATCGCGGGCGGCCGCTTCCCGCTGGACGGGGTGACGTACGCGCTGGAGCAGAACACTCCGCCCAACTCCCTGCACGGCGGCGCGCACGGCTTCGACAAGCGGGTGTGGGAGGTGACGCGGGCCGGGGAGTACGGGGTGCGGCTGAGCCGGGTCAGTGCGCACGGCGAGGAGGGCTTCCCGGGGCGGCTGGAGGTCTCGGCGACGTTCACGCTCGACGAGTCCGGCGCCCTGCGCATCGCGTACGAGGCGGTGACGGACGCGCCGACCGTGGTGAACCTGACCAACCACAGCTACTTCAACCTCGGCGGCGCGGGCAGCGCGGGCGGCCACGAACTGCGGCTCGCCGCCTCCCGCTACACCCCGGTCGACGCCGATCTGATCCCGACCGGCGAGCTCGCCGATGTGACGGGCACGCGCTTCGACTTCCGTCAGGCGCGGAAGGTCGGCGCCGGATACGACCACAACTTCGTGCTCGACGGCGGAGTGACCGAGAGGGCCCGTGAGGTGGCCGAGCTGCACGATCCCGCTTCCGGCAGGGTGCTGACCGTGGCCACCACCGAGCCGGGCCTCCAGATCTACACCGCGGACCACCTGTCCGCCCCCTTCGCCCCCGGCGAGGGCATCGCACTGGAGACCCAGCACTTTCCCGACTCCCCGAACCACCCGGACTTCCCGAGCACGGTGCTGCGGCCGGGCGGGGTGTTCCGGTCGCAGACGGTGTACGGCTTCACCATCCGCTAGCGGCAGCGGAACGCACGAGCCCCGGCCCAGGGGTCAGGTCCCGGGCCGGGGCTGTTCGTGGGGAGACTTGTCCCGGATCAGACGTTAATCGTCGCGGCGAGGCGGCGGTCGCTGATCGAGCGGCTCACCTGGATCTCGTACGAACCCTTCACAAGTGACCATGAGTTCGTTTCCTCGTCCCAGACCTCGAAGGCGCGGCGGGGGATCTCGACGACCGCTTCCACCGTCTCGCCGGGGGCCGCCTCGACCCCCGCGAAGCCCACCAGCCACCGTGCCGGGCGGTCCGGGCCGGGCCCGGCCGGCGCCAGGTAGACCTGCACGACCTCCCGGCCCGCGCGCTCGCCGGAGTTGCGGACGCGGATCGTGGCGGTGGTGCCGTCGACCTCGACGGACTCGTAGGTCCAGTCGGTGTAGCCGAGACCGTGGCCGAAGGGGTACGAGGGGGTGCGGCCCTGCTTCTCCCAGGCCCGGTACCCGATGAAGACGTCCTCCGTGTACGCGAGTTCGCCGTCCACCGGCACCACCTGGGTGACCGGGGCCCCGGACAGGGAGCCCCAGGTGGTGGGCAGGCGGCCGCCCGGCTCGTGTGCGCCGGTCAGCACGTCGGCGAGGGCCGCGCCGCCCTCCTGGCCGGGGAACCAGCTGAGCAGCACCGCCGCCACCTCGTCCCGCCAGGGCAGCTCGACCGGGGAGCCGGAGTTGACGACCACCACGGTGTTCGGGTTGGCGGCCGCGACGGCGCGGACCAGGTCGTCCTGGCGGCCGGGGAGGTCGAGGTCCTTGCGGTCGAAGCCCTCCGACTCGACACGGTCGGTGGTGGCGACCACGACGACGGCGGTGTCGGCGGCGCGGGCGGCCTCGACGGCCTCGGCGATCAGCTCGTCGGCGTCGCGCTGCGGCGCCTGGTGGGCGAGCGCGAAGGCGACGACCTTGAAGGGAATCTCCTCGGGGAGTGCGTAGACGTAGGTGAGGGAGACCTCGACCGGTCGGCCCGCGGTCAGTTCGGCCTGGGCGCGGGGTACCGGGGCACCGAAGAAGGCCTCGAAGGGGTCGCTGTCGTCTGCGGGGCGCTGGACGTCGTCGTAGTACGTCGTGCCGTCGACGGTGAGGGTGAAGTGGCCGGTGCCCTTGGCGCCGAAGGTGTGCAGGCCGGTCTCGCGCGGGGTGAAGGTGCCGGTCAGCTCGACGGTGTGCAGGCGGTCGTGGGTGACGCCCTCGGGGAGGTCGGAACCCATCCACTGGATCTGGCCGCCCGGTGCGGAGCCCGTCCCGATGACGTTCCCGTCCGCGTCCCGGCACACCGCCCGCAGTTCGAAGCCCTTGTCGGCGACGGCGAGTTCGGTGGTGGGGTCGGCGCCGACGGCATAGCTGAGGGTGCCTTCGGGGAGGGCGGCGGTGAGGCCGTCGAGCGGGGAGACGATCCGGGCCGGGAAGACCGTGGCCGAGCCCCCGCCGAGGACGCGGGCGTCGCGGGCGGCGGCGCCGATCAGCGCCACCGTGCCGGGCTTGAGGGGCAGGGCGTTGCTGTCGTTCTTGACGAGGACGAAGGCGCGGCGGGCGATCTCGCGGGCCAGTGCGATGCCGTCGACGGGCTCGGGCAGGGCGGTGACGGCGGGCTCGGCGCTCTCCAGGGCGCCGACGCGGGCGGCGAGCCGCAGGACGTTGCGTACGGCCTCGTCGACGACGGCCTCCTCGACCTCGCCGTCCCGCACCGCCTGGGCGAGCGGGGCGCCGTACACGGTCTGCGGGCCGGGCATGGCGACGTCGAGGCCGCCCTCGATGGCGCCGACCGTCGACCGGGCGGCCATCCAGTCGGAGACGTTGTAGCCGTCGAAGCCCCATTCGCCGCGCAGGACCTCGTTCACCAGGTATCGGTGCTCGGTCATCGTCGTGCCGTTGACCGTGTTGTAGGCGGTCATGATGCCCCAGGGGTGGGCGTTCTCGACGATGAGCTCGAAGGGCGCCAGGTAGAGCTCGCGCAGGGCGCGCGGGGAGACAAGGTTGTTGACGGTGAAGCGGTCGGTCTCGGCGTCGTTGGCGACGAAGTGCTTGACGGTGGTGCCGACGCCGCCGGACTGGACGCCCCGCACATAACCCGTGCCGATCAGCCCGGTCAGATACGGGTCCTCGCTGTAGGCCTCGAAGTGCCGTCCGCCGAGCGGGGAGCGGTGGAGATTGACCGTGGGGGCGAGCAGGACGTGCACGCCCTTGCGGCGGGCCTCCTGCGCGAGCAGGGTGCCGGCGCGGCGGGCGAGTTCCGGGTCCCAGGTGGCGGCCAGGGCGGTCGGGGACGGCAGGGCGATGGAGGGGTCGTCGGCGGTCCAGCGCACGCCCCGGACGCCGATCGGGCCGTCGGACATGACGAGGGACTTCAGGCCGATCTCCGGCAGGGCGGGCAGGGACCACATGTCCTGGCCGGACAGCAGCCGGGCCTTGGCGTCCAGGTCCAGCTTGCCGAGCGCCGCGTCCACGGCGGCCTCGCGCGCCCGGTCGGCCGGAGAGGTTCCAGGGGTTCCCGCCATGGCGGTGCCTCCTCATCGAGTCATGTCGTCCTGCCCCATCGTGCACCCGCTCCCTGTAACTTGGTAGGTTTCGTTATCGTGCCGTAATATCGACTGGACGGGGATGTCGTACGGTGACGCCATGAACGCCAGGGTCAGAAGCGAGGAGCGGCGCGCGGAGATCGTGCGGGCGGCGCTGGAGGTGATCGCCGAGCGCGGGTACCGGGGGGCGTCCCTGGCCGCGGTGGCGGAGCGCGTCGGGCTGACCCAGCAGGGGCTGCTGCACTACTTCCCGACCAAGGACGCGCTGCTGGTCGCCGTCCTGAAGGACCGGGACCAGTGGGACGCCGTACCGGCCACGCAGTGGCGGGTGGATCTGCTGGCCTCGCTGGTCGAGTACAACGCGATGCGGCCCGGCATCATCCAGACCTTCTCGGCACTGCTGGGCGAGAGCGTGACGGAGGGGCATCCGGCGCGGGCGTACTTCACCGGACGGTATCGGCAGGTACGGGAGAGCATGGCGGCGGTGCTCCGGGCGGAGTACGGGGAGCGGCTGCCGAACGGGCTGACCCCGGAACGGACGGCTCCGCTGCTGGTGGCGGTGATGGACGGTCTGCAGTACCAGTGGCTGCTGGACCCCGAGTCGGTGGACATGCCGGGGGCGTTCCGGGACTTCCTGGCGCTGCTGGGCGAGGAGGTCTGACCTCCCCCGCTACTGACGCCAGATCACGGCGAGCGTCTTGCTCACCGCGCACACCGCGGCGAGGGCGACGGCCCAGCCCACCGCCCCGGCGGCGAACAGCGCGGCCACACCGGCCCCGAACCAGAGCAGTTCGAAGCCGACGCGGACCGCACCGCGCGTCTTGTACGAGGCCTTCTGGGAGCCGAACAGGGCCCACAGCACGATCAGTACGGCCGGGGCACCGAGGCCGAGGAGCCAGCCGAGCGGGGCGGCCACGTCCCGGGTGAAGCCCCAGTAGGAGACGGCAGCGAGGGCGCCGAGTTCGATGAGGAACAGGACGCCGAGGTTCACTGCCTTGACTGCCTTCATGGGTGGCAGTATCACCCGGAATCGATCACTCCGGAGCACTCGATGCACACCTGACACACCCGCACCATGGCGTAGACCACTTCCGTCGGGCGATACTGCGGCCGTCCGCACCACGCTCCCCCCACGACGGCGACGGAAGGACCTGAACTCCCTTGAACTCCATACGTGTTCGGATCGGTGTATTCGGACTGGCGCTGCTGGCCGGCTTCGCGACCCCCACCACGGCGACCGCCGCCGCGACCGTCCCCTCCCCCACCGCGGAGGAGCAGCGGCTCGACAAGGCCGTACCGCAGGAGATCCTCGAACGGTCCGGGTTCGACGACGTGGCCCCACGGCTCACGCGCGCGCTGGAGAAGGCCCGTTCGTATGCGCAGGCCCGCCGCGTCGTCGTACACGAGGGTTCGGTGCTGTGGCGGCGGGCGGTGGACCGGGCTCAGGGGCGTGGTCCGGCGGGTGGAGACCTGGCACGGGACGACGACCGGCCGCTGTACTGGGCGCGGCTCGGGATGACCCGTGAAGTGCGCACCTGGGAGCCCGAGTTCGGGCTGGGCGACCAGCAACGGGCCGCGTTGATCGATGTCTTGGAGCGCACCTCGCGCGGGCAGACGGACGTCCGCCACCCGCAGCACGGCAAGGACCTCAGGCGCGTGCTGGTCACCGGCTTCGACCCCTTCACGCTGGACCGGGACATCCGGATCTCCAATCCCTCCGGGGCCACCGCGCTCGCGCTCGACGGAACGGTGATCGACACGGCGAAGGGGCCCGCGCGGGTCGAGACGGTCGTCTTTCCGGTGCGCTGGCAGGACTTCGCGGACGGGACGGTGGAGCGGACGCTGCGGCCGTATCTGAAGCGGGTGGACCTGTTCACGACCGTGAGCCAGGGGCGGGTCGGGCGGTTCGACGTGGAGCGGACCAACGGGGCCTGGCGGGGCGGGTTCCCCGACAACGACAACGTCAGCCGGACGGAGACCGTCCCTGTCACCGATCCGGCCTCACAGCCGCAGTGGACGACGACCACCCTGCCGTACAAGGCGATCGTGGCCGCGGACACGGGACGCTTCCCGGTGTACGACCACACGGAGGTGACGGAGATCCCGGCGGGCGGCACGGATGCGGTGGTACGCCCGGACGGGCCGACGGACGGGTCCACCGCGCGGGCCGGAGGCGGCGGGAACTACCTGTCCAACGAGATCGCCTACCGGGCCACCCTGCTGCGGGACCGTCTCGGGCTGCACGACACCCTGCCCGGCGGCCATGTGCACACGCCCGTGCTGCAGTTCGGCACGGGCAACACCGATCCGGCGACCGGGTCGGTCACGGACCCGCAGTTCCTGCAGAACCGGCAGGACATCATCACTCAGGTACGGGCGATCCTGACCGTCGCGGTCAACGCCACGACCGCTGGGTGACGTCCTCCCCTTCGGCATCCTCGGCGGTGTCTTCGTCGCCGTCCTCGGTCTCCTCGCCCAGCAGCTCCCGCGCCAGCAGCGTCGCGCCCGCGACCGCGCCCGGCATCAGGAACACCGCGACGAACGGCACCAGGAAGGCCAGGCCCAGCGGGGTGCCGAAGCTCCAGACCAGGGTCTTGCGGGAGCGCAGGAGGGTGAGGCGGGCGCGCAGTTCCACGCCGCGGCGCTGGAGGGCGACGGCGGTCAGCTCCTCCGTGAGGAAGAACCCCGTGACGAAGAAGCCGATCACCGGGACGACGGTCTGGCCGACGAGCGGCAGAAAGCCGAGGGCGAAGAGCAGGACGCCCCAGAGCAGTGCGCGCACGAGGATACGGAGGCTGTCGCGGGCCGAGATCCACAGCTCGCGCCACAGGGGCAGTCCGGACTCGGGGGCGGTGCCGTCGGGCGACACGTCCGCGTCGACCTTCTCCGAGAGGTTCTCGTAGAAGGGCTGGCCGACGAGGAGGGTCACGGCCGTGAAGGTGAGGACGGCGAGGAGGAGGGCCAGGGCGAAGAGCACCGCCGTGAGGAAACCGCGGAAGAGGCCTTGCCAGGGGCTGGACCAGTCGTTGGCGAAGGGGGTCGCCCAGGTGACGGCGTCTTCGCCCCGGACGGCGAGGGCGATGAGCGCCGCTGCGTAGAGGACGAGGGTGATCAGGCCCGGCAGCAGGCCGAAGCCGTACTGCTTGCCATGCCTGGACACCCAGCGTTGGCCCTTCAGAAGGTAGGTGAAGCCCGCCCCGAGATCGCGCATGCGGGAACCCTATCGGGCCCCGGTTTCTCCGACGGCCCCCGTCGAACACCTGGCACTACACCGGGGTGACGGCCACCACGACTCCCTGATCCGCCGCCGGCGACACCGCCGCGCTCACCCGTATCGCCGCCGCCCGTGCCACCCGCCCCGCTCGGGCCGCCGCGGCCAGCAGCAAGGGCTGGAGCTGCTCCAGGCCGGACACCAGGAGCTCCTCGCTCGCGACCAGGAGCGGGCGGGCCGCCTTTGTCGTGGCCGCTGCTGCCTCCGCGAGGTCGGCCAGTGGCGGCAGGGTTGCTCGGACCACGCCCGCTCCGGCGGCTGCGGCGCGCTCTGCGAGGGCGACCTGGAGTGGCATCAGCGGGGCGAGGGCGGCGGTCAGCGCGTCGGCGACGCGGCGGAGTTCGGGGGACGAGTCGCGCAGGACGTCCGCTGCCGCTCGGAGCACCGGCGTCAACGCGAGCAGCGCACCCGCGGCCACGCCCGCCGCCGCGGGCAGCACGGGGGACGTCGCCTCGACCAGGTCGCCGAGGGCGTCCGCGAACTCCTCGACGGCCGGCTCGACCGCGTCCAGCACCGGCAGCAGGCTGTCGCCGATCGCCGCCAGAAGGGCCTGCGCCGGTTCGCTCACGGGGTGCACGGCGAGCGGCGCCCCGCTCGTGCCCAGCCGGGTCAGGGTGTCGACGATCCGGTAGAACGCCTCCTGCGCCTGCGGGGACGCGCTCGCCTCGGCCAGTTCCGCGGTGGTCTCGCGCAGCACGCGCAGCACCTCCGCGCCCGAGCCGTCCCGCGGGTCGAAGGTGTTGATCGCGATCCGGGTGATGTTCCCGGCCGTGTCCAGGAGCTGGCCGGTGATGTCGGTGGTGTTGCGTGCCATGCGCAGCACGTCGTCCCTGCTGGGAAGCGAACGGATCGTTGCCATGGGCTCTCCTCGGATGGAGCCTCGGTGCCGACGGTCGCCCCTCAGCATGCCCCCATCCGACGGACTGCGTCGCCCCCTCCGGCCCACCCGCGCCACGTCATACGGGGCATCCGTGACATGAACCGCCTCTTGTTGGGGTTGAGTCGAACAGGTACATCTCGCCGTATCGATCTCAGCAAGCCCCCTCGCCCAGCGCCCGAGCTTGAGGAGAACGGATGACGCAGCAGATCCACGGCACCGTCGCGGACGGCTTCGAGGCGGTGCGTGAGGAGTTCGCCGCGTTCGTGGCGGGGGAACTGCCCGACTACGAGGGCCAGTTGTGCGCCTTTGTGCACGGCCGGAAGGTCGTCGACCTGTGGGCCGGGGACGACAACGACGCCGAGTCCCTCTACGGCGTGTTCTCCTCGACCAAGGGTGCCGCCCATCTGGTCGTCGCGCTCCTCGTGCAGGACGGCACGCTGGAGCTGGACCGCAAAGTGGCGTACTACTGGCCGGAGTTCGGCGCCGAGGGCAAGGCGGTGCTGACGCTGCGCGACCTGGTCACGCATCGCGCCGGGCTGATCGGGCTCGACACCGGGTTCAGCAAGGACGAGCTGACCGACGACCGCGCGATCGCGGAACGGCTTGCGGACCAGCGGCCGTTCTGGCGCCCGGGCACGGCGTTCGGCTACCACGCGCTCGTCATCGGCGCGCTCACCGGCGAGGTGGTGCGGCGGGCCACAGGCCACACCCTCCAGGAGATCTACGAGGAGCGGGTGCGGGCGCCCTACGGGCTGGACTTCCACCTGGGGCTGCCCGAGGCACTGGAGCCCCGCTTCCGGTCCGCGCAGCCCATGACCCCGACGGCGAAGCAGCAGGCCGTGCTGGACGCGGCGCCGAGAGGGCCGCACACGCTCTCCTCCATCGCCTTCAACACCCATGTGCCCGAGCCCGGGGACCTGGTCGACCACGCCAACTCCCGTACGGTGCGGGCCAAGGGCCCGGCGTCGGCGGGCGGAGTGGCCGCGGCGCGCGGGCTCGCCGGGATGTACGCGGCGGCGATCAGCGAGGTGGCGGGGCGGCCGCCACTGCTGAAGCCGGACACCGTCGCCGAGGTCGGGCAGGTCCACTCGGTCGGGTACGACCTGGTGACCCGCGCCCACCGGGCCTTCGGCCTCGGCTTCCAGGCGACGGGCGAGGCCTGGTACCTGTTCCTGGGCGCCGGGGCCTTCGGGCACTCCGGGGCGGGCGGCTCCCAGGCCTTCGCGGACCCGCGCAGCGGGCTGGCGTACGGCTACACCCGGCGGCGCATCGCCTTCCCGGGCGGGGCGGCACCGGAGAACGAGCGGCTGGTGAAGGCGGTGCACACAGCCGCCCTGGCAAGCTGACAGCGCTGCACCAAGGGCCACAGGCCCTCCGACGCCCACTGCACCACCGGACACCGGCCGTGAAGAGAGCCGTAGGGGGCGCGCCGGTGTCGAGAGACCGAACGCGCGGAGGCGCGAAGCGCTGAGCACGATCGGTCTCTCGACACCGGCACAAAGCGCCCCCGGAGGCGAACGAAGCAAAAGGATGGAGACCGCACCCCACGTCCAAGGGTGCGGCCTCCGTCGTAGCAACGAGTTCGTCAGACCAGCGTCACGGTGATGTTGCCGCGGGTTGCCTTGGAGTACGGGCAGACCAGGTGGGCCTTCTCCAGGAGGGCACCGGCGGTTTCCGCGTCGACGTTCGGGATGTGGGCCGAGATCTCTACGATGATCCCGAAGCCGTCGTCGTTCTTGCCGATGCCGACCTTCGCGGTGACCGTCGAGCCGGAGATGTCGGCCTTCTCCTGGCGCGCCACGACGCCCAGCGCGCCCTGGAAGCAGGCGCTGTACCCGGCCGCGAACAGCTGCTCAGGGTTGGTGCCGGCGCCGCTGCCGCCCAGCTCCTTGGGCGGGTTCACGACGACGTCGAGCTTGCCGTCGTGGGTGGCGACCCGGCCGTCGCGACCGTTCTCGGCGGTGGCGACGGCCGTGTAGAGGACGTCGGTCTGCTGGATGGACATGCGGTTGTCTTCCTCCTCGGTCCGCCGCGACTCGCGCCCACGATCGACGACGGTTTCGGAAAGAAGTTACCGCATACCGGAAACAGCGAGAAGGGTCCGGGGCAGACCTACAGCTTGACGATCATCTTGCCGGTGTTGTCGCCGCGCAGGACCCCGAGGAAGGCCTCCAGGTTGTTCTCGATGCCCTCGACGACCGTCTCGCGGTACTTCAGCTGCCCCGAGGCGACCCAGGGGCCGACCTCCCGGACGAACTCGGGCTGCAGGTCGTAGTGGTCGCCGACCAGGACGCCCTCGACGCGGAGCCGGTTCTGCAGGATCTTGACCATGTTGCGCGGGCCGGGCGTCGGCTCGGTCGAGTTGTACTGCGAGATCATGCCGCAGATCACGGCCCGGCCCTTGAGGTTGAGCGCGCCGATCGCGGCCTCGAGGTGCTCGCCGCCGACGTTGTCGAAGTAGACGTCGATGCCGTCCGGGGCGGCCGCCTTGAGCTGCTCCCAGACCGGGCCGTTCTTGTAGTTGAAGGCCGCGTCGAAGCCGTACTCCTCGACCAGGAGCTTGACCTTCTCGTCGGAGCCGGCCGAGCCGATGACCCGGGAGGCGCCCTTCAGCTTCGCGATCTGGCCCACCTGGCTGCCGACGGCACCCGCGGCGCCGGACACGAAGACCGCGTCGCCCTCCTTGAAGGCACCGACCCGCAGCAGGCCGGCGTACGCCGTCAGACCCGTCATGCCGAGCACACCGAGATACGTGCTCAGTGGCGCGGCCTCCGGGTCGACCTTGACGGCGGTCTTCGCGTCCACGACCGCGTACTCGCGCCAGCCGAGGAAGTGCAGCACATGGTCGCCGACGGCGATGCCCTCGGCGTTGGACTCGAGGACCTCGCCGACCGCGCCGCCCTGCATGACCTTGCCCAGCTCGAAGGGCGCGACGTACGACTTGGCGTCGCTCATGCGGCCGCGCATGTACGGGTCGACGGAGAGGTACTTGTTGCGGACCAGCACCTGCCCCTCACCCGGCGCCGCGACCTCCGTCTCGACCAGGGCGAAGTCCTCGGGCTTCGGCCAGCCGACGGGACGGCTGAGCAGGTGCCATTCGCGGTTGATCATGACGAGTGCCTTTCAAGCGTGCGGGAAGAACTTCAGAAGCTGCGGGTACCAAATACTTCAGTACCTGAAACAACCATGCTCCTGAATATTTCAGGTTGTCAAGTAACGGGGTACGCTGAACCCATGGCCACTCCACCGAACACCCGTCGTCCCGATGAACTGACCCTGGAGGTCGTCGAGCTCATCGGCGACATCGTGGCCCGCTATCACGAGGACTACGAGAACGCCGCCGCCGAGCACTCGCTGACCGGCGCCCAGGCCCGCCTGCTGAGTCTGCTCTCCCTGGAACCGCTGCCCATGCGCAAGCTGGCCCAGAAACTGAAGTGCGAGCCGTCCAACGTGACCGGCATCGTCGACCGCCTGGAGTCCCGTGGCCTGGTGGAACGCCGCCCCGACCCGGCCGACCGGCGCGTGAAGCTGGCCGCGGCGACGCAGGAGGGCCGTCAGGTGGCCAAGAACCTGCGCGAGTCCCTGCGCTTCGCGCGCGAACCGCTGGCCGGGCTCGGCAGGGAGGAACGGCTGGCGCTGAGGGGCCTGCTGCAGCGGATGCTGCAGCAGCCCGAGAGCTGAGACCCGGCAGGGCCCGACACGCGAGAGGTGGGGGGGGGGGGGGGGGGGGGGGGGGGGGGGGGGGGGGGGGGGGGGGGGGGGGGGGGGGGGGGGGGGCGGGGGCGGCGGGGGGGGGGGCGGGGGGCGGGGGCCGCCCGCGCGGCG
>NZ_JBITLY010000001.1:620428-789697 GCF_044465725.1 Streptomyces sp. NPDC049541 | reverse complement strand
GGGGTCGTGCGGCGCCCCCCCCCCCCCCCCCCCCCACCCCCCCCCCCCCCCCCCGCCCCCCCCCCCCCCCCCCGCCCCCCCCCCCCCCCCCCCCCCCCCCCCCCCCCCCTCTTCGATGCGGGAGCGGCCGGGCGGCTCAGCTCCTGCCACGGGGCGTCATGTCTTCTTGCGGGCCGTCATCACGCGCTGGACCAGGATGAAGGCGCACAGCAGCACGCCGGTGGCGATCTTCGTCCACCAGGAGCTGAGCGTGCCCTCGAACTGGATGATGCTCTTGATCAGGCCCAGCACCAGCACCCCGAACAGGGTGCCCACCACATAGCCGGAACCGCCCGTCAGCAGCGTGCCGCCGATGACGACCGCGGCGATCGCGTCCAGTTCCATGCCGGTCGCGTGCAGCGGGTCACCAGACTGGATGTAGAGGGTGAACAACAGACCGGCGAGCGCCGAGCAGAAGCCGCTCACCGTGTACACGGCGATCTTCGTACCGCCCTGCGGGAGACCCATCAGCAGGGCCGACTGCTCGTTGCCGCCGATGGCGTACACGCGCCGCCCGAAGCGGGTGTAGTGCAGGACGTAGAAAGCCACGGCGAGGACGACCAGCGCGACGACCGCGCCGATCGACAGGAACCCCATCCCCAGCGACACCTGCGCCGAGGCCATGCTGCTCACCGAGGAGTCGCTGATGGAGATCGACTCCTTGCTGATGACGAGGCACAGGCCGCGGAAGAGGAAGAGGCCGGCGAGGGTCACGATGAAGGGCTGGATCTCGAAGTTGTGGATCACATAACCCATCAGGAAGCCGCCGAAGGCCCCGGCGGCCAGCGCGATGGGGATCACCACCAGGAGGGGCAGCCCCTCGCGCTCCACCAGCCAGGCCGTCAGCATCGTGGTGAAGCCGATCACCGAGCCGACGGACAGGTCGATGCCGCCGGACAGGATGACGAAGGTGGCACCGACGGCGGCGACCAGCAGGTAGCTGTTGTCGATGAACAGGTTCAGGAAGACCTGGGGTTCGTCGAACCCGTAGTACTGGTACCGGCCCAGGCCCACCCCGTACATCACGAGGAAGAGCAGGGCCGTCGCCGCGACGGGCAGGCGCCGGTCGCCCAGCAGACGCTGGGCCTTGGACGGGGTGCGGCTGTCCGCGGCCGTGGGGCTCTGGGTGGTCGCGCTCATCACGACACCTCCATCTTCGGAGCGGCGTCGGTCGCCGCGGCGGTGTCCGTCTCGGCCGCGGCCGGCTTGGCGCCGCCCTTCGCGCCGAACCGGGCGCCGGGCTTGGCACCGAAGACCTTGGCGCGGAACTTCTGGGACTGGAGCAGGCAGACGACGATGACGACGACGGCCTTGAAGACCAGGGTGGTCTGGGTCGGCACACCGATGGTGTAGATCGTGGTCGTCAGGGTCTGGATGACAAGGGCGCCGACCACAGTGCCGCCGATGGAGAACCGGCCGCCCAGCAGCGAGGTGCCGCCGATCACCACCGCGAGGATCGCGTCGAGCTCGATCCACAGACCGGCGTTGTTGCCGTCCGCCGCCGAGGTGTTGGAGCTGATCATCAGGCCCGCGATGGCGGCGCACAGCGCGCAGAACACGTACACCATGATCTTGATGCGCCGGGACCTGATGCCCACGAGGCGGCTGGCCTCGGCGTTGCCGCCCACCGACTCGATCAGCAGGCCCAGCGCCGTGCGGCGGGTCAGCACCACGGTGACGGCGACGACCACGGCCACCACGAAGATGGAGAACGGCAGGGTCAGCCAGTAGCCGCCGCCGATCAGCTTGTACGGGTCGCTGTCGATGGTGATGATCTGGCCGTCGGTGATCAGCTGGGCGACACCGCGTCCGGCGACCATGATGATCAGCGTGGCGATGATCGGCTGGATGCCCATCCTGGCGACCAGGAAGCCGTTCCACAGGCCGCAGACGACCGCGGCCAGCAGGCCGAGACCCATGGCGAGCAGCACCCCGGACAGGGCGTTCTGGTCGGCCTGGTGGCTGATGTAGGAGCAGGCGAGTGCCCCGGTGATGGCGACCACGGCGCCGACGGAGAGGTCGATGCCGCCGGTGGCGATGACCACGGTCATGCCGACCGCCACGAGGATGAGGGGCGAGCCGAAGAGCACGATCGAGACGAGGCTGCCGTAGAGGTGGCCGTCCGTCATCTTGACCGAGAAGAAGTCAGGGGTGAAGGGCACGTTGACGAGCAGCAGGAAGACAAGGACCGCGACCGGCCAGAACAGGTGGTGGTGTGTCAGTGCTCGCCATCGGGAGTTGGTGCTCACTGGTGTTCTCCGCTCGCGATGGTCTCCATGATCCGGCTGCTGGTGATCTCCGGCCCGTTGGCGAGCTGCGCCACCAGCCGGCGGTCGCGCAGCACTCCGATGGTGTGACTGAGCCGGAGTACCTCCTCCAGCTCGGCCGCGATGTACAGCACGGACATGCCCTCCTCGGAGAGCGAGACCACGAGTTTCTGGATCTCCGCCTTGGCGCCGACGTCGATGCCACGCGTCGGCTCGTCCAGGATCAGCAGCTTCGGCTGGGTGATCAGCCAGCGGGCGAGCAGCACCTTCTGCTGGTTGCCGCCGCTGAGCTGGCCGACCCTGGCCTCGGGGTTGGCGGGCCGGATGTCCAGCGCCTTGATGTACTTGGCGACGAGTTCGTCGCGCTGGGCGACCGGGATGGGCCGCGTCCAGCCCCGGGATGCCTGCAGGGCCAGGATGATGTTCTCCCGCACCGTCAGGTCGGGCACCAGGCCCTCGGTCTTGCGGTTCTCGGAGCAGAAGGCGACACCGGCGCCGATCGCGGCGTTCGGGGCGCTCATCGAGACCTGCTTGCCGCCGATGGTCACCTTGCCGCTGTCCGGCTGGTCGGCGCCGAAGAGCAGCCGGGCCAGTTCGGTCCGGCCCGATCCCAGCAGGCCGGCGAGTCCGAGCACCTCGCCCTTCTTGATCTCCAGGTCGAAGGGGGCGATACCGCCGGCCCTGCCGAGGCCCTCCGCCTTCAGCAGCGTCTCGCCGACGTCGGAGCGCAACTGCTGGTCGTGCAGTTCCTCCAGCTGGTCCAGGGCCTTGCCGATCATCAGCTGGATCAGCCCGACCTGGTCGAGGTCGGCGACCATGTGCTCGCCGACGAGCGTGCCGTTGCGCAGGACGGTCATGCGGTCGCAGATCTCGTAGATCTGGTCGAGGAAGTGCGAGACGAACAGGATCGCCACGCCCTCGTCCTTGAGCCGCCGCATCAGGCGGAACAGCTCCTGGACCTCGTCACGGTCGAGGCTGGACGTCGGCTCGTCCAGGACCAGCACCTTGGTGCCCGAGCCCTGGCCGTCGCTGTCCCCGGTGCCCACCGACCGGACGATCGCGACCAGTTGCTGCACGGCCAGCGGGTACGAGGACAGGGGCGCGGTCACGTCGATGTCGAGGCCGAGCCGGTCCACCAGCTCCGCCGCCTCCCTGCGCATCCGCTTCCACTGGATACGGCCCATGCGGGTCGGCTCGCGTCCGATGAAGATGTTCTCCGCCACCGACAGGTTGGGGCAGAGGTTCACCTCCTGGTACACCGTGCTGATGCCGGCCTGCTGCGCCTGCAGCGGGCTGCCGAACCGCACGGACCTGCCGTCCAGGGTGATGGTGCCGCCGTCCAGGGAGTAGACCCCCGTCAGCACCTTGATCAGGGTGGACTTGCCCGCGCCGTTCTCGCCCATCAGGGCGTGGATCTCGCCGGGGAAGAGCCGGAAGTCGACGTCCGACAGAGCCCGTACCCCCGGGAACTCTTTGACTATGCCCGTCATTTCCAGCACGGGCCGCGGCTCTGCCATGGCAGCGCTCCTTGTGGGATCGGTTCACTCCCGCAGGGAGCCCCGTCGGACCGATGGCTCGGTCGGCCGGGGGCTCCCTGCCGGTGGGTGCGGTGGGTCAGTACTTCCGGGTCGGGAGCGCGGCCTTGGCCTGGTCCTGCATGTAGTCGCCCTCCTTGGTCTTGATCCAGCGCTCGACCTTCTGGCCTTCGTGGACCTTCTTCACGACCTCCATCAGCTGGGGGCCGAGCAGGGGGTTGCACTCGACGATGGCGTTGATCTTGCCCTGGGACATGGCGACGAAGCCGTCGTGGACGCCGTCGACGGAGACGATCAGGATGTCCTTGCCGGGCTTCTTGCCGGCCGCCTCGATCGACTGGATGGCACCGATGGCCATGTCGTCGTTGTGCGCGAAGAGCACGTTGATGTCCGAGTGGGACTGCAGGAAGGCCGCCATGACCTGCTTGCCGCCGGCCCGGGTGAAGTCACCGCTCTGACTGGCGACGATCTTCCAGTCGGACTTGTGCTCGGCGTCCATGATCTCCTTGAAGCCCTTGCCGCGCTCGATCGCGGGGGCGGCGCCGGTGGTGCCCTCCAGCTGGGCGATCTTCACCGGGCCCTTGAGACCGGCCTTGGCGATGACCTTCTCCAGCATCCGTGCCGCGCGCCGGCCCTCGTCGGTGAAGTCGGAGCCGACCAGGGTGACGTACAGGGAGCTGTCGGAGGTCTCCACCGAGCGGTCGGTGAGGACCACCGGGATCTTCGCGGCCTTGGCCTCCTTGAGCACCGCGTCCCAGCCGGTGACGACCACCGGCGAGAAGGCGATGACGTCCACCTTCTGCGCGATGTAGCTGCGGATCGCGGAGATCTGGTTCTCCTGCTTCTGCTGGGCGTCGGAGAACTTGAGGTTGATGCCCGCGTCCTTGGCCGCGGACTTCACCGAGGTGGTGTTCGCTGCGCGCCAGCCGCTCTCCGCGCCGACCTGGGAGAAGCCGAGCGTGATGGCCTTGCCGCCGCCTCCGGAGCCGGAGCCGGAACCGGAGTCGTCCTTCTTGGCGCAGGCCGCCAGTCCACCCGCGGCTGCCACGCCGACCGCCGCGGTGAGGAAGTTCCTTCTGTTGAGCATGTTCTTCTCCTTTGAAGAGCCGGCCCTGGGACGGGCCCGCCGGCACTCGATGGGACCGGCCGCGCTACGTCCAGCCTGTCGATCATTGTTCGGTATTTCGGCCACACGGAACCGCGTGTGTGGTTGGTCGGTACGTCAGAGAGGTACGCCCTCCGGTTGGACGGCGGGCGGGAAAGTACTGGCCCGGACGACCAGTTGGGGCTCGATGGCGATCCTGCGGGCGGTGGCGGACGGCCGCCCCTCGATCAGCTCCAGGAGCATCGCGATGCCGCGCTTTCCCACCGTCGAGAAGTCCTGCCGGACGGTGGTGAGGGGAGGTGCGAAGTACTCCGACTCCGGGATGTCGTCGAAGCCCACCACCGCCACGTCCTGGGGGGTCCGGACCCCGGCCTCGCGCAGCGCCCGCAACACCCCCAGCGCCATCTGATCGTTGGCGACGAAGACGGCGGTCAGCCCCCGGCCCACCCAGCCGGCCAGTTCCTGACCGGCGCGGTAGCCCGACAGCGGACTCCAGTCCCCGCGCAGCAGCATGGGCGGCTCCGCCCCCGCCGCTTCGAGGGTCGCCCGCCAGCCGGCCGCCCGGTCGGCCGCCTCCTGCCACTCCTCCGGCCCGGCGAGGTGCCAGACGTTGCGGTGACCGGCGGCCAGCAGGTGGCCGGTGGCCAGCTCGGCTCCGAGGTGCTGGTCCACGCTGACACTGGGGATCTCCACGCCCGGACCGCTGCCCACGACCACCACCGGGAAGGGGCAGCGCAGTTCGGCCAGGGCGACCACCGCGGACCGCTGCGGCGCGATCGCGACCACGCCTTCCACCCCACCCTCGCTGAGGTGGTCCAGGGCCTCGGACAGCGTCTCCACGGTCAGCTTGCGCAACGTGACCGTCGAGACGAGGTATCCCTCGGCCCGCGCCGCCTCCTCCAGCGCGAACAGGGTGCTGGCCGGTCCGTAGAGGGTGGTGTCGGAGGCCACCACCCCCAGCGTCCGGGTGCGCCGGGTCACCAGGGCCCGTGCGGAGGAGTTGCGGCGGTAGCCCGTCTCCTCGATCACACGCAGCACCCTGGCCCGTGTCTCGTCCCGCACGTTGGGATGGTTCCCCAGTACGCGGGACACCGTTTGGTGGGACACGCCCGCCAGGCGTGCCACATCGGCCATGGTGGGCGGCCGAAGCTGCGCGTTGGTCACGACCGCACCTCCTTGGCGCTCGTCTGCCGGCAAAGCACACGCGATGGGCGGACGGTCCCGCCCGGCGGCTTCACACAGGCCTCCGGCAAGGCCCAACAGCACTGGCGGGATCGACTGGTCGGGACACTACGGGCACGACGCTCATATCTCCCACGCTGACGTTGGACGCTGACCGGTGAATGCGGAGGTCATTGTGAGCGCTAACAAATCACGCCGGTCAAGAGGGCTGCAGGCGGAAGGCCGTCACGGTTGAATAACGCGCCCGTAACAGCCCGGCCGGGCGACCACACATCCATTTCCTCAACCGCCCCCACATCGGGCACAGTTGACCCCGACCAGCAGCGCCGCAGACACCACCACAGCAAAGCCACGCCCGCCCGCGACAGTGACAGGGACGGCCCGCGGGGACGAGCCCGAGGCGGGCCAGGGAGCCAGCCCGAGACGGGCGGACGTCAAGCCACAGAAGGCCCGAACAGACACGGCCAGGCAGCCGCTCAGGCGCTCCTCAACCACCACCACATCAGGCACAGTTGCCGCCGACCAGCAGCGCCGCGCGCACCACCACAGCGCACGGCCGCGACAGCGACGGCCACGGAGGCGGGTCGGAGGTCGTCGAGTCCGAGGCAGGCGGGGCATCGAGCCGACGGAGGCCAGGAGTGGACCGGCCGGGTGGCCGGTCCCGCAGGTCCTCAAACCGCGGTCGCAGCAGGGGGATTTGAGGTCGGCCGGCATCACAGGAAGCGTTTGCGCGGCTCCGACGGCGACGGTCGCGATGACGGGCCCGAGCGGGCCGGGCGCCGGCCCGAGGCAGTCAGGGCGTCGAGCCGATGAAGCCATGAGAGGAGCGGCCGGGCGGGGTCCGGTAGTGCCTCAAACGCGGTCGCAGCAAACGCATTTGACGGCCACCGGCAGAGTCACGTGCACCACCACAGGAAGCGTTTGCGCGGCTCCGACGGCGACGGTCGCGATGACGGGCCCGAGCGGGCCGGGGGCCGGCCCGAGGCAGTCAGGGCGTCGAGCCGATAAAGCCATGAGAGGAGCGGCCGGGCGGGGTCCGGTAGTGCCTCAAACGCGGTCGCAGCAAGCGCATTTGACAGCCGCCGACAGAGTCACGTGCACCACCACAGGAAGCGTTTGCACGTCTCCGACGGCGACGGGTCCGGGGACGGGTTGGAGGTTGTCGGATCCGAGGTCGGGGTCGAGCCTGAGGCGGGCGGGGGTGTCGGGCCGGAGGAGCCGGGGGCGGCTGCCGACCGGGTCGGTTTGCCGGGGGTCGGGGACGCGTCGCCCTTGTCGTCGGCGGACTTGGACGCCGATGGCGAGGCGGAGGTGTCCGGGGAGGCCGAGGGCTTGCCGTCAAGGGCACCCCGCCCGCCGGCCCGGAGCCCTGCGGACTCGCTCGGCTTCGCCGTCGAGTGGTCGACCTCGGACGCCGCGTCCCCGGCCGCGGACGGATCGGGCGACGAGGAGAACACCGGTGCGTCCATGCCGAGTTCGGCCAGACTCAGACCACCCGCTGCCAGGACGAACCCGGCGGCGACGAGCAGCGTGCGCTTGCGGCGCCGACGGTGCAGCGCGGCCTTGCGGTCGCGGCGGCTCGCATCCGTCGCACCGGCCGCGACGGCGGGACCCCGACGGCCCCCGCGGCCCCGCTCACGGCGGCGCGCGGCGCGCCCGTACGGCTCGTCGCTCTCGTCTTCGTGACCGCCCTCACCCTCACCCTCGGGGTGGGCGGCTCCGTCGTCGGGAGCCACCGGTGCATCATGGCCCTCGGGAGCGACGGCGTGATCGTAGGGCTCCGGCTCATGGGCATCCCAGGACACGCGCATCTGCTCGACGCGTGTCCCGCACCCCGGACAGGCAAGGGCGCCGTTGAGGTGCCGTTGGCACGGGTGGCAATAGTCCATGACGCGGGAAGATTAAGTTCCCGGAGGGTCACGTTCCTAGGCACGGCCGTGAAGGTTGTGTGGGAAACCGGCCATATCGACGCGACCTCCCGAGTGAACTGGCACACACCGGGGAGGGGCCACCTGGGCAAGAGGCGTCGAAACTGGCGAAACCGTTGGCCGTCCTACCCATTGACACCTCGCTCACACCATCCTTACTGTCTGCCCAGCATTTCGAACATGAGCCGAAATTTCGAACAGCCGAAGGGTAACTTCCGTGCGCATCACTGGAATCAGCACGCACGTGGTCGGTACGCCGTGGCGCAACCTGACCTACGTCCTGGTGCACACCGACGAAGGCATCACGGGTGTGGGCGAGACCCGCATGCTGGGCCACACCGACGCGCTGATCGGATACCTGAGAGAGGCCGAACAGAACCACATTCTGGGCTCGGACCCGTTCGCCGTCGAGGACCTGACCCGCCGTATGAAGTACGGCGACTACGGCCGCGCCGGCGAGATCGTGATGTCCGGCATCGCCGTCGTCGAGATGGCCTGCTGGGACATCAAGGGCAAGGCCCTCGGCGTGCCGGTGTGGCAGCTGCTCGGCGGCAAGGTCACCGACAAGGTCAAGGCCTACGCCAACGGGTGGTACACCACCGAGCGCACGCCCGAGGCGTACCACAAGGCCGCTCAGGGCGTCATGGAGCGCGGTTACCGGGCGCTGAAGATCGACCCCTTCGGCACCGGGCACTTCGAGCTCGACCACGAGCAGACCATGTACGCGGTCTCGCTGATCGAGGCCGTCCGGGACGCCATCGGCCCCGAGTCCGAGCTGATGCTGGAGATGCACGGCCGCTTCTCCCCCGCCACCGCCGTCCGGCTGGCCAAGGAGCTCGCGCCCTTCAAGCCCGCCTGGCTGGAGGAGCCGGTGCCGCCGGAGAACCTCAAGGCGCTGGAGAAGGTCGCCGCGAAGGTGGACATGCCGGTGGCCACGGGCGAGCGCATCCACGACCGGATCGAGTTCCGGGAGCTCTTCGAGAGCCAGGCCGTCGACATCATCCAGCCGGACGTCGGCCACATCGGCGGCATCTGGGAGACGCGCAAGCTCGCCGCGACCGCCGAGACCCACTACATGCTGGTCGCCCCCCACAACGTCGGTGGCTCCGTGCTCACCGCCGCCTCCCTGCAGGTCGGCTTCACCTCCCCGAACTTCAAGATCCTCGAGCACTTCAACGACTTCGCGGACGCCGAGATCAAGAAGGTGATCAAGGGCGCGCCGCAGGTGAACCCCGAGGACGGCTGCTTCCACATCTCCGACGCGCCCGGCCTGGGCGTGGAGCTGGACGTGGACGCCGCTGCCGAGTTCCCCCAGCAGCGGGCGCACTTCGACCTGTGGGCCGAGGGCTGGGAGAAGCGGAACCCGAAGGGCGACCAGTGAGTTCCGCCGCCGTCGTCGTCGACGCCCCGGGCGCGTTCCACCTGGCCGAGCACACCCCCCGCGACCCCGGTCCGGGCGAGGCGCTGGTGCGGGTGCACGCGAGCGGCATCTGTGGCAGCGACCGGGAGGTGTTCCAGGGCAACCGGCCCGAGGGGTACGTGCGCTACCCGCTCACCCCCGGCCACGAGTGGTCCGGCACGGTCGAGCGGGTCGGCGCCGGGGTCACCGAGGCGCTGGTCGGCCGCAAGGTGGTCGGCGAGGGCTTCCGGAACTGCCAGGTGTGCGACCGCTGCCACGCGGGTGAGACCACGCTGTGCAGCGCCGGGTACGAGGAGACCGGGTTCACCCAGCCGGGCGCGATGGCGCCCACGCTGACCCTCCCGGCGCGGCTGCTGCACGTGCTGCCCGACGACGCCGATCTGACGGCGGCGGCCCTGCTGGAGCCGGCCGCCTGCATCGCGGCCGCCGCCCTCAAGGCGAACGCGCAGCCGGGCGAGAAGGTCGCCGTGGTCGGCACCGGCACCCTCGGGATGTTCGCGGTGCAGTTCCTGAAGGCCGTCTCGCCGGTGGAGCTGCTGGTCGTCGGCACCCGCCGGGACCGCGAGACGCTGTCGCGGCAGTACGGCGCGACCGACTTCCGTACGAAGGACGAGCCGCTCCCGGACGACTTCGACGTCGTCATCGAGACCGCCGGGTCCGCCGACGCCGCGCGGACCTCCGCGGCTCTGCTGCGGCGTGGCGGGCGCCTGGTCCTCACCGGGATCCCGGCGCCGGGTGCGCAGGGGCTCGACCCCACGGATCTCGTCGTACGGCAGCTGGAGGTGCACTCCGTCTTCGGGGCGCCGCCGGACGCCTGGGCGCACACCGTGCGGGTGTTCGGGGCCGGGTTGCTCGACCCGCTGCCCCTGGTCACGCACGAGCTGCCGCTCGCCGAGTTCCCGCAGGCCATCGAGCTCGTCGGGTCCGGTGATCCGAAGGTCGGCAAGGTCCTCCTTCGCCCCTAGCAGTACGCCGGTGCGGGGGGACCTGACGACCCGCACCGGCGTACACCCAAGCCCCCGCACGACTTGAGCCGCGAACCTCGTCCGAAATTTCGAACACAAAGGACACCTTGTGACCGACGCTTCCGCCCCGGCAGCCCGTCGACCCGGCGAGCAGGCGCTCGCCGCCCTCGGTCTGGGCGCGCCCGACCTCTCCCCCGCCGACGCCTCGCCCCACTCCTTCCCGGGCGGCGGCCGCTGGCGCACCGAGATCCCCTCGTGCGAGGGTCCCGAAGCGCTGGCCGTCGTCCTGAAGGAGGCCTCGCGGCTCGATGTGCCGATCCACCGGATCAGCCAGGGCAGCGGCGTGTGGATGCTGACCGACGCCGAGATCACCGAGATGGTCGAGGCGACCGGCGAGCGAGACATCGAACTCTGCCTGTTCACCGGCCCGCGCGGCACCTGGGACATCGGCGGCTCCACGCGCACCGACTCACGGGGGGCCGGTCTGCGCGCCCGCGGGTACGACGCCGTCGCCGGGTGCGTCGAAGACGCCGTCCGCGCCACGGAGTTGGGCGTCAAGTGCCTCCTGGTCGCCGACGAGGGCGTGCTGTGGACGCTGCACCGCGCCCGCGTCGCCGGGATCATCCCGGCCGACACCACCCTGAAGGTCTCGGCGCTGATCGGTCCCGTCAACCCGGCCGCGTACGCGGTGTACGAGCAACTGGGCGGCGACTCCATCAACGTGCCCAGCGACCTGACGCTGGATCACCTCACCGAGATCCGGCGGATCTCCGCCGCCCCCATGGACATGTACATCGAGGCCCCCGACGACCTGGGGGGATATGTCCGGATGTACGAGGTCGCCGAGCTGATCAGACGCGGGGCACCGCTGTACCTGAAGTTCGGACTGTCCAAGGCGCCCGGCATCTACCCCTACGGCAACCACATGCGGGACCTGACCCTCGCCACCGCCAAGGAACGCGTCCGGCGCGGCCGCCTGGCCCTCGACCTGCTCGCACGGCACGGAGCCGACGGCGACATGGCACCCCTGGGGTCCCGGCTGCCCGGCACGCTCAAGCGGTTCGACACGTCCGTATAACGTTCAACAACACCCCCTTCACAGAAGAAGACGGGGTCAAACAGAATCCCACACGCCCCTCGGTCTTACCCGCACCGCCGTCCAAGCGTCCTTGCACAGCCAGACCGAGCCTGCCCCACACACATCAAGGATGATGACCATGCGCACTCGCAGAGCCGCACTCGCCGCCGTCGCCGGAGCCGCGTCCCTCGCCCTGACCCTGTCCGCCTGCGGCCAGAGCAGCGAGGGCGGCAGCAAGGAGGACAAGGGCAGCGCCAAGGGCGGCACCATCGGCATCGCGATGCCCACCAAGTCCTCCGAGCGCTGGATCGCCGACGGCAAGAACGTCGTCAAGGACCTGCAGGCCAAGGGCTACAAGACCAAGCTGGTCTACGGCGAGGACGACCCCGACCAGCAGGTCTCGCAGATCGAGAACCTGATCACGCAGGGTGTCAAGGGCCTGATCATCGCGGCCATCGACAACAAGTCCCTGAACAACGTGCTGCAGCAGGCCGCGGACGCCAAGATCCCGGTGATCTCCTACGACCGTCTGATCCTCGGCACGAAGAACGTCGACTACTACGCCTCGTTCGACAACGAGAAGGTCGGCAAGCTCCAGGGCTCGTACATCGTGCACAAGCTCGGCCTGGACAGCGGCAAGAAGGGCCCGTTCAACATCGAGCTGTTCGCCGGCTCCAACGACGACAACAACACCAAGTACTTCTTCAACGGCGCGATGAGCGTGCTCCAGCCGTACATCGACAAGAAGCAGCTGGTCGTCAAGTCCAAGCAGACCGCGCTCAACCAGGTCACCACGCTGCGCTGGGACGGCGCCACCGCGCAGAAGCGCATGGAGGACATCCTCACCTCGACGTACACCAGCGGCAAGGTCGACGCGGTCCTGTCGCCGTACGACGGCATCTCCATCGGCATCATCGCCGCCCTGAAGTCGGACGGTTACGGCTCGGCCGCCAAGCCGCTGCCCGTCATCACCGGCCAGGACGCCGAGCTCGCCTCGGTGAAGTCGATCATCGCGGGCCAGCAGACGCAGACCGTCTACAAGGACATCCGCAAGCTCGCCAAGGTCGCCTCGGACATGGTCGACGACGTCCTCAACGGCAAGAAGCCCGAGATCAACGACACCAAGTCGTATGGCAACGGTGTCAAGACCGTCCCCGCCTACCTGCTGCAGCCGGTGAGCGTCGACAAGACCAACTACACGAAGGAACTGGTCGACACCGGCTACTACACGGCGGACCAGCTGAAGTAGTCCCCCTGTCGGTGAAGTCGGCCACGCGGCCAAGCCGCATGTCGACACTTCGACCGGCCGTTCCTACGGATTGAAAGGGCACACCATGGCGGGACCCGTCCTGGAAATGCGCTCGATCGTCAAGACCTTTCCCGGGGTCAAAGCGCTGTCGGACGTCACGCTGACCGTCCGTCAGGGCGAGGTCCATGCCATCTGCGGCGAGAACGGCGCCGGGAAGTCCACCTTGATGAAGGTGCTCTCCGGCGTCCATCCGCACGGCACCTACGAGGGGGAGATCCTCTTCGAGGGTGAACCCTGCGAGTTCAAGGACATCCGGGCGAGCGAGCAGCGCGGCATCGTGATCATCCATCAGGAGCTGGCTCTGGTGCCGTTCCTGTCGATCGCGGAGAACATCTTCCTCGGAAACGAACACGCCTCGGGCGGGTTCATCAACTGGAACGAGACGCTCAAGCACGCCACGGAGCTGCTGCGCCGGGTGGGTCTGACCGACCACCCGGAGACCCGGATCGCCGACATCGGCGTGGGCAAGCAGCAGCTGGTGGAGATCGCCAAGGCGCTGTCCAAGAAGGTGAAGCTGCTGATCCTCGACGAGCCGACCGCGGCTCTCAACGACGAGGACAGCGGCAAACTCCTGGATCTCATCCTGGAGTTGAAGAAGCAGGGCATCACCTCGATCATCATCTCCCACAAGCTGAACGAGATCCGGCGGGTCGCCGACTCGGTGACGATCATCCGCGACGGCAGGTCCATCGAGACCCTCGATGTGAAGTCCGCGGAGACCACCGAGGACCGCATCATCTCCGGCATGGTCGGCCGCGACCTCGACCACCGCTTCCCCGAACGCACCGCGTACGAGGGCGAAGTGGACGCGGCACCCGCGCTGGAGATCCGCAACTGGACCGTGCACCACCCGATCGACCAGCAGCGCAAGGTGGTCGACGACGTGTCGATCCACGTGCGGCGCGGGGAGATCGTCGGCATCGCGGGACTGATGGGCGCGGGCCGCACCGAGCTGGCCATGAGCGTCTTCGGGCGCAGCTACGGCCGGTACGCGGGCGGCACGGTCCTCAAGGACGGCGAGGAGATCCGTACGAAGACCGTCCCGGAGGCGGTCCAGCACGGCATCGCGTACGTCACCGAGGACCGCAAGCACTACGGCCTCAACCTCATCGACAACATCAACCGGAACATCTCGCTGACCGCCCTGGGCAAGGTCGCGAAGCGCGGTGTGGTCGACGAGCACGAGGAGCGGAAGGTCTCCGAGCGCTTCCGCAAGTCCATGAACATCAAGGCGCCGACCGTCTTCGAGACGGTGGGCAGGCTCTCCGGCGGCAACCAGCAGAAGGTCGTCCTCAGCAAGTGGATCTTCGCGGGTCCCGAGGTGCTGATCCTGGACGAGCCGACGCGCGGCATCGACGTGGGCGCCAAGTACGAGATCTACACGGTCATCGACCAGCTGGCCGCGGAGGGCAAGGCGGTCGTCTTCATCTCCTCCGAGCTGCCGGAGCTGCTCGGAATGTGCGACCGCATCTACACCATGGCCGCCGGGCGGCTCACGGGTGAGGTCCCGCGGGCCGAGGCCACGCAGGAAGTGCTGATGCGCCAGATGACGAAGGACAAAGAGGTAACCCGATGAGCACGGATGTGACGGACAAGGTCCCGGCCTCGGCGCCGCCCGGGAAGAGCGGGGGGTCGGCCTCCGGCGAGAACCTGCTGCAGCTGATGCTGGGCGGTCTGCGCCGCAACATGCGCCAGTACGGCATGCTGATCGCGCTCGGCCTGATCGTGGTCCTGTTCCAGGTGTGGACCGGCGGCGACCTGCTGCTGCCGCGCAACGTCTCCAACCTGGTGCTGCAGAACAGCTACATCCTGATCCTCGCGATCGGCATGATGCTGGTGATCATCGCGGGCCACATCGACCTGTCGGTCGGTTCGCTGACGGCGTTCGTGGGCGCGTTCGCGGCCGTGCTGACGGTCAACCACCATGTGGCCTGGCCCCTCGCCCTGGTGCTGTGCCTGCTGGTGGGCGCCGCCGCGGGCGCGGTGCAGGGGTTCCTGATCGCGTATTTCGGCATACCGTCGTTCATCGTCACCCTCGCCGGCATGCTGCTCTTCCGCGGTCTGACGGAGATCTTCCTGCAGGGCCAGACCCTCGGCCCGTTCCCCAATGGTCTGCAGAAGATCGGCAACGGCTTCCTGCCCGAGGTCGGCCCGAACACCAACTACCACAACCTCACGCTGCTGCTGGGCTTCGTCCTGCTGGCCTTCGTGGTCTACCAGGAGGTCCGTGACCGCAAGCGCGAGCAGGAGTTCTCCCTGGAGGTGCTGCCGCGCAACGCCTTCCTGCTGAAGCTGGTCGCCATCGCCGCCGCGGTCCTCGCGGTCACGATGCTGCTCGCCAGCTACCAGGGCGCCCCGATCATCCTGATCGTCCTCGGTGTGCTGGTGGTCGGCTACGGCTATGTCATGCGCAACGCGGTCTTCGGCCGGCACATCTACGCGATCGGCGGCAACCTGCCGGCGGCGAAGCTGTCCGGCGTCAAGGACAAGAAGGTCACCTTCCTCGTCTTCCTGAACATGGGCGTGCTCGCGGCCCTGGCGGGTCTGGTGGTCGCCGCCCGTCTGAACGCGGCATCGCCGAAGGCGGGCCTGAACTTCGAACTCGAGGCGATCGCCTCGTCGTTCATCGGTGGCGCGTCCATGAGCGGCGGTGTCGGCACCGTCCTCGGCGCGATCATCGGTGGTCTCGTCCTCGGCGTGCTGAACAACGGCATGAACCTCCTCAGCGTCGGCACCGACTGGCAGCAGGTCATCAAGGGCCTCGCCCTGCTGGCCGCGGTCGGGTTCGACGTGTGGAACAAGCGCAAGTCCGGCTCGTAGACCGGAGTGACCGGATCGGGCCCCGCCACCAGGCGGGGCCCTTCCCCTGGGAGGGAGAGGAAGGACCGGTGAAATCGCTCTTCGGCAAGCTCGCCGACGGCACGGAGGTCCACCGCTGGTCGCTGGAGAACGGCGGCACCCGGCTGAAGGTCCTGAACTGGGGCGGTGTGGTCCAGGGTCTGGAGATCCCGGACCGGAACGGCCACTACAAAAACGTCTCCCTGGGCTTCGACAACATCGACGACTACGTGGCCGGGGCCCCGTACTTCGGCGCCCTGATCGGCCGCTACGGCAACCGCGTGGCCAAGGGCCGGTTCACCCTGGACGGCAAGACCCACCAGCTGTCCGTGAACGACGACGGCAACAGCCTGCACGGCGGTGAGCACGGCTTCGACAAGCACCTCTGGGACGTCGAGCCGTTCACCGAGGGCTCAGACGTCGGCCTGGTGCTGCGCCACACCAGCATCGACGGCGAGATGGGCTACCCGGGCACCCTCGAGACGAAGGTGACGTACACCCTCACCAGGCACGGCGACTGGATCATCGACTACGAGGCCACCACCGACAAGGCCACGGTCGTCAACCTCACCAGCCATGTCTACTGGAACCTGGCCGGCGAGGGCAGCGGCACCGTCGAGGACCACGAGCTGACGATCGCGGCGTCCCGCTACACGCCCACCGACTCGGGCCTCATCCCGACCGGCGAACTGGCGGACGTGGCCGGCACCCCCTTCGACTTCCGCGAGACCAAGCCGATCGGCCGCGACATCCGCGCCGGCCACGTCCAGCAGGTGCAGGCCAAGGGGTACGACCACAACTGGGTCCTGGACAAGGGCGTCACGTCCGAGCCCGAGCACGTCGCCACCCTGCGCGACCCGCGCTCCGGCCGCACCCTGAAGATCGCCACCGACCAGCCGGGGCTGCAGTTCTACTCCGGCAACTTCCTCGACGGCACGCTCACCGGCACGGGCGGCAGGACGTACCGCCAGGGTGACGCGCTGTGCCTGGAGACGCAGCACTTCCCGGACTCGCCGAACCATGCGCACTTCCCGTCCACGGTGCTGCGGCCGGGGGAGACGTATCGCACCCGGACGGTGCACAGGTTCAGCGCGTAGCGCTGCCTTTCAGGCGCCCGGACGTGGAAAGCGTGCGGGCGGTTCCCGAACTCACACCTCTTTCACATGCGTTGAACAACGCCACCCCTGCCCCCGTATCTAAGGGCGGCCCGTGCTCCCCCGCGCGGGCCACCCAAACGCGACGGGCCCGGTCGTCCCTGCCGGGCCCGCCCCATACGGAGGTTCCATGGCCGACAACGTCACCTCGCTGTTCCGCAGCGACGCGGCACACAGCCCGTCGATGGCGGCGCTGACGCGGCAGGGCGGCGACGGGACCGGCCCCGTGGACTTCTGCATCCCCTGTAATCCGTACTTCCCCACCCCGGCCATGTTCGAGGAGATGTCGGCCCGGCTGCGCGACATCGTCACGTACTACCCGAGCAGCGCCGACACGATCACCGCCGAGCTGTGCAACCTGCTGCAGCTGCCGCCGCAGTGCGTGGCGATGGGCAACGGCTCGACCGAGCTGATCACCTGGATCGACCACCTGATGGTCCGCGAGTCCCTCGCCATCCCCGTCCCCACCTTCGGCCGCTGGACCGACCAGCCGATGGAGACCGGCAAGCGGGTCGACATGTTCCCGCTGCAGGAGTCCAGCGGCTTCGCCCTGGACCTCAGCAAGTACGCCGAGTTCATCCGGTCCCGTGGCACCCGCGTCGCCGTCGTCTGCAACCCGAACAACCCCGACGGCGGCTTTCTGCCCCGGCAGTCCCTCGTGCAGTTCATGGACGCGATGGCCGATCTGGACCTGATCGTCATCGACGAGTCGTTCCTCGAATTCGCGGACGCCGAGGCCGAACCGTCGGTCGTCCAGGAGGCGATGATCCGCCCCAACGTCGTCGTGCTGCGCAGCCTCGGCAAGAACTTCGGCCTGCACGGCATACGCTTCGGCTACCTGGTCGCCAACCCGGCGCTCGCGGGACGCGTCCGCTCCATGCTCCCCAAGTGGAACCTCAACTCCTTCGCCGAGTACGTGGTGTTCATGCTCAAGGAGCACGGCGCCGAGTACGCGCAGAGCCTGCACCAGGTGCGCCGTGACCGGCTGGACATGGCAAGCCAGCTCTCGGCCCTCCCCGGCCTCACGGTCTACCCCTCCCAGGGCAACTTCCTCTTCGTGCGCCTCCCCGTGGGCGCCGAAGGCACCGTGGTCCGGGACCGGATGCTCACCGAGCACCGGATCCTGGTCCGCGAGTGCGGCAACAAGATCGGTTCGTCCAGCCGCTTCCTGCGACTCGTGGTGCGCCCCCAGGTGGATGTGCGTCGCCTGGTGTCCGGCCTGGAACAGGTGCTCTACGGGACCAGGAGGGGAGCCGCCGTACCCGAGCTGGGCACCGGGACCAGCTACAGCTCGGGTACGGCGGCCGTGGACCGCCTGGTCAGCGCCACCAACGGGGCGGGCATGCCGCTCGCCGCGATGGCCTCCGGCGGTTCGATGGGGGGTGGGGCGCCGATGCCCATGCCGATGCCGGCGGCCGCGCAGGCCCCGATGCCGGCGGTGGCCCAGGCGGGGCCCCAGCCGGTCGGCTACCCGGCCCCCGCGCCGATGCAGCCCGTCCCGGCGCCGATGCAGCAGCCGGTGCCGGCGCCCGCTCCGGTGCCGGCCCCGGCACCCATGCCCACTCCGGTGCCCGCCCCGGCCCCCGGCCCGACCCCACCGGGCGTCCCGGCCCGCGGCGGCCTCACGGCGGCGCAGGTACGGGGTACGACCGGTCCCGCCCCGGGCCTCACCCCGGCCCCGGCCACGGGCTGGCCGAACGCCCAGAGCTGGCCGAACGCCGCGGGCATGGGACAGGCGGGCTGATCGTCGTCTGGGTGCGGTGCGTAGCCGGGTGCGGGCTCGTCGTGGCTTGTCGCGCAGTTCCCCGCGCCCCTGAAGGGGCGCGGGGAACTGCGCGTAGAACAAACAGCGTCAGGACGCCGGGCACTCCTTCCACGCCATGTGGTACACCGTGCTGATGTTGCCGTCGGTCGAGTCCATGGTCATGAAGCTGACCTTGCCCGGGTTCGCGGTCCCCGCGTTCACTCTGAGCTCGGTGTTGATGTTGAAGTTGCGCTGAACTCCGCAGGGTGCCCAGACCAGTTGGGCCCAGTCGGTGGAGTCGGTGGCCTGCCAGTCGTCGTTGTACGAGCCGCTGAACGGGTGGGTCTTGGGCACCGTGTTCGAGGAGCCCTGGAAGTAGTACGAGGCCTTCTGCGTCGCGGACGCGCCGGGCTGGAGCGAGAGGAAGCCCCGGTAGTCGGCGCTGGCGATCGCGTAGGTGAAGCCCTGCGGGACGTGCACGATCAGGTTGAGCTGGCAGTTCTTGCGGAACGCCGTGGGGTCGGAGTTGCCGCCGGCCTGGGCGAGGTACTGGCTGTAGGTCACCGTGAAGGCGGTGTTGTCAGGGGAGACGGCGACGGCCGCGGTGCCCTGGGGACAGCCGGAGCCGTTCACGGTCGCCACATCGATGACGATCTTGTCCGGGGGCGGGTTGTCGAACACCCCGGACGAGCTGTGCGCGGGTATCGCGGTGGTGAGCAGAGCGGCTACCGCGCCGCCCAGAAGGAGTGCACCAGGCATGGTCTTCTCCGGTTCTGTGAGTGGGGGGTGGCTCACCCCGGCCCACCCGGAGCCCTTTGAAGAAACCATGGGGATCCTGTGAAGGCGCGAGGCGATCGCATCGTAGGGAGGCGCACGCGAACCCGTCAGGGCGAACTCAAGCCATTCACAGACGCGGATTTCACAACAGCGGCTCGATGACGTCCGCCAGCTTCGCTTCCGTCACCGCTCCCATCCGCACCGCCGCCACCTTCCCCGACGAGTCGACGACGATCGTGAACGGCAGCCCCTGTGTGGTCACCACGCCCCGCGGCAGCCTCAACAACTGCTTGCCCGACGGGTCGTGCAGGGAGGGGTAGTCCAGCCGGTACTGCTTCTGGAAGGCGAGACCGGCGCCCCGGCCGCCGTCGTTGTCGAGCCCCAGTACGCGCAGCCCGCGGGCGCCGTACTTCTGCTGGATCTTCTTGAGCTCGGGTGCCTCCGCCCGGCAGGGAGGGCAGTAGGAGGCCCACCCGTTGATGAGGACGACCTTGCCCCGGTAGTCGGACAGGCTGACCGTGTCACCCTCCAGGGAGGGCCCGGAAAGGTTCGGGACGGCCGGTCGCTCGCCCTCCTTCCAGGTCCTGATCAGCGGATCCCCGGGGCTGGTGTCGCTGATCGGCGCAGGTGAGGAACAGCCGGCGAGGACCGCCGCACAGGCCAGAGCCACCAGCGCGTACTTGTGTCGGGTCTTCGTCATCGGCCCGCCACTCCCCCGTGCAGTTCGTCCGTCCCCGTACCGCTGAGGACGACCTCCAGGCTCCCCGACCGCCAGACGCACAACAGCCACGCGGCG
Organism: Streptomyces sp. NPDC049541; assembly: GCF_044465725.1. Taxonomy (NCBI): domain Bacteria; kingdom Bacillati; phylum Actinomycetota; class Actinomycetes; order Kitasatosporales; family Streptomycetaceae; genus Streptomyces; species Streptomyces sp. NPDC049541. The sequence continues at coordinate 769,560 of NZ_JBITLY010000001.1, read as the reverse complement.
GGCAGTTGGAGCGTGTACAGCGCGACGATCGCCATGACGAACGCCCAGTCCGCCGGTGCGCCGTCGCCTTCGGCCCACGCCGCCACCCCCCAGCAGAGCAGCAGCGCCGCCAGGTAGACGGACCCGTCGACCAGCGTCACGCGCCAGCGCGGCAGGGGCGCCAGCAGCCGCCGGGCCAGCACCAGGGAGACGGTCGCGGCGCCCACGAAGACCGCGTGCCACGGGTTCTTCCACCAGAATTCGGCCCAGCCCCCGACGCTCCCGCCGGGCGCGGCCTGCCAGGCCAGGTCCACCCCGGCTCCGACGAGCCAGGACAGGACCACGACGGTGAGCGCGTACGAGACGGCGCCCCGCCAAGTGACAGTCACGTCACTCCCCCTTTCGCCGACGGGCCCCAACTGCGGCCCGCCACACGATCATTGTGCGCCCCTGCGCTGCGGGGACCCGGCCCGGGGTAGGCGGCGGACTGTCCTAACGTTCTGTCCATGCCGTCCATACGACTGCGCCCGACCCGCCTCACCCTGGCCCTGAGCGCCTGCGTCCTCGTCGGCGGCGCCGCCCTCGCCGCCTACAGCTTCGCCTACCCCGATGCCGACGCCGGCGTACGCCCCGCCAGGTTCTCCGGCGCACCGCACTGCCACCGCATCGCCGACAGCGCCCCGGCCTCCCTCGGCGGCCTGTCCCGCAGGGAGAGCAGCCTTCCCGGGATCGCCGTCTGGGGGGACCGGGACATCGTGCTGCGCTGCGGGGTCACGCCTCCGGGAGTCACCGGCGACCCGTGCTTCGCGGTGGACGGCGTGGACTGGATCATGGACCTGGCGCAGTCCACCGACACCAGAAAGGTGATCGTCACCTACGGCCGCGACCCGGCGACCCAGGTCGTCTTCGACGGTTCGAGCCAGACCGACGCGGCCCTGATCGACCTCTCCCGGACCGTCTCCTCCGTCCGGCAGACGGCCCACTGCATCAAGCGCGGCTGACCCGCTACGGGTTCTCCCAGGCCGCCGGCTCCGCCGCCAGCTCCCGTACCGGCTCCGGCAGGGCGTCCGCCGCGATGTCCGCGATGGTGACGCCCTCCAGGATGCGGCGGACGTTGGCGCGCAGCGCGATCCACAGCGGCAGCAGCGGCTGCGCGGACCCCGTGTACTCCAGGCCCGTGGGCCGCTCCCCGCGCACGGAGACGATCGGACCGTCGACCGCCCGGATCACATCCGCGACCGTGATCCGCGCGGCCTCGCGGGCCAGCCGGTAGCCGCCGCCTCCGCCGCGCCGGCTGTCGACGATGCCGCCGCGCCGCAGATCGCCGAGGATCCCCTCCAGGAACTTGTGCGGGATCTCCTGCGTGGCGGCGATGGCCTCCGCCTTCACGGGCCCGTCGTCCTGCCGGACCGCAAGTTCAAGAACCGCCCGTACCGCGTAATCCGCCCGTGCCGAGATCCTCATACGACCATTGTGCTGGGTGCGGCCGTACACAATGACCTCGCACGACGACCTCACACGCGCCGCCGACCGGCCGGCCCGACGGGAGGCTCCCTTGGGGCTCAGCAGACGTACCTTCAACGCCCTCGCCGGCGCCACGGCCCTCGGTCTGGCACTGGGCGGCAGCGGGGCCATGACCTGCGCCTACGCCGCCCAGACCGCCCCCACGGGGCCGCCGCCCGACACGCCGGGCGCGGACGGGCGGCGGCACACGATCGGCTTCGACCGCTACTCGCTCCTCGTCGACGGCAGACGGCTGGTGGTCTGGTCGGGCGAGATGCACCCCTTCCGGCTGCCGAGCCCGTCCCTGTGGCGCGACATCCTGCAGAAGATGCGCGCCCACGGCTACAACACGGTCAGCATCTATGTGTCCTGGAACTACCACTCCCCCGAACCCGGGCACTACGACTTCACGGGGATCCGCGACCTGGACCTGTTCCTGCGGACGGCGAGCGAGACCGGCCTTTACGTCATCCTCCGCCCCGGCCCCTACATCAACGCCGAGATCGACGGCGGCGGCTTCCCCGGCTGGCTGACGGCCACCGAGGGCCGGGCACGGACCGCCGACCCGACGTATCTGTCGTACGTCGACGAGTGGCTGACCCAGGTGAACGCCATCGTCGCCCGGCACCTGTACACCAGGGGCGGCGGGACGGTCCTGCTCTACCAGATCGAGAACGAGTACGACGCGTACGTCGACGAGCCCACCGGCCGCGACTACATGGCCCATCTGTACCGCAAGGTCCGCTCCGACGGCATCGACGTGCCGCTCTTCCACAACGACAAGGGCAGGAACGGGTACTGGATCCCCGGCTCCTTCGACACGGGCGGCGAGCAGGGCCGCTGGCTGTACGGCTTCGACGGCTATCCCTCGCCGACCCTGACCCCGCCCGACTGGGGGCACTTCGGGACCGGCGGGGTCAAGGGCGGCGCGACCGCCAGCCCTCAAACTCCCGGTTTCGTACCGGAGTTCGGGGGTGGCTGGTTCGATCCGTGGGGCGGCGCCTGGTTCGACAGGAAGGGGTACGCGGAGTCGCGGCGGCTGCGGGACGCGGCGTACGAGCGGCGGTTCTACCTCACCAACCTCGCCAACGGCATCACCCTGCACAGCGTCTACATGACCTTCGGCGGCACCTCCTGGGGCTGGCTGCCCGCGCCGGTCGTCTACACCTCGTACGACTACGGGGCGGCCATCGACGAGGGCAGGCAGCCGACCGCCAAGCTGATCCCGATGCACCAACTGGGGCAGCTGCTGCGGCACTTCCCCGACCTCGCCAAACTGGACCGCGCGGCGGACGTCGAGACGGACGCCGCGGCGGAGGGGCTGAAGGTGTACCACCTCACCAACCCCGACACCGGCGCCCATGTGTACGTCCTGCGCAACGACGGCGAGCTGCCGGTCGCCTCCGAACTTCCGCTGCACGGCGCCGAGCTCCCCGTCCCGGTGGCGGTCCCGGCGCAGGACGCGCGGCTGCTGGCCGCCGGGATCAGGCTGGGGCGGCGGAAACTGCGCTACTCCAACGCCCAGCCCATGCTGGCCCTCACCGCCGGGAGACAGCAGATCGCCGTGCTCACCGGGCGGTCGGGAGAGGACACGGTGACCGCACTGGAGTGCGCGAGCGAGCCGGCGGTCACCGTGCTGGAAGGGGAGGCCGAGCATGCGTACGCGGACGGCCTGTTGCGGATCGAAGCCCAACTGGACGGTTTGACACGGGTGTTGGTGAGCGGCGGCGGAACCTCCACCCCCCTCCTGCTGCTCCTCGCCGACGACGAGACCTCCGTACGACTGTGGCCGCACGACACCCCGTCCGGCCCGGTCCTCGTGTACGGGCCCGCCCTGCTGCGGACCGCGGCCGTCGACGCAACGACGGTCCGGCTGACCGGGGACACCATCGAGGCGGCGGACCTGGAGGTGTGGGGGCCGCGCGGGATCCACGAACTCACCTGGAACGGACGGGAGTTGAAGGCACACGCGGCCGCCTCCGGCAGCCTGCGTGCCGCACAGCCGCTGGCCGGTGTCGGGGCGGTCGCACTGCCCGCGCTGACCAATGGCTGGCGGCGGAAGACGGAGAACCCGGAGTCGGCGCCCGCCTTCGACGACTCCTCCTGGACACCCGCCGACAAGACCACCACCCACAGCACCACACCGGTCCCCGCCGGACAGCCCGTCCTCTTCGCCGACGACTACGGCTTCCACTACGGCGACGTCTGGTACCGCGGGCGCTTCACCGACGCGACCGGCGCCGAGTCCGTGTCGCTCGCCTACAGCACCGGCACCCAGGGGCTGCTGATGGCCTGGCTGGACGGGCGGCCGCTGGGCACGCACCGGATGCCGGTGCCGAACAACAAGACGGTACGGAAGGGGAGTTGGACCGCCAGGGCGGTCTTCTCCGTACCGGAGGAGCTGCGCACGGACGAGCCGCATGTGCTGTCGGTCCTCGTCCGCCGTATGCAGCGCGACCAGGACGGCAAGTCCGAGGACACGCACAAGGTGGCGCGCGGGCTGACCGCGGTCACCTTCGCGGGGGCCGCCCCGCAGCTGAGCTGGCGACTGCAGGGCGAGACGGCACCGGACCCCGTCCGCGGGCCGCAGAACAACGGCGGGCTGTACGGGGAGCGCAACGGCTGGCATCTGCCGGGGTACGGCGACGGCGGCTGGGAGCCGGTGCGGCTGCCACGGGCGGACCGGCGGCAGGGGGTGACCTGGTACCGGACGTCCTTCCGGCTCGCGGTCGACGCCGGCACCGACGCCTCCGTCGGGCTGGTCCTCGACGACGACCCGGCCCGCGCCTACCGCGTCCAGATCTTCCTGAACGGCTGGAACATGGGCCAGTACATCAACGACGTGGGCCCTCAGCACACCTTCCCGCTGCCGAACGGCATCCTGCGCACACGTGGCGCCAACACACTCGCCCTGGCCGTCCTGTCCGACGGCACCACACCTTCGGGACCGTCGGACGTACGGCTGACCTTGCTGGGCGCGGCGGCCGGAGGAGTACCGGTCCTGAGCCTTCCAGGGGATACCCCCGGACCCCCAGCGGTGGCCTCCCCCGGCCGGTCGGCATGAGGTCCTAGGCGAGCCTGATCACGTTCCAGGACAGCGGTTCCAGTACGGCGGTGAGGGTGCCGTCCCGCAGGGCGGTGCCCTCGACCGCGTGCGGGGCGACCCGCTCGGGGTCGTCGAGGGTGTTGCGGGCGTCCGGGTCGCCGTCGGCGAGGGCGCTGTGCTCGACGACCTCCGTCAGGTCCAGGCCGTTCACGGCGACTTCGAGCGGCAGCGCCTCGGTGCGGCTGCGGTTGACGGCGAAGACGGTGACGGTGCCGTCCTCCACGCGCACGGCGGTGGCGTGCAGAAGGTCCGTCTCGCCGTACTTCTTCGTCTCGTACGTCGGCGAGTCGACCCGGACGTCGAGGACCTGGCCGCGGCCGTACCGCGAGGCCTGCGCGAAGGGGAAGAACGTGGTCTGGCGCCAGGCCGGGCCACCGGGTTCGGTCATGATCGGCGCGATGACGTTGACGAGCTGGGCGAGACAGGCGACGGTGACGCGGTCCGCGTGCCGGAGCAGGGCGATGAGCAGCGAGCCGAAGACCACGGCGTCCAGGACGCTGTAGTTGTCCTCCAGGAGGCGGGGGGCCTCCGCCCAGTCCCGGGCGCCGGAGTTCTCGATCTCGTGCCACTTGGAGATGTACCAGACGTTCCACTCGTCGAAGGAGAGGTTGATCTTCTTCTTCGACTTCAGCTTCGCACCGATGTGGTCGGCGGTGGCGACCACGTTCTCGATGAAGGACTCCATGTCGACGGCGGAGGCCAGGAAGGAGTCGACGTCACCGTCCTCGGGCTGGTAATAGGCGTGCAGGGAGACGTAGTCGACGAGGTCGTACGTCTCCTCCAGGACCGTCGCCTCCCAGGCGGCGAAGGTCGGCATGGACTGGCTGGAGGAGCCGCAGGCGACGAGTTCGACGCCCGGGTCGATCTGGCGCATCGCGCGGGCGGTCTCGGCGGCGGTCCTGCCGTACTCCTGGGCGGTCTTGTGGCCGGTCTGCCAGGGGCCGTCCATCTCGTTGCCCAGGCACCACAGCTTGATGCCGAAGGGGTCCTTGTCGCCGTGCGCGGCGCGAAGGTCGGACAGGGCCGTGCCGCCGGGGTGGTTGGCGTACTCCTGGAGTTCGAGGGCCTCGGCGACGCCGCGGGTGCCGAGGTTGAGGGCCATCATGGGCTCGGCCTGGGGGCCGATCTTCTTCAGGAAGGCGACATACTCGGAGAGGCCGAAGCGGTTGGTCTCCGTCGAGCGCCAGGCGAGGTCGAGGCGCCGGGGGCGGTCCTCGGCCGGGCCGACCGAGTCCTCCCACTTGTAGCCCGACACGAAGTTGCCGCCGGGGTAGCGGATGGCGGTGACGCCCAGTTCCCGGACGAGGTCCAGGACGTCCTGACGGAGCCCGGCCTCGTCCGCCGCGGGGTGGCCCGGTTCGAAGATGCCGGTGTAGACGCAGCGGCCGAGGTGTTCCACGAACGAGCCGAAGAGACGGGGGTTGACCGTGCCGACGGTGAAGGCGGGGTCGAGGGTGAAGCGGGCCGTGGTCTGCATGTGCGCCTTTCCAAGCCTCTGTTCGGCATTTCGAATTTCGATCGTAACTTCGAACGGGACGGTAGAGAGGAAGCGTTTGCCAGTCAATGGTTCGGACAGGACTTTCGGCCAGGGAGACGGTTCGGGGTTGAACAACGGCGTAGGCTCGGACGGCCTGTCGTGCAGGCGTCAGAAGGGGGGAGCAATGGACATCGCCGCCAGGCTGCGGCGCTCGCGGAGGGCGTCCGGGATGCGGAAGCTGACGGACCGCCTCGGAGCGGCGATACGGGCCAGACCCCGCCCGCCGGCCGATGCGCGGGAGCTGTGCCGGGCACTGTGCGAGGAGATGAGCGTGCTGCGCGGCGGGCGGCCGCTGGAGCTGCGCTTCGAGCGGTTTCCCGACGAGATCGAAGTCACCGGGCTGTGGGTGGAGTTCTCCGACTTCGATCTGGTGATCGTCGAGGACCGGGCCGAGGCGGTGCAGCAACTGGTCATCCTCGGCCATGAGTTGTGGCATCTGCACGCCGGGCACAGCCATCACCATGTGGCGGGGGCGGCACTGGCCGACCGGCGCAAGTGGACCGCCATGGCCTTGTCGGTGGCCGCGCGCGACGGTTCCCGCGTCGCCGACGAGGCGGAGGCCGACGACTTCGGGCACCGGCTCGCGGCCGAGTTCCGGCCGCTGCTGACGGGGCAGGGCCCGGATCCGGAGCCCGGACCCGTGCAGCGTTCGCTGGGCTACCGCAGCGGCGGGAGGACGGGGTGAGCACGGTGCTGGCGCTCGACCCCTCCGGCCTCCTCGGCCAGCTGTACATCTCGTTCTGGATCCCCACCGTCGTCCTGACCGCCGCGCTCGCGATCAAGCTGCCCACCATCATCCGGCTCTGGCGGGACCCGCTGCTGCGCTCGGTCGGCGGGCTGCTGCTGCTCGCCTGCGCCGTGTTCGTCTTCGCGGCTCCGGCGACGATCGCACGGGTCAACCGCATCACGGGCGTACCGAACTTCGCAGCGCCCCTGGTGTACTCCCTGCTCACCGCGTTCTGCGGTTCCTGTCTGCTGCTGATCATCGCCTGGCGCAACGGCCTGTCCGACCGCTCCACCGGGACCCGCCGCGCCATGCGCCTGGTCATCTGGGCCTACTCGGGCGTGATCGTCGCGCTGTGGGTGCTGTTCGCCCTCGCCGACGCGCCGGTGGAGCGGGTGCGTGACCTGGACACGTACTACGCCAACACCCCGTTCATGCGCGAGGAGACCCTGCTCTATCTCCTCGCGCACTGCACGGCCGTCCTCATCACGTCCCGGCTGATCTGGAACTGGGTACGCACCGACGGGCTCGACGCCTGGCTGCGCTGGGGGCTGGTGTGCCTGGGCGTCGGCTACGCCCTCAACCTCATCTTCGACGCCGCCAAGCTGACCGCCGTCGGCGCCCGCTGGACGGGCCACGACCTGGACTGGCTGAGCACCGATCTCGCGCCGCCGGTGGCCTGTCTGTCCGCCATCCTGATCGCGGTGGGGTTCATCCTCCCGCACGTCGGCCAGTTTCTGCACGACCGCTGGCGGGTGCGCCTGGTCCACCGCGAACTGCGGCCGCTGTACCTGCTGATGAAGTCCGTCAACGGCTCCGGCGTGCCGTTCGTCCTGCGCGCATCCCCGGATCTGCGGCTGATCCGCCGCGAGACCTTCATCCGCGACGTACTCCTGCCGCTGGCCCGGCACATCGACGAGGACCTGCGCAGGCGCTCGTACGACGCCGCGCTCGCCCTCGGCTTCCCGCCCGGACGGGCGAAGGCGCTGGCCGCCGCCGTGACCATCCAGGACGCCGTCGGCCGTCGGAGCCGGGCCCCGGACGTGTGCGACACCGGCGGCCCCGACCCGACCGTTCTCCTGCAGGAGATCGGGGCCGTCTCCCGAGCCCTCCGCAAGCCCGACGACCTCGACGCGGTCCGTGCCCGCACGGCCGCCCCGGCACAGGACGCGCCCGTACATGACTGAACGCCCCACCACCGCCATCGTCCTCGGCGGCTCCCTCGCCGGTCTGCTCGCCGCCCGCGCGCTGGCCGGCGTCGCCGACCACGTCACCGTCGTGGAACGCGACGTACTGCCGGCCGGCCCCGAGCCCCGCAGGGGCCTCCCCCAGGCCCGGCACGTCCACCAGCTGTGGTCGGGCGGGGCGCACGCGCTGGAGGAGCTGCTGCCGGGCATCGTCGCACGGCTGCACGCCGCCGGAGCGCACCGGCTGCCGGTGACCGAGGACATGGTGGCGCTGTCGCCGTACGGCTGGTACCGGCGGTGGGCCGAGTCGCACCACATGCTGCTGTGCAGCCGGGATCTGCTGGATGCGACGGTGCGGGCGGCCGTCCTCGCCGACGAGCGCATCGAACTCGTCGACGGCACCGAGGTGCTCGGGCCGGTCGGCAGCGCCGCGGCGGTGACCGGCGTACGGATCCGGCCGCACCGTTCCGGCGGCGCCGAGCGGACCCTGCGGGCCGACCTGGTCGTCGACGCCACCGGACGCGGCTCGCGCGCGGCGCACTGGCTGACGGAGCTCGGGCTGCCGGAGGTCGAGCGGCGCGAGGTCGACTCCGGGGTGGCGTACGCGAGCCGGGTGTTCCTGGCCCCTGCCGGGGCGCGGGAGGGCTTCCCGGTCGTCAACGTCCAGCCGGACCCGCGCACCGGAGAGCCCGGGCGCGGGGGCGTGCTGCTGCCCGTCGAGGACGGACGGTGGATCGTCACGCTCTTCGGCTCCCGGGGCGCCGAACCACCCACCGGGGCCGAGGACTTCCTGCGGTACGCGCGTGAGGACCTGCGCCATCCCGTGATCGCCGAACTGCTCACGCACGCCGAGCCGTTGACCGACGTGGCCTACACGCGGACGACGGCCAACCGCCGCCATCACCACGAGCGGATGCCGGTCTGGCCCGAGAACTTCGCCGTGATCGGGGACGCCCTGTGCGCGCTCAACCCGATCTACGGGCACGGGATGTCGGTCGCGGCCCAGAGCGCGGTCGCCCTGCGCGACACGGTACGGCGGCACGGCTGGGGTTCGGCGGGCCTGGCCCGGCGGATCCAGAAGGCCGTGGCGCGGCCGGCGTCGGCGGCCTGGGACCTGGCGCTGGGGATGGACGTGTTCTATCCCGGAGCGACCGAGAACGGCCCCACCCTGCGCGACCGGCTGGTGGCGGCGTACGTCGGCCGGCTGCTGTACACCGCCACCGGCAACGGGCGGATCGCCGCGCGGGTCACGGATGTGACGTCGTTGGAGCGGGGAGCGGAGGTGCTGCTGACACCGTCCGTGCTGCTGGCCGCGCTCGTCGGCCCGCTCAGACCGGCGTTGAGCGGGCCGCCGTTGACGGCCGGGGAGCGCAAGGCGGCGGGGCTCAGCCCCTGAAGGGCGGTTGCTCCAGCCCCTTTCCGGCGCCGGGCACGACCAGCAGGGAACCCGCCACCGGGTGGGGTGCCGTGAGGCCCACCCGGGCCGTGGTGATGTACAGGTCCGTGAGGTCGGGGCCGCCGAAGGCGCAGGCGGTCACGCGGGGGGTGGGGATTTCGATCACGCGGTCCAGTTCGCCGTCGGGGGTGTAGCGGCGTACCGCCGCGCCGTCCCACAGCGCCACCCATACGCAGCCGTCGGCGTCCACCGTCAGCCCGTCGGGGAAGCCGGCGCCGTCCTCGATCTGCGCGAACCGGCGGCGGTCCGTGACCCGGCCGTCCTCGTGGTGGAAGACGTCGATCTGCCGCGTGGGCGAGTCGATGTAGTACATCAGGCGGCCGTCGGGGCTCCAGCCGGTGCCGTTGCTCACCGCCACGTCGTCGAGGACCAGCTCGACCGAGCCGTCCCCGGTGAAACGGGACAGCGTGCCGCCGCCCGCCGCCTCGTCGTAGCGCATGGTGCCGGCCCACAGGGAGCCGTCGGGGGCGACGGCGGCGTCGTTGGCACGGCGGCCGGGGACGACCTCGCGGTGCAGCCAGCGGAAGGTGCCGTCGGGATCGACCAGGCCGACTCCGTCGCGGAGGTTCAGCACCAGCCCGCCGCCGGCCCTCGGCTTCGCCGCGCCCACGTGCTGGTCGGTGACGCGGGTCGTACGGCGGCCGGTCACCGGGTCGTAGGTGTTCACGCGCGCGCCCAGGATGTCGATCCAGATCAGCCGCCCGGCCGCCGCGTCCCAGGTCGGCCCCTCGCCCAGGGTGGCCTCGGCGCGCACCGCCACCTCGTACGCCGTCATACGACGGTCCGGTGGCCGAGGCGCTCCGACAGTTCGACGGCGCCCTTGGCGGCGAGCTGCTCCAGTTCGGCGCGGCGCTCGTCGCTCCAGCGGATCATGGGCACGGAGATCGAGAGAGCGGCCACGACCTGCCCCGTGCGGTCCCGCACGGGCGCCGCCACACAGCTCACATCCGGGTTGGACTCACGGCTCTCCACCGCGAGACCGCGCTGACGGATCTGCGCCAGGGCCTCGCGCAGGGCGGACGGCTCGGTGATGCTGTTGGGAGTCATGGCGACCAGCTCGGCGTCGTCCGGGATCCGCGAGGTGAGCTCCTGCTCCGGAAGGGAGGCCAGCAGCATCTTCCCCACCGACGTGCAGTGCGCCGGCAGCCGCCGGCCGGCCGCCGACACCATGCGCACCGCATGGGTGGAGTCCACCTTGGCGATGTAGATGACGTCGGTACCCTCGAGGATCGCCACGTGCACCGTCTCGTCACAGGTCTCGGCGACGGACCGGGCCACCTGCTGCCCCTCGGCCGCGAGGTCCAACTGCTCGGCGTACCGGCTCCCGAGCTGGTACGGACGCACCCCGAGCCGGTAGCGTCCCGGCTGCCCGGGCACCTGGACGATGTACGACCGGGCGGCGAGCGTGGTGACCAGCTCGTGCACCGTGGTGCGCGGCAGCTGCAGCTTGCGCACGATGTCGGGGGCGGAGAGCGTCCCGTCCCCGTCGAGGAAGAGCTCAAGAATGTCGAGAGCCCGGGTCACGGCAGGTACAAGGCGTCCCACGACCGGCCCCCTCCCTTGTTGTCTGAGGGTCTGTTCGAAATTTCAACAGACGATCGGCATGACGAACACAGGCTACGCATATGCGTTTGCCCGGGCAATGGTTCTGACCGAATGATGGGAGTGCGCGTGGACGTGCTGGTGACCGGAGGCAGTGGGTTCGTCGGTTGTCATCTGGTGGGGAGGCTGCTGGAGCGCGGGTACCGGGTACGGACCACCGTGCGCAGCGTCGCGAACAGGGCGAAGGTCGCGCCCCTGACCGCATTGCAGGACCGCTTCCCCGGTCGGCTGGAGCTGTTCGAGGCCGATCTGCTGGCCGACGGGGCCTTCGACGAGGCGATGAAGGGGTGCGAGGTCGTCTTTCATGTCGCCTCGCCCTTTCGCATGCCGGAGAAGATCAAGGACGGACAGCGGGACATCGTCGAGCCCGCGCTCGTCGGCACCCGCAATGTGATCGGGAGCATCGAGCGGACGTCCGGCGTCCGCAGGCTTGTCCTCACGTCCACGGTCGGTGCGATATTCGGCGACTACGCGGACGTGCGGGACATGGAGGGGCAGGTCCTGACCGAGGCGTACTTCAACACCAGCAGCACCGTCGAGAACAATCCGTACCACTACGCCAAGACCGTGGCGGAGCAGGCCGCCTGGGAGGCCGAACGCTCCCAGGACCGGTGGCGCATGGTCGCCGTCAACCCGGGGCTGGTGCTCGGTCCCTCCCTCACGCCCGCCTCCGAGTCCGGCAGTCTCTTCCTCCTCGACGAGCTCTTCAAGGGGTACTTCTGCTACGGCGCCCCCGACTTCAGCTTCACCACGGTCGACGTGAGAGACGTGGCCGACGCGCACATCGCCGCCGCCGAGCAGCCCGAGGCGCGGGGGCGTTACATCCTCGCGGCCGAGACGATGACGTCCTTCCACGACATGGCGCGCATCATCCGCACCCGGTATCCGAGGGATCTGCGGCTGCCGCGGACCCGCCTGCCGCACTGGCCCGTCCGTATCCTCGGGCCCGCCTTCGGGCTCACCCAGGACTACATCCGGGGGCACCTCGGCATCCGGTTCAAGATCGACAACAGCCGTAGCGTCCGGGAGCTGGGCATCTCCTACCGGGCGATCGAGGAGACCGTTCTGGATCATTACGAGGCCTGGCGCGCACAAAGGTCCTAGCCACGGGCCCCGGCCTCCCCCAGCACCCCCCTCAGCCGCTGTGCCCTGAGCACCAGTTCCAGCTCGAAGCGGCGGTCCGGGTCGTCGATCTCGTCGCCCCACAGTTCGCGGATCTGGCGGAGGCGGTAGCGGACGGTCTGGGGGTGGACGCCCAGCCGGGCGGCCACCTCCGGGGCCCCGCCCCGCGTCTCCAGCCACGCCAGTAACGTTTCAGCAAGTCGCCGCCCGTGCGCCGGACCACAGTGCGCGAGGGGGGCCAGACAGCGCAGCGCCAGGTCGTCGATGAGTTCCTCGGGCTGGAGCAGGACCAGGGCCTCGGTGTGCTCCGTGCAGTACAGGACGTCCCCGGCGGGCAGCAGCCCCCGCTCCATCAGGTGCACGGCCGCCTCGGCCCAGCGCAGCGACTTGCCCGCGTCGGACAGCGGTACGGGCGGCCCGATCGCCCCGGACCAGCCGGTCAGCGCCCGGTGCAGCAGTTCGGGGCGGCCGGCCGCGTCGGGTTCGGGGACGACCATGCGGGGCTGCTCGTACTCCATGTCGAGCAGCACGCCCTGCCCCACGGCGGGCGCGACCGCCTCGCGGGCCGGGCGCAGCAGCACGCCGACCGCGACCTTGCGCGGCAGCGTCCAGCCGACCCGGGCGGCCCGTTCGGTCAGCGCGTCGGCCGGGTCGCCCCGGTGGTGCTCGGCGAGCAGCAGCTCCATCAGCCGCCGCTGCAGCCTCAGCCGCTCCCCGGCCTGCCTGGCCGCCGCCTCCGCATAGCCGCGCACCGACTGGTCGACCAGGCCGTCCAGGTACTCGTAACCCGCGTCGACGAGTTCGTACATCGCGGGCGGCGGGATCTCGACCCGCTGGCCGATCTCGGCGAAACGGCGCCAGGCAAGCCGTACGCCCATCCGGTAGATGGCCTGCAGGGAGTCGAGCGAGCGGCCGTGCAGGCCCTCGCCGCGGCCGAACTCCTGGAAGACGCCCGGCGGGACCGTCGGGCGGCCCTCCGACTGCTCCAGGTGCTGGACGAAGACCTCGATGGCGCGGCGGATGCCGATCAAGGCCATCGGCTCGCCCGACTCGTCGAGGACGACGGGCAGGTGCGGGTACTCGCGGCGGATCTCGCGCAGGATCTCCTCGGCGAGCGCGGGCGCCTCGGCCATGGCGAGGGCGGCGAACCGGCGGACCTGGAGACGCGGGACGTCGTGCCAGGCCGAGCGGGTGGTGACGGCCGGTGAGTGGGCGGGCGTCACAGGTCAACTCCCTTGCCCGGCTTGCTCGTACGTGATCAAGGGGGTGTTGGGCTGGGCGGGCGTCGCCTCGAGCAGCGCGACGATGCCGAGCGCGGCGCCCACGGCGAGTGCGGCGGCGGCCACGACGGTGAGAAGGGCAGCGAGCAGTCTGGACATCGCAGGGTCAGCCTCTCTGTCCGGAGGTCGTCCCACCCCGGTGCCCCACCCCTGCCTGTCGGCCCCAGTTTCGACAAGCATTGACACCCCGTCAAGAGCAGCCTACGGTTCCCGGCCCAAGGCCCCGTCTTCCCGCCAGTGAGGCGTCGCGGGCCGGAGCGGCCCCAACTCCGTCATCCCTCCCCCTGGAGTGTCCGGATGCGCCGTACAGCCTCCCCCCTTTCGCTGATCCTGCTGGGACTGGGCACGTTTTTGCTGGTCCTGGCGCCGATGCTGGCCTGGTACGTCGAACCGCGGGCCGCCGTGAACCCGATCGACATCGACACCACCGCGGTCTACGAAGGCACCGGAAGCTACTTCGACACCGACCAGATCCGGACGGTCCACGACCAGCGGATCACGGTCACCCAGCAGGTGCGCGGGAATGTCGCGGACAGCGAGAAGAGCGGGCGGGCGGTGTGGGACGTGACGACGACGGTCGACACGGACAAGTCGCTGCCGGCCGCCGATCCGCACGACGCGCTGGAGTTCTTCCTCAACCGCTGGGTGACGAACCGCCACACCAACCAGCCGGTGCACTGCTGCAAGGAGAACCCGTACTTCGAGGGCGACGCCTATCTGAAGTTCCCCTTCGACGTGCACCGGAAGTCGTACCAGTGGTGGGACAACTCACTTGGTTTGACCGTCACTCTGCATTACTCCGGCACCAAGAAGATCCAGGGGTACCGGGGCTACCGCTTCACCGGCACCGTCCCGCCGTCGAAGATCGGGACCCGGCTGGTCCCCGGCACCATCGTCGGACAGAAGAACAAACCGCAGGTCCTGGCCGAGGAGTGGTACTCCAACCACGGCATCGAGCTGGTCGTCGACCAGCGCACCGGCCGGGTCCTCTACGCCCAGGTCGGCCCGCGGCGCACGCTGCGGGCGACGGGCGCCAGGAAGGACGCGGTGGTGCTGCTGGACAGCCGGAAGCTGGGGTTCACCACCGCCACCCAGAAGGCGCAGGTGAAGCTGGCCAAGAAGGAGAGTGGCCAGTTGCTCATGGTGGGGCAGACGTTGCCGATTACCGCCGCTGTGGCCGGATTCGTACTGGCGGTGGTGGGTGCGGTTTTGGTGGTACGAGGACGGAAGCGTCCCGATTCACCCGAGACGCCCCGGACTTCACAGGCTTAGCTCACGTTGTGACATGACGTCAGTTCTAATAAGGCGGAAATTTGTCACCCCGGTGAGTAGCCGTGGCGAACGGCTGGGCGAAAACTGTCCAACCCCACCCAAGCACAACGTGTCCACACCCCCCGCCCATGAAGAGCTCAGTCCCCCCACAGCAAGTCCGGAAATCCACTGCTGAGTTCCGCACCCTGAGACGAGTTGGAGCACCCATGCCCCAGCACGTGCCTTCCTCGCTGCGCGCCACGCACTCCATGGCCCCGCAGCACCCCCCGGCGCTTCCCCCACAACCGCGCCGAATCGTTTTCCTCGCCCACCGGGATCTCGGCAATCCGGCGGCCGGCGGCTCGGAGCTACTGGTCGACCGGCTCGCCGAGGGCCTCACCGGCCTCGGCCACCAGGTGACCTTGATCTGCGGGGGTCCCGCGGCCTTCCGGGACTACCGGGTCGTGTCGGCCGGCGGCGAGTTCGGCCACTATCTGCGTGCCCGTTCCGCCTTCGCCCGTCAGGTCGGCGAGACCGATCTGCTGGTCGAGGTCTGCAACGGGATGCCGTACCTCGCGCCCTACTGGCACCACGGGCCCACCGTGTGCCTGGTCAACCATGTGCACACCGATCTGTGGAAGATGCGGTTCGGCGGGCCCCTCGCGCCGGCCGCGCGGATCGGCCGAAGACTCGAGCAGTGGGCGCTGACCGGGGCGCAGCATCGCAGCCTGCTGGTCGCGGTCTCTCCCTCCACGGCGCATGCCCTGCGGGGGATCGGTGTCTCGCGGGACCGGATCCGTGTCGTGCACAACGGCGTGGAGGAGCCCGGGCCGCTCGCCGACCGCTCGGCCGAGCCGTTGTTCGTGGCCGTCGGCCGGCTTGTCGAGTACAAGCGGATCGATCTGCTGCTGCGGCTCTGGGAGCGGGTGCGGCCGGTGACCGGCGGCCGGCTCGTCATCGTCGGGGACGGGCCCGAGCGGAGGCGGCTCGAGCAGCTTGCCGGGCCCGGCGTGGAGTTCGTGGGGCATGTCTCCGAGGCGGAGAAGCACCGGCTGTTGTGTGCGGCCTGGTTGCTGCTGCACCCCTCCGCGGTGGAGGGATGGGGGCTGGTCGTCACCGAGGCTGCGACTCGGGAGACGCCGACCATTGCCTTTGATGTGCCGGGGCTGCGGGATTCCGTCGTGGACGGGGAGACCGGTGTGCTGGCGCACGGGGAGTCTTCGTTTGCGGCGGCCTGGTGCACGCTTGCGTTGTCCGGACACCGCCGTGAGCTCATGGGCAAGGCTGCCCGTGACCGGGCGGCGCGGTATCGGTGGCACCGGACGGTGAGGCAGTTCCGGGCGGTTGCTGCGGAGGCTCTGCGGAGCTGGGCTCCGTGACTCGGGTGCGGGTTCGTCGTGGCTTGTCGCGCCCACGCGGCGGTAGCCGCAAATTCAACACAGTCCCGCGCCCCTATCGGGGCGCTCCAGTACCCGGCAGTTTCAAGGACCCCTCCTTTCGTCGCTCCCTCGCCCTTTTCCGCGCCTTCCGACGTGAACAGGACGACCCCGCAGCCTGCTACGCGCTCCTCGCCCGTGACGCTGCAGATCAAGTAGAGAGTTACGACGGTCCCGTCTCCGGGCGGACTGTCGTGGACGTCGGTGGGGGCGGGGGCTACTTCACCGAGGAGTTCCGTAACCGAGGCGCCCATGCCTACCTCTTCGAGCCCGACGTACAGGAACTCGGCGAAGAACCGCCCGACGGGGCCGTGATCGCCGACGGGTATCTGTTGCCCTTGCGGGACGGTGTCGCGGACGTGACCTTCTCGTCCAATGTGTTGGAGCATGTCGCCGATCCGCAGACGTTCCTCAGTGAACTCGCGCGGGTGACGCGGCCCGGTGGGCTGATCTATGTGTCGTTCACCAACTGGCTCTCCCCGTGGGGCGGTCACGAGTGGGCGCCGTGGCACTACTTCGGGGCCGAGCGGGCCCGTGCCCGCTACCGGCGGCGGACCGGGAAGCCCGCCAAGCACACCCTCGGCGAGAACCTCTTCGCCGTGCACATCGGCGCCACCCTGCGGCAGGTGCGCGCCCGGGACGACGTCACGGTCGTCTCGGCGCGCTCCCGCTACTGGCCCTTCCTCGCGGAGACCGTCGTGAAAGCGCCGGGGATACGTGAGGTGGCCACCTGGAACCTTCTCCTCATCCTCCGGCGGTGTCCCCCATGACGACCACGGTCCAGGCCCCTCCTCCGGCAGCCGTCCCCACCACCGCGGCCACCTCGGGCCCGCCGGAGGGCCCGCGGTCGCGGCGCTGGCTCGTGGGGTTCTGGGCCGTGATGCTGGTGCTGTTCCTGGTGGTGCACCCGGGGCGACAGACCTTCGACACCAAGCTGGGGGTGACGGTCGACCCGGGCGCCTTCTTCTCCGGCCTGGGGCAGCTCTGGCACGACCAGGGCAGTTTCGGAGGCATCCAGGACCAGTACGCGGGCTATCTGTGGCCGATGCTGCCGTTCTACGGGCTGGCCCACGCCGTGCATCTGCCCGTGTGGCTGGCGGAGCGGCTGTGGCTGTCGCTGATCGTGTCCGTCGCCTTCTGGGGTGCGCTGCGGCTGGCCGAGCGGCTGCGGGTGGGCGGCAGTGGGGCGCGGCTGCTCGCGGGGGTCGCGTATGCGCTGTGGCCCGTGTTCACCATCGTCGTCGGGTCGACGTCCGCGGCCGCGCTGCCGGGTGCCTTTC
Organism: Streptomyces sp. NPDC049541; assembly: GCF_044465725.1. NCBI lineage: Bacteria > Bacillati > Actinomycetota > Actinomycetes > Kitasatosporales > Streptomycetaceae > Streptomyces > Streptomyces sp. NPDC049541. Next base: position 752,097 of record NZ_JBITLY010000001.1, on the reverse strand, counting down.
TGCCCTGGGTGCTGCTGCCGCTGACGAACGAGCGGTACAGCGCCCGCATCGCCGCCCTGCGCTCGGCGCTGGTCGTCCCGTTCATGGGCGGCGTCAACGGCGCCTCCACCCTGGCCTCGCTGCTGCCGGTCGGGCTGTATCTGCTCTCCCGCCCGCCCGGGCCACGGCAGCGCAAGCTGATCGCCTGGTGGGTGCCGGGGGTGATCGTGGCGACCGCCTGGTGGTGGATACCGCTGCTCATGCTCGGGGTCTACGGCGAGAACTTCCTTCCGTACGTGGAGACCTCGCAGACCACGACGGCCACCATGTCGGCGACGGAGGCCCTGCGCGGGGCCGGCAACTGGGTCGCGTATCTGCACTTCGGTCAGGCCTGGCTGCCGGCCGGGTGGACGGTCGCCGCGTCGGTGGTCGTCGTCGTGTGTTCGGCACTCGCCGCCGGGCTCGGTCTCGCGGGTCTCGCGAGACGGGACATGCCGGAGCGGCGGTGGCTGGTGCTGACCGTGATCTCCACGGCTCTGGTGCTGCTCGCCGGGTACGGCGGCGCGTTCGGCGCACCCTTCCACGGGGTCGTGCAGGACTGGCTTGACGGCGGGCTCGTTCCCTTCCGGAACATCTACAAGTTCCAGACAGGGCTGGCACTGGCTCTGGTGCTGGGGCTCGCGCATGTGGTGGGGATCGCGGCCGAGCCGCGGGGTGCCCGGCCGGTGCGCGGGCGCCGGTTCGCCCCGCTGGTCGCCGCGGTGCTGATCCTGCCGGGGCTGCTGTGGCCGTATCTCAACGGCTCGATCCTCAACCCGGGGTCCTTCCAGGAGCTTCCCAAGTACTGGACGACCACGGCGGGTTGGCTGGAGAAGTACTCCCCCGACTCCCGTGCCCTGGTCGTCCCGGCCACCTCGCACGGCATCTACACCTGGGGCTCCCCCATCGACCAGCCCCTCGACGTCCTCGCCAAGTCCCGCTGGGCACAGAGGGACTACGTCCCCTTCGGCACCCCCGGCAACCGGCGCGCCATGGACGCGGTGGAGGACGCGCTGGCCTCCGGGAGCGATGTGCCGGGGCTCGCCGACTACCTGAGCCGGGCGGGGATCCACTACGTCGTCGTACGCAACGACCTCGATCCCGACCAGATCGGCTCCGTGCCGACCACGACGGTGAAGCGGACCCTGGAGCAGTCGGGGTACGTCCGGGTGACCGGGTTCGGGCCGGTCATGACCGGTGGCCGGATCGCCCATGACGCGCCGCTGCAGGTGGAGGGCCTGTATCCGCGGCAGCGGGCGGTCGAGATCTACCAGCCCTCGGACAAGGACGTCCCGCGGCCGGGGCAGGCCCATCTGCTGCCCGTCTCCGACACCGCGGTCGTCTCCGGCGGGCCCGAGGCCCTGCTGCCGCTCGCCTCCGAGCTGCGCGGCCGTGCGACCGTGCTGACCGGTGACAACCACCCGGGGCTCGGCTCCCCGCCGCTCCAGGTGGTGGGCGACGGGCTGCGTCGCGCGGACACACGGTTCGGGCTGGTCAGCGGCAACACCTCGTACACGTACACCAGTTCCGAGCGGAACGCGCCGGACGCCGTGCAGGACGCGGGGAAGAAACCGCACCAGATCCTGCCGACCACGGGGCTCGACCACCAGACGGTGGCCCAGTTGCGCGGCGCCCGCTCGGTGACGGCGTCCTCCAGCGGCAACTGGCTCTTCCACCTCCCGCAGTACGACCCGGTGAACGCCTTCGACGGCAACCCGGACACGGCCTGGGCGGAGGGCGCGCCCGGCTCGGCGGACGGGCAGTGGCTGCGCATCGCGTTCACCGGCTCGTACGACATGCCGTCCTCGTTCAAGGTGACGCCGCTGCCGCAGCAGAGCGTGCGGTCTGCGGCGACGAAGGTGCGGGTGGAGACCGAGAAGGGGTCCCGGACCAGCTTCCTGCGGCCCAACGGCCAGACGCAGAGCATCAAGGCACCCGCGGGCGCGACCAGTTGGATGAAGCTGACGATCGTCGACTCGGTGGAGCGCCGCTCGGGTCTGACGGGGGCGGGCTTCTCCGAGGTCGCCCTCCCGCACGTCCAGGTGACCCGGCTGCTGCGGCTGCCCACGGACGCGGACGACTCCGACGCCGCCGCCACGCTGATCTCCCTGCACCGCACCCCCGACCCCACCGGCCTCTCCGCGACCGGCACCGAGGCCGGCCTGCACCGGCGGTTCACCACGGCCACGGCGGGGACGTACGAGGTGAAGGCGGGCGCCGTGCCGGTCAGCGGCGAGGCGCTGGACAAGCTGCTGTACGAGGTCGCCCCCGACCAGCAGAACCGCATCGTCGCCACCGCCGACTCCACGGCGTCCCTCGGCGCGGGCCTGTCGGCGCGCAACCTCACCGACGGCGATCTGACCACGGCGTGGATCGCGGGGGACCGGCCTACGATCCATCTGAGCTGGAGCGGCAAACAGCCGGTGGGCGAGATCGTGCTGGCGCCCGCGGGCGGCCTGTCGACCCGTCCCACGCAGGTGGACATCAGCTCCCCCGACGGCGCGACCATCGCCGGCGTCGACGAGAACGGCGTGGCCCGCTTCGACCCGATCACCACCGACCACCTGGACATCACGATCACCCAGACGGCACCCCTGACCCTGCACAACCCCGTCGCCGACGAGGACCTGCAGCTCCCGGTGGGGCTGAGCGAGGCGTACATCCCGGCGCTCGACCAGTACCGCACCCCGCAGCCCAGCGGCTCCCGCGCCTTCTCGCTGCCGTGCGGCCAGGGGCCGGACGTAGCGGTGGACGGCAAGCTGTACCAGACCAGTGCGAAGGGGACGGTACGGGACCTGACGCAGCGCCGGACTGTCGACGTGACGCTCTGTCAGCAGGGCCGCAACGACGGTGAGGTGGAGCTGACAGCCGGTACGCACCGCGTCGAGTCCGGGGACGCGGGACCGCTCACCCTCACCGACGTGACCCTGACCCGCGGCACGGTCACCGAACCCACCGCCGTGGAGCGCCAGTTGACCCTACGGGACTGGCTGGGCGACCGCCGCGAGGTGACGGTCGGCTCCGGTGCGGCCACGTATCTGACGACGTACGAGAACTACAACGACGGCTGGAAAGCCACCCTGGGCGGCAAGGAGCTGACCCCAGTCCGCCTCGACGGCTGGCAGCAGGGCTGGCGGATCCCGGCCGGCGCGGGCGGCACCGTCAAGCTGTCGTACGAGCCCGCCACGACCTACCAGGGCGGGCTGATCGGCGGCGCGGCGGGCCTGGCGGTCCTGGTCGGGCTGGTGGTCTGGCGCCGCCGCTCCCCCAACCCCGACCTGCCGCAGCCGGTACCGCCGCTTCCCGGGCTGTGGCTCGGCACGGTGGCCCTGACGGTGGTGGGCGTGCTGATCGCCGGATGGCTCGCGCTGCTGGTTCCGGCGCTGGCACTGCTGGCGTACCGGCGGCACGCGCTGCTCGTGCCCGTCGCGTTCGCCGCCCTCGCGGGGGCCGGGATCGCGGCGGCCACGGGGGCCGGGGAGCCCGTGGGGGCCGGTGAGGGCGCCTTCGGCCACCCGGCCCAACTGCTCGCGCTGATCGGGCTGTTCGCCGGTGTGGTGAGCGTACGGGAACCCGACGAGGGACCGGGCTCGACGGCGGTGCTGCCGCCGGTCCTGGGTGCGGAGGCACCGACCCGCCCCCTGCCGCAGCGGCACCGCGGCGAGACCGCACCGCCCCCGCCCCCGGACTCCGGGCCGACCGTCTCGGCACGCGGCCCCGGCGGGCCCGATCCCGACCCGCCGACCGCGCGGCTCCAGCTCCGCAAGCAGCCCAAAGCCCCCACGGGGAGGGACGAACCCACGTGACCGCACTCGAAGACGCCGTCCGCGCCGACGGCCGCATCCCCTTCCCCGTCGTCGACGAGGTCGCCCGGCACTGCCTCCAGGAGGAGGAACCGGAAACGGTCCACATCGAGGTCCACCTACCGGGCCGCCTGGACCGCGACCGCCTGCGTGCGTCATTTGCGGAGGCCCTCCACCGCCATCCCCGCATCCTGATGCGCGAGGCCGCGGGCCCCTGGTACCGGCGCCGCTACGAGTGGGAACTGACGCCGGAGCCGGACACGGAGGTCGTGACCTTCCCCCCGACGGGCCCGTCCGCACTACGGGCCGCCCGAACCCGAGCCCTGACGACGGCACCACCGCTGACGTTGTCACCACCGATACGGCTGGAGGTGGTGGAGGGGGCGGGCCCGGCGGAGGGCAGCGAGGCGACGGACTCGGTGGGCGTAGCTGCGGGCAATCGTGCCGCTAGGGCGGCTCCCGTCCCAAAGACAGCGGCACCCGGCAAGCGCCGGCAAGCGCCCCCTCCCCTCGCCGGCAAAAGCACCGGCACCGGACAAGGCACCGGCACCGGCACCGTCCTCTTCCTCACCATCAACCACACCGCCCTGGACGGCCCCGCCTGCCTCCGAGTCCTGGCCACCGCCGCCGAGATCTACAGCGGCAAGGACAACTCCCCCGCCCCACCCCCCACCCGCACCCCCGACACCACCCCCCAGCCCCCGACAGACACCCCCTCCAATTGGTCCCCACCCGCCAGGGTGGCCCAGGGCACCCCCGAGCCCTCCCCCGGCAACGGCATGCTCGTCACCGAACTCCCCCTCCCCCACCGCCCCAAGGGCTCCCCCTACACGGTGAACGACCAGCTCATGGTCACCACAGCCCTCACCGTCGCCCACTGGAACAGAGAACACGGCGCACCCCCCCGCCCCCTCCGCATCACCATGCCCGTGGACGACCGCCCCCGAGACGCCACCATGCCGATAGGCAACGGCACCCGCCTGGTCGAAGTCCCCTTCGCCCCCGAGGAGTTGGCGGCCCACGACCCCACCGCCATGCCCGCCCTGCTGCGCCGCACGGCAACCCGCACCCGTGCCCTCAAATCCCTCCCCCGCCCCCAACTCGGCCACGGCGCAGCCCTCCTCACCGCCCCCGTCACCCCCGTGGCCTGGCGCGCCGCCCTCACCCGGGGCCTGCGCAGAGCAGCCGCCCCCTGGACGTCGACGACGCTCCTCAGCAACATCGGCCGCATCCCGTACCCCCTGGACTTCGGCGAGGAGGCGGGCCGCGCGCACGCGGTCTGGTTCTCGGCGCCGGCCCGTATGCCCCGCGGCCTCACCGTCACCACCGCCTCCACCGCGGGCCGCCTCCACCTCGCCCTGCGCTGGTCCCGCGCCCTGCTCAGCCACGGCGACGGCGCGCACCTCCGCGATCTCTTCGAGCACTATCTGCACTCCACGGAGGTGACCCCGTGAACGCGACCACCGCGCCCGTGCACCGCCCCGGGCTGCGCGACTTCTACGAGGACCCCGCCGTCCCGGTCGCCTCCGGCACCCCCCGCAGCCTCCGCCAGGCCCGGATGCTGGCCGCCGCCCTCGGCCCGGCGGCCGCGGGCACACCCCGCACCATCCTCGACATCGGCTGCGGCGACGGCACCGCGGCCGCCACCGCGGCCCCGCTGCTGACCGGCCACCGCATCATCGGCGTCGACTGGTCCCAGGACGCCCTGAAACGGGCCCGCACCCACCTGTCGTACGCCATCCGGGGCGAACTCACCGACGGCGGGCTCCCGTTCAAGGCGGCCTCCGCCGACGCCGTGCTGTTCAGCGAGGTGATCGAGCACCTGGTCGACCCGGACGCCGCCCTCGACGAGATCCGCCGCGTCCTGCGCCCGGGCGGCCATCTGATGCTCTCCACCCCGAACCTGGCCGCCTGGTACAACCGCGCCCTGCTGCTGGCCGGCGTACAGCCCGTCTTCTCCGAGGTCAGCCTGCGCGCGATCCACGGCCGCCCGGGCACGGAGGTGGTGGGACATCTGCGGCTGTACACCGCGCGGGCGCTGCGGGAGTTCGTCGCCGCGTCCGGCTTCGAGATCGTGGACGTCAAGGGCGCCCCCTTCCACGGCGTACCCCGCCCCCTGCGTCCCCTCGACCGCCTGGCCTGCTCCAGACCCTCCCTCGCCTCGATCCTTCTCCTGCACGCGCGCAAGGCAAAGACGTAGAGGGGGCACGTCATGTGGTGGGGAGTGGCCGCGGCACTGCTGGCGAACACCCTGTACAGCCTCGGTTTCGTCCTGGAGAAACGGGCGCTCACCGCGCTGCCCGAGGTGACGATCCGCAACCCCGCCCGGCTGCTGAGACTGGTGCTGGGCAGCCCGCTGTGGATCGGCGGTTCCCTCGCCCTCGCCTCCGGTTTCGGGGCGCAGCTCGTCGTGTACCGGACGCTGCCGATCGCCGCCGCCCAGGGCATCTTCGTCTCCGGCCTGGTGCTGCTCGTCCTGCTCTCCGCCCGGCTGCTGGGCGAGGAGACGACCGGCCGGGAACGGTATGCGCTCGGTGCGATCCTCGCCGCGCTGCTGATGGTGGTGCTCTCGCTCAAGGAGGGCTCGGACACGGTCAGCCGCAGCGCCCCGTACCAGCTGATCCTGCTGGTGTGCGTGCCCTCGCTGGCGGGCGGTGTGTGGCTGTACGGCGCCGCGGAGCGACGCACCCGCCACCGCCACCGCGCTCCGACGACGGGTGTGGAGTACGGGGTGGCCGTCGGGGTGCTGTACGGGGTCAGCTCGCTCGCCATCAAGGGCGTGTCGAGCTGTCTGACGTCGAGCGGGCTGGGCGGTGCGGTGGTGGGCCTGCTCAGGTCCCCGTATCCGTATCTCCTCCTCTTCACCGGCGCGTTCGGCCTGGTGATGTCGCAGGCCGCGCTGCAGCGCTGCCGGGCCTCGCTGATCGTGCCGGTGTGCACGACGGTGACCTGTCTCTACACGGCCGTACTCGGCACCCTCTCCTTCGGCGAGGCGCTCCCGCACGATCCGCTGCGGCTCGCCCTGCGTCTCGCGGGCACGGTCCTCGCCGTCTCCGTCCTGCTGGCCATGCCCAGACACGACCGGCCCGCGCCTGGAACTCCTCCCCAACCCCCCATAGCCACCAAGGAGTTGACCCCTCCATGAAGCCCGACGACCCGCTGCTGCGGATCCTGGCGTGCCCCCTCGACAAGGGCCCGCTGCACCTCGTGCGGCCGGACGGCCCGGCGGTCCCCGAGGCCCTGTACAACCCGCGTCTGCACCGCCGCTACCCGATCGTCGACGGCATCCCGCAGCTGCTGCCGTCGTCCGGGGAGCAGGTGTCGGACGACGAGCACGAGGCCCTGCTCAAGCGGATGGCCCAGTGACGACCCCGCCCCGCACCCTGGCCGCCCGGCTGGCCCCGCACCTGCCCGTCCGCGTGGTGGCCGCCGCCGCCCGGGCGGTCTACCCGCGCTTCGAGCCCGAGCTGGCCCGGCTCGCCGACCTGTGCCCGCCCGGCTGCGGCACCGCCGTGGACGTCGGCGGCTGGTACGGCCCATGGACCCGGCGCCTGGCCGGCCGCGCCCGCCAGGTGGTGACCGTCGAACCCGTCCCCCATCTGGCCCGCCTGCTCACCGACGGCGCCCCGCCGAACGTCCGTGTCGTCCAGGCCGCCGCCTCCGACCGCCCCGGCACCGCCCGGCTGTGGCTCCCGCCGGACGACGCCGGCGACCGGGGCGTGTCCTCGCTGGTCCGCCGCGACATCCACGCCCGGGCCCTGCACGTCTCCTGTGTCACCCTCGACGAACTCGGCCTGCGGGACGTCGGCTTCGTCAAGATCGACGTGGACGGGAACGAGCTCGCGGTCCTGCGCGGTGCCACGGGCCTGCTGGCCCGCGACCGCCCGGCCCTCTTCGTCGAACTGGAGTCCCGGATCCAGCCGATCGCCCCCGTCGTCACCTACCTCTCCCTCCTCCGCTACGAGGGCTGGGTGCTGCCCGGCGACACCTGGACCCCGCTGTCCCGCTTCCCCCTGGAGGCCCATCAGGCAACCGTCTCGCACGTCGTGGCCCAGGGCCTGCTGGGCCGCGTCCTGCCGTTCCGCAAGCACCCGCGCTACGTCAACTCGGTCCTCTTCCTCCCGGACGGCCGCCGTCCGGGCGCCGACGCGGTGGGTCACCATGGTTCCCATGCCGTCCGCCGAGCGCCCCGCTAGCCACCCCTTCACACCCCTCGACTTCCAGCTGGTCCTGCTGCGCCGCATGGCCGACCACAACCCGGACCTGGTGGAGGACGCCCGCCGCGCACTGGGCGTCTCCATCGCCGACATGAGGGAGGCCAACAAGCGCTGGCAGGCGATGCTGCACTCCCCGCGTTCCCGCGCCGCCGTCTCGCGCTACCGCTCGATCCTCGGCGCCCCCGAGTCGACGATCACCCGCAAGGTCGGCGACCTGGACTGCGAGGCCCTGCTCTGGCCCGTCCCCCTCTGGCCGGACCTGCGCTTCGAGGTCCTCCTCGCCCCGAACGGCGCCGTCTGGAACGAATGGCTGATCCGCACCCCGGGCACTCCCGGCCCCACCCTGCGCACCCTCGACGACCTCATCCCCTGGTCCTGCACGGTCGACGAGGCAGCCCGCGCCTTCGCCCCCGCCCGGCCCCTGGAGGGCACGGCGCCCACGCGGTGGGGCCTGGCGTTCACGGCACCCGATGCGGAGGGGGTGCGGCGGGAGGTGGCCGCCGAGTTCACCTGGGGGTTGTTGCAGCGGGTGGCGGTCAGCGACCGGTCGCCGTCGCCAGAATCGCGTCCCTGACCACCGCCACCGACCCCGGATGCAGCCCGAGGAACAGATTCGGCTCGACCAGCTCCAGCTCCATCAGCCGCGGCTCCCCGTCCGCCCCGTCGACCAGGTCCACACGCGCGTACAGCAGCTCCGGGGCATCCGGTACGGCGGCCAACGCGCCTTCGGCGACGGCGAGTTCGGCGGGGGTCGGGGTCCACGGGGCCAGGTCCGGGTGGGCCACCTTGGTGGCGTCGTACGCCGTGTCCGGTGCCAGTACGGCGCCCTTCCGGCTGGCGTGCAGGAAGCGGCCGCCGAAGAACTGCAGGGCCCGCTCACCGCTGACGTCGATGCCGGACAGATACGGCTGGACGATCGCGGTCAGCCCCTCCTCGTGCATGCGCGCGAGGTGCCGTACGGCCGTGTCGTGGTCGTGAGGCGTGTAGCGGGCGGCGTACCGGGCGCCCGCGCCGGAGGTCGGCTTGATGACGTACTCGTGGTCGTCGGGGAGGTCGGGGGCGTCCCCGGGTGCGAGGTAGCGGCTGGGGACCACGGGCACTCCCGCCTCCGCGAGGTCCCCGAGGTAGCGCTTGTCGGAGTTCCAGCGCACCACCTCGGCCGGATTGGCCAGCCGGGTGACCGCGGCGCACTTCTCGGCCCACGTCGCGAATTCGTCCGCCCGCCAGCTGTAGTCCCAGGTCGACCGGATGACGACGAGGTCGAAGCCGCTCCAGTCGGTGTCGGGATCGTCCCACGGGACGGCGGCCGCCTCGGCCCCGGCGTCCCTCAGCGCCTGCACCAGCACGGGCAGGTCGCGGTCCTTGCTCGGCTGCGCGCCGGGGTCGTAGGTGGCGAGTGCGACTCGGGGCACGGCGGACTCCAGTTCGTACGTCATACGGCGGTCGATCGTTTCGCAGGCTAACCGCTGTCCCCGCAACCGAAGCAACCGGTTTGACCTTCCCCTTCGGTGAAGCCGCAGCATCGGTGACAGGAACACGGGGAGGACTGCCGGATGCGCAGGGACATGCTCACGATCGGTGCGTTCGCACGGGCCTGCCGGCTCTCGCCGAAGGCTCTTCGCCTCTACGACGAGCTGGAACTGCTGCGCCCCGCCCGGGTCGACCCGTACACCGGCTACCGCTACTACGCCCTCGGGCAGCTCGAGCAGGCCCGGCTGGTGGCGTGGTTGCGGCGGCTGGGCATGCCGCTGGCCCGGATCCGGGAGGTGTGCGCCCTCGAACCGGAGGCCGCCGCCCGGGAGATCCGCGCGTACTGGGCGCGGGTGGAGGCCGAGACGGCGGTACGGCGAGATCTCGCCGCGTTCCTCGTGGATCACCTGACGGAAGAAACCAGGAAGGACACCACCATGCTGGCACTGCGTTACTTCGCCCACTCCGACCGCGGCCGGGTGCGGCCCGCCAACCAGGACACGGCCTACGCGGGGGCGAGGCTGCTCGCCGTCGCCGACGGGTTCGGGCCGGCCGGTGCGCCCGCGAGCAGCGCGGCCGTCGAGGCGCTCAGGTTCCTGGACACTCAGGAGGTGCCGGCGGGCAGTGTGCTCAACCTGCTGGAGGACGCCGTGCAGGGCGCGACCGAGGCGGTCCGGGACGCGACGGACGACCCCGACGCGAACGGCACGACCCTCACCGCCCTGCTCTGGACGGGCTCCCGCCTCGCCCTCGTCCACATCGGCGACTCCCGCGCCTACCTGCTGCGCGACGGCGAGCTCTTCCGCATCACCCATGACCACACGGTGGTCCAGTCGCTGATCGACGAGGGCCGCCTGACCGAGGAGGAGGCCACGGCCCATCCCCAGCGCACCCTCCTGCTCAAGGCCCTCGGCACCGGCACCCCGGACCTGCGGCTGCACGACGCCGCCCCCGGCGACCGCTATCTCCTGTGCTCCGACGGGCTGCCCACCGTGCTTCCCGACACCCGTATCCGGGAGCTGCTCTCCGCCGGCGCCCCGGACGCGGCCGTCGGGGCCCTGGTGGACGCGGCGAACGAGGCCGGGGGCCCGGACAACGTGAGCTGTGTGGTGGCGGACGTGGTGCGGGAGGCCTCCTGATCGTCCTCCGCGGGGCGGCTGGTGTAGGAACGAGGGTGTCGTTCCTGCCCTGACGGATGGAGTGCATCGCGTGTCCTCTCTCTTTCCCGCCCTGGAGAGCCCGAGCGAGCGGGTGTCTCTGCGCTTCGGCGACCGGTCCCTGACGTACGCCGAGCTCGCCGTCGCGACGGGTGCCCTGGCGGCCCGGCTCCCGCGCGGCGGACGGGTCGCGGTCTGGGCCACGCCTGCGCTGGAGACCGCGGTGGCCGTGGTGGCGGCCTTGCGGGCGGGGGCGGCCGCCGTACCGCTCAACCCGAAGTCGGGTGAGAAGGAGCTCGGGCACATCCTGTCCGACAGTGCGCCGTCGGTGGTGCTCGCGGCCGCGGATGACGAACTTCCCTCTGCCGTAGGGAAGTTGCCGCGCCTCGACGTCGACGTGACCGGCTCCGGGAGCCCCGCTCCCGCGCCCTTGCCCGACGACGAGGACCCCGCCCTGGTCGTCTACACCTCCGGCACCACCGGGCCGCCCAAGGGTGCCGTCCTGCCCCGCCGGGCGATCGCCACCACGCTGGACGCGCTCGCCGACGCCTGGCAGTGGACCGGTGACGACGTACTGGTGCACGGGCTGCCGCTGTTCCATGTGCACGGGCTGGTGCTGGGCATCCTCGGCCCGCTGAGGCGCGGCGGCTCCGTCCGCCACCTGGGGCGGTTCAGCACGGAGGGCGTGGCCCGCGAGCTGAACGAGGGCGCGACCATGCTGTTCGGGGTGCCGACGATGTACCACCGGATCGCCGGGGCCCTGTCCGAGGAGCCGGAGCTGGCGAAGGCCCTCGGGCGGGCACGGCTGCTGGTCTCCGGTTCCGCCGCGCTCCCGGTCCACGACCACGAGCGCATCGCGGCCGCGACCGGACGGCGGGTCATCGAGCGGTACGGCATGACGGAGACGCTCATGAACACCAGCGTGCGGGCGGACGGCGAGCCGCGCGCGGGCACGGTGGGCGTGCCGCTGCCGGGTGTCGAGCTGCGGCTGGTGGAGGAGGACGGGACGGCGATCACGTCGTACGACGGCGAGAGCGTCGGCGAGATCCAGGTGCGCGGCCCGAATCTGTTCACCGAGTACCTGAACCGGCCCGACGCCACGGCTGCCGCGTTCACCGCCGACGGGTTCTTCCGCACAGGGGACATGGCCGTGCGCGAGTCCGACGGGTACGTCCGGATCGTCGGCCGCAAGGCCACCGACCTGATCAAGAGCGGGGGTTACAAGATCGGGGCCGGTGAGATCGAGAACGCGCTGCTTGAGCATGCGGGGGTACGGGAGGCGGCGGTCACCGGGGAGCCGGATGCGGATCTGGGCGAGCGGATCGTGGCATGGGTGGTGCCGGTGAACCCCCAATCGCCCCCCGGAGCCGAGGAGTTGGCGGACCATGTGGCGGGCCGCCTCGCCCCCCACAAGCGCCCGCGCGTGGTCCACTACCTGGAGAGCCTGCCCCGCAACGACATGGGGAAGATCATGAAGCGGGCACTGCACCGTGCCTGAGCCCCGCCTCTCCGCCCGCGAGATGCTCGCGCTGGTCACCGACCCGGCGACCTTCACCGAACTCCCTTACCCCGCAAGGGAGTCCGGGCCGGACGGCCCCCTTGCCTGGCAGGGCTACGACGCCTCACGCGCCCGCGCGGTCGAACGCACCGGCGAGACGGAATCGGTCGTGTGCGGCACGGCGAGCGTCGCGGGCACCCGAGCCGTACTGATCGCCTTCGAGTTCGGCTTCCTCGGCGGCTCGCTCGGCGAGCGGACCGGCGACCGCCTGGAGGCCGCCTACGGCCACGCCCGTGCGCACCGCCTCCCGGTCGTGCCGCTGGTCGCCACGGGCGGCAGCCGTATGCAGGAGGGCATGCTCGCCCTCACCCAACTCCAGCGCGTGGCCCACCAGTCGGCGCTCACCCGCGAGGCCGGACTCCCCCAGATCGCCGTCCTCAGGGACCCCACCACGGGCGGCGGCTGGGCCACCCTCGGCGCAGGCGCAGACGTGATCCTCGCCCTCCCGGCAGCCCAGGTCGGCTTCGCCGGCTCCCGGGTACGACCGCCGGAGGCGGACCCGACGGCGTACACGGCAGAGGCGCAGCTGGCGGCGGGGGCGGTGGACGCGGTGGTGCCTCCGGCGGAGCTGCGGGGGACGCTGGGGTTGTGGCTACGGCTGCTTTCGAGCCCGGCGGTTCGGGAAGCGCCCCGAAGGGGCGCGGGGAACGGCGCGAGCAGCCACAACGGCGCCGCAGACGCCATACGACCCAACGTGGCACCCGGAGCAGCGCCGCTCCCATCCGCCCTCGGCACTGAGAAGCTGCCCACCACCGGCTGGCACGCAGTCCAACGCGCCCGCTCACCCCAACGCCCCCGCGCCCAGGCCTACTTGGACGCCTACTTCACCCACCGCGCAGCGATCCACGGCGACCGCTGCGGCGGCACCGACACAGAGGGCATCCTCTGCGGCTTCGGCACAGCCGGGGACCGCACCGTCGCCTACGCCGCCCAGACCGGCACCCCCACCCGCCCGGCGGGCTACCGCACGGCCACCCGACTCATACGGCTCGCAGACCGGCTCGGCATCCCCGTGCTGACCCTCGTGGACACCCCGGGCGCGGCCAACGACGCGGAGGCGGAACGGCAGGGCGCGGGCGCCGCGATCGCGGAGCTGTTCGGCGCGGTGGCGGCTGCCCGCGTCCCGGTCACCACCCTGGTCATCGGCGAGGGCGGCTCCGGCGGCGCGCTGGCACTGGCGGCGGCGGGCAACACCTGGGCCACGCCGGACAGTTACTTCTCGGTGATCGCACCGGAGCTGGCGGCCGCGATCCTCAAGCGGCCGGCCGAGGAGGTCGAGGCCACGGCCGGCCAGCTGCGCATCCGGCCGCAGGACCTGGTGGAGCTGGGGGTGATCCGCGGCATCGTCGGGCCCTGACCGGCAGCCCGCGGCTGCCCGTCCCGGCGGCCACCGGGTCATCGCCTCCTGCCTCTGGGCCGACGGTCCCCAAGGCCGGGACGCCGTCCCGGGCCGTGCGGTGACGGCTGATCGCGGCGGCAGGCCGGAGGAGCCGGCGTACGAGCTGCGGCGGCAGCCCGCCGGCTACACCGTGGTGATGGAGTCCGGCGACTGCGCGCGACCTCGATTCGGCTGAGGGATCAAGGCGAGGCCCAGGGATCCCGCACCGACGAACGTAAACCGCACAACGCCCATTCGGCCGCGCCCCGACCGGCCCCCCACAAAAGGCGCCACTCCCCTCCGGCACCGCACGATGCCATTGGGACCCGCTGCCCGGCGGCCCCACGGTCTGCGTTTTTCTGGAGGACCCTGCATGACCGCAAGTCTGGAGCAGTTGCGGCGCTGCCATTTCGCCGTCGACCTGGGGGCGGCCCGGACCCGTGTCTACGTCAGGGGCGTCGGCCTCGTCGTCGACCAGCCGTCCGTCGCCGCCGTGAACACCCGCAGCGGCGCCCTGATCGCGGTGGGTGACTTCGCCGAGCGGATGAGGGGCCGCACCCCGGGCCACATCCGTGTGGTGCGCCCGGTGTCCGGCGGCACCGTCGTCGACATCGAGATGGCGCAGCGCATGCTCCGGGGCCTGCTCGGCGACAGACTCCGCCGCGCCCTGCGCCGCAAGCCGTTCCTGCGCGCCGCGGCCTGCACCCCGCACGAGGCCGACCCGCTGGCCCGGCGGGCGGCCGTCGAGACGCTGGTCGGGCTCGGCGCACGGCGCGTGGAGCTCGTCGACACGCTCATCGCCGCCGCCGTGGGGTGCGGACTGCCCGTGCAGCAGCCCGAGGCCACCATGATCATGGCCTGCGGGACGGCGACCACCCAGGTGGCGGTGCTCTCACTGGGCTCGACCGTGAGCTCCGAACGCATTCCCGTCGGCGGCGACGCCGTCGACCACGCGATCATCCAACACCTGCGCCATCAGCACGAGTTGATGCTCCCCAGCCAGTCCGTACGCCCCCTGCACCTGGCGCTCTCCGACATAGGGCTCACCGCCCAGGGGCCGAAGTCCACCGTGATCCGGGGGCGGGACGTGGTCACCGGTCTCGTCCGCTCGGTGCAGGTCGACACCGCAGCCGTGCGCGAGGCGATCGAGACCCCGCTGACCGCCGTGGTCGACGTCATCGGCCGGGTGCTGCGGGAGTGCCCGCCCGATCTGGTCGCCGACCTCGTCGACCGCGGGATCATGCTGGTGGGCGGCAGCGCGCTGCTGCCGGGGCTGGACGAGATGGTGCGGCAGGCCACCGGTATGCCGGTGCACATCGCCGAACGGCCCGACGTGTGTGCCGTGCAGGGCCTGGGCTACATGCTGGAGGGCAGGATCGAGCCGCTGATGCTCGGCCCGGCCGTCATCTGAGCCCCGGACGGACGCCGAGGAGTCGGGCGCCCGGTCAACGGGCGAACCAGCAGCGCACGGCGGTGCCGTCCGGGCCGGTGTGCACGCGCACCAGGTCCGCGAGGAGGTTGACCATGAGGAGCCCACGGCCGCCGGGCTGGTCACGCGGGACCGGTCTGCGGCCGGCCAGCGGATCGCTGAGGTGGCCCTTGTCGCGGACCTCGCACACCACGTACCCGTCCTCGGCCCACACCCCTAGCTCACCCGAACCGCCCCCGTGCACCACGCTGTTGGTGACCAGTTCGGCGATGGCCAGCGCCAGGTCCTCGACCCGCGGGGACGCGAGGCCCAGGCGTACCGCCTCGTCGACGGCGAGATGGCGGGCCTCGGAGAGGGAGTCCGGGTCGAAGCGGAAGGACAGGGAGGGCGGGACGGCCGGTACGGGCGGCAGCGGTTCGTTGTAGCGGGCCACGACGTCCCCGGGGGCGTAGGCCCGGCTGTCCTCCTGCCGTCCGGAGCCGCCGCGCACGAGGGTGGGGTGGGTGGCGTAGGCGTCCGCGACGATCCGCGGGTCGAGATGCTGGATGTCGTACGGGCACAGGATGGTCGCGCTCCGGCCCCGGAAGGCCGCGTTGATCAGTGCCTCGTGCTGGACGCAGGCGGGGTATTCGGAGGGGGTACGGCCGGCCCAGATCGGTTCGCCGATGATGCTCACGCGGGTGCCGCTCGGCTGGGCGTCCGCGAAGGCGCGCAGCACCGCGGGGATGATCCGGCCGGGGTTGCGCCCGGCCTTTCGCATGTCCAGGAACCGCACGGTGGCGCCGTCCTCGCCCAGCGCGTCCCGGATCAGCCGGAGGCGCTCCCCGGGCACGGCCACGGCGACGGGTTCGCCGGCCGCGAGGGCGTCCCGGACGAAGGGGACGGTGCCCGCGAGGTACTCGTCCTCGTCGCCGTAGAGAAGCGCGGGGTGCACGAAGGGGGCGAGGCCTGCCTCGTCGGCGGGGGTCACTGCCGACCACTCCCGACGTGCATGCTCACCACCGCCTCCCCTGCCCCACCGGCTCCCTTGACGTCAGGCGCGTACCCCGAAAGGCCGGCTGTCACTCCTGCCGGGATCCGCGGGCTGGTCGGTGTGCGATCAGTACGGCAGGATCCGCCCCGACGGCGTCCTGCGGTCGATGGTCGTGTCGCGGGGCGTGGCGGGCCTGCGGTTGACACGGACGCGGGTCTGACGGTTCATGACGCCCTCCTCGGACCGGCTGGCTTACGTGAACCAGCCTGGTCCGCGCGCCACTTCGCCACATCGTGCCCACGGAGACACCTGCCATGCCTCCGAAGCACGACCCGGGGCAGAATCCGCTACTCCCGCGGGATGAGGACGACCCTTAGAGACCCATTGGCCCCGCTATGTGCGGGCTGGTTTGAACCAGTCGGGATCGGCCCAGCGCTCGCGGCCGGCCAGGTCCGGTCGGTAGCCGGGGTCCCGTTCCCGGCGCAGCCGGACGCTCCAGTGGAGTACCGCCTCGGGAGGTACGGGGCGTGCGCGCCGGCCCACGAGGATCCACGCCCGGCCGTTGTGGTGGACGGGGGCGTCGGCGAAGGCCTCGGTCACCGCGGTCGCGGCACCGTAGGCACCCGGCCGGAAGTCCAGGTCGTCGCAGACACCGTCCGTGATCCACTTGAGGGTGATCGTGGAGAGCAGGGGTGCGTCCGGGGCGTGGTCGAAGGTGCCGCCGACGTCGGAGTGCACCCCGGCGAACCACACCTCCTCCGCCGTGCTGGTGTCCGTGTCGGGGCCGGGGCTGCGCGGCCTGACGAGGAACTCCCGGTAGGGGCGTCGCAACTCGTCGAGGGAGACGGCGTGCCGGATGCGGGCGGCGTTGGGCAGGGAGTGGGTGTACGGCCAGCGCAGATTGCCGAGGCGGAGCAGGCCGGCCGCCTTCACGGTGTCCCAGACGCCCAGGTAGGCCACCGGCAGGGCGTGGTGCGAGACCTGCCGGGGATCGTTGCGCTTGACCTGCTCCCACAGCGGCTCGCCGTCGGTGCGCAGACAGAAGGCGTGCGAGAAACGGGCGACCTCCTGCTCGCTCTTGTTGATGTCCTGGTTGAAGGCGTACTTCGCCACCGCGTACGGCACCAGGTTCTCCGCGCCGGGCCGCATCAGCCCCGGCTTGTTGAGCATCCCGACCAGCGCACGGGCCGTGTAGGCGCCACGGCTGAACCCGAAGACGTACACCGCGTCCCCCGGCTGCCAGTGCTGCATCAGGTACGTGTACGCCTCGGTGAGGTTGGTCTTCAGTCCCGTTCCGAAGGCGAGGCCGCCGAGCCTGGAGAGCCTGCGGCCCAGCGGTCCGCGGGCGGTGGCCGACGACATGGTGCCGACCCCGGGGTCGTAGTAGAGCAGCTGTCTCGACGGGTCGCCGGGCTCCAGCATCTCGTAGAACCTGACCACGTTCGTGGGGTTGCGGGCGCCGACCTGGTTGCCCGAGCCGTCCAGGCAGACGACGATCCTGCGCGGCATGACCACGGCCCGCCTAACCGGCCCGGCGGGTGCTGCCGCGCGTGGCGCGGGAACGCGGCCGGGCGGCCGCGGTGCGCGCCCCGGGCGCGATCTGCTGCTGGAACGCCTCGAGGGCCATCGGGCTGTCCGCCGGGAGCACGGCCATGACACGGCGCCGCTGCGCCTTGGCCACGACGTCCCCGGCGGGTGTGCCGTGCCGGGCGTGGACGATGCGCAGCCGTCCGTCGCCGGAGCCGCGGGGAGCTACGGGGGCGACGCCGGCGTGGGTGCCGTCGGGCAGGGTCACCCACAGGTTGAAGTCGTCGTACCGGATGTAGTCGGCGCCCTTGATCGGCCACGGGTAGTGGTGCTCCCCGGCCGCCTTGGGCAGGACCCCCTGGTGGTTCCCGCGGGTCAGCGGCACGCAGGCGTTGAACAGCGAGTCGGTCCAGGCCGCGACGCCCTCGGCGTCCGTGATCGGGGTTTCCAGCAGCTTGCGGGCGCGCTTGTAGCCGAGGGCCTCCAGCGCGGGAAGGGTCTCGGGGAACGCGGCGACGAGGTCGGCGGCCTCCTGCCGCAGCCGGTCGACCTTCGCGGGGTCGGCGCAGAACTGCATGCTCCACTCGATGCCAACCCGGGCCCGGAACATCCGCCAGCCGGCGTCCGTCTTCACCCAGAGACTGCCGCCGTGGTGCATCTCGTACGGCCCCGGCCCGTACGGCCGCTCGGTCTTCCCCAGCTCCTGGAGGATCTTGTTCACGGCCGTCTTCGCGGCGCGGAACTCCGCGGACTCGGTGCGTTCCTGGTGCTTGACGAGCTGTATCTCCCAGGGGTGGTCCTCCCGTTCGGTCTTGCCGAAGGTGAGGGAGGGAGCGGACGTCGTCGCCGTCACGGATCGGTCGTTGGCCATGGCGGCCTCCTTCTGTCGACCTGTCGGCACTCCTGTTCCCATCGTCCTCCCAGGTCACATTTCTCGCTCTGCGTAACAGCTGGACCTGCCGGCTCCCGGCGTCCGCGGCGCACACTGGAGCCATGCGCCTCCGCACACCCCCGGGCGCCGTCCGGTGGCAGCGCGCCGCACGGTCGCTCGCCCACCGCCCGGCCCCCGCCCGTCCTTCGCGCCGGGCCCAGTTGCTCGCCCTGGTCGCCGTTCTGGACGAGGCGGTGGCCGCCCAGACACCGGCCGACGCGGCGGTGGCCGCCTGCGGCGAACCGGGTGCCGTCTCCCGCCGGACGGCACGTATGTGCAGCCGCCAGAGCGGCACCCTGCACCGCCTGCGCACCCGACTGCAGGACCTCGAACTCACCGAGCCGGACCTGCAGCAGGCGCAGGCCCGGGCGGCACGGCTCCTCGCCTACGACCTCTGGATGCTGCGCGAATCCCTCGACCTGGCCTTCACGCTCCGTCCCGACCCCCGTACGGAGGCAGCCCGGCTGCGCCTCAACGGCCTGGGCCGCCACGCCGACGACCTGCGCCGTCTGCGCGACGGGCTGCGCGGGGAGGCGGGCCGATAACTGCCTATCCCAGGACGGACGAGGTGGCCGAGGGGGGATCGGTCGGCCGGGGCGAGGTCGCCTCGCCGGAGTCGGCCTGGAGCACGAGTACGACCGCTATGACCGCCATGGTCACAGCCGTCAACGTGACCAGCCACCACATCCTGATCGGTTTCGCATGCCCGGCCATGGCGCCCTCCTTGGGCGCGAGCGTACGCGCAATGGCACCACCGGGGCCCCCGCTTCACAGCACACCGTGACCAATATGCGGACGCGGTCCTGTGGGACTTCGGGGGCGGAGACGACGAAACCGTTTCGTGCCGCTTTCATTCCCACGGCTGCTTCCGGTACGACCACGCCGAGCAGGAGCAGCAGCGGAAGGGTCCAGCCGCCGCTCGCACTGTGGAGGAGACCGATCGTCAGCGGCCCGGCGCCCGCGAGGAGGTATCCGCTGGTCTGGGCCATGCCCGACAGCTGTGCGGCTGTCTGCGGGTCCGGGGAGCGCAGGGTGAGCAGGGTGATGGCCAGGGGGAAGGCGCTGCCGGTGGCGAGGCCGAGCAGGATCACCCACAGCCATGGGGTTTCCGGGACGAGGAGGATGCCGGTGAGCGCGCTGATTTTCACCATGGCGATGGTGATGACCAGGGGTTTTTGGTCTTCGAGGCGCACGGCGAGGACGGGGATGAGGTAGCCCATGGGGATACCGATGAGCAGCATCACCGACATCATCGTTCCGGCCTGCGCCGGGTGCACGCCGGTGTTCCGCAGGATTTCGGGCAGCCAGGACACCAGGACGTAGAACGTCAGTGACACCAGGCCGAGGAAGACGGCGACGGCCCAGGCGAGCGGGGAGCGGCTGACGGTGGGTCCGTGGGTGCGCTGGGGGCGTTTACGGCGTTTCCCGTCTCCGGGGCGTGCGAGGGGCCCCCACAGGATGGTTCCGGCGGCTGAGGGGATGGCCCATACCGCGAGGGCGATGCGCCATCCTGCGGTGCGGTCGAGGGGGACGGCGAGGCCGGCGGCGACGGCGCCGGAGGCGGCCATCAGGGTCATGGCGAGGCCGGTGAGGGAACCCACGCGGTGGGCGAAGTGCTGTTTGACGACTGCGGGGAGCAGGACGTTCCCGATGGCGATTCCGGCTCCGGCCAGCACGGTTCCGGCGAACAGGGCCGGTGCGGAGGGGATCGTGCGCAGGAGGATCCCGGTGGTGATGAGGGCGAGGGCGAGGGTGATGGCGCCTTCGGTGCCGATGCGGCGGCTGAGGGGTGGTGCGAGGGCGGCGAAGATGCCGAGGCACAGGACAGGGAGCGTGGTCAGCAGGCTCGTGGTGAAGGTGCCCAGGTGGAAGGTGTGTTGGAGGTCGGTGAGCAGGGGCGCGATGCAGGTGATTGCGGCGCGCAGGTTGACGGTCAGGAGTATGAGTCCGGCCAGTGCCCAGATGCGGGCGGCGCGGAGTGTGGGCGACGTGCGCATGAAGTTTTTCCCCGTTGACATGGCAGCGGCTCCCCCTTGAGCAGGTAGGGGGAGCCGCTGGTGTTGCGGGCCGCCAGGGGTGTCCCCGCGGCGCGGGTGGGTCAGGCGTTGATGAGGGCCTGCTTGGCCTTCGTCTTGGTGTGGAAGGGGCAGGCGTTGAGGGCCGCCGCGTTCGCGGTTGCATCCGTGTCGCCGAGAAGGGTGAGGATTTCCTGGCTGAGCAGGTCGGGCTTGCCCTTGAGGGCGTCGGCCAGCTGTTGGTCCTTGGAGAACACCATTTCGGCGGCGATGTTGTCCATCACGATGCGGGCGAGGTTGTCGAGTGCGACGTGGACCGCGTTGGGGATGGAAGGCGCCTCGCAGACGAGGTCGATCAGGTGGCTGTCGGCCGTGCCCTGGTCCATCAGATGCTTGATGATGATGGAGTTCTGGTTCAGCTCGGACGTCGTCCACATCGACAGGACGACGACGTACAGCTCGTGCCAGGCGTCCGCGCCGACCTTGTCCTTCCAGCGCCCGAACAGGTCCTTGACGGCTTCGATCTGGACTTTCGCGGCCCAGTACATGTTCGTTTTGATGTCGTCGGCGATCTTCCCGGTGAACTTCTGGAAGCCGGGCATGTCGAAGGTACGGCGCCGGGTGATCTCGTTGATGTAGGTCAGGCCGGCGTCGAGGATGTGGGCGCAGGACGTTTTCAGGCCGGAGGGGAGGTCGGCGTCCTCCAGCGTGCGCCGTGCGGTGTCGAGGTCGGTGCCGAATGCCTGCAGCGGGGTGATCCAGTCCGTGTTCGAGGGTCCGGCGTAGGCGACCAGTTGGAGGTCGCGGGCGTCCATGTCGGTCTGTCCCGCCGGGACTTTGGGGTCCAGGGACGGTGCGATGACGGAGAAGATGCCGAGCGGGACGTGGGCGATGGATTTCGCCAGCTGGAAGATCTGCGAGATCGGCTCTTCGATGAACTGCCGGCCCTGGTGGACCAGGGTGTATTTACCGCCCTGCATGCCGTTTTCCACGACGATGACCGGACCGAGTTGCTGGAGGACGTTGGCCCGCAGCTTGTCGTAGTTGGTGCGCATGTCGGTGTCGACCTGGAGGATGTTGTTCCTCGCGGTCGTGGTGTCGGCGGCTGCGTCGCCGTTTCCGGCAGCAGTGGCGTGTGCCTGTGATGTGGTGCCGGTCAGGAGAGTGGCCGCTGCGGCGGTGCCCGCTGCGCCGATGAAGTTCCTACGGGTGGTCACGTGCTGTTTCCCCCAGCTGCGATTCTTATTTTGTCGCGCCCGACGAAAAAAGACGCTACTGCCCCAACTGGCTGGAAAATAGGAGTTGATGACACAGGAATCACACATAGGTGCTATATGAATGCATAAACCGGACGGAATGGTTTCGGATGTCGAAACAAAAAAGGCGCCCGAGCCGAAGCCCGGACGCCCTGTGCGCAAATACAGGAAGGTATTACGACAGATCGGAGACCGAGGAAACCACCACTCCGTAGAGTTCCGTGATCGTCGCCAGGGCGCTGTCGTGGATCTGCTGCGCGGTGAGGACGGCGCCGCCGCCCCGGACATGTGTGGACAGGCTGCGGGTGCCGCAGGCGTTCGCGACGACAGTCGGGTGCAGTCCGCTCAGGAAGGCGCCCTGGGCAGTGAACAGGATGCACATGTTGCTCATGAACCCGGCCAGGATGACGTTCTTGCGGCCGGTCTTCTCGATCTGCTGGGCCAGGTCGGTGTTGTGGAAGGCGTTGGGGGCGGACTTGATGACGCGACCCTCCCCGTCCACGGGGGCGAGGTCAGCGATGATCCTTCCGCCCTCGGAGTCCACGTCGTACCCCTGGTCCTGGACATGGATGACGGGGGTGCCGGCCTCGCGGGCGGCGGTGAGGAGCTTCTTGCCCTCGGCGATGGCCTCGGCGTGACCGTCCAGCTCCATGACGCCACCGGTGTACGTGTTCTGGAAGTCGACCAGGACCACTACGGAGTCGGCCAGGGAGGCGGGGGTCTCGTCGAAGCCGTTCAGTTCGCGCAGGGTCGTCGTAGCCACGGGAAACCACCTTCGTATGTCGGGCCGGATGTCATCCCATGAGGCGTGATCGCCCCGCGTCACAGCCGGGCCGCCCCATGTCGTTAACGACGCTAACACACTTCGTAATCGTTGCTGTCATCAGGCCGAGACTCCCCTGCGTTCATGGCACAAATCCCCAGGTCAGGCATGTAAGCGGAACTAGCAGCCACTGTTAACATGTCCCCATGACGACGGCCCGAGAGCGCATCCTGGAAGCGACCACGCAGCTCCTCGCCGAGAGTGACGCGCCGGCCATCTCCACACGTGCCATCTGCGAGCGCGCCAAGGTGGGCGGCCCGGAGATCTACCGCCAGTTCGGGGACAAGCAGGGACTGCTCGCGGCGGTGGCCGATGTCGGCTTCGAACGCTTCCTGGCCAACAAGAGACGGAACCCTCTCACGGCCGACCCCGTCGCGGACCTGCGTACGGCATGGGACAGTCACGTCGCGTTCGCCCTGGCCAACCCGCACCTGTACCGGCTGATGTTCACCCCCGACGGCGAACCCAAGCCGCAGGCGGTCAAGGAGGCCCAGGGCCTCCTCCTCGAAGCCCTCAGGCGCTGTGGCGACGCCGGCAGACTGCGTCTGGCACCCGAACTGGCCGGACAGTCGATCCTGGCCGCCAACGTCGGTGTGTGCCTGATGATGCTGTCCTACCCCGAACTCTTCGGGAGTCTGGACATCTCGCAGGCGGTGCGCGACGCCGTGATCGGAAAGGTCACCGGCGACGAACAGGAAGACACCCGGATCAGCGCCGCGACCGTTCTGGCCCGCGCACTGGCCGGAACGCTCACCGGTACCGCGCCCGTGGACAGCACCACCATCGAGCAGGTGGCCCGCGCCCTCGACACCTGAAGGCGGCAACAAGCAACGCACGCAGTGTCACTTCAGTGAAACATGAGGCTTCTACTCTGATTGAACCGGTCGGTTCAATCAGGCTCGGTTCCGCGGACCTCAGGAGGCGCTGTGCCGGACGTCAGCTCCGCAAGTTTCATCCCGCGCAAAGTAACCGGCCCACAGGAGGCGGCAGAGGTGCTCGCCGCCGAGGGCGCGGCCATGGTGACCGGGCTGGCGGACGAGGAGAAGGCGGTCGCGATGGGCCGCGCGATCATGGGGGACCGGGCCGTGCGTTGCGGCACTCAGTTCGAGGCGACGAAGGAGAGCGCCCGGGTAGAGGCGATGAAGATGAAGGCGCAGCCCGCCGACAGGCGCGGCCGCAAACGCGACGCCGGCGGCTCGACCGAGGCGCGGATGGTCGCCCACAATGACGGCTTCGCTTTCGGTGACTACGCCCCCGACCATCTCTTCCTGTGGTGCGAGCGGCCCGCGGCCAGCGGCGGCGACTCCTTCCTGATCGACACCTCCCGGCTGCTGGACCTGCTGGCCGCCGATCCCGGCAGCGCCGCGCTCGCCGATTTCTGCCGCACCGTCGACATCGACCACTCCGAGCCCAACTACCCGCAGGGCGGCTTTTCGCCGATCGTCCGGCAGACCCCGTCGGGCCGCTTCCAGGGCCGTCATCATCCCTATCTCGCGCCGGTCGAGGGCCCGTTGGAGTCGGAGCACTGGACGTATGTGCGCGCCTGGCAGGACGCGGTCGTCGCGGCCCGTGACAGCGGGCCGATGTTCCGGGTGGGCCCGGGTGAGATGATCTGCATCGACAACTACCGGGTGCTGCACGGCAGGGACGGGTACAGCGACCCGCTGCGCAGGGTCTGTTCGATCTGGGGCTGGAGCCAGGACGCGGTCGCGGTTCCGGACGGTCCGCTGGACATTGTCGTCCCCCGGATCCCGATGGCATCCTGAAAATCTCGTCATTCCAGGGACACGTGACGGGGAATCACGGTGTATCAGGTTCCAGGAGCGGCGGCGGCCGTCGCCGCCCGTCGTGCGATCGACTCGGCGGCGGACGCGATCACCCGATCGGTCCCGGCCCGGTCGCCCGAGGTGATCAGGTCCAGTTGCAGGCCGCGCCACAACGCGACCAGTTCCCGGGCCAGATCGTCCGCGGCGGCCTTCGGCACGCCGCCGGTGGCCAGTGATGCCGCAAGGTGTTCGCGCCACTCGCTGCCCACCGACCCCAGGAAGCTGTCGAACCGGCCGCGTCGATGCGCGGCCAGGCCCAGTACCTCGAAGAACGTCCGGTGGAACGGCAGGTTCTCGGCCGCCGCCACTGCGTCCCAGGCCGCGGTGATCCGCTCGCGCAGCGGGCGCAGCTGGTCGTCCATGATGACGAACGCCTCGCTGAGAATCGGGAAGCGCCCGCTCGCCTCGGTCAGCGCGGCCGTGATCAGCTCCTCCTTGGAGCCGAAGTAGTACAGCAGCATGCGGTTGTTCGTGCCGATCGCGCTGCCGAGCTTGCGCAGGGTCAAGTCCGCGACGCCGTGCTCCAGGACGTAGTCCGCGGTCAGCCTCAACAGGCGACCACGTTCGGACAGGGCCGGGGTATCGGGCATGGCCGGCACAATACCCGCAGCTCATGGGTGTCACCGAGCGGCTCGGGACTCGCCGGTGTCGCTCCGCCGACCTCCGCCTCACCGCTTCACCAGCGCTCACTTCGGCGCCCCGGGCCAAACCCGGGCATGGAATCCGTAAGTAACCAACACGGAATGGCAGGGCAATCTCCGTGCGTCAGTCTCGGCTTGGTCGTCCGGCGGCGGAAAGTCGGCACTGAGCACGGAGGGATGCGCGATGAGCTTCGTCAGCGCGTGCAGCACGGACCTCCGGTGCCGTGCCCATCAGTCGGCCTGGACGCGTGGACGCGTGGCGCACGGTTCACATCCGGAGTCCGAGGGCCCTCACAACTGACCTCGTAACCGATGACCGCGGCCGGTGCCCTGCCCTGTCTGCGGTTCCACGGTGCCTCTGCGCCGGGATCGGCTTCACGCCGCACTCTTCCGCCGCGCGCTGGTCCCCTGCCGTCGTACTGGCGTGCGCGCTTCACAGGAGACGGAGCCGGATACGGAGACGGAGCGAAAGCCGGAGACGCCACCGAATTCACCGTACGGATCGCGAGCACCGGCACCGGCTATCGCGTCCCCGCCGACCGCACCATCGCCGAGGTCCTCACCGCCCACGGCGTCGAGGTCGAGCTCTCCTGCGAGCAGGGAATCTGCGGCGCCTGCCTCACCCCCGTCCTGGCCGGTGAGCCCGACCACCGCGACGAGGTCCAGACCCCCAACGAGCGCGCGGCGGGCGGCCGGATCACCATCTGCTGCTCCCGCGCCCGTAGCCCCGAACTCCTCCTCGGCCTCTGACCCGGGGTCTTTGATCCCAGGTCAGCCGCCCGAACGGAGACCGGCCCGGCACTGTCCGGGCCTCGCCCCACCCACATTCCTCATATCCGCAAGCAGCCGGTGCCGACCCGGCCAGTGAAAGGAAAGCGCGCCATGACCAGCAGCACGAACAGTGACGACAGAGCGTTCGCCGCCACCGACCGCCGTCTCTTCCTCAGGCGGGGACTGCAACTGGGCGGTGCCGTGCTGCTCGGCGGCCCGCTGCTCGCCGCGTGCGGCGGTTCGGACTCGTCGTCCTCCGCCTCTCCCACGTCCTCCGGCTCCAAGAGTTTCGGTGAGCTGACGCTTCGGCTGTCCTGGATCAAGAACGTCGAGTTCGCGGGCAGCTACATCGCGGACAGCAAGGGCTACTACACGGACGAGGGCTTCTCGAAGGTCACGCTGATCGGCGGCGGCCCGTCCGCGACGCCGATGGAGACGGACGTCGTCACCAAGAAGGCGCTGGTGGCGATCAGCGCCCCCGACATCACGGGCTCTGCCGTCGCCAAGGGCGCGCCACTGAAGATCATCGGTGCGCAGTACCAGAAGAACCCGTTCTGCATCATGTCGATGGCCAAGGCCCCGATCGCCAAGCCGCAGGACATGTACGGCAAGAAGATCGGTGTCCAGGCGGGCAACGAGTCCGTGTGGGCCGCGTACATCAAGGCGACCGGGCTGGACGAGTCGAAGATCACGAAGGTGCCGGTGCAGTTCGACCCGCTGCCGCTGACCCAGGGCACCGTGGACGGCTGGTTCTCCTTCGTGACGAACGAGCCGAACACGCTGCGTCTGAAGGGCTTCAAGGTCGCGACGATGCTGCTCGCCGACACCGGCTACCCGCTGGTCTCGGAGACGTACTGCGTCCGCCAGGACACCATCGACAAGCAGCGCGACCTGCTCAAGGCGTTCCTGCGCGCGGAGATCAAGGGCTGGAAGGCGAACATCGCCGACCCGGCGCTCGGCGCGAAGCTCGCGGCCGAGACGTACGGCAAGGGGCTCGGGCTGACGACCAAGGAGCAGACCCTCGAGTCCAAGGACGAGAGCGAGCTGATGGTGAGCGCCGACACCAAGAAGCACGGCCTGTTCACGATCACGCCGGAGCTGGTCGAGGAGAACCTCAAGACGCTGAAGTACGGCGGCCTCGACCTCAGCGCCGCCAAGCTCTTCGACCTCTCGATCATCGAAGAGGTCTACAAGGAGGACCCCAGCCTCATCTGAGGCTCCGACGGTACCGGTGCGGCCTCGTCGGCCCGCCGGTACCGGCTTCCCCTACCCGCACCGCACACAGAGGTCATCTGATGAGTACCGCAGCCGCCGTTCCCGAAGCATCCGACGACTCCGGAGGGCCGGCCGACACCGGCACCGGGCTGTCCCTGCGCGGGCTGAGCAAGGAGTTCAAGCTTGGCCGACAGCGCGTACCCGCACTGGCCGGCGTCGACCTGGACACGGCCGAGGGCCAGTTCCTCGCGCTGCTGGGACCGTCGGGCTGCGGCAAGTCGACAGTTCTGCGGATACTCGCCGGGCTCGACAGCCCCACCTCCGGTACGGCCCTCGTCCACGGCGAGAACCCGGAGGCGGCCCGCAAACGGCACCACCTGGGCATAGCCTTCCAGGACGCCGCGCTGCTGCCGTGGCGCTCGGTCGCCGCCAACATCCGGCTCCCGCTGGAGATCAGCGGCATCAAGGCCGACCCGGCGGCGATCTCCGACCTCATCAAGCTGGTCGGCCTCGAAGGCTTCGAGAAGGCCCGCCCCGCCCAGCTCTCCGGCGGCATGCGGCAACGCGTCGCCATCGCCCGCTCGTTGGTCGTCGACCCCGAGGTGCTGTTGCTGGACGAACCCTTCGGCGCGCTGGACGACATGACCCGCCAGCGGCTCAACCTCGAACTCCAGCGCATCTGGCAGGCCCGCGCGGTGACCACGCTGCTCGTCACGCACTCCATCAACGAGGCCGTGCTGCTGAGCGACACCGTCGCGGTCATGTCGCCCCGTCCGGGCCGGATCGTGGAGAAGGTCACCATCGACCTGCCCCGTCCCCGCACACCGGAGATGATGCGCTCGCCCGAATTCCACGCGTATGCCGACCAGTTGTCGGAACTCCTGTTCGGCCGCGCCGACACGCCCGCCGACAGCGCCGCCGACGCTCCCGGTCCCGCGGTGGAGGCGTCATGAGGGCGCGGCGTTCCGCCTGGACCGGCGGGGCCGTCGGCATCGCGGCTCTGATCGGGGCGTGGTCGCTGCTGTCCACCACGGTCGTCGGCACCGGGGACGGCGTGCCCACCCCCTGGGCGGTCGTGGCGAGCGTGTTCGACGACGGCTGGACCTTCTACGGCCCGCATGTCGAGCAGACCCTCGGCGAGGCCCTGACCGGCTATCTGGTCGGCAACGGGCTGGCGCTGGGTCTGGCGGTTCTGGTGCTGCTGGTGCCCGTGCTGGAGCGGGTGATCACGCAGATCGCGGTGGCCTCGTACTGCCTGCCCATCGTGGCGATCGGCCCGATCCTGTCCCTCGTCCTCGACGGGGACAAGCCGATGTCGGCGATGGCCGGGCTGTCGGTCTTCTTCACCACCCTCATCGGCGCGCTGCTCGGGCTGCGCTCGGCCGATCCGGCCGCGCTCGACCTGGTACGCGCCTACGGCGGCGGCCGCTGGCAGCAGATGCTGCGGGTCCGCGTGATCGCCGCGCTGCCCAGCACGCTGGCCGCACTCAAGATCGCCGGTCCGGCGGCGCTGCTCGGCGCGATCATCGGCGAGTACCTCGGCCGCGTCGACAGCGGCCTCGGTATCGCCATGACCATCGCCCAGCAGCAGCTCGACGTGCCCCGCACCTGGGGCATCGCCCTGGTCTCGGGCGCGGTGGCAGGCGTCGCGTACGGGGTGGTCGGGCTCGTCGCCCGCTACGCCCTGCCGTGGTCGCGCACGACGACAGTGGAAGGCGGAGGCGCATGAGCACCGCGACAGAGACGGGGACCAGGACGGACGCGGCCCCCGTGGTGCGCTTCGTGGCGGGCGTGCTGCGCCCGCTGCTGAACGTGATCGTGACGATGGCGGCCGTCGTCGTCCTGTGGATCGTCTTCCTTCGGATCTACGACCTGGACCCGCTGGTGGCCAAGTCACCGGTCGACATCTTCCACTACCTGTTCACCGGCCCGGACGCGGGCGCCCACCGTTCCCTGGTCTCCTCCGGTCTGGGCCGCACGCTGCTCGACGCCGGGTCCGGCTTCGTGGCCGGGCTGGCGGCGGCGGTCGGGGTGGCGCTCGTCTTCGTGCTGTCCCGGAGCGTCGAGCAGGCGTTGCTGCCGATGGCGGTCGTCCTGCGGTCGGTGCCCCTGGTGGCGATGACCCCGCTCATCACGCTCGTCTTCGGCCGCGGTCTGCTGGCCACCACCGTCATCAGCGGCCTGGTCGTCTTCTTCCCCGCCCTGGTCACCATGACCTTCGGCCTGCGCTCCGCGTCCCGCCAGGCGGCCGACCTGTGCCGCGCGTACGGCGCCGGTGACTGGACCGTCGCCCGCAAGGTCATGCTGCCCAGCGCGGTCCCCGCGTTCTTCGCCAGCGCCCGTGTCGGCGTCCCCGGAGCCCTGATCGGCGCGTTGCTCGCCGAATGGCTCTCCACCGGGCAGGGCCTCGGCTACGCCATGCTCAAGGACTCCTCCACCTTCGACTACGACCACCTCTGGGCCTCGGTCGCGGTCCTCACCGCGGTGTCCGCACTGGCGTACAACATCATCGCGGCCATCGAGACCGTCACCCTCGCCCGCTTCGCGCCCAACATCCGTCCGGGCACCTGATCCCGTCCGACCTGCAGCCTCCACAGCAGCCGCAGCCCCTCCGCCCCGCTGGTGGCCCGGTCCGCGGCCTCACTCAGACCCGTGTAGTACCGCTCGATCTGCAGCACCATCGCCTCGGAGAGGATCTCCTGCACGCTGCCGAAGTAGTAGGTGACCGTGCCGACGGACACCCCGACCGCGGCGGCGACGTCCCGGACCCCGACCGAGGCGTAGCCTCGCTCCGCGATCAGCGGGACCGCCGCCTCGACGATGAGCTTGCGGCGCACCTCGGTGGGCGCCAGTCGGACCCGTGGACGGCGAGGGGGTATGCCGTCGGGCTGCCTTCTTCGGACTGGCCCGCAGGGGATGATCTGGCTTCCGACGCACAGCGGCGCCGCTCCTGAGGAGAAGCCGCGCCCCTGCAGCACTGAGTTGTTTTCCGCTCGCGAGCGTGATCGTCGGACGGGACTCGCGAGCCGCGACGGTGCCGATCTCGCGCCGACAGCGATCCCCGTCAGGCCTGGGCCGTCTCCGGTTCCGGCAGGGAGGGTTCCTGGAAGATCTCCGCGAGGGGGGCCGTCTGCTCGACCGGGCGTCGTGGGGTCGTGTTCAGCAGGAGTCGGGTCACATCGGGGCGGGAGTAGTGACCAACGGGGTCGGCGGCTGCCTTGGCCACGGCGATGGCGGACAGGTCGATGTCGGCATAGAGGATGCCTTCGGCGTCTTCCGGTAGCGGATCGGCCAGGGGCCGGCCGTCGGGGCCGTAGATCCGGGCGAAGCCGCCGCCGCGTTGCAGCAGTTGCTGCTTGACGGGGTCGTCACCGCAGAACAGGTCGATGGCCGCGTCGCCGACGATCGCGCAGGGGGCGAGAACGAAGACCTGCCCTTCGACGGCGTAGAGCTGGGAGGCTGCCGTGTTGACCTCGGGGCCGAGGGCGTAGGCGGCCCCCTTGTAGACCGAGAAGCTGGGCCAGGCGGCCACGTGCACCTGCTCGTGCTGGCTGAACATGGCGTACTTCGTGAGCGGCTGCAGGTGCTCCCAGCAGCACAGCCCGCCGATGCGGCCCAGCGGGGTGTCGTGGACGGCCAGGTCGGAGCCGTCGCCCTCGCCGAAAACGGTGCGCTCGACGTGGGTGGGCTTGAGCTTGCGGCGGGCGTGGACGAGTTCGCCGTCGGCGGAGATCAGCGCCTGACCCATGTACAGGCTGCCACCGCTGCGCTCGCTGAAGCCGGCGACGACGGCGATGGCGTTGGTGCGTGCGGCATCCAGCAGGCGTGCGAAGCGCGGCCCGTCAAGTGTGAGCGAGTTCTCGTGATAGCGGCCGAAGAAGGCGAAACCCGCGGCGGGGGAATCCAGCCACAGCCACCACGGGTAGCCGGGGACGAAGGTTTCGGGGAAGGCGATGAGCTGCGCTCCGGCCCTGGCGGCCTCTTCGATCAGGGCGATGCTCTTTTCGATCGTGGCGTCGGCGTCCAGCCACACCGGCTCTGCCTGGATCGCGGCGGCTTTGAAGGCACCCGTGTAGTCGACCATGTGTTCTCTCCTCTTCCTTGCCCGTGCCGGCTGTCGTCAGGCGGTGACGGTGCTGTGGTGGTGGGTGGCGAGCGGCAGGAAGCCTGTTCTCGCATGGCAGTTGACGTACTCGGTGGTGACTGAGCCGCCGGGCAGGACCGACACCTCGTGCCAGAACGCGACGTCGAGGGGCCCTTCGCCGCCTGAGACCATCTGGAAGAAGCTGGCGTAGATCTCCAGGTGGGTGCGGTGGGAGCGGCACCAGGTCAGGAGGTGGTCGAGCGAGGCGAACCAGGCGACGGTGCAGGCGCGCTGCAGTGGTGAGCCGTCGGGTGACTGCTCGTCGAGGTTGCGGGCCGCGATGCAGCCCGAGTCGGGGTTCGCGGCGAGGAAGTCGACCCCGCGGTCCTTGACCGGCTTGACGTCCGCCAGGTACTTCTCGCGGTACAGGGTGCCGGCGGACCAGTCCTGCGCGGTGCGGATCAGCGCGACGTTGCCGGGCACCTCGACGGTGAGCCGCCGGCCGAGGGTCTCGTCTTCCTGGGCGGGCCGGGGCTCGAACACCGGCAGTGCGGGCTCCAGCGCCTCGACGGCCGAGGCATCGATGCGATCGCGGGCGGCGCCCCAGTAGTCGTGCACCGGGGTTTCGGGCAGGTCGACCGCCTCGTACTGGGACAGGCCGCTGGTGGCGTAGTCCTCGCGGCGGTGGGTGTGCAGGGTCTCGTTGCGCTCGGCCGGGATGACGCACACCTCCCGCCAGTGGCCGACCGGGCCGTCGGCGGGCAGCTGGTCCCATGCCGAGCGCACGGACTCGGACTGCTGCCACCGGTCGTACGTCTGCGGATCGAACCAGTAGGCCAGCCACACCACGTTGTGGGCGCCGGCGCTGTCGACGAATGATCCGCGGTCCAGTACGTCCGGCCGGTGCGCTCCGGTGAACAGCTCCGCGAGCGCGGCGATCCCCTCCGCCGCCTGGTCTGCCGCCCTCGCCTGGCAGGCGTACTGGGCGAACACGAACGCGTCCGTGCCTTTCGGCAGACGCGAGCTGTACGCGGGGAAGCGCGGAGTGTGTCCGGGCGGTCCGGTTCTGGGCATGGTCTCCTCCGACGGCCGGTGTTCAGGCGGGATGGAGGCTGAGGCTAGGCCGGGCATGTGGCCGGATTTGACCGCTCGCGACCGACGACTTGACCGATTGCGACGCATCGCGGCTTCCGCTGTGACACGCCGTGCCTTCCGCCGCGGCCGGATCTGCGCGCAGGAGCATCGATACGCGTGCGTAACGCGCCACGGGTGTCCGCCTGGCTACAGTGCAGGCACTGCACCTGCGACAGAGGAGGCGTTGTGGCCGTCGTCCTCTCCACGGATTCCGTACCGCCCAGCGAGCGGCTGGCCTACTGGCACGACGCGGTGTGGCGCACTTTCGTGCCACTCGACGTCACCGCTCCCAAGGACGAGCCCTTCTCAGGAGCGGTCACCACGGAGCGACTCGGGTGCCTGCAGATCTCCACGGTCGACGCCGACCGGGAGCTGGTCCGGCGCAGCAGACGCCTGATCGCGGAGTCCTCCGACGACTACATGCTCGTGGGCCTGCAGACCTGTGGCCCCGGCGTCGTCGTCCAGGATGAGCGGAGCGCCCCGTTGAGTCCGGGCCAGTTCGCCTTCTACGACACGACCCGCCCGTACACGCTGCACTTTCCGAGCCGTTTCGAGATGGTGGTCTTCCAGATGCCCCGGCAGTCGCTCGGATTGCCGGAATCGGACCTGCGGCGCATCACCGGCGTGACAATCGGACCCGAGCAGGGACTGGCCTCAATGGTCGCACCGTTCCTGTCGAAGCTGACCGCCGAGGCCGCGACCTGCCGTCCTGAGGTCGCAGAACTGCTGGCCCGCAACGTGACGGATTTGCTCAGCACCGTCATCACCGAACAGCTCGGCCGCGACCTTGCCGGAACGGACGCCGCCCAGCACACCCTGCTGTTGCGTATCCGCACCTTCATCGACGCCCACCTCACGGACGCGGACCTCTCGGCCGAGACGATCGCCGCCGCCCACCACATCTCCGTACGCCACCTGCAGCGCCTCTTCCAGGCGCAGGGAGCCACGGTGAGCGGATGGATCCGTGGTCGTCGTCTTGAGGAATGCCGCCGGGAACTCGGCCGCCCACGTCGGAGCAGGCCCGCGGTTGCCGCCGTCGCACACCGGTGGGGTTTCCTCAGCGCGGCCCACTTCAGCCGGGCGTTCCGTACCGCCTACGGGATGTCCCCGCGGGAGTGGCAGGCCCTGGCGGACCGGGCTCCTGCCCTTTCGGGAGATCCTTCCTCGCCTACATGACCGAGGTGCCGCTGCTCGAGGAGAGCGACGACTCGCCGATCGTGAATGTCAGGCGTGGCCTCGGATGGGCTCCGATGACCTGCGTCCCATCAGCGTCCCGTCTTCGGCGTCCGCCCGCTTGCCCAGCCCCACGTGCGACAGCTTGCCCCAGCAGAGGGCTGATACGTCTGTGCAGGGCAGAGCGTTTCCAACCAACGCCGATGACCACGGCGTTGAACTGGCGAGCAGCGGATTCAGTCCGTTGGCCCAAAGTCCTGAATCCGCACGCCCGCTGAGACGTTTCCGCAGCTCACAGACCTGCACAGTGGGGCGGGTGGGACTCGAACCCACGGCCGACGGATTATGAGTCCTTTGAGGATCTTGGCGATCCTTGCCGATCAACGCTTATCCTGGACGTTTTCGCAGGTCAGATGAGGTTATCCATGTGAGAGCTAGTCAACCCTTGTCGGGCTGTTCCTGTCCTTGCGGCCTCAACTCGGCCTCAATGAGCCCCGACAGACGACCAGGCCGGCGACGCAGGGAGGATCCCGCCAGCTCGAAGCGGGCCTCGAACTCGCGCGCAGCGGATTCCCTTTCGGCTTTGCTGGGCACCCGATGTGACTTGGTTTCAGGGACTAGCGAATCCAAGGGACTTCACATCAGGTCCGCTTCCGGGGGAGGAAGCGCCGGGCCCGGGCCCACTACTGGATGGGCGCCGCCTCCAGGTCGAACAGTGTCGGCCGGGTCGGCCGCGGCCCTCCACCATCGTGGATGGTCAGTGACGGACAGCGGCCTGCTGCGGCAAGTCGCTGGTGCTGTGCGCGCTGGGGTACGCCACCGGTTTCGTGGTGCCCTTCCAGTACACGTTCGTCACCGTGACAATCGTCCCCATCGGCGCGCTGATCGCCTCGGTGGCGGCATCCGACGTCGCCGGCCACCACACCTGGCTGCGCAGCCGCCCAATGGTCTGGCTGGGCGAGATCTCCTTCGGTTTCTACCTCGTCCAAGGCGTGACGATCTTCTATCTTCGCTCCCTGCTGAACGGCGCCACCTACTCGGTACCGGCGTCGATCCTGCTCATCATCGGCTTCCTCACCGCATCACTACTGGGCGGCTGGCTCCTGTACCGCTTCGTGGAAATGCCCGCGATGCGCCGCTTCAGCCGAAGCCGCCGCACGACGGAGCCAACCACGCCGACCCCGGCTGAACCCCAGCCGACATCGCTACGGGCACTCTGAGTCCATACGAAAGTCGGGGGCCGGGGCTTCTGTACCCCGGCCCCTCCATGAGCGCCCCTTCAGGAGCGCGGGGCTGCATCGATTTGGGGTTCCGCCGCGTGGGCACGACCAGCCACAACGCACCCGCAGCCAACGACGGCCTACCTACGCCCGCACCGCCCGCACATCCCCCGCGAAAGCCTCCGCCAGCAGCTCATGCGACCGCAACCGATCCTCTGGGGCACAAGTCAGCGTGTTCACCATGATCTCGTCGACCCCGTGCTCGGCCGCCAGGTCGGTCAACCGCTCCCGCACCTGCTCCGGCGTCCCCCACACCAGGGAACGCCGGCGGACATCAGCTCGCTCGGCCTCCAGCGAATCCCACCGGTGCTTGCGCGCATCCTCGGCGCTGGGCAACGGCAGGTCCTCTCCCAGGTCCTTGCGGGCCCGCCACAGCAGCACGCTCTGCGCCAGTGCCTCGGCCTGTTCCTCACTCTCGGCCGTGACCACGCGTACGGCGAGCACGCCCCCGCGGCCCGCCCGGCCGTGCTCGACGAGCGTCGCCCGGTAGGAGGCGAGGGCCTCACGGGCCGGCCCGGGCACGAGGAAGTGCGCGAAGGCGTACCCCGTCCCCAACTCGCCCGCCAGAAGCGCCGAACTCGCCCCGGCACCGAGCAGCCACATCTGCGGCCGCACGGGTGGGACCAGCCCCGTCTCGCCCGCGGCGAGCGGATCGGCGCTGTCCAGACCCAGCAGCACCCGCACCGCCCGAACTCGCTGCGGATAGTCGTGGGCGGGACCGCCGCTGCGACCCAGGCCCAGGTCCACCCGGTCGGGGAACACCGACGCCAGCACCGAGAAGACCTCGGCCACCTTCGCCGGCGAGTACCGCGGCAGCAGCACACCGCCGGTGCCGACCCGCATCCGCCGGGTGTGCCCCAGCAGAATGGCAGCGAGGATCTCCGGGGCGCAGCCCGCGAACCCCGGGGAGCCGTGGTGTTCGGCGGTCCAGTAGCGGACATGCCCCAACTCCTCGGCGGCCTGGGCCAGTTCGACCGACGCTCGCAGTGAGTCGGCCGGTGAGAAGCCCGCGCCGACGGGCGACTGGTCCAGCACCGACAAACGCGGGGCCGGCGCCGTTGCCCCGCTCATCGTGTGCCTCGCGTGATCGCCGGCACGATCCGGTAGTCCCGCTGGAAGACCAGGTTGTGCAGGTCACCGGTGGCGATCGCGCGCAGCGTGGGCACCTCGGCCGCCGCCTGCTCGGGCGTGAACACGTTCAGCGGCCAGTCGTGCACGGTCGCACCCCGCAGATGCGGGTGGTGGAAGCCGCCGCCGTAGTACGCGAGAAGGGTGATCGGCGCGATCCCGGACTCCCGCTGCTCGGGCCACGACAGCGTCCAGCTCGCCCCGAGCCCCCGGTCCTGGGTGCGCTGGGTCCCGCTCGCCGCCACCTCGCCGGTACCGAGGAGCAAAGCGGTGTCGAACTCCTCCAGCACCTGGACGGCGTACGGGTGGAGCAGTTGGACGGCCTGCTCGAAGTGCCGTTCCTTGCCCCTGCGCGACACGGTGTCGCCGCCCTCGCCGTGGGTGCCGTCGCGCAGGTCTCCGAAGTGGCGCAGCAAGGCCGCGATGTGCGGCAGCCCCGTCTCGGGCCGTGTGGTGGTCATGGTGTCTCCTTCCGTAGTTCCAGCTGCTCGCGCAGCGCCGTGCCCAGCCAGCGCCTCATCCCCGGGTTCCCCGCACCGGCGCCGCCGACGAGGAAGGCCGCGTGCGGGGTGCCGGGGAAGGTCTTCAGCCGTACGGCGTTGCCCGCCTCGCGCAGCAGCCGGGCGTACTCCGTGACGTCGTCCCGGACGGGATCGAGCTCGCCGACCGCGAGTACGGCCGGGGCCAGCCCGCCCAGCCGCTCTGCCGCCAGGGGGGTGCTGTACAGCGAGGTCCCGCCGCGTACGGCGGTTTCCACCCCGGCGCGGTACGTCTCCCAGGCCAGCCGCAGGTCCTCCGCTGAGGGAAAGGCGCCCCGCTCGCTGGTGTAGGAGGCCGCGGCGCAGTCGGGGTCCAGTGGTGGGTAGGCCAGCAGCTGGGCGGCGAGCGGCTGGTCGCGGTCGCGGCGGGCGAGGGCCGCGCAGGCGGCGATGGTGCCGCCTGCGCTGTCGCCCCCGACCGCCAGCGGCTCGCCGTCCGCTGCCTGTTCCCCAGCCCAGGAGAGCGCGGTCAGCACGTCCTCCAGCTGGGCAGGGTGCCGGTAGCCGGGGGCCAGTCGGTAGCCGGTGCTGACCACGGTGCACCCCGAGGTCCTCGCGAGGTCCGTGACGGGCCCGTGCCAGTGCTCGACCGACCCGGCCTGCCAGCTGCCGCCGTGCGCCCAGACCAGCCAGCCGTACGACCGCGGTGCGGGCCGGTAGATCCGTACCGGTATGCGATGGGTCCCCGCGTCCAGCCAGCCCGGCCGCCACTGCACCTCATCGGACCGCAGGCCGTCCGGACGTACGGCCCTGTCCTCGTCCGGAGCGGCCAGACCGGCGCGCGGTTCGTACCGTCGTGAGTTACTGCGCACTCGACCGCGCACCACGCAGGAACACGGCGCTGGTGAGGGCGCCGAGGACAACGAGGGCGGCGTTGACCGCGATGGCCGTCTTCAGTCCGCCGAGGATGGCCGAGGCTCCCGTGCCGGTCATCGCGGCGGTGGCGATGGCGCTCATGATCGGCGTGCCCATAGTGATGCCGATCTGCTGGGTCATTGTTGCCAGCCCGGTGGCCAAACCCTGTTCGTGGTCAGCCAGCCCGGAAGTCGCGGTGACCATGAATCCGACGATGACGAGCATGTTGCCCACCCCGCCGGCGAAGGTGGCGACCAGCAGCAGCCACAGCGAGGAGTGAGTGGCGCCGAGGCCGAGCAGGGCGGCCGTGAACACAGTCTGCAGGATGCCGCCGGTGATCAGCGTCTGCTTGCTGCCGATCTTCCCGATGACCTTCGGGGCGACCGAGCCGCCGACGACCGTTCCGATGCCCAGCACACCGAAGGACAGACCGGCGGCCAGGGGGGAGAAGCCGAGCACCTCCTGGAGGTAGAGGGTCAAAAGGAAGACCAGGGAGGTCTCGGTGAGGAAGGCGATCAGACCGGCGACGTTGCCCCAGGCCACCGAACGCTTGCCGAGCACGCCGAGCGGCACCAGCGGGGCGCTCACCTTGCGCTCGACGGCCCAGAACACGATCAGCAGCAGCACACCGGCCGCAAGTGGCAGCAGGGCGTTCGTGGAGCCCCAGCCGTGCTCACCGGCCTGGGTGAGGCCGAAGACGATGGCCAGCAGACCTAGGGTGACGCTGACGGCGCCGGGCACGTCCAGCTTCGGGCGCTCGTCGGGCCGGGACTCCTTGATGACCGTCGGGGCGACGATCAGGACGGCGAGGGCGACGGGCACGTTGATGAAGAACGCCCAGCGCCAGGAGAGCAGGTCGGTCAGCAGGCCGCCGAGGATCGCGCCGGTGGTGAACCCGGCGGACATCAGCGCCCCGTTGAGGCCGAGAGCCTTCTCCCGCAGCGGGCCCTCCGGGAACGAGGTCGTCATGAGCGAGAGGCCGGCCGGGGTCACCGCGGCGGTCGCGAGGCCCTGGAAGACACGGGCCGTGATCAGCACCTCCGGGTTCTGAGCCAGACCGCCGACCAGCGAGGCCGCGCCCAGCACCACCAGACCGCCGAGGAAGAGCCGGCGGCGGCCGAAGAGGTCCGCGACCCGGCCGAAGAGCAGGGTGAAGCCCGCCGCGCACAGGGCGAACGCGGTGCCGATCCACTGCAGATGCGCCAGAGAGAAGCCCAGGCCCTTGCCGATCACCGGCAGCGCCACGTTCAGGATGGAGAAGTCCACGGCCAGCATGAACTGGGCCGCGAGCAGCAGCACCAGCACCAGCCGCAGGCGCGGAGTGAGGACGGCCGGGGCCGTTCCTACGGCCGTACCGGCCGTCTCCGAATCAGTGACGGACATGACGTCGAGTCCCTTTCGTTCGAGCTTCATCGGTGCGTCTGTCGTGCACACCGCTGGGAAAGAGACTCGTCTCGGCCCGGGAACCCAGCCAGCACCCTGTCTCGCACAGTCAGCGCAAGGGTGGTCATCACATGACCACCCTTATGGCTCACGACCGGCACGGTGGGCGTGCATCATGGAGGGGAGTGATCGGGAGGCATCGATGGACGCTCCGTCCGAACTGGGAGACTTCCTCAGGTCCCGCCGTGCCGCACTGCGTCCTGAGGACGTCGGCATCACCCCGCACCCGACGCGCCGCCGGGTCAGCGGGCTGCGCCGGGAGGAGCTGGCCATGCTCGCCGGGGTCAGCATCACCCACTACACCCGTCTCGAACAGGGCCGTGCGCTCAGCGCCTCGGACTCAGTGCTGGACGCGATCGCGCGCACCCTGCGGCTGACCGACGACGAGACCGCGCATCTGAAGGACCTGGCCCGCCCCGCCGCCACCCCTGCCCGCCCCGCCACATCCCGCGCGGAGCAGGCCAGCCCCTCGGCACGACAGCTGCTGGCGGCCATGTCCGAGGTACCAGCCCTGGTCCTGGACCGCCGCAACGACGTACTGGCCTGGAACCGGCTGGGGCACGCACTGCTCGCCGCACATCTGCCCGCGGACAGCCCCGAGACGCCGGGTACCCGGCCCAACGTGACGCGGATGCTGTTCCTGGATGACCGCTACCGCGCGCTGTACACCGACTGGCACGAGGAGGCACAGCTCGCGGTCGCCTCGCTGCGGCTGATCGCCGGCCGACACCCCGACGACCGCCGGCTGACCGAACTGGTCGGCCAACTCACCGTTCAGTGCGACGAGTTCGCCTCCCGTTGGGCCCGCCATCCGGTGCGCACCTGCACCTCGGGGGTGAAGCAGCTGCGTCACCCGTCGGTCGGCACTATGGACCTGAGCTTCGAGAACCTCGTCATCCCCGGCTCGTCCGGCCAGCGCCTGATCGCCTACACAGCCGAACCGGGCTCGCCCTCTGAGGCGGCTCTGCGCCTGCTGGGCAGCGCAGCCGCGCCTGAGGTCGAGAGCACCTCCACGGCGGTGTGAGGCCAGATCGTGCTGACCGGCCGGGAGGGTACAACGCCTCTTGGCCGGTGCCCTTTCAGGCGCCGCGCCGCCCGGTCAGATATGACAGGGACGAATACCCGGAGTCTGCCAGGCGCAGATGGGCGTACGCCGCCGACGCCATGGTCATGTGATGGTGCCAGGCGGGGAAGGAACGCCCAGCAAAGTCCAGCAACTCGTAGCGACCGTCCATACAGTCAGCCGTGACTGTGGAACTGACGTAGAGGCGGGTCAGCTCAAGGAGCTCGTCCAAGCGGTGATGGGCGAGGGTGGTGAGCCAGAACCGAGAGCCCGGCCGTCCGTCCGCGGCGAGCTCGGTGAACAACCTGTACGGCCGCTGGTCACCGCCCCCCTGCTGCGGCTTCCGAGCGGGCTGCCACATCAGAGTGGACAGGATCTGGGCCTGCCGGAACCTCCCGTCGGAACCCGTGACGGCGGCCGTGTGCTGACTCCACGGGCGCCGCACGTCCGGCCCGATCGGGCGGTCGCCGGCCACGAAACCAGTCCTCTGGCGAGGTCTGTCATGTGGAGTCCTCCGCAGGCGGTCGGGTGAGCGTTGTTCAGGCACCTTGCCCTCACGAGAAGACACCAGCCGGGGATTGACAGCAACGAGGAAGTCGCGCCCGGTGCCGCCCAGAAGGCCCGTCAGCTTCACGAGGTCGGTTGCGTCGCTCATGTCGGCCACCACCGGCACGTCCGGTGAAGAGGTGCTGCCGACAGGGTCGGCCAGCAGGTCCACCATGTGCCTCCACTGCGGACGCGGGTATGCGGGCACGCTGGCGCAGTCCGGGGTCGTCAATCCACTGCCGTGGAAGCACGAGTCGCCAGTCGACGGGAAAATTGGCCCCCGGGCAGGACAGGAAGAGGCCAACCGCAAGCTGGCAGTTGATGGTTCGCCCGCAAGAGGCGTCGAATCGCTGGTGCACGCCCACAGACAGATCGCCGCGCTTGGGCAGGATGACGGGTGTGATGGTCAAGGCCCGCACAGATGACCGCTCTTCGATCCACCGTGTCAGAGCGTCACGAGCCTGTTCCCACTTTCATGGACTGCTGTTGATGAACTGCTGCAGCGAGTACCAGACTGTGGGCGAGCCGGACACGGACTCCGCCACCCGCCGCATCGACTTCCTGCCGTCGGTGAGCAGCAGCCCTTTCAGATAGGTCTGGGCCCATCGGCGCTGGTCGGCTCGTGGTAGGTACCCGAAGACCCTCTTCGCGAAGGTGTCAACGGACGGGGCGCCCGGCTCTGCCAGGACCTGCTGTGCGCGCGATAAATGCATGGCCAGCGTTCCCCCTTTACGCTTCCGGTCAGATTCAGTTGATCAGCCAACCACCCCCATTCACGCCTCCGCTGTGACGTGCGCCTCAAAGAGAGATAATTGCAGGTTAGAGGTTCATGACGCTCTGCGACTCCCCTGGCGTCCAGTCACTGGGGGCGAGGCCTGCGCCGCAGCAGAGGCGCGACCACCACGCTCATCTGCCCGGAGCCCTGGGCGACCGCCACCACGGATGGCTCCAGGCGGCCGCTGCACCGCACCGCCTCTGATCCGCGTCCCGGGCTGCGCGGACGACCGACTGCGGAGCAACCCCGAGCAATGCTCAAGACCTGTGGATCGGGGCTCGGGTGGCATGCGAAGGGCGTACCTTCCCGAGTGATCGATTAAAGGTCACCGAGTACGCCGACGTTCGCAGCGCCGGTCGGGAAGGGCACCATGCCCGTACTCACGGTAGTCAATGCTGACGGTTCCACGCCAAACGGCTCCCTGATCGACGAGATCGTCCGCGAGGGTGCGAGGCGGATATTGGCCGCCGCCCTGGAGACGGAAGTCAATGCTTACATAGCCGAGTTGCCCGGTGAGCGGGACGAGAGCGGTCACCGCCCGGCCGTGCGGAACGGCCATGACCAGCCAAGGCCCGCCCCGAACTCGACCGCACCACCGAACACGTGCGTTCCTTCGCCGAGTTGATGAACAACCGCCAAGGACAGCAGCTGGACCAATGGATCGAGCACGTCCAGGCCGACGACCTGCCCGCCCTGCACGCCTTTGTCATCGGCCTCGGCCAGGACCTCGTCACCGTCGTCGCCGGGCTCGGCCTCCCTTACAGCTCCGGCGCCGTCGAAGGCCACAACAACAAGATCAAGACGCTCAAGCGGCAGATGTTCGGCCGCGCCAACTTCGACCTGCTCCGCAAGCGAGTCCTCCTCGCGGCGTGAGGGCGTCCATGATCGCGGTCGTGGTGCCCCTCCGTGACTCCGGCA
This sequence comes from Streptomyces sp. NPDC049541, assembly GCF_044465725.1. NCBI lineage: Bacteria > Bacillati > Actinomycetota > Actinomycetes > Kitasatosporales > Streptomycetaceae > Streptomyces > Streptomyces sp. NPDC049541. The sequence goes on along the minus strand of NZ_JBITLY010000001.1, from coordinate 710,151 downwards.
CGGAAGGTGATCCAGAACCCAGGTTCAGAGACCGCCGACACTGGCCGGAGCGCAGACCCGTCGACAACACTGTCCCCGTTGCCAGCGGCCTCAGGACGGCCTCAATTCATGGAACCACCGCAGCACGACCCACCAGAACTGGTCTCATCAGCAACCTGTAAGCGCACATACATGCAGGTCAGGCGACCACTAGCTGACGCAAACCGAACCGGACCCGAACCCACGAGCAGCGGATTCAGCTCTGTGGTTCCCAAAGTCCTGAATCCGCACGCCCGCTGAGACGTTTCCGCAGCTCACAGACCTGCACAGTGGGGCGGGTGGGACTCGAACCCACGGCCGACGGATTATGAGTCCTTTGAGGATCTTGGCGACCCTTGCTCGTCCACGCTCATTCATGACGTTTTTGCAGGTCAGAAGGGGCGGGGCATGTCGGCGCCCCTTCGCCTTTGTCAGTCTGTTCCTGTCCTTGTGTCCCGACCCGCCGTCGGCCCCGCGCACGCGGGAATAAGTCCACGTTGAGGCTGCCGCGAATGTTCGTCTCGGCGTGGGCCCCGCGCATGCAGGGTGATCAGACTCGTGCGTCTCGCTGCTGAACTTCCTTGAGGACTCCAGCAACTGTCACGAAGTCATTATCCACGTGGAGAACAGTGTGCCCATGATGCACAGCAGTCGCGCACACCAGCAGGTCAATCGCTCCAGCCGCCCGGTGCTGGCCCCGCTGGGTCAGCTTGTACTGGGCGGTGTCGACCCACCGCCAGGCGTTCTTCGGAACTGGAGAGAGCAGGCAGAGCGCGTCCAGTTCGTCCGCCAGCTCATCTCGATGAGACGGGCTGGTCGCCGAGTAGAGGAATTCGGCTCGTGTCGGCTCGCAGAGGTGGAATACCCCGGCGGCGATGTGTCCCTCCCAGGGGCGCAGCGCGCCTGGGGTGCGGAACAGGTGCCACAGAGCCGAGGTGTCCACCAGGTACGTAATCACTCGAAGGCCTCGCGTCGGGCACGCTTCTCGGCGTCATGCGCCGCTGCGGCCTGCTCGAACTCGCCACGCGCACCTCGCGCGGCCAGCTTCTCTGCGGCCTCCAGCCTCTTGATCCGTGCCACGTAGTCCCGAAGAGCCGCGTTGACGGTCTCCTTCTTCGTCGTGGCACCCATGAGCCGCATGGCCTCGGCCAGCGCCTCGTCGTCGAGATCAATTTGCGTGACGGACACCGGACACCTCCAACATCCACGATGTACACATCCACGATACATCGCCAACATTGAATACTGCCGCCGATCACAGCCAGGCCACTCAAGGGGCGTGCAGGATGTGGAGGCGTTTCCATCCGAACCGTTCCCCAGTCCAGGGCGGCCAGCAAGGGGGCGCCTCACCTCGCGCGAATCACCCCATGAGCCTCATGTCCGACTTGACCGGAATCGACGTCCCGAATCTGTCCTGCCGATCATGAAGTGCGCCTTGCAACGCGCCGCCAGCATCCCTCGACTCACTTGCCAGCCAGTAAAGTTGCTGGTCAGAAGGTTTCTTCCCGCGTAGCGAGTGGTGGGGCGGGTGGGACTCGAACCCACGGCCGACGGATTATGAGTCCGCTGCTCTAACCGGCTGAGCTACCGCCCCACGGCGGCGTGTCGCGCACATTTGTGCGCGCCGTCTGCCGCAGCATAGCCGCTCATACGATCTCCTGCTTCGGATGGTCGGCTACGCACGCCCATGGAGACTGCACCGCCGCCTGCGCGGTTCCCGCCCACATGAAAAAGGACCCCAAGGGGGTCCTCTTCTTGTGCTCCCCCGACTGGACTCGAACCAGTAACCTGCCGGTTAACAGCCGGCTGCTCTGCCAATTGAGCTACGGAGGACCGAGCTCCCCCGACTGGACTCGAACCAGTAACCTGCCGGTTAACAGCCGGCTGCTCTGCCAATTGAGCTACGGAGGAATGCCTCGTTGCATCGAACGTGCCTGCCTGGGTATTCGCCAGAGGGCGGGCGCTCGCTGCGACACATACATTAGCGCAAGCAGGGGGGTGCTCCGCCAATCGGTACTCCCCCAGGACGGAAGGGTGGCCCCGCCATGCGCTACAAGCTCACGTTCGTCGTCGGACTGGCTCTGGGTTACGTCCTCGGCACACGTGCCGGTCGCGAGCGCTACGAGCAACTGAAGAAGTCGGCGCGTCAGGTCGCGCAGAACCCGGCCGTCCGCAACACCGCGGAGTCGGCCGCGCAGCAGGGCCGCGAGTTCGCCGGCAAGGCGTACCACGTGGTGAGCGACAAGGTCGGCGACCGCGTCCCCGACTCGGTGGCCCAGCGGGTCCGCTCCCTGCGGGAGCGCAACACCAACGGCGCAGCCGAGGACGACTGGGGTACCAGCAACACCTAGCAGTTCACCTGCCACGACGCGCCCGCACCCGGCGAAGCGCACACATCCCCGTGGCGCAGGACCCATAGAATTTTCGCCATGGGGATAGTCGCCGGGTTGGACAGTGCACCCGATTTCACTCGCATCGTCGTCTGCGACACGGACACGGGCACCGTGCTCAGGCAGGGGTATGCCCCGCATCCGGTGGACGGCGACCGCCCCGCCGACGTCGACCCGCAGGCCTGGCTGCTGTCCCTCGGTGAAGCGGCCGGCGGCGGGCTCCTCGAGGGCGTGCAGGCCATCGGCGTGTCGGCGCAGCAGAACGCGCTCGTGCCGCTGGACGCGCAGGGCGGCACGGTGCGTCCGGCGCTGGTCGGCGGCGACAAGCGTGCGCAGGTCGCGGCGGCCGATCTGATCGACGCGCTCGGCGGCCGGGAGGCCTGGGCGCAGGCGGTGGGGTGTGTGCCGCAGGCCGCGCAGCCGGTGACCAAGCTGCGCTGGCTCGCCAAGAACGAACCCGACGCCGCCCTGCGCACCGCGATGCTGATGCAGGCACACGACTGGCTGGTGTGGCAGCTGCTCGGCAGACCGGTCAGAAGGACCACCGACCGGGGCGGCGCCTCAGGCACCGGCTACTGGTCGGCGGCCACCGGCAGCTACCGCTCCGATCTCGTCGAGCTGGCGCTCGGCCACCAGGCGATGCTGCCGGAGGTGATCGGCCCCGCGGACGCCGCGGGTACGACCCCCGAGGGACTGCTGATCTCCGCGGGGACCGGGGAGACCATGTCCGCCGCCTTCGGGCTCGGCATCGGGCTCGGTGACGCGGTGGTGTCGCTCGGCGCCTCCGGGTCGGTCATGGCCGTACACCCCGAGGCCCTGGTGGACAACACCGGGATGATCACGTCCCTCGCCGACGCGACCGGTATGCATCTGCCGGTCGTCACCACGCTGAACGCCGTACGGACCCTGCGCGGGACCGCCGAACTGCTCGGACTGCCCGATCTGGAGAGCCTGTCCGAGCTGGCGATGAAGTCGACCCCCGGCGCCCATGGGCTCGTACTCCTGCCCTATCTGGAGGGTGAGCGGACGCCGAACCTGCCGCACACGGCGGGGTCGATCGCCGGGCTGCGGCGGGAGTCGATGAAGGGGGAGCATCTGGCGCGGGCGGCGTTCGAGGGCATGCTGTGCGGGCTCGCGGACGCGCTGGACGTGCTGCGCGGCCGGGGTGTCGAGGTGCGGCGGGTCTTCCTGCTGGGGGCGGCCGCCGAGCTGCCCGCCGTGCAGGCGGCGGCGCCCATGCTCTTCGGGGCGCAGGTCGTCGTGCCGCAGCCCGCGGACTATGCGGCGATCGGTGCGGCCCGGCAGGCCGCCTGGGCGCTCGGGGTCTCGCAGGGCGCGCTCGATCCGCGCAACCCGCCCGTCTGGCAGGGCGCGAGCGGACGGGTGCTGGAGCCCGGGGACGAGCTGGCGGTGGGTCAGGCGGTACGGCAGCAGTTCGTTTCGGTCCGGGAACAGACACACCCAGGCGCTTTCCGCCCATAAGGCGTACGGAGCACTGCTGTCGGCTTAATCGGTTGAGGTAACACGGGTGGAGTGTCCGACGATAGGAGCCTGGGGCATCAAGCCCGCCCCGCCGCCGACTCCGAGAGACGTAGCGTGCTCATACGACTTCTGCGGACCTATCTCAGGCCCTACAAGAAACCCATAGCCCTGCTGGTGCTGCTGCAGTTCCTGCAGACCTGCGCCACCCTCTACCTGCCCACGCTGAACGCGCACATCATCGACAACGGCGTTGTGAAGGGTGACACCGGCTACATCCTCTCCTTCGGCGCCCTGATGATCGGCATCTCGCTGATGCAGGTCGTGTGCAACATCGGTGCCGTGTACTACGGCGCCAAGACCGCCTCCGCGGTCGGCCGGGACGTCCGGGCGGCGGTGTTCGACCGGGTGCAGTCCTTCTCGGCGCGGGAGGTCGGGCAGTTCGGGGCGCCCTCGCTGATCACCCGTACGACCAACGACGTACAGCAGGTCCAGATGCTGGCCCTGATGACGTTCACGCTGATGGTGTCGGCGCCGATCATGTGCGTGGGCGGGATCGTGCTGGCGCTCGGCCTCGACGTTCCGCTGTCCGGGGTGCTGGTCGCGGTGGTGCCGACGCTGGGCATCTGTGTGACGCTGATCGTGCGGCGGCTGCGGCCGCTGTTCCGGGCCATGCAGATGCGGCTCGACACGGTGAACCGGGTGCTGCGGGAGCAGATCACCGGCAACCGGGTGATCCGGGCGTTCGTGCGGGACGACTACGAGAAGGATCGTTTCCGTAAGGCGAACACCGACCTCACCGAGATGCAGCTGGCCACCGGCAACATGCTCGCGCTGATGTTCCCGATCGTGATGACGGTGGTGAACCTGTCCTCGATCGCGGTCGTGTGGTTCGGCGCGCACCGCATCGACAGCGGCGGGATGGCGATCGGCGACCTGACCGCCTTCCTCGCCTATCTGATGCAGATCGTGATGTCCGTGATGATGGCCACCTTCATGTTCATGATGGTGCCGCGCGCGGAGGTGTGCGCCGAGCGGATCGAGGAGGTCCTCGGGACCTCGTCGAGCGTGGTGCCGCCCGTCGCGCCGGTCACGGAGCTGCGCCGGCACGGTCATCTGGAGATCCGGGGTGCCGGGTTCCGCTATCCGGGCGCCGAGGAGCCCGTGCTCAAGGGCATCGACATGGTGGCGCGGCCCGGTGAGGTGACCGCCGTCATCGGCTCGACCGGCAGCGGCAAGTCCACGCTGCTCGGGCTGGTCCCGCGGCTGTTCGACGCGACCGACGGCGAGGTGCTCGTCGACGGCACGGACGTCGCGAAGCTCGACCCGAAGCTGCTCGCCAGGACGGTCGGCCTGGTGCCGCAGAAGCCGTACCTGTTCGCGGGGACCGTGGCGACCAATCTGCGCTACGGCAATCCGGACGCCACCGACGAGGAGCTGTGGCACGCGCTGGAGGTGGCGCAGGCCAAGGAGTTCGTCGAGCGGCTGGAGAACGGCCTCGACTCCCCCATCGCCCAGGGCGGCACCAATGTCTCCGGCGGTCAGCGGCAGCGGCTCGCGATCGCGCGGACGCTGGTGCAGCGCCCGGAGATCTACCTCTTCGACGACTCCTTCTCCGCCCTCGACTACGCGACCGACGCGGCGCTGCGGGCGGCGCTCGCGCAGGAGACCGCGGAGGCGACCGTCGTGATCGTCGCCCAGCGGGTGGCGACCATCCGGGACGCGGACCGGATCGTCGTACTCGACGAAGGACGCGTCGTCGGGACCGGCCGGCATCACGAGCTGATGGCGGACAACGAGACCTACCGGGAGATCGTGCTCTCCCAGCTGACGGAAGCGGAGGCTGCCTGATGGCCGGGCCGATGGCGCGGATGATGGGCCAGGGCGGCGGTCCCGACAGCCGTTCGATGGACTTCAAGGTGTCGGGCAAACGCCTGATCTCCCAGTTCAAGCCGGAGCGGCTGACGATCTGCGTACTGCTGCTCTGCGTGGTCGTGAGCGTCGGTCTGAACGTGGTCGGTCCGAAGATCCTCGGCAAGGCCACCGACCTGGTCTTCGCCGGGATCATCGGGCGGCAGATGCCGGCGGGGGCGACCAAGGAGCAGGTCCTCGACTCCATGCGGCAGCGGGGGCAGGGCCAGGTCGCCGACATGCTCCGCAGCACCGACTTCACCCCGGGCAAGGGCATCGACTTCGGAGCGGTGGGCGACGTACTACTGCTCGCGCTGGGCACGTTCCTCGTCGCCGGTCTGCTGATGGCGGTGGCGACCCGGCTGGTGAACCGGGCCGTGAACCGGACCATGTACCGGCTGCGCGAGGACGTACAGGCGAAGCTGTCGCGGCTGCCGCTGTCGTACTTCGACCAGCGGCAGCGCGGGGAAGTGCTGTCGCGGGCGACCAACGACATCGACAACATCGGGCAGACGCTGCAGCAGTCGATGGGCCAGCTCATCAACTCGCTGCTGACCATCATCGGTGTGCTGGCGATGATGTTCTGGGTGTCCTGGCTGCTGGCGCTGGTGGCGCTGGTGACCGTGCCGCTGTCGTTCGTCGTCGCCACGCGCGTCGGCAAGCGGTCGCAGCCGCACTTCGTGCAGCAGTGGCGCACCACCGGCAAGCTGAACGCCCACATCGAGGAGATGTACACCGGCCACACCCTGGTGAAGGTGTTCGGGCGGCAGGAGGAGTCGGCGAAGCAGTTCGCCGAGCAGAACGACGCGCTGTACGAGGCCGGCTTCAAGGCGCAGTTCAACAGCGGGGTCATGCAGCCGCTGATGATGTTCGTGTCGAACCTCAACTATGTGCTGGTGGCGGTGGTCGGCGGTCTTCGGGTCGCGTCCGGCGCGCTGTCGATCGGTGACGTCCAGGCCTTCATCCAGTACTCGCGGCAGTTCTCGATGCCGCTGACGCAGGTCGCGTCGATGGCGAACCTGGTGCAGTCGGGTGTCGCCTCGGCCGAGCGGATCTTCGAACTCCTGGACGCGGAGGAGCAGGAGGCGGATCCGGTGCGCGGCGAGCGGCCCGAGGAACTGCGCGGGCGGGTGGAGCTGGAGAACATCTCCTTCCGCTACGACCCCGACAAGCCGCTGATCGAGGACCTGTCCCTGAAGGCGGAACCCGGGCACACGGTCGCGATCGTCGGTCCGACGGGAGCGGGCAAGACCACCCTGGTCAATCTGCTCATGCGGTTCTACGAGGTCTCCGGCGGGCGCATCACCCTCGACGGCGTCGACATCGCGACGATGTCCCGGGACGAACTGCGGGCCGGGATCGGCATGGTGCTGCAGGACACCTGGCTGTTCGGCGGCACGATCGCGGAGAACATCGCGTACGGCGCCTCGCGGGAGGTCACGCGCGGCGAGATCGAGGAGGCGGCGCGGGCGGCCCATGCGGACCGGTTCATCCGGACGCTTCCCGACGGCTACGACACGGTGATCGACGACGAGGGCACGGGGGTCAGCGCCGGTGAGAAGCAGCTCATCACCATCGCGCGGGCGTTCCTGTCGGACCCGACGATCCTGGTGCTGGACGAGGCGACCTCTTCGGTGGACACCCGGACCGAGGTGCTGATCCAGAAGGCGATGGCGAAGCTGGCGCACGGGCGTACGTCGTTCGTGATCGCGCACCGGCTGTCGACGATCCGGGACGCGGACACGATTCTGGTGATGGAGAACGGGGCGATCGTGGAGCAGGGCGCGCATGCGGAGCTGCTGGCCGCGGACGGTGCCTATGCGCGGTTGTACAAGGCGCAGTTCGCGCAGGCGGTGGCTGAGGTCGACTGAGCCGTTGCCCGGTGCTGGGGCTGGGGACGGGTGGGTGCACTTGCCCGCGCTCGCGGGGTGCCGCCTGCGCCCACCCGTGCCGCCCCTAGCTGCACGACTGCCCGCAGCTACGGCGGCTTTTGAGGGGCGCGGGGCTGCATCGATTTGCGACTCCGCCGCGTGGGCGCGACCAGCCCCGCCGGCCCGCAGACGGCGTCAGTCCAGATAGCCCCTCAGTTGGTCCGCGAATGCGTGGTCCCGGAGCTTGTTCAGGGTCTTCGACTCGATCTGGCGGATGCGTTCCCGGGTCACGCCGAAGATGCGGCCGATCTCCTCCAGCGTGCGGGGGCGCCCGTCGACCAGGCCGTACCGGAGCTGGACCACCTTGCGTTCGCGCTCGCCGAGCGTGGACAGGACCGCCTCCAGGTGCTCGCGCAGGAGCAGGAAGGCTGCCGACTCCACGGGGGACGTGGCGTCGCCGTCCTCGATGAGGTCGCCGAGGGCCACGTCGTCCTCCTCGCCCACCGGGGCGTGCAGGGAGACGGGCTCCTGGGCCAGGCGCAGGACCTCGCTGACCCGCTCGGGCGGCAGGTCGAGGTGGTCGGCGACCTCTTCCGGGGTGGGCTCGTAGCCGCGTTCCTGCAGCATGCGGCGCTGGACGCGGACGACCCGGTTGATCAGCTCGACGACGTGGACCGGGACCCGTATGGTGCGGGCCTGGTCGGCGAGGGCCCGGGACATGGCCTGGCGGATCCACCAGGTCGCGTACGTCGAGAACTTGTACCCGCGGGCGTAGTCGAACTTCTCAACTGCCCTGATCAGCCCCAGGTTTCCCTCCTGGACGAGGTCGAGCATGGTCAGCCCGCGGCCGACGTACCGCTTGGCCACGGACACGACGAGCCGCAGATTCGCCTCGATGAGGCGGCGCTTGGCCATCCGGCCCATGACGACCAGGCGGTCCAGGTCGAGGGCGAGCTGGCTGTCCAGGTCGGGTGCGGTGCTGAGCCTCTCCTCGGCGAACAGGCCGGCCTCGACACGGCGGGCGAGTTCGACCTCCTCGGCCGCGGTCAGCAGGGGGATACGGCCGATCTCGCGCAGGTACTGGCGGAACAGGTCCGAGGACGGGCCGCCGGTGTCGGCGGAGCGGGCACGCGACGGCGCCACCGGCTCGGGGTCCTCCGCGGCCTCCAGCTCCTCCGCGGGCGGTTCGGCCGGCTCGTGCGGGCTCTCGGGCTCCGCCTCGGGGTGGTGCGCGACACGGGTCTGCGGGGGGACCGCGACGAGAACGTCGGTCGCGGCGTCCGGCTCCGTGCCGTCCGTACGTGTGTCGGTCTGGGTGAGGGTCTGGGTCTGCACGGGGGCGACCTCCAGGATGATCGCTGCTGAGGTGTGCGGCAGCGCTGCTTCGGGAGCGGAGTCGACGGCCTCGCCGCTGTCCGTCCCGTACGCGATGAGCGGAACCGCGGGCTTGTGCGACCCGTGGGGGACGGGTCGGCCGCGCTCCGAGGACTCAGGCACCGGACCCAGTGTGGAGTACGACACATCGCCGCCACGAGGGGCGTGCGGTGACTTTTTGCAATCGTGCCGTGACCGCGCGGTTACCGCGGCGTACGCGAAGAGGTCACAGGGCTGCGGCGCCGTGCTCGCGCAGCGCCTGGTCGTACTGCTGGAGCACCCACAACTCGTTCTGTACGGCTGCCAGTTGCGCCGGGTCCCCATGGGTGCCGAGGCGGGTGAGGGTGCTCTGGATGTCACGGACGCGGCGCTCCACGGCACGGCGGCGGACGGTCACGAGCTGCTCGCCCGCATAGTTCTCGTCCACGGTGCGGCGCATGATCGCCTCGACGGCCAGTTCCGTGACCATCGCACGGACCGTGTCGTCGGGGGCGGCCTCCCGGACCCGGACGAGGTAGTCCTGGGCGTCCTGGACGCCGTACTCCGCGCCGCCCGCCTCCATGATCGCCTGGCGTACGGCGGCGTAGGGCGCGGCGGTGAACTCGTCGATGCCGTAGGCGTCGAAGGCCGGGGAGACCAACTCCGGGCGCTGGAGGGCGAGTTTGAGGAGTTCGCGTTCGGTGGCGTAGACGGGGTTGCGGAGGTTGAGCGCCGGGCCGGACGGGCCCGAGGAGCGGGGTGAGGCCTCGTACGACTGGGGGCCACGCGCCGGGGCCGCCGGGCCCTTGCCGCCTCGGTCACGGGCCCAACGGGCGAGCTGCGCCACCCGCTTGACCACGAACTGGGTGTCGAGGATGCCGAGCATGCCGGCGAGCTGGACGGCGACCTCGTGCTGGGCGCCGCTGTTCTTGATGCGGGCGACGATGGGAGCGGCCTCGTCCAGGGCGGCCGCGCGGCCCGCCGGGGTGTCGAGGTCGTAGCGCACGACGATCTGGCGCAGCGCGAACTCGAACAGCGGCGTACGCGGTTCGACCAGGTCGGCGACCGCCTCGTCGCCCTTCGCCAGGCGCAGTTCGCAGGGGTCCATGCCGTCGGGGGCGATGGCGATGTACGTTTCGGCGGCGAACTTCTGGTCGTCCTCGAACGCGCGCAGGGCCGCCTTCTGGCCGGCCGCGTCACCGTCGAAGGTGAAGATGACCCGTGCGCTGCCGTTGTCCATCAGCAGCCGGCGCAGGATCTTGATGTGCTCGCCGCCGAAGGCCGTGCCACAGGTCGCGATCGCGGTCGTGACACCGGCCAGGTGGCAGGCCATCACGTCGGTGTAGCCCTCGACCACCACCGCGCGGCTGGCCTTGGCGATGTCCTTCTTCGCCAGGTCGATGCCGTACAGGACCTGGGACTTCTTGTAGATCGCCGTGTCGGGGGTGTTGAGGTACTTGGGCCCGTTGTCCGCCTCGTACAGCTTGCGGGCGCCGAAGCCGACGACGTCGCCGCCGATGTCGCGGATCGGCCACATCAGGCGGCCGCGGAAGCGGTCGATGGGGCCGCGGCGGCCCTCCTGGGAGAGGCCGGACAGGAGCAGCTCCTTGTCGGTGAAGCCCTTGCCGCGGAGGTAACGGGTGAGGTGGTCCCAGCCCTGGGGGCTGTAGCCGACGGAGAAGTGCTCGGCGGCGGACTGGTCGAAGCCGCGCTCGGCGAGGAACGTGCGGCCGGTGTCGGCCTCCGGGCTGGTCGCCAGCTGTTCGGCGTACCACTGTGCGGCGATCTTGTGGGCCTCGACCAGGCGGATGCGCTCGCCGCGCTGGTGGGACGGGTTGTAGCCGCCCTCCTCGTAGCGCAGGGTGATGCCGGCCTGGCCGGCCAGGCGCTCGACCGCCTCGGAGAAGGAGAGGTGGTCGACCTTCATCACGAACGTGATGGTGTCGCCGCCCTCCTGGCAGCCGAAGCAGTGGAAGAGCCCCTTGCTCGGGCTGACCTGGAAGGACGGCGACTTCTCGTCGTGGAACGGGCACAGGCCCTTGAGGTTGCCACCGCCCGCGTTGCGCAGCTGGAGGTACTCGGACACCACGGCGTCGATCGGGACCGCGTCCCGTACCGCCTTCACGTCCTCGTCGTTGATCCGTCCTGCCACGCGTGAATTCTACGGTGCCGGACTGACACATCTGGGGCGGCTGGTCGCGCCCCGAAGGGGCGCGGGCCTGTGTCGACATGCGGCTCCGCCGCGTGGGCGCGACCAGCCCCACACGGCCCGCACACGCGAGACGACCGAACCAGGCAGATGACTAGGCGATCAGGCTCTCCAGAGCGACGTGCGGGTCCGCCAGGGCCTCCGTGTCCACCTGTGTCTTCGAGCGGATCAGTTTCTGGATGGGCTCTGTGACGTCCCACACGTTCACGTTCATCCCGGCCAGCACCCGGCCGTCCTTGATCCAGAAGGAGATGAACTGACGCTTGCCCGCGTCCCCCCGGATCACCACTTCGTCGTACGACCCCGCGGGCGCCCACCCGCTGTACTCCATCCCCAGGTCGTACTGGTCGGAGAAGAAATAGGGCACCCGGTCGTAGGTGACGTCCAGGCCGAGCATCGCGCGGGCCGCCGCCGGGCCGCCGTTGAGGGCGTTGGCCCAGTGCTCGACGCGGAGGTGGGTGCCGAAGAGGGTGTGCGGGAAGGACGCCACGTCGCCGGCCGCGTAGATGTCGGGGTCGGAGGTGCGCAGACGCTCGTCGACCACCACGCCGCCGCCGTGTGCGCGGTCGGCGATCTCCAGGCCGGCGGCTTCCGCGAGGCCGACGCGGGGGGCCGCGCCGATCGCCGCGAGGACGTCGTGCGCGGGATGCTCCTCGCCGTCGTCGGTGCGGGCCGCGAGGACCATGCCGTCCTGGCCGACGATCTCCGTCAGCTGCGCGCCGAAGTGGAAGCGGACGCCGTGCTCGCGGTGCAGCTCGGCGAAGAGGTTGCCGAGCTCGGGGCCGAGGACGGCGTGCAGCGGGGTCTGCGCCGGTTCGACGACGGTGACCTCGGCGCCGTACTCGCGGGCCGCCGCGGCCACCTCAAGACCGATCCAGCCGGCGCCGGCGATCACGATGTGCCCGTTGTCCCGGCCGAGGGCGGTCAGCACGTGCTTGAGCCGCTCGGCGTGCGCGAGGCGGCGCAGATGGTGCACGCCGGCCAGGTCGGTCCCGGGGATGTCGAGGCGGCGCGGCTCCGCGCCCGTCGCCAGCAGGAGCTTGTCGTAGCGGACGAGGGTGCCGTCCTCGCCGAAGCGGACGGTCTTCGCCTCGCGGTCGATGGCGTCGACGGTCTCGCCGAGGTGCAGCTCGATGTCGTTCTGCGCGTACCAGGCCGGCTCGTGCACGAAGACGCTGTCGCGCTCCTCCTTGCCGAGCAGATAGCCCTTGGAGAGGGGAGGGCGCTCGTACGGGTGGTCGCGTTCGTCGCAGATCAGTATCACGCGCCCGGTGAAGCCCTCCGCTCGGAGCGTCTCGGCCGCCTTCGCGCCGGCGAGACCGCCTCCGACGATGACGAATGTCTGATCCGCGTCGACCACTTGATGCCTCCTAGCCGGGGGTCTGGGGGTGTCCCCCCAGAAAGCACAGCACACAGCGGGTGCCGCCATATGCGAGCGTCCCGCACGGAGCGTGAGGGGGGAAGAGGGAGTGGCCCGATCAGGCCACGGAGGGTCACATTCGGGCTCGTTCGGCGTCCCCGCGTACCGTCAGTCTCACAGATGCCCCGTCAGACGCGCGTGAAGCGAACGCGCCGATGCGTCGGTGAGCGAGGCGATCTGGTCGACGATCACCCGCTTGCGGGCGCGGTCGTCGCCCGCCTGGTCGAACAGGGCGCGGAACTGGGGGTCCAGGCCGTCCGGGGCGCGGGCGGTGAGCGCCTCGGCCAGCTCGGCGACCACGATCCGCTGGTCCGCCCGCAGCAGCTCCTGTTCGGCGCGCTGCATGACGTACCGGTCGGCCACGGCCTTGAGGACCGCGCATTCCAGCCGTGTCTCGTGCGGTACGACCAGTTCGGCGTCGTAGCGGGTGAGGCGGCCGGCGCCGTACGCCTCGCGCGTGGCGGTCTCGGCGGCGAGGCAGAAGCGGCCGATGAGCTGGCTGGTGGCGTCCTTGAGGCGGGCCTGGGCGACCGCGGAGCCGTCATAGCCGTGCGGCCACCACTCCTGGTCCTGGAGGCGGTCCAGGGCGGCGGCGAGTTCGGCCGGGTCGGTGCCGGCGGGGACGTAGCGTCCGACGGCGACCGCGAAGACCGCCCGGCGCTCGGGCTCCGCGTGCAGGCAGTTGGGGTCGATGTGGCCGGCGTGCAGACCGTCCTCGACGTCGTGCACCGAGTACGCCACGTCGTCGGACCAGTCCATGACCTGCGCCTCGAAGGTGGTGCGGGTGCCCGGGGCGTCCTTGCGGACCCAGTCGAAGACGGGGCGGTCGTCCTCGTAGACGCCGAACTTGGGGGAGGCCGGGTCGGTGGGGTGGGCGCCTCGGGACCAGGGGTACTTGGTGGCGGCGTCCAGGGCGGCGCGGGTGAGGTTGAGGCCTACGGAGCCTTCCGGGGTGAACCGTTTGGGTTCGATGCGGGTGAGGAGTCTCAGGGACTGCGCGTTGCCCTCGAAGCCGCCGCAGTCCTCGGCGAATTCGTTCAGGGCCTGTTCGCCGTTGTGGCCGAAGGGGGGGTGGCCGAGGTCGTGGGAGAGGCAGGCGGCTTCCACCAGGTCGGGGTCGCAGCCGAGGGCTGCGCCCAGTTCGCGGCCCACCTGGGCGCACTCCAGGGAGTGGGTGAGGCGGGTTCTGGGACTGGCGTCCCATGCCTGGCTGCGGGTTCCTGGGGTGACGACCTGGGTCTTGCCTGCCAGGCGGCGCAGTGCTGAGCTGTGCAGGATGCGGGCGCGGTCGCGTTGGAAGGCTGTGCGGCCGGGGCGTTTGTCGGGTTCAGGGGCCCAGCGTTCTGTTGACTGCGCGTCGTACGACATGTCTCGACAGTAAGCGCAGGCAGTGACAATTGGGGTGTGCCTGTCCGTCTGCCGGGTGCCGTTATATGGCGATTGCGGGTAGTTCGTGGCTGGTCGCGCAGTTCCCCGCGCCCCTTGCGGCAGCTGTCGCAACCGGGGTTGCCAGTGCCTGGTCGTATCTGTGCAGGACCAGCTTTGCCATCGCGGGGTGTGTGCCCAGTGGAGCTGATGCGATCCAAGGTGCCGCCTCCGTGCACTCCGTGGCGAAGCGACCGGGGGCGGTGAAGTAGGAGGCTACGGCTACTCGGTCGCGGCCCCGTTCAGTCAGGGCACGGATCGCGTCCGGGACCGTGGGGGCGGCCGTGGTGGCGTAGGCCGGGACGACCGGGACGCCCAGGCGTTCCGACAGGAGCTGGGCCGTGCGGTTGGTGTCGATCTTGGACTCCGGGTCGCGGGAGCCTGCCGCGGCGAGGACGACCGCGCTGGTGCGGCGGGCGGTCTCGTCCGTGGGGGTGTCCCAGCCGGCCTCGACCAGACGGGCGTGCAGGGTTTCGACCAGGAGGGGGTGCGGGCCGAGGGCGCCGGCCACGCGCGCGCGCACCTCGGACTCGGCGGCCATCTCGGGGATGTCCCGCTTGATGTGGTAGCCGCGGCTGAGGAGCAGGGGGACGAGGACGGCCTCGCGGGTGCCGAGGGTCGCGAGGGTGTCGGGGAGCAGCGGGTCGTTCAGCTCGATGTGGCCGAGGTGGACCGGGAGGCCGGGGCGCTGCTCGCGGATGCGGTCCAGGAGCGTACGGACGGTGCTCAGGGCGCGCGGGTCGCGGCTGCCGTGCGCGACGACGACCAGTGCGGGCGCGGCCGGGCGTCGCCTGCCGTCCAGGGAGACGAGGCTGAGCTGGCTGGCGAGCTGGCTGCTGATCCGGTTCATGAGATGCGCCGTACTGTCGAGGTGGGCGGTCGGGGACTCGTCGCGAGGAGGGTTCGACGCCGTCATGGACCGATGGTGGCGGCCGGAGGTTGCCGCCCCGTTGCACGGGAATGACGGGTGTTTTCCGGCGGTTCACGGTGGGGTGCATGGGGTGTGTGAGGGGGACTGACCTGCGGTTTCCTGCCTCGGAGTGAACCTGGTCACGTATCGTGTGACGAACCGCGCGGCCTGACAGGACGTCTCTGACTGTCGAAAAGCAGCCGGAGGAGGGGGACCGATGCGCAGACCACGCCTGCCACGCACGCGTGCCGGGCAGCGGAGGCTGGTGCAGGCCGTGATGGCCGGGTGTGTGCTGGCGCTGCTGCCCGTGACCTGGTTGTACGTCACGACGGGCGACCGGCTGCGGACGACCGCCGACGCGCCGCGCACCGAGGTCGCCGTGGTCTTCGGTGCGGGCCTGTGGAACGGCGAGCCGTCCCCATACCTCGCGAACCGTCTGAAGGCGGCCGCGCAGCTGTACCGCGAGGGCCGGGTCGAGGTCGTCCTCGTCACCGGCGACAACAGCCGCAAGGACTACGACGAGCCCGACGCCATGCGCACGTATCTGAAGAAGCACGGTGTCCCGGAGGGGCGGATCGTCAGCGACTACGCGGGCTTCGACACCTGGGACTCCTGTGTCCGCGCCAAGAAGATCTTCGGGGTCGACCGGGCCGTGCTCATCAGCCAGGGCTTCCACATCCGGCGGGCGGTCGCCCTGTGCGAGGCGGCGGGTGTCGACTCGTACGGCGTCGGGGTCGACGCCAAGCACGACGCGACCTGGTACTACGGCGGTACGCGTGAGATCTTCGCCGCCGGCAAGGCGGCCCTGGACGCCGTGTTCCACCCCGACCCGCGCTTCCTCGGGCCGAAGGAGACGGGGGTCGCGAAGGCGCTCGCCGACGCCCGGTGAAGGGCGCCTCACCGCCGCTCCCGGCCGGCCGGGAGGTCGCCGTGCCGCCCGTGTAACAAGGAGCCGTCCCGCATGTAACACAGCCGAAGCACGCTGAGTGGCATGCAGATCTCCGCGACGCCCACGCACTGCCCGTACTGCGCCCTGCAGTGCGGGATGAACCTGACGCCCGCGCCGGACGGCACGGTCGAGGTGAGCGAGCGCGCGGACTTCCCGGTGAACCGGGGCGCGCTGTGCGGCAAGGGCCGTAGCGCGCCGGCCGTGCTCTCGTCCCGGGTGCGCCTGACCTCCCCGTTGGTGCGCTCCGAGGGCACTCTGGTGCCCGCCACCTGGGACGAGGCACTGGACCGTATCGCCGGGGAACTGCGCCGGACGCGTACGGAACATGGCCCGGACGCGGTCGGCGTCTTCGGTGGCGGCGGCCTCACCAACGAGAAGGCGTACACGCTCGGCAAGTTCGCCCGGGTGGTGCTCGGCACCTCGCAGATCGACTACAACGGGCGGTTCTGCATGTCGTCGGCCGCGGCGGCCGGCACCAAGGCGTTCGGCCTGGACCGGGGGCTGCCGTTCCCGCTGGAGGACATCCCGAAGACGGGCTGTGTGATCCTGGTCGGCTCGAACCTCGCGGAGACCATGCCGCCCTCGCTCAGGTTCTTCAATGAGCTGAAGGAGAACGGCGGCACGCTGATCGTCGTCGATCCGCGCCGCACGAAGACCGCCGAGCAGGCCGATCTGCATCTGGCGCCGAGGCCCGGTACGGATCTCGCGCTGGCGCTCGGCCTGCTGCACCTGGTGGTGGCCGAGGGGCGGGTGGACGAGGAGTACGTGGCCGAGCGCACGGCCGGCTGGGAGGACGCCCGGGCGGCGGCGATGGCGCACTGGCCCGAGTACGTGGAACGGATCACGGGGGTGTCCGTTCCCCAACTGCGGGAAGCGGTACGGATGTTCTGCGAGCCGGAGAACGCGATGGTGCTGACCGCGCGCGGCCCCGAGCAGCAGTCCAAGGGCACCGACACGGTCGGCGCGTGGATCAACCTGTGCCTGGCGACCGGCCGCGCGGGCCGCCCGCTGTCCGGGTACGGCTGTCTGACCGGGCAGGGCAACGGACAGGGCGGACGCGAACACGGCCAGAAGGCCGACCAGTTGCCCGGCTACCGCAAACTGGACGACCCGGCGGCGCGGCGGCATGTGGCCGAGGTGTGGGGCGTGGACCCGGACTCGCTTCCCGGGCCGGGGCGCAGCGCGTACGAGTTGCTGGACGCCCTGGGTACGGACATCAGGTCCCTGCTGCTGATGGGGTCCAACCCGGTCGTCTCGGCGCCGCGTGCCGCGCACATCGAGGAGCGCATCAAGTCGCTGGACTTCCTGGCGGTCTGCGATGTCGTCCTGTCGGAGACGGCGGCGCTGGCGGACGTCGTGCTGCCCGTCACCCAGTGGGCGGAGGAGACCGGCACCACGACCAACCTGGAGGGCAGGGTGCTGCTGCGGCGGCGCGCGATCACCGCCCCCGACGGTGTCCGCAGCGATCTGGAGGTCATGCACGAACTGGCCGACCGGCTCGGCGTGGAGAAGGGCTTCCCGACCGACCCGGAGGAGGTCTTCGAGGAGCTGCGGCGGGCCAGCTCGGGAGGGCCGGCCGACTACTCGGGGATCACCTACCGCCGGCTGGCGGAGGAGAACGGGGTGTTCTGGCCCTGCCCGAGTGCGGAAAGCCAGGGTGAGGACCGGAGTGAGGGCCATCCCGGCACCCCCCGCCTCTTCCTCGACCGTTTCGCCACCCCGGACGGCCGGGCCCGCTTCGTCCCCGTCTCGCACCGGGCCTCCGCCGAGGAACCGGACGACGAGTACCCGGTGCTGCTGACCACCGGCCGGGTCGTCGCCCAGTACCAGTCCGGCGCCCAGACCCGCCGGGTGGACGAGCTGAACGCCGCGGCGCCGGGGCCGTTCGTGGAGCTGCACCCGCGGCTGGCCGCGCGGCTCGGGGCGGCGGAGGGCGACCCGGTGGCGGTGGTCTCCCGCCGGGGACGGGCCGTGGCACCGGCCCGCATCACCACCTCGATCCGCCCGGACACGGTCTTCATGCCGTTCCACTGGCCGGGCGAGGGCCGCGCCAACACGCTCACCAACCCCGCCCTCGACCCGACCTCACGCATGCCGGAGTTCAAGGCGTGTGCGGTGCGGCTGGAGGCGGTTCAGTCGTAGCCGGGGCCGACGGACTCATCTGACCCGCCAGTCCCCGCTCTCGATCGGCTTCCCGCGGGCGCGCAGACGTGCGGCGACGGCGGGGGCGGCGACGTACACCCAGGCGCGTACGGCTGTGTTCCGGCTCTCGCGGAGCACCTCGCGCTCGACGCGCTCGTAGAGGTTGCGCGGATCCCCGGGGGCGTACTCCTCCAGCCGGTCGAGGGCGACGAGCAACTCCTCGTACATCTCCGGCATTGCGGTCACGAGCTCCCCGTACACCACTCCGCCGCGCTCCTCGACGGCGTACGGATATCCGGGTCCGTCGTACAGGGCCGCGTCGTTGAGCCGCGCCGGCTCCTCGGCCGCCGTGCGACCGCGCAGGAACAGGTCGTGGTTGACCTCGCCGGGGAGGAGGGTGCCGTAGACGAAGAACGGGAGTCTCACAAAAACGATTCTCTCTCCTCACATTCCCCCTCCCATACCTCCCAGTACGCGCTATGGACCTCGCTGTGTCATGGCCCCTTAAATCGTCGTCAACACCTGCGCACGCCCCCCACGCCTCCCGCGCGCCCCCACGCGCCCTTCGGCGCCTTCTCGAGGAGATCGATGAGCCGGATACGTATCGACGTCCGAGGTTCCCGTCGGCTCGCCGCCCTCGGCGTGGCCGCCACCACCGCCAGTCTGCTGGCAGCGGCCCTCTCCCCCGCCGCGGTGGCCGATGAACGACCGACCAGGGCGGGCGCGATCGCGAACGCGGCATCGGCGCTCCTGGCACACGCCGCGAGCCTCGGACTCACCCCCGAGGAGGGCACGAAGGTGCGGGACGTGATCGTCGACAAGGACGGCACCCAGCATGTGCGCTACGACCGGACGTACCGTCAACTCCCGGTGCTCGGCGGCGACTTCGTGGTCCACATGGCCTCGGACGGAACGTATCGCAGCGCGAACCGGGCGACCCGGAGCAAGATATCCCTCGCCTCGATCGTCCCCTCCATATCGGCCCCGAAGGCCGCCGACCTCGCGGCGAACGCCCTGCGCGCGGTCAACCTCGGCGAGACCCTGAGGAAGCTCACGGCCAGGCCGGAGCTGGTCGTCGACGCACTGCACGGAACGCCGAAGCTGGCGTGGCGGACGCGGGTCGCGGCCAAGGACTCCCTGGGCAACCCGGTCTCCCGCACCGTCCTCACGGACGCCCGCACCGGCCGTCAGATCGACGCCTGGGACGACATCGAGACGGCGACGGGCGACGGCAAGTCGCTGTACAGCGGGACGGTGCCGCTGGAGACGACGGCGTCGGGATCGACGTACCAGCTCAAGGACCCGACGCGCGGCGGCACGTACACGGGTGACGCGGCGAACCAGACGGACCTGTGTTTCCTGACCAGCATCTGCGTCAGCCGTGCCCCGTCGACCGTGTTCACGGACACGGACAACCACTGGGGGTCGGGCACGGACGCCGACCGCGCCTCCGCCGCCGTGGACGCCCAGTACGGCACCAACATGACCTGGGACTTCTACAAGAACTCCTTCGGCCGCAACGGCATCGCCAACGACGGCAAGGGCTCGTACAACCGCGTCCACTACGGCAACAAGTACAACAACGCCTTCTGGGACGACAGTTGCTTCTGCATGACCTACGGCGACGGTGACGGCACCGCCCTCGGCCCGCTGGTCGGCCTGGACGTGGCCGGCCACGAGATGACGCACGGCGTCACCTCCAAGACGGCGGCCCTGACGTACTCGGGCGAGTCCGGCGGCCTCAACGAGGCGACCTCCGACGTCCTCGGCACGCTGGTGGAGTGGTACGCCAACAACCCCTCCGACCCCGGGGACTACCTGATCGGCGAGAAGATCGTCCGGCCGGGCTTCGGCCAGGCCGCCCTGCGCTACATGGACAAGCCCTCCAAGGACGGCAAGTCGGCCGACTACTGGAGCTCCTCGGTGGGCAATCTCGACGTCCACTACTCCTCGGGCGTCGCCAACCACTTCGCCTACCTCCTGGCGGAGGGCAGCGGCGCGAAGACCATCAACGGTGTCAGCTACGACTCCCCGACGTACAACGGCAAAACGGTGACGGGCATCGGCCGGGAGAAGCTCGGCCAGATCTGGTACCGGGCGCTGACGGTCTACATGACGTCGTCGACGAACTACGCGGGTGCGCGTACGGCGACCTTGAACGCGGCGAAGGATCTGTACGGGGCGGGGAGTACGGAGTACAACGCGGTGGCGGCGGCCTGGAGCGCGGTCAACGTCAACTGATCGACCGTGCGGTGAGCGCGCGGACGGCCACCTCGGTGATCGACCGGGGCGGCCGTCCTGCCGTTCTCCTCACCAGGGCCAGTACTCAAAGCCGTTACCCTGGTACCAGTCCAGCCGGGTGTGGCCGCAGATGCCGCTGTGAATGTCGAGGAAGTCGTAGTAGACGGCCTTGACCGACCTCTTGGGAAACGTCACGGAGATCTCGGTGGTGACGGTGCCCCGTGCGGGAATGGTTCCCAGCGACAGGGTGTCCGAGTTCCACAGCGGCAGTGAGCCGTTGGTCCTGTTGTTCCAGTGCAGGCCCATCTTGTGCCAGTGACCGCTGCCGATGCGCCACTGGACGACGGGGGCGGGCCCGCGGTTGCTCGTGAGGTTGCCGATGGCGAAGACGTAGGTGGCCTTGGTCAGAGCCACGGCCTCGGCGTTGTGGACTCGCAGGTGGGCGTGGAGCGGTACGCCGGTCTTGCGCGCGGCGGGAACCACCGAGCCCGCGGCATCGGACACCGACACCGCGTCGTACCTGCAGTCGTACACAGCCGTCGAGGCGACCGCCGACTGGGCAGCCGCGTCGACGGTGCCGGGCAGTGTGCCGACGATGCCGGCCGCGACAGCCAGAGCGGCTCTGCGCCGAACGGTCAACTTCGCCATGTCCCCCTCATTTCCCCGATCTTCGGCGGGCAGCATAGCTGAGGGCCGAAGGGGCACATCGTCGCTCCGGGGCTCCTGTGGGGACCCATGTTCACGACTGCCCGCAGGCTGCGTGCGTCTCATGCCCCGTACGGCCGCCTCACCCGCGCCTCCCGCAACCCCCTCCCCCACCACACCAGCTGATCCAGCATCACCTTCGCCGCCGCCTCCGGCCCCTGCGGGTCCTTGAGGCGGCCCTCCTCGAAGGACGCGCCCGCGTTGTGGAAGGACACCGTGTCGCGGATCGTGACCGCGTGGAGTTCGGCGAAGACCTGGCGGAGGTGTTCCACCGCGCGCAGGCCGCCCGAGAGGCCGCCGTAGGAGGCGAGGGCGACGGGCTTGGCCTGCCATTCGGTGAAGTGCCAGTCGATGAGGTTCTTGAGGCCTGCCGGGAAGGAGTGGTTGTACTCGGGGGTGAGCACGACGAAGGCGTCCGCGGCGGCGAGTTTCGGGGTGACCGAGGAGCGTGCCGCCCTCGCCTCGGAGGTCGGGGCGAAGGTCGTGGGCAGGTCCGCGTCGGCCACGTCGACGACCTCGGGGAGCAGGTCGTCGCGGTCGCGCATGCGGTCCAGGAGCCAGTCGGCGACGACGGGGCCGAAGCGGCCGTGGCGATTGCTGCCGATGACGAGGGTGACGGCGAGAGGGGCTTCGGTATCGAGGGGTGCGTCTGTGATCTGCATGCCGCCCAGCCTCGTACCTCGACCTTGATTGAGGTCAAGCCGAGGCCGTGAGCTCCGGGTCACCCGTTCACACGTGCGCCCTGCGCCCATCGGGTGCTGTTCCATGGAGCCTTCGTCGCACGCCGGTGACCTGCTGAAATTCCGCCCGAGAGACCGTAAGGCGCACGGATCTGACACCCATTCACCGCATTTCTGACAGACCTTCAGGGAGCGCGCTCGGGCAGCTGGCACTTACCTCGGAAGGGCAGGGGACACCGAAGAGAGCTCGGAGGAGCATCGATGCGACGTACCGCCCGTCTGCTGACCGGTACCGCCCTCGCCGTCGCAGCCGCGGGCTTCGTGGCCGCGCCCGCGTACGCCGACGACGACGGCGGCGGTGGTCTGGAGGTGTTCCCCTCCCAGGCCGTGCCGGGCACCCAGATCACGGTGAACACCGCGGAGTGCGGCACGGAGGGCACGGCGGCGGGCGACGCCGGAGCGGTGGGGGCCGGCGTCTTCACCCTGGCGCCGAGTGCGCACGACGGCGAGGCGGTCGGCCAGTTCCGGGTGCCGCCGAGCGCCCAGCCGGGGACGTACGAGATCGTCGCGCAGTGCGCCGAGGGCGACCGGCAGGTCACGGGTGACCTGGTGGTGACCCTGACGGCGGTCCACGGGCAGGAGCCCCGCGGAAGTGTGAGGACGGGGGTCGGCGGCGCCCTGGGCCCCGATCCCGTGCAGACCGCGGCCGGCGTGACGGCTCTCGCCGTCGCCGCCGCGGGCGGTACCTGGCTCCTGCATCGCCGGGCGAGAGGCGACGGGATCTGACGGACACCCTCCGCTGTCCGTCCACCGGTACCGCAAGTCCCTCCCCCTCCGGGTCCGACGCCCCTCGCGGCTCGGAGGGGGCCGGGTACGACCGCTCGAGTCAGGTAGGAGGCTCGCGTGCGCAGAGTCAGCAACGGCGCGATAGGGACCGTCACCGTGGTCGCCCTGTGCTCCGGCGCCTGGCTGCTCGGGGGCGGCGCCGGGACGCACGCCCCGCCGCAGCCGTCCCCCGCGCAGGCGGCCCGCACCGGCCACGGCGGCCAGCCGCGCGGCGCGCCCGCGCTGCCCCCGTCCCCGCCCCACCGCATCCGCATCCCGTCGATCCACGTCGACGCGCCGCTCATGGGCCTGGCGCTCACCCCGTCCGGCAGCCTCGGCGTGCCGCCCGCCGCGAAGCGGAACCTCGCGGGCTGGTACGAGGCCGGCACCACCCCCGGGGAGAAGGGGACCGCCGTCGTCGCGGGCCATGTCGACAACGCCGACGGCCCCGCCGTCTTCTACGACCTCGGCGCCCTGAAGAAGGGCAGCCGCATCGAGGTGGACCGGCGGGACGGCAGCACGGCGCTCTTCTCGGTGGACGCGGTCGAGGTGTACGACGCCGAGCACTTCCCCGACGAGAAGGTGTACGGCGCGGCGGACCGCCCCGAGCTGCGGGTGATCACCTGCGGCGGGGGGTATTCACGGTCGACCGGCTACGAGGGGAACGTGGTGGTGTTCGCGCACCTCACCGGGAGCCGCTGAGGAGGGCTGTCGCGAGCCGCTGAGGACGACTGCCGCTGAGCACCGCCGCCGCGACGCTCCGCACGCACTCCTGCACCCCGTGCGCGCGGTGTCCCCCTCGACCTCGGCCCATCCGCGACCGACCGGCTACCGCAACCCGTTGAGCACCGCCGCCGCGATGGTCCGCGCGCAGTCCAGCGACTCCGTGTGCGTGGTGTCCACCTCGATGTCGTACTGCACATCCCGGTGGACCGGTTCCGCCTGCTGCCCGGCCATTCCCCGCACCCGGTCGCCCCGCGCGATCTCCCGGCCCGCGGCCACCGCGGCCTCGCAGCGCACGCCGACCCACAGGACGTCCAGACCGGCCAGGGCCTTCCGCCACCCGTCCTGGGACTCGCCACCGCCGAGGAACACGTCGTCGACGATGACCGGGGCGCCCGCACGGGCGGTCGCCGCGACGCCCTCCATCCATGCCGTCTCCAGCCTCCGGAACTCAGGCCCGACGCTCACCCCGCCGTCCGGCGCGACGAGCGAGGCCTGCAGGGACGCGGGCATCGAGTCGACCAGGGTGTCGATCGCAAAGACCAGCCACGGTTCCGGCAGCACCGCCTGCAGACACCGCACGATCCCCGACTTGCCGGAGCTGGATCCACCGTTGAGCACGATCACCTGGGTCGCCATCGGGCCACCGTAGAGGAACGAGCGGAACGCTCCCCACCCGTTTTCGGGCTGCCCGTGACCAGGGCGTCGTAGACGATGGTGCCTGCACGGAACCGGGCGGGCGGCAGCGCCGAGGCCGCCGCCACCTCACATCACACCCCCCACGTGCACTCCGAACCCTCACACTCCCGCCGGGCCTGAGCTGAGGGCAGCGTTCCTCGCGGGAAACAGATGTGATGCTGCCGGGTAACACCGGCACCGCACGCTCCTAGACATGACCTCGAATACGCGTGTGGTGGTGATCGGCGCCGGGCTCGCGGGCGTCCGTCTCGCCCAGCGGCTCGGTGAGCTCGGCACGCCCGTGACGCTGATCGGCGAGGAGGAGCACCGCCCGTACAACAGGGTGCTGCTCGCCGAGGTGCTGGCGGGACGGTACAGCCCCGAGGTGATCGCGCTGCCGGCGCCCGCGGAGCTGACCCGCGCCCGGGTCACCGGCATCGACCGCGCCGAGCGGACCGTCGAGTGCGCGGACGGCTCGAAGATCGCATACGACACGCTGGTCCTGGCCACCGGCTCCAACCCGGTGCTCCCGCCCCTGCGCGGACTGTTCACGCCGGACCATGTGCTGCCCGAGGGCGTGCACGCGTTCCGGACCATGGACGACTGCCTGGGTCTTTCGAAGGCCGTACGGCCGGGGGTCAAGGCGGTCGTCATCGGCGGCGGGCTCCTCGGGGTCTCCGCGGCCCGCGCGCTCGCCCGGCGCGGCGCCCAGGTCGTCCTCGCCCAGCAGGGCGAGCGGCTCATGGAGCACCAGCTCGACCCGAGCGCCTCGAAGCTCGTGCAGCGGCACCTGAAGGACCTCGGCGTCGAGATCCACACCGAGTGCCGGGTGCGCGACGTGCGCTGCGTGGGCGGCGCGGTCCGCTCGGTCGAGATGCACGACGGATACGCCCTCGACGCGGACCTGGTGGTGCTGGCCTGCGGGGTGCACCCCCGGGTGGGCCTCGCGCAGACCGCCGGTCTCGAGGTCCGCAAGGGGATCGTCGTCGACGACGAGCTGCGCACCTCCGACCCGCACATCCGGGCCATCGGCGACTGCGTCCAGCACGACGGCGAGGTCTACGGGCTGGCCACCCCGGCGCTCGAACAGGCGGAGGTCCTGGCCGAGTTGCTGTCCGGCCGCACGAACGCCCGCTACACCGGCACCCGTGCCCTGACCCGGCTCACGCTCGCCGGGCACGACGCTCCCCTGGGAAGTCTCGACCTCGCCGCGTTCGGCGAGACGGAGGCCCGGCCCGGCGACGACGTCGTCCAGCTGGCCGACGCCACTCGTGGCACCTACCGCAAGGTCGTCGTCCGCGGCGACCGCCTGGTCGGCGGGGTCCTCGTCGGCGAACTCGGCACCGTCGGCGCACTCGCCCGCGCCTGGGAGGGGGCAGAGCCGCTCCCCGCCGACGGTGCCCCTCTGCTCCACCTGCTCACCAACGATGGAGGCTCCTGATGTCCGCCACTCGCGGGGCTACCCCCACGATCGTGCTCGTCGGCCATGGCATGGTCGGCCAGCGCTTCCTCGAAGCGCTCGCCGCGCGCGGCCTGACCGCCACGCACCGCGTGGTCGTGCTGTGCGAGGAGCCTCGTCCCGCGTACGACCGCGTGGCGCTGACCTCGTACTTCTCGGGCAAGACGCCCGAGGAGCTCTCCATGACCGACATGGAGTTCATCAACGACCACGGCATCGAGCTGTACGTCGGCGACCCGGCGGTGACGGTCGACCGTGAGGCGAAGAAGGTGACCGCGAAGTCCGGTCAGGTCTTCGAGTACGACACCCTCGTGCTGGCCACCGGCTCGTACCCGTTCGTGCCGCCGGTCCCGGGCAAGGACGCCGAGGGCTGTTTCGTCTACCGCACGATCGAGGACCTGCTCGCGATCGAGGAATACGCGAAGACGAAGGCGACGACCGGTGCGGTGGTCGGCGGCGGTCTGCTCGGACTCGAGGCCGCGGGGGCGCTGAAGGGTCTCGGACTCACCTCCCACATCGTGGAGTTCGCGCCACGTCTGATGCCGGTGCAGGTCGACGAGGGCGGCGGCGCGGCCCTGCTGCGCACCATCGAGGAGATGGGCCTGACCGTCCACACGGGCGTCGGCACCCAGGAGATCGTCGTCGGCGAGGACGGCGCGGTCACCGGCATGAAGCTCTCCGACGGCTCCGAACTCGCCACCGACCTGGTGGTGTTCTCCGCCGGTGTCCGCCCCCGCGACCATCTGGCCCGCGACTGCGGCCTGACCGTCGGCGAGCGCGGCGGCATCACCGTCGACGAGCAGTGCCGTACGGTCTCCGACCCGCACGTCTTCGCGATCGGCGAGTGCGCGCTGGCCTCCGACGGCCGGGTGTACGGCCTGGTCGCCCCCGGTTACGAGCAGGCCGAGACGGCTGCCGCGACGATCGCCGAGGACGAGACCGAGCAATTGACGTTCACCGGCGCCGACCTGTCCACCAAGCTGAAGCTGCTCGGCGTGGACGTGGCGTCCTTCGGTGACGCGCACGGCACCACCGAGGACTGCCTGGACGTCGTCTACTCCGACTCCCGCGCGGGCCTGTACAAGAAGCTGGTCATCGGCCGGGACGGCACGCTGCTCGGCGGCATCCTGGTCGGCGACGCGGAGGCCTACGGCACGCTGAAGGCCTTCACCGGTTCGGTGCCGCCGGTCTCGCCCGAGTCGCTGGTGCTTCCCGCCGGCGCCGGTGAGTCGGTGCAGCTCGGCCCGACCGCGCTGCCGGACGACGCGATCATCTGCTCCTGCAACAACGTCCGCAAGGGCACCATCCGCGCCGCGGTCACCGACCACCAGTGCACCACCGTGCCCGAGGTGAAGAAGTGCACCAAGGCCGGTACGACCTGCGGCAGTTGTGTCAAGGTGCTGGGCCAGCTGGTCACGGCCGAGCTGGAGGCGTCGGGCGTCGAGGTCGACAAGGGCCTGTGCGGCTGCTTCTCGCAGACCCGCGAGGAGCTCTACGAGATCGTCCTCGCCCTGCGCATCAACACCTACCAGGACCTGCTGGACCGCTACGGCCGCGACGAGGCGAGGGGTGGCGACGGCTGCGAGATCTGCAAGCCGGCCGTCGCCTCGATCATCGCCTCCCTCGCCCCGGCGATCGGCGCGAGCGGCTATGTCCTGGACGGCGAGCAGGCCTCGCTGCAGGACAGCAACGACCACTTCCTCGCCAACCTGCAGAAGAACGGCTCGTACTCGGTCGTCCCGCGCATCCCCGGCGGTGAGATCACCCCCGAGGGCCTCATCGTGATCGGTGAGATCGCCCGCGACTTCGGCCTCTACACGAAGATCACCGGTGGTCAGCGGATCGACATGTTCGGCGCGCGGGTCGAGCAGCTCCCGCTGATCTGGGCCCGGTTGGTGGACGCCGGCTTCGAGTCCGGCCACGCCTACGGAAAGGCCCTGCGCACCGTCAAGTCCTGCGTGGGTCAGACCTGGTGCCGCTACGGCGTCCAGGACTCCGTCCGCATGGCGATCGACCTGGAGCTGCGCTACCGGGGGCTCCGCTCCCCGCACAAGCTCAAGTCGGCGGTCTCCGGCTGCGCCCGCGAGTGCGCCGAGGCCCAGTCGAAGGACTTCGGCGTGATCGCCACGTCGAACGGCTGGAACCTGTACGTCGGCGGCAACGGCGGCGCCACCCCGCGCCACGCGGACCTGCTCGCGCAGGACCTCTCCGACGCCGAGCTGGTCCGTCTGATCGACCGTTTCCTGATGTTCTACATCCGCACCGCCGACCGCCTGGAGCGCACCTCGACCTGGCTGGAGCGCATCCCCGGCGGCCTGGACCACGTGCGCGACGTGGTGGTGGAGGACTCCCTCGGCATCTGCGAGGAGCTGGAGTCCCTGATGGCGGCCCATGTGGCGAACTACGCGGACGAGTGGGCGACCACCATCAACAACCCGGACAAGCTCGCCCGGTTCGTGTCCTTCGTGAACGCGCCCGACACCCCCGACCCGGTCGTGGGCTTCGTCCCGGAGCGCGACCAGATCAAGCCCGACCTTCCGCTGCTGTCCATCGGCATGCGCCCCTCTGAAGACCTCCTGGAAGGAAGCGCCCAGCGATGACCCTGGCACCCGAGACCACCGACCTGAAGGTCGAACTGCAGCTGGACGACGACTGGTTGACGGTCTGCGAACTCAACCAGCTGCTCCCCGGCCGCGGCGTGGCCGCGCTGCTGCCCGACGGCCGCCAGGTCGCCCTGTTCCGCGACCGCAACGGCGAGCTGTACGCCATCGACAACCGCGATCCCTTCGGCGGCGCGGCGGTCCTCTCCCGCGGCCTGACGGGCACCCACCAGGGCCGCCCGTTCGTCGCCTCGCCCCTGCTGAAGCAGCGGTTCGACCTGCGGTCGGGGCAGTGCCTGGACGACGAGTCGGTACGGATCGCGACGTACCAGGTACGGGCGGCGTAGGCCCCCGCCCCGAGGTTCTGGCCGCCGCCGTCCTGTCCCTGGCCTCCGACGACGCGGCATCGGTGGGGACAGCGGGGGCGACGGCCTGATCGGCGGGGTCACTGGATCGGCTCGTCCGGGGGCGGGAGTTGGACGGTGAGTTCGCGGTCGACGGCGTCCACGCCGTCGACGGCTTCCAGGGCGGGGATCCGGTCCTCCGCGACGGTGCCGGAGAGCGTGCCGAGGATCGGCTGCTCGCCCGTGACCGTGAGACCGGCCCGCCGCAGGGCCGCGACGACCTCCGCGAACCGGTCGGGGTCGACCGCGAGGACGACCCCGACCGGAGCGGAGTGGGAGGAGTCGGTCACGGGGCCTGGAGGAGGCCCGCGCCGACATCCTTGCTCGGCTGCATCAGCGGGTAGGCACCGGACTTCAGGGCGTTCCACAGCTCCTTCGCGGAGGCGTCGGGGTTCGCCTGGGCGAGCAGTGCCAGGACACCGGCCACGTGCGGGGTGGCCATGCTGGTACCGCTCATCTCCTGCTGCCCGCCGCCGGGCTTGGCCGAGAACACCTGCCAGCCGGGCGCGGCGATGTCGATCTCGCCGCCCTGCCCGTTGATGGCGCCGTTGGAGAAGAACGACGTCCGGATCGCCTTGTCCAGCGCCCCCACCGCGAGGATGGAGGGGCAGTTGGCCGGCCGGCCCACGGGCATGACCTCCGTGGGGCGGTGGCTGTCGTTGCCCGCGGCGGCGACGATCACCGTCCCGCGTTCCAGCGCGCGCTGGGCCAGCCTCTCGTACGTCTGCGGGAAGAGCTCACCCGGCTGCACCCCGGAGCCCAGCGACATGGAGATCACCTTCGCGCCGTGGGCCACGGCCCAGGCCATGCCCGCCAGGATCTGGCCGTCGCTGCCGGAGCCCTGGTTGTTGAGCACCTTCCCCGCGAGGATCCGGGCCTCGCAGGCCACGCCGTACCGGGGTCCCTGCTGGGGATGGGCGGGTCCGGCGGCGGTGCCGATGCAGTGCGTGCCGTGGCCGTGGCCGTCCCTGACGGGCTCGCCGGGCACGAACGAGGCCGTCGCCTCGATGCGGCCGGCGAAGTCCGGATGGTCGGTGTCCACGCCGGTGTCCAGCACGGCGATCTTCACATCGCGTCCGGTCAGCTGGGACAACTGGGCCCGGATCGCCTGCAGGCCCCAGGTGCAGTGCTGCTCGTCCCAGGCCGGGCCCTGGGCGGCGGCCATCTCGGCCCTGGAATGGCGACCGACCACGTCCTCGTCGCTGCGGTAGGCCGGGTAGAACTCGGTCGGCGCCTGCGTCGGGGCGGTGATCGGGAAGGCGTACACCTTGCGCTCCGGCTCCGCCGCGATGATCGACGACTCCCTCTCCGCGGTGGTCACCAGCGCATGACGCTGCTCGGGCCGCACCTCGACGACGGCCGCGCCGAGTTCCTCGAAGTGCACCGAGACGTCGGGGCGCTCGAGGAGTTCGGAGACGTTCTCGACGTCGGTTCCGCGGACACGTTCGACGGACGCGATGTCCGCGGAGGAACGCAGCGCGTTCAACCCGCTCTCCTGGTTGCTCTGGTCGAGCAACACCACGTACCGGCCGGTGTACTCCGCTCCCTGGCCTTCGAATCGGGGGTGGGGCCGATCGGGGTGCTCGCCGAAGGCGCGCCTGTCCATGGGTCCGTTCGCCATTGAATTTCCCGCTTTCTGTGCGCTGCTCCCCCCGTTCGTGGACACACGTCGGGACACGCAGGGCCGGCGCCGGACAACGGGGGCGCGGATCGGTCGCGTGGATCGACGCGTACTGCCGTGACCGGCAAGGACTACCTTCGCCAGGCCGTCGGCATCGCCCCCCGGTACACCGTCGCATCGCGCACGGAGGCCCGCAACACGACGGCTCGCAGGACGTGCCCGGTCACCCCTTCAACGCGTCGTACGCCACCCCGGTGAGCCGCTCGGACGCGGCCCAAAGCCGCTCGCCCGCCGCGTCGTTGAGCGTCCACGGCGCCCGCCAGGACGGGGCGGGCGCCCCGCGCCACATCATGAACGACGGTCCGGTGAAGGAGTCCGGCCGCACCTCCGGCGCCGTGGCCGCGTACAGGACGGGCAGCGCACCGGCCTTCGCGGACTGCGCGAAGACCCGGTTGCCGAGCTCCATCACCCGTCCGAGGAGCCTGCGCCCCTCCATGCGGGGCGCGGCACCCTGCAGGTTGGTGGCCGCGTACCCGGGATGGGCCGCGGCCGCCACCACGTCCGCGCCGTGCGCCGCGAGCCGGCGCGCGAGCTCGTGGACGAAGAGCAGATTGGCGGTCTTGGAGCGGGCGTAGGCGATCCAACGCCGGTAGCGGCGCTCGCCGTTGAGGTCGTCTAGGTCGATGTTGGCCAGCGCGTGCATCTCGCTGGAGACGCTCACGACGCGGGCGCCGGCGGTGGCGAGCAGCGTCGGCAGCAGCAGCCCGGTGAGCGCGAAGTGCCCGAGGTGGTTGACCCCGAACTGCGTCTCGAACCCGTCCGCCGTGGTCCCGTACGGCAGCGCCATCACCCCGGCGTTGTTGACCAGCAGATCGAGGTAGTCGTAGCGGTACGAGGCCGCGAACTCCCGTACGGAGCCCAGGTCACCGAGGTCCAGCCGCGCGAACTCCGCGATCGCTCCCGGCACTTCAGCAACGATCCGGTCCGCCGCCGCGTTTCCCCGCACCTCGCTCCGGCACGCGAGGATCACCCGCGCCCCCTTGCGCGCCAGTTCCCGCGCGACGACGTAGCCGAGCCCGCTGTTGGCCCCGGTGACGACGGCGATGCGCCCGCTCTGGTCGGGGACGGCCTTCTCGTTCCAGCCGGGCATGGGCGGGCTCCCTCCGGGTGCGGGTGCTTCCCAGCGTAGGAGAGGGGTCCGGGCATGTCGCCCGAGGGGTTCGTCGGCCGCCCGGTACAACTTTTTCCGCTGGGCACTCATCCAACAGAACGCACACATCCACCCATTTCGCCCGACGGAGGCGGATATGCCATGTTTGTTCACTCTCAGCGACGATCCGGACGCGGCATAGCCGCCCTGCTGTCCGCCGGCCTCCTGGGGCTCGCGGGCGCCGGAGCGGCATGGAGCGCGACGCCGGCGACGACCACGGCGGCCACAGCGGCCACAGCGGCACAGGGCCCGCGTACCTGCGCCATGAGCGACCTCTATCTCTCCATGGGCCGCAAGGAGGGCGCGGCGGGCTCGGTGTACTGGCCGATCCGGTTCACCAACACCAGTGCGACGAGCTGCACCCTGCGCGGCTATCCGGGCGTCAGCGTCCTGGACCCGGCGCACCGGCAGATCGGCCCGGCGGCCACCCACAGCGGCCGGCCCTTCGCCACCGTCGTCCTCGCCCCCGCCCACTCCGTCTCGGCGGTCATCCGTACGACCAACGGCCCCGTCGGCGGGCCCTGTCTGCGCACCGGCACCTATCTGCGGGTCTACCCACCGGCCTCGTTCCGGGCGGTTCTCGTCCCGGCCTCCTGGACGATCTGCTCGCACCTCTTCCAGGTCGGCCCGGTGAACCCCCAGGGCGCCCTCTGAGCAGCCCGAAGGGGCGGCACCTCCGCACAAGGTGCCGCCCCTCTTGGTGATCCGGAGCCGCCGCCCATCGGTATTGAGGGTCGGGGACGGGCGGCGGCTCCGGGGTTTTCGTGGCCGTGAGGCCTAGCGGTGGTCGCTGCCCGCCGACTGGGTGGCGGCGCGTCCCGCCTCCAGGCGGGCCACCGGGATCCGGAACGGCGAGCAGGAGACGTAGTCGAGACCCACCTCGTGGAAGAAGTGGACCGACTCCGGGTCACCGCCGTGCTCGCCGCAGACGCCGAGCTTCAGGTCGGGACGGGTCTGGCGGCCCGCCTTCACCGCGGCGGCGACCAGCGAGCCCACGCCGTCCTTGTCGATCGTCTCGAAGGGCGACACCCCGAAGATGCCCTTCTCCAGGTAGGCGGTGAAGAACGAGGCCTCCACGTCGTCCCGGGAGAAGCCCCACACCGTCTGGGTGAGGTCGTTGGTGCCGAAGGAGAAGAACTCCGCCGCCTCCGCGATCTGGCCGGCCGTGAGGGCCGCGCGCGGGAGCTCGATCATGGTGCCGATGGCCAGCTTGAGCTGGGTGCCGGTCGCCGCCTCGACCTCCGCGATGACCTGGTCGGCCTCCTCGCGGACGATCTCCAGCTCCTGCACCGTGCCGACGAGCGGGATCATGATCTCGGCGCGCGGGTCGCCCTTGGCGTTCTTGCGCTCGGCCGCGGCCTCGGCGATCGCCCGTACCTGCATGGTGAACAGGCCGGGGATGACCAGGCCCAGGCGTACGCCGCGCAGGCCCAGCATGGGGTTCTGCTCGTGCAGGCGGTGGACCGCCTGCAGCAGGCGCAGCTCGTTCTCGTGCGGGTCCTTGCGGGCCTCGGCGAGGGCGACCCGGACCGACAGCTCGGTGATGTCGGGCAGGAACTCGTGCAGCGGCGGGTCCAGGAGGCGGACCGTCACCGGCAGGCCGTCCATCGCGGAGAACAGCTCCACGAAGTCCTGCTTCTGCAGCGGCAGCAGTTCCTTCAGCGACTCCTCGCGCTCGGCGTCCGTGTCGGCCAGGATCAGCTTCTCCACCAGCTCACGGCGGTCACCGAGGAACATGTGCTCGGTGCGGCACAGACCGATGCCCTGGGCGCCGAAGCGGCGGGCGCGCAGCGCGTCCTCGGCGTTGTCCGCGTTGGCGCGCACCCGCAGCCGGCGCTTGCGGTCGGCGAACGCCATGATCCGGTGCACGGCCTCGACGAGTTCGTCGGCGTCGTTGGCGCCGGCGTGCATCCGGCCCTCGAAGTACTCGACGACCGGGGAGGGCACCACCGGGACCTCGCCCAGGTAGACCTTGCCGCTGGAGCCGTCGATGGAGATGAGGTCGCCCTCCTCCACCACGTGCCCGCCGGGCACGGTCATCCGCCGCCGCTTGGTGTCGACCTCCAGCTCCTCGGCGCCGCAGACACAGGTCTTGCCCATGCCGCGCGCGACGACGGCCGCGTGGGAGGTCTTGCCGCCGCGCGAGGTCAGGATGCCCTCGGCCGCGATCATGCCGTCGAGGTCGTCGGGGTTGGTCTCCCGGCGGACCAGGATGACCTTCTCGCCGGAACGCGACCACTTCACCGCGGTGTACGAGTCGAAGACGGCCTTGCCGACCGCCGCACCCGGGGAGGCGGCGATGCCCCGGCCGACCTGCTCGACCTTCGCGTCCTCGTCGAACTTCGGGAACATCAGCTGGGCGAGCTGGGCGCCGTTGACGCGCTGCAGGGCCTCGGTCTCGTCGATCAGCCCCTGGTCCACGAGCTGTGTGGCGATACGGAAGGCGGCGCCCGCCGTGCGCTTGCCGACGCGGGTCTGCAGCATCCACAGCTGGCCGCGCTCGATGGTGAACTCGATGTCGCAGAGATCCTTGTAGTGGTTCTCCAGGGTCTCCATGATCTGCATCAGCTGGTCGTACGACTTCTTGTCGATCTGCTCCAGCTCCGCGAGCGGCACGGTGTTGCGGATGCCCGCGACCACGTCCTCGCCCTGCGCGTTCTGCAGGTAGTCGCCGTAGACGCCCTGGTGGCCGGAGGCGGGGTCGCGGGTGAAGGCGACGCCGGTGCCGGAGTCCGGGCCGAGGTTGCCGAAGACCATGGAACAGACGTTGACGGCGGTGCCCAGGTCGTGCGGGATGCGCTCCTGGCGGCGGTAGAGCTTGGCGCGGTCGCCGTTCCAGGAGTCGAAGACCGCCTTGATGGCGAGGTCCATCTGCTCGCGCGGGTCCTGCGGGAAGTCCCGGCCGGCCTCGGTCTTGACGATCTTCTTGAACTTGGTGACCAGCTTCTTGAGGTCGGCCGCCTCCAGCTCGGTGTCGACGGTGACCTTCTTGGCCGCCTTCGCCGCCTCCAGCGCGTCCTCGAAGAGGTCGCCCTCGACGCCGAGGACCGTCTTGCCGAACATCTGGATGAGGCGCCGGTAGGAGTCCCAGGCGAACCGCTCGTCGCCGGCCTGCTCGGCGAGGCCCTTCACGGACTTGTCGGAGAGCCCGATGTTGAGGACCGTGTCCATCATCCCGGGCATCGAGAACTTCGCGCCGGAGCGGACCGAGACGAGCAGGGGGTTGTCGGCCTGGCCGAGCTTCTTGCCCATGCGCTGCTCCAGCGCGTCGAGGTGCGCACTCACCTCGTCACGCAGTGCCGCCGGCTCCTCGCCGCTGTCGAGGTAGACCTTGCAGGCTTCCGTCGTGATGGTGAAGCCAGGAGGAACGGGGAGTCCCAGGTTGGTCATCTCGGCGAGGTTCGCGCCCTTGCCACCCAGGAGGTCCTTGAGGTCCTTGTTTCCCTCGGTGAAGTCGTAAACGAACTTCACTCCATGGGGTTCTTTGTTTTCCGACACGGTCTCGACTCCCTCGAGGACGCGGTGGCTGCCCTGACGGCGAGGAACATACCCAGATCAAAGGCGTCTGGGTACGTCTACTCGCGTGTCATGCGCCCGTAACCAGTCGTCCGCCAGCGGATCGAAAGTCAAAGCTTGGCAAGCGGTGACGGGCAGATGTTTTCACTTCTTGAACGCAAGACCGCCCATGAGCACGGTATTACGCTCAGATGAGCGGACATCCTGCACGCCTGATTTCGATCGATGAACGATCAAGGGGTGGCACCGAGTGCCACCCCTTGGAGAAGTGCAGTCGCTCAAGATCCGCTCATCTGAGCGCAACCCTTATCAAGGGTGGCAAGAATCACGCTCCCACAGAGCGCCGGATTTCACCATGCGGACGCGTTCTGGGACGGAAACCGGGACAGAACGTGGATGTCACACACCCATCGCCAGCAGCCGTTCCTCCGCCCGCTCCGGCGCGTACAGGTACTCCACGACCAGTGCACCGGCCCCCACCAGCCCGGCCCGCTCGCCGAGCCGCGAGGTGACGACGTCGAGATGGGCCGTGGAGCGCGGCAGCGCCCGCTGGTACAGCAGCTCCCGTACACCGGTGAGGAATGCGGTTCCGGCCAAATCCCCCGCGATCATCAGAACCCCGGGGTTGAGCAGCGTGACGACGGTCGCCAGTACGTCCCCGACCCGCCGCCCCGCCTCACGTGCGAGCCCGACCGCCTCCGGGTGTCCGGCGGCCAGCAGATCGCGGACATCCGAACCGGACGCCGCCGGGACTCCGGCCTCCGCCAGCTTCCGCGCCACGGCGCCACCACTCGCGACGGCGGCCAGACAGCCGTACGAGCCGCACCGGCACAGCGCCTCCGCGCCCACCCGGATGTGTCCGATGTCGCCGGCGCCTCCGTCGATGCCGCGGTAGATCGAGCCGTCGACCACGACCCCGGCGCCGATACCGGTCGACACCTTGACCAGCACGAACGCCGAGCAGTCGGGGTGACCCGTGCGCTGTTCGCCGTACGCCATGAGGTTCGCGTCGTTGTCCACCAGCACCGGCACCGGACCTGCGCCCGTGTGCTCGGTGAAGGATCTGGCGAGGCGGCCTCTTATGTCGTAGCCGTCCCAGCCCGGCATCATCGGCGGCTGCACGACCCGCCCGGTCTCGCTGTCGACGGGCCCCGGCACCGCGAGTCCGATCCCGCAGACCGACTGCGTCCGCTGTCCGGCCTTCTCCAGCAACTCGGCGAACCAGCGTCCGAGTTCACCGAGTACGGCGTCCGGGCCGTCCTCGATGACCAGCGTGCCGGAGTGCTCGGCGAGGATCTCGCCGGTCAGGGTGAGGACGGCGGCGCGGGCGTGGCGGGTGTCGAGGTCGGCGGCGAGGACCACGGCGTGCTCGTCGTCGAACTCCAGGGTGATGGAGGGGCGGCCGCCGAGGGGCGAGTCGACGGGGCCGCCGGCGCCCTCGCGCAGCCAGCCCGCGCGGAAGAGCCGGTCGAGGCGCTGGCCGACGGTGGCACGGGACAGTCCGGTGGCCTGCTGGAGTGCGCCGCGTGTGGTCGCACGCCCGCTTCGCACCAGTTCGAGCAGATCTCCGGCGCTGGCCTGGCTCCGTCCGGTCATGCACACCCCCTTGTGTTTCTCAAGCTTGCATTACATCCTGGGTTTTGCGTGTTAAATAGACGTAACTCTACGGTAGCCACGACCGAACCGGTCGACCGCACGTCTTTCGGGGAGCCCCGAGTGGATCGCACTGCCCAACTCACCAACCGTGCCGCACAGCACCCCATTGCATACGATCCGCCCGCGGAGCCGGGTTCGCTGCACGTCAGGGCCGCCCGGGTGCTGGCCGACAACTGGACGGGAGCGTCCACGGTCCCCTCGCGCAGCCTGTACCCCCACCAGTGGTCCTGGGACTCGGCCTTCATCGCGATCGGCCTCAGGCACCTGTCGCCGTTACGGGCCCAGACGGAACTGGAGACGCTGCTGGCCGCCCAGTGGGAGGACGGGCGCATCCCGCACATCGTCTTCAACCCCTCCGTACCCCTCGACGCGTACTTCCCGAGCCCCGACTTCTGGCGCTCCTCGACCGCGGGGCGCGCTGCGGGCGCCCCGCGCACCGTACAGACCTCCGGCATCGTGCAGCCACCGGTGCACGCGCTGGCGGCATGGCTGGTGCACTGCGCCGACCCGGGGCTGTCCCGTGCGCGCGGCTTCCTCACCCGGATGTATCCCCGGCTGGCCGCCTGGCACCGCTATCTGCTGCACCGGCGCGACCTGGGCGGCGGCGGCCTGGCGTCCGTCGTGCACCCCTGGGAACAGGGCATGGACAACAGCCCCTGCTGGGACGCACCCCTCGCCCGCATCACCCCCGCCCCGGCCCGCTCCTTCCGCCGCGCCGACCTCGACCACGGGGCCGCCGAGGACCGGCCGACGGATCTGGACTACGGGCGGTACGTACGGCTGGCGACGGACTACCGGGACCGCGGTTACGCCGACCACGGCGCCGAGTTCGCGGTCGAGGACCCGTCCTTCAACGCCCTGCTCATCGCCTCCGAGCACGCTCTGGCCCGGATCGCGCACGAGCTGGGCGCGCCGGGCACGGCCCGCCATGCGCGCGCGGAGCGGCTGACGGGCGCGCTGCTGGAGAGGCTCTGGGACCCGGCGGAGGGCATGTTCTTCTGCCGGGACGTGCGCGGCGGTCGGCTGATCCGGGAGCGGAGCGTCTCGGGCCTGGTCCCGCTCCTGCTGCCCACGCTCCCGCGCGAGACGGCCGCCGCCCTCGTCCGCACGGCCTGCGGCCCGCACTTCGGCCTCGGCGACACGACCCGCCTCGCGCCCTCCTACGACCTGCTCGGCGAGGCCTTCGACCCGCACCGCTACTGGCGGGGCCCGGCCTGGTTCAACACGAGCTGGCTGCTGGAACGGGGGCTGCGCACACACGGCGAGCAGTCGCGGGCCGGCGCGCTGCGGGAGGCCGTCCTGGACATCGCCGGCGCCTCCGGGTTCGCCGAGTACGTGGACCCGTTCACCGGCGAGGCGTGCGGCGCGAGGGGGTTCGGCTGGACCGCCGCGCTCGCGCTGGACCTGCTCCACGAGCGCCCCGGACACGGCGTGTCCCGCACGGGCATCGGCACGTTCGACACAGGTGACGTCGGCAGAGGTGACGTCGACGGCAGCGACTTCGGCGGAAGCCGCTGCGACGGAAGTGACTACGCCAGGAGCGACGAGGAAGTCAGGGGAGGCGACCGGGCATGACGGACCGGCATCATCTGCTCGTGCACGGCGGGACGTTCGCGGCCGTCGGCGACGGCGGGGACATCAGCGGCGTGCGGGGATCGGGCTCCCCCGACGGGTTGTTCGTGCGCGACGCCCGGCATCTGAGCCGCTGGCAGCTGACGGTCGACGGCGCGGTGCCGGAGTCGCTCACACCGGTCGCCGACGGGGACACGGCACGGTGTGTCCTGGTCCCGCGCGGCGGCCGCCAGGAGCCGCCCGCGTACACGATCTTCCGCGAACAGGCCGTCGGCGACAGCGCGTTCGTCGAGTCCCTGCGGGTGACCAGCAACCGCCCGGTGCCGACCACGATCCGCCTCGCGGTCACCGCGGACGCCGACTTCACCGACCAGTTCGAGCTGCGTTCGGACCACCGCACGTACACCAAGATCGGCGCCGTCCGCTCCCGCAAGGTCCTCGACGACGGCGTGGAGTTCAGCTACCAGCGCGGCGAATGGCGTTCCTGTACGACGGTGACGGCCGAACCCGCCCCGGACGGCGTCGAGGAGACGGGCACGGGCGCCCGGCGCCTCGTGTGGACACTGGAACTTGAGCCGCACGGCACCGCGGAGGTGGCGCTGCGGGCGGCCGCCCGCCCGCACGGAGCGGTGCCGAGCCCCCGTATCCCCGACTCGCCCGCCGCCGCCAACGCCCAACTCCTCGCGCTGGAGGGCGAGTTCGCGGAGGGCGTGCCCTTCCCGACCGGCTGGCCCGAGCTGGCGGCGGCCTGCGCACGCGGACTCGCGGACCTGGCCTCGCTGCAGGTCACCGCGACCGGCCCGGACGGCGAGGAGCTGCGCGTACCGGCGGCCGGCGCCCCCTGGTTCCTGACCCTGCTGGGCCGCGACGCCCTGCTCACCTCCCTCTTCGCCCTCCCCTACCGCCCGCAGCTCGCCGCCGCCACGTTGCCCGCCCTCGCCGCCACCCAGGCGACCGAGACCGGCGTGGACTCGGTGTCCCAGCCCGGCAAGATCGTGCACGAGGTACGGCACGGGGAGCTGGCGCACTTCGGACAGGTGCCGTACGGGCGCTACTACGGCTCCGTGGACGCCACGCCGCTGTTCCTCGTGCTGCTCGGTGCCTACGTCGAGCAGACCGGGGACCTGGCTCTCGCGCGCCGGCTGGAGCCCCACGCGCGGGCGGCGATCGGCTGGATGCTGGATCA
Organism: Streptomyces sp. NPDC049541; assembly: GCF_044465725.1. Taxonomy (NCBI): domain Bacteria; kingdom Bacillati; phylum Actinomycetota; class Actinomycetes; order Kitasatosporales; family Streptomycetaceae; genus Streptomyces; species Streptomyces sp. NPDC049541. The sequence continues at coordinate 670,998 of NZ_JBITLY010000001.1, read as the reverse complement.
CGGCGGGCTCACATCCCGCGGCTACCTCGTCTACCGCGCCGACCAGGGCGGCCTCGCCAACCAGAACTGGAAGGACTCCCCCGGCGCGATCTGCTCCGCCGACGGGACCCGGGCGACCGGGGCCGTGATGGCGGCCGGGGCCCAGGGGTACGCCTACGACGCGCTGCGCCGCACGGCCTGGGTCGCGCGCACGGTCTGGGAGGACGAGGTGTACGCGGCGCTGCTCGAGCAGGCGGCCGGTGATCTGCGGGACCGTTTCCAGCGGGACTTCTGGATGCCGGACCGGTCCTTCCCGGCGCTGGCTCTGGACGGCGAGGGCAACCAGGTGGACGCCCTCGCCTCGGACGCCGGGCATCTGCTGTGGTCGGGGCTGCTGGACAAGGAGTACGGGGAGCTGGTGGGCCGGCGGCTGCTGGAGCCGGACTTCTTCTCGGGGTGGGGTGTACGGACGCTGGCCGCGGGCCAGGCGGCGTATCACCCGCTGTCGTACCACCGGGGGTCGGTGTGGCCGCACGACAACGCGCTGATCGCGCTGGGGCTGGCGCGGTACGGGCTGCATGACGAAGCCCGGACGGTGGCGCACGGGCTGGTGGACGCGGCTACGGCAGCCGGGCATCGGCTGCCGGAGGTGATAGCGGGGTACGGGCGGGATACGCATGCGGAGCCTGTGCCGTATCCGCACGCGTGTGTGCGGGAGTCTCGGTCTGCGGCGGCGCCACTTGCCTTGCTGACGGCGGTTGGGGGCGCCTAGAGGCCCTGTCGTTTGGATCAGGTCGGCCGTAGGGAACCGCGCCTTGCAGCCGCCTCGAGCGGGGTCATGAGGGGTCCCCCCGCTCGAGCGAAGCCGAGAGTGGGGGAGCGTGCAGCTGCAAGGCGGAGGAGGCTCTGACATCAGCCGCTGCCGCGGCGGGCGACGCGGAGCGATGGGGGCCCCTCCCGCTCGAGCGAATTCGAGAGTGGGGGAGAGTGACGACAACGCCGCTGAGGGTCCCCCCACGCCCTTGAGGCAGTGGGGGAGTGCGTGCCAGGGCCCGCGACGCCGAGCTGATCCAAACGACGGGGCCTAGGGGGTGGGCTGCGTGGGTCGTGTGGCGAGTGCGGGTGCGTGGGGGCTTGTCGCGCCCACGCGGCGGAGCCGCACATCGACACAGCCCCACGCCCCTTGAAGACAGATCCGCGCATCCCTCAACGGACGTGGCCGCGGCGTTGACCGGGCGTTTGCCCGGTGTTTGCCGAGGTCCCGTGAACAGGCCCGGGTGGCACTGCGTACGGAAGGGCGGCGGGCCAAGCGGGTCCTGAGACCGATCCGCGTGCCTCCCCAGCGTGGCCCGCCGCCTTGTCACGGGCCATGCGCGGAAGGACCTTCGGGTGCAGCCGGACACCGTCGAGAACGTCATAGAAGGCACGGCACCCGAGGTCGAGCCGCCCTCCGCCCGGCGGGAGCGCCACCCGACCGCCGTACGCACCATCCGGTGGGCGGTCACCGTGCTCGCCGCCGTGCTCGTCCTCGGGGCGCTGCTGCTGCCGAACCGTCTGACCACGCTCGAGGCCGGACGGTGGCTCACGCGGATACCCGTGGAGGCCATCATCGGGGCGGCCGTCGCGCTGGCGTTGCCGCGGCGGCCCAGGCTGGTGGTGGCGGCGCTGTCGGGGGCGGCGCTCGGGGCGATGGTGGTCCTGAACCTGCTGGACATGGGGTTCGTGGAGTACCTGGGGCGGCCCTTCAACGTCGTACTGGACTGGGAGCTGCTGCCCGACGCGCAGTCGTACATCGCGGACTCGATGGGCAAGGCGGTGGAGGTCGGGGCGACCATCGGGGTCTTCGTGCTCATCTTCGTGGTCCTCGGCGTGATGGCGCTGGCGATGGTGCGGCTCAGCAACCTGCTCGCGCTGCACAAACAGATCGCGACCCGGGGGACCTTGGCCGCCGCCGTCGTCTGGGTCACCTGCTCCGCCCTGGGGCTGCAGATCGCCGGGGTTCCGCTGGCCTCCGACCGTACGGCCGGGGCAGTCGCCGTCCAGGCGGCCCGGGTACGGGACACCCTGCGGGACGAGGCGGAGTTCCAGAAGGTCGCCAAGGTCGACGAGTTCGGCAACACACCGCCCGGTCAGCTGGTGCCGGACCTGCGCGGCAAGGACATGATCTTCACCTTCATCGAGAGCTACGGCCGCAGCGCCATCGAGGACCCGGTCGAGGCGCCCGGCGTGGACAAGACGCTCGACGCCCGCACCAAGGCTCTCGCCAAGGCGGGCTTCCACGCCAAGAGCGGCTGGCTGACGTCCGCGACCTACGGCGGCAGCAGCTGGCTCGGGCATTCCACCACCATGTCGGGCCTGTGGATCAGCAACCAGCAGCGCTACCGCACGCTCATGGCGAGCGACCACATGAGCCTCACCGAGGCGTTCAAGAAGACGGGCGACTGGGACACGGTCGGCATCATGCCGGGCGTGCAGAAGAGCTGGCCGGAGTCGAAGTTCTACGGCCTGGACTCCTACCGCAACGCCTTCCAGATGGGCTACAAGGGCCCGAAGTTCAGCTGGTCGACCATGCCGGACCAGTACGCACTCCAGCAGTTCCAGAACCTGGAGCACGCCAAGAAGCGCAGCAAGCCCCTCATGTCGCTGGTCATCCTGACCTCCAGCCACCAGCCGTGGGCGCCGATCCCCAAGATGGTCCCCTGGGACGACCTGGGTGACGGCTCGGTCTTCAAGGCCATCCAGAAGGCAGGCAACAAGCCGTCCGACATCATCGCCAGCTCGCCCAGGTCCCAGGCGGAGTACGGCAAGTCGGTCCAGTACTCGGTGACCGCCCTCACCGAGTGGCTGGAGCGCTACGGCAACGACAACACCGTTCTGGTCTTCCTCGGCGACCACCAGCCCATCGCCCGCGTCAGCGGCAACCACGCCAGCCGTGACGTGCCGATCTCGATCGTCGCCAAGGACCCCAAGGTCCTCGACAAGATCGACAGCTGGGGCTGGTCGGACGGCCTGCGCCCGGCGCACAACGCCCCGGTCTGGAAGATGAGCGCGTTCCGCGACAAGTTCCTCATGGCATACGGCTCGACCCCGCACCCGAAGAAGAACTGAGGGGCAGGGCGGGGGCTCAGCCGCCGGAGGTGTCCAGCTCCGCGTCCTCGCCGATCCCCGCGCAGTCGTACGGGTCCTTCAGCCAGCCGTCCGGCAGGACCACCCGGTTGTTGCCGGACGTACGGCCGCGGGGGCCGTCGGCGCCGGCGGGCCAGGGCTGGTCGAGGTCCAACTCGTCGAGCCCCGCGCGGAGTTCGGCGAGGGACGACGTGATCGCGAGGCGCTTGCGCATCTCGCTGCCGACCGCGAAGCCCTTCAGATACCAGGCCACGTGCTTGCGGAAGTCGACGACGCCCTTGGACTCGTCGCCGATCCACTCGCCGAGGAGGGTGGCGTGCCGGACCATGATGTCGGCGACCTCACGGAGAGCGGGGCGCGCACTGCATCCATCAGTGCCTCCGGCACGGGCATCCGTACGCCCCTCGAAGGCCGCCACCAGGTCCGCGAACAGCCATGGACGCCCCAGGCAGCCGCGGCCGACGACCACCCCGTCGCAGCCCGTCTCCCGCACCATCCGCAGCGCGTCCTGGGCCGACCAGATGTCGCCGTTGCCCAGCACCGGAATCTCCGGCACGTGCTCCTTGAGCCGCGCGATCGCGTCCCAGTCCGCCGTGCCGCCGTAGTGCTGGGCGGCGGTGCGCCCGTGCAGGGCGATGGCCGTCACGCCCTCCTCGACGGCGATCCGGCCGGCGTCGAGGAAGGTGATGTGGTCGTCGTCGATGCCCTTGCGCATCTTCATCGTGACCGGGAGGTCGCCCGCGCCGGAGACCGCCTCGCGCAGGATGGCGCGCAGCAGGTTGCGCTTGTAGGGCAGGGCCGAGCCGCCGCCCTTGCGCGTCACCTTGGGGACCGGGCAGCCGAAGTTCAGGTCGATGTGGTCGGCGAGGTCCTCCTCCGCGATCATGCGGACGGCCTTGCCGACGGTGGCCGGGTCGACGCCGTACAGCTGGATGGAGCGCGGCTTCTCCGTCGCGTCGAACTGGATCAGCTGCATGGTCTTCTCGTTGCGCTCGACCAGCGCCCGGGTCGTGATCATCTCGCTCACGAACAGGCCCTTGCCGCCGCTGAACTCTCTGCACAGGGTGCGGAAGGGTGCGTTGGTGATTCCGGCCATCGGGGCCAGGACGACGGGCGGCTCGACGGTGTGCGGGCCGATCTGCAGCGGGGACACGGGCGTGGGCATTGGCCCATTGTCGCGCATCGGCAGTGATCATGTAGCAGCCGTCGGGGCGCGATCATGTAGCAGCCATTAGTTAGCAGCACTATTAGTTAGACACACTATCGATGCGAGCGTAGAGTGACACGCATGCCTGAGCTCAGCCACCGCCGACGCTTCCTGGTCCTCGCGATCTGCTGTATGAGCCTGCTGATCGTGAGCCTCGACGTCACCGCTCTGAACGTCGCCCTGCCGTCGATGCAGCGTGAACTGCACGCGAGCACCGCCGGGCTGCAGTGGACCATCGACGCGTACACGCTGGTCCTGGCCTCGCTGCTGATGCTCTCCGGCTCCACGGCCGACCGCATCGGCCGCAAGCGGGTCTTCATGGCGGGTCTGATCATCTTCACCGCGGGCTCGCTGCTGTGCTCCCTCGCCCCGAACCTCGACTCGCTCATCGCCTTCCGCATGATCCAGGCGGTGGGCGGTTCCATGCTCAACCCGGTCGCCATGTCGATCATCACCAACACCTTCACGCAGCCGGCCGAGCGCGCCCGTGCGATCGGCGTCTGGGGAGGTGTCGTCGGCATCTCCATGGCCGCCGGTCCGCTGGCCGGTGGGCTGCTGGTGGAGTCGGTCGGCTGGCGCTCGATCTTCTGGGTCAATCTGCCGGTGGGGCTCGCGGCCCTGCTGCTGACGCTGCGCTACGTTCCCGAGTCCCGCGCGCCCAAGGCCCGCCGCCCCGACCCGGTCGGCCAGCTCCTGGTGATCGCCCTGTTCGGCTCCCTGACGTACGCGATCATCGAGGCCCCGAACTCGGGCGCGGACTACGTGCTGCCCTTCGTCGCGGTCGCGCTGGCCGCACTTGCGGGGCTGCTCTGGTACGAGCCCCGTCGCGACGAACCGCTGATCGACCTGCGGTTCTTCCGGTCGGTGCCGTTCAGTGGGGCGACGGTGATCGCGATCAGCGCGTTCGCCGCGCTGGGCGGGTTCCTGTTCCTGTCGACGCTGTATCTGCAGAACGTGCGTGGGTACGACGCCCTGCACGCGGGGCTGTGGATGCTGCCGATGGCGGTGCCGACGTTCGTGTGCGCACCGCTGTCCGGGCGGTTGGTGGGGAGCAGGGGGCCGCGGCTGTCGCTGCTTGTCGCCGGCGCGGCGATCACGGCGAGCGGGGTGCTGTTCGCCGGGTTCGAGGCCGAGACGTCGAACGTGACGCTGTTCGTCGCCTACCTGCTGTTCGGCATCGGGTTCGGGTTCGTGAACGCGCCGATCACCAACACCGCGGTGTCGGGGATGCCTCGCGCCCAGGCGGGGGTTGCCGCCGCCGTTGCGTCCACCAGCCGGCAGCTCGGGCAGACGCTCGGCGTCGCTGTGGTGGGGGCGGTGCTGGCCTCCGGTGTGGGGGCCTCGTCGTACAGGGACGTGTTCGTCTCGGCTTCCGTGCCGGGGTGGTGGATTCTCACGGGGTGTGGGGTTGCCGTGCTCGGCCTTGGGGCGCTGAGCAGTGGGGGGTGGGCTCGGCGTAGTGCTGAGCGCGCCGCTGCGCAGCTTGACTCTGCTGAGGTGCGCCAAGCCGCGGGGGTCAGTGCGTAGTTCGGCGGGTGCGGGTGAGTGGGGGCTTGTCGCGCAGTTCCCCGCGCCCCTTGAAAGCCGCTGCACCCACGCCGGTTTCCCCGCGCCCCTAACGACCGCTCCGGCCACGCCGGCTTTCCCGCGTTCCTTAAAAGACGCTCCACCCACGCCACTTCCCCCGCGCCCCTAACGACCGCTCCAGCCACGCCAGCCTCCCCGCACCCCTTGAAAGCCGCCCCACCCACGCCAGTTCCCCGCGCCCCTCACGGGGCGCTCATCCTGCCCCTCGCTCAAGCCGAACCGCTCGTGGAAGCGTCGCAACGGCCCCGGCGCCCTTTAAAAAAGCCGTTGCACCTACGCCGGTCGAGTCGTGCCCTTCTTGAGGGCAATCTCATGGAGCCTCTCCAGCCGCAGTCTCGACTCCTCGTCCGCCGGGACATACGTCACCATCCGGGAGCCCAGTTCCGGGCCCAGCCACAGTTCGGACTGGTCCAGGACCACCCGGCCCACCAGGCGGTTGAGGAACTCCTTGCGTCTGCTGTGGGCGGCCACCACCTCGTGGCGCTCCCAGGCCTCGCAGAACTCCGGGTACTCGCGCAGGCGCTTGAGGAGCATCTTCCAGGCGGGTTCGGTGAGATGGCCGGCCATGGCGGCGCGCAGGCGGGCGGCCATCAGGCGGCGGGTGTCCTCCAGGTGCACGATCGAGTTGCGCCAGTCCTCGTTCGTGTAGGACAGCAGGATGCAGTTGCGGTCCTCGGACGGTACCGCCTCCAGGTCGCACAGCAGCAGGCCGAGGGTGCGGTTGTGGGCGAGGATGTCGTACCGGCTGTTCTGGACGCTGGCGGGGTACGGCTCCAGCTGCTCCAGCATGGCCCGCAGCGCGGGTGTCACCGACGGGCACATCAGGGCCGGGGTCGGGTCCACCGCGCCGGCCAGCTGGAAGAGGTGGGCGCGCTCGGTGGCGTCGAGCATCAGGGTGCGGGCGAGGGCGTCGAGGACCTGGACGGAGACCTGGATGTCACGGCCCTGTTCGAGCCAGGTGTACCAGGTGACGCCGACCGCGGAGAGCTGGGCGACCTCCTCACGGCGCAGACCGGGCGTACGGCGCCGGCGGCCGCGCGGGAGCCCCACCTCCTCCGGGGTGATGCGCTCACGGCGACTGCGCAGGAAGGCCGCCAGCTCATGGCGCCGCACCTCGGCGCCCGTGCCGTGCGAGCGCGGGGCCGCGGTCTCCCGGGTCGTCACCTGAGTCATCGTCGCCATGCCTCCAGCCTGCCGCCTCGTGGACACTGTTTCCAGGTGGTTCTTGTACCAGGATAAGGAGACTCTGGTACCAGCCTGGGAGGGGGCGCACGCTCAGGAGCGTGACCGAAACCATCGCTACACGCACCGTCCGCCCGCCGACCGCGCCACCCTCGCTCGGCGGCCTCGGACTCTTCACCGTGCTGCTGGCAGCGGCACTTCCTCTCATCGACTTCTTCATCGTCAATGTCGCCCTGCCGACCATCGGCAGGGATCTGCACGCGAGCGAGGCCGTCCTCGAACTCGTCGTCGCGGGGTACGGGCTCGCGTACGCCGTGCTGCTCGTCCTCGGCGGCCGCCTGGGCGATCTGTTCGGGCGGCGGCGGCTCTTCCTCGGCGGTGTGGCGGCCTTCGGGCTGACCTCGCTGGCCTGCGGGCTCGCCCCCAACGCCTGGGCCCTGGTCGCGGCTCGGGTCGCACAGGGCGCGGCGTCCGCCGCGATGCTGCCGCAGGTCCTCGCCACCATCCAGGCGGCGACCTCGGGACAGCGGCGGGCGAAGGCCATGGGCCTGTACGGCGCCACGGCCGGGCTGTCCATGGTGGCCGGGCAGATCCTCGGCGGGATCCTGGTGGCCGCCGACATCGCGGGCACCGGCTGGCGCTCGGTGTTCCTGGTGAACGTGCCCGTGGTGATCGCCGGCCTGGTCCTCGCGGCCCGTGCCGTCCCGGAGACCCGGTCCCAGCACCCGGAGCCGGTCGACGGTCCCGGCACCGTCCTGCTCACCGCCTCCCTCCTCGCGCTGCTGGCCCCGCTCACCGAGGGCCGTTCGGCGGGCTGGCCGCTGTGGACGTGGCTGTCGCTGGCGGCGTTCCCCTTCCTCGCGGGGGCGTTCTACGCGGTGGAGCGCCGGGCGGACCGCCGGGGCCGAACCCCGCTGGTCCCGCCCAGCCTGTTCGCCCTCACCTCGCTGCGCCGCGGACTGGTGATGATCGTGCCGTTCGGCGTCGGCTTCAGCGGCTTCATGTTCGTCGTCGCGGTGGCGCTGCAGCGGGGCGCGGGGCTCGGGCCCGTCCCGGCGGGGCTGGCGCTCGCGCCGATGGCCGTCGTCTTCTTCTTCGTCTCGCTCGCCGGGCCGCGGCTGGTCGCCCGGTACGGCACCCGGGTGGTGACCGCCGGTGCGCTGCTCCAGGGGGCGGGCGTGGGCCTGATGGCGCTGGCCGCCTGGCGGTCCTGGCCGGACCTCGGCTTCGTCGAACTGCTCCCCGGAGCGGCTCTCGCCGGCGCCGGTCAGGCGCTCCAACTCCCCATCATCTTCCGGGTGGTGCTGTCCGAGGTGGAACCCGCGAGGGCCGGTGTCGGCAGCGGCGTGATGATGACGACCCAGCAGTCCTCCCTGGCCCTCGGGGTGGCGGCCCTGGGCACCCTCTTCCTGTCCCTGGTCCCGGGGCTGGGCATGCGGGACGCCCTGGTCACCACGCTGCTGACCCAGTTGGGCTGCGTGGTCCTGACCGGCCTGCTCAGCCTGCGCCTGCCGCGCACCATCGGCTGACGCCCGCGCGATCCTGTGTGGAATCGGCCACGGCTTGGTCAACTCGCCGTGCGGAAGTCCCTGTTGATGTTGGTCTTGCTGCACACTCCTGTGCCGGAGGCGAGACATCATGCTGGAGATCAACACGAGCAAGGTGAGCCGCTGGGACCAGCACGGGCGCGAGCACGTCGTCCGAGTGCAGCGCAAGGGCGCGCAGCGCACGATCAGATGTGACACGTGCGGCTGGCGCAAGGGCGCGCAGTTCCTGCCCTGGCTGAAGGCGGAGGAGCATCTGGCCCAGGAGCACCAGGCGACGGTGGATCCGGCGGGGGCGTCGGAGGCGTAGGGCTCCTGGGAGCGAGCGGCCCGATGACTTTCCGCCGTCCCGGCAGTCGTACCCAGGACGACCGCCCCCACCGGAAGGCCGACCGATGAGCGCTCTGTACGACACCCTGCGACGGCACGTCGACGACGGCTCCGTGCCGGGCGCCGTCGCCCTGGTGGCCCGCGGCGACGACGTCGAGGTGGTGACCGTCGGCTCGGTGGACACCGAGGGCACCGCCCCGATGGCCAGGGACTCCCTCTTCCGTATCGCCTCCATCACCAAGCCGATCACGGCGGCGGCGGTGCTGATGCTGGTGGAGGACGGGCTGCTCGGCCTGGACTCACCCGTCGAGGAGTGGCTGCCGGAACTGGCCGGACCGGTCGTGGTCCGCACCCCCGGCGCGCCCGTCGAGGACGTGGTCCCGGCGGCCCGCCCGATCACCGTCGAGGACCTGCTCAGCTCCCGCACCGGCTGGGGCTTCCCCGCCGACTTCTCGCTCCCCGCCGTGCAGTCCCTGTTCACGGTCCAGAAGGACGGCCGGAGCCTCCAGGGCTGGCCGGACCACGACACCTGGCTGCGCCTCCTCGCCCAGGTGCCGATGCTCCACCAGCCGGGAGAGGCCTGGCTCTACGGCACCTCGTCCGATCTGCAGGGCATCCTGATCGCCCGGGCATCAGGCCGTACGCTCCCCGGATTCCTCGCGGAACGGATCTTCGAACCGCTGGGCATGCGCGACACGGCGTTCGAGGTCCCGTCGTCGAAACGGCACCGCTTCACCTCGTCGTACGCCCCGGCCGAGGACGGCACCCTCCAGCTGGTGGACGCCCCGGACGGCGACTGGAGCCGCGTCCCGCGCTTCCACTCGGGCGGCGGGGGCCTCGTCTCCACGGCCGACGACTGGCTCGCCTTCGCTCGCATGCTGCTGAACTCCGGCGGAGGCCTCCTCTCCCCCACCTCGGTCAGCCGCATGACCACCAACCACCTCACGGCCGCACAGCGGGACGCCGTCCCCCTCTTCCTGGAGGGCCAGGGCTGGGGCTACGGCGGCCAGGTCGACGTCACCCCCGCAGACCCCTGGAACGTCCCCGGCCGCTACGGCTGGGTCGGCGGCACCGGCACGACGGCCCACATCATCCCGCCGACGGGAACGGTCACGATCCTGCTCACCCAGGCGTCGATGACAAACCCGACACCGACACCGGTGATGCGGGACTTCTGGCGGTGCGTGGCACGAGGCTGACGCCTGCCCGGGGTTCAGGCGGGGGCGGCGCCAGGCAGGGCGAGCGACGTCCCCTCCGGTGCAACCGCGCCCCAAAGGGGCGCGGGGCTGTACTGAATTTACGGCTTCCGCCGCGCGAGCGCGACCAGCCGCAACGAACCCGCAGGCGACCGACGACCCGTCAACGGCACATCCGCCATGGAGGGCGCTCAGCGCCGCAGCCCCCGCACCAACAGATCCACCACCGCCTCGAACTCCCCCTCCGCCCCGGGCCGTTCCCACTCCTTGGCGTAACCAGGGTCATGGAAGCGACCGGTGGCCTGAAACAGGGCGCGCGCGGCAGTCACCGGGTCCGCGACAGCGAAAACCCCTGCTTCGACCCCCGCCCGCACGATCTGCGTCAGCTGGCCGGTCAGCTCGGCGACATGCCCGCTGACCACCTCCCCCGCCTCACCGGCCAGGACCGAGTACGTGGCGAACAGCTCGGGATCCCCGCCCGCCTTGCGGCGCTTGGCCGCGAAGAGCGCCGCGAGCCACTCCCGCACCCGCGCCTCCGGATCCCGCTCCGCGTCCGCGGCGATGCCCGCCAGCTCCTGGGTCGCACGGTCCAGCCACCGCTTGGTCACCGCCTCCCGCAGCGCCGCCTTCGTACGGAAGTGGCGGTAGACGCTGCCGTGGCTGACGCCGAGCGCGCGGGCCACGTCGACCACGGTGGCCTTGGCCGGGCCATGGCGGCGCAGCACCTCCTCGGTCGCCTCGAGGATGCGCTCGGCGGTCAGGGTCTCGCTGGTGGCAGGCATGGCTAGACGGTACCCGGCACGGTGATCAGCGCTCGCTGTCGAGCATGGCCATCTGGGCGGGGGCGTACCGCTCCCCGGCCGCCGCTTCGGCCGGTACGGCGGCCTCGACGGCGGCGAGGTCTGCCGCGTCCAGGTTCACGTCCAGGGCGCCCAGCGCCTCGCCGAGCCGCTCGCGGGTCTTGGCGCCGATCAGCGGCACGATGTCCGTGTGGTGCCGCGGGCCCTGCGACAGCACCCAGGCGATGGCGATCTGCGCGACGGACACGCCCTTCTGCTCGGCGATCTTGCGCAGCGACTCGACCAGCGTGAGGTTGTGCTGGAGGTTGTCGCCCTGGAAGCGGGGCGAGTGGGCGCGGAAGTCGTTCGCGGCGAACCCCTGGCCGGCCGTGACATGGCCGGAGATCAGCCCGCGGGAGAGCACGCCGTACGCGGTGACCGCGATGCCCAGTTCGCTCAGGGTGGGGAGTATCTCCCGCTCGGGGCTCCGGGAGATCAGCGCGTACTCGATCTGGAGGTCGGCGATCGGGGCGGTGGCGGCGGCCCGGCGGATGGTGTCCGCGCCGACCTCGCTGAGGCCGATGTGGCGCACGTACCCCTTCTCGACCAGTTCCGCGATGGCACCGACGGTCTCCTCGATCGGCACGTCCGGGTCGAGGCGGGCGGGGCGGTAGACGTCGATGTGGTCGACGCCGAGGCGCTGGAGGGAGTACGCGGCGGAGGTCTTCACGGCGGCCGGGCGTCCGTCGAAGCCGTACCAGTCGCCGTCCGGGCCACGCTGGGCGCCGAACTTCACGCTGAGCAGCGCGTTCTCCCGCAGGGCGGGCGGGGCGGTGCGCAGGGCCTCGCTGATCAGCAGTTCGTTGTGGCCCATGCCGTAGAAGTCGCCGGTGTCGAGCAGGGTCACGCCGGCTTCCAGGGCCGCGTGGATGGTGGCGATGGACTCGGCGCGGTCCGCCTCGCCGTACATGCCGGACATGCCCATGCAGCCGAGGCCGAGGGCGGAGACCTGGGGGCCGGTGGTTCCGAGGTTTCGGGTTCGCATCGTCATGCATCCCACCCTGACATGACAGCTGACAGATTTCAATATCTGTCATTCCAACTGGCACCTCTCACCTTCAGGCTGGTCCAGACCTATTGACGAGAGGTCTGGACCAGAGCACTGTCATGCCTACGACACCTCAAGACACCTCACCGATCCCCCACCGGGAGGCCCGATGCTCCGCCGCACCCTGGCCCTGCTCGCCACCGCGCTCGCGACCGCGGCCGTCACCCAGCTCCCCGCCCCCGCCGCCTCGGCCGCCGACACCTGCGCGGTCAGGTCGAGGCCCGCCGGAAAGGTCCTCCAGGGCTACTGGGAGAACTGGGACGGCTCCGCGAACGGCGTCCACCCGCCCTTCGGCTGGACCCCGATCACCGACTCCCGCATCGCCACGCACGGCTACAACGTGATCAACGCGGCCTTCCCGGTGATCCGTTCGGACGGAACGGCCCTCTGGGAGGACGGCATGGACTCGGGTGTGAAGGTGGCGACGCCCGCGGAGATGTGCGCGGCGAAGGCGTCCGGCCGGACGATCCTGCTGTCGATCGGCGGCGCGGCGGCCGGCATCGACCTCAGTTCGTCCGCGGTGGCCGACAGGTTCGTCTCGACGATCGTCCCGATCCTGAAGAAGTACAACTTCGACGGCATCGACATAGACATCGAGACGGGCCTGGTGGGCAGCGGGAACATCACCCAGCTCTCCACCTCCCAGGCCAACCTGATCCGCATCATCGACGGGATCCTGTCCCGGATGCCGTCGAACTTCGGCCTCACCATGGCCCCGGAGACGGCCTACGTCACCGGCGGCAGCATCACCTACGGCTCCATCTGGGGCGCGTACCTGCCGATCATCAAGAAGTACGCCGACAACGGCCGCCTGTGGTGGCTGAACATGCAGTACTACAACGGCAGCATGTACGGCTGCTCGGGCGACTCGTACCAGGCCGGCACGGTGGCGGGTTTCGTCGCCCAGACCGACTGCCTCAACAAGGGCCTGGTCGTGCAGGGCACGACGATCAAGGTGCCGTACGACAAACAGGCCCCCGGCCTCCCCGCCCAGCCGGGCGCCGGCGGCGGCTACATGTCGCCGTCCCTCGTCTCCCAGGCCTGGAAGCACTACGGCACCGCACTCAAGGGCCTGATGACCTGGTCGATCAACTGGGACGGCTCGAAGAACTGGACGTTCGGCGACAACGTGAAGGCACTGCAGGGCCGTTGAGCCCAGGCACGCCCCGGAGCCACTACCGCGCAGTCAGCGCCAACTTGGCCCCCAGCGCCACGAACGACCCCGCGAACCCCCGCCGCAGCCAGGTCATCACCCGCGGCCGCGAGGTGACGTGGCTGCGGACCGTCGCGGCGAGGATCCCGTACGCGGAAAAGACGACGAACGTCGCCAGCATGAACACGCCGCTCAGCCAGAGCATCCGCGGCAGCGCATGCGGCGCACCCGGGTCCACGAACTGCGGCAGGAACGCGAAGAAGAAGATCGTCAGCTTCGGGTTGAGGATGTTGATCAGCACGCCCCGCACGATCACGCGTCCCGCCGAGCCGGGGGCGGCCTCCTCGTCCACGACGATCGCCTCCTTGTCCCGCACCGTCGCCCACGCCATGTGGAGGAGGTAGGCGACACCGGCGTACTTGAGGACCTGGAAGGCCACCGAGCTCGCGTTGAGCAGCGCGGCGAGCCCGGTGACGGAGGCCAGCACATGCGGCACGATCCCGAGCGTGCAGGCGAAGGCCGCGACGACACTCGCGTGACGGCCGTGCGAAAGCCCGGCGGCCAGGGTGTAGACGACGCCGGTGCCGGGCGTGGCGACGACGACAAGGGTGGTGAGGAGAAAAGCGAGACTCATGGCGCCAGCCTGGCAACGCCGCGGCCCCCGATACAGGGCCGATGCGAGACCTGTATCGGGGGCCACTACGGGAGCTCTTCAGCCCGTCCGGCGTGTGAGGACGAGGCCCTCAAGGGCCGAGAGCGCGGGTCTGGGGGCGGCAGCCCCCGGAAACCTAGGCGCCGACGAGCCGCCCGGCCAGGTAGCCCTCGATCTGGTCGAGAGACACCCGCTCCTGCTTCATGGAGTCACGCTCACGCACCGTCACCGCATTGTCGTCCAGCGTGTCGAAGTCGACCGTCACGCAGTACGGGGTACCGATCTCGTCCTGGCGGCGGTAGCGGCGGCCGATGGCACCGGCGTCGTCGAACTCGATGTTCCAGTTCTGGCGCAGCGCCTGGGCGAGGCCCTTGGCCTTCGGGGACAGCTCGGGGTTGCGGGACAGCGGCAGCACCGCGACCTTCACGGGCGCGAGGCGGTGGTCCAGGCGCAGCACCGTGCGCTTCTCCATCTTGCCCTTGGCGTTGGGCGCCTCGTCCTCGACGTAGGCGTCGAGCAGGAAGGCCAGCATGGTGCGGCCGACACCGGCGGCGGGCTCGATGACGTACGGGGTGTAGCGCTCGCCGGCCTCCTGGTCGAAGAAGTGGAGATCCTGGCCGGAGGCCTTGGAGTGCGCGGTGAGGTCGTAGTCGGTGCGGTTGGCGACGCCCTCCAGCTCGCCCCACTCGCTGCCGCCGAACTGGAAGCGGTACTCGATGTCGGCGGTGCGCTTGGAGTAGTGGGAGAGCTTCTCCTGCGGGTGCTCGTACCACCGCATGTTCTCTTCACGCAGACCCAGGCCGGTGTACCAGTTCCACCGCTCCTGCATCCAGTACTCCTGCCACTTCTCGTCCTCGCCCGGCTTGACGAAGAACTCCATCTCCATCTGCTCGAACTCGCGGGTGCGGAAGATGAAGTTGCCGGGCGTGATCTCGTTGCGGAAGGACTTGCCCATCTGCGCGATGCCGAACGGCGGCTTCTTGCGCGCGGCGGTCTGCGTCAGGGCGAAGTTGGTGAAGATGCCCTGGGCGGTCTCCGGGCGCAGGTACGCGACGGAACCGGAGTCCTGGGTCGGGCCGAGGTGCGTGGAGAGCAGACCCGAGAACTGCTTGGGCTCGGTGAACTGGCCCTTCGTGCCGCAGTTCGGGCAGTTGATGTCGGCGAGGCCGTTCTCGGGGAGGCGGCCCTTCTTCTCCTCGTACGCCTCCTCCAGGTGGTCCGCGCGGTAGCGCTTGTGGCAGGAGGTGCACTCGGTCAGCGGGTCCGAGAAGGTGGCGACGTGACCGGAGGCCACCCAGACCTCGGGAGCCAGGATCACGGACGAGTCGATACCGACGACCTCCTCGCGCGACGTCACCATGTAGCGCCACCACTGGCGCTTGATGTTCTCCTTGAGCTCGACACCCAGGTGTCCGTAGTCCCAGGCGGCGCGCTGGCCGCCGTAGATCTCACTACAGGGGAAAACGAAGCCACGGCGCTTGCTCAGGCTGACGATGGTGTCGATCTTGTCGGCGGCCACGGTGCTCTCTTCATTACGACGACGGGCGAGGAAGCGAGACGCTTCAGAGCGAATGCTTCAGGGTACCGGCGGGGGCTCCCCCTCAATCAAATCGGTGCCCCTCAGATGTTTGTTGACAACGGTTTCCATATTTGTTGAAAATGACTGTCATGAACGTACGACGACGCCTCATATCCACCGCGGCCACGGCCGCGGTCGCCGCCCTCGGCCTGACCACCCTCTCCGCCTGCTCCAGTGAGAGCGCCGCCGCGGGCGACACCGGCAAGTTCGACGTCGTCGCGTCGTTCTACCCGCTGGAGTTCCTCGCCGAGCAGATCGGCGGGAACCATGTGCACGTCACCAACCTGACCCAGCCCGGGCAGGAGCCGCACGACCTGGAGATCAGCGCCCGGCAGACCGCGCAGCTCCAGGAGTCCGACGCGGTGCTCTACCTGAAGAACCTCCAGCCCGCCGTCGACGACGCGGTGGCCCAGTCCGAGGTCAAGACGAAGATCGACGCCGGCGCCCTCACCTCGCTGGAGAAGCACGGCAACGAGGTCGGCGGCCACGCGGCCTCCCACGACAGCTCCAAGAACGAGGAACTGGCCGGCCTCGACCCCCACATCTGGCTCGACCCGGTGAGGTACGCCCAGGTCGCCGAGGGCGTCGGCGCCGCCTTCGAGAAGGCCGACCCGAGCCACGCGGCCGACTACAGGAAGAACACCGCGGCCCTGGTCAAGAAGCTCGACGCGCTCAACACCCGGTTCAAGGACGGCCTTTCGGGGACCAGGTCCAAGGTCTTCATCACCACGCACGCCGCCTTCGGCTACCTCGCCGAGCGCTACGGCCTGACCGAGGAGGCCATCAACGGCCTCGACCCCGAGTCCGAGCCGAGCGCGGCCCGCGTGAAGGACCTTGAGAAGATGGCGAAGGCCGACGGCGTCACGACCGTGTTCTACGAGACGCTCGTCAGCGACAAGACCGCGAAGACCATCGCCGCCGACGCCGGACTGAAGACGGACGTCCTCGACCCGATCGAGGGCATCACGTCGAAGTCCCGCGGCAAGGACTACTTCTCGGTCCAGGAGGCCAACCTCAAGGCGCTGCAGACGGCCCTGGGATCCAAATGACGTTTACGGAGGACGACATGGGCGTGGGCGCTGCAGGTGAACCCGGCACGGAACCCGTCATAGCGATGCGCGGGGTCCGCGCCGACCTGGGCTCGCGCCCCGTCCTGCGCGGGATCGACCTCACCGTGGCACGCGGTGAGGTCGTCGCGCTGCTCGGCGCCAACGGCTCCGGCAAGTCGACCGCGATCCGCACGATCATCGGCCAGGTGCCGGTGAGCGCCGGCGCGATCGAGCTGTTCGGCACGGAGCGCAGGCGGTTCCGGGACTGGGCGCGGGTGGGGTACGTGCCGCAGCGCACGACCGCCGCGGGCGGCGTCCCGGCCACCGTCACCGAGATCGTGTCGTCGGGGCGGCTGTCCCGGGCCCGCTTCGGCGTGCTGCGCAAGGCGGACCACGCGGCCGTACGCCGGGCCCTGGAGCTGGTCGGCATGGCCGACAGGGCCAAGGACTCGGTGAACGCCCTTTCCGGCGGCCAGCACCAGCGTGTGCTGATCGCCCGTGCGCTCGCCGCGGAACCCGAGCTGCTGATCATGGACGAGCCGATGGCGGGCGTGGACCTGGCCAGCCAGGAGGTGCTCGCGCAGACGCTGCGGGAGCAGGTCACGGCCGGTACGACGGTGCTGCTCGTCCTGCACGAACTGGGGCCGCTGGAGCCCCTCATCGACCGCGCGGTGGTGCTCCGCGACGGCTGCGTCCTGCACGACGGCCCGCCCCCGCGAGCCGTCGGCCAGCACGCGCTGCCCGGCCACGACCACGTACACCCCCACGAACACACGCCCGTGCGCACCGGCCTGCTGAGCTGATGGATCGGTAATGGACTTTCTCGACTTCGCCTTCATGCAGCGGGCCCTGCTCGCCGCCGTCCTCGTCGGCATCACCGCCCCGGCGATCGGCATCTACCTCGTGCAGCGCCGCCAGGCCCTGATGGGCGACGGCATCGGCCATGTGGCGATGACCGGCGTCGGCCTCGGCTTCCTGCTCTCCACGTCCCCGGTCTGGATGGCGACCCTCACCTCCGTGCTCGGCGCGGTCCTGATGGAGCTGATCCGCTGGTACGGCCGCACCCGCGGCGACATCGCCCTCGCGATGCTCTTCTACGGCGGTATGGCCGGCGGCGTGATGTTCATCAACCTCGCGCCGGGCGGCTCCAACGCCAACCTGACCTCGTACCTCTTCGGCTCGCTGTCGACCGTGTCGGAGTCGGACGTGACGGCGATCTGCCTGCTCGCGGGCTTCGTGGTGCTGGTCACCCTCGGTCTGCGCCGGCAGCTCTTCGCGGTCAGCCAGGACGAGGAGTTCGCACGGGTGACGGGCCTTCCGGTGCGTGCCCTGAACCTCCTGACCGCCGTCACGGCGGCGGTGACGGTGACGGTCGCGATGCGGGTGGTGGGCCTGCTGCTGGTGAGTGCCCTGATGGTGGTGCCCGTGGCGGCGGCACAGCAGTTGAGCCGCAGCTTTGCGGCGACCTTCGCGATCGCGGTGGCGATCGGGGTGTCCGTGACCATCGGCGGCACGATCACGTCGTACTACCAGGACGTGCCGCCCGGCGCGACGATCGTGCTGCTGACCATCGCGGCCTTCCTGGCGCTGACCGCGCTGGCGGCCCCGCTGGCCCGCCGCCGCGCCCGCGCCGCAGCAGCCGCCCAGCCCGCCGGCGACCCGGCGGAGTGTGCAATTCCGGCCGCGCGTGCCCCCGAGGGGAAGGTCGGCGTCTGACTGCGCACAGGCCGGGCTGGCACAATGGCCCGGCAAGCGCAGACGTAGGAGGCGCGAGGAGCCGAAGGGGGCGCGCCGGTGTCGAGGGCGCGAGCGCGCGGAGGCCCGAAGGGCTGAGCACGGTCGCGGTCTCGACACCGGCACAAGGCGCCCCGCAGGCGACCGAGCCGAAAAGAGGAGGAACCGGTGACGACCGCTGGACCGCCCGTGAAGGGCCGCGCCACCCGGCAGCGTGCCGCTGTGGCGGCGGCGCTCGACGAGGTCGACGAGTTCCGCAGCGCGCAGGAGCTCCACGACATGCTCAAGCACAAGGGGGACTCGGTCGGCCTGACCACCGTCTACCGCACCCTCCAGAACCTCGCCGACGCCGGCGAGGTCGACGTCCTGCGCACCTCCGACGGCGAGTCCGTCTACCGCCGCTGCTCCACCGGTGAACACCACCACCACCTCGTGTGTCGCGTCTGCGGCAAGGCGGTCGAGGTCGAGGGTCCCGCGGTGGAGAAGTGGGCGGAGGCCATCGCGGCGGAGCACGGGTACGTCAACGTGGCGCACACGGTGGAGATCTTCGGCACCTGCGCGGAGTGCGCCTCCGCCGGGAACTGACGCTCAGACGCGGGTCAGGTTGCGGTCGAGGATCTCCCGCAGCCGGTCCGCGTCCGCGGGGTCCGCGAGGCCCCGCTTGGGCAGCACCGTGAAGCAGGTCGCGTTCTTGTCGTCGCTGTAGAGGACGAAGGCGTCCTTGGTCTCCCGATAGCGGGGTTGCGCGGCCCACTTGACCGACGTCGTGCTGTTGTCGGTCGTCGTCGTCAGCCCGGCGTCCGTCACCGTCGCACGGTACCTGCCGTTGCGAGCGGCGATCTTGAGGAACGCACGGGCCTGCAACCGCGGTACGAGGAACAGGAGACCCACGACCAGCGGCAGGTAGATCAGCGGAAACCAGTCGACGTGTCCCCCGGCGAGCGCACTCGCCACCGCGAAGAGGAAGGCCACGGCGATGAAGCCGAGCGCCCACCTCTGCAGCTTCCCCGCCCGGTTGAACCGCTTGCGCTCCCGCAGTGCCCCCGCGAAATCCCCCGCGACCGGCTGATATGCCAGCTCCACCACGCCCTGTTCGGCGTCCCGCCCCATGTCCATGACCATGGGGCGGGATCGTACAGGCGTTTTCCGGCCGGGAGATGAACGCTCTACGAGGTGGCCGGGCCGCCCTGCATGTCCCGTTCCATGGCGAGCAGTTC
This sequence comes from Streptomyces sp. NPDC049541, assembly GCF_044465725.1. Taxonomy (NCBI): domain Bacteria; kingdom Bacillati; phylum Actinomycetota; class Actinomycetes; order Kitasatosporales; family Streptomycetaceae; genus Streptomyces; species Streptomyces sp. NPDC049541. The sequence continues at coordinate 651,576 of NZ_JBITLY010000001.1, read as the reverse complement.
CTCGTTCGGGACGGCGCCGCCGAAGCGGCGGTCGCGGGAGGCGAACTCGACGCAGGCCCGCCACAGGTCGCGGCGGTCGAAGTCCGGCCACAGCACGTCCTGGAAGACCATCTCGGCGTAGGCGCTCTGCCAGAGCAGATAGTTGGAGGTGCGCTGTTCGCCGCTCGGCCGCAGGAACAGGTCCACGTCCGGCATGTCCGGGTAGTAGAGGTACTTGGCGAGGGTCTTCTCGGTGACCTTGGCGGGGTCGAGCCGCCCCGCCTTCACGTCCTCCGCCAGGGCCTGCGCGGCGTCGGCGATCTCCGCGCGACCGCCGTAGTTCATGCAGAAGTACAGCGTGAGCCTGTCATTGTCCTTGGTCTGCTCCTGCGCGACCTGGAGCTCCTTGGCGACCGACTTCCACAGCTTGGGCATCCGGCCCACCCAGCGCACCCGGATGCCCAGCTCGTCGAGCTGGTCGCGGGTCTTGCGGATGAAGTCCCGGTTGAAGTTCATGAGGAAGCGGACCTCATCGGGCGAGCGCTTCCAGTTCTCGGTGGAGAAGGCGTACAGGGAGATGTTGCCGACGCCCATCTCGACGGCGCCCTGCAGCACGTCCAGGACGCGCTCGGCGCCCACCTTGTGGCCCTCGGTGCGCGGCAGCCCGCGCTCCTTCGCCCACCGCCCGTTGCCGTCCATGACGATCGCCACGTGGTTCGGGACCAGCTCGCCCGGCAGCTTCGGCGCGCGGGCGCCGGACGGGTGCGGCTCCGGTGCCCTGTACTCGCGGCGCTGGCGTCCCAGGATCCCGCGTACGACCATGTGCTTCTCGTCTCCTCTTCGGCTTACTTCTCTACGTAACGCAGCGAGCGCAGCCCGCGTTCCAGATGCCAGTGCAGATAGGCGGACACCAGTCCGCTCCCCTCCCTGACGTACCGCGGCTCGCACGCGTCCGCGGTCTCCCAGTCTCCCGTAAGCAGCGCGCCCAGCAGTTCCAGGGTCTGCGGCGAGGGTACGACGCTGCCGGGCACCCGGCAGTCGACACAGACGGCTCCGCCGGAGGCCACCGAGAAGAACCGGTTCGGCCCCGGCATTCCGCACTTCGCGCAGTCGCTGAAGGTGGGGGCGTAGCCGTTGACGGCGAGGGAGCGCAGCAGGAAGGCGTCGAGGACGAGGTGCGGGGCGTGCTCGCCGCGGGCGAGGGTGCGCAGGGCGCCCACCAGCAGCAGGTACTGCTGCACCGCCGGCTCGCCCTCGTGGTCGGTGAACCGCTCGGCGGTCTCCAGCATGGCGGTCCCCGCGGTGTAGCGGGCGTAGTCGGCGACGATCCCGCCGCCGTACGGCGCGATGGTCTCGCTCTGCGTGCACAACGGCAGCCCGCGCCCGACCAGCTCACTCCCGCGCGCGAAGAACTGCACGTCGACATGGGAGAAGGGTTCGAGCCGGGCGCCGAACTTGGACTTGGTGCGCCGCACCCCACGTGCCACGGCCCGCACCCGGCCGTGCCCCCGGGTGAGCAGCGTGATGATCCGGTCCGCCTCCCCGAGCTTCTGGGTCCGCAGCACGATGCCGTCATCGCGAAACAGACTCATCGCCGGCCCCCGAAGGGTTCCGGTCGGCCGTCGTCGCGGAACAGACTCATGAGGTCCATTCTCGCGTACCGCCGGGCTCAGCGGGGACGGCCGGGGTGGCTGAGGGTGCCCCGGGGGCCGGGTTGCCTGCTCAAGGCACTTCCCCCCGGCTGCGGGCGTTGGCGTACGCGGTCGCCGCGCTCAGCCGCTCCGCCTGGGTGGCCCCGCGCACGGCGGCGGGATCGGCGTCCCACTCCCTGCCGCCCCCGTACGGTCTCAGTTGCACGTACGGCCCTTCGTGCCCCATGACGATTCCCACCTTTCCAGTTCGCGTGTCCACGACATGAGTCCCGACGGGCGGTTTCATTTCCTCTCCTTAACGACCGTAACGAACACGACTCATAATTGCGGGCACCGTGTTCGTTGCGCCTACAGCGTGCTCCCCTTTCCATTTGAGTTTCACGCTTTTCGTCTCCGGCGCAGGCCGCTGCCCCTACACTCGGCTGGAGTCTGTTCTCCACAAGTGCAGGCCAGGGAGAGGTGGTTGGGCCGTGGCCAACGCTTTGCACGCGTCACGGCTCGCAATCCGGGAGTTCGAGCAGACCTTTCGAAAAGCCTCAGCCCGAAATCGCGATGCGCATTGACCAGGCCCTGCAAAAACCGACGGTATTTTCGAGCGGTTGACGGAGTTCGACGGGGCGCGGGGCGCGCGACTGGCCGCCTATATGAAAAAAGCAGTCAGTCGGCCACCCGGCGCAGCCGGCGGCGGACGGTCCCCTGTTCCGGCTCGGGCTCGTGGTCGGGCTCCGTCGCCGCCCACAGCTCGTTGAACTGGCTGACGCGGTCCTCGACGTGCTCCCGCTTCATCCTCAGCATCGTCATGTCGGGGCGGACGTGGTTGTCCGGCCGGGTCTCGTAGCACAGCTCCCCGTCGAAGATGATGTAGTCCATCACCGTGCCGCCCGGATCCAGCTGCGACTGCACGCCTATACGCGCGTCAATGCCGTACCTGCGCTGGCGCGCGCAGAGTTGTTCGAGGGCTTCGGTGACCTCCTCCGGCTCGTCCACCAGGAACAGCCGCCGGACCTCCACACCGCGGGTCTTGATGGCCTTCTCCTGCGCGTTGAGATACCGCTTGGCGGGCTCGCTGGCCCAGAAGTCCCGGTCGACGGTGGTGCTCGTGGCGTAGAGGGTCTTCTTGACGCACAGGGCGAGGTCGATCAGCCACTCGTGGTTCTCGAACGAGGAGTCCGCTCTTCCGCTGATGAGGTCCTCCATCAGCTCGGCGAGACGTTTCAGCTCCTCCTCGGCGAAGCTCTTGACGATCCCTGGCGCCTCGTCACCGACCTGCGTGTACGCCTTGACCAGCCGGGTCACCTCCTCGGAGCGCAGCACGGAGCCGTCGACCTTGCTGAACAGCTCTGTCGCCTCGTTGATCTTGGCGAAGCTCTTTTCGACCGCGGTGCGCATCTCCGCGTGGTGGTTGGCCAGGCTCCGCTTCATGTCGTCGATGTGGTGGCGCTGGCTCTCCTCGACCACCTCGAGGCGCTCCCCGAAGTCCACGAGGTACTGGACGATCAGTGTGGCACTGCCGAGGACGATGGACGCCACCCACTGCCAGATGTCGTTGTTGTCGCCGTTCAGCAGGATGGTCAGCAGGAAGGCGCCGCCCGCCGCCGACGCAGTGATCAGGATCTTCCAGAACAGCTTGGGTATGCCCTGCCGCTGCGGCCCCGCTCCGTTGTCCCCGGGCCCTAACGTCGCTCCGCTCATGTCTCTCCCCCGTCGGGTATGTGGTGGGTGCCGCCCCTCAGCTCGTGCTCAGTGCCTGGTGCAGCAGCGGTATGGCCTGGACGGCCAGTTGGTCCCGGATGCGCTGGACCAGGTTCTGCCACTGGCGTGTGAACCCCGGTTCCCGCTCCAGCACTTCCCACAGGTGGACCAGCGAGCGGTCCACCTGCGCGTGCGGCATCCACAGATGCAGCAGATGGTCGACGGCCGGGCGCAGCGCCTGGACCACGGCCCGCCCGTCCGCCGCGGCGAGCCGACTGCTGTCCAGCATGTGCACCACCGTCGTCAAAAGCCAGTCGTGCAGCGCGAGGTCCTCGCACAGACCCGCGGCCGCGGAGACCGGTGTGTCCTCCGGCAGCCGCAGCTCCACGGTCCGCAGCCCGTTCTCGGCCAGGGTGAACCGCGTCAGTTCCGCCCGCTCGCCCGCCGGGGTCCGGCGGGCGACCCAACGCAGGTGTGTGCGGCGGGACTTGAAGGGAACCTTGCGATCGAGGAGCGGGTGGCGCAGCAGCCGCGTCAGCAGGGACTCGGCGATCATCCCCAGGTCGAGTTCGCCGCGCCCGGCGCCGCGCAGCACGCCTTCGGCGGTGGCCTGTTCGGGCAGCTTCCCGAACGGCTCGACCACCCCGGGCCGTACCAGGTAGTGCCCCCAGGGGCGGCGCGCGTCGGGACCCGTTGCCGGTGCGCCGAAGTACGCGGTGGACTGCAGCAGCCGGCCCTCGGTGAGCGCCACGCGGGTGGCCACCGTGCCGACGGCCCGGACCTTGGCGCCGTTGGAGGTGGGCAGCCGGCAGTCCACCCCGGTCAGCACCTCCGGGGACAGGGCGTACAGGTTGGGCCGCTCGGAGACCCGGACGGGTTCGTCGGCGCGCAGCCTGAGCAGCTGGGCGGCGGCCCTGCCGTCCAGCGCCTGGAAGGACGGCAGCAGACAGGTGCGCACCTCGCCACAGGCGAGGACCGGGCGCGCGGGCTGTCCGAGGGCCGTCGTCATGTCAGGGCCCCTCGCCGGCGAGGGCGCCCACGGGCTCCTCGTAGAAGACGTACGTCGCGCGCTGGGCGACCGCGGCCGGGACCGCGAGTCCCTCCCGGGCCGAGCGCTCGGCGACCTGCCTGAGCGCCCCGGAGTCGACCTCCGTCTGGTCGAGGATGAGCCGTACGGCGTCCTCGACGGCCAGGAAGCGGTTCGGCATCAGGGTGCAGGTGCGGTAGGCGCTGAAGGCCGCGGCCTGCGGGTTGAGCTGGAGCAGGGGCGGCAGCCGGTCCCAGTCCTGCGGGAAGTCCTCGCCGTTCCACTGGCGCGGGACGAGCACCGGCTCACCGAGGTGTCGTAGGAGTCCGAGTCTGGCCAGCTGCCATACGGCGGCCAGGAACGGGCAGGACCACAGCCGCCGGCCGTCCTTCTCGGACCACAGCTCGACGTCCATGAAGACGGAGTGGTTGCGGGCCGCCGTCTCCTGGGGCGGCTCCCAGCCCTTGACCTCGCCCAGGGCGGCGCGCTTCGTGGTGGGGGTGCGCTGTCCGTTGGCGAGCCAGCCGGTCTGGCTGACGGAAGGGCGGGAGCCGTAGCTGCCCGGCGGCGGCGACTCGACCAGGCGGTGCATGACGGACTCGGCGAGCTCGATCCGGTCGGCGACCGCGCAGCCCGACTCGCGGGCCAGGTAGTCGATGACCAGGCCGGCCTTCTCGGCCTCCTTGAGCACCAGCGGGACGAGTTCGGCGGGGGTGGAGAAGCGCGTGAAGTAGTCGTCGACGAGGAAACAGGTGCTGATACGGGGACGCTTGCCGCCGGTGCGGCGGGCGGCGGAGGCGCGTGCCGCGTCCACCCACAGCCGTACCTCGGCGAAGTGCTCCCGCAGTCGCTCGGGGCCCGCCTCGAAGTCCTCCATGTAGAGGTGGCCCAGCTCCAGGGAGAGGTGGGACAGCGGCACGGACTGGGTGCGGAGCTCCGCCGTGGTCTCCCGGAAGACGGCCTCTGTCACGCCTGCTCCCAGTACTTGTCGTCGGTGAGCCGGGCCGCCAGCTGGTTCAGCGCCCGCCAGGTCTCCATGTTGGCGATCTGGCTGTCCAGCACGTCCTCGTCGGTGATGAGCTGCTCACGCCACTGCAGGACCGGTTCGAGGGGAATGGAGCCGAGGACCTGGCTGTAGCCGATGCCGTGCGTGGAGGCGAGCTGCTTGAGGTCGCTGTCGGTCTTGCGCATCCACGCCGACTGGGTGGGCGAGACCTGCGACCACAGCGGCGACTCGGGATCGGGTACGGCGGCCCGGACGAAGCGGATGGCGCCGCGCAGCGCCTCCTCCTCGTGGCCGCGGTCGACACCGCCGGCGACGATGCCGCGCTCGCCGAAGACCAGGCTGGCGGCGGCCGCCACATGCTGGCGGGTCCAGCGGTGGAAGACCAGCCAGCGGGCGGTGATCTCCCGCATCTCGGGCTGTGCGGTGGCCTCCAGGGCCATGTCGACGGCATAGGAGCGGCCGGCGCTGAGGTCCACGACGACCAGGTCGAACTCGTAGTACAGCTTCATCAGCAGGTCGACGCAGAGCCGTACGTGGTCGCCGGTGGTGGCGAACTCGCCGCCGCTGACGTCGCCGGGCATCAGCACCAGCCGGCCGCAGCCGGGCGGCGGGTCGCGCAGCACCTGGTGCTCGGTGCTGGCCCAGACGTCGATGCGCTCCGGCTCGCCGACCTCCCCTATCAGATAGGAGTGCAGGCCGCGGTCCTCGACGGCCGCGCGGGCGTCGGCCACGTCGAAGACGGCCGAGGCGGTGGGCGAGCCGAAGTCGAAGTCCAGGTAGCACACGTCGTCCCCGGCCAGCGCGCGGTGGTAGGCGAGGTTGGCGCTGGTGACGGAGCGGCCCGTGCCCCCCTTGTCGGAGGCGGCGAAGATCAGCACGCGGTCACCGTCCCTGGGCCGCGGCTTCGCGAGCCCGGGTGAGCGCGTCGAGCTGTCCCAGCACATCGAGCGCCAACGCGTAGGCGGTACCGGGCTGTTGGTCCAGCAGACTGCGGGCGCGGCGCAGCTTGACCTCGATGTTCCTGAGCTGCATGCCGTGCCGGCCGTCGTCGCTGGGCGCGGGCTCCATCTGTTCGTTGCCCAGGAGATGGGCGGACTCGCTGAGCAACGCCCCTGCCAGCTCGGTGAGTTCGGGGCTGCGGACCGGGGGCTGCCGGTACATCTGGTGGACCTGGACCATCACCTCGGCGACCCGCTCGGTGATGTTCCACGACACCGGCACCCGGCGCGTGACGATCTCCGCCTCGGGATAGGCGGCGTGCACGTAGTCCCACAGGCCGGTGCCCTCGCCCTCGCGGATACGGCGGCGCCACATGTGGTCGAAGACGTCCTCGGCGAGTCTGAGCAGCCGGTCGTGCGAGTCGAGGTTGCGGGAGAGCGCACGCAGCTGGATGGTCCGCTTCAGCAGCTGCGCCGAGAAGTCGTGCAGGGACCACACCATCGGCGGACCGAGCCGCTCGCTGCCCTGCAGGGGCAGTTTGACGCCCGCGTTGTGCAGCTCGAAGACCGTGCGGTCGTCGCGGGTCATACGGCTGGTGATACGGCCGCGTTCGGCGAGGCGTTCCATGACGGTGACGGTGCGGGCCAGGTCGTCGTCAGTGGCCCGGCGCCGCATCAGGTCGTGGACGAGGATGGCGGCGACGGAGAGGGAGAAGTACTCGGACTCCAGTTCCTGTCCCGTCGTACGCCAGGGGATGTCCTCCAGGGGCCAGCGCTCGGGGTCGAAGCGGGCGATGCCGGACCAGTACTGCTGGGTCAGCTCCCAGCGCAGCCGGAGCGCCTCGGCGAGCTTCTGCTGTTCGGCGTTGAGAAGGCCCAGGGTGAGGGTGCGGTCGGAGAAGAGGTCCTGGATGCCGTCGAGCGCCACCACGGTGAAGTAGAGATACGGCACCGGGTCGGCGGCGCCCTTGGGCTGCGGCCCGATGAGTTCGTCGGTCTCGACCTCGGGGGCGTCCTTCACCAGGCTCCACGACCAGCCGCACTCGAAGAACTGGTTCTCGTCCTTGAGACCGGCCTGGACGTCGATGCCGAGGGTGAGGCTCTCCACGATCGCGGCGCGCAGCGCGCGGAAGCGGCTCTGGTACATGTTCAGTACCTGCCGCTGCGACAGCCGCCCCTGGCCGAGGAGTTCGACCAGGTTGCGGCCCTGGGTGGAGTCGGCGTCGAAGGCGTTGACGGTGAAGGAGCGCAGCAGGCTCACCATGGCGGCGGTGAGCCGGTTGCTGGTGGCCGAACGCAGCTCGGCGATCGTCTCCTGGATGTCGCTGCGTCTGGTCCTGGTCTCGTAGACCTTGAGGAAGCCGAGAGTGGCCAGGCAGAGGGTGATCGACATGGAGAAGGAGTCGACCACGCCGAGCTGGCGCTGTTCCTCGGTGGGCTCCCCCTGGGCCTTGTCCTGGGATCCGAAGTAGTACCCCCCGGCGAAGGTGGGCCTCTTGTCCTCGCCGGTGTGGGTGCGCATGAAGTCGGAGGTGGCCTTGACGAGGTTGGCCGGGAGGTCGAGCCGCCCGCCGGCCTTCCTCAGGGCCTGCTGGACGTCCTCCTGTGTGGTGTCCGGGTCGTCCAGCCGGAACGCGGGGATCTCCGTGGCCGGGTACAGCAGGCAGAGCAGCCGCTCGGCGTCGGCGACGCTGCTCTGCCCGCCCCACTCGCCCCAGGCCCACTGCTCCCGTTCGAAGGAGTGGCGGGCGATGGCCTGCCAGATGTCCAGCAAATGCTGGCGTGGCTTGATCTGCATCCCATGCCCCTCACACAGGCCGCACTGCCGTCATTTGAGGAATGACCCTTTTCTGTTGTGAAGATTTTTTTAGACGGCCGGAATGCCTGCGTCCGTATTCCGTCGCCAACCGTAGGCCAGGATCATTCCCGAATACCCGTCGCGCACACCTGCCGCAGACTTGAGCCGGTGCACCTCGAAGTCGCCCGCGAATGGTGCGAGGCTCGCCCGCACCTCGGGTTCTCCCACGTCGCAGGCCGGGAAGAACTCCTCCCCGGCGTGATAGCCCTTCGAATGTTCCATGAAGGCGGCGGCGAAGGGGGCTCCGGGGGCCAGAGCGCACATGAAGCGCTCGACTCCCAGGTCGAACTCCAGCTGAGAGGTGGTCATCGACTCGGCGACGAAGAACATGGTCCCGACCGACCAGCGCCCGCCGAAGCGCTCGAGCCCGAAGATGTTGCCCTGCTCGACCTTGACGACCTTGCTGAACCGCTCACGGGGGTCCAAGTACAGGGAGCCGTACGCCTCGTGCTCGCACAGGGCGTTCCAGAACGGGTCCCAGTTCTCGTCGTAGCCGCGTGTCTGGCGCTCGAGGTACTCCACGTTCGCGAGCGAGTGCTCGAAGAGGGTGATCTCGTCGCACCAGGGCAGCATGGAGAGCGCGGGATACAGATTCGCCCCGGCGCCCACGTCGATGCCGTAAACCGGTCCGACGCCCTGCTTCCGGAAATGACCGCCGAAATGACCTCGGATGATATGCAGGATCTCCTCGTCCTCCGCCTGTAAGAAGCGGTAGTTGTGCCGAACGTAGGCGATCGGGTCGAATGAGTCCCAGGGCGCGTCCGCATTCTTCACCTGGGCATCCCCCGACGATCTCAAGGTCATTTACCTACGGTACCAACACCGGAGGCCCTCCGGATCCCCCTGCGGTCAATGTCCCGAGAATTACGTCATGTCCCCGGCAGGAGGACGGGGCGCACTGGGGGCGCACCGTGGCGAATGCATTCGCGCGGCCTGATCCGGCCTTGAACGGCCGGATTGTCCCGCTCAAGATGGTCGGAACTCTGCCGAACACACCAGAAAGGCAGACAACAGGCGTCTCACCCGTACCACTCGTACGGGTGTCAACGCACCCTTGACTCCCAACCCGCAGGGGGCGGTATGACGGCTCTTCCAGAGAAACGTTTTCCTTCCACGGCCGACCGCATCGACCGCCCCCTGACCATGAGGGGCGTCGTCGAGGCCGACCTGCCGGAACTGCACCGCGTCGACCGGGAGGCCTTCCCCGAGGAGCCGTACCACTACTTCGAGCTGCGCCAGAGCTACGACATCCACGGCGACCGCATCCTCGTCCTCGACGACGGCCAGAGCCTGCACGGCTACGTCCTGTTCGTCACCACCTCGGACGGCTATGTGAACTGGATCAAGAGCCTCGCCGTCACCCCCGAACTGCGCGGACGCGGGCTGGGCCGCCGGCTGATGCTCGAGGTGATACGCCGGCTGCGCACCGAGGGCGTCCATCAGGTCCGCCTGACGGTGGAACCGACGAACGCGACCGCGATCACGCTCTACCAGTCCCTTGGCTTCACGTTCGAGGGCGGGGTGCGCAAGGGCTATTTCGGGCCCGGGGAGGACCGGTTGATCATGACGTTGGGGCTGTGAGACAGCGGGATCACGGGATGAGGGGGATGAAGGGGGATCAGGGGGACACCAGCCCCGCCTCGTAGGCCATGATCACCAGCTGGACCCGGTCCCGCGCGTCCAGCTTGGTGAGCAGGCGGGTGAGGTACGTCTTCGCCGTGGCCACGCTGATGCACAGCTCGGCGGCTATCTCGGCGTTGGACAGGCCGCTGCCGACCAGGGTGAGGACCTCGCGTTCGCGGTCCGTTATGGCCTTCAACTCCCGGCGTTTGACGGTCTGTTCGGGGCGGGAGGCGAAGTCCTGGATCAGGCGACGGGTCACGCTCGGGGCGATCAGGGCGTCGCCTGCCGCCACCACCCGTACCGCGCCGATGATGTCGTCCAGCGCCATGTCCTTGACCAGGAAGCCCGCCGCACCGGCGCGCAGCGCCCCGTACACGTAGGCGTCGTCGTCGAAGGTGGTGAGGACGACCACCCGTACCTCGGCCTGGGTCTCCGTGATGCGGCGGGTCGCCTCGATGCCGTCCATCCCCGGCATGCGGATGTCCATCACCACCACGTCGGGGGCGAGTTCGCCGGCCAGCCGCACCGCGTCCTTGCCCGTCGCCGCCTCGCCGACGACCTCCACGTCCTCGATGTCGGCCATGACCATGCTCAGCGCGGTGCGGATCAGTTCCTGGTCGTCGACGAGGAGGACCCGGATCCTCGGGGCCGCGGTCATCGGACGGCCACCGGGAGGGGCAGACGGGCCGTCACGCGGAAGCCGCCCTCCGGGCGCGGGGCCGCCGAGAACTCGCCGTGCAGCAGGGCCACCCGCTCACGCATCCCGGCCAGTCCGAACCCGGTGTCGGTCGAGCTGCCGCACCCCAGGCCGTCGTCGGTGATCTCCAGGGCGAGTTCGTCCTCACGGTAGTCGAGGGCGACCCGGCACGCGCGTGTGCCCGCATGCCGTACGACGTTGGTGACCGACTCCTGGATGATCCGGAAGGCGGACAGGTCGATGTCGGGCGGGAGTTGGCGTGGCTCGCCGAGGCGGCGCACCTCGACCCGCACGCCTGCCGCCGTGGTCGTGGCCGCCAGTCGGTCGACGTCCGACAGGCCCGCGGGGGCGAGGTCCGGGTCCTGCACGGTGTCGGCCGCGCGCAGTGCGACCAGCATGCGGCGCAGGCCCGCCAGGGTCTGGCGGCCCTCGTTCTCCACCGCCCGCATCGCCGCCAGGGCCGCCTCGGGATGTGCCGTCGCCACCCGGGAGGCCGCGCCCGCCTGGAGGGCGATGATCCCGATGCTGTGGGCGACGGTGTCGTGCATCTCGCGGGCGATGCGCAGCCGTTCGGCGGTGACCGCCTGGGCCGCGTGCTCGGCGCTGAGGCGTTCGGCGTGCACGCGGGACTGGTGCGCCGAGTTGCCGAGCAACCAGACGATCACGGTGACCAGGGCGACGGCCAGTTCGGCGGAGGTGCCGGCGGGCCAGTTGTGCAGCAGCCGTACGGCTATGTACACGATCAGACTGCCGATCGCCATGGCCAGCCCGATGAGCGCGGTGCGCCGTGGGTGGGCGGCCACCACGAAGTACAGCGCCACCATGGTCGTGAGGTACTGCGCCATCGGCAGCTCACCGACGCCGAGGGTGCTCGTCTCGAAGATCCCGGCCGCGATCGTCAGGGTGATCGCGAGCAGGGGCCTGCGGTGCAGCAGCCTGCCGCCCTGGATCGCCATCACGGTCGACAGCGCGAGGATCGTCAGGCCGTCCCAGCGGTACAACTGGGCCGCCGGCCAGTGTTCCGGCTGCATCTCACCGGGCAGCCGGAACGTCGTCAGCAGCGTGAACAGCGTGCTCGCGACCCACACGATCGCCGTCCACCCGGCCGGCGGCACACGTTTGACCAGGGGCGGCTCAGCAGCGGTGGCGGACATGCGGTGATCGTAGGCGCGGCTGCGGGGCGCGGTCATCGGCCCGTGGGCTTACAACCACGGTCGACAGCCGTCCGGTACGAGTGTCAGCGCCCGGCCGATGCCCCGCGCCCGTCGCGCGCGCCACCGTGGTCGGCATGATCGAAGTCGAGCAGCTCACCAAGCGGTACGGCCCCACGACCGCCGTACGCGATCTGTCCTTCACCGTCCGCCCCGGCCATGTCACGGGCTTCCTCGGCCCGAACGGCGCGGGCAAGACCACGACCCTGCGGATGCTGCTCGGGCTCATCGAGCCGAGCGCCGGTACCGCCACGATCAGCGGGCACTCCTTCCGCCGGCATCCGCGCGGGCTGCGGCACGTCGGCGCCCTGCTCGACGCCCATGACGTGCACGGCGGGCGCAGTGCGCGGGCGCATCTGCACGCGCTGGCCCGCAGCAACCGCGTCCCGCGGGCGCGGGTGGACGAGGTGCTCGCCGAGGTGGGACTCACCCAGGCCGCCGCCCGGCGCCGGGTCGGCTCCTTCTCGCTGGGCATGAAGCAGCGGCTCGGCATCGCGGCCGCGCTGCTCGGGGATCCTCCGGTGCTGTTGTTCGACGAGCCGCTCAACGGGCTGGATCCGGAAGGGGTGTTGTGGGTGCGGGGGCTGTTCCGCAGGCTCGCGCACGAGGGCCGTACCGTCTTCGTCTCCAGCCATCTGATGTCCGAGATGGAGAACACCGCGGACGAGCTGATCGTCATCGGCCGCGGGGAGCTCATCGCGGCCGAGAGCCTCGTCGAGTTCGCCGCGCGGGGTACGGCGCCGACGGTGACGGTGCGCTCGCCGCACGCGGGCGCCCTGGCCGTCGTACTGGAGTCGGCGGGTGCGGTGGTGGCGCCGCACGACGAGGAGACGCTGAAGGTGGACGGGGTGAGCGCCGTCCGGGTCGGTGAGCTGGCGCACCAACACCGCTTCCTGCTCTGGGAGTTGACCACACAGGCGGCCTCCCTGGAGACGGCCTTCATGGAACTGACCGCCGACAGCGTCGAGTACGCGGCTGGAGAGACCCGATGACCACCCTCGCCCTGCCCGCCGCCCGTTTCGCGGACCTGCTCGCCGCCGAGTGGATCAAACTCCGTTCCCTGCGCTCCACCTACTGGGCCTTCGGCTCCGGCGCTCTGGCCGTCGTCGGCTTCAACGCGAACGCGGCCCGCGCCGACTACGTGAACTACCCGCACTACGGCGGGCCGATCCGCGACGACTTCGTGTACTGGGCGCTGCGGGACGCCTTCACCCAGGGGTCCGCCATGATCCTGGTGCTGGTGTGCGCGAGCATCGGCGCGATCACGGTCGTCGGCGAGTACGCGACGGGCCTGATCCGTACGACGTTCACCGCCGTGCCGGACCGACGGGCGCTGATGGCCGCCAAGGTGGTCGTGCTGACGGCGGTCATGACGGTGTACGGCGCGCTCCTCGCGGCCGCCTCCTACGCTTCCTCGCAGGCCATCCTCGACGGGCGGGGCCTGGGCGTGCCGCTCGGCCATCCCGGCGCCTGGCGGGTGGTCGTGGCGTCGGCCCTGCTCGCCCCGGTGTGTGCGCTGACCGGCCTGGGGCTGGGCACGGTGATCCGGCACAGCGCCACGACGATGGTCCTGACGACGTTCGTCCTGCTGCTCCTGCCGTCCTTCGTCACGGACCGCTACCACTGGACGGCGTCGGTCCGGCACGCCTTTCCGTTCAACGCCTGGGAGCGGATCGTGGACGTGGGGTACGGGCAGTCCCGCTATCTGCTGGTCCCGAAGTATCCGGCGACCGTCACGGGCGGGTGGGTCGTGTTCGCGGTGTGGGCGGCGGTGGCGGCCGTCGTGGCGGTGGTGGTCGTGGACCGGCGGGACGTATGAGAAACCCGGCGACGGCCGGGGGTAAACCCCCCTCTGGACAAGGCAGTTGACCGGATGGGATGCGCAGGCCGCATCCGGGAGTCTCGTGTCCATGAAGGAGATCACGAAAAGCGCGGTCCTCATCGCCGCCGCCTCCGGCATCGTCTTCGGTGCCCTCACGCCCCTCACCGCGTCCGCCGCGCAGGAGCGGCTCACATGGACCAGGTGCGCGGGCAGCGGCCTCGACCCCCGTCAGCAGTGCGCGACCCTCGAAGTCCCCATGGACTACGGCCACCCCGGCGGCCCCACGATCGACATCGCCGTCTCGCGCATCCCCGCCGAGAAACCGTCCGCCCGCCGTGGCGCGCTGCTGCTCGTTCCCGGCGGGCCGGGCGGGGACAGCCTGGACGACCCCTCGGGCAAGGGACAGAAGCTGCCCCAGGGCGTCCGGGACGCCTACGACCTGATCGGGTTCGCCCCACGCGGCAACGCGCCCTCCACGTCCGTCAGTTGCGGCCTCGAACACCGTGACCTCGCCGTCACCGCGCTGCGCCCCTGGCCCGGCCCCGACGGATCCGTCGACCGGAACATGGCCACCGCCCGCCGCATGGCGGACGCCTGCGCCCGCAACGGCGGCGAGCTGCTGCGGCACATCAGCACCGTCGACAACGCCCGTGACATCGACCGGATCCGGGCCGCCCTCGGCGACCGGAAGCTCTCCGCGTGGGGGGTCTCGTACGGGACGTACGTCGCGGCCGTCTACGCCCAGCTCTTCCCGCAGCGCACCGACCGGATCGTGCTCGACAGCAGCGGCAACCCGGATCCCGTCCGGGCCGAACGCGCCTGGCTGCAGGCGTACGAGGTCGGCGTCGAGGACAACTTCCCCGAGTTCGCCACGTGGGCGTCCAGGCCCGGCAACCAGTACCGCCTCGCCGCCAAGGCCGCCGAGGTGCGCCCTCTCTTCCTGCGCCTCGCCGCTCGCCTGGACCGCGAGCCGATCCCCTGGCCCGGCGCCAACCCCGAGGAGCTGAACGGCGACGTCCTGCGCCAGACCCTGCTGAACAGCCTCTACGACCCCGACGACTATCCCACCGCAGCCCGGCTGATCATGGCCGTGCAGAAGGGCGGGGCGCTGCCCGCGCCACAGACCCCGCCGGACGAGGTGATGCAGAACTACACCGCGGTCGGCGCCGCCACCATCTGCAACGACGCCGCCTGGCCCCGGTCGGCCGCCGTGTATCAGAAGGGTGTCGACGAGAGCCGCACCAAGTACCCGCTGACGGCGGGCATGCCCCGTAACGCGATGGTGTGCGCCGCCTGGCCGTGGCAGCCGAAGCAGGCACCGGTGCGGATCAGCGACCGGGGGCCGTCGAACGTCCTGCTCGTCCAGGACGCGCGCGACGTGGCCACCCCGCTGAGCAGCGCCCGGAAGATGCGCGAGGCCTTCGGCCGGCGCGCCGTCATGGTCACCAACGACTCGACCGGCCACGAGGCCTACCTCGCCAACGGCACCCGGTGCGGCGACGAGACCGTCTCCCGCTTCCTGGCGACGGGGAAGCGGCCGCGGCACGACACCTACTGCCGCTGACCCCGCCCTACCACCGGGCAGCCGGTGACAGCCGGTGGCTCGCGCAGGCCCGCCCATATCGCTGTGCCAGCGCGTGGAACGCCTCCTTCGGCTCCCAGTGCCAGCCCGAACGGGGGTCGTCGGGGCGGTCCTTGATGGTCTTGGTGATGCTGTAGCTCGCCATGTCGAGGTCGTAGCGCGGGTCGTCGGTGCGGTGCGGGGCGTCCGGGGTGACGAACTCGAAGGCCATCGCCGCGTACAGGCCCATCGACTCGAAGACGTCCAGCAGGCCGGTCAGATAGTCGGCTTGGGTGTGTTCACTGCGGACGAGGTGGCCCTTGATCTCCTGTGGCTTCTTGTCGTAGTCGACGACGTTCCAGCCCATGCCGCCCGCCTCCGGGGCGCCGACGTAGGTGCAGGTCCCGAACTCGGTGATGGCGAGGGGTTTGCCCCAGCGCAGGTATTTCCTCAACTCCCGTACGTAGTCCGAGCGTTGGTGGAAGTACGAGTAGTAGTCGATGCCCACGATGTCGAAGAGACGCCAGTCCACCCTGTCGTCCTGAGCGGCGGCATAGCTCAGCCTGCCGCGGAAGACGGACCGGCCCACGGCCGCCGCCCTCGCCGTGAACCGGTCCAGGCGGCGCTGCATCTTCACCGGGTCGAAGTTGCCCTTCAGCATGGTCTGCACGCGGTCCAGGACCGTCTCCCCCGGCACGATCCCGGGCACCAGCAGCCAGAACTCGCAGCCCACGCTGAGGTCGACGCTCGCGCCCTGCCGCCGCAGCCGCTCCGCGAACCGGCCGCACTCGGCCAGGTGCTCGAGGGTGTCGCGCTGCGGGGCGTCCGCGAGGGTCGGCTGGAGCCACAGGTGCAGTCCCCGTTCGGCGGCCTCGGCGGCGGTGGCGGTGAGGCGTTCGACGCCGTCGCCGGTGACGTCGACGGCGTCGGCGTGCAGCCGGTCGCGGATGACGCGGATGTCCCCGCGCATCCGGGCCGCACTCCACGCGGTCCCTGGTGTCTCGCCCTCGCCGACGGTGTAGACGACACCGCGGTGCCGCAGGCCGCGGCCGGTGGCGGCGGCCGGGCCGGCCGGCAGCACCGCCGCCGACAGACCGAGGGCCGCCGCCCCCGCCAGAAACTGCGCCCGGTTGATCCCCTTCGTCTTCTCCATGCCTCTCACTGTGGAGAGGCCGCGCCCGCACCGCCGTCCGCCGATGGTCTACGGCCGGGCAACCAAGGGATGACGTACGGCGTCGGTTGACCGAGCGGTTCAGAACCCCCGGACGTACCGCCTCTGCCACGGCGTCTCCACCGCGTGCCGGTCGTAGTTGTGCCGTACATAGGCCACCGCCTCCTCCGGTGATACGCCGTCCAGGATCGCCAGACACGCCAGTGCCGTGCCCGTTCGGCCGCGGCCGCCCCCGCAGGCGATCTCGACGCGTTCGGTCGCCGTCCGCTCCCAGGCGGCGGTCAGCGCGGCGCGGGCGGCCGGGCGGTCGGTGGGGAGGCGGAAGTCGGGCCAGCGGATCCAGGTGGACTCCCAGGGGACGGGTGGGGGCTGTCCGCCGAGGAGGTAGAGGGCGTACGAGGGCGTGGGCGCCCCCGGGGCAAGGGGGCGCCGTAGCCCGCGGCCGCGGACCAGTCGGCCCGAGGGGAGCCGCAGCACACCGGGGTCCGCGGGATGCCAGGTGTCCGTCATCGGATCAGCGTACGGGCGCTGCGGGGCACTTGTGGGCCGCGTCCTTCGCGGGACACCGCTTCCGCTGTCACCATCCTGGGGAGGAGAACCAGTCGACGCAGGACCTTGTACGCCAGAACCACCCCCACGGAGCCCTCATGACCTTCCCCGCCCCGCTGACCGGTGTTGTCCCGCCCGTCTGCACACCCCTGACACCGGACCGCGAGGTGGACGTCCCCTCACTGCTCAGGCTGGTCGACCACCTGGTGGGTGGCGGGGTGCACGGGCTGTTCGTGCTGGGGTCGTCGTCGGAGGCGGCGTTCCTGCGGGACGGGCAGCGCAGGCTGGTGGTGGAGACGGTGGTGGCTCATGTGGCCGGACAGCTGCCCGTCCTGGCCGGCGCGATCGACATGACGACGCCGAGGGTGCTGGATCATGTGGCGGCGGTGACGGCTGCCGGGGCGGACGCGGTGGTGGTGACGGCGCCGTTCTATGCGGGCACGCATCCGGCGGAGATCGCCCGCCACTACCGGCTGATCGCGGCGGCGTCGCCGGTGCCGGTGGTCGCGTACGACATTCCGGTCGCCGTGCACACGAAGCTGCCGGCGGACGTCGTGCTCGATCTGGCCGGTGAGGGCGTGCTGGCGGGGCTCAAGGACTCGAGCGGTGATCTGGGAGGCTTCCGGGAGGTCGTGAGCGGTGCGCGCAACCGGTCCGACATCCGTGGCTTCAGCGTCCTGACCGGCTCGGAGCTGGTCGTCGACGCCGCCCTCGCCCTCGGCGCCGACGGAGCGGTGCCGGGGCTGGGCAACGTCGACCCGCACGGTTACGTCCGCCTCGATGCGCTGTGCCGGGCCGGGGACTGGGAGGGGGCCCGTGCCGAACAGGAGCGGCTGTGCGCCCTGTTCGGTATGGTGCGGGCCGGAGACCGTTCCCGTATGGGTGGCAGTTCCTCTGCCCTCGGTGCCTTCAAGGCGGCGCTGCACCTGCGAGGTGTGATCGACTGCCCGGCGACCGCGGAGCCCCAGGTGCCGCTGTCGCCCGACGAGGTGGGGCAGGTCGGCAGGTTCCTGGCGGCTGCGGGCCTCCTGTAGGAGGTTCTCGCCCCCGCCGCCCCTACCCGTTCCCGTCCCCTGGGGGCTGCCGCCCCCAGACCCCCGCTTCGGCCTGAACGGCCTCGTCCTCAAACGCCGCAGGGGCTGAGGTGGCTGAGCCGAATCCAGCCCCTCCGGCGTTTGAGGAGCGGGGGCCCGGGGGCCGGCCCCCGGGACGGGAAGGGGCGGCGGGGGCGAGGAATGGCTATCCGAGGGCGGACACCGGCAGTCTGCGGAACTCGATCGTCTCGTACGGTCCCGAGACCCCCGTCTCGTACAGCAGCCCCACCGTCCCCCGATCGACCTGCACCAGGTCGGAGTACGCGGCCGGCACCGCCGACACCGTCAGCACCTTGGTGAACGTCCCCCCACCGTCCTCACTCCGCCACACCGCCATCGCCCGCCGAGCGGTCGGCACGGACGGCCCCGAGAACAGCAACGGCGGAGCTTTACCACCCGCGAGTTGGAGGACGCTCCCCTGGACGACCGGAACGTCGTTCAGCGTGGGCTGTACCGCGTACGGGCGCTCCAGCGACTCCCCACCGTCACCGGAGTACGCGTCGAGCCGGTTGCCGACACTCGCCCCCTTCTGGTCCCGCGCGCTGAAGTACAGCCTCCCGTCGGGGAGTTGGGCAGCCGTGGACTCGTTCGCGTTGTCCATACCGTCGTACGAGGAGCCCACGAAGCCCAGCCGCCAGCTGAGCCCACCGTCGTCGCTGTAGATGGCGTGCGCGCCGTAGTACCCGGCCTCCTGCCCGGTGTCGGGCGAACCGGCGGGCGGCGCCGTGGAGTGGTTGGCGGGGACGACCAGGCGGCCGGCGTGCGGGCCGCGGGTCAAGGCGACCGCGTGGCCGGGCCCGGTCGCGTACCAGCGCCAGCCCGGCGGCTTCACCTCGTCCGTGATGTCCCGCGGCGGAGTGAAGTGCCGCCCGTCGTCCCGGCTGCGCTGCACGAACACCCGCCGACTCTGCTCCGCCGTGACCTCGCCCCGCATTATCTGCCGCTCGGTGACCGCACCGCTGTTGTAGGAGGTCAACAGGACGACCGCACCGGTGCGCGGGTCGAGGACGGGGGCGGGATTGCCCCGGGTGTCCCCCTTCCCGGCGGCCACCACCTGCAGCGGGCCCCAGGTGCAGCCCCCGTCGGCGGAGCGTCTGAGGACGACGTCGATGTTCCCGGTGTCCCCGGCGCCGTTGTGCCGGCCCTCGGCGAAGGCCAGCACCGTGCCGCGACCGGTGGTGACCGTCGCCGGGATGCGGTAGGTGTCGTAGCCGCCCTCGCCCGAGACGAAGGGGACGGAGGACGTGCAGCCGGCGGCCGCGTGCGCCGGCGCGAGGGCCGTGAGCGGGGTGAGGAGCACGGTGGCTGCGAGGAGGGTGCGGCTCAGGAAAGTCACCGTCAGATGGTGCCCGGAGTGATCAGTCCCGACTCGTAGGCCACGATGACCAGCTGCGCCCGGTCCCGCGCCCCCAGCTTCCCCATGATCCGGCTGACATGGGTCTTCGCCGTCAGCGGGCTCAGCCCCAACGCCTCACCGATCTCGGTGTTGTTGAGCCCGCGCGCCAGCAGGGTCAGCACCTCCCGCTCCCGGCCGGAGAGGCATTCCGGCCCGCCGGTCGCGGGCGCCGACGGGCTGCGCAGGAACCGCTCGATCAGCCGTGCCGTCGGCCCCGGTGACAGCAGCGCCTCGCCCGCGGCCACCGTACGGATGGCGTCCAGGAGTTCGGCCGGGCGGGTGTCCTTCACCAGGAAGCCGGAGGCCCCCGCGCGCAGCGCCTCCACGATGTTCTCGTCGGTGTCGTAGGTGGTGAGGACCAGCACCCGTACGCCCGTCAGGTCCTCGTCGGCGGCGATCAGCCGGGTCGCCTCGATGCCGTCCAGGTCCGGCATCCGGATGTCCATCACCACCAGGTCGGGGCGCTCGCCGCGGGCCAGCGCCACGGCCTCCCTGCCGGTGCCCGCCTGTCCGACGACCTCCATGTCCCGCGCCGACTCGACGAGCATGGCGAACGCGGCCCGTACCAGGGTCTGGTCGTCGGCGAGCAGTACGCGGATGGTCATGCGTTCTCTTCCCCCGTGGTCGTCAGCGGCAGTACGGCGGTGACCTCGAAACCGCCCTGCGCCCGCGGCCCGGCGTCGAGTGTGCCACCCACGCTGCGGGCCCGCTCCCGCATGCCGACCAGCCCGAAGCCGGGTGTGCCGCCGGGAGTGGGTCCGGTGCCGTCGTCGGTGACGGCCAGGTGCAGGGCGCCCTCGTCCTCGTACAGGTCGACGCGTACGGCCGGTTCGGGGCCCGCATGCCGTACCGCGTTGGTCAGCGCCTCCTGCACGATGCGGTACGCGGCGGCGCCGACGGCGGGCGGGGCCTCCTGCACCCGTACCGTCTGCTCGACGCGCGCGCCCGCGAGCCGTGCCGTCTCCACCAGATCGGGCACGCCGTCGAGGCCGGGGAGGGGGCCGCGGCCCTCCGCCGAGTCGTTCTCGCGGAGCACCTCCAGCGTCGTGCGCACCTCTCCCCGTGCCGTCCGGCAGGTCTCGGCGATGTCGTCGAGAGCCTTCGCCACCGTCTCCCGGTCCAGGCGTTCGGGGTCGGCGGCCAGGACGTGCGCGGCCACCGAGGTCTGCACGCCGATGAGGGTGATGGTGTGGGCGAGCAGGTCGTGCAGGTCACGGGCGATGCGCAGGCGTTCCTCGGCGACCCGGCGGCGGGCCTCCTCCTCGCGGGTGCGTTCGGCGCGCTCGGCGCGTTCGACGATCGCGGCCACGTACTGGCGGTAGAAACGGACGTCGACGCCGCAGAAGAGGGTGGCGATGACCCAGCCGGAGACGCGCAGGAGTTCGAGGCCCTGGTGGTAGTCGACGGCGAACATCGCGGCCACCGTGACACCGAGGACGGCGACGGCGGTCAGCACGGTCCGCAGCGGGCGGCCGGTGACGGCGACCGTGTACAGCGCGACGCAGGTGGCGGGCACGGGCGCGCCGTGGTTGTTGTCCAGCGCGTGGTACGGCGCGACGAGCGCCACCACCGCCGCCAGCGCGAGCAGCGGATGGCGGCGGCGCCAGACGATCGGCACGTGTGCGGCGAGCAGCAGGGTCCAGCCGAGCGCGTCGGGGCGGTCGTGCGGGGCGGTGAACAGCGCCAGGCACACCCCCGCCGCGGCCAGGACCACGGCGAGGATCGCGTCGTTGCGGGTGCCGTGCGGGGCGGTGCGGGGGTCGCGGTTGACCACCGCCATGATCCGCTCGCCCCGCCGGGTTCCCGTCGCTGTCGTCTGCTGCACGGGGCTCAGCCTCACACTGTCTCCGGCTGCCGTTCCACCCGCACCGGCTCCGGCGCCCGCGACAGCCGCCCCGGCCACCACACCCGGCGCCCCAGCAGCACGCTCGCCGTCGTCACCAGGTACGTCCGGACGAGGAAGGTGTCCAGCAGCACACCCACCGCGATCACGAACCCCAGCTCGACCAGCGGTACCAGCGGCAGCGTGCCGAGCACCGCGAAGGTCGCGGCCAGTACGACACCCGCGGAGGCGATGACCCCGCCCGTGGTGCGCAGGGCGGTGAGCGCCGCCGCCTCGGGCTCGGCACCGGCGACCGACTCCTCGCGCATGCGGTGCATGAGGAAGATGCCGTAGTCGACGCCGAGCGCCACCAGGAAGACGAAGGACAACAACCCGAGCCCCGAGTCGGTGCCGGCGAAGCCCAGCACCGGCCCGAACACCAGACCGCCGATCCCGAGTGCCGCGCCCCACACCGCGACCACGGCGGCGAGCAGCATCAGCGGTGCGATCAGGCTCCGCAGCAGGCCTACGAGGATCACGAACACGGCGGCGAGAACCAGTGGCACGACGACATCCCGGTCCCTGGCCTGACTGTCCGCCAGGTCGAGCTGCTGGGCGCTGGGACCGCCGACGTAGGTGCCGTAGGTGTCGTCGAGCCCGGCGCGCAGGGCCTCGATGGTGCGGGTCTCGCCCTCCGACTCGGGGGCCGCGGTGGCGTAGACGGATATCTCCGTCCAGCCGGAGCCGGTGCGGCCGGTCGTCGCCTGGGCGACCCCCTCGGTGGTGCGGGCCTTGGCCAGGACGGCTTCGGCCTTGGCGATGGGGGCGATGACGGTGATGGGCTGGCTGCTGTGGCCGGGGTAGGCGCGGGCCAGGGTCTGGCCCGCGGAGATGGACTCGGGCTTGGAGGTGAAGGAGTCCTCCTGCTTGAGGGTGCCGGGAAGCTGGAGCGCGCCGAGGGCGAGCGCCCCGAGCAGGACCGCTCCGCCGGCGAGTACGACGACCGGGCGGCGCGTGGCCGAGCCGCCCATCGCCGCGAACAGCGACCGCCGTGCCTTGGGCTCGCTGCCGAGGGCCGGGATCAGCGGCCAGAAGACGCGGCGGCCGAGGAGGACCAGCAGGGCGGGCAGCAGGGTGATCATCGCGACGAGCGCGGCGAGCACGCCCACCATGCCGACCGGCCCCATGCCACGGCTGCTGTTGAGGTCGGCGGCGAGCAGGCACAGCAGTCCGGCCGCGACGGTGCCGGAGGAGGCGAGAACCGCCGGGCCGCAGCCACGCAGGGCCGCGCGCATGGCGTCGTACGGGCGCTCGTGGCGTCGTAGTTCCTCGCGGTAGCGGGAGATGAGCAGCAGGGCGTAGTCGGTGCCGGCGCCGAGCACCAGGACCGTCATCACGCCGCCGCTCTGGCCGGTCACGGTGACGCCGAACGCCCCGTGCAGTGCGTACGCGGCGGCCATCGCCATGCCCGCGGCGACCCCGGCGACCGCGAGCGGCACCAGCCACAGGAACGGGCTGCGGTAGATGAGGATCAGCAGGGCGGTGACGACGCCGAGGGTGGCGTAGAGCAGGGTGCCGTCGATGGAGCCGAACACCTTGCTCATGTCGGTCTGCAGGCCGCCCGGTCCGCCGACCTCCACGCTGAGCCCCGCGCCGCCGTTCGCAAGCGCGCGCACGCCGTCGACGAAGGCGTCCCGCGCCTTGTCGTCCTGGCCGGGCCGGGTGCTGGAGACCGGGTACATGAGGGTGCTGCCGTCACGGGACGGGACCGCCTTCGGGGCGCCGGTGAGCTGGTACGTGCGCCCGATCTCGGCGACCTGTGCACCCGCCTTCTCCCGGTCGGCGGCGGTGAGGCCGCCGTCGCGGTGGTAGACGAGCACCAGGTCGGTGGCCTGCCCGCCCGGCAACCGGTCCTGGACGCGGGCCACTTGGGTGGAGTCGGCGCTGTCGGGCAGGTAGTCCACGGCCCGGTTCTGCTGGATGCCGGAGAACTTCCCGGCGAACGGCCCGGCGAGTACGAGCGCCGCCAGCCACAGCCCGAGCACCACCCACGGCACGGCACGCCGTCCCCGTGTTCCTGTCCTTGCGGCCCCCATGAACGGGCCTCCCTCCGGCCGGGATGTCTGGGTCGGTTCCAGACTCCCGGCACGCGGGGGGCGGTTCGTCGGGCGTGAGGGCGAGTTGGGGGGTACTGCCGGGGGTGGTCCGGCGGCGCCGTTACTCCCACGGGAGTAACGGCGAGAGCGGCGTACGGCTCAGGACGGCGTACGCGCCGCCGCCAGCAGCCTTGTCACGTCGTCCGAGCAGATGGTCAGGGCCGCGCCCACCGTGGCCAGGACGTCGCGTTCGGCGGGGGTGTACGGGCCGTCGGCGAGGGCGATGCGGGCGCCCTGCAGCAGGATCGATTCGCGGCCGACCGGGGCGAGGTGCGGGGCCAGCGGGTCCAGGGCCTCGTGCAGCTCTATGGCGAGCCCGGCTCCGCAGGACTGGCCGTAGACGCGGCCGGTGTCCGCGGCCAGCGCCTCGACGAGCGCGTTCAGCTGCTCCTCGGTGCAGTCGTCGAAGCCCGCCGTGCGCACCGCGCTCGCGGCGGCCTCCAGGGCCGTACGGGAACAGGTGCCGCCCGCGGCCAGCACCGCGAGTGCGACGGTGTGGACGGCGTCGCGGAGCATCGCCGAGAAGCGGGTGGTGGTGGGGTGGTCGAGGACGTCCGTGCCGAAGTGGCGGCGGCAGGCGGCGCATTCGACGACCGGCGCGGTCTCGCCGCGCGGCAGCACGGGCACCCCCAGCAGGATGAAACGGCGGTGGCCGGTCAGCCGCTGGTAGTTGCGGTCGCCCCCGCAGCCCGGGCAGAAGAACTCGCCGTCCCCGACGGGTGTCCACGCGGTGCGGGTACCCAGGAGGCGCGCAGGCCTGGCGGCTCGGCCGTTTCGTCCCCGTACTGGCAGCACGTCGCACCTCCTTAACACCGCGGCAACATCGTCGCGGTGTCCGTGATGTTAGCCACATCGGGGAGGCGCAGTCAGTACCCCGGAAGAGACCTTTCCGTGACCTCCACGAACAGGTGGCCGGAAAGGGGCGGGTCCCTGATCGTCGTATACGGCGATCAGGGACCCGAAACGGCCGGTCAGAAGGGTGAGGACCTGGCGTCAAAGGTGCCGCCTGCCGCACGGCGCCTGGCACGCACATCTGCCGCGTTGTCGTCAGTCGCCGACGCTCCGCGTCGACTACCTCCTCCGCCGCCGTGCATCTGCACGCACCAGACGCCGCGCGGCCCGCCCTTCGGGCGGACGACGTCACCTTTGAGGCCAGGTCCTAGCGGGCGGCTCGGTTGACGGCGGAGACAACCGCCTTCAGCGACGCACGCGTTGTGTTCGCGTCGATGCCGATTCCCCACAGGACCTTGTCGTCGATCGCGCATTCGATGTAGGAGGCGGCCTGCGCGGAGGCGCCCTCGCTCATCGTGTGCTCCTGGTAGTCCAGCAGCCGGGCGTCCACGCCCACCTTCTGCAGCGCGTCGAAGAAGGCGGAGATCGGGCCGTTGCCGGACCCGGTCAGCACGGTGTCCTTGCCGTCGACCGTCGCCTCGACCCGCAGCGTGTCCACGCCGTCGGTGTCGGTCGTCGACTGGCCGTTCTTGACCTGAATACGGCCCCAGGGGTTCTCGGGGTTCGGCAGATACTCGTCCTGGAAGACTGCCCAGATGTCGCCGCCGGTGACCTCGCCGCCCTCAGCGTCCGTCTTCGCCTGGATGATCTTGGAGAACTCGATCTGCATCCGGCGGGGCAGGTCCAGCTTGTGGTCGTTCTTCAGGACGTAGGCGATACCGCCCTTGCCGGACTGCGAGTTGACGCGGATGACCGCCTCGTAGGAGCGGCCGACGTCCTTCGGGTCGATGGGCAGGTACGGGACCGCCCACTCGATGTCGTCGACGGTGACGCCCTTGGCGGCCGCGTCCGCCTCCATCGCGTCGAAGCCCTTCTTGATGGCGTCCTGGTGGGAGCCGGAGAAGGACGTGTAGACCAGGTCGCCCACGTACGGGTGGCGCGGGTGGACCTCCATCTGGTTGCAGTACTCCCACACACGGCGGATCTCGTCGATGTCGGAGAAGTCGATCTGCGGGTCGACGCCCTGCGAGAACAGGTTCATGCCCAGGGTGACCAGGTCGACGTTGCCGGTGCGCTCGCCCTGTCCGAACAGACAGCCCTCGACGCGGTCGGCACCGGCCATCAGCGCCAGCTCGGCGGCGGCGACGGCGGTGCCGCGGTCGTTGTGCGGGTGGATCGACAGGCAGACGTGCTCGCGGCGGGACAGGTTGCGGCCCATCCACTCGAAGCGGTCGGCGTGCGTGGAGGGAGTCGAACGCTCAACCGTGGCAGGCAGGTTGAGGATGATCTCGCGGCCCGGGCCGGGCTGCCAGACGTCCATGACCGCCTCGCAGACCTCCAGCGCGAAGTCCAGTTCGGTGTCGGTGAAGATCTCGGGGCTGTACTGGTAGCCGAACTCCGTCTCGGGGCCCAGCAGCTTCTCGGCGTACTCCATGACCAGGCGCGTGCCGTCGACGGCGATCTGCTTGATGTCGTCCTTGGAGCCGCGGAAGACGACCCGGCGGAAGACGGGCGCGGTGGCGTTGTACAGGTGGACGGTGGCGCGCTTCGCGCCCTTCAGTGACTCGACGGTCCGCTCGATCAGGTCCTCGCGGGCCTGGGTCAGTACGGAGATGGTCACGTCGTCGGGGATGGCGCCGGGCTCTTCGATGATCGACCGTACGAAGTCGAAGTCCGTCTGGCCGGAGGCGGGGAAGCCGACCTCGATCTCCTTGTAGCCCATCGTGACCAGCTGGTCGAACATCCGGCGCTTGCGCTCGGGCGACATCGGGTCGATCAGGGCCTGGTTGCCGTCACGCAGGTCGGTCGACAGCCAACGGGGGGCCTGGGTGATCCGCTTCTCGGGCCAGGTGCGGTCGGGGATGTCGACCTGCTCGTACTGTCCGTACTTGTGGATCGGCATGGTGCTGGGCTGCTGGCGGTTCGCCATGATGACTCGGGCTCCTCAGGGTGTCCGGAAGGACGGCCGACGACGCAACGCCAAGCTCCGCGGGGAGGGAGTCGACCTGGACTACAGGCCCTCGCCGCGGCAGCTAAGAAGAAGCAGCCCGAAACGCATGATGCACAGCATGCTAGCCGAGCCCCTTCGAATGCGGGGCGCCGTTTCAGTATGCGGGACCCGAAGGATGAATGGGACAAAAAGTGCGCCATACCACTTCGTCACGGAGCGTGCGCTTCCCTGTCCGCATATTTCACCAATCATGGTTGCGGGTAGTGACACCGGAATGACTCAGTGCAAGGGTGCCGGGCATGACGACCAACGGGGGCTTCGAGCCCGTCTTCTGCACCGTCGTACCGCCACACGTCCTGGACAAGCTGGCACGGCACGACGACCCCGCACTCTCCGGTCCCGCCCGCCGCACCCTGATGCGCGACAGCGAGCTGCGCGGCCGCCGCCGCGTGACCACCGAGTTCGGCCTCGCGGCCGCGCCGGCGGCGAAGGCACCGGCGGACCAGCCGCTGCGCACCATCTACGACGCCGGGCACAGGACCGACCTGCCCGGAAAGAAGGTGCGCGCCGAAGGTGCCGCCCCGGTCAAGGACGCCACGGTCAACCGCGCCTACGCGGGTCTCGGCGCCACCTTCGACCTCTACCTCAAGGCCTACCAGCGCCACTCGATCGACGGCGACGGCCTGCCCCTGGACGCCAGCGTCCACTACGACGAGCAGTACAACAACGCCTTCTGGAACGGCGAGCAGATGGTGTTCGGCGACGGTGACGGCGAGATCTTCCTCGACTTCACCATCCCGATCGACGTCATCGGCCACGAGCTGACCCACGGCGTCACCCAGCACACCGCGAACCTCACCTACTACGGCCAGCCGGGCGCCCTGAACGAGTCGATGTCCGACGTGTTCGGCTCGCTCATCAAGCAGTACACGCTCGGCCAGACCGCCGCCGAGGCCGACTGGCTGATCGGCGCCGGGCTGCTCGCCCCGAGCGTCACCGGCAAGGCCCTGCGCTCCATGAAGGAACCGGGCACGGCGTACGACGACGACGTGCTCGGCAAGGACCCGCAGCCGGCGACCATGGACGACTACGTCCGCACCGGCCGCGACAACGGCGGCGTCCACATCAACTCCGGCATCCCCAACCACGCGTTCTACCTGGTGGCCTCCGCGCTCGGCGGCCATGCCTGGGAGAAGGCGGGACAGATCTGGTACGACGTCCTGACCAGCGGCGAGCTGTCCTCGCAGGCGCTGTTCAACGACTTCGCGAAGCTCACGGTCGCGGCGGCGAAGGCCCGCTTCAACGAGGGCGAGGAGCTGCAGGCCGTGCAGAAGGCGTGGGAACAGGTAGGGGTGCGCATCCTCTGACCGCGTACTAGACAGGGACCCATGCGTATTCAGGTGAGGCGTACGGGTGGGTTCGCGGGCATCGAGCGCCGTGCCGAGGTGGACACCTCGGGCCGGCCCGACGCCCAGGAATGGCAGGCCCTGGCCGAACGCGCGCTCGCGTCCGGCCGGGGCACGCCTCCCCTCGGGGTGCCGGACGGCTTCAGCTACGAGATCACGGTGGACGGGAAGACGGTGTACGCGGCCGATCCCCGGCTCACGGACGAGCAGCGCGAACTGATCCGCCGGGTGCTGAAGGAAGGGGCGTAACCGGCAGTTCATGCCTGGGCGTTGACTTCCGTTACCGCCGGTAAGGATGATCCCGCCCATGGCTTCTGATGCAGGCAACCCGATACCCCGCTTCCCGGCCGGCTTCGTGTGGGGCGTGTCGACCTCGGCCCACCAGATCGAGGGCGCCGTCGACGCGCGCGAGCCGTCCGTGTGGGACGCCTTCACGGCCGAGCCGGGACGGGTCAAGGACGGCTCGACCGCGGCGGTGGCCTGCGACCACTACCACCGCTACCCCGAGGACGTGGCCCTCCTGGCCGGCCTCGGCGTGGACGCGTACCGCTTCTCGGTCTCCTGGCCGCGGGTGCGCTCGGCGGGCGGCCTCGACTTCTACGACCGTCTGGTCGACGAGCTGCTGGCCGCGGGCGTACGGCCGGTGCCCACCCTGTTCCACTGGGACCTGCCGCTGGGGATGGACTGGCTGGAGCGGGACACGGCCTCCCGTTTCGCGGAGTACGTGTCCGTCGTCGTCGAGCGGCTGGGTGACCGGGTGAAGAAGTGGATCACCCTCAACGAGCCCGCCGAACACACGCTTCTGGGGCACGCGCTGGGCGCGCACGCACCCGGCAAGCAGCTCCTCTTCGACGCGCTGCCGGTGGCCCACCACCAGCTGCTGGCCCACGGTCTGGCGGTACGGGCCCTGCGCGCGTCCGGCGCCACGGACATCGGGATCGCCAACTCGCACGGGCCGACCTGGCCGGCGTCCGAGGAGAGCGCGGACGTGGAGGCGGCGGGCTTCTACGACCTGCTGCTGAACCGCCTGTTCGCCGATCCGCTGCTGCTCGGCCAGTACCCGGAGGGCATCGGCGAGCTGATGCCGGGCGATGTCGAGTCCGACCTGAAGGTCATCGCGGAACCGCTCGACTGGTACGGCGTCAACTACTACGCGCCGACCCGGGTGGGCGCCCCGCAGGGCGAGGACATCGAGTTCGGCGGGCTGACCATCCCGGCCGAACTCCCCTTCTCGGTACGGCAGATCGAGGGCGTGCCGGTGACGGACTTCGGCTGGCCCGTGGTCCCGGAAGGCCTGACCGAGCTGCTCACCGGCTTCCGCGAGCGCTACGGCGACCGCCTCCCGCCCGTCGTCATCACCGAGAACGGCTGCTCGTACCCCGGCGTCGACGACCAGGACCGGATCGCCTATCTGGACGGCCACCTCCGGGCCCTGCACAAGGCCGTCGAGGCGGGCGTGGACGTGCGCGGGTACTTCGTGTGGTCGCTGCTGGACAACTTCGAGTGGGCGGAGGGGTACGAGCGCCGGTTCGGCCTGGTGCACGTCGACTTCGCGACGCAGCAGCGGACACCGAAGTCCTCGTACGGCTGGTTCCGGGATGTGCTGCGGGCGCAGAGATGACCGCCACCCGGCCCGTGGAGGCACTCGCCGAGCCCGTCGAACGGGTCGGCCGCGGCTGGACGACCGCCCTCTCGCTCGCCAACGGGGCGATCTGGGTGGGCTGGTACGGCCCCCTGCAGATCCTGCTGGCCTCCCAGGCGAAGGACTTCGCGCCCGGCTCCGGCATGTCCAAGGAGACGATGCTGGCGTGGGTGACGGGGGCGGGGGCGTTGGTGTCCCTGGTCGCCAACCCGCTCTTCGGCGCCCTCTCGGACCGGACGACGTCCCGCCGGGGCCGCCGTACGCCGTGGATCGTGGCCGGCACGGCGGGCGGCGCGCTGTCGTTGCTGCTGCTCGCGGGCGCGGGCGGGGTGTGGACCATGACGGCGGGCTGGTGTCTGGTCCAGCTGACGCTGAACGCCGCGTTCGCGGCGGTGACGGCCGCGGTGCCGGACCGGGTGCCGCGGCTCCAGCGGGGCTCGGTGGGCGGCTGGCTGGGCGCCGCGCAGATCCTGGGTGTGGTCGGCGGGACGGGGCTCGCGACGATGGCCGGGGGCGTCGGGGCCGGGTATGCGGCGTGCGCGGTGTTCACGGTGGTGGGGGTGCTGCCGTACGTCCTGCGCTACGAGGACCTGCGGCTGGCGGTGGCGGACCGGCCGGAGTGGTCGTGGCGGTCCTTCGCCGCCGGGTTCTGGTTGAGTCCGCGCCGCTATCCGGACCTGGGCTGGGCGTGGCTGACCCGCTTCCTGATCAACCTCAGCAACGCGCTGGTGCTGCTGTACCTGCTCTACTACCTGCGGGACCGCCTGCACTACGGCGACCCCGACCAGGGTGTGCTGATCCTGACGGCCGTGAACGGGGTGACACTGCTCGCCACGGTCGTCGTGGGCGGGGTCTGGTCGGACCGGGTGGGGCGGCGCAAGCCGTTCGTGATCTGGTCCGGGGTGCTGATGGCGGTGGCGACGGCGGCGCTGGCCGGCTGGCAGACCTGGCCGGGCGCGATCGTCGCGGCGGCGGTGCTCGGGGTCGGCTTCGGCGTCTTCACCTCGGTGGACTTCGCGCTGATGACGGACGTACTGCCGAAGGCCCTGGACCGCGGCAAGGACCTGGGGGTCATCAACGTGGCCAACGCCCTCCCCCAGGTGGCCGCCCCCGCCCTCGCCGCGCCGATCGTGACCTATCTCGGCGGCTACCGGGTGCTGTACCTGGTGTCTGCGGTGATCGGGCTGGCGGGGGCGGTGCTGGTGGGCCGCATCAGAGGCGTGGACTGAACCGTCCCCGACGATCCGGCGCGCTTCTGACACGCCGACGCGACTCGCGCCGCCTCACAAGACCCCGGCGTCCCTGGCCGCATAGACGCTGGGGTACAGCGGGCGATAGCCGAGCTCCCGGCGGACGCGGTCGGTGGAGGTGATCGCCAGCCAGGGGTCGGGGTCGGTCGGCCCGAGCGGCCCTCACGCAGCGGATCAAAGACATCGACCGACACGCCGACGCGACTCGCGCCGCCTCACAAGACCCCGGCGTCCCTGGCCGCATAGACGCTGGGGTACAGCGGGCGATAGCCGAGCTCCCGGCGGACGCGGTCGGTGGAGGTGATCGCCAGCCAGGGGTCGGGGTCGGTCGGCCCGAGCGGCCCTCACGCAGCGGATCAAAGACATCGACCGACACGCCGACGCGACTCACGCCGCCTCACAAGACCCCGGCGTCCCTGGCCGCATAGACGCTGGGGTACAGCGGGCGATAGCCGAGCTCCCGGCGGATGCGGTCGGTGGAGGTGATCGCCAGCCAGGGGTCGGGGTCGGTCGGCCCGAGCGGCCCTCACGCAGCGGATCAAAGACATCGACCGACACGCCGACGCGACTCGCGCAGCCTCACAAGACCCCGGCGTCCCTGGCCGCATAGACGCTGGGGTACAGCGGGCGATAGCCGAGCTCCCGGCGGACGCGGTCGGTGGAGGTGATCGCCAGCCAGGGGTCGGGGTCGGTG
>NZ_JBITLY010000001.1:456623-620331 GCF_044465725.1 Streptomyces sp. NPDC049541 | reverse complement strand
CCCTGGCCGCATAGACGCTGGGGTACAGCGGGCGATAGCCGAGCTCCCGGCGGACGCGGTCGGTGGAGGTGATCGCCAGCCAGGGGTCGGGGTCGGTGCGGGTGTAGAGATCGGCGGGGATCTCGGTGTCGTTGAGCTGGTGCAGTTCGACCGCCGTGACGGGGGTGTCGTCGGCGATGTTGTAGATCCGGCCGGCGATGCCCGGAGCGTGCAGGATGCGCAGCAGGCCCTGGGCGACGTCCGCGTGATGGCCCATGTGCAGCCGCTGGGTGGCCGCCCAGTTCTTGGCCCACATCAGGGACTGGGCGAGATGCGGGTCGTCCTCGCCGTAGACGAAGGGGAGTCGGCCGACGCGTACGTCCATGCCGTCCAGCGCGAGCAGTGCCCGCTCGGCCTCGGCCTTGGACCCGGGGTAGGCACCCCACATCGCCCCGCCGGGCCGGCTCTCGTCGTCCTCGGTCAACGGGCGCCCCCGCCCGGTGCCGTACACCAGTCCCGTGCTGACCTGCACGAACCGCCGCACCCCGGCGGCCGGCGCGCAGCCTGTCCGGCGTTTGAGGACGAGGCCGTTCAGGCCGAAAGCGGGGGTCTGGGGACGGCAGCCTCCAGGGGACGGGAACGGGAAGGGGCGGCGGGGGCGAAAAAGGCTCAGAAGCCCAGCTTGCGCAGCTGCCGAGGATCCCGCTGCCAGTCCTTCGCGACCTTGACATGAAGGTCCAGGAACACCGGAGTACCGAGCAGCGCCTCGATCTGCTGACGGCTCTTGATGCCGACCTGCTTCAGACGCGCGCCCTTCGGCCCGATGATGATCCCCTTCTGGCTCGGCCGCTCGATGTAGACGAAGGCATGGATGTCGAGGAGGGGCTTGTCGGCGGGCCGCCCCTCACGCGGCAGCATCTCCTCCACGACCACCGCGATCGAGTGCGGCAGCTCATCGCGCACACCCTCCAGCGCCGCCTCCCGAATCAGCTCCGCGATCATGACCTGCTCGGGCTCGTCGGTGAGATCGCCCTCGGGATACAGGGCGGGCCCCTCCGGAAGGAGCGGAACGATCAGATCGGCCAGCAGGTCCACCTGCTTGTCACCGACCGCCGACACCGGCACGATCTCCGCCCACTCGAAGCCCAGCTCCTTGCCGAGCTGGTCGATCGCGATGAGCTGCTCGGCGAGCGTCTTGCTGTCCACCAGGTCGGTCTTGGTGACGATCGCGATCTTCGGCGTCTTCTTGATGGACGCCAGTTCCTTCGCGATGAAACGGTCACCGGGCCCCAGCTTCTCGTTCGCCGGCAGACAGAAGCCGATCACGTCGACCTCGGCCCAGGTCGTGCGCACGACGTCGTTGAGCCGCTCACCCAGCAGCGTCCGCGGCTTGTGCAGCCCAGGGGTGTCGACCAGGATCAGCTGGGCGTCCTCCCGGTGCACGATCCCCCGGACCGTGTGACGCGTCGTCTGCGGCTGGTTCGCGGTGATCGCCACCTTCTGGCCGACCAGAGCGTTCGTGAGGGTGGACTTGCCCGCGTTGGGGCGGCCCACGAAGCAGGCGAAGCCGGCGCGGTGGGGTGCCGACGACGCCGACGGCTCGGATGACTGACTACGAACGCTCATGGCGCCCATTCTCCCTGATCCACAGAGCCCCGCCGTACAGCCGAGCGATCACCGGCCGTTCGCTGTCCGCCCTGTGAGATTCAGGAAACCTCCACGCAACGAAACATCACGGAAACACGGACGTGCACATCCGGAAACGCACGGAAGTGAGCCTCTGACGAGCCCCCACCTCGATGGAGACGACGTGACGACCCTCGCCGCAGCGCACGCGGACACCGGCGACACCGCCTGGCTGCTCGCCGCCACCGCCCTCGTCCTGCTGATGACCCCGGGCCTCGCCCTCTTCTACGGCGGCATGGTCCGCACGAAGAGCGTCCTCAACATGCTGATGATGAGCTTCGTGTCGATCGCCCTGGTCACGGTGGTGTGGCTGGCCGCCGGCTACTCGCTGGCCTTCGGTGACGACATCGGCGGCGGGCTCATCGGCGGCCTGAAGCACGCCGGCATGGCGGGCCTCGGCCCGGACAGCGTGCAGGGCACCGTGCCCACCCTGCTCTTCGCCACCTTCCAGCTCACCTTCGCGATCATCACGGCGGCGCTGATCAGCGGCGCGATCGCGGACCGGGTGAAATTCGCGGCCTGGCTGGTCTTCGTCCCGGTCTGGGCGCTGCTCGTATACGTTCCCGTCACCCACTGGGTGTGGGGCCCCGGCGGCTGGATCGCGCACCGCCTCGGCGCCCTCGACTTCGCGGGCGGACTCCCCGTGGAAATCACCTCCGGCGCCTCCGGTCTGGCCCTGTGCCTGGTCCTCGGCCCGCGGCTCGGCTTCAAGAAGGACGCGATGCGTCCGCACAACCTGCCCATGGTGATGCTGGGCGCGGGCCTGCTCTGGTTCGGCTGGTTCGGCTTCAACGCGGGCTCGGCACTCGGCGCCAACGGGCTGGCCGCGGCCGCCTTCCTCAACACCCTCGCCGCCGGCTGCACCGGCCTGCTCGGCTGGCTCTTCGTCGAGCAGAAGCGCGACGGGCACCCGACCACGCTCGGCGCCGCCTCCGGTGCCGTCGCGGGTCTGGTCGCCATCACCCCGTCCTGCGGCTCGGTCTCGCTGCTCGGCGCCCTGGTCGTGGGCCTCGCCGCCGGTGTCGTCTGCTCGTACGCCGTGAGCTGGAAGTTCAAGCTCAACTACGACGACTCGCTCGACGTCGTCGGCGTCCACCTGGTCGGCGGCATCATCGGCACCCTCCTCATCGGCGTGTTCGCGGAGAGGGCGATGACCGGCTCCACCGAGGGCCTCCTCTACGGCGGCGGGCTCGCCCAGCTCGGCAGGCAGCTGGTGGCCGTGGTCGTCGTGGCCGCGTACGCCTTCCTCGTGACGTACGGCATCGGCAAGCTGATCGACAAGGCGATGGGCTTCCGGGCGAGCGAGGAGCAGGAGTACAAGGGCCTGGACCTTACGGTGCACGCCGAGACGGCATACGATCACGGCGTCCTGGGCCACGGCGCCCCGGTCTCGTCCTCCGTCCTCTCCCCCGCGCAGAAGGTCAAGTCCCAGGCATGAAGCTCATCACCGCGATCGTCAAGCCCTACCGCCTCGACGAGGTGAAGACGGCCCTCCAGGAGCTCGGCGTGCACGGTCTGACCGTGACCGAGGCCAGCGGGTACGGTCGGCAGCGCGGCCACACCGAGGTGTACCGCGGCGCCGAGTACCAGGTCGACCTCGTCCCCAAGGTCCGTATCGAGGTCGTCGTCGAGGACGCCGAGTCGGACGCCGTGATCGACGCGATCGTCAAGGCCGCGCAGACGGGGAAGATCGGGGACGGGAAGGTGTGGGCGCTGCCGGTCGAGACGGTCGTACGGGTACGGACGGGAGAGCGCGGCCCGGACGCGCTCTGAAACCCTTTGCCACCCGGGCCGCGTGACGGAGTTCACCTCCTCGCCGCGGCCCGCTCCCGTCGGACGCCCCGCGCCGCGGCGGCGACGACCGCTTCGAGCGCCGTGCCGCGACCACGGACGCCCCTTGCCCCGCGCGCCCTGATCACCAGCGCGACCCCCACCACCAGCGCCGCCAGCAGCGCCAGTGCTGCCGCCCACGGCAGGGCGAGGAAGGACGCGCTCTCCGAGTTCCGCGTGTCCGTCGCGCTCGCCGTCAACGTGACGTCGCCCCAGTCGAGTTGGGGCGCGTCCCGCCATGGTTCGGTGAGGTGGACGCGCTGTCCGGGCAGCAGCTCGGAGGGGATGCGGGACAGGTTGCGGGCCAGGAGCGTGCGGCCGAACAGGCCCGTGGCGCGCAGTTCCACCTTCGGGTCGAGGGTGACGTTGCCGGTGTTGTGCAGGGTGTAGGAGATGGTCGCCGTGCTGTCGCCGAGGCCGGGGACGAGCGGCTGGTGGTGGACGATGTGGACGTTCTCCACGGCGATCGCGGGCAGGGTCGGGCCGCCGACGCGCAGGTAGACGCGGGCGGCGACCGCCCGCTGCACACCGAGCGCGAGGGAGCCGTCGCCCTTGTCGATCCGTTCGTCGAGGGCCACGAGCGCGCCCGGATGGTCGCCCGGTTCGGCGCCCTCGGGCACGTGCAGGGTGAAGGGGACGGTGACCGCGCCGTGCGCGGGGACGGTCACGCGTGACTGCGCGGGCTTCGCCCAGGCGCCGACGCCCCGCTGCTTCTCCCGCACCGTCCTGACGGCGAAACCGCCGTCGCGGGGGGTGTTGTAGGCGTCGGCGGCATACAACCGGAAGCTCAGCGGCTGCCCGGTGGTGTTCGCCACGACCACCTTGTCCTCGATGGTCGTCCCGGGGTCGGCGGAGAGGTAGAAGTACGGGCGGGCTGCCACCTTGGAGGCGGCCGGGTAGACGGACCAACTGCCGTTGTCGGCGGCGTGCGCGGGCGCGACGAAGAGGGCCAGGAACAGGCCCAGGAGCAGGACGTACGGCTTGCGCATGGGTGCGGACCCCCACATGGACGAGAAGAACGGGCGGGTGCGGACGCCCGTACGGTCAGCTGAGCGTCAGGGTGAGCACGCCCGAGTACGAGCCGGGGGGCGTGAACGCCGGTACGTCCAGCGAGAGCCCGGCGTTCGCCGTGAACTCGCCGCCGGTCAGCGTGCCGTTGGGGGTGGACGCCAGGGTCGCTCCCGCACTGCCCACCGTGCCCGCGGAACCCGCCTGGCAGGTGCTCGGGCTGCCCGCCTTGGTGGTGCAGGCGGGGGTCCAGCTCAGCTTCCCGGCCTCGATCTTGGCGCCGGGTCCGGTGAAGTCGGTGACCTTGCCGGTGAGGGACCAGCCCGCGGGTCCGCCGCGGAAGTCCTTCACGGTGACGGCGTTCAGGGCGCCGGTGGAAGCACCGCCCTTGCCGAAGTCGACCGCCGACAGGGCGACGGAGTCCCCGGCCTGGGACATGGACAGCGTGCCCGCCTTCACCGTGGTGGTGACCTTCTGGCTGCCGGCGGGGACCGGGGTGGTGTCGTTCACGACGTAGGCCGCGGGCCCCGCCCCTTTGCCGGCGCTCCACGCACTCCCCTCGTACGCCACGATCCCCGTCGTCGTCTTGTCGTTGACGACGAGGGAGCCGCTGAAGGAGCCGTCGGCGGCGGCGGTGACCGTCGCCTTGTCCGCCGTCTGGGTGTCCCCGGAGCGCCCGGCGAGGGTGACGGTCGCGCCCGGCGTGAAGTGGCTGCCGTTGACGGTGACGGCGGCACCGGCGTTGCCGGAGGCCGAACCCAGCGAGATGGCACGGTCGTTGACCGGGGTGGCGTCCGTCGCCGTGACCGTCTGGGAGACCGGGGCGGGCGGGTTGGTCACCGTGCACGGGGTGTCCAGCTCCAGGATGTAGCTGGTGTGGATGTTGTAGTCACCGGGCGAGAGCGTGATCGCACCGGCCGCGGTGACCTTGAAGGTGCCGGTCATGGAGAACGACGGGAAGGCGCCGTTGCCCGGCACCGGGTCGTTCTTCTTGGGCCCTGCGACCGTCACGTCGCCCGTCTGCGCACCGCCGAGGGTGACCTTGCCGGTGGGCGTCATGATGTCGGCCGGCAGGGCGATGGCGGTGGGGTTGCTGGCGGCGGGCTTGACGACGGTGTAGGTGACGGTGACGGTGTCGCCGACCTTCGGGCTGGCGTTGTCCACCGCGATGCTCGCGGTCGTCGTACCGTCGATCGGCGGGATGCCCGCGACCGCGGGCGGGATGCAGTGCGTGGCGAAGTCCACGTTGGTGGCGGCACCGGCCGGACAGGCCAGTGCGCCACCCGCGGTGACCGCGAGCACGGTCCCGCCGAGCAGCGAAGCCCAACGTCGTCTTCGGGTTGTCGAACCCATGGGAGTGCCCCCTTCTCTGCTGCGCTCACTGGGGGCATTGATGTGGGGATTGCGTGAGAAGTCAATGGAGAAGTCGAAATGAACTGATGGGCCGTCAGTTCCTGTTGACCTCGCAGGAACTGACGGCCCGTCGGCAGCGACTCAGTCGAACACGAACGGTCCCGGCGACTGCGGGCCGGTCGCGGTGCAGGTGATGGTGATGCCGAAGACGGTCATCTGCAGCGAGCCGCCGTAGGCCTCCAGGCTGTCGCCGGAGGCGACGGTGCCGGAGAGCGGGCCGACGGTGACGGGGTCTCCGGCGGCCATCGCCGGGTTCCTGGTGCCGGTGAAGGCGGTGGTGCCGCCGTTCGCGTCGACCAGGGTGAGCGTGGAGGAGATCGAGTCCTGGGACAGGGCGATCGGCGCGGTGATGGCGGACGTGACGGTGACGGTGGCCGCCGTGCCGTCCTGGGTGGCCGTGAGCGTGGCCTGCCCGCCGCCGAAGCTTCCGCAGTCGGCGGTGATCGTCGCCGACTGCGGAGTGACGGCGAGGGCGCTGGGCGCGAACGCGAGCGAGACGGCCGCGAGGGCCCCTACCGCCATGGCCGCACCTGTGGTTGTCCGTT
Organism: Streptomyces sp. NPDC049541; assembly: GCF_044465725.1. Taxonomy (NCBI): domain Bacteria; kingdom Bacillati; phylum Actinomycetota; class Actinomycetes; order Kitasatosporales; family Streptomycetaceae; genus Streptomyces; species Streptomyces sp. NPDC049541. Next base: position 613,870 of record NZ_JBITLY010000001.1, on the reverse strand, counting down.
TGGCTCTCATGGGGATCCGGCTCCCTTCCCGAAGCTGGGAACTGCCATGTGGGGATGGATGGGAGAGGTCCGGACGGACAGCCGGCAGGCGCGGTGCGGGGCGCCGGTGGGGGGTGGAGTGAATCTGACGGTCCGTCGGAACTACCGGTTCCATTGATGCCCGTGAGGGGAAGAAACGGCAAGGGTGAATTCCGGACGGCTCTGAAGCGGCCGGTTTTCAGCCCGCGGTGACGGTGGTCCGCACCGTTCCGTCGGGCCCGGCCACAAGCACCGGCGTCCCGGCCCCGCCCAGGTCCCGTACGGCAGCCAGGTCCTGGGCCGCGGCCGATTCGGCTTCCGTCACCACGGCCGCCGCCTCCAGGGACTTCGCCCCGGACGCCACCGCCATGGCCACCGCCGTCTGCAGCGCACTCAGCTTCAGCGAGGCCAGGTCGACGGTCCCGGCGACATACGTACGGCCCGTCTCGTCCCGTACGGCAGCCCCCTCGGGCACACCGTTGCGGGCCCGGGCGGAACGGGCCAGGGTGACGATCTTGCGGTCCTCGGGGTCAAGCGCGTTGCTGTCGGTCATGAGCCGAGCATACGTACCGCCACCGGCCGTATCCGGCCACGGGGTGCAGTGCGCTCAGGGGCGGTCCAGGCGGAGTCGCTCGGCACGCGGCAGTCCGGCGACCACCAGGTCGTAGGAGTCCTCGATGAGTTCCCGCACCAGTCGGTCCGGGAGGTCGCCGTCGACCGTGACGGTGTTCCAGTGGCGCTTGTTCATGTGGTAGCCGGGGATGATCAGGCCCTCGTACTCGCTGCGGAGCCGGATCGCGTCCTCCGGGTCGCACTTGAGGTTGACCGTGAGCGGGCGGGCGTCCAGCCAGCTCAGGGCGAACATCTTGCCCAGCACCTTGAAGACCGAGATGTCCGGGGCGAAGGGGAAGTCCTCCACCGCCGCGTTGAAGGACAGACAGAAGCCGCGCAGTTCCTCCGGGCTCACTCCTCCTTCTCCTTGTCCTCGGGCAGCTCCGCGGGGGCCACCGGCTCCACCAGGACCGTCACGATCTTGTTCCGGCGGCCGGCCGCGGCCTCGGCGGTCAGGCGCAGTTCGCGACCGTCGGGCACCTCCACGACCGCCGACGCACCGGCGATGGGCACCCGGCCGAGCGCCTTCGCGAGCAGCCCGCCGACGGTCTCCACGTCCTCGTCGTCGTACTCGTCGAGCCCGTACAGCTCGCCGAGATCGGTGATGTCGAGGCGGGCGGTGACCCGGTAGCGGTCCTCGCCGAGGTCCTCCACCGGCGGCAGCTCGCGGTCGTACTCGTCGGTGATCTCGCCGACGATCTCCTCGAGGATGTCCTCGATGGTGACGATGCCGGCCGTGCCGCCGTACTCGTCGATGACGACGGCGACGTGGTTGCGGTCCTGCTGCATCTCGCGCAGCAGATCGCCGGCGTTCTTGGTGTCGGGCACGAACGCGGCGGGCCGCATGGCCGTCGACACCAGCTCGCTCTCGGCGTCCCGGCTGATGTGCGTCTTGCGGGCCAGGTCCTTCAGATACACGATGCCGACGATGTCGTCCTCGCTCTCCCCGGTGACCGGGATGCGCGAGAAACCCGAGCGCAGCGCGAGGGTCAGGGCCTGGCGGATCGTCTTGTAGCGCTCGATGACGATCAGGTCGGTGCGCGGGACCATGACCTCCCGCACGAGGGTGTCGCCGAGCTCGAAGACCGAGTGCACCATGCGGCGCTCCTCGTCCTCGATCAGCGACTCCGCCTCGGCGAGGTCGACCAGCGCCCGCAGCTCCGCCTCGGACGCGAACGGGCCGCGGCGGAAACCCTTGCCGGGGGTCAGCGCATTGCCGATGAGGATGAGCAGGGACGGGATCGGCCCCATGATCCTGGCCAGCGGCAGCAGCACGTACGCCGCGGCCGTCGCCGTGTTCAGCGGATGCTGCCGGCCGATGGTGCGCGGGGAGACACCGACGGCGACGTACGACACCAGGACCATCACGCCGATCGCGGCCAGCAGGGCGCGGGTGGTGCCGGCGAACTCCTGCAGACAGGCGTACGTCACCAGGGCCGCGGCCGCCATCTCGCAGGCCACGCGGACCAGCAGCGCGACGTTGAGATAGCGGGTCGGGTCGGCGGCGACCTGGGCGAGCTTCGCGCTGCCGCGCCGGCCGGAGCGTACGGCCTCCTCGGCGCGGAAGCTGGAGACGCGCGCGAGGCCCGCCTCCGCGCAGGCGGCGAGCCAGGCGACGACGACCAGGGCGATCGCGCCCGCGACGATCTGGGGACTCATGAGACGGTCGGGGCCGGGGACGGACCGGTCAGGCCCTTCTCCGCGCGCCAGCCGTCCACGATGGCCGCCTGCAGACCGAACATCTCGGCCTTCTCGTCGGGCTCCTCGTGGTCGTACCCGAGGAGATGCAGCACCCCGTGGACGGTGAGCAGCTGGAGCTCCTCGTCCATGGAGTGCCGGGTGGGCGCTTCGTCGCCCTGCTTCCTGGCGACCTCCGGGCAGAGCACGATGTCGCCGAGGAGGCCCTGCGGGGGCTCGTCGTCGTCCTTCGACGGCGGACGGAGCTCGTCCATCGGGAAGGACATGACGTCCGTCGGCCCCGGCAGGTCCATCCACTGGATGTGCAGCTGCTCCATGGCGTCGGCGTCCACGACGATCACCGAGAGCTCGGAGAGCGGGTGGATGCGCATCCGCGCGAGTGCGTAGCGGGCGATGTCGAGGATCGCCTGCTCGTCGACCTCGGTTCCGGACTCGTTGTTGACGTCGATCGACATGGTGCTGCTTGTTCTCCTGCTTTTAAATGTCACAGCCCCTTGTGCCCGGACTGCCTGCCCCGGCCGCCCTTGTGGGTGCCGTTCTCGGTGCCGTGCTGGCTGTCGTACTTCTCGTACGCGTCGACGATACGGCCGACGAGCTTGTGCCGTACGACATCGTGGGACGTGAGGCGCGAGAAGTGGACGTCGTCGAGGCCCTCGAGGATGTCCTGCACCTGGCGCAGGCCCGACTTGGTGCCGGTCGGCAGGTCGACCTGCGTCACGTCACCGGTGATCACGATCTTCGAGTCGAAGCCGAGGCGGGTGAGGAACATCTTCATCTGCTCGGGCGAGGTGTTCTGGGCCTCGTCCAGGATGATGAAGGCGTCGTTCAGCGTGCGGCCCCGCATATAGGCGAGCGGCGCGACCTCGATGGTGCCCGCGGCCATCAGCCGGGGGATCGAGTCCGGGTCGAGCATGTCGTGCAGCGCGTCGTACAGCGGGCGCAGATACGGGTCGATCTTCTCGTAGAGCGTGCCGGGCAGGAAGCCCAGCCGCTCGCCCGCCTCGACCGCGGGCCGGGTCAGGATGATCCGGTTGACCTGCTTGGACTGCAGGGCCTGCACCGCCTTGGCCATGGCCAGGTACGTCTTGCCGGTGCCGGCGGGGCCGATGCCGAAGACGATCGTGTGCTTGTCGATCGCGTCGACGTACCGCTTCTGGTTGAGGGTCTTGGGGCGGATGGTCCGGCCGCGCGAGGAGAGGATGTTCTGGGTGAGGACCTCGGCCGGGGTCTCCTGGCCCTGGCCCTCGCCGTTCTCACTCGCTCTGAGCATGGCAATCGAGCGTTCCACTGCGTCCTCCGTCATCGGTTGCCCGGTGCGGAGCACCAGCATCATCTCGTCGAACAGGCGCGCGATGAGGGCGACTTCCGCGGGGTCGCCGACCGCGCTGATCTCATTGCCCCGGACATGTATGTCGGCCGCCGGGAAGGCCTTCTCGATCACGCGCAGAAGGGAGTCGCCGGACCCCAGAACGGTCACCATGGGGTGTTGGGCGGGTACGGTGAACTCTGCTCTCGCCTGCCCCTGCGCGGGGGTGTGAGCTGTGGGTGTCTGAGTCATGGGCCGGCTCTGTAGGCCTTGCTCGTCCTCCTCGAAACGGCACGCCAGCCACGGGGGCTGCCTTGGCGGTTTCAAGGGTACGCCGGGGGACTGACAACACCGTAGGCCTTTTCGGCAGACGCTGTTTCACACCGGTGGCAGTGGTCAGGCCGACCGGAAACCGATCGTCGGCACGGCCCTGCGCCGCGGCCACGGTCTCGCGGCCTCCCCCTGGGGGATCAGGCGCTCCAGGAACGCGTAGCGCCGCAGCGCCGCCGGGTCCTGTCCCTCCACCGACTGCACCCTGCGCCACCAGGCCGCGATCTCCGCCCACCCCGGCGCCGACAGCGAGCCGCCGAACTCCTGGACGGACAGCGCGGCCGTCAGCCCCGCGAAGGCCAGCCGGTCCGCCAGCGGCCAGTCGGCGAGCGTGCCGGTGACGAAGCCCGCGACGAACACGTCGCCCGCGCCGGTCGGGTCCAGGGCCTCCACGGCGATCGCGGGCACCTCGGCCGTCTCCCCGGTGCGCCGGTCGACGGCGTAGGCGCCCTCCGCACCGAGGGTGACCACCGCGAGCGGAACGTGCTCGGTGAGGGCGTGGGCGGCGGCGCGCGCGGAGGCGGCGCCGGTGTACCGCATGGCCTCCTCCGCGTTCGGCAGGAAGGCCTCGCAGTGTTCGAGGTCGGGCAGGCCCGCCAGGTCCCAGGCGCCGGTCTCGTCCCAGCCGACGTCGGCGAAGATACGGGTGCCGTGGTGCGCGGCCTGGGCGATCCAGGGGGCGCGCCCGCCGGGGGTGAGGGAGGCGACGGCGGCACGCGCGCGGGGCGCGCCCCCCAGGCTGAACAAGGTCTCGGGCGGTGGCTCGTGGCCGTGGGAGACCATCGTGCGCTCGCCCTCGTACGCCATCGAGACGGTGACCGAGGAGTGCCACCCGGGGACCTTGCGCGAGGTGGAGAGGTCGATGCCCTCGCCCTGCTCCAGGGCGTCCCAACAGTACTCCCCGTAGTGGTCGTCGCCGAAGGCCGCCGCGAGGGAGGTCCTCAGCCCCAGCCGGGCCAGTGCGGTGGCCATGTTGGCGACGCCGCCGGGGCTCGACCCCATCCCCCGCGCCCAGGACTCGGTGCCGCGCACCGGGGCGGAGTCCAGCCCGGTGAAGATGATGTCGAGGAAGACGGGACCGGTGAGATACACGTCCCAGGGGGGATCGTCCGGGGTGCGCAGTTGGGCCAGCGGATCGACCTGTGCCTGGCACTCCGGTCCCGCTGTGACGGGTGCTGGTCCCTTCCCGTTGGACGCGCTCACGGTGCACTCCCTGACATGGTGCGGATCAGGCCAGTGTGCACCATCTCTCAGCCCGTCCGGCGTCTGATCTTTCAGCCCGTCGTGGGGGTCCCCCCGCTCGAGCGAAGCCGAGAGTGGGGGAGTTTGAGGACGAGGCCGTCAGGCCGAAAGGGGGGTCTGGGGGCGCAGCCCCCAGGGGACGGGAACGGGTAGGGGCGGCGGGGGCGCTACCAGCGGGGCACCGCGGGCGTCACCCACCCCGGCTCGGCAACCCGCATGGCCGCCGCGTCGTCCCGCTCCCGGAGCGTCCCGTCGTCGTCCAGCCACCGCTGATGCAGAAACCCCAGCTTCCCGCGGTCGAGCTCCACACCGAGCCCCGGCGCATCGGAGACGGCGACCTTCCCACCCTCGAACCTCAGCCGCGCCCCGAGCACGTCCTCGGACTGCCACGGATAGTGCGAGTCACACGCATGGTGCAGATTCGGCACGGTGGCCGCCACATGCGTCATCGCGGCCAGACTGATCCCGAGATGCGTGTTGGAGTGCATGGACACCCCGACACCGAACGTACGGCAGATGGCAGCCAGTTGCTGCGTGTTGCGCAGCCCGCCCCAGTAGTGGTGGTCCGACAGCACCACCTGGACGGCGTCCCGCGTGAACGCCTCCTTGATCTCCGCGAAGGTCGTCACGCACATGTTGGTGGCGAGCGGCACCCCGGTGGCGGCGGAGACCTCGGCCATGGCGGGGGTGCCGAGCGCCGGGTCCTCCAGGTACTCGAGGACGTCCCCGAGTTCCTCGGCCACCTTCAGCGAGGTCTGAACGGACCAGGCGCCGTTGGGGTCAAGCCGCAGCGGATGGCCGGGAAACGCCTCCGCGAGGGCCCGTACGGCGGCGATCTCCTCGTCCGGCGGGAAGACACCGCCCTTGAGCTTGAACGAGGTGAACCCGTACCGCTCCTTGAACAGCCGGGCCTGCTCCACCACCCCGGCCGGGTCGAGGGCGGCACCCCAGTCGTCCTTCTCGCAGGTCACGCCTTCGGGGTGGTCGGCCCACCTGTAGAACAGGTAGGCGCTGTACTCGACCGCGTCCCGCACCTTGCCGCCGAGCAGCGCGTGCACCGGCAGGCCGAGCGCCTTGCCGAGGGCGTCGAGACAGGCGACCTCGAAGCCGGAGACGACGGACAGCCGCAGCTTGTCGGCGGTCTGGACACCGCGCAGCCCGCCGACGTCGACCTGGTTCCGGACCCGCGCGGAGTCCACGGAGACCTCGTCGGCGATGACGAACAGACCGTTCAGGTCACTGACTTGACGCCCCTTCAGCTTCTCGGCGAAGGGCCGGGCGAGCTCCAGGTACTTGGTGTCGCCGTAGGTCTCGCCGACACCCGTGATGCCGTCGGCCGTCACCACCTCCACGATCAGTCGCGGGGTGTACGGCTGGTGGACGCCCTGGGTGTTGAGGAGGGGCGGGTCGGCGACCAGGATCGGCGTGAGCCGTACGTCGGTGATGGTGAGGTTCACAGCGCGGCTCCTACGAGGTCGAGTCCGGTGGTGAGCAGGGCTTCGAGATCGGCCAGGTCGCCGGCCGAGGGGTCGGTGAGCGGGGCGCGCACGGGGCCGACGGGCCGGCCGCGCAGCCGGGCCGCAGCCTTGACCAGCGACACGGCGTACCCCGGTACGCGGTCGCGCAGCTCCACGAGCGGGACGTAGAAGTCGCGCAGCAGCCGCTGCACCGTCTTGTCGTCACCGTCGCGCAGGGCCGCGAAGAAGGCGTTCGCGATCTCGGGGGCGAAGGCGTGCACGGCGGAGGAGTAGGCAGGGACGCCGACGGTGGCGTAGGCGCGGGCCTGGATCTCGGCGGTGGACGCGCCGTTGAAGAAGAGGAAGCCCGCGGGCGCGGCGAGGGTCAGGCGCTGGAGGCGGTCGAGGTCGCTGTGGCCGTCCTTGAGCCCGATGACGTTCGGGAGGGCCGCGATGCGCCTCAAGGAGGCTGCCGTGTAGGCGACCTGGCCGCGCTGGTAGGCGATGAGCGGCAGCCGGGTGCGGGCGGCGATCTGCTCCAGCTGTGCGACGAGGCCCTCCTGCGGGGCGGCGACCAGGTAGTGCGGCAGGACGAGCAGCGCGTCGGCGCCGGCCTCCTCGGCGATGCGGGCGAACCGGACGGCCTGCGCCCAGCCGTACCCGATCCCGGCGACCACGGGCAGGCGCCCGCCCGCCTCCTCCACGGCGATGGTCACGACCTGGCGGTACTCGTCCTCGTCCAGCGAGAAGAACTCGCCGGTGCCGCAGGCGGGGAAGACGGCGCCGGGACCGGTGGCGATCTGCGCGGCGACATGGGCGCGGCAGCCCTCCGGGTCGAGCGAGCCGTCGTCGTGGAAGGACGTCAGCGGGAAGGAGAGCACTCCTGTTTCCATCCCGTCGCGCAGCCTGGCCGCAACTGTCTCCGCCTCACCCGCCACGTCGTCTCCCCATGTAGATGTCATCTATATATGGAGACAGAGCCTAGATATGCGAACAGCAGTAGTCAACGGTCCTGTCCGGCAGGGGCCGACTAACATCGCCCCATGTCGGACACAGGTGGCGGCGTGCGCGAGGTGAAGTCGGCCGCGCGGACGGTCGAACTGCTGGAGCTGCTCGCCGCCCGCGGCGACCGACCGGCACGGCTGCAGGAGCTGGCGGACGAGCTGGGCGTGCCGCGCAGCTCGATGTACGCACTGCTGCAGACCCTGATCAGCCGGGGCTGGGTGCGTACGGACGTCACCGGTTCGCTGTACGGCATCGGCATCCACGCCCTGCTCACCGGCACCAGCTACCTCGACTCCGACCCGCGGGTGCGCGTCGTACGGCCGTATCTCGACGAGGCGTCCGAGGCGCTCGGGGAGACCATCCACATGGGGCGGCTCGACGGACGGGACGTGGCATATCTGGCGACGCGGGAGTCGCACGAGTATCTGCGGACCATCAGCCGCGTCGGCCGCCGGCTACCCGCGCACGCGGGCGCGCTCGGCAAGGCGCTGCTGGCCGAGCGGGACGACGAGGAGCTGCCCGAAGGGCCGTACCAGGCGCTCACACCCCACACGCACACCGGCCGGGAGTCACTGGCGGCGGATCTCGCGCGCGTCCGCACCCGTGGTTACTCGGTCGACCGCGAGGAGGGCGTGGCCGGAATCGTCGGTTTCGGCTTCGCGCTGCGCTACGACATCCCCGCGCAGGACGCGATCAGCTGCTCGGTGCCGGTGGCTCGGCTGACGCCGGAACACGAGGAGCGGATCGTGGCGGTGATGCGGGAGATCCGCCAGAAGATCGAGGCGACGGCACCGGCTGCGGGAGGCTCGGCACGCTGGCGTTAGCGCACATGCCTAGGCCAGTTGGGGCGCTCGTTTACCCGACCTCTTCCGCCCCAAACGCAACGTGCGCCACATCACACCCCCCGCGCTTCTTTCCGGAACCGCGTGCTTGATACAAATTCTCCGCGCGTTCCTGTCCGTCGACGGTCGGCGCCCCACCCCATCTTGAGCCGCTTCTTTCGCATGCCCTGGGAACGCCCGTGTCCGCCCCTCGCACCACCGCCTGGCCCCTCGTCGCCCTTTTCACGGCCGGGTACCTGGCTCCGTATCTGCTGCCGACGACCGTCGGACGGCTCGACTCGGGGCTTGCGCTCTCCGCGACCGAGGCGGGTGCCATCGGCAGTGCCCTGCTGCTGAGTTCGGCCGCGGCCGGCTTCCTGCTCGCCTCCCGCGTCGACCGCATCGGCCCCCGCACCCTGGCCCGCATCGGTCTGGTGCTCGCGGTCGTCGGCTACGGCGGCGCCGTGCTCACCCACGCCGTCCCCGCGGTCGTCGCGGGCACGCTCGTCGGCGGTTTCGGCTCCGGTACGGCGACGACGGTCGCCGCCACCGGCATCGCCGCGCAGCCGGACCCGCACCGGACGACCACGCTGGGCCTGCTCGGTGTCTCCGCGCTCGCGGGCGCCGTCTATCTGGCGGTTCCCCACCTGGGCGCGGGCCACGGGCAGCCGCTCGCCGCGATCGCGCTCACCGCGCTCGCCGTCTGGCCGCTCACCGGCCGGCTCCCGGTCCGTACGGCGGTCGCGCACAGCTCCCTCGGGGGCACCCCTCTGCCCCGGCCGCGTTCCGGTCTGGTCCTCGCCCTCGTCATGTTCTGCTGGTCGCTCGCGCAGAACGCGCTGTGGGGTGTCAGCGGCCGGATCGGCCTGACCCAGGCGCACCTCGCGGAGGCCACCGTGGGTGCCGTCTTCGCGGTGGCGCTCGGCGCGGGACTGCTCGGGGTCGTCGGCGCGGGAGCGGTCGGGCCGCGGTTCGGCCGGGCGCTGCCCATCGGAGCGGGCACGGCGCTGATCTCCGGCTGCATCGTGCTCAGCGCATCCGCGACCGACCTGACCACCTTCGCGACCGGCGAGATCGCCTGGAACGTGCTCTACCCGGTCGTCCTGTCGTACGTGATCGGCCTGGCGGCCTCCCTGGACCCCCGCGGACGCTGGGCGGTCCTCGTCGGCTCGGCGTCCTCCCTCGGAACGGCGGCGGGCCCACTGACCGGCAGCGTGCTGGCGGCACAGGCCGGGTTCCCGGTGATGGGCGCGGTCCTGGCCGTGGGGCTGCTGGTGATCACCGTACCGATGACGGCCGTGGCCCTGCGGGCCGGCAGGCGGCCCCTCCCGCTCGTGGAGATCCCGGTGCAGACACCTGCTCGGCACGCCTACGACACAACGGCCGCCTAGAACTCGTACGCCTCCACCTCGGCGAGGTACCGCGCCCTGCGCTCCTCGTCGTCCTCCAGGAAGGACGCGAGGAAGGAGTTGCGGGCCAGTTCGCGCAGGCGGTCCTCGGTCAGGCGAAGAGTGCCCTGAACGGCCTCGAAGTTGTCGCCGACGTAGCCACCGAAGTAGGCGGGGTCGTCGGAGTTGACCGTGCACACCAACCCCGCGTCCAGCATGGCCGGCAGCGGGTGGTCGGCGAGGGTGTCGACCGTCCGCAGGCGGACGTTGGACAGGGGGCACAGAGTCAGCGGGATGCGGTCGCGGACCAGCCGCTCGACCAGCTCGAGGGATTCCATGCACCGCAGCCCGTGGTCGACGCGCTCCACGCCGAGCACGTCCAGGGCCTCCGTGATGTACTCCGGCGGGCCCTCCTCCCCCGCGTGCGCCACCCGGCGCAGACCGAGCGCGGCGGCGGCCTCGTACACCTCGCGGAACTTCACCGGCGGATGCCCGACCTCGGCGGAGTCCAGGCCGACGCCGGTGATCCGGTCCAGGTACGGCTTCGCGGCCTCCAGGGTCTGCAGCGCCGACTCGGCGGACTCGTCGCGCAGGAAGCACATGATCAACCTGGTGGAGATGCCGTGGTTCGCCTCGCTGCTCCCCAGCGCCCGCCACAGCCCCTCGACGACCGTGCCCATGGGCACCCCGCGCACCAGGTGCGCCTGCGGGTCGAAGAAGATCTCCGCGTGCCGCACCCCCTGCGCGGCGGCGCGGGCGAGGTACGCGTTCGTGAGGTCCTCGAAGTCCCGCTCGGTGCGCAGGACGGCCATGAGCTCGTAGTACAGGTTCAGGAAGGACTGGAGGTCCTCGAACTCGTACGCCTTGCGGAGCTCGTCCGTGCCGGCGTACGGCAGCTCGACGCCGTTGCGGGCGGCCAGCTCGAACGCGAGCTCCGGCTCCAGGGTGCCTTCGATGTGCAGGTGCAGTTCAGCTTTGGGGAGGGGCATCAAAGCATCGTACGGGCGCGTTACCGGCGTTTCGGAACCGGCACCCGCAGAAGATCGTGCGCGACCGTCAGCTCGCCCTCGAAGCCCGCCGCGCGCGCCTGCCGCTCGAACTCGTCCGGTTCGGTGTACCGCTGGCTGAAGTGCGTGAGCACCAGGTGCCGTACGCCCGCGTCCCGTGCCACCGCCGCTGCCTGACCCGCGGTCAGATGGCCGTGCTCGACTGCGAGGTCGGTGTCCTCGTCGAGGAACGTCGACTCGATGACGAGCATGTCGCAGCCCTCGGCGAGGGCGTGCACCCCGTCGCACAGCCGGGTGTCCATGACGAACGCGAACCGCTGACCGCGGCGCACCTCGCTGACCTCCTCCAGGGACACCCCGCCGAGCGCGCCCTCGCGCTGGATACGGCCGACGTCCGGGCCCTTGATGCCGTGCGCGGCGAGGCGGTCGGGGAGCATCCGGCGGCCGTCGGGCTCGGTCAGCCGGTAGCCGTAGGACTCGACCGGGTGGGAGAGCTTGCGGGCTTCCAGTGTGTACGTGGGCGTGACAGCCAGGGGGCCGTCCGTGTCGACCGGGGCCTCGGTGAGGTCGACCGTCTCGCGGTAGGCGGTGGCGTAGCGCAGCCGGTTGAAGAATCGCTGCCCGGAGCGCGGGTAGTGCGCGGTGATCTCGTGCGGGACCTTGTCGAGGTTGATGCGCTGGATGACGCCCGCGAGGCCCAGGGAGTGGTCGCCGTGGAAGTGCGTGACACAGATCCGGTTGAGGTCGTGCGCGGCGGCCCCGGCACGCAGCATCTGGCGCTGGGTGCCCTCGCCGGGGTCGAAGAGGATGCCCTCGCCGTCCCAGCGCAGCAGATAGCCGTTGTGGTTGCGGTGCCGGGTGGGGACCTGGCTGGCGGTGCCGAGGACCACCAATTCACGTACGGACACGGTCGGTTATCCGGGGGGCCACTGCAGACCGCGGCCGCCGAGGACGTGCGCGTGGGCGTGCCAGACGGTCTGGCCGGCGCCGGCGCCCGTGTTGAAGACGATCCGGTAGCTCTCCAGCTTTTCCTCGTCGGCGACCGACTGCGCCTCGCGGAGCACGTCGGCGGCGAGTTCCGGAGCACCGGCGGCGAGCGCGGCGGCGTTCTCGTAGTGCGCCTTGGGGATCACCAGGACGTGGGTGGGCGCCTGGGGGTTGATGTCCCGGAAGGCGACGGTGGTCTCCGTCTCGCGGACGATCGTCGCCGGCACATGCCCCGCGACGATCTTGCAGAACAGGCAGTCGTCCTGTGGCTCCCCTGCCATGTGGTCTCCTCCAGCCGGTTGATCGATCACGCTGATCGAGTACGGGGGCATCGTATCCAGGGACGTCAGTCCAGGCTCGGGGGTGTCTTGGCGGGGGTCTCCTCCAGTGCGGCCAGCGCGAGGCGGATCGCCTCGTCCAGCTGGACGTCCCGTCCCGCCGCGTGGTCCTGCGGCCGCTGGACCACCTCCACGTCCGGGTCCACCCCGCGGTTCTCGACGTCCCAGCCGTAACCCTCCAGCCAGAAGGCGTACTTGGGCTGGGTGACGAGCGTGCCGTCGACCAGGCGGTAGCGGTTGTCGATGCCGATGACACCGCCCCAGGTGCGGGTGCCGACGACCGGGCCGATGCCCAGTGCCTTGATGGCCGCGTTGACGATGTCGCCGTCGGAGCCGGAGAACTCGTTGGCGACGGCGACCACGGGCCCGCGGGGTGCGTCCGCCGGATAGCTGTATGGCCGCAGACCGCGCGGCACGGCCCAGCCGACGATCCGCCGCGCCAGCTTCTCCACGACGAGCTGCGAGGTGTGGCCGCCCCGGTTGTCCCGGACGTCCACCACGAGTCCCTCCCGGGCCACCTCGACCCGCAGGTCCCGGTGGATCTGGGCCCAGCCCGGCGCCTGCATGTCGGGGACGTGCAGATAGCCGATCCGCCCGCCGGACTTCTCGTGGACGTAGGCCCGCCGGTCCGCGACCCACGCGTGGTACCGCAGCGGCTCCTCGTCCGCGACCGGCACGACCACCGCGTGCCGCACCTCGCCCCCGCCGGCCGGGGAGATCGTCAGCTCGACCGGCTTGCCCGCGGTGCCGACGAGCAGCGGTCCGGGCCCGGTCACCGGGTCCACGGGCTGCCCGCCCACCGCGGCGATCGCGTCCCCGGCCCGCACCGCGACGCCCGGCGCGGCCAGCGGGGAGCGGGCGTCGGGGTCGGAGGTCTCGGTCGGCAGGATCCGGTCGATGCGCCAACTGCCGTCCTCGTGACGGGAGATGTCGGCGCCGAGGAGCCCCTGCCGGGGCCCGTTGCCGTATCCGCGGTGCGGCATCACATAGGCGTGCGAGGTGCCGAGCTCGCCGTGCACCTCCCACAGGAGGTCGGCGAGGTCGTCGTGGGTGGCCACCCGGTCCAGGACCGGCCGGTAGCGGTCGAGCACGCCGGTCCAGTCGACGCCGCTCATGTCCGGCCGCCAGAAGTGGTCCCGCATGATGCGGCCGGTCTCCTCGTACATCTGTCGCCACTCGGCCGAGGGATCGACGGTCTGCCGTACCCGGGTCAGGTCGACGGTGATGTTGGTGTCGCCGGAGTCGTCGTTGGACGCACGGCGGTCGCTGGGTACGACCTTCAGCCGTCCGTCGGTCCACAGCAGGACTCGCTTGCCGTCGCCGCTGACCCGGAAGTGGTCGGCATCGGCGGCGAGGTGCTCCAGGCGGTGCTGGACGAGGTCGTAGCGCTCCAGTTCGGTCTTGGGGTCGGGATCGTCGGGGGTGGCCCTGGACACCCCGAGGACGCCCTGCACCGGGTGGCGCAGCCACAGCACGCCGTCCTTCGCGGCCCGCAGGTTCGAGTAGCGGGCGGCCTCGACCGGGAAGGGCACGATCCGGTCGGCGAGGCCTTCGAGGTCGATGCGGGTGGCCGGGATGCCCTCGCTGTCGGGGGTCTCGTCCTTGTCGGGAGTGTCGAAGGGGCGTCCGTGCCGCTGCGGGCCGAAGGGGGAGGGTGTGGTCGCCGCGAGGGTGATCAGGTGCGGGCGGTCGCCGACCACGAAGGCGAGGTCGAAGACGTGCTCGTCGTAGACCGGGTCGAAGGAGCGGTTGGAGAGGAAGGCGAGGTGTCTGCCGTCGAGGGTGAAGGCGGGCGCGTAGTCCCGGAAGCGCAGCGGGGTCGCCTCGGTGACCGTCAGGTCGGTGGTGTGGGCGATGCGGAGCTGGCGCAGCGGGCGCGGGCCGGGGTGGGACCAGGCGAGCCAGGCCGAGTCGGGCGAGAAGACGAGGCCGGTGACGTCCCCGTCCTCGCTGCGGTCGATCTCGCGGACCTCGCCGGTCTCCCGCTCGACGAGCAGGACACGGCCGTCGTGGGCGGCGACCGCGGCCCGGCTGCCGTCGGGCGCCATGGCGAGCCCGAGGACGCGGCCGAGCTGTCCGGCGGCGAGGCGGCGGGGGGTGGCGCCGGGTGCCAGACCGGTGGCGGGCGCGAACTCCAGGGCGTCCTCGCCCTCCGCGTCCGTCACCCAGACCACCCATTCCTCGCCGTCGGCGCGGAAGGTGCGGGGCAGCCGGGCCCGTACGCCGGGTTCGGCGGCGAGCGCGCGGGTGGGGCCGGAGCGGTGGGTGACCCAGTGGACGGCTCCGCGCACGGCGACCGCGCTGCCGCGTGCGGTGTGGTCGGGGGCGGCCGAGCCGAACCAGTGGGAGGCGTTCACCGCGAACGGCCGGCGTTCGGCGCGCTGCCCGCCGAGCCGGATGTCGAGCCGGCGGGGCTCGGCGCCGTCGAGGTCGTCGAGGATCCACAGCTCACCGGCCGAGGAGTAGACGACACGCGTGCCGTCGCCGGAGGCGTGGCGGGCGTAGAAGCCGTCGAGGGGCGTGTGCCGGCGCAGGTCGGAGCCGTCGGCGAGGGAGGAGTACACCGCCCCGACCCCCTCATGGTCGGAGAGGAAGGCGATGCGCTCGCCCGCCCACACCGGGAACTCCAGGTTCCCGCGGAGCTCTTCATGGAGCCGTACGAACTCGCCCTGCCCCTCCCGGTCGATCCACAGCTTGCCCGCCGTGCCTCCGCGGTACCGCTTCCACCAGGCGGCCTCGCGTCCCATGGGTGCGGACAGCAGGACGGTGCTCGGCCCGTGGGCGACATGCCCGACGAGGCCGTACGGCAGGACGGTGGAGGGCCCGCCGTCGAGCGGGACGGCGTGCGCCCAGCTGCGGCGCAGGTTCGCCTGGCCGTGGGTGGTGACCGCGAGGACCTGTCCGTCGGGGGTCCAGCCGCGCACCTGGGTGCGCCAACTGCCCCAGTGCGTCAGCCGTTTGGCGGGTCCGCCGGAGACCGGGGCGATGTGCACCTCGGGGGCGCCGTCGAGGGTGGAGGTCCAGGCGACGGTCGTGCCGTCGGGCGAGATGCGGGGCAGGGTGACCGGTGTGTTGTCCGCGCTGACCCGCCAGGCGCGTCCGCCGTCCACGGGGGCGAGCCACACGTCGTCCTCGGCCGTGAAGGCGACCAACTCGCCCCGCAGATGCGGAAACCGGAGATAGGCAGGCGTCGCAGGCTGTGTCACCCGATCACCCTACGCAGCGGCACCGCCCGGGGTCAGCGGTTTGGATCACTTGCCCTCGACGGGCCAGCACTGGGGATCGCCCTTGCACCAGATGGTCCGCGTGACGGTCACGGTGACGGTGGCGCCGGGCTGACCGCCGTTTCCGCCCGAGGGGTTGTGGACGATGGGTGACGGTGTCGCGTTGCAGTTGCCGAGCCCCGTCACGTGGAACCACTGTTTGCCGCCCACCTTGGCGGTGAGGTCGCCGCGTACGCAGGCGCCGTCGACGGCGCGGGTGACCTTGCCGGTGACGGTGATGTCCCGTCGGTCCTTGGTCTGCCCCTGGCAGTCGACGTTGGCGACGGTGGTCTCGCTCGCCGAGGGTGCCGTCCGCGTGGAGACCTTGTCGTTGCCGTAGTTGGCGGTGCAGCTGAGCCACTGCACGTCGACGTGCTGCCGCTCCAGTTCCTTGGTCGCGGTCTGGTCGGTCGTGTACGCCACGGCCGCCGAGTTCAGGCCGCCCGGATCACAGGCCACGGCTCCGCCGACGCCCAGGACGGCGAGTACCGTCGCGGCCGCCGCCCGCCGTCCCCGCGGCCGCCGCCAAATCCGCCTCAATGCCCCCATGGACGGCAGCCTGCCACCGAGTGCCGTCCGGCGGTAGAGCGCATACGGTCACGAAAGCGCCCCTGCGCCCTGCCGGTTCAGCCGCGCAGCAGCAGCCACTCCTGCAGCTCCACCAGGTTCCCCTCGGGATCCTTCAGATGGGCCACCCGCATGCGGTCCGTCATGGGGGCCGGGCCGTGCACAAGGACGGCGCCCCGGGTGGCGATCTGTTCGCAGTAGGTGTCGAGGTCGTCGACGCGCAGCACCACCAGGGAGCGGTGGCCCGTCGCCGTGTCGCCCAGTTCGTCCAGCACCTCGGCCATCATCGAACGGTCCTGGAGGGCGATGCCCGCCGAGCCGGTGGCCGGGCTGAACTTCTCGTACGGCCCCGCGGTCGCGCCCGACTGCGGCTTGAGGCCGAGCACCTCCGCGTAGAACCGGTAGCAGGCGGCGAAGTCGCTGACCAGGAGCCGGACTTGGGCGAGTTCCATGGTGTTCCCCCGTGATCTTCAGGACCAGCGGCCGGTGCGGCCCAGGAGCAGGGCGGTCGCCGCGGTGCCCGCGGTCGATGTACGCAGCACGCTACGCCCGAGCCGGTACGCCTTCGCACCCGCCTCCGAGAAGAGCGTCAACTCCTGTTCGGACACGCCCCCTTCGGGGCCCACGACCAGCACGATCTCGCCCGCGGCGGGCAGCTCGGCGGTCGCCAGCGGCTCGCTGTCGTAGTCGCGGTCCTCGTGCAGTACGGCGGCGAAGTCGGCTTTGGCGAGAAGTGCGGCAACCTGCTTGGTCGTCGCCGCGTCCGTGACCTCCGGGAAGCGCAGCCGGCGGGACTGCTTGCCGGCCTCGCGGGCGGTGGCCCGCCACTTGGCGAGGGCCTTCAGCCCCCGCTCGCCCTTCCACTGGGTGATGCAGCGGGCCGCCGACCAGGGCACGATCGCGTCGACGCCGGTCTCGGTCATCGTCTCGACGGCCAGTTCGCCGCGGTCGCCCTTGGGCAGGGCCTGGACGACGGTGATACGGGGGCTGGGCTCGGGCTCGACGGGGAACTCGACGGGCTCGACGAACAGCCGGTCCTTGCCCTCCGTCCGCACCACCGCACCGGCGGCACCGCGCCCCAGACCGTCCGTCAGCACCACGTCCTCGCCGGGCTGCAGCCGCCGTACGGACACCGCGTGCCGCCCCTCGGGGCCGTCCAGTTCGACGATGGAGCCGGGACCCACGCCCGCCAGCGACTCGACGACGAACACCGGCGCGGTCATCGCAGGTCCCCTTTGCCCGACAACGCTGTCCTGGCCGCGTCCAGCTCGGCGGCGAGGACCTCCACCAGCTGCCCGGCCGGGAGCTCGCGCGCCATGCGGTGCCCCTGCCCCGCCCACAGCGCCATCCCCTGTGCGTCGCCGGCGGCGGCGGCCTTCTTGCGCAGGGGCGAGGTGAGGTGATGGACCTCCGGGTAGGCGGCGGGGGCGTACGGGCCGTGCTCGCGCAGGAACCGGTTGACGAGGCCACGGGCCGGGCGGCCGGTGAACGCCCGGGTCAGCTCCGTGCGCGCGAACAGCGGGTTGGTGAGGGCCTGCTTGTGGACGGCGTTCGCACCGGACTCCGGGGTGGCGAGGAACGCCGTGCCGAGCTGGGCCGCGCTCGCGCCCGCCGCCAGCACCGCGGCGATCTGCCCGCCGCGCATGATGCCGCCGGCGGCGACGATCGGGATGCTCACGGTCTCGCGGACCTGGGCGACGAGCGGGAGCAGCCCGATGCCGGTGCCGCCCGCCTCCGGGTTGTCCCGGTGGGTGCCCTGGTGGCCGCCCGCCTCCACGCCCTGCACGATCACCGCGTCCGCGCCGGCCAGCTGCACGGCGAGGGCCTCCTCCGGGGTCGTCGCGGTGACCAGCGTGAAGGTGCCGGCCCGGCGGAGGGAGTCGAGGACCTGGCGGCTCGGCACCCCGAAGTGGAAGGAGACCACCGGCACGGGGTTGTCGAGCAGCACGGCGACCTTGGAGTCGTAGGCGTCGTCACGGCCGCTGTCCGGATCGCCGAGCTCGGTCTCGTACCAGCCGGCCTCCCCGGCCAGCTGGTGGGCGTAGATCTCCACGGCACCCGGGTCGGCGTACTCGGGCTGCGGCATGAAGAGGTTCACGCCGAACGGCCGGTTGGTGATCCCCCGCAGCTGTTTGATCTCCTGGTACATGCCGTCGGCCGTCTTGTACCCGGCGGCGAGGAACCCGAGCCCACCGGCCTCGCACACGGCGGCGGCCAGATGCGGCACGGAGACACCGCCCGCCATGGGGGCCTGCACGATCGGATGAGGGAAGAGATCGGTCAGTGCGGAGGACATGACGGCATGTTGTCACGTCCTCCGAACAAGTCCGAATCGGCCCGTCCCCTTGTCACGTGCCTGCACTTTCAGCCCGTCCGGCGTTTGAGGACGAGGCCGTTCAGGCCGAAAGCGGGGTCTGGGGGCGGCAGCCCCCAGGGACGGGAAGGGTAAGGGCGGCGGAGGCGAAATCAGCCGCCCGCAGCCACCACCTCAGCGCCCGTTGAACGCATCCTTCAACCGCGAGAACAACCCCTGCTGCCCCGGCTGGAACTGCCCCTGCGGCCGCTCCTCACCGCGCAGCTTGGCCAGCTCCCGCAGCAGACGCTCCTGCTCCGGGTCCAGCTTCGTCGGGGTCTGCACCTCGACATGGACGATCAGGTCACCCCGCCCGCCACCGCGCAGATGCGTGACGCCCCGCCCGTGCAGCGGGATCGACTGCCCGGACTGG
The DNA here is from genome assembly GCF_044465725.1 of Streptomyces sp. NPDC049541. NCBI lineage: Bacteria > Bacillati > Actinomycetota > Actinomycetes > Kitasatosporales > Streptomycetaceae > Streptomyces > Streptomyces sp. NPDC049541. The sequence continues at coordinate 595,105 of NZ_JBITLY010000001.1, read as the reverse complement.
GTGCCGGGCCGGATGTCGACCTCCTCCATGCCGTCCAGCGTCTCCAGCGGCACCTTGGTGCCGAGGGACGCGGCCGTCATCGGGATGGTGACCGTGCAGTGCAGGTCGTCGCCGCGCCGCTGGAAGGTCGGGTGCGGCAGCTCGTGGATCTCGACGTACAGGTCACCGGCGGGACCGCCGCCGGGGCCGACCTCGCCCTCGCCCGCGAGCTGGATGCGGGTGCCGTTGTCGACACCGGCCGGGATCTTGACCGTGAGGGTACGGCGGGACCGCACCCGGCCGTCGCCCGCGCACTCCGGGCACGGCGTCGGGACGACGGTGCCGAAGCCCTGGCACTGGGGACACGGCCGCGAGGTCATGACCTGGCCCAGGAAGGACCGCGTCACCTGCGACACCTCACCGCGACCGCGGCACATGTCACACGTTTGCGCGGAGGTGCCCGGCGCCGCTCCCTCACCGTTGCAGGTGGAGCAGACGATCGCCGTGTCGACCTGGATGTCCTTCGTCGTGCCGAAGGCCGCCTCGTCGAGCTCGATCTCCAGCCGGATCATCGCGTCCTGGCCGCGGCGGGTGCGCGAGCGCGGGCCGCGCTGCGACGCCGTACCGAAGAACGCGTCCATGATGTCCGAGAAGTTCCCGAAGCCACCCGCGCCGAAGCCGCCCGCGCCACCGCCGCCCGCCTGGGACAGGGGGTCGCCGCCGAGGTCGTAGACCTGCTTCTTCTGCGGGTCGGAGAGCACCTCGTAAGCGGCGTTGATCTCCTTGAACCGCTCCTGGGTCTTCGGGTCCGGGTTGACGTCCGGGTGCAGCTCGCGCGCGAGCCGCCGGAAGGCCTTCTTGATCTCTTCCTGCGACGCGTCGCGACGCACGCCGAGAACGGCGTAGTAGTCCGTGGCCACTTACGACTCCGCCAGGATCTGTCCGACGTACCGTGCCACTGCGCGTACCGCTCCCATCGTTCCCGGGTAATCCATGCGGGTCGGTCCGACCACGCCGAGCTTGGCGACTGCCTCGCCGCCCGAACCGTAACCGACCGACACCACGGAAGTGGAGTTGAGTCCCTCATAGGCGTTCTCGTGCCCGATGCGCACCGTCATGCCCGAATCCCCCGCCTCGCCAAGCAACTTGAGGAGCACGACCTGCTCCTCGAGCGCCTCCAGGACGGGGCGGATGGTGAGGGGGAAGTCATGCCCGAAACGGGTCAGATTGGCGGTGCCGCCGATCATCAGCCGTTCCTCGTTCTCCTCGACCAGTGTCTCCAGAAGTGTGGAGAGCACTGTCGAGACCGTACCCCGGTCCTCGACGTCGAAGCCTTCGGGCAGGTCTTCCACGAGCCGCGGGACGTCGGTGAAGCGGCGGCCCGCGACCTTGCTGTTGAGGCGCGCCCGCAGATCCGCGAGCGAGGCCTCCCCGAACGGCGCCGGGCAGTCGACCATGCGCTGCTCGACCCGGCCGGTGTCGGTGATCAGCACGAGCATCACACGCGCGGGCGCGAGCGAGAGCAGCTCGACGTGCCGCACGGTCGAACGGGTCAGGGACGGGTACTGCACGACGGCGACCTGCCGGGTGAGCTGCGCGAGCAGCCGGACCGTCCGGGCCACCACGTCGTCGAGGTCCACGGCGCCGTCGAGGAAGTTCTGGATCGCCCGCTTCTCGGGCCCGGACATCGGCTTGACGCCCGCGAGCTTGTCGACGAACAGGCGGTAGCCCTTGTCGGTGGGGATGCGTCCCGCGCTGGTGTGCGGCTGGGCGATGAATCCCTCGTCCTCCAGGGCCGCCATGTCGTTGCGGACCGTCGCCGGTGACACGCCGAGGTTGTGCCGCTCGGTCAGGGCCTTCGACCCGACCGGCTCCTCGGTGCCGACATAGTCCTGGACGATGGCGCGCAATACCTGAAGCCGTCGTTCACTCAGCATCCAGCGCACACCTCCAGAAGTCGTCACCCTAGGCGCTGCGCCTGGCACTCTGTCCGTCCGAGTGCCAGCCGTTACCGGCCAGTGTACGGCGGTGGGGTACACCCGGGGCAAGGTCGGCGCCCGTTGAACGGGGCGTACCGCTAGCGTCGCGGTATGACGATGACTTGGGAAGAGCTGGGGTGGGAGCGGCTCGCGGCCGGGGTCGGGCGGTGCCGTCTTCCCGACTGGGACTGCACGACGGGGCTGGTCGTCGGGGAGGGCACGGCGCTGTTGGTCGACGCCGGGTCGAGCCTTGCGGAGGGCGCACGGTTGCGTGCTGAGGCGCAGGAGCTCGCCGGTCACCGTGTGACTCATCTCGCGCTCACCCATCCCCATTTCGACCATGTCTTCGGGGCGGCGGCGTTCGCGGGCGCGGAGGTGTACGGCGCGGTGGGCATGGACACGGTGTTCGAGGCCCGGCACGCACGCGAGGAGCTGCGGGCGGACGCGGTGGGCAACGGACTGGACGCACACCTGGCCGAGGAGGCGGTCGACGCCCTGGTCGCGCCCCGGCATCACGTCTCCGGCGAGTGGACCCTCGATCTGGGTGGCGGCCGGCAGGTGCTGCTGGCGAACGTGGGCCCCGGCCACACGGCCCACGATCTGGTGGTCCTGGTCCCCGGCTCCCCGGAGGTCGTCTTCTGCGGCGACCTGGTGGAGGAGTCCGGCGAACCGCAGGCCGGCTCCGACGCCGTACCGTCGCACTGGCCGGCCGCCCTGGACCGGCTCCTCGACCTGGGCGGCGAGGACGCGCTGTATGTGCCCGGTCACGGAGCGGTGGTGGACGCGGCGTTCGTGCGGGGACAGCGGGACGAGCTGGCGGCGCGTTTCGGCGTGTCGTAGCCGCTGACCGGCCGCTTCTCCTATCGTCACTCGAATGCGCCAGTACTCCGCCGATCTGACCCCGCCGTGGAAGAAGCCGAAGCCCGTGCCCGAGGTACCGGCGGAACCGGGTCTGGTGGTCGAGGAGCCCGGCACCGGTTTCTGCGGTGCGGTGATCCGCTGCGAGGCGGGCACGGTGACCCTGGAGGACCGCTTCGGCAAGCACCGGGTGTTTCCGCTGGAGCCGCGGGGGTTCCTGCTGGAGGGGCGGGTGGTGACGCTCGTGCGTCCCTCAGGCGCGGCTCCTGTACGGCCCACTCGTACGGCATCGGGTTCGGTGGCCGTTCCTGGCGCACGCGCGCGTGTCGCTCGCGCCGGGCGGATCTACGTCGAGGGCCGTCACGACGCAGAGCTGGTCGAGAAGGTCTGGGGCGACGACCTGCGCGTCGAGGGCGTGGTGGTGGAGTACCTGGAGGGAGTGGACGACCTGCCGTCGATCGTCGACGAGTTCGCACCGGGTCCGGATGCGCGGCTGGGTGTGTTGGTCGACCACCTGGTGCCGGGCACGAAGGAGTGGCGGATCGCGGAGGCGGTGACGAGTGAGCACGCGCTGGTCGTCGGCCACCCGTACATCGACATCTGGGAGGCGGTGAAGCCGTCGTCGCTTGGGATCGAGGCGTGGCCCCGCGTCCCGCACGGGCAGGACTGGAAGACGGGCGTGTGCCGGGCGCTGGGGTGGCCGTCGGAGAACACCGGGGCGGTGTGGCAGGCGATCCTGAAGCGGGTCGGCTCCTACAAGGACCTGGAGCCGGAGCTGCTGGGGCGGGTGGAGGAGCTGATCGACTTCGTCACGGTCGGTGGTGGGGCTTGACGCCCTTGTAGGTGCCGAACTCCGCGGTATCCAGTTGGATCTCCGGCATCCGCAGCGGCACCGGGTCGCCGAACTTGGTCACCCGCTGCACCTGGTAGTCGGCTTCCTCGCCCGCGCCAGTCGGCTCGGTGAGCAGTACACAGTGCCCCATGATCGGATCGATGATCAGATAGACGGGCACGCCGCCCGCTGCATAGATCGAACGCTTGACGACGTAATCACGCTCGACGCTCGTCTTGGACACGACCTCGACGACCATGCTGATGACCTTGGACGGCATCAGCTGCCCCTCACGCGGTCCGACGCCTCGCTCTACCAGTACGAGGTCCGGCAGGGGCTCGCTGGTCTCTTGCAGAATGGCGACGGCCACCGTCTGGAGCCTCCGCCAGTCCCGGCGCGGAAACTGATCGAGAACCGCTTCGACGATGTCGATGTGCACCAGGTCTGGCGCCGCCATCATCACGATTTCCCCCCGGAGGAGCTCGGCCTTGTATCCCTCGGGAACCTCCAGGTTCTCGAAGAACTCCACGACATCGGTGGTCATCGGTCGGTCGTCCACAGCGGTCACTCCGCAGCCCTCCGGTTCCTGCCACCGTGCAACTACGGCGACAGCGTACGAACCAGGTTAGGGACCGAACCGACGTTCCGCACCGATTCACCCGCCAGGGGATCAGTCCACCAAGTCCCTGACCACCGCATCCGCCAGCAACCGCCCCCGCAGCGTGAGCACCGCCCGTCCCTCCTCGTACGGCCCGCCCTCCAGCAGCCCCTCCCCCAGCGCCCGCCGAGAAGCCGCCAGCCCCTCCTCCCGCAGCAGATCCAGCGGCACGCCCTCCCGCAGCCGCAGCTCCAGCAGGATCCGCTCCACCCGCCGGTCCTCCTCCGACAGCAGCTCCCGGCCCGCCCCCGGCGACTTCCCCGCCGCCAGCGCCGCCGCGTACGCGCCTGGGTGCTTGACGTTCCACCACCGCACCCCGCCCACGTGCGAGTGGGCCCCGGGGCCCGCGCCCCACCAGTCGGCTCCCCGCCAGTACAGCTCGTTGTGCAGGCAGCGGGCCGCCTCGGAGGTGGCCCAGTTGGAGACCTCGTACCAGTCGAAGCCCGCCGCCGACATCACCTCGTCCGCGATCAGATAGCGGTCGGCGTGGACGTCGTCGTCCGTCATCGGGACCTCGCCCCGGCGGATGCGACGCGCCAGCTGTGTGCCTTCCTCGACGATCAACGCATAGGCGCTGACGTGGTCCGGGCCCGCTCCGAGTGCCGCCTCCAGCGACGCCCGCCAGTCGTCGTCCGACTCGCCCGGGGTGCCGTAGATCAGGTCCAGGTTGACGTGCTCGAATCCGGCCGCGCGGGCCTCCGCGACGCATGCTTCGGGGCGGCCGGGCGTGTGGGTGCGGTCCAGGACCTTCAGCACATGCTGCTTCGCGCTCTGCATGCCGAAGGAGACACGGTTGAAGCCGCCGTCCCGCAGAACGGAGAGATACGCCGGGCCCACCGACTCCGGGTTCGCCTCCGTCGTGACCTCCGCGTCAGCCGCCAGACCGAACTCGTCGCGGATCGCCCCCAGCATCCGTACGAGATCACCGGCGGCCAGCAGGGTCGGCGTACCGCCGCCGACGAAAACCGTCCGGACGGGACGCGGGTCGTCGCCCAGGACCTTCCGCGCCAGGCGGATCTCGTCGATCAGGGTGTCCGCGTAGTTGTCGCGGGAGGCGAGGACGCCGCCCGTGCCGCGCAGCTCGGTGGCGGTGTAGGTGTTGAAGTCGCAGTAGCCGCAGCGGGTCGCGCAGTACGGGACGTGCAGATAGAAGCCGAGGGGGCGGTCGGGGGCCCCGGCGAGGGCGGAGGCGGGGAGTGCGCCGTCGGCGGGGACCGGTTCGCCGTCGGGGAGTGCGGAAGGCATGCCTTCCATTGTCCAGCACCGTACGAACTGCTCACTCCGCCTGCAGCACCAGCAGCGCCAGGTCGTCCTCCGGCGGGCGGCCGCCGAACTCGTGGACGAGCCTGCGGATGCGTTCCGCGATCAGCTCGGCGCTCAGCCCGGCGCAGCCGGAGAGGGCGGTCGCGAGGCCGTCGGCGTCGTCGAACATGTCGGAGCCGGAGCGGCGCTCGGTCACGCCGTCCGTGACGCACAGGAGGCTGTCGCCGGTGCGGAGCTCGAAGGTCTCGCTGGTGTACGTCTCGTCCTCGACGACGCCGAGCAGGGTCTGCGGTCGGGCGACCGTACGGACGCTGCCGTCGGGGCCGAGGAGCAGCGGCAGGGGATGCCCCGCGGAGGCCAGGGTGCAGCGGATGCCGCCGTCGAAGGGGGTCAGCTCGCCGTAGAGGAGGGAGAGGAAGCGGGTCTGCGGGCCGTCGCCGGGGGCGGGCGGCCGTACCAGGGCCCGGGCGGCGGCGTCCGCGGCCTCCGTCGCGTCGTCGAGGAGGAGGCGGTTGAGGCGGTCGAGTACGTCGGTGACGCGGTAGCCCTCGCGCGCGAGCAGACGCAGCCAGGGGCGGGCCAGGCCGATGACGACGGCGGCCTCGGGGCCCTTGCCCTGGACGTCGCCGACGGCGAAGCACCAGCGGCCGTCGCCGGCCGGGAAGAGGTCGTAGAAGTCGCCGCTGGGGCCGCCCTTGTCGCACGGTTCGTAGACGAGGGCGCTGCGTACGCCGGGGATCTCGGCGACGGCGGCGGGCAGCAGGCCGCGCTGCAGGACCTGGCTGATGGTGGCCTGGCGGGCGTACTGGCGGGCCGCGCCGATGGCGAGCGCCACCCGGCGGCTGAGGTCCTCGACAAGCCCGGTGACCTCGTCTGGGAAGCGCAGCAGCCCGGAGCGTCCGATCACGAGCGTGCCGAGCGGCCGGCCGCCCGCGATGAGACGGTAGGCGAGCGCCGCGCCGTGCTCGTCGCGCACGTCGAACGCCTCGCCCGGCCAGGGGTACACCACCGGCCCGGACCTGCCCCACTCGCGGTTTCTCCCCCACTCCCGGCCTTCGTCGAGCGGTGCCCCCACGACCGGGGCGGCGCCCGTGGCCTCGGGCGGATGCGGCGGGTCCTTCTCCAGGGCGCGGCGCAGTTCCTCGATGCGGTTCTCGCTGCAATGCCAGACGCGTGCCAGGCGGGGCCCGGTGCCTCCGGTGCCGTCGGCCCAGCCTCCGCGGCCCATGGCCTCGTCCTCCAGCCACACCGCGCACCAGTCGGCGAGCCGCGGCACGATCAGCTGTCCGGCGAGTGCGGCGACCAGGTTCTCGTCGAGCTGCCCGGCCAGCAGATCGGACGCCTCCGCGAGGAAGGACAGCGCACCGCGGTGCAGCCAGTCCCGGTCGCGCTCGGCGCGCTGCGGGTCGGGCGCCAGTATCTCGGCGGCGCGCAGCCCGCGTTCCAGTGCCTGCCGGCCGGCGTGCGCCTCCGGTTCGCCCTGGGTCGGGTCGCGGTCGGCGGGCAGCCGCGCCCACACCGTCTTGGTGCCCCGGCGGAAGGTGACGCCCCAGGACTCGGCGAGCGTGGCGACCAGGCGCAGCCCGCGCCCGTACTCCGGTGTCCCGTACGGCACTTCGGCGGTCTCGTAGGGCCCTTGGACGTCCGAGTCGCGGGGTGCCCGGGAGGGATGGTGGTCGGAGACCTCCACGACGAGCGCGGCGGGCGCCTCCTCCATGCGGCACTCCACGTCGACCTCGGTGCCCGCGTGTACGACGGCGTTGGTGACGAGTTCGCTGACGACGAGCACGGCGTCGTCGGCGAGCCGGTCGCTGAGGTGTTCGGCGCCGGGGAGGCCGGTCTCCGCCCAGTCGGCGAGCGCGGCGCGTACGAGGGCGCGGGCGGAACCCGGCGCGAGGGGGCTGCCGGGCAGCGTCGTGTACGTCTGCGCACGCGGGTCCACCCTCCCGTGCGCGGTGCCGTGCAGGTGTGCAGGCGCATCGCAAGCGCAGGAAGCGGTCTCCCGTTGCGTCGGAATGGCCCCCATGGACAGCTCCCCGAGCGGTTCGGACGAATACGCCTCAGTCGATGCCGACAGAGTGACAGACTGGCCTCGCCCATAAGCGTCGAGTTACCGAAGTGGGCCGCCATGAGTGAGAACAGTGCTACGCGTGTGCTCGAAGACGGTCAAAAACCGGAACAACTCCGAGCATCGGAGCTGCGTCCGCTGCTCGCCGCGATGACCGCCGCCCGGGACGGCGACTTCACGAAGATTCCGGAGACCGGTCACGGGATGGTGGCCGAGCTGACGGCCGTGTTCAACCAGATCATGGACCGCAGCACGCATTTCAACGGGGAAGTGCAGCGCGTGAAGCGGGAGTTGGTGCGGCACGGGCGGCTCGACGAGCGGGTCACGGCGAGCCCCGGGCAGGGCGCCTGGACCTCCCGGGTCAACGATGTGAACCAGCTGCTCGACGCCCTGGTGGCCCCGGCGGCGAACGCGACGCGGGTGCTCGACGCGGTGGCCGGCGGCGATCTGACGCAGCGGGTCGACCTGCACGACGGCAACCGGCAGCTGCGCGGTGATCTGCGGCGGCTGGGCCGGGCCGTGAACAAGATGGTCGACCAGCTCTCCCTGTTCACCGGCGAGGTGACGCGGGTCGCGCGCGAGGTGGGCACCGAGGGGCGGCTCGGCGGACGGGCCAAGGTGACGGGCCTGTCCGGCAGTTGGCGGGACGTGACCGAAGCCGTCAACACGATGGCGTCCCGGCTGACCGCGCAGGTACGTGACATCGCGCTGGTGACGACGGCGGTGGCCCGCGGCGACCTGACCCGTACGGTCACGGTCGAGGCGACCGGTGAGCTGCTCGAACTGAAGCTGACCGTGAACACGATGGTCGACCAGCTGTCCGCCTTCGCCGACGAGGTGACGCGGGTCGCCCGTGAGGTCGGCACCGAGGGCCAGCTGGGCGGGCGGGCCCAGGTGCGGGGCGTCTCCGGGGTCTGGAAGGACCTGACCGACAACGTCAACTTCATGGCCTCGAACCTGACTTCGCAGGTCCGCAACATCGCCCAGGTGACCACCGCCGTCGCCAACGGTGACCTGAGCCAGAAGATCACGGTCGACGCGCAGGGCGAGATCCTGGAGCTGAAGTCGACCATCAACACGATGGTGGACCAGCTCTCCGCCTTCGCGGACGAGGTCACCCGCGTGGCCCGCGAGGTCGGCACCGAGGGAAACCTCGGCGGCCGGGCCCAGGTGCGGGGCGTCTCCGGCGTCTGGAAGGACCTCACGGACAACGTCAACTTCATGGCGGACAACCTGACTTCACAGGTCCGCAACATCGCCCTGGTCTCGACCGCGGTGGCCCAGGGCGACCTCGGCAAGAAGATCACGGTCGAGGCGAAGGGCGAGATCCTGGAGCTGAAGTCCACGATCAACACGATGGTGGACCAGCTCTCCGCCTTCGCCGACGAGGTCACCCGCGTCGCCCGCGAGGTCGGCACCGAGGGAAACCTCGGCGGCCAGGCGCAGGTGCGGGGCGTCTCCGGCGTCTGGAAGGACCTCACCGACAACGTCAACTTCATGGCGCTGAACCTGACTTCACAGGTCCGCAACATCGCCCAGGTGACCACCGCCGTCGCCAACGGCGACCTCTCCAAGAAGATCACCGTCGACGCCCGCGGCGAGATCCTCGAGCTGAAGGACACCGTCAACACGATGGTGGAGCAGCTGCGCGCCTTCGCCGACGAGGTGACGAGGGTGGCCCGCGAGGTCGGCACCGACGGCAGGCTCGGCGGCCGCGCCCAGGTGCTCGGGGTGTCCGGGGTGTGGCGGGATCTGACCGACAACGTCAACTACATGGCGGACAACCTGACTTCACAGGTGCGGAACATCGCCCAGGTGACGACCGCCGTCGCCAACGGCGACCTCTCCAAGAAGATCGACGTGGACGCGCGCGGCGAGATCCTGGAGCTGAAGACCGCCATCAACACGATGGTCGACACGCTCTCCTCCTTCTCCTCCGAGGTCACCCGCGTGGCCCGCGAGGTCGGCTCCGAGGGCCAGCTCGGCGGTCAGGCAAGGGTCGAGGGCGTGTACGGCACCTGGAAGCGCCTGACGACGAACGTGAACGAGCTGGCGTCGAACCTGACCACCCAGGTCCGCGCGATCGCCGAGGTCGCCTCCGCCGTGGCCCAGGGCGACATGTCCCGCTCGATCACCGTGGAGACCCAGGGCGAGGTCGCCGAGCTGAAGGACAACATCAACCTGATGGTGGCCAACCTCCGCGAGACCACCCGCGCGAAGGACTGGCTGGAGTCCAACCTGGCCCGTCTGGCCGCGCTGATGCAGGGCCACCGCGATCTGATGGAGGTCGCCGACCTGCTGCTGCGCGAGCTGACCCCGCTGGTGAACGCCCAGTACGGCGCGTTCTTCCTGGCGGATCCGGACGAGGAGAGCGCCGGGCTGCGCACCGCCGTTCCCACGAAGGGACTCGCGTTCATCGCCGGGTACGGCTCGGCTCAGGGCACGACCATCGAGACCGGCGGCCTCCCCGTGCACGGCCTGGTCCGGCAGGCGGCCCGGGAGAAGAAGCGGATCCTCGTCGAGGAGGCCCCGCCGGACTACATCAAGATCAACAGTGGGCTCGGTGAGGCGGCTCCCACGAGTGTCGTCATCATCCCGATCCTCTTCGAGGACAAGCTCCTGGGCGTGATCGAGCTGGCCTCCTTCTCCCGCTTCTCCGACGTCCACCTCGCGTTCTTCGACCAGTTCGTGAACACCATCGCCGTCGCGATCAACACGATCATCGCCAACTCCCGCACCGAGTCCCTGCTCGGCGAGTCCCAGCGGCTGGCCATGCAGCTCCAGGAGCGCTCGGACGAACTCCAGAAGCAGCAGGCCGAGCTGCAGCGCTCCAACGCCGAACTGGAGGAGAAGGCCGCGCTGCTCGCGACTTCCTCGCAGTACAAGTCGGAGTTCCTGGCGAACATGTCGCACGAACTGCGCACCCCGCTGAACTCCCTGCTGATCCTGGCGAGGCTGCTCTCCGACAACCCGGACGGCCATCTCTCCGACCAGGAAGTGCAGTTCGCGACGACGATCCACCGCTCCGGCTCGGACCTCCTCCAGCTGATCAACGACATCCTGGACCTGTCGAAGATCGAGGCCGGTCGCATGGACGTACGCCCCAAGAAGCTGCCGCTCATCAAGCTCCTGGACTACGTCCACGCCACCTTCCGCCCGCTCACCCTCGACCGGGGCCTCGCCTTCGAGGTGGCGGTCGGCGAGGACGTGCCGCGCGAGATGTACTCGGACGAGCAGCGGCTCCAGCAGATCCTGCGCAACCTGCTCTCCAACGCGATCAAGTTCACCGCGTCGGGCAGGGTGGAACTGCGCGTGAACCGGATCAAGGACCCCGAGCGCCTCCACGTCCGCGACAGCGACGACGTGATCGCCTTCGCCGTCACCGACACGGGCATCGGCATCGCGCCCGAGAAACTCCCGGTCATCTTCGAGGCGTTCCAGCAGGCCGACGGCACCACCAACCGCAAGTACGGCGGCACCGGCCTCGGCCTGTCCATCAGCCGGGAGATCGCGGGCCTGCTCGGCGGCCGCATCGTCGCCACCAGCGAGCCCGGCAAGGGGTCCACCTTCACGCTGTACGTCCCCGTCGTCAGCCCCGGACACCCGGCGACCGGACCGGTCCCCGAGGAGCATGCGCTGCCGATGCCGGAACAGCTGTCCGCCGAGCCCTTCACCGCCACGCACGACGTGGACGACTCCTGGCCGGCCCCCACCAAGCTGGAGGCCTGGAAGACGGGCCGGGCAGGTCAAGTCCTGCCCGGGCGGCGGGTGTTGATCGTCGACGACGACATCCGCAACGTCTTCGCCCTCACCCATGTCCTCGGCCGCGTCGGCATGCCGGTCCTGTATGCGGAGAACGGCCGCGAGGGCATCGAGACGCTGGAGCGCAACCCGGACGTCGAACTGGTCCTGATGGACATCATGATGCCGGAGATGGACGGCTACGAGACCATCTCCGCCATCCGCCGCACCCCCCGCTGGTCCGGTCTGCCGATCGTCGCCCTGACCGCCAAGGCGATGCCCGGAGACCGCGAGAAGTCCATCGGCCGCGGTGCGAACGACTACGTACCGAAGCCGGTGGACGTCGATCAGCTGCTGACGGTCGTCTGCGCACTGCTGGATCCGGAGGGCCCGGACGAGACCACCGACACCACTGCCCCGCAGCCGGGCACGACCGAGGAAGCGGCGGCAGGGCCGACCACCGAATGAGGCACACTCATCATGAGCGCTGAGGCAACGACCAACGAGCGCGCCAGCATCCTCCTCGTGGACGACATGGAGGACAACCTGATCGCGCTGGAGGCCGTCCTGGGGTCCCTCAACGAGCCGCTGGTACGCGCACGTTCGGGCGAGGAGGCGATGAAGGCACTGCTGCGCCAGCACTTCGCCCTCGTCCTGCTCGACGTCCGCATGCCCGGCATGGACGGATTCGAGACGGCCGCCAACATCAAGCGGCTCGACCAGACCAAGGACGTCCCGATCATCTTCCTGACCGGCGCGGAGGACGACTCGGGCTACGCCTTCCGCGGCTACGCCACCGGCGCCGCGGACTACCTCACCAAGCCCTTCGACCCCTGGGTCCTGCGGGCGAAGGTCACCGTCTTCCTGGACCTGCACAGAAAGAACCAGCAATTGGAGCGGCTGCTGGCCCAGGAGCAGTCGGACTACGGGGAGGTGGGCAGTAGGCTGGCGGAGCTGGAACGGGAACTGAACGCAGAGGAGCCCCCGGACCTGGCAGTCTTGCGGGTCCAGGTCCGAGAGCTCCGGGAACTCGTAGCCAGGGGCCGCGGGTTTTAGTTTTTATGGGCGCGGGGAACTGCGCGACCAGCCACGACGGCGGGTCAGCCGCCAACGATCCCCGTTCACCCCCCTACGCCTCGCGCGTACCGGCGTACATCTCATCGATGAGGTGCTTGTACTCCCGCTCGACAACCGGCCGCTTCAGCTTCAGGCTGGGCGTGATCTCCCCGTGCTCGACGTCGAGGTCCCGCGGCAGCAGCCGGAACTTCTTGACCGTCTGCCACCGCTGCAACCCCTGGTTGAGCTCCTTGACGTACCCCTCGATGAGCGCGACCGTCGCCGGCGCGGCCACCACCTCGGCGTACGACTTGCCCTCCAGCCCGTTCTCCTTGGCCCAGTCGAGAATGGACGGCTCGTCCAGAGCGATCAGCGCCGTGCAGAAGTTCCGGTCGGCCCCGTGCACCAGGATGTTGGAGACGTACGGGCAGACCGCCTTGAACTGCCCCTCGACCTCCGCGGGCGCGATGTACTTGCCGCCGGACGTCTTGATGAGGTCCTTCTTGCGGTCCGTGATGCGCAGATACCCGTCGGGCGACAGCTCCCCGATGTCACCGGTGTGGAACCAGCCGTCCGACTCCAGCACCTCGGCGGTCTTCTCGGGCAGCCCGTGGTAGCCCTCCATGATGCCCGGGCTGCGCAGCAGGATCTCCCCGTCGTCCGCGATCCGCACCTCCGTGCCGGGCAGCGGCTTGCCGACCGTGCCGGTGCGGTAGGCCTCGCCGGGGTTCACGAAGGAGGCCGCCGAGGACTCCGTGAGGCCGTAGCCCTCGAGGATGTGGATGCCGGCGCCGGAGAAGAAGTAGCCGATCTCGGGCGCGAGCGCGGCCGATCCGGAGACGCACGCCCGCAGGTTCCCGCCGAACGCCTCGCGGATCTTGGCGAAGACCAGCGCGTCGGCGACCTTGTGCTTGGCGCCGAGCGAGAACGGGACGGAGGCCGTGCCGGTGCGCCGGAAGTTGTCCTGCGCGACCTTGGCGTACTCGCGGGCGACCCCGGCCGCCCACTGGAAGATCTTGTACTTGGCGCCGCCGCCGGCCTTCGCCTTGGCCGCGACCCCGTTGTAGACCTTCTCGAAGATGCGCGGGACGGCCGCCATGTACGTCGGCTTCACGACCGGCAGATTTTCGATGATCTTGTCGACGCGGCCGTCGACGGCGGTGACGTGCCCGACCTCGATCTGCCCCGAGGTGAGGACCTTGCCGAAGACGTGGGCGAGCGGCAGCCACAGGTACTGCACGTCCTCGCCGCTGATCAGCCCGGTCGCGGCGATCGCCTTCGCCATGTACGACCAGTTGTCGTGCGGCAGTCGCACACCCTTGGGGCGGCCGGTCGTGCCCGAGGTGTAGATCAGGGTCGCGAGCTGATCGGACGTGATCGCACCGACCCGCTCCTTGATCAGGTCGGGGTCCTTCTCCAGACGGGCGGCGCCACGGGCCTCCAGCTCGGAGAGCGTGAGCACCCAGTCACTGGTCTCGACGCCGGCCGGGTCGATCACGACGACATGGGTGAGGTCGGGCAGATCGGCGCGCTTCTCGACCGCCTTGGCGAGCTGGGCCGCGTCCTCCGCGATCAGCACCCGGCTGTCGGAGTCGGACAGGATGAACGCCGACTCGTCGGCGTTGGTCTGCGGGTAGACCGTGGTGGTGGCCGCTCCGGCGCACAGGATGCCGAGATCGGCGAGGATCCACTCGACCCGGGTGGAGGAGGCGAGCGCCACGCGCTGCTCGGGCTGCACTCCGAGTTCGATCAGACCGGCCGCGATCGCGTAGACACGCTCGGCGGCCTGCGCCCAGCTGAGCGACTTCCAGTCGTCGGGGCCCTCGCCGGAGGCGGGCGCCACCGGGTAGCGGTAGGCCTCCGCGTCCGGTGTGGCCGCAACGCGTTCCAGGAAGAGGGTCGCCACGCTCGGCGGACGGTTCTCGATCAGTGTCTGTGTGTCGCTCACGACATCCTCCGGGGCCCGCGGCAGCGCGGCTGGCTCAAGTGCGGCGGTATTGACTGCGGCTGTAATCCACTCGCAAGCCGTTGTTTAACTCGCGAGTAACTATCGAGCAGAGATCAGGGTAGAGCCCGACCGGCCGGTTCGTAAGGGGCGGCGGCCTGTCACTTCCTACAGAGAGCGACACTACGCACGCGTAGGGGCCCGCCGCACTTTCGTACGCCGAGCCCCTGTTGTGTCCGGATTGGTGCCGCAACCCGTTGTTACTCCCGGTTACTTCTTGCCCTTGCCCGACCCCGCGCTGTCATCGCTGGAGAGCACGGCGATGAAGGCCTCCTGCGGAACCTCCACGGAACCCACCATCTTCATCCGCTTCTTGCCCTCCTTCTGCTTTTCGAGCAGCTTGCGCTTACGGGAGATGTCACCGCCGTAGCACTTGGCGAGGACGTCCTTGCGGATGGCGCGGATGGTCTCGCGGGCGATCACCCGGGAGCCGATGGCGGCCTGGATGGGCACCTCGAAGGCCTGCCGCGGGATGAGCTCGCGCAGCTTGGCGACGAGCCGCACACCGTAGGCGTAGGCCGCGTCCTTGTGGGTGATCGCGGAGAAGGCGTCGACCTTGTCGCCGTGCAGCAGGATGTCGACCTTGACCAGGCTGGAGGTCTGCTCGCCGGTGGGCTCGTAGTCCAGCGAGGCGTAACCGCGCGTCTTCGACTTCAGCTGGTCGAAGAAGTCGAAGACGATCTCCGCGAGGGGCAGCGTGTAGCGGATCTCGACGCGGTCCTCGGAGAGGTAGTCCATGCCGAGGAGGGTGCCGCGCCGGGTCTGGCACAGCTCCATGATCGAGCCGATGAACTCGCTGGGGGCGAGGATCGTGGCGCGTACGACGGGCTCGTACACCTCGTTGATCTTGCCCTCGGGGAACTCGCTGGGGTTGGTGACCGTGTGCTCGCTGCCGTCCTCCATGAGCACGCGGTAGACCACGTTCGGCGCGGTCGCGATGAGATCGAGGCCGAACTCGCGCTCCAGCCGCTCACGGATGACGTCCAGGTGCAGCAGCCCCAGGAAACCGACGCGGAAGCCGAAGCCGAGGGCGGCGGAGGTCTCCGGCTCGTAGACGAGCGCCGCGTCGTTGAGCTGGAGCTTGTCGAGGGCGTCGCGCAGCTCCGGGTAGTCGGAGCCGTCCAGCGGATACAGCCCGGAGAAGACCATCGGCTTCGGGTCCTTGTATCCCCCGAGGGCCTCGGTCGCACCCTTGGCCAGGCTGGTGATGGTGTCACCGACCTTGGACTGGCGGACGTCCTTCACACCGGTGATCAGGTAGCCCACCTCACCGACACCGAGGCCGTCGGCGCCGAGCATCTCGGGCGAGTTCGTGCCGATCTCCAGCAGCTCGTGGGTGGCACCGGTGGACATCATCCGGATCCGCTCGCGCTTGTTGAGCTGGCCGTCGACGACTCGTACATACGTCACGACACCGCGGTAGGAGTCGTATACGGAGTCGAAGATCATCGCGCGGGCGGGGGCGTCCGCGACGCCGACCGGCGCCGGGATCTCCTTGACCACCTTGTCGAGCAGGGCGTCGACGCCGAGACCGGTCTTGGCGGAGACCCGCAGCACGTCGTCCGGATCGCAGCCGACGAGGTTCGCGAGCTCCTCGGCGAACTTCTCGGGCTGCGCGGCCGGCAGGTCGATCTTGTTCAGTACGGGGATGATCGTGAGGTCGTTCTCCATCGCCAGGTACAGATTGGCGAGGGTCTGGGCCTCGATGCCCTGGGCGGCGTCGACGAGGAGGACGGTGCCCTCGCAGGCGGCGAGCGACCGCGAGACCTCGTAGGTGAAGTCGACGTGCCCCGGGGTGTCGATCATGTTGAGGATGTGCGTGTTGCCGGGCTCATGGGTCGGAGCCCAGGGCAGCCGCACCGCCTGGGACTTGATCGTGATGCCACGCTCGCGCTCGATGTCCATCCGGTCGAGGTACTGAGCACGCATCTGCCGCTGCTCGACCACACCGGTCAGCTGGAGCATCCGGTCGGCGAGCGTGGACTTGCCGTGGTCGATGTGCGCGATGATGCAGAAATTGCGGATCAGAGCCGGGTCGGTACGGCTCGGCTCGGGCACATTGTTAGGGGTCGCGGGCACGCAGGGTCCTGTCTCTTGAGGCGCCTTATGCCTCGGGTCGGATCGATACGTAGGTTCCATCGTCCCACGGGTGGCGACCGGGGACCGTTTTGGGCCGTCGGGACGCCCACTGGTACTCTGGGTGGCTGTGTCTCATGCCCTCTCAGCGCGAGGCACAACTCCCAAGAAATCACCTGGTACGGGACCCGGTATCTCCTGCGTATCTCTGCGCGGAGTGCTCCTGGCCCTGTGCCTGAACCTGAAAAGGCTCAATCAGTGGCGAACATCAAGTCCCAGATCAAGCGGATCAAGACCAACGAGAAGGCCCGGCTGCGCAACAAGGCCGTCAAGTCCTCCCTGAAGACCGCGATCCGCAAGGCCCGCGAGGCCGCTGCCGCGGGTGACGTCGAGAAGGCCACCGAGTACCAGCGCGCTGCCGCGCGTCAGCTCGACAAGGCCGTCTCGAAGGGCGTCATCCACAAGAACCAGGCCGCCAACAAGAAGTCGGCGCTTGCTTCCAAGGTCGCCTCCATCAAGGGCTGAACCTCTTACTGATCTGACCGGTCCCCCGGGACCGAACCGCCGGAAGGACCCAGAGCGGGCCCTCTCTCATCCGCTCCCGACCGGCACCGGGGATCCGCGCGCGGCCTGCGTTCGCCACGCGGGCGCGGATCCGACAGCTTGAGCCGAAGGCCCCGGTATCCAGCCCTTCCCCAGGGCGGGATACCGGGGCCTTGGGCATTCCTGGCCGGTACTCCTCGACGGTGGGCCTTACGCCCGCCCCCGGGACCGGGCAGCGCGGGCGATCACCACGACCGCCTTCTCCAGCGCGTACTCGGGATCGTCCCCGCCTCCCTTCACTCCCGCATCCGCCTCGGCGACCGCCCGCAGGGCGACCGCCACCCCGTCCGGCGTCCACCCCCGCATCTGCTGTCGCACCCGGTCGATCTTCCACGGCGGCATCCCCAGCTCACGCGCCAGGTCGGCCGGCCGCCCCCCACGCGCGGACGACAGCTTCCCGATCGCCCGCACGCCCTGCGCCAGCGCACTGGTGATCATCACGGGCGCCACCCCGGTGGCCAGGGACCACCTGAGTGCCTCCAGTGCCTCGGCCGCCCGCCCCTCCACGGCCCGGTCGGCAACCGTGAAGCTCGACGCCTCGGCCCGCCCCGTGTAGTACCGCCCGACGACGGCCTCGTCGATGGTCCCCTCGACATCGGCGACCAGCTGGGAGACGGCGGACGCCAGCTCCCGCAGATCGCTCCCGATGGCGTCGACGAGCGCCTGGCAGGCCTCGGGCGTGGCAGACCTCCCGGCCGCCCTGAACTCCCCGCGCACGAAGGCCAGGCGATCCGCCGGCTTGGTCATCTTCGGACAGGCCACCTCCCGCGCCCCGGCCTTGCGCGCGGCGTCGAGAAGGGCCTTGCCCTTGGCTCCGCCCGCATGCACCAGCACGAGGGTGATCTCCTCGGCGGGCGCCCCGAGATAGGCCTTCACGTCCTTGACCGTGTCGGCGGAAAGGTCCTGGGCATTGCGTACGACCACGACCTTGCGCTCGGCGAAGAGCGAGGGGCTGGTCAGCTCGGCGAGCGTGCCGGGCTGCAGCTGCTCCGGTGTCAGGTCACGTACGTCCGTGTCGGCGTCGGCGGCCCTGGCGGCGGCCACCACCTCCTGCACGGCACGGTCGAGCAGGAGGTCCTCCTGGCCCACGGCAAGCGTCACCGGGGCGAGAGGGTCGTCTTCAGCAGTCTTCCTGGCCATCGCGACAAGCATGGCATGCGGCACTGACAACGCGGTCGGTACGGCCGCGCACCAGATCCCGCCCGCGGCCGGCACTCAGCACGCACTCACCAGCGGCGACCCGGCGGAGCGCTACGGTTCCTCCCGCCACCCGTCCCACTCCCCCGCGAACTCGTCCAGTTCCCCGGGGTCCAGCCGCCCGTCCTCGTCGCGCAGGACGACCAGCCACTGGGCGTCCTCCGCGTCGTCCTCACCGGCCAGCGCGTCCCGTACGAGCAGCGGCTCCTCGGCCACCCCGAACCGCTCCCCGAGCGCCTCGGCCACCGCCTCCGCGGCATCCCGGTCGGGCAGCACCAGTACATGTCTCACATCGCTCACGGCAGCCATTGTCCGGCACCCCCTGCGGGCGCCCGCAGGTCACCCTTTGCGGACGATCTGCACGTCGAGGTCGACCTGGATGCTCGGGCCCACCACCGCGATCCCCCGCGCCAGCATGGTCTGCCAGCTCACCGTGAAGTCGTCCCGGTGCAGTTCCGTGGTGGCCCGGCAGGCCGCCCGCACCTCGCCCTCCATGCCGTTGCCGAGCCCGAGGTACTCGGTGTCGAGCGTGACGGTACGCGTCACGCCGTGCAGCGACAGCGCACCCGTGACCGCCCACCGGTTCCCGCCCTTGTGCACGAACCGCTCGCTGTAGAACTCCAGCGTCGGAAAGCGCGCCACGTCCAGGAAGTCACCGGAGCGCAGATGGTCGTCCCGCATCCGGACGTTCGTGTCGATGGACGCCGCGTCGATCACCACATGCATCGCCGACTGCTCCACCGGCTCGGTGATCCGGACGGCCCCGGCGAAGGAGTTGAACCGCCCGTGGATCCGGGCCAGCCCGATGTGCCGCGCGGTGAACCCGATCGAGGAATGCGTGGGCTCGATCTCCCAGTCCCCCGCAGGCGGCAGCTCCGGCGGCCTCGCGACCTGAAGCGTCACATCCCCGAGCGAGGCGAGCTCGTTCTCCCCGACGGTCGCGGCGGCCCGGTAGGGCGTGTATCCCTCGGCGGACACCGCGAGCCGGTACTCCCCGGCGGGCACCGCGGTCACGAACGAACCGTAGGGGTCCGTCTCCCCGCCGACCACCTTGCGTCCCATGGCGTCGCTGACCGCGAACTCCGCGTGTTTCACGGGCTCGTGGACCGGATCCAGCACCCGGCAGCTCAGCACCCCGGCATTCGGCGGGGTCTGTACCGCCGCCAGGGGACTCGTCCGTTGCACCCTGTTCGTTCGGTTTCCCAGCCAGCGGCCGAACATCCACGCCACCCCTGTGCGCCTCGACATCTTCCGTTGCCGAAGAGACATTCGATCACCGATGCGGCTTTCGAGGCAACACGGGGTGCCTACGCACGAGTAGCCATGACTGGCCCTCTCTGGTCCCATGTGACGCCATGTGACCTCAATCAGTCGCCACTAGGGGATTTCGCACAGTCGGCACACGGGCGAGTTCGATCCCGAACCGCTCCCGGTACGCCCGAAGCACCTCCTCGTCCGTGCCCAACTCCCGCTCCAGACGCGCCCCGTCCACGCCCGTGACCTTGAACGTGCGCCCGCTGAGCGTGATCCTCCCTCCGTCCTCCGTCACCCTTGAACACACCAGCGACTGCACGAAGTGCGACGCCGGCGAGGTGCTGTGCCACCACGCCCCGGCCACGAAGTCACCGAGCTCGCGGGGCCGCACCTCAAGCCGGTACTGCGGCCTGCCGTTCACGACGACGTCCAGGTCCGGCCCCGCCTCGACGATCCGGAAGCCGCCACCGGGATCCTTCTGCTCGCCCCTGTCCCCGAACGCCAGCGGGTAGTGGCTGTGCGCCCCGAAGCCCACGTCCGCGAGCCACTCGCTCCCGTCCGACGCCCGCACCCGCAGCGCGAGATGGTCGTACGGGATCCCGAGCCGCCCCTCGTCCCCGTGCACCCGCGCCGCGAGCAGCGTGACCTCGAACCCCAGCGCACGGAGCAAGGCCCCGAACGCCCCGTTGAGTTCGTAGCAGAACCCGCCCCGCCGTGCCCCGACCACCTTGTCCAGCAGCCGCTCCTCCTCCAGCACGATCTCCTCGCCGAGGTGGATCGACAGGTTCTCGAAGGGCACTGTCCGCAGGTGTCGCAGGTGCAGTTCGCGCAGCACGTCGGCGGTGGCGCCGGCGGCCGGCTTCGGACGTGGGGCTCCCAGGCGGCGGAGGTAGGCATCGACCTGTGCTGAATTCATGTCCTCAGTCTCGCGCCACCCCCAGCTCCCCGCCTTCCCCCGCGACCGCGAGGGCCCCGTCCCGGTCCGTCCGCAGCACCACCGCGCCCTCGGCCTGCAGAGCCGCGACCGTGCTGGGGGCCGGGTGGCCGTACATGTTGTGCTCCCCGCAGCTGATCAGGGCGATCCGCGGCGCCACCCTGCGCATCAGCTCCGGATCCTGGTACGCCGAGCCGTGATGGGCCACCTTGAGCACGTCCACACCGCCGAGCAGCGCGCCCTGCGGCGATCTCAACAGCGCCTGCTGGGCCGGGGGTTCGAGATCCCCGAGCAGCAGCAGCCGCAGCCCGCCCGACCTGGCGAGCAGGGCGACACTGGCGTCGTTCGGGCCGTCCGGATCCGGTGCCGGGCGGGGCGGGGGCCACAGCACCTGCCAGGAGAGCGAACCGGTCCGGCGCTGCTCCCCGGCCACGGCGCGGGTGAGCCGGATGTGTCGTGCCGCCGCCTCCTTCCGTACGAACCGCGCCTGGTCCGCGGGTTCTTCGAAGCCGGTCGTCTCGATGGCGCCCACCGAACGTCCGCGCAGCACACCGGGCAGCCCGGCCACGTGGTCGGCGTGGAAGTGGGTGAGGACGACCAGGGGGATCCTGGTGATGCCGAGGGTGCGCAGGCAGTGGTCGACGAGCGTGGGATCGGGCCCGGCGTCCACCACCACACCGGTGCCGTCCCCCGCCGCGAGGACCGTCGCGTCGCCCTGCCCCACGTCGCACATGGCGAACCGCCAGCCAGGCGGCGGCCATCCCGTGATCACTCTGGTCAGCGGTGGCGGCTGCACGACGACGAGCACGAGCAGCACCCCGCAGGCAGTGCACCACCACGGATGTCTCAGCAGCCTCCGGCCGATCAGCAGCACTGTCGCCGTGACCAGGGCGAGCAGCCCCGCCCCGCCCCAGGTGCCGGGCCAGTCCACTCCCCCGCCGGGCAGGGCGGCTCCCGTCCGGGCGACGCCCGCGATCCAGCCCGTCGGCCAACCCGCGCACCAGGCCAGCACCTTCGCCACCGGCATCAGCACCGGCGCCGTCGCCAGCGCCGCGAAGCCCAGCACGGTGGCCGGCGCCACCGCGATCTCGGCGAGCAGATTGCACGGCACCGCCACCAGACTCACCCGCGCCGACAGCACGGCGACGACAGGCGCGCACAACGCCTGTGCCGCGGCCGCCGCGGCCAGCCCCTCGGCGAGCCTCGGCGGGACCCGGCGCCGGCACAGAGCCTCGCTCCAGCGGGGCGCGAGCGTGAGGAGGGCGCCGGTGGCCAGGACCGAGAGCAGGAAGCCGTAACTGCGGGCCAGCCAGGGGTCGTACAGCACCAGGAGCAGGACCGCCGTCGCCAGCGCCGGGATGAGCGATCTGCGGCGTCCGGTGGCCAGGGCCAGCAGGACGACGGCCCCGCAGGCCGCGGCCCGCAGCACACTCGGATCCGGTCTGCACACGATCACGAAGGCGAGCGTGAGGGCTCCTCCGAGCAGCGCGGTCGTCCTGAGCGGGATACCGAGCCGGGGTGCGAGTCCGCGGCGCTCCACCAGTTGTGCCGTGCCGGGTGGTCCGATGAGCAGGGCGAGGATGATCGTGAGGTTGCTCCCGGACACGGCGAGCGTGTGGGCCAGGTCGGTCTCCTTGAAGGCCTCGTCCAGCTCCGGGGTGATCCGCGAGGTGTCCCCGACGACCAGGCCGGGCAGCAACGCCCTGGCGTCCGCCGGCAGCCCGTCGGTCGCCTCCCGCAGCCCGGCCCGCAACCGTCCCGCGAACCGCTGCACCCCCGACGGTCCAACCACCACCTCCGGCGCGGTCTTGCCCCGCACCCGCAGCACGGCCGCGACCCGGTCGCCCTCGACCGCCGCGGGCGCCAACCGCACGACGACCCGAACCCGAGTGGAGGGCAACAGCTCGAGCCACGGCGACCGTGGCCCCGCCTCTCCGGCAGCACGTGGTCCCGCGTCGACGATGAGCAACACAGGCGCCCGCGTCACCAGCGCCGTACCGCCCGCCTCCTCCACCCGCCGGACCTCCCCGTCGATCAGCACGGAGGCCGGGGCGACATGGTCCCCGCTGATCCGGGGCCGGCTGAGCCGTGGGTCGGAGCCGACCTCGACCTCGGCGGTCACGGTGGCGTACTGCCGCGCCAGATCCGGCACGGGGCCACGCCGGACGTCGGCGCCGTGCAGCCCCGCAGACACGGCAGCCGCGGCGACGCAGAGCAGTACGGCGGCGACGGAGACCCGCGGCCACGCTGCACCCGCGGGCCGACCGCCCGCCCGCGAGGCCCGGCCCACGGGCACAGGCACCGGCGCCGACTGCTCGGGCAACGGACCGCCGCCCTGCTTGCCACCGGCCGGAGCGCCGCTCGCCCGCGGGTCGCGGGAGGGAGCACCGCCGCCCTGCCGGCCACCACCGGAGTTTCCACCCCCGGCGCCGTGACCGCCCTGCCCCTGCCCCCCGCGGCTTCCACCGCCGCCCGCTGCTGCCCGTCTCCGCATGAGCACCAGCGCACCGGCCGCGAGGAGGCACACCACCGCCGTGACCGTGGTCCACGCCGCCGTCGCGTCCAGCATCACCGCAGCCGTCGCCCAGACCGCGAGTGCGGGCGGTACGAGGCGCAGGTCCGTCGGTCCTTCCTGGCGGGGGTGAGCGGCTCCGAGACGTCCCGGGGAGGCGGCGTGGACGGCCGCGCGCCCGGCCCGGGGATCGGGAGCGCGCCTCATGGCCGTACGAGATTCCGGAGATCGGCGAATCGGCGGTCACCGATGCCGTTGACCTCGCGCAGCTGGTCCACCGAGCGGAAACCGCCGTGCTGGGTGCGGTAGTCGACGATGTGCTGGGCCAGTACGGGTCCGACGCCGGGCAGGGTCTCGAGCTGGTCCAGGGTGGCGGTGTTGAGCGGGACCGGAGCGGCGGGTGCGGTGCCCGCCGCCGAACCGGCCGGCACGCCGGCGGGGGCCGGGGCGGCGGGGCCGCCGACCATCACCTGCTCCCCGTCCACGAGGACACGGGCCCGGTTCAGCCCGTCGGTGCTCGTGCCGGGACGCACCCCACCGGCCGCGCGCAAGGCGTCGGCCACGCGTGAACCGGCGGGCAGGCGATGGATCCCGGGCTCGCGGACCTTGCCGCTGACGTCCACGACGATCTCGGCCCCGGCCGTGCCTGCGGCACTGGGCGCCCCGGGCGAAGCCTCCGGCCCTGGCCGCCCGCTCCCCTTCCGTTCGCCGAAGGGAGCCGCCGCCCGCACCACCTCGGGCGCCCGCACGGACTGGGGCCGCCCGGCCCAGAAGTGCTGGGCGGCGAGCACCGCGGCAATGACGAGCAGCGTCGAGAGCGCGACCACGCTCCGCCGCTCCAGGCCGCACCTGGCCTGCAGCCACAGCGGCATCCGCTCCCGCAGCGCAAGCCCCGCCCGCATGCGCCAGGCCTCTGCGGATCGGCGGTCGTCCGGGCTCTCGGCGGCCGCCCCGCCCACGGGACGGTTGCCCTCCTCGACGGTCGCGAGCGGCGGTCCTGCCCCCGACTCGCGCCATTCCCCCGCCCGTTCGGGGAAGAGCACCTCCGCACGCCGTCGGAGGTCCTCCGCCGGTGCATGCCGGTGCCTATGCCGGACCCGGCTGCGGGCCAGGGGGCGGCGATGACGGAGCCGGCCGTCGGATGCGGGGCTGCGCCCCGGGCCACTGGTCGCTGTCGCTGTGCGTGAACGTGATCGAAGTGCCATGCGACGACGATGGGGCACTCCGCCACCCTCGCGATGATCTTGCTCAATTCCCGGGGATCACCCACCAGTTGTGGATAACTTCGCCCCTCACACGGGTGAAAGCGCGGGGGGTGCCGCCATCACCGCGGTGAGACCACGACCCCCAGCAGCCCGGGCCCGGTGTGCGCCCCGATCACCGCGCCCACCTCACTCACATGCAGATCGGCCAGCCCCGACACCCGTGCCCTGAGCCGGTCCGCGAGGGCCGACGCCCGCTCGGGGGCGGCGAGATGGTGGACGGCGATGTCGACCTGGGCGCTGCCGGCGCGGTCCGCCACGATCTCCTCGAGACGGGCGATCGCCCGGGACGCCGTGCGGACCTTCTCCAGGAGTTCGATACGGCCGCCGTCCAGCTGCAGCAGCGGCTTCACGGCGAGCGCCGAGCCCAGCAGCGCCTGCGCGGCGCCGATCCGGCCGCCGCGGCGCAGATAGTCGAGGGTGTCGACGTAGAAGTAGGCGGACGTGCCCGAGGCCCGCTTCTCCGCGGCCGTGACGGCCTCGTCCACCGTGCCGCCCGCCTCCGCCGCCTCGGCCGCGGCGAGCGTGCAGAACCCGAGCGCCATCGCGACCGCCCCGGTGTCCACCACCCGCACCGGCACCGGCGCCTCGCGTGCCGCGAGGACCGCCGCGTCGTACGTGCCGGACAGTTCGGCGGAGAGGTGGAGGGAGACGATGCCGGTGGCGCCGGACTCGGCGACCTTGCGGTAGGTCTCGGCGAAGAGCTGGGGGCTGGGGCGCGAGGTGGTGACGGGGCGCCGCTTCTGAAGCGCCTGGGCCAGGGAGCGCGTCGAGATCTCGGTGCCCTCGTCCAGTGCCTGGTCGCCGAGGACCACGGTCAGGGGCACCGCTGTGATGCCGTGGCGCTCCATCGTCCGCGGCGGCAGGTAGGCCGTTGAATCGGTGACGATCGCGACATGGCGGGACATGAGCTGGAGGTTACCTGCCGTAGCGCCGGGACGGCAGCCCGGCCCCTCTCACCTGGTCTGCCCTTGACCGGATCAAGTAGTGCTCTCGGGGCGGGGTTTCTTCTGCCAGGGGTAGGCGGGGCGCCGTCCCGGCAGGGTGATGGCGGGCCGCGCCGGCTCCTCGGCGGTGCGGGACCGGGACCCGTCGGGCCAGGTCTGCCGGGATGCCTCGGTGTCGCCGGGGGCTTCGGGCCACGGCGGCGGGGGCGCCGCCGGCTCCGCCTTCGTCCAGTGCCGCAGGGCTCCCGCCTCGACGTCTATCTGGGCGCTCAGCGAGTCCAGGTCGTCGTCGGCGAAACGGCGGGCCCGGTCGCGGGCCGCCCAGCGCAGTGCGTCCGCCGACTGCACGATGCGCTCGGTGCGCTCGCGCAGGGCGGGCAGCCGCTCGGCGAGTGTCGTGCGGTCCGGCTCGGCCTCCAGGCGCTTGAGATCGCCGTCCAGTTCATGTCCGTGCGCGCTGAGGCGCTCGAAGAGGCCGAGGGACTCCTTCAGGGACTCGTCCTCGGCCACGCCCGCGTACAGCGCGTCCTGTGTGGCACGCATCGACGTGCGCAGCTTCAGCCGCAGCTGGGCCAGCTCGCCCGCCGCTCCGGGCTGGGCGAAGGACTTGGCCCGCAGGGTGTGGTCCTCGACGGTGCGGCGGGCCTGGGTGATCGTGCGGTCCACGCTGCGCTTGGCGGCGCCGACGGCCTTCACCGTTGCGTAGGCGCCGAGTCCCAGGAAGAGCACGAAGAGCAGGGCGAACACTGCGATCACTGCTTCCACCGCTCCTCCTCCGACCGGTCGCGACACACCCCGCGTCGCTCTTCCACGGTAAACGAGGCGGGCAGGCCCGGAGTTCCAGAAGAACCCCGAACCTGCCCGTAGGGGACTACCCCGAGGCGCTCACGCCCCGGCCGTCCTCGGCGCCTACGCCGGAACGATGTTGACCAGCTTCGGCGCCCGCACGATCACCTTGCGGATCCCCGCGCCGTCCAGCGCGGCGACGACCTTCTCGTCGGCCAGCGCGACCTTCTCCAGCTCCTCCTCGGAGATGGCCGGCGAGACCTCCAGCCGCGCCTTGACCTTGCCCTTGATCTGCACCACGCAGGTCACGGACTCGTCGACCGCGTACGCCGGGTCGGCGACCGGCAGGTCCTGGTGGACCACCGAGTCGGTGTGGCCCAGCTTGCGCCACAGCTCCTCCGCGATGTGCGGGGCCAGCGGGGCCACCAGCAGCACCAGGGCCTCGGCGACGGAGCGCGGCACCGGGCCGCCCGCCTTGGTCAGGTGGTTGTTCAGCTCGGTGATCTTGGCGATGGCGGTGTTGAAGCGCAGGCCCTCCAGGTCCTGGCGCACGCCGTCGATCGCCTTGTGCAGGGCGCGCAGCGTCTCCACGTCGATGTCGGCGTCCTCGACGTCGACGACGGTGACCTCGCCGGTCGCCTCGTCGACGATGTTGCGCCACAGCCGCTGCAGCAGCCGGAACTGGCCCACCACCGCGCGCGTGTCCCACGGCCGCGAGACATCCAGCGGGCCCATCGCCATCTCGTACAGGCGCAGGGTGTCGGCGCCGTACTCGGCGGCGATCTCGTCCGGAGTGACCGCGTTCTTCAGGGACTTGCCCATCTTGCCCAGCAGCCGGGAGACCTTCTCGCCCTGGTAGTAGTAGGCGCCGTCGCGCTCCTCCACCTCGGCGGCCGGCACCGCGATGCCACGGCTGTCCCGGTAGACGTAGGCCTGGATCATGCCCTGGTTGAACAGCTTGTGGAACGGCTCCGCGGAGGAGACGTGCCCCAGGTCGTACAGCACCTTGGACCAGAAGCGGGCGTACAGCAGGTGCAGCACGGCGTGCTCGGCGCCGCCGACGTACAGGTCGACACCGCCGTGCGGCTGGCCCTCGCGCGGGCCCATCCAGTACTGCTCGATCTCCGGGTCGACCAGCCGCTCGCTGTTGTGCGGGTCCAGGTAGCGCAGCTCGTACCAGCAGGAACCGGCCCAGTTGGGCATGGTGTTGGTCTCGCGGCGGTACCGCTTGGGGCCGTCGCCCAGGTCCAGCGTGACGTTGACCCAGTCCTCGTTGCGGGACAGCGGGGTCTCCGGGGAGGTGTTCGCGTCGTCCGGGTCGAAGGTGCGCGGCGAGTAGTCCTCGACCTCCGGCAGCTCCAGCGGCAGCATCGACTCGGGCAGCGCGTGGGCGACGCCGTCCTCGTCGTAGACGATCGGGAAGGGCTCGCCCCAGTAGCGCTGGCGGCTGAACAGCCAGTCACGCAGCCGGAAGTTGACGGTGCCCTCGCCGATGCCCTTGCGCGCCAGCCACTCGGTGATGCGCGCCTTGGCCTCGACGACGCCCAGACCGTCCAGGGAAACGCCTTCGCCGACGGAGTTGACGATCTTGGCGTCGTAGGAGACGAAGGCCTCGTCCCAGGTGGACGTGTCCGTGCCGCGGCCGTCGGTCGGCTCGACGACGCAGTGGATCGGCAGCTCGAAGGCGCGCGCGAACTCGAAGTCACGGCTGTCGTGCGCCGGTACGGCCATGATCGCGCCGGTGCCGTAGCCCATCAGGACGTAGTCGGCGATGAAGACCGGGACCTGCTCGCCGTTGACCGGGTTGGTCGCGTACGCGCCGATGAAGACGCCGGTCTTGTCCTTGGCCTCGGCCTGCCGCTCGACGTCGGACTTGGAGGCGGCCTGGGCGCGGTAGTCGGCGACGGCCTCGGCGGGGGTGGCGTGACCGCCGGTCCACACCTCGTGCGTGCCCTCGGGCCAGGCGGCCGGTGTGAACTTCTCGACCAGCGGGTGCTCGGGGGCCAGCACCATGTAGGTCGCGCCGAACAGGGTGTCCGGGCGGGTGGTGAAGACCGTGATGCGCTCGCCGTCGATCGGGAAGTCGACGCGGGCGCCCTCGGAGCGGCCGATCCAGTTGCGCTGCTGCAGCTTGATGGCCTCGGGCCAGTCCAGCGCCTCCAGGTCGTCCAGCAGCCGGTCGGCGTAGGCGGTGATGCGCATGTTCCACTGGCGCAGCTTGGCCTTGAAGACGGGGAAGTTGCCGCGCTCGGAGCGGCCGTCGGCGGTGACCTCCTCGTTGGCCAGCACGGTGCCCAGGCCGGGGCACCAGTTGACCGGCGCGTCGGAGGCGTACGCCAGGCGGAACTCGCTCAGGACGTCGGCACGCTCCGTGGCGCTCAGCTCGTGCCACGCGCGCGTGTGTCCCGGTACGGCGCGCTCACCGGTCTCGAACTGGGCGATCAGTTCGGAGATCGGGCGGGCCTTGTTCGCCTCGTCGTCGTACCAGGAGTTGAAGATCTGCAGGAAGATCCACTGGGTCCACTTGTAGTAGTCCGGGTCGATCGTGGCGAACGACCGGCGCCTGTCGTGGCCCAGACCCAGCCGGCGCAGCTGGGCCTTCATGTTCTCGATGTTGGCCTCGGTGGAGACCCGCGGGTGCGTGCCGGTCTGCACGGCGTACTGCTCGGCGGGCAGGCCGAAGGCGTCGAAGCCCAGGGTGTGCAGCACGTTGTGGCCGGTCATGCGCTGGAAGCGCGCGAAGACGTCGGTGGCGATGTACCCCAGAGGGTGGCCGACGTGCAGACCCGCACCCGAGGGGTACGGGAACATGTCCATGATGAACTTCTTGGGCCGGGCGACGACCTCGGGGTCACCGGCCAGGTCGCCCTTGGGGTTCGGCGCCTCGTACGTGCCCTCGGCGTCCCAGAAGTCCTGCCAGCGTGCCTCGATCTCGGCCGCGACGGCGGCCGTGTAGCGGTGCGGCGCTGCCGCCTCGGCGGCGGCAGCGGGGTTCGTCTCGCTCATGATCCTTAAGCTCCATCGATCGTCTCTGCCAGCAGCGGTGTCGTTCGAGAAACGAAAAATCCCCTCGCACAGGAGGGGACGCCGCGCCGATTCCGACCATCCGATTCGCCCGGTGGTCGGGACTGATCAGCGCGGCCCGCTAAGCAGAAGGCGTACGGCACGCATGCGGTTAGGGTACCGCAGCGCTTGAGCACGATGCGACGCGCTTCCGTATGGCTCCTTGCACGACTGCCATCACCCGACAAAAGCTGAACCAAGGTCAAAAGTTACTTCGCGTAACACCCACTACCGGGACATCGCAACGAGCGCGTTGTCCTTGGATAACAACGCAATAACTCAAACCTCGTACCGATCGGTATGGAGCCACTTAGAGTTCGGCAGCGGGACCGCCTTCCCGAAACTGCTTCGGAGTTGCCCCCATGAACCCTCGTCGTAGTAACACCTCGCTCCCCAAACCGGGCCGGTCGGCCTATGGGGTGGCGTCGGCTGTCGTCCTGCTGCTCATACCCGTCGTCGTCCTGCTGGGAGGCGGGTGGCTGCAACAGTTCCTGAACTTCGGTGCGGGCGTCCTCTCGCTCGTCTGCCTGACCTGCTCGGTGATCTGGGGACTGGTGGCCCAGGACCGGCTCATCCTGAACACGCGCCAGCGGATCATCGCCCAGGGCATCCACCGGGTGACGGCCGTCGGCTCGATCGCGTTCCTGCTGGTCCACATCACCGTCAAGCTGGCGCTTGACCACACGGTGCTGATCGCCGCACTGATCCCCTTCAGCCTCGGCGTCAAGGGCAGCGCGGGTCTCATCGGCCTGGGCTCACTGGCCGGACTGCTCATGATCTTCGTGGGCATCACCGGCGCCCTGCGCAACCAGTTCGCCTCCCCGGCGCCGGTCGCGGCGCGCTGGCGCGCCATGCACGCACTGGCCTACCCGGCCTGGTGCTCGGCGCTGGTCCACGGCCTGTTCGCGGGCCGCGCGGCAAAGCCGTTCTTCATGATCTCCTACGAGCTGTGCCTGGTCGCGGTGGCCGCCGCGCTCGCCCTGCGGGCGGCTCCCCGGCCGTTCAAGCGCCGGGTGGCCGACCGGCTGGCCGCTTTCCTGGGCAACGAGCCGGGCTCGTCCCGCGCCGAGGAGCTCGAAGCGAGCCGCGCACGGGTCGGCGAGACCTCCTCCGCACTGCCGGGCTACGAGAACGCGCGGGCGCCGAAGCCGTCCCCCGCCGACACGATGACCACGCCCGCGGCGCCCTACTACGACGCCCCCGCCGCCCGCACGATGACCCCGGAGCCCGCGAACGGCTTCGCGGCCGCCTACCGCGCCGTCACGCCCCAGCAGCGCGGCCGGCAGTCCTACGCGGCCGACCAGACCGCCCGTATGGACCTGCCCATGGACATGCAGCCCACGGAGTCGATCCCGCGCACGGACGGCAGCACCTCGGGCAGCTGGCCGGTCCCCTCTCCGCCGCCGGTCGGCGAGGCGCCCCCGTCGGCGTACGACCCGTTGCAGGACACCGGATACAACATCCCGGCCTATGGCAATCCGGGCACCGCCGGGTACGGCGGAAGTGACATGTACGACACCGGTGAGACAAACACCCTCTACGGCACGTACAACCCGAACGACACGTACAACAGCGGTCCCGCCAGTGAACCAACGCCCGGTGCCTCGTTCGACGCACCGGGTTCGGGCGAACCTTGGAACACGCCTTCCGGAGGCTATAGGTGAACGAGGCCCT
The DNA here is from genome assembly GCF_044465725.1 of Streptomyces sp. NPDC049541. Taxonomy (NCBI): domain Bacteria; kingdom Bacillati; phylum Actinomycetota; class Actinomycetes; order Kitasatosporales; family Streptomycetaceae; genus Streptomyces; species Streptomyces sp. NPDC049541. Next base: position 564,358 of record NZ_JBITLY010000001.1, on the reverse strand, counting down.
GCCCGACGTCCCAGAAGTCCGCGTGGTCGGACTTCCGCAGCTCACGTCAGGCTTCGACCTTGTCGAAAGACTCGATCTGCCCATGCACCTCAAGGTGCACGGGCCGCTCGAACCGCTCGGCGGCGAGCAGCTCGCGAAGCTCGCCGAGAACATCAACCTGAAGGGCCGCGGCGGCGCGGGCTTCCCCTTCCACAAGAAGCTGCGCTCGGTCGCCGAAGCGGCCATCAAGCGCGGCGTACGGCCGGTCGTCGTCGTCAACGGAAGCGAGGACGAGCCGGCCTGCCGCAAGGACACGGTGCTGATCAACCGTGCCCCGCACCTCATCCTGGACGGCGCTCTGCTGGTCGCGGAGGCGCTGGGTGCCCGCACGCTCGTGGTGGGGGTCACCCGTGAGTCGACCCAGCGCTCGATGGAGGCCGCGCTCGCCGAGCGCGGTCTGAACAACGGCCGCCGGTCGGTTCTACGCGCGCGCGTGCAGCGCAATCCCATCCGCATGGTGACCGGGGCGGCCGCCTCGCTGATCCGCTCCATCGACGGAGGCCCGGCCATCCCGCCCGGCCGCAAGGTCAGCGCCTCCCAGAACGGCGTCGGCGGCGCACCGACCCTGCTGTCGAACGCCGAGACCTTCGCCCAGCTGGCGATAGCCGCCCGCATCGGCCCCGAGCGCTACGGCAACACCGGTCTGTACGACGAGCCGGGCACCGTCATGCTGACGGTCTCCGGCGCGGTCGCCCGCCCCATGGTGATCGAGGTCCCCACGGGCGTCCCGCTGCGCTACGTCCTCCAGCTCGCCGGCGCCCCGCCGGTGCCCCAGGGCGTGCTGACGGGCGGCTACCACGGCAAGTGGATCGACGCGGCGACGGTCAACGAGGCGATCGTCTCCCGCAACTCCCTGGACGCGGTGGGCGGTGCGCTGGGCGCCGGCGCGATCCTGCCGATCAGTCAGGAGACCTGCCCGCTGGGCGAGTCGCTGCGCGTGGCGCAGTGGCTGGCCGAGGAGAGCGCGGGCCAGTGCGGCCCCTGCTACCTCGGTCTGCCGGCCGCCGCGCGCGGCATGGCCGACATCCTCAACGGCGGCGGCCCGGCCGCCCTGGAGGCGCTCAAGCAGGTCGCCAAGAACGTGAAGCGGCGCGGCGCGTGCTCGCACCCGGACGGCTCCGCGATGTTCCTTGAGTCGACCATCAAGGCGTTCACCGACGACCTGGCCGCGCACGTCCTCGGAAACGGCTGCGGACGGCCCGTGGAGGGCGTTCTGCCGCTCTTCGAGGGCGGTCAGCTGCCCACGGGTATCCCGGGCGGCGGAGAGCCCGTGGAGAACGGCCCCAGCCGTCAGAAGATCTACGTCGACTGGACGCTGTGCCGGGGCCACGGGCTGTGCGCGGACATCCTCCCGGAGGTGTTCGAACTCGGCGCCGACGGCTTCCCGACCGTCGCCCAGGCGCAGGTGCCGCGCTACGCCGAGGCCAAGGCCCTGCGCGCGGTGCGCCGTTGCCCGGCGCTGGCCCTGCGCATCGAGGAGGAGACGCCCAGGGACCGGGCGCCCTCCCGCAACCTGCCGGTCCTCTCGCAGGGCCGCGGACGGCGCGCACTGGGCCGCTGAGCCGACGTCAGGAAGGGGGCCGCCCGGTGGGCGGCCCCCTTCTCGCACAACTGCCCCCGAAAACACGAAGATCCCGCCGGATCGAATCGATCCGGCGGGATCTTGGTTGTGGAGCTAAGGAGAATTGAACTCCTGACCTCCTGCATGCCATGCAGGCGCTCTACCAACTGAGCTATAGCCCCTTGCTTGGTCCTCCGGGGTTTCCCCCGGCGGCGACGCCAACATTACACGGTCCACCGGGTGGAACACCAAATCGTTTCCGTCGGCCCCGGGCAGGGCCGACGGCGTCAAGCGGTGACGAAGGAGTAGAACCGCTTGAGCGTGCAGTGCTCCTCAAGCAGACGGCCGTAGATCGGCTCGCCCTCCAGCTCGCGGTACGTCTCGATCGGGTCGCCCTTTATGATCAGCGCCCGCGCGCATTCCTCGCACCAGTACTGGTAGTCGGGGTTGACCGGCTCCATGTCGCGGACGATCGGCGTACCGCTGCCGCACCAGTCGCACTTTCGCCTGTGTGCACCCATCGTTCAGCTCCAGCTGTGGCCGCAGGCCGTGCACACGTAGGAGATTCCGCCGTTGTCGCCGAGAACCTGGGCGACATGGAGGGAACCGCAGGAAGGGCAGCTCAGACGGGTGACCGTGTCCCGTGTCGACGCCGCTTCGAGGAGGTGGCCGACCTCCTCGAGGATGCTCGCAGGCATCACTGCTCCCTCCCGTCGGGCCGCGCTCCCTTCCGGCCGTTTGATTCTGCCACGGCCGGACCAATACGGTCAGCGACGCCTCAGTACCAGTCCGGACACGGCGCCTTCGCAGAGGTATACGCCTGCGGGGCCGAAGTGACTCAAGCCGGTGCCGGAACACGAAAAATCCCGCCCCCTGCGGGGACGGGATCTTCGTCAAACGATCTGTGGAGCTAAGGAGAATTGAACTCCTGACCTCCTGCATGCCATGCAGGCGCTCTACCAACTGAGCTATAGCCCCTCATGCGTCCCGCTTGGCGGGGCGAACGAGTAGAACTCTAGCCTGCGACCTGCCGGAAAGTGAAATCCGGGTGTGCGGGCCGCCGGGAGGTCAGTCGTCGTCCCCGAGCACCGGCTCCGGGAGGGTGCCGGCGTTGTGCTCCAGCAGGCGCCAGCCGCGGGCACCCTCGCCCAGGACGGACCAGCAGCAGTTGGAAAGGCCCCCCAGGCTCTCCCAGTGGCGGGCCTCCAGGCCCAGGAGGCGTCCGATGGTGGTGCGGATGGTGCCGCCGTGGCTGACCACGACGAGGGTGCCCTCGTCGGGGAGCTTCTCGGCGTGCCGCAGCACCACGGGGGCGGCGCGCTCGGCCACCTCGGTCTCCAGTTCGCCGCCGCCACGGCGGACCGGCTCACCGCGCTTCCAGGCGGCGTACTCCTCGCCGTAGCGCTCGATGATCTCCTCGTGCGTCAGGCCCTGCCAGACGCCCGCGTAGGTCTCGCGCAGGCCCTCCTCGTGGGTGACCTCCAGGCCGGTGAGCGCGGCGAGCTCGGCCGCGGTGTGCGCGGCGCGCTGGAGGTCGGAGGCGACGATCGCGTCGGGCTTGAGGGATACGAGCAGCCGGGCGGCGCGGCGGGCCTGGGCGAGGCCCGCCTCGGTGAGTGCGACGTCCGTGCTGCCCTGGAAGCGGCGCTCCACGTTCCAGGAGGTCTGGCCGTGGCGCCACAGGATGACGCGGCGTCCGCGGCCCGGCCGGCCCGCGGACACCTCACCGGTGGCGCTCATCACCACTCACCGCCCAGGTCGGCCGCCTCCTCGGCAGCCTGCAGCTTGGCGTGCTCCTCGGCCTTGCCGCGGGTGGCCTTCGCGTCGGCGGGCAGTTCCAGCTCGGGGCAGTCCTTCCACAGCCGCTCCAGGGCGTAGAAGACGCGCTCCTCGCTGTGCTGGACGTGGACGACGATGTCGACGTAGTCGAGCAGGACCCAGCGGGCCTCGCGGTCGCCCTCGCGGCGCACCGGCTTGGCGCCGAGCTCCTTGTTGAGCCGCTCCTCGATCTCGTCGACGATCGACTTGACCTGGCGGTCGTTGGGTGCGGAGGCCAGCAGGAAGGCGTCCGTGATCGACAGGACGTCGCTGACGTCGTAGGCGATGATGTCGTGCGCGAGCTTGTCGGCGGCCGCCTGGGCGGCGGTGGTGATGAGCTCGAGAGAGCGGTCAGTGGCGGTCACTACGTGGCTTTCCGGTCGGCGGTCACTTGACACCAAGGGTCTCACGGACCGCCGACAGCACCCCACGTGATTAAGGGATCACGTGGGGCGGCCCGGGCCGGCTAGGACGACGACGGCTTGTAGTCCCGGCCGAGGATCACCGAGACGTTCGCGTTGCCGGTGGCCTGGCCCTTGGTGACCGCGGTGGCGGGCAGGCCCAGGGTCTTGGCGACCTCGGCGGCGTTCTCCTTGTCGGCGGCGTCGGTGTAGACGACCTTGGACGTGGCCGAGGAGGCGGGGGCGGTGCCGCCCTCCAGGAAGGTGAAGCCGCCGTTGAGGAGGACCACACGGGCCTTCTCTGTGTTGTCCTTCACACCGCTGGCGTTCTGCACGGACACCCGGATCCCGGAGCCCTGGTCGGGGCTCTTCGCGGTGCCGCCGAGGACGTCCTTGACCACACTGGCACTGGCCTGCTCGCTCAGCGTGCCGTCGTTCTGGACGGGCAGCAGGGCGGTCTTGTAGTCGCCGCCCTTGGCGAGGTCGGCGAGCTTGGCCAGGAAGGTGCCGAGGTCCTTGTCGGTCAGGGAGGGGTCCAGGATCTGCGCCAGCGTCTGCACGGTGGTGGTCGCCTGCGACGGGTCGGAGGACAGCTTGCGCAGCGTGGCCTGCATGACCTGGCCGAACCGCTCCAGCTGGGCGTTCTGGGCCTCGCCGGAGGCGCGGTAGGTGGCGTAGGCGACGGCCATCTTGCCGCTGAGGGTCTGGTCCTTGCCCCGGTGGACGAGGGGCGCGCTGCCCTTCTTCGTGGCGTCCGGGTCGGGTACGTCGGCGTTGGTGTCGAGGTCGATGCTGCCGACGAGGTCGACGAGGTTCTGCAGGTAGGGGGTGTCCAGCCGCCAGGTGCCCTCGATGTCGGTGCCCAGGACCGTGTTCAGGGCGTCGCGGGTGCCGGAGGAGCCGTCGTCCTCGACCGACTTGGCGAGGGTGGTGGTGTTGCCGTCGTCGTCGGTCAGGGCGAGGGAGTTGGGCAGCAGGACGGTGGTGCCCTGCTTGGTGGTGGTGTTGTCGACGAGCAGCGCCGTGGAGGTGCCGCCCTTCTTGGTGTTGTGCAGGTGGACGACGATCACGTCGCGGTTCTGGGCGCCCGCGGCCGTCGTGGTGCCGCCCTTCTTGGAGTCGGGCGAGGCCAGGCCCGGCAGCTTCCCGGCGTACCAGAGGTAGCCGACGCCACCGACCGCGACCAGGGCCAGGACGACGACGAGGGCGATCATGCGGCTGCGGGCGCGCCGCTTGGCCTCCTCGCGGCGCTCGGTGCGGTTCTCGGTGAAGTTCAGCCAGTCGATGACGTCCTCGGACTCGGCGTCCGGGTCCTCGACGAAGGCGAACTGCTCGGTGCGGTAGTCCCGTTCGGGCTGGGGCGCGGCCTTCTCGCTCGGGGCGGGCTCCGCCGGGCCGGCCTGCTGCGGGATGTAGGCGGTCTGCTCGGTGACGACACGGGGCTGCTGACCGCTCGCCGCGGCCTGCCCGTAGGGGTCGTACGGCGTCCCGGGCGCGCCGCTCGGGTACGAAGCGGTGCCGTAGGGGTCGTAGGAGGGCACGGGCGGCTGCTGGCCGGTGCCGTAGGGGTCGTACTGCTGCGGGACCGGCGGCCGGCCGCCGGTGGCGTACGGGTCGTACCCGTAGCCCTGCTGCTGCCCGTAGGGGTCGTACGGCTGCTGGGCAGCCGTCTGCCCCGGCGCGGTCTGCCGGTAGACGGGCCGGCCGTACTCGTCGTAGCCGACGAGTTCGTACTGGTCCTCGTGGTCGCCGCCGTAGCCCGCGTCGTATCGGTCGTTCACCGGTGCCCCTCTCGGCTCACTCGCCGCGGTACAGCTCGCGCTTGTCGATGTAGCGCACGACTCCGTCCGGCACCATGTACCAGATGGGGTCTCCCTTGGCGACTCTCGCACGGCAGTCGGTGGAGGAGATGGCCAGCGCGGGAACCTCCACGAGAGAGACACCGCCCTCCGGGAGACCGTGGTCGGTCAGGTGGTGGCCGGGGCGGGTGCACCCGATGAAGTGCGCGAGGGAGAACAGCTCCGCGGTGTCCCGCCAGGTCAGCAGCTGGGCGAGGGCGTCGGCGCCGGTGATGAAGAACAGGTCCGTGTCGGGGTTGAGCGCGCGCAGGTCGCGCAGGGTGTCGACCGTGTAGGTGGGGCCGCCGCGGTCGATGTCGATACGGCTGACCGAGAACTGCGGGTTCTCGGCGGTCGCGATGACCGTCATCAGATAGCGGTCCTCGGCCGGGGAGACATGGCGGTGGGTCTTCTGCCACGGCTGTCCGGTGGGGACGAACACCACCTCGTCCAGGTGGAACTGCGCGGCGACCTCACTGGCCGCCACGAGGTGCCCGTGGTGGATCGGATCGAACGTTCCGCCCATGACGCCCAGGCGGCGCTTGCCCGGGTTCGTCGGCCCGTTGCCGGGGCCGCTCGTCGGGCGGGGTTCCGTGCCGATCGTCGCGTCCTTCGCCGGACCGGTAGGCATGTCCTGCTCTCCCATGCGTGCAGACCCTACCGGCCCGGCCTGCGGGTACCGGCCCGAGGATGCCCGGAGTGCCCCGCTATGGGCACCGGGTGCCTCAGCGGTCGCGGTTGAAACGGGTGGTGATCCACAGCAGGAGCAGCAGGATGAACAGCGCGCTGCCACCGGTGACGTAGGGGCTGAGGCTCTCGTGGTTGCCGCCGTGCTCCTCGCCCTCGGCGGCAAGGGTGACCAACTGGGCTGCGGCGCTGTGGAAGCTCATCTCGGCAGGACCTATCCGGTGTGGGCGGGATAAAGATGTCGGCCCATCGTAAGCGGGGGCCTGCCCGGCGATCACCCCGACTCCGCTGTCGGGAACCCGGTGCGGTCGTCAGTCGTCCTTCTGCTTGTAGCCCCGCAACAGGAACCACCCGGTCAGCGCACAACCCACCATCATCACGATCAGTACGACCCGGAGCAGATTCCCCGGCCCTTGGTGTGGGGCGGCGCTCGCGGCCTCGGCGAGCCAGGCGGCTGCGGGGGTGTGCTCCATGGCTGACGGACTCCTTCGGTGTAGTGCCCGTCCACGGTAACTCCGCCTAGGCTGGGGCTTGCTTCGGGGGCGCAAAGGGCCGCACAAGGGTCCGCAAAGGGCCACTACACGCACATGGGGGAGAACATGTCCGACGACGGCCACCACGAGCACAACGGACACGAGAACGTACCGAGCAGGCAGCGCAGGCGCTTCCCGGGGATCTCCTCCCGTGCGTACGAGCACCCGGCGGACCGCTCCGCACTGGTGGCGCTGCGCAAGCTGAGCGGCTTCGACACGGTGTTCAAGGCACTCAGCGGGCTGCTGCCCGAGCGCAGCCTCAGGCTGCTGTTCCTGTCCGACTCGGTGCGCGTCTCGGACCAGCAGTTCGCGCACCTCAACGACATGCTGCGGGACGCCTGTTACATCCTGGACCTGGAGAAGGTCCCGCCGATGTACGTCAACCAGGACCCGCAGCCGAACGCGATGTGCATCGGCCTGGATCAGCCGATCATCGTGGTCACCACCGGGCTCGTCGAGCTGCTCGACGAGGAGGAGATGCGGGCGGTCATCGGCCACGAGGTGGGCCACGCCCTGTCCGGGCACGCGGTGTACCGCACGATCCTGCTGTTCCTGACCCAGCTGGCGGTCCGGGTCGCCTGGATCCCGCTGGGCACCATCGCGATCATGGCGATCGTGACGGCGCTGCGCGAGTGGTTCCGCAAGTCGGAGCTGTCCGCGGACCGGGCGGGACTGCTCGCCGGGCAGGATCTGCAGGCCTCGATGCGCGGTCTGATGAAGATCGCGGGCGGCAACCATCTGCACGAGATGAACGTGGACGCGTTCCTCAAGCAGGCCGAGGAGTACGAGGAGGGCGGCGACCTGCGCGACTCCGTGCTGAAGATCCTGAACCTGCTGCCGCGCTCGCACCCGTTCACCACGATCCGGGCAGCCGAGCTGAAGAAGTGGTCCGAGTCGCGGGACTACCAGCGGATCATGGACGGCCACTACCCGCGGCGCAGCGAGGACAAGGACACCTCGGTCTCGGACTCGTTCCGGGAGTCCGCGGCGAGCTACGCCAGCAATGTGAAGAGCTCCAAGGACCCGCTGATGAAGCTGGTCAGCGACATCGCCGGCGGGGCCGGGGGCATCGGCGGGCGGGTGCGGCGCGGGTTCGACGGCTTCACCAGCTCGGCTCCCTCCCAGGAGCGCCCGCCGCAGGACGAGCCGCCCACGGACACCCCGCGGCGCGACGAGCACTGATCCGGCGGTTCGAGGCCGGCGGGGACGGCGGCGCCCCGCCGGTCGGTCACACCTTGGGCTGCGCGCTCGTCGCCAGGGATCCGCAAAGGGCGGTGGCGCCGCCCGTGGCGTAGGGGTCGGTGCCCGCGGGGCCGCCCGCCTTGGCCGTCTGCCCGGCCAGCAGCGGGTGGAAGTGGTTCGTGGAGTCCTCGGCGCAGGACAGCGGTCCTGCCTGGACGTAGGAGACGACCAGCTGGGCCTGGTGCAGGCGCAGGTCGTCGCGGTCGAAGCGGAAGTGCAGCTCGCGCCGGACGGTGAACAGGGAGGCCTGCGCCCTGGCGTCGGCGCCGGTCGGCTTCAGCGCGTAGACGAAGGTGTGGTCCGCGGTGACCTCGAGGGTGGCCGAGTCGGTCTCGGTGACCTGCAGCGTGCCCTGGACGCGGATCCTGCTGTCGGCGAGCTGGGCGCGGGTCTGGTCGAAGCGAACCAGCCATCCGGTGGGCTGGTGGCGGCCGTCGGCGGTCGGGTGCTCGAAACTCTGGTCGAACTGGTCGAGTTGGCCGCCGTCGAGCAGGACCCGCGCGGCGCGGACGTCCTGGCTGCTGAGCACCTCGGGGTAGAGCGAGGAGCGGACTATGTAGTCCTGGGCGGTGGTCAGGGCGGCCACCACCTGGCTGTCCGAGAAGTGCGCGGTGCGCCGCGCGGCGGGCAGCGGTATGCCCTTGGCGCCGACGCGGAACTGGGCGGCGGGGCTGTGCGCGTACAGGTACTCGGGATCGGTCGCGCCCGGCACCCTGCCCTGCGGGGAGAGGGGTATGACGGTCATCCGCAGGGGCTCGACGGGCTGCGGGGCGGTGGCGCTCTGGTAGGGGTGCCGTACACCCATGTAGATGGCGGTGCCGAAGGCCACCGCTATCAGCAGGACCAGGATCAGCGCCTGCCGGGACAGGCCTCTGCGCAGTGGCGGGCGGCGGCGCACGGCAGGTGCGTGGTCGGCCATGCGCTCCTGCGCGGAGAACTCCTGGAGGCGGGCAGCACGGACGAACGACTCGTCGAAGACGACGGATCGGTATTCGTCCTCTCCTCCACCGCCGGGGGCGCCCTCGGGTGTCCCCTCAGGTGGGTCTCCAGGCCCTCCCATATATTCAGGGTAGGTCTCCGGAAGGCCCGGTAAACGCCCTGGTACACGACAAGTTCTGACAGGTTCTCACCAGGTTCGAAAGTGCGCGCGAAGGGGGCGCTCGGGGCGCCGCTCAGGGGGTCGGCGGGATGACCGAGAGGGCTGGCTGAGAGTTGTCGGCGGAGGCGGAGGGCGGTGCCGCGCTGCCCTGTTCCAGGCCGGTCGAGGCGGGCGGCGGCGGTCCCTGGTCCCGGCTGCCCGAGGAGGCGCCACGGTAGACCGCGGTGAAGGCCAGCGCGACCATGCCTATGCCCATGACCAGGGCGAGCATCCAGGCGACCGGGCGGTGCCAGCGGACCTGTTTTCCGTACGACCCAGGGGCGCCGTAGCGGCCTTCCAGGACGTCGGTGTCGTCCAGGTCGTCCAGCTCGGGATCATGGCCGAAACCGGAGGGTTTGTATCCCTCCTCGTACCGCTCGCCCCTGCCGTGGGCCCGGCGCGCCTCCGCCTCGGAGGCCTCCGCTCTCGCCTGGGCGGCGGCAAGGAGGCGTTCGACGGCGGTCGGCTCGTGCACCACGGCCGCCCGTACGAAGGCCTCGTCGAAGACCACGGAGGCGAACTCTTCGTCCGACACCCCGCGGTCGTGGTCGTCGTCGGGCTCCCAGCCGTCAGGGAACGGCGTGCCCCCCACGTCCTCCGGCACGGGATCCAGAGTAGACCTGGGGGGTCATTTTGGGCAGACGGTATGGAAATTCATCCGCCTTGTGAGACACCTCTCATGCGGCACGGCCGCCCGGAGGGCGCGGTCTCAGCGCCGGATGTGTCCGTCGCCGGTGACGATGTACTTGGTGCTGGTCAGCTCCGGCAGCCCCATCGGGCCGCGCGCGTGCAGCTTCTGCGTGGAGATGCCGATCTCCGCGCCGAAGCCGAACTGGCCGCCGTCGGTGAAGCGGGTGGAGGCGTTCACGGCGACGGTGGTGGAGTCGACGAGCTGGGTGAAGCGGCGGGCGGCCTGCTGCGAGGTCGTCACGATCGCCTCGGTGTGACCGGAGGTCCACAGCCGGATGTGCTCGACGGCCTTGTCCAGGGAGTCGACGACGGCGGCGGCGATGTCGTAGGAGAGGTACTCGGTGTCCCAGTCCTCCGGGGTGGCCTCGACGACGGTGGCCTTGGAGTCCTTCGCGTACGCCAGCACCCGCGGGTCGGCGTGCACGGTCACGCCGGCCTCGGCGAGGGCGTCCAGGGCGCGCGGCAGGAACTCCGGGGCGATGTCCTGGTGGACCAGGAGGGTCTCGGCGGCGTTGCAGACGCTGACCCGCTGGGCCTTGGAGTTGATCAGGATGTCGATGGCCATGTCGATGTCGGCGTCCGCGTCGACGTAGACGTGGCAGTTGCCGGTGCCGGTCTCGATGACGGGGACGATCGACTCCGTCACGACCGTCTGGATCAGGGAGGCGCCGCCGCGCGGGATCAGGACGTCGACCAGGCCACGGGCGCGCATCAGCTCGCGCACGCTCTCGCGGCCCTCGCCGGGTACGAGCTGTACGGCGTCGGCGGGCAGTCCGGCGCCGCCGACGGCGTCCCGGATGACCCGGACGAGGGCGGTGTTCGACTCGTAGGCGGAGGCCGAGCCGCGCAGCAGGACCGCGTTGCCGGACTTCAGGCAGAGGGCGGCGGCGTCGACCGTGACGTTCGGGCGGGCCTCGTAGATGATGCCGACGACGCCGAGCGGGACGCGGACCTGGCGCAGGTCGATGCCGTTCGGGAGGGTCGAGCCACGGACGACCTCGCCGACCGGGTCGGGCAGGGCGACCACGTCACGCACGTCGGAGGCGATGGCGCGCACCCGCTCCGGGGTGAGGGTCAGCCGGTCGATGATGGCCTCGCTGGTGCCGGCCTCGCGGGCCTTGGCGATGTCCTTGGCGTTGGCCTCGACGATCTCGCTCGTACGGACCTCCAGGGCGTCCGCGATGGCGGCCAGCGCGTCGTCCTTGACCGCGCGCGGCAGCGGGGCGAGGTCGGCGGCGGCGGCCTTGGCGCGGTAGGCGGCCCGGTTGACCGGGGACATGGAGTCGTACGGCGAAAGCGTGGTCATGAGGGAAGGGTAGTGCGCCGGGCGGGCCCGTCCAGCAAGCATTCCAAACCCCGAGACGCACACCTTTTGCACCCAAACCGGCGCCGCTCTCCCGGATGTGGTTGCTCGCCGTAAGGGTTCCTCAATCAATGGTTACGGTCCGTGGTCGGATCAAAAGGGGTGTACGCCGACCGGGGTTGCGGGCGCCGGGCCGTAGCCCGCCGCTATCCGCTGGTGGTAGGTCTCGCGGTCGATGACCTCCAGGCCGACGATCTCCCAGGGCGGCAGTTTGGCGGTCTGGCGGTGCTCGCCCCACAGGCGCAGGGCGACGGCGGCCGCGTCGTGCAGGTCGCGGGCCTCCTCCCAGTAGCGGATCTCCGCGTGGTCGCTCGCGTACCGGCTGGTCAGCAGAAAGGGGTGGTCGTGGGCGAGCTGTTCGAGGCCGCGCCGCACCTCCTTCAGGGGGGCCTCCTCGCCGGAGACGCTCAGGGTGACGTGCCACAGGCGCGGCAGGTCGGCCGGCTCCTCGCACCGGTCGCCGGCCGCGACGCTGGTCAGGGCGCGCTCCTCGCCGGCCGCGCGGGAGGGGGCGCCGTCACGGGACGCCGCCGCCCCAGGGCGCACTCGTCTCACGACGGCCTCCTTCACGCAGTGATCGACTGGCGGACGTGCGGAATGTATCCCTGAGACAAAGTTGAGCAGGCCGCAAGGGCTCGTGGGGCGGTTTTGCGGAACGTCCACCTCACGACGGGTCGATTTGCGGGGCGTTCCCCCCGTTTTCGGCTGGGACCTGGGGGGTTGCGGCCGGGGGGCCCAGCTCGGCCGCGGGCGATGAACGGCCGGGCACGGCACCCTCCACAGGACCCACACAGCCGGGCCGAGGCCCCGAAGCTGCAAGGGTGGGGCTCGAGGCCTCCCAGACGCTGCAGCCAGGCCCCAGGGCCACGCGCCCCACAGACGCGGCAGCCGTGGCCGAGGGCCTGCCACAAAGCACCGCAGTCTGGCCCGGGAGCCGGCCCCAAAGACACAGCAGCCGCCCCCAGCAGCCCCGCCACGGGTGCCACACCCGAGAAACCCAGCGAACAGCTCCAGCGGGCACGCGCCCCGCAGACTCGGCAGCCTGGCCCCAGGGGGATCCCGAGACGCGGCCCAGAGACACGGAAGCCTGGCCCCCAGGGGGCTCCCGAGACGCGGAAAAGTCGACCCATGGGCCGTGGTCCCACAGACCCAGCAACCCCGCCCCGAGGGCCACGCGCCCCACAGACGCGGCAGCCCGGTCTCAGCGCCGGAGACATGGCAACCCGAGCCTCAGGGGCTGCCCCGCAGGCGCGGTAGCCGGGGGAGGCTGCTCCGAGGTGATGGTCTGCCGCTCGGCAGGCGTCAGGGGTGCAGGAGTACCAGGTCGTCCCGGTGGATGACCTCGCGTTCGTAGGCCGGGCCCAGTTCGCGGGCCAGTTCTCGGGTGGAGCGGCCGAGGAGTTGGGGGAGTTCCTTGGCGTCGAAGTTCACCAGGCCGCGGGCCACCGCGCGGCCTTCGGCATCCCGCAGTTCCACCGGGTCCCCGGCGACGAACTCGCCCTCCACGGCGGCGATCCCGGCCGGCAGCAGGGACTTGCGCCGCTCGACGACCGCCCGTACCGCCCCGTCGTCGAGCGTGAGGGAGCCCTGCGGGGTGGAGGCGTGCTGCAGCCACAGCAGCCGGTCGGCGGAGCGCTTGCCGGCGGGGTGGAAGTACGTGCCGGTGTCACCGCCGTGCAGGGCCTCGGCGGCGTGGATCGCGCTGGTCAGGACCACGGGGATGCCGGCGGCCGCCGCGATCCGGGCCGCCTCGACCTTGGTGACCATGCCGCCGGTGCCGACGCCGGCCTTGCCCGCGCTGCCGATCTCGACGTGCGCGAGATCCTCGGGCCCGCGTACCTCGGCTATCCGCGAGGTGCCCGGCTTGCTCGGATCACCGTCGTACACGCCGTCGACGTCGGACAGCAGCACCAGCAGGTCGGCATGGACGAGGTGGGCGACGAGGGCGGCGAGCCGGTCGTTGTCGCCGAAGCGGATCTCGTCCGTGGCGACGGTGTCGTTCTCGTTGACGATCGGGAACGCGCCCATCGCGAGCAGCTTGTCCAGGGTGCGGGAGGCGTTGCGGTGGTGGGCGCGCCGGCTCATGTCGTCGGAGGTGAGCAGGACCTGGCCGACCCGGACGCCGTAGCGGGCGAAGGAGGCGGTGTAGCGGGCGACCAGCAGGCCCTGGCCGACGCTGGCGGCGGCCTGCTGGCGCGCGAGGTCCCTGGGGCGGCGGCGCAGCCCCAGCGGTGCGAGCCCCGCGGCGATGGCGCCGGAGGAGACCAGGACGATCTCCCTCTCCCCGCCACTGCGGCTCTTGGCCAGGACGTCGACGAGCGCGTCGACCCGGTCGGCGTCCAGGCCGCCGGACGCGGTGGTCAGCGACGAGGAACCCACCTTGACGACGATCCTGCGGGCCTCGCTCACGCCCTGCCTTGCCCCTGCCACCTTGTTCTTCCGTCCCCTCGCACGCTCGGGCTCCCCCCGTCCGGCAATCTACGCGAAGGGGACCGCACCCCGCGCGCCGGTCCGGTCCCCGGACAGAAGATCGCCCTGAAGTCCGCCCCTTCAGGGCCCGGCCCGGTCGTCAGGCCGCCGCCGCGGTTCCGCCCCCGCCCACCCGGGCCTTCATCACCCGGCGCGCCTTGCGCACCGCCCGCTTCAGTACGGAGGCGGCGGAGTGTTCGCGGTAGCCCTCGACGGCCCGGGCCTCGCGGGGTGCGGCGAGGTAGACGGAGTCGGGTATGGCGGCCGTCGCGTCACGGAAGTGCGGATAGGCGAGGTAGACCTCCCGCCCCTTCTTCTCCAGGATGGGCGCCGCCTGCTTCTTCGCCTTCACGAACTGCACGACGGGCAGCAGGAGTTCGGGCCGCTGCTCGGCGACCAGGTGCAGCCGCAGCCGCTCCTCGACCTTGAGGCGGCGTGCGACGCCCTCGCTCCAGAACTCCTCCATCAACGGCTTCGCCAGCTCGAACTTGTGCCGCCGTACCTTCTCGCTGTCCGTGAGGTACTTCGGGCCGAACTGCGGCAGCAGCGTGATCAGGAAGGGGCGGACCAGGAGCAGGTCGCGCCTGTCCCCGGCGGGGACGAGCCGGGCGATCAGGTTCATGAGGGCGCGGGCGGAGTCGAAGCGCAGGGTGTAGGCGCCGCTCTTCGTGACGTGCTTGCCGTCGTCGCGGCCCACCAGGTAGTAGCAGGTGTAGTCGGCGAGCACAGAGACGCCGTTCGCCCGCAGATACGCCTCCATCGTGAACAGGGCGTCCTCGCCGGTCCACAGGGACTCGTCGAAGCGCATGCCGTGCCGCTCCAGGAGCTCACGGCGGAACAGCTTCTGCGCGCTCAGCGTGAACTTGATGTTGGAGGAGTAGACGTCGGTGCGGTCGAGGGTCTTGCCCCACATCGACCCCGGCGGCTTGCGGTTGATGCCCTCGACGCGGCCGAGGACCACGTCCGTGCCGTTGCGGTCGGCCATGGCGACCATGCGCTCCAGGGCCTCGGGACCGAGCCGGTCGTCGGCATCGAGGAAGAAGACATAGCGACCGGCGGCCTTGCCCAGGCCCACGTTGCGCGGACCGCTGGGGCCGCCGGAGTTGTCCTGCCGGATCACCGTCACCGGCATCGCCGCGCGGGCCGCGAACTCCTCCAGGTACTCGCCCGAGCCGTCGGTGGAGCCGTCGTCGACCGCGATGACCTCGATGCGCTCCGGGGCGATGGTCTGCGCCTCGACGGACGCCAGGCACTCGACCAGATACGGCATCGCTTCGTACGCCCCGATGACGACGCTCACATCAGGCTGCGTCACGGTCACTGTTTCCCCCTCATTAACGGGACATTTACCCTGTATCGCCTCATTCGCTACATGAAAAGACGGTCGGTCAGGGCAAGCGGTTGCCCTGTGGTCGGTTCTTCGTGACTCAGTTCACATGGCGAACGGACAGGTACGGACACATGAACATACGAAGAAGGGCCCGGTTTTCGAGGATCACTCCTCGGAAACCGGGCCCTTCTCACTGGTTTCACACCGTGAGCGGCGGCCTTCTCACGCGGTGGGCGGCTGCGCCGACAGGGCGTCGGACAGTTCGTCCGCGCCGGGGGTACCGGCCGCGGCGGCCCGTGACTCCTGGCCGCGGTTGCGGCTGTCGGCCTTGAGCGCCAGGTTCGCCACCGCGGTGTTGAACTGCTGGATGGACGTCGGGTCGTCCGGGCCGAGCAGGTACTCCTTCAGCTCCTTGCGGTCCTCCGCCAGTGCGTCGGCGGCCGGGTCGCGGACCGCGTCCAGCAGTGCGCCCAGTTCCTTGGCGCTGTTGGAGAGGATCACCGCGGCGCGCACGGCGGTGTTCTGCCGCTTGAACTCCTCGACACCCAGCCCCGCGGAGTCCGTGACCGCGTACGGCTTGCCGCTGGCGATGAAGTCGGAGACCACGCTGGAGATGTCGGAGACCATCGCGTCGGAGACGTTGAAGCAGTCGTACAGGCGCGGCTCGGCGCCCTCGATGACACGGTGCTCCCACACCGGGAAGGAGCGCCAGTAGGCCTCGTTCCACTCGTCGCGCAGCCGGGCGACCTCCTCGTACCTGGCGACGTCGACCACACCGTCGCGGGTGGCCTCGGCCTCGTCGGCCCGCTCACCTCCGGTGCCGACCAGTTCGGCGATCCGGGCCTCGATGCGGACGAGGTCGGCCTTCGCCTTCTCCTGCTCGGCCGGGTCGGAGGTGAAGCGGGAGTCGGCGGCGCGCTCGGCGGCGGCGGCCTCGACCAGGGCGACGATGCGCCGGTGGGCGGCGGCGGCCTTGGGGAGCACCGTGCCCGTGAAGGGGTGCGGCTTGTACAGCACACGCACCGGCGGGTCGGCCTTGACCAGCTTCTTCACGATGCTCTCGCCGGCAAGCATGATCGAGGTGTTGCCCGGGTCGCCGTCCCAGCCCTCCCAGGTGGGCGCGTAGAGCACGGTCGGGACGCGGCCCTCCGGTACGCCTTCCCAGCCCCGGATCGGCGCCAGCTGCGGGCGGCCGACCTCCACGATGTCCTCGTCGCGGACGCCGACGTCGGCGATGGCGTAGCGGTCGCGGCCCGCGCGGCC
This sequence comes from Streptomyces sp. NPDC049541, assembly GCF_044465725.1. NCBI lineage: Bacteria > Bacillati > Actinomycetota > Actinomycetes > Kitasatosporales > Streptomycetaceae > Streptomyces > Streptomyces sp. NPDC049541. The sequence continues at coordinate 547,986 of NZ_JBITLY010000001.1, read as the reverse complement.
GGCGGTCCACACCTCGTCGTACGCCTTGCTGAACGGGTTGACGCTGGCCAGCTTGTCGCTGTCGCCGTGGCCGATGAAGACGTGCTTCATGGTGGGCACGCGCAGCAGGTGGATGTTCTTGCCGACGTTCGCGGCGTACAGCGCGACGCGCACCGTGGACAGGTCCATGTTCATCAGGTGCACCCCTCCGGGCACGCAGATGACGGGGACCGTGGTGGGCGCCAGGTTCTGCAGGATGACCCGCTCGCGCAGGATGATCAGCAGCCGGGAGTCCAGCTGCTCCATGGTCTCCAGCCACATGTTGACCTGGTAGGCGGAGTCCTTGGAGCCGGAGAAGTACAGCACCGTCTGCGGCTTGTACTCGTGCAGCCAGTCGTCGACGGCCGCGAGGACCTTGTCGGCGTTCGGCGGGATCTTGCGGCCACGGACGTACGGCACGAGCGCGAGGACGTACAGGCAGCCCAGGCCCAGGGTGATGCCGATGCCGACGAAGCCGGCCACGGACGAACCCGCCACGGCGGAGATCAGGATGCCGACGACGGCCGCGAGGTCGAGGTGGAGCATCTTCTCGGCCGACCGGTCGAGCAGCCCCATCCGCGGCGCGTCCGGGATGTCGATCCGCGACTTGAGGTCGACGTTGCGGGTGGCGACCGGCAGCCGGCGTCGGTTGCGGATCAGCGTGACCACGGCGCCATGCGGGGCCTGGAGGCCGTAGAACGCGATGAAGCAGCCGATCGCGCCGTAGTAGATCAGGTTGTTCGCGAGGTCCAGCCGGGCCAGCAGCAGGATCAGCAGGAGCTCTCGGATCAGGAAGCGGATCGAGAGACCGGCTCTGACCTTGCTCAGCCGGTTGACCAGGTAACTGCCCTTCCGGTGCAGGTAGTGGTCGGCCAGGTACGTCACGGCGGCCGCTGCCGCGAAGGCGTAGACGCTCGGGACGAGCGCGGCCACCATGATCGCCGGGAAGCCCAGCATCATGAGGACCGCCGCGGCCAGCTCGGCCGCGCTGCCCACCCGGGCGACACGAATAGCGGTGGATATCACGGAGAACCTGCTCTGGGAGGGGGAGTGCCGGTTTTGTGGTGAAGTGCGCAGGATTTGTGGCAATTCTATGGGAATTCGTCGGGTGTACGGATTCAGGCCCCTGCGAACACCCGGTCAATACACTGCATTGACACCGGAAAGCAGAGGCCTGAATAACGGAAGACTAATTCCCGTCGATTATTACATGCCGTCCTGTCGGTCGAGCACCGAGGCCAGCGCCTGCTCGAAGCCGGAGGCCTTCGCCGCGCCCGCCGTCGGGTCCTGCTGGCGGACGTCGATGACATGGCCGGTCAGCTCGGACAGCAGTACGTCCAGCGAGGTGCGGGCCACGGCCTCGGAGGAGAGCAGGGAACCCGCGGGCTCCTGGCCGAAGGCCTTGGTACGCATGGGCGTCGCGGTGCGCTCCGGGTTGATGCAGTTGACGCGGATGCCGTCGCCGGCCCACTCGTCGGACAGGGCCTGGGTGAGGTTCACCATGGCGGCCTTGGTCGAGGAGTAGAGGCTGTACTCGGCACGGCCGCGGGTGTAGCTGCTGGAGGTGTACAGCAGCAGCTGGCCCTTGGTCTCGGCGAGGTACTTGTACGCGGAACGAGCGATCTGCACCGGGGCCAGGTAGTTGACCTTCAGCGCTTCCTCGATGGTCGCATTGTCGGTCTCCGCCAGCTTGCCGATGCGCAGCACGCCCGCGGTGTTGACGACGTAGTCGATGCGGCCGGTCTCCGCGTACGCCTTGGACAGCGCGTCGTCGACCTCCTCCGGGTTCTCCACATGGGTGCCGGTGGTGGAGCGGCCGAGCGCGTACACCTTGGAGCCGTAGGACTCGGCGAGTTCGGCGATGTCCTTGCCGATGCCGTACGAACCGCCGAAGATCACGACGGTCTTGCCGGTGAGCAGCTCACGGTAGGCCTGCTCGCTCACCTGTTCGGGCGCGGCCGTGGAGGCGAGCTGGAACAGCTTGTCGGCGATGAAGACGTCGACCGGCTGGGTGACCTTCATGTTGTACTCGTCGCCCGCGACGACGTGGATCGGCACGTCCGGCAGGTACTTCAGTACGACGGAGCAGTCGTCCGTGGCCTGGAAGTTGGGGTCGCCGGCCGCGACCTCGTACGCCCTGCGGATGGTGGACAGCTTGAAGGCCTGCGGGGTCTGGCCGCGGCGCAGCCGGGAGCGGTCCGGGATCTCGGTGATGAACTCGCCGTCCTCGCCGTGCGTGCGCGTGACGATGATGGTGTCCGCGGACGGAATGGCGACGTCGACGGCCTGGTAGCGCTCGAGGGCGGCCACGCAGTCGTCGATCACGCGCTGCGCGAGCAGCGGGCGGACGGCGTCGTGGAACAGGACGTTGAGGTCCTCGCCCTCGGCCAGTCCCTCGCCGAGGGCCTCGATGGCGCGCTCGGTGGTCTCGTTCCGGGTCGAGCCGCCCTCGATGATCTTCCTGACCTTCTTGAACCCGGCCTTGGCGACGATCTTCTCGACGTCGGGCACGTATCCCGGCGCCATCAGCACGATGACGTCGTCGATCGAGTCGGCCTTCTCGAAGGTGGTCAGGGTGTGCTCGATGACTGCCTTGCCGGCGATCTTCAGCAGCTGCTTCGGGATCGAAAGACCCACACGCTGGCCGGTGCCACCGGCCAGGATCACTGCGGTGGTACGGGGCTTGGCTATGTGCTGGGACACAGAGGACCTACCTTGGGGCGACAGGGAACGCGGAAATGGTCCCACTTGCGGTTACCGCTGTGCAAGGTGAGCGCTGTTCGCTGCATATGTGCGCGCCATCTGTCATTCACCTTGCACTGCTGGTGACGGTGGGACCACCTGCGTCGGCCGCGCCGGAATTGCTGTGAGTAACTGCACAGGACGGCGCAGGGCAGTGCCGGATCGCCGAGGGGTCGTACACCCGTTTGGGCGACGCGGTCAATCATCTCGGCGGCGGTCCAGGTGGCGGCCTCGACGGACCACTGCGGGGCCGGCACCTTCACGTCCTGCGGCGTCGGGCTGCACGCGTTCTTCATATGCATGCCCGCGCCGTTATGAACGAGCCTCTGGAATGCGGCTCCTCAGGGAGTCCATTGCCGCGGAATTCCCTATGGGGATTCCGCGGCAACGGTTTGCGCTGAGGGTCAGACCAGCCGCACGCCGGGTTCGCCCGATTCCACCCGCAGCCGCGCCAGCGTGCTCGGCGCGGCGGTCGGCCGGCGCACCGTGTCCACGACCCTCACCTGCGCGTCGATGCCGTCACGGTCGATGTCCAGGAGGTGGTAGCCGCGGTGGGCGTCGATCAGCTTCCAGTGCGGGTTGTCGGGCATCCGCGGGTCCCACTCGGCGTGGAAGGCGGCCTGGTCCTGGTCCCCGTTGCTGGAGATGGACGTACCGACGAACTCGGCGCCGACGACCTCGGAGTCCGGGTCGTCGTAGTCGGCCTTGAGGTCGCTGATCATCGTGAGGTGGCGGTCGCCGCTGAGCACCACCGGGTTGCGGATGTCGGCGAACTCCTCCAGCAGGGCATTGCGCTCGACCTGGTAGCCGTCCCAGGCGTCGTAGTACCAGAGCTTGCCCTCGCCGATCTGCAGATCGGTCTCGGCCATCATTATCTGCGAGGCGATCAGGTTCCAGCGGGCCGGGGAGTACTCCAGCCCGTCCAGGAGCCACTTCTTCTGCTCGGCGCCGAGCATGGTGAGCGACGGGTTCTCGGCGGCCGCCTGGCTGGTCACCTGGTCGCTGCGGAACTGCCGGGTGTCCAGGACGTTCAGACGGACGAGGCGGCCGAACTCCAGCCGCCGGTACATCTGGATGTGCGGGCCGTTCGGGATCGCCGAGGCACGCACCGGCATGTGCTCGTAGTACGCCTGGAAGGCCGCCGTCAGCCGCGCCACGAACGCGTCGTGCGGCTGCTTGTCGGGGTCCTGCGGGATCTCGCCGGCCCAGTCGTTGTCGACCTCGTGGTCGTCGAAGGTGACCACCCAGGGCATGCTCGCGTGCACCGCGGCGAGATCGGGGTCGGTCTTGTACTGCGCGTACCGGTTGCGGTACTGCTCCAGGGTGTACGGCTCCCCCGTGCCCTCGTGCCTGCGCACGGCCGTGGCCGAGGGCGCGGACTCGTAGATGTAGTCGCCGACGAAGAGGACGACGTCGGGGTCCTGGTCGAGCATGTCGGCGTACGGCGTGAAATAGCCGTGCTGCCAGTTCTGGCAGGAGGCGAGCGCGACCCGCAGCGAACCGCCCCTGCTGTGCGGGTGCGGGGCTGTGCGGGTGCGGCCGGTGGGCGAGATCTGACCGCCCGTACGGAACCGGTACCAGTACGAGCGGTCCGGGCGCAGGCCCCGTACGTCCACGTGAACGCTGTGCCCGTACTCGGGCCGGGCCTGGGCGACACCCCGGCGCACGGGCTTTCTGAACCGGTCGTCCTCGGCGAGCTCCCACTCGACCGGGACCACGGCGTCGGGCATGCCTCCGCCGTTCAGGGGGTCGGGGGCGAGCCGGGTCCACAGCACGATGCCGTCGTGCAGCGGGTCGCCGGAGGCGATGCCGAGGCTGAACACGCCGTCGGGCAGGGTGGCTTCGGCCGCGCGGGCCGTGCCCGGCAGCCAGAGCTGGGCGGACGCGGCGGCGCCGAGGACGGCGGCACCGGCGGTCAGAAAGCGGCGTCGGTCGGGCGAGATTGCTCCGGTCATCGCGAACTCCCCTGTCTCGCAAGCCTGGACACGTGAAAGCTCACGCAACCGGGCGGTCCACCCGCTGAACTGAAGCCTTCGCGTGCATGACAAATGAGCAGACAACAGAAGGCCCGTTGCGACACGGGAACAACACGACAACGTGATTTTGCCGCAACGGGCCCTACATGCCGTCAATTGACACCGGGCAAGGGGCTGTTCAGTGAGCGAAGTTCAAGCCGAGTTCGACGTCAGCCTCGACCAGGGGCATGGACTCAGCGGGTGAACTCGCTGCCGAGGCGGGCGAGTTCGGGGTTCGTACCGAGGGCCGTCGCGCCGAAGGAGAGGGAGCCGGTGGTGGTGACCCCGGAGGCGGTGGAACGGAACCCCCATACCGAACCGGCATTCGAGTTCTCACCGGGCGCGCCGACGACCAGGTCCGCACGGCCGTCATGGTCGCCGTCGAGGAGGGTGACCGCCTCGCCGAAGTGGTCCGCGCGCTCGGCCGTGCCGGGGACGCCCGCGGTGTTCTGGCTGAACACCTTCGTACCGGCGCCGGTGGGCCCGGACGCACTGCCGGGAACGACGGCGACGGTCCCCGCATCAGTCACCCCGGAGAAGTCCTCACCGGGAATACCGACCGCGATGTCGGCGTAACCGTCGCCGTTCACGTCACCGACCGCGACATCCGTACCGAAGCCGTCACCGGACTCCGTCGCCCCCGGCACTCCGGGCGTGTCCTGGTCGATCGTGCGCGGGTCGGCGGCCTGCGGCCCCTGTGCCGTACCGAGCACCACGCCGATCCGCTCGCCGTACTCGCTGGGGTCGGGCGTGCCCTCGCCGGAGTACGCGACCCGGGGCCGCCCGAAGACGAGATCGTCCCGCCCGTCGCCGTTGACGTCACCGAGCGCGATGCTCTCACCGCCCTCGATCTCCCGGCCCTCGCCGTCCTTCAGATGCACCGGCGAGGCGAGACCGCTCCGGGTGCCGTGCCGATAGAGGAGGGTGTGCCCGACGTTCAGGTCGCCCGGGTCGTCGAAGTCGAACGGCCCGGTCAGCACGACCAGGTCGCTGATGCCGTCGCCGTCGACGTCCCCGCTCGCCACGTCCAGCACCTGCACATCGGCGTCGGTGAAGGAGATGTCCTGGCTGCGGGCGGGCACTCCGGTCCGGCTGAACGGCCCCGACTCCAGCGACGAGGGCCCCACCAGGTCGGCGTGCCCGTCCCCGTCGAAGTCACCGGCGACGACGCGCGCGGTACCGTCGGTGCGGGCACCCGGCAGAATCGTCCCGCCGGAAAGCCCGCTCTTCCCGCCCCACAGCACGGTCACACTGCCGTGCCGGGCCACCCCGCCCTGCGTCCACTGCTCGCCCGCCGCCGGGACCACGAGATCGGTGTAGCCGTCGCCGTCCAGGTCACCGGCGGTCAGATGCGCACCGAAGAGGTCACCCGCCTCGGGGGTACCCGGAACACCCGGCGTCGCCTGGGTGAAGACCCGCTTGCTCGCGAGGTTCAGCCCATGAGCCGACCCGTACACGACAGCGACATAACCGGCGGCCTTCCTGCCGCCGACCGTGGCGCCCGGCGCCCCGGTGGCGAGGTCCTCGTACCCGTCACCGTTGAAGTCCTGCCGGACACTCTTCACCGCGGCGGGCTGTGCATGGGCGAGCGGCGAGACCACACCGGTCGCGGCAAGCAGAGCGATCGCGACCGCGACGGCACGCCGCGTTCTGGGTACAACAACGGACTCGGACACGTCGACTCCGGGAATCTGAAGGACAGTTACCCACGGAGAGGTTCAAGATCCTCATCCGCGCTGCCCAGTACGACTCCCCACCGGCCGAGAGGGTTGCCCCATCCAGCCCGTCCGGCGTTCGAGGACGAGGCCCCTCAAGGGCCGACAGCGGGGGCCTGGGGGCGGCAGCCCCCAGTTGACGGAACCGAAGCCGCCGCCCGCCTACTCACTGAACGGTTCGAAGCCCCCGTACTCCTGAAAGGCTTCATCACGCTCGGCCTGCCGATCACGACGCCGCTGCGCCGCGGGCCTCGGCGCCTCGAACCGGTGGTCCTCACCACGACGGCCCAGCATCTCCGCCCCGGCCATCACCGACGGCTCCCAGTCGAAGACGACGGCGTTCTCCTCGGGTCCGATGGCGACACCGTCGCCCGACCGGGCCCCCGCCTTCATCAACTCCTCTTCCACACCGAGGCGGTTGAGGCGGTCCGCGAGATACCCGACGGCCTCGTCGTTGTTGAAGTCGGTCTGCCGCACCCAGCGCTCGGGCTTCTCGCCCCGCACCCGGAACAGCCCGTCGTCCTCGCGCGTCACCGTGAAGCCCGCGTCGTCGACGGCCTTGGGCCGGATGACGATCCGCGTCGCCTCCTCCTTCGGCTTCGCGGCGCGCGCCTTCGCCACCAGGTCGGCCAGCGCGAACGACAGCTCCTTCAGCCCGAGATGAGCCACCGCCGACACCTCGAAGACCCGGTATCCGCGCGCCTCCAGATCCGGCCGCACCATCTCGGCGAGATCCTTGCCGTCCGGTACGTCGATCTTGTTCAGTACGACGATCCGCGGCCGCCGGTCGAGCCCGCCGTACTGCTTCAGCTCCTCCTCGATGACATCGAGGTCGGAGACCGGGTCCCGCTCGGACTCGAGGGTCGCCGTGTCCAGCACATGCACCAGCACACTGCACCGCTCCACGTGCCGCAGGAACTCCAGCCCCAGCCCCTTGCCCTGGCTGGCACCGGGGATCAGCCCCGGCACGTCCGCGATGGTGTACACGGTCGAACCGGCCGTCACGACACCCAGGTTGGGGACGAGGGTGGTGAACGGGTAGTCGGCGATCTTCGGCTTGGCGGCCGACAGCACCGAGATCAGCGAGGACTTGCCGGCGCTCGGGTAGCCCACCAGCGCCACGTCCGCGACCGTCTTCAGCTCAAGGACGATCTCCTGGACATCGCCGGGGACACCGAGCAGCGCGAACCCGGGCGCCTTGCGGCGCGCCGAGGCGAGCGCCGCGTTGCCGAGCCCGCCGCGGCCGCCCTGCGCGGCGACGTACGAGGTGCCGTGTCCGACCAGGTCGGCGAGCACATTGCCGGCCTTGTCGAGGACGACGGTGCCGTCCGGCACGGGCAGCACGAGGTCCTGGCCGTCCTTGCCAGAGCGGTTGCCGCCCTCGCCGGGCTTGCCGTTGGTGGCCTTGCGGTGCGGCGAGTGGTGGTAGTCGAGAAGAGTCGTCACGGACTGGTCGACGGTGAGGATGACGTCACCGCCGCGCCCGCCGTTGCCGCCGTCGGGTCCGCCGAGCGGCTTGAACTTCTCACGGTGGACGGAGGCACAGCCGTGACCTCCGTTACCCGCGGCGACATGCAGTTCGACGCGGTCCACGAAGGTGGTCATGGTGGGGTGCCTCCAGTTACGTACGGGTGTTACCTATGTCAACACGCGAAAGGCGGACCCGCCTTCCCACCAGGGAAGTGAGGTCCGCCTCGCGCAAAGCTTCCGATCAGGGCCTGATTCAGGCGACCGGAACGATGTTCACGACCTTGCGGCCGCGGTGGGTACCGAACTCCACCGCACCGGGCTGCAGCGCGAACAGCGTGTCGTCGCCGCCACGGCCGACGCCCGCGCCGGGGTGGAAGTGGGTGCCGCGCTGGCGGACGATGATCTCACCCGCGTTGACGACCTGACCGCCGAAGCGCTTCACGCCGAGCCGCTGGGCGTTCGAGTCGCGACCGTTCCGGGTGGACGATGCGCCCTTCTTGTGTGCCATCTCTCCTCAGTCCCTTACTTCGCAGCCGTGGGGATCTCAGTGACCTTGATCGCCGTGTACTGCTGGCGGTGGCCCTGACGACGGCGGTAGCCGGTCTTGTTCTTGTAGCGCAGAATGTCGATCTTCTGGCCCTTGTGGTGGTCCACGACCTCGGCCTGGACCTTGATGCCGGCCAGCACCCACGGGTCGCTGGTCACAGCGTCGCCGTCGACAACGAGCAGGGTCGAGAGCTCGACCGTGTCGCCAACCTTGGCAGTGGAAATCTTGTCAACCTCAACGATGTCGCCGACAGCAACCTTGTGCTGGCGACCACCGCTGCGCACGATGGCGTACACGCGGATCTCACTCTCTCGCTCGGGAACGGCACCCCCGCAGTCCAGCCACCCGGCACGGGCAGCCTCTCCGGAGCACCCAGTGCCCTGGAGGAATGAGGTTTACGGGGATGTGGCGCGCCCATATCCAAGGACACGCCGACGGTCAAGGTTACGGGGCCGTGGCCGGAGGGGTCAAACCGGGCCTGGCCTCGCACGCGTGCGGCCGGTCACAGGGACCGGCCGCACGGCGCACTCTGCTCAGCTCTCGTCGGCGGCGGCCGAGACCGAGGTCTTCTTCGCCGTCGACTTGGCCGCGGCCGTCTTGGCGGTCTTCGCCGCCTTCTTGGCCGTGACCTTCTTGGCCGCCGTCTTCTTGGCGGCCGCGGTCTTCTTGGTGGCGGCCTTCTTCGCGGTGGCCTTCTTCGCCGTCTTGCGGGCGGCCGTCTTCTTGGCCGGAGCCGCCTCCTCGGCGCTCTCCTCCGCGGCAGCCGGCTCCTCCGCAGCCGACGGGACGACCACGACGGCCGTCTCCTCGGACGCGGTCGGCGCGGCCTCCTTGCGCACCGCACGGCGCCGCGGGCGGGCCGGAGCGGCGCTCTCGGCCGGAGCCTCGGGCTCCGCGACGGCCTCCGCCGGTGCGGCCTCCGCGACCTGCGCGGTCTCGGCGACGGTCACCACGGTGGCCTCGGCCCCTGCGGGCGAGCCGGCCGGCGCGGACACCTTGCGGGTCGCACGACGGCGCGTACGCCCCTTGGGCGCTGCCTCGTCCGCGGCCGGGGCCTCGGCCGGAACCACGGCGTCCTCCACGGCGGCGGGCTCGGCCAGCGCCTCGGCGGCGGGCTCCGGCTGCACCGGACGCTCCACCTCTGCCTCGACCGTCACGTCCTGGGCGGTCGGCACCTCGGCCTCTTCGTACCGCGGTGCCTCACGCCGGGGCGCACCCGCCGGAGCGGACGCCCGACGGCTCGCGCGGCGCCGCGAACGGCCACGGCCGACCGCGGCCTCCGCCTCGGCGACGCTGCTGTACAGCTCCTCGTCCGGCGCGAAGGCGGGCGCGGAGAGCGCGACCGGCTCGGCGACCTCGGCGGCGACCTCGGCCTCGGTCTCCTCGGCCTCCGGGGCCTCGGCGGCCACCGCGGCCTCGTGCACGTGCTCGTGCCCGTCGCCGCCGCGCCCGCGCTTCTTGCGCTTGCCGCCGCCACCGGCGGAGGTCGGCTGCTCCATGTGCACGATGACACCGCGGCCGTTGCAGTGGACGCAGGTCTCGGAGAAGGACTCCAGCAGGCCCTGACCCACGCGCTTGCGGGTCATCTGGACCAGGCCGAGCGAGGTGACCTCGGCGACCTGGTGCTTCGTACGGTCCCGGCCCAGGCACTCCAGCAGGCGCCGCAGCACCAGGTCCCGGTTGGACTCCAGCACCATGTCGATGAAGTCGATGACGATGATGCCGCCGAGGTCGCGCAGCCGCAGCTGGCGCACGATCTCCTCGGCCGCCTCCAGGTTGTTCCTGGTGACCGTCTCCTCGAGATTGCCGCCCTGACCGGTGAACTTGCCGGTGTTGACGTCGACGACGACCATCGCCTCGGTCCGGTCGATCACCAGCGAACCGCCGCTGGGCAGCCAGACCTTGCGGTCCAGGGCCTTGGCGAGCTGCTCGTCGATCCGGTACGTGGCGAAGACGTCGACCTCACTGGTCCACTTCGACAGCCGGTCGGCGAGGTCCGGGGCGACGTGCGAGACGTAGCCGTGGATGGTCTCCCACGCGTCGTCGCCGCTGACGACGACCTTGGTGAAGTCCTCGTTGAAGATGTCGCGGACGACCCGGACGGTCATGTCCGGCTCGCCGTACAGCAGCGTGGGGGCGTTGCCGTTCTTGGACTTCTTCTGGATGTCCTCCCACTGCGCCTGGAGCCGCTCGACGTCCCTGCGCAGCTCGTCCTCCGAAGCGCCCTCGGCGGCGGTGCGGACGATGACGCCCGCGTCCTCGGGGACGATCTTCTTGAGGATGGTCTTCAGCCGGGCCCGCTCGGTGTCGGGCAGCTTGCGGCTGATGCCGGTCATCGAGCCCTCGGGGACGTACACGAGGTAGCGGCCCGGCAGGGAGACCTGGCTGGTCAGACGGGCACCCTTGTGCCCGATCGGGTCCTTGGTGACCTGCACGAGCACCGACTGGCCGGACTTCAGGGCGGACTCGATGCGGCGCGGCCCGTTGGCCATGCCGAGCGCCTCGAAGTTGACCTCGCCGGCGTACAGGACGGCGTTGCGGCCCTTGCCGATGTCGATGAAGGCGGCCTCCATCGAGGGCAGCACGTTCTGGACCTTGCCCAGGTAGACGTTGCCGACGTACGAGGTGGCCTGCTCCTTGTTGACGTAGTGCTCGACGAGCACGCCGTCCTCGAGCACACCGATCTGCGTGCGCTCGCCGTACTGGCGCACGACCATCACGCGCTCGACGGCCTCGCGGCGGGCCAGGAACTCGGCCTCGGTGATGATCGGCACGCGACGGCGGCCCTGCTCACGGCCTTCGCGACGGCGCTGCTTCTTGGCCTCCAGACGCGTGGAGCCCTTGATGGACTGCACCTCGTCGGACGGCTCCGCCTTCGGGCGGGGCTCGCGGACCTTGACGACGGTGCGCTCGGGGTCGCCCTCGCCGGGCTCGGTGTCCACGGAGGTGTCACCGGCACGACGACGACGGCGCCGGCGACGGCGGTTGCTGGAGCTGGAGCCGCCGCTCTCGCCGGCCTCGTCCTCCTCGTCGTCCTCGACCTGCTCGGCGGTGTCCTCGGCGTCCTGCGCGGCCTGTACGGCGGCCAGCTCGTCGGAGTCCTCCGACTCGTCGTCACCCGCGGAGTCGGCGGACTCGCCACGCCGGCGGCGACGGCCGCCACGGCGACGGCGACGGCGCGAACCGGTGTCCTCGGACTCGTCGCCCTCGGCGCCGTCCTCGGCGGACTCCTCGGCCTCCTCCGCCTCGTCCTCCACGGCGGTCTCGACGGCCTGCGGCTCGGCCTCCTCACCGAACGCGGCACCCCGGCGACGGCGACGGCGCCGCGCCCCGGCCTGCTCCTCGGGAAGCTCCTCCGGCTCGGCGGTCTCGGCCTCGGCGGCCGCCTCGGCGGCGGCCCGCTGCGGCGTCTGGAACTGCGGCTCGGTGAACACGGGCGCCTGGAACACGGCGACGGCGGGACGGGCCGGCCGCCGCGGACCCTCGTCCTCGACGCTCTCGGCGGCGGCACTCTGCGCGGGCTCGGCGAAGCCGGTGGCGGCCTTGCGGGCGGTACGGCGGCGGGTACGCCGCGGCGCGCCGTCCTCCTCGGCCTGCTCGGCGGCGGCCGGAACGGCAGCGGGCTCTTCGGCAGCGGGCGCCTCTTCGGCGCCGGAGGTCTCCTCGACCGGCGTGGACCCGCGGCGCGTGGCACGACGGCGCGTACGGCGCGGGGCAGCGTCCTCGGCCGGCTCGACGGCCTCGACGGCAGGTGCCTCGGCCTCGGCGGGCGCCTCGGCCTCCTCGGCAGCGGTCGCCTCGACGCTCACGGGTGCCTCGCCGGGCGCCGACACACGGCGCGTGGCGCGACGACGGGTCCGGCGCGGAGCGGCGTCCTCGTCGGACTCGGCGGGCGCTTCGGCAGGAACCTCGGCAGCGGCCGGCTCCGCGGCCGGAGCGGCAGCGGGCACCACGGTCTCGGCGGCCTCGGCCGCAGCGGGCGCCCCGGCAGGAGCGGACACCCGGCGGGTCGCACGACGACGCGTCCGCGCGACGGGCGCAGGCTCCTCGACGACCGAAGGCGCCTCGGCGGCCTCTTCGGTCTCCTCGGCCTCGGCGACCTCTTCGGTCTCGTCGGGCTTCTTCTCGCTGTCGGTGTCGGCCGGTATGGCCGGCGCGACGATCTCCTCCGGGGTTTCGGAGGCGGCACCGGCGGGAGGACCCGCCGGACGCGAGGCGGCACGGCGCCGACGACGCGGCGGCAAGGTGTCGCTGGGGGTGTTCAGTTCGGAACCCTCGGTGGGTTCGGTCGGTTCGAGCATGCGGGCTTTTCTCCCGTCAGGCTCCCGGGCGCCGCGCCTGGTCCGGCGTTGATCGCCGGTGACGTCCGCGGCTCGCGCGATGCGCGGTGCCGCCGTCCGGGGCGCGGGCGCCGCACGGGAGCTCTCTGTGTCCTGTCTCGCCGGTTCCGTACACCTATTGCGTACGGCCTGGCGAAAGTCTTCTGTGTCGGTGCGCTGCCCGACCCAGGTGGCTCCCGAGTACGAGGGCGGCGCTTCGACGTCCGTCCTTCGCGGGACCTTCCTTACGCCGACGCCTTCGCGGCGGCAGCGGAATCGGCCATGGGGGCCGTCGCTGCCTCGCGGTCGGGCGCGAGCGGGTCGGTCACCGTGCCGGTCTCTTCATCGAACAGCCCCTGCGCCAGCCTGGTCACCGCTGCGGGGACCGGCGGCGCCAGGTCGGCCACGGCGCGGAGACCGGACAGGACGTCGTCGGGTCGTACGGCAGGCGTCACGTGCCGAACAACCAGCCGCAGTATCGCACAGGGCTGGTCGGTCGGCCTATCAGCCGGATCACTATGCGTTTCAAGTTGTACGACCGCGGGGCGCGCGTCGAAGGTCCGGACGCCGTTCTTGGTCATCCGCTGGACCTCGACGGCCTCGGCGGAGTTGAAGGCCGCTACGGCCCGTTCCGCCTCGGCCGGGTCCACGCCGTCCAGCCGCAGCTCCCACACGGAAGCCGTCAGCCGGTCGGCGAGGCCGGAGGTCCGTGCCTCGACCGCGTCGACGACGTCGAGCCCGGCGGGCAGCGACTCGTCGAGCAGCAGCCTCAGCTTCTCCGGGTCCCGCGCCTCGGTGAGGGCGATCTCCAGATACTCCGCCTCACTGCCCGTGCCGGTGGGTGCGGCATTGGCGTACGACACCTTCGGATGCGGCGTGAACCCCGCCGAGTACGCCATGGGCACCTCGGCGCGGCGCAGCGCACGCTCGAAGGCGCGCTGGAAGTCACGGTGGCTGGTGAACCGGAGGCGGCCGCGCTTGGTGTAACGCAGTCGGATGCGCTGCACCGCGGGTGCGGGCGGCGGGCCTTCGGGCTGTCGCTTGCCCAGTGTCGTTCAGTCCTTCGTGAGAGCGGTCGTCCTGCTACCAAGAGTACGTGTCTCGCGGGCCGTAGGTTCCCGCCGGTCCACAGCCCGCGTCCGCTCGGGCTCCCCCAAGAGCAGCCGCCGGAAGTCGGCACGCGCCTGCCGTGCGGCCTCCCGGGCGGAGGCGAGCGCCAGCCTGGTGGCCCGCCCCACACTGCGCGCCGCCTCCGCGACGGGCCGCAGCACGGCATCCCGTACGACATGTCCGACCGGAGCGAGCACGGTCCGGTAGGCCCAGCGCACGGGCTCCACGAAGATCCACCGGAAGAGGGTTGCGAGAGCCCGCCCCACGGCGAGCGAGATCCGCCCGGCCACCCGCCAGGCATGCCCGATCGCCTGCCCCACCTCGCGCCCGACGACCGCCAGGGTCCGCCCGACGGGCACCAGCACCCACCGCCACAGGGCGAGCGCCGGCAGCACGAACAGCACCCGGCCCACCCAGTACAGGCCGATCCCGACCCCGGTGGCGACCACGCCCACGAGCCACGCGACCGCCCGGCCGACCGGCGCGAGCACGCGCGCGTACACCCACACCGCGGGGACGACGACGAGATACCGCACCAGCCACGCGAGACCGGCGAACACACTGGTCCCGAGCAGGGCGAGCACCGCCCCGACCCCCCTGAGCACCCACATCACGCCGTGCCCGACAGGCGTCAGCACGCGCGCGTACACCCACACCAGGGCCTGCCCGAGCGGGGTCAGCACATAGCCGTGGAACCACTTCAGCGGCACCACGAGGAACACGTTCCCGAGCCATCCCAGCGCCCTGCCGAGCGGCACGAGGACATACCGCCACAGCCCCACGACGGGCCACACGAACACCGCCCGCGCCACCCACAGCAGCGCCCGCCCCACCGGCCGGAGCACGGTGTCGTTCAGGAACCGCCCGGTGACGACGAGCGCGTCCCACACCATCCGCACCGGCACGACCAGCACGAGCACGACGATCCGCACGGGAAGACGGATCGCCACGACGAGGCACCCTTCGGGCGACTGCCGCGCGGGCTGCTGTTCGGGGTGTCCGGTGGGCGGCTTCTGCAGATCCATACCCCCACAGACGCCGTGGCCGCCCGTCCGGATCCCCCGTCGGAACACCGATGAGTTCCGCAGCCCCGCACGGTCCACCCCCGTACAAGCGAAAGTCACGCGCGAGCTCTGTGAGGGGACCATGACCAACCACGCGCTGCCACCCGTCGTCGACGCCGCGACCTGGGAGAGCAGGCTCGCAACACTGCGGGCCCGGGAGAAGGCCGCGACACGGGAACTCGACGCCATCGCCGCCGAGCGCCGCCGGCTGCCGATGGTCGAGATGCCCGACTACACCCTCGACGGCGAGGACGGCCCCGTCCGGCTGGCGGACGTCTTCGACGGCAGGAGGCAGCTGATCGTCTACAACCACATGTGGTCCGCCGGCCAGGAATGGCAGTGCCCGGGCTGCACCGGGTTCACGTCGCAGTACACCCGCCTGGAGTTCCTGGACAACTACGACGCGCGGTTCGTCGTCGTCACCCAGGGTCCCATCGAGGAGGCACTGGCCTACAAGCGGCGCGTCGGCAACCGCATGACCTGGTACTCGACCGCCAACAGCTCCTTCGGGTCCGACGTCGGCGCACCGCCCGGCGGCGGGTTCGCGGTCAACGTCTTCCTGCGCGACGGCGACACCGTCTACCGCACCTGGCACACCGACGGCCGCGGCACCGAGCAGCTGAGCCACAGCTTCGCGCTGATCGATCTCCTCCCGTACGGCCGTCAGGAGCAATGGCAGGACTCACCCGAGGGCTGGCCCCAGTCCCCCACCTACAGCCGGTGGGCGACGTCCAAGGACATCGCCGCGCTCTACGGCCCGGGCTCCGGCGCCAGCTGAACCCCGGTGCCGGCCCACGCCCGGATCGCCTCCGCATGCTCACGGATCAGGGACATGCGGGCCTCCCATTCCGCGCCGCTGCGATGGTCGGGATGGGCGGTGATCTGGCCGCCGTGCTTGCGGTAGGCAAGGCCGGTCTCGCCGATGAACCATCCGTCCGCCAGGGCGTCCAGACCGAGCAGCAGCCCGGTGTCGCCCGAGGCGGGCAGGGCCATCCAGCCGCCCAGCAGCGCCAGCAGGGAGCGCCTGACACACAGGGTGGCGGGGTGGACCTGCGGCCGGTGGTGCTCGGCCCAGAAGCCGAACTCGCTGCCCCTGGGGAGCCGGCCCGGTCGCGGGTCGCTCGATTCGAACGAGACGGTGCTGCCGTCCTCGAGGAGATCGACGACCCGTGACGTGGTCCAGCCGACCGAGGCGTCCGCCTCCAGCACGGCGAGATCCCGGGCGAGAGTGCCGGGGGTGAGCTGGTCGTCGGCGTCCAGCGTCTTCACATAGGCACCGGTCGAGCGCGCGAACGCCATGGTCCGCGCCACGTGGGGCCCACCGGCACGGGACGCCGAGATCCGGATCCGCGGATCGTCGGCCGGCAGATACACCTGCGCGCGGACATCGCCGCCGTCCTCCTGTACGCACCACTCCCAGGACCATCCGCCGGGAAGATCCTGGCGGAGCAGCGAGGCGTAGGCGTCGGGGAGGAAACGGACAGCGCCGCCGTGCACCGGCGTGACGACGGAGACGACGAGGTTCACGTCAGTGCGTGTGGCCACTCGAAGCGGGCGCCGGGCCGGCGTTCCTGACCGTCAGCGGCAGCAGCTTCTTGCCCGTCGGGCCGATCTGGATGTGCGTGTCCATCTGCGGGCACACCCCGCAGTCGAAGCACGGCGTCCACCGGCAGTCCTCGACCTCCGTCTCGTCGAGGGCGTCCTGCCAGTCCTCCCAGAGCCAGTCCTTGTCGAGACCGGAGTCCAGGTGGTCCCAGGGCAGGACCTCCTCGTACGTCTTCTCGCGCGTCGTGTACCAGTCGACGTCCACGCCGAAGGCGGGCAGCACCTTGTCGGCGCAGCTCATCCAGCGGTCGTAGGAGAAGTGCTCGCGCCAGCCGTCGAAGCGGCCGCCGTCCTCGTAGACGGCGCGGATGACGGGGCCGATCCGGCGGTCGCCGCGGGAGAGGAGGCCCTCGACGATGCCGGGCTTGCCGTCGTGGTAGCGGAAGCCGATCGAGCGGCCGTACTTCTTGTCGCCGCGGATCTTGTCCCGGAGCTTTTCGAGGCGGGCGTCGGTCTCCTCCGCCGAGAGCTGCGGGGCCCACTGGAAGGGGGTGTGGGGCTTGGGGACGAAGCCGCCGATGGAGACCGTGCAGCGGATGTCGTTGGAGCCGGAGACCTCCCGGCCCTTCGCGATCACCTTCGTCGCCATGTCGGCGATCTGCAGGACGTCCTCGTCCGTCTCCGTCGGCAGGCCGCACATGAAGTACAGCTTCACCTGGCGCCAGCCGTTGCCGTAGGCGGTGGCGACCGTCCTGATCAGGTCCTCTTCCGAGACCATCTTGTTGATGACCTTGCGCATGCGCTCCGAGCCGCCCTCGGGGGCGAAGGTCAGGCCGGAACGGCGGCCGTTGCGCGTCAGCTCGTTCGCCAGGTCGACGTTGAAGGCGTCCACCCGGGTCGACGGGAGCGACAGGCCGATCTTGTCCTCCTCGTACCGGTCCGCGAGGCCCTTGGCGATGTCACCGATCTCGCTGTGGTCCGCGGAGGACAGGGAGAGCAGGCCGACCTCCTCGAAGCCGGTCGCCTTCAGGCCCTTCTCCACCATCTCGCCGATGCCCGTGATGGAGCGCTCGCGGACCGGGCGGGTGATCATGCCCGCCTGGCAGAAGCGGCAGCCGCGCGTGCAGCCGCGGAAGATCTCCACCGACATGCGCTCGTGGACCGTCTCGGCGAGCGGGACCAGGGGCTGCTTGGGGTAGGGCCACTCGTCGAGGTCCATGACCGTGTGCTTGGAGACGCGCCACGGGACGCCCGACTTGTTGGGTACGACACGGGCGATACGGCCGTCGGGGAGGTACTCCACGTCGTAGAACGCGGGGATGTAGACCGAGCCCGTCTTCGCGAGGCGGAACAGGACCTCCTCGCGGCCGCCGGGGCGGCCCTCCGCCTTCCAGTCGCGGATGATCTTCGTCATGTCCAGAACGGCCTGCTCGCCGTCGCCGATGATCGCCGCGTCGATGAAGTCCGCGATCGGCTCGGGGTTGAAGGCCGCGTGGCCGCCGGCCAGGACGATCGGGTCGTCGAGCGTCCGGTCCTTGGACTCCAGGGGGATCCCGGCGAGGTCGAGGGCCGCCAGCATGTTGGTGTAGCCCAGCTCCGTGGAGAAGCTCAGCCCGAACACGTCGAAGGCCTTCACCGGCCGGTGGCTGTCCACCGTGAACTGCGGGACGGCGTGCTCCCGCATCAGCGCCTCCAGGTCCGGCCACACGCTGTAGGTGCGCTCGGCGAGGACGCCCTCCTGCTCGTTCAGGACCTCGTAGAGGATCATGACGCCCTGGTTGGGCAGCCCGACCTCGTAGGCGTCCGGGTACATGAGCGCCCAGCGGACGTCACAGGACTCCCACGGCTTGACCGTGGAGTTGAGCTCTCCGCCGACGTACTGGATCGGCTTCTGCACATGCGGGAGCAGAGCTTCGAGCTGCGGGAACACAGACTCGGCGGCCGCAGCGACTTCGGCAGACATCTCGCGAACCTTCGTGGGATGGGCTGATGGGACGACCTGAACTGACAGGGGTGACCATCTAGCCTAACGCGGCTGTGCACCGGCCCCGACCGCTCAGACCTGCATCCCGTCCTTGACCTCCCGCCAGACGGCCGGCATCTGGAGCTCCACGGCCGTGGCCCGCGCCTCCTCGCGCCCGTAGAGCACTCCGTACGTGAACGAGCTCTCCCCCGCCGCATGGGCCACGGCGGACAGCTCACGCAGGGTCTGACGGGTCATGAAGCTGTCCTGGTGGTCGCCGAGCAGGTTCTGCAGGGACTTCATCGACCGGGAGAGCTCGGTTGCCGGGCTGCCGAGGGCCGGTGCGGCCGCCTCCGCCGCGTACCGCGTCCGCTTGGCCTCCTTGCGGGCCTCGTGCAGGGCGAGGTCGCGGTCGTGGCCGGGTTCCAGGGCGAGGGCCCGCTCGACCAGCTCGGACAGCTTTCCGAAGTCCTTCCGTACCGCCTTGGTGATCACCTTCTCCGGCTTCCCGGCGGCCGCCTTCAGCAGCGGCGGGTCCGCGACCAGCGCGTCCAGGCTGTCGAGCAGCTTCAGATAGCGCTGGGAGTCCAGGACCCCGGTCAGACGGCGGCGCGAACCGCCGCGGCGGGCGTTCATCCAGGTGCGCAACCGGGTGCGGATCGGGCCGGAGAGCAGCGTCCTGGGCAGCTCGTCCAGGGCCGCCGCCAGGCGCTCGGTCAGCACTTCCCGGTCCCGGTCCACGCCGAGCTCGCCGGCCAGCCACTTCAGTTCCCCGCCGATGGGGTCGGTGACGCTGCGGTCCAGGACCTTGCCGTACGAGCGGAAGGCGCTGCGCATCCGGCGGGTCGCGACGCGCATGCGGTGCACGGAGTCGAACACGTCCTGCCGTACGGCGGGGTCGAGTTCGACGATGGCGTCGCGCTGCTCACGGACGTAGGCGAGGACGTGGTCGCCGGCCGTCACCGGTGGTTCGTCCTGCCGCTGCTTGCTGCGCTTCTTCTTCGGAGCGGTCTCCGCGAGGGCCCGGGCCAGCTTGGAGGCCGATGCGGAGGGTCGTACGCCCGCCTTGCGCAGCCGCTTGTCGACCTTGTCCAGGAGGGCGGGGTCGCCGCCGTCGGCGAGCTCCACCTCCAGCTCGGTCCACTGGGCCGAGCCGCCCTTGCCGGTGAGCCGTTCGGCGTACACGGCGTCCACGCTGACCTCGGCGAGCACCCGGCCCCCGGCGTCGACCAGGTCACGCAGGTCGCGGTCGGAGCGCAGCCGGACCACGGGCAGCAGCTCGGCGTCGCGCACCCGGGAGCGGACCAGCCCGGCGAGGCTGCGCGGGACGGTGTCGGAGAGCGGGGCCTGGATCTCGTCGCGGACACCGGGGGCGACCGGGAACTTCAGATGCCAGCCCGCGTCGGAGCCGCCGGTGCGGCGGCGCAGGGTGATCGCGGACGCGGCGAGGCGTTCGTCGGAGGTGTCGTAGTAGGTGGCGTCCAGGTGCGCGACCCCCTTGTCGACGACCGCGTCGATTCCGGCGACGCCGGTCAGGTCGGGCAGGCCGCTGTCGTCGGACTCGTACTTCCGCTCGATCTCCCGCTTTGTGTCCGCCATGCACCGAATCTAGTTGCTGCGGATCCGGTAGGACAGGGGGCGCACTTTCAGCCCGTCCGGCGTTTGGGGACGAGGCCGTTCAGGCCGAAGGAGGTGTGGGGGCACAGCCCCCGGGGCCGCACCCCCACTCACCCGCACCGCACCCGGCCCGACCGCCGGAGGCCTAAGCCGACATGGGCCGCTGCACCCTGATCGACTGCAGCAGGCCCACCGCCATCCACACCGCGAACATCGACGAGCCGCCGTACGACACAAAGGGCAGCGGCAGGCCCGTGACCGGCATGATGCCGAGGGTCATGCCGATGTTCTCGAAGGTCTGGAAGGCGAACCAGGCGACGATCCCGGCGGCGACGATCGTGCCGTACAGCTCCGTCGAGTCACGGGCGATGCGGCAGGCGCGCCACAGCACCACGCCGAGGAGGAAGATGATCAGGCCGGCGCCGACGAAGCCCAGCTCCTCCCCCGCCACGGTGAAGACGAAGTCGGTCTGCTGCTCGGGCACGAACTGGCCGGTGGTCTGCGAGCCGTGGAAGAGGCCCGCGCCGGTCAGACCGCCCGAACCGATCGCGATGCGCGCCTGGTTGGTGTTGTAGCCGACGCCCGCCGGGTCGAGGCTCGGGTTGGCGAAGGCCGCGAAACGGTTGATCTGGTACTCGTCCAGGATGTGCAGCTGCCAGATGGTGATGCAGCCGATGACTCCGGCCGTGATCAGGCCGAAGACCCAGCGGTTGGAGGCGCCGGAGGCGAGCAGCACGCCCAGGATGATCGTCACCAGGACCAGGACCGTGCCGAGGTCGGGCATGAGCAGCACGATCAGGATCGGTACGGCGGCCAGGCCCAGCGCCTGCAGGACCGTGCGGTGGTCGGGGTACTTCTTGTCACCCGCGTCGACCCGCGCCGCCAGCAGCATCGCCATCCCGAGGATGATCGTGACCTTCACGAACTCGGCGGGCTGCAGGGAGAAGCCGCCGCCGAAGACGATCCAGTTGCGGCTGCCGTTGATGGTGGCGCCCAGCGGGGTGAGGACCAGCAGGATCAGGAACACCGAGGCGCCGTACAGGATCGGGACGGCGGTGCGCAGGGTGCGGTGGCCGAGCCAGACCGTGCCGGCCATCAGGGCGAACCCGATGCCCGTGTTCATGATGTGCCGGATCAGGAAGTAGTACTGGTCGCCCTGGTTGATCTCGGTGCGGTTGCGGGTCGCCGAGTAGACGAGCAGCGAGCCGATCCCCGAGAGCGCGAGGGCCGCCAGCAGCATCGGCCAGTCCAGCCGGCGGGACACCGAGTCACGGGCGAAGATCCGGGTCCAGCCCGCGCGCCGCGGGCCGTATCCGGGAACGGAGAAGCTGCCTGCACCGGTCATGTGAGCATCCTCCGGCTTCCCCGCCTGCGCGGCCGCCTGCGGGTGGTCCGGTTGGTGGACGTGGGCGAGGGCGTGGTCGCCGCGGGCTGACTGGCGCCCGGGGAGGGGCTGGCGTTGTCGTTGGCGTGGAGTTCCTTGGCCGGGTCCTTGGGGACCTTCGGCGAGGCGATCGTGCCGTCCGTCTTGACCTTGGGCAGGCCCTTCTGCGGGGAGGGCAGCAGTGCCTTCTTGTTGTCGATCGAGCCGTCGGGCTGGACGCCGTAGAGGGCGCTGTAGATGCTGCGGACGGCCTCACCGGAGGCGCCGGAACCCGTACCGGCCTGGGCGATCGTCATGACGACCGAGTAGTCCTTGGAGTACGTGGCGAGCCATGAGGTGGTCTGCTTGCCGTAGACCTCCGCGGTACCGGTCTTGGCGTGCAGTGTGATCTTGTCCTGCGGCCAGCCCTTGAACTTCCAGGCGGCGGTACCGGCGGTGATGACGCCCGCGAGCGCCTTGTCGATGCCCTTGTGCGTGGCCTCGCTGATCGGGAGCTTGCGCAGGACCCGGGGCTTGATCTCCTTGACCGTCCTGCCGTCGGCGCTGATGATCGCCTTGCCGATGGTCGGGACGTGCTCGGTGCCGCCGTTGGCGAGGGCCCCGTAGATCATGGCCTCCTGGATCGGGGTGAGGAGGGTGTCGCCCTGACCGATGGAGTAGTTGATCGAGTCGCCCTCGCGCATCTTGTAGCCCTCGAGGCAGCCCTCGTACTCGATCCTCTGGACGTAGGTGCCGCCCTTCTTGCCGCTCTTGCACCAGGCGTCCTTGTTGGCCTTCCAGTAGTCCTGCTTCCACTGGCGGTCGGGGACGCGGCCGGTGACCTCGTTCGGGAGGTCGATGCCCGTCTGCTTGCCGAGGCCGAACTGGTGGGCGGTCTTGTAGAAGTAGTCCTTGGGCTGGCCCTTCTTCGGGTTGATCCCGCCGTCCTTCTTCCACTCGCGGTCCGCGAGGCCGTAGAAGACGGTGTCGCAGGAGACCTCCAGGGCCCGGCCCAGCGAGATGGGGCCGAAGCTCTCGCCCTCGAAGTTCTTGAAGACCTGGCCGCCCACCGAGTACGAGCTGGTGCAGGGGTAGCCGCCGTCCCAGGCGTAGCCGGCCTGGACCGCGGCGGCCGTGGAGACCACCTTGAAGGTCGAACCCGGCGCGGACTGACCCTGTATGGCCCGATTGAGCAGCGGGTAGTCGGAGTCCTTGCCGGTGAGCTGCTTGTAGTCCTTGGCGGAGATGCCGCCGACCCAGACGTTCGGGTCGTACGTCGGCGCGGACGCCATGGCGACGATACGGCCGGTCTTGGCCTCCATCACGATGACGGCACCCGAGTCGGCCTTGTACTTCTCGCCCGTGACCTTGTCGTACTGCCCGCGGGCGATCTTCATCGCGTTGTGCAGCTCGTACTCGGCGACCCGCTGGACGCGGGCGTCGATGCTGGTGACGAGGGTCGAACCGGCCTGGGCGGGATCGGACTTGGCCTTGCCGATGACCCTGCCGAGGTTGTCGACCTCGTAGCGGGTGACGCCGGCCTTGCCGCGCAGTTCCTTGTCGTACTGGCGCTCGAGGCCGGAGCGGCCGACCTGGTCGGAGCGGAGATAGGGCGAGTCGGTGTCCTTGGCCTTCTGGATCTCCTCGTCGGTGACGGGCGAGAGATAGCCGAGGACCTGCGCGGTGTTGGACTTGCCGGGGCCGGGGTAGCGGCGCAGCGCCTCGGGCTCCGCGGTGATGCCGGGGAAGTCCTCGGAGCGCTCGCGGATCTGCATGGCCTGGCGGGGCGTTGCCTCGTCGGTGATGGGGATCGGCTGGAAGGGCGAGCCGTTCCAGCAGGGCTGGGGCGTCTTGGCGTCGCACAGCCGGACCCGCTGCATGACCTCCTTGGGCTTCATGCCCAGGACCCCGGCCAGCTTGGTGAGGACCGCCTTGCCGTCGTCCTTCATCTTCAGCAGGTCGGTGCGGGAGGCGGAGACCACGAGCCGGGTCTCGTTGTCGGCGAGCGCCACACCGCGGGCGTCCAGGATCGAGCCGCGTACGGCGGGGTCGACGACCTGCTGGACGTGGTTGCCGGACGCCTCCTTGGCGTACTCGCTGCCCTCGCGGATCTGCAGGTACCACAACCGGCCGCCGAGGGTACCGAGCAGGGAGAGGACCAGGATCTGGATGACGACGAGCCGGATCTGGACCCGTGGGGTCCGCCCGGTCTCGGGAATGTTGGTCACTGCGGCTGCCTCCCCCTCTCAGTGTGTGTACGTGTCATATACGACGGAGCTGTGAATGGCGCCCGCCGCCAACTCCCGCCTGCTCACAGCCGCTTGACCCCCTTGATGCGGCCCACGCGGGCGGTGCGGGTGCGGGCCCTGGCCTTCAGGGCGCCGAGGCCGCCGCGCTGGCCGCCGAGCTTGAGGCCCGTCCCGTTGGAGATCCAGCCGGAGGTGATGTCGGTGGCCTTCTTCGACGGGGAGCCGGCCTCGGCGAGCGGGTCGTTGTCCGCGCGCCGGGCCAGGGCCATGATCCCGGGCACGACGAAGGGGGCGAGCAGCAGGTCGTACAGTGCCGCCGAGAGCATCAGGCTGACGAGGCCGACATGGCGGGCGGCGGTGTCCCCGACGAGGGCACCGACACCGGCGTACAGCAGGGTCGAGCCGATGGCGGCGGCCACCACGACGAGCATGGGGCCGGTGGCCGACTTCAGCCGCCCGTTCTCCGGTCTGGCCAGCCCGGCGAGGTAGCCGATGACGCACAGCACCAGGGCGTAGCGGCCGGCCGCGTGGTCGGCGGGCGGGGCGAGGTCCGCGAGCAGGCCCGCGCCGAAGCCGACGAGGGCGCCGCCGACATGGCCGTAGACCAGGGCCAGGCCCAGCACGGTCAGCAGCAGCAAGTCGGGAACGGCGCCCGGCAGATGGAGCCGGGCGAGGACGCTCACCTGGACCACCAGGGCTACGACGACCAGGGCCGAGGAGAGCAGGATCCGGTTGACGCGCATGGGGATTCAGCTCCTACTGCTGCTGGGTCTGGCCGTCGAGGGACGCGCTCGGGGACGGGGTCACCGTGACGGTGACCGTCGGTGTGGGCGTCGGCTGGGGCTTGGCGGGGAGCACCGTGTCGCGCGGGTCCTTCTTCGGGGCCTCGACGACGACGCCGACGATGTCCAGCTTGGAGAAGCTGACGAACGGCGTGACGAAGAGGGTGCGGGTCAGGTTGCCGCCGGACGGGTCGACGCGGGAGACCACACCGACCGGGACGCCCGGCACGAAGGGCTTGTCGGCCTCGGAGCCGAAGGTGACCAGGCGGTCGCCCTTCTTCACGTCCGCCTTGGAGTTGAGCAGTTCCACCCGCAGCGGGCGGTCGCCCTGCCCGGTGGCGAAGCCGAGCTCGTCGCTGCCCTCCATGCGGGTGCCGACGGTGAAGTCCGGGTCGTTGGCGAGCAGGACGGTGGAGGCGTCGGGGCCGACGTTGGTGACCCGTCCGACCAGGCCGTCGCCGTTCAGCACGGTCATGTCCCGCTTGATGCCGTCGTTGGCGCCGACGTCGATGGTGATCGTCCAGGAGAAGCCCTGGGCCGCTCCTATGGCGATGACCTGGGCGCCCTTGATGCCGTACTGGCCCTCGGCGGAGACCTTCAGCATCTTGTCGAGCTGCGCCAGCCGGCTGCGGTTGCGGTCGTCGCTGCCGAGTTTCGCCTTGAGGGTGGCGTTCTCCGTCTCCAGACGGGCGAGCCGGTCGTGCCGGGTGCCCGAGTCACGGACCGCTGAGATGGCGTTGCCGACCGGGTCGACCGCCGACGACACGCCGTCCTCGATCGGGCCGAACACGGTGGCCGCGACCTGGCGGGCACCGTCGACCGGTGAGTCCTCCCCGCCGCGGATGTCCACCGTGATCAGCGCGAACGCGATGGCGATCAGCAGCACCAGGAGCAGCCGGCTCTCTCGTGTGTCCCTCACGTGCGGCGGCCGTGCCTTCCTCATAGGAATGTGCAGAGGTTCAGGTGTTCGGTTCAGCTGGGCGGTTCCAGCGGGCAGAGGCTTATGGGCGAGCTTATGCCTCTATATCAACTGCCTCTATATCAACGATCCGCCGTACGAGAGGAGATCGTCCCGTACGGCGGAATCGAAGAGTTGCCGTCATCTGCGCGGCTGGGCGTCCAGCACCTGCTGGAGCGCCTCGAACTCCTCGACGCACTTGCCCGAGCCGAGCGCGACGCTGTCCAGCGGGTCCTCGGCGATGTGGATCGGCATCCCGGTCTCCCGGCGCAGCCGCTCGTCGAGCCCGCGCAGCAGCGCCCCGCCGCCGGTCAGCACGATCCCCCGGTCCATGATGTCGCCGGACAGCTCCGGCGGGCACTTGTCGAGGGTCGTCTTGACGGCGTCCACGATGGCGTTGACCGGCTCCTCGATCGCCTTGCGCACCTCGGCGGCGGAGATGACGACGGTCTTGGGCAGTCCGGAGACGAGGTCCCGGCCGCGGATCTCGGTGTGCTGGTCGTCTTCCAGGTCGTACGCCGAACCGATCGTGATCTTGATCTGCTCGGCCGTCCGCTCACCGAGAAGGAGCGAGTACTCCTTCTTGATGTGCTGGATGATCGCGTTGTCCAGTTCGTCGCCCGCGACGCGGATTGACTGGGCGGTGACGATGCCGCCGAGCGAGATGACCGCGACCTCCGTGGTGCCGCCGCCGATGTCCACCACCATGTTGCCGGTGGCCTCGTGGACCGGGAGGCCGGAGCCGATGGCCGCCGCCATGGGCTCCTCGATGATGTGCACCTGACGAGCACCGGCCTGCGAGGACGCCTCGATCACGGCGCGGCGCTCGACGCCCGTGATGCCGGAGGGCACACACACGACGACACGCGGCCGCGCGAGATACCGCCGCTTGTGGATCTTCAGGATGAAGTAGCGGAGCATCCGCTCGGTGATCTCGAAGTCGGCGATGACGCCGTCCTTCAGCGGTCGTACGGCAACGATGTTGCCAGGGGTCCGACCGATCATCTTCTTCGCCTCGGCGCCGACCGCGAGGATGCCACCGGTGTTGGTGTTGATCGCGACGACGGACGGTTCGTTGAGTACGATCCCCCGTCCCCTGACGTACACCAGCGTGTTGGCGGTCCCGAGGTCGACAGCCATGTCACGGCCGATGAACGACATTGAGTTCCCCATCAGGATTCGTCTGGCCTTCCTGGGAGCTTTTGAGGGCTTTTCAGGTCGGCGAAGTGGGTGCTGTGACGTGAAGGCTTCCATCGTAGACGCGCCTGCACGAACACTGCGCGAGGGTCCTCGCCATTGTCAGCAGATGAAGTGTCGCCTCGCTTGTGGAGACGGCCCATCGGGGGCACTCGTTCCCCCGATCGGCACGCATATGCCAGAGGACGGCCCAAAACCCTCGGCCGTCCCAGGTCAGACGGGCGAGCGACCTGACGGTCACTCAAAAATTCATAGGTTTGTCGCTCAACCGCGGCCGGGGAAAAAGATCTTCACCTCGCGCTCGGCGGACTCCTCGGAGTCGGAGGCGTGGATCAGGTTCTCGCGGACGATCACGCCGTAGTCGCCGCGGATGGAGCCGGGGGCGGCGGCGATCGGGTCGGTCGGACCGGCCAGCGCGCGCAGCCCCTCGATGACCCGCTCGCCCTCGACGATCAGCGCGACGACCGGACCGGAGGCCATGAACTCCACCAGCGGCTCGTAGAAGGGCTTGCCCTTGTGCTCGCCGTAGTGCTGCTCCAGGGTCTCCTGGTCGAGGGTGCGCAGCTCCAGCGCGGTGATCTGCCAGCCGGCCTTGCGCTCGATACGGCTGATGATCTCGCCGGTCAGGCCACGACGGACCGCGTCGGGCTTGAGCAGGACGAGGGTGCGCTGGGTCACTGCGGGCTCCTATGGAAGATCAAGGATGGTGCGGGGGTGTTCGAAGATTACAGGGCGTGTCCGGGCCCCTGTCACACAGCGTCAGGTGTGGAGGAGCCTGTCGAGCCTGTCTCTGCGGCGGCGAACCGCGCCTTCGCCTCGTCGATCTTCCTTCCGTAGTGCACCGAGGCCCACCACAGGGCCGCGAAGACCACGCCCAGGAAGAACATCGTCGGGACGACGAAGCCGGAGGCGACGAGGGCCGCCTGCAGGGCCCAGCCGAGGGCGACGCCGCCCGGTCGCGTCACGACACCGCACAGCACCACGCACAGGAACATCGCGATGCCGCTGACCGTCCACACCGTCGACGTGGCGAGGTCGGGGTCCTTCATGGCGACGAGTCCGGCGAAGCCGATCACGAAGAACTCGCCGATCAGGGTCGAGGCACAGAGCGTACGCACGAGTGATCAGCCCCTTCCCAGCAGCAGCCGGGCCTCGCCGACGGTGATGACGGAGCCGGTCACGAGTACGCCGCCGCCCGCGAACTCGCCCTCCTCCTCGGCCAGCGTGATCGCGGCCTCCAGGGCGTCCGGCAGCCGTGGTTCGACCTGGACGCGCTCGTCGCCGAAGACCTCCACGGCGATCGCGGCGAGTTCGTCCGCGTCCATCGCGCGGTGGCTGGAGTTCTGTGTGACGACGACCTCGGCGAAGATCGGCTCGAAGGCCTCCAGCACTCCTCGTACGTTCTTGTCGCCGCTCGCGCCGACCACACCGATCAGCCGGCTGAAGTCGAAGGCCTCCCCGATCGCCTCGGCGGTGGCGCGGGCGCCGGCCGGATTGTGGGCGGCGTCCAGGACGACGGTGGGCGAGCGCCGTACGACTTCGAGCCGCCCCGGCGAGGAGACGGCCGCGAAGGCCTTGCGGACGGTGTCGATGTCGAGCGGCTCGGGCCGCTGCGAACCGACCCCGAAGAACGCCTCGACGGCGGCGAGCGCGACGGCCGCGTTGTGCGCCTGGTACGGGCCGTGGAGCGGGAGGTACACCTCGTCGTACTCGCCGCCGAGGCCGCGCAGGGTGAGCAGCTGCCCGCCGACCGCGACCTGACGTGACACGACCCCGAACTCCAGGCCCTCACGGGCCACCGTGGCGTCGACCTCGACGGCCTTCTTCAGCAGCACCTGGGCCGCGTCCACCGGCTGCTGGGCCAGGATGACCGTCGCGTCCTGCTTGACGATGCCGGCCTTCTCGGTGGCGATCGCACCGGGCGTCTCACCGAGTCGGTCGGTGTGGTCGAGGTCGATGGGGGTGACGACGGCGACGTCCCCGTCGATGACGTTGGTGGCGTCCCAGGAGCCGCCCATCCCCACTTCCACCACGGCGACGTCGACGGGCGCGTCCGCGAAGGCCGCGTACGCCATGCCCGTCAACACCTCGAAGAAGGACAGCCGGTACTCCTGCTGTGCGTCGACCATCTCGATGTACGGCTTGATGTCGTTGTACGTCTCGATGAAGCGCTCGGCGGAGATGGGGGCGCCGTCCAGGCTGATGCGCTCGGTGATCGACTGGACGTGCGGCGAGGTGTACCGGCCGGTGCGCAGTTCGAAGGCGCCGAGAAGGGCCTCGATCATGCGGGCGGTGGAGGTCTTGCCGTTGGTGCCGGTGATGTGGATCGAGGGGTACGAGCGCTGCGGCTCGCCCAGGACGTCCATCAGTGCGGAGATACGGCTGACCGAGGGCTCGAGCTTGGTCTCGCCCCAGCGGGTGGCGAGCTCCGCCTCGACCTCGCGCAGGGCCTTGTCGACCTCGGGGTCCTCCGGCCGCGCGGGCACATCGGCCTGCGGCGGGCCGCCCTGCGTGCGCAGGGTGCGGCTGCCGGCCTCGATGATCGCGAGGTCGGGGTCGCGGTCGGTCTCTGCGGCGACGATGTCGTCGAAGGGGTCGCTTTCACTCACGGGGTCAGTCTACGGAGGTCGACTGACAGTGCGCCCAGGGAGTGGGGCGGCTGGTCGTGTTGGCGGCCGCGGGCCGGATGTGGCTGGTCGCGCAGTTCCCCGCGCCCGTGACGGAGCTGAGGGCCTCCAGAGCTTTGCAGCTCTGGAGGCCCTCAGCTCCGCAAAACGACTTACGCCTCCGGCAGCCGGTCCAGCTGGGCCTGGATCCGGGCGATGTCCTCGTCCGCCTTGGCCAGCCGTCCGCGGATCTTGTCCACCACGTTGTCCGGAGCCTTCGCCAGGAACGCCTCGTTGCCGAGCTTGGCGGTGGCCTGGGCCTTCTCCTTCTCGGCGGCCGCGAGGTCCTTCGCGAGGCGCTTGCGCTCCGCCGCCACGTCGATCGTGCCGGACAGGTCGAGGGCGACCTCGGCACCGCCGACCGGCAGGGTCGCCGTGGCCGTGAAGGCCTCGCCCTCCGGCTGCAGACGCAGCAGCTGGCGGATGGCCGACTCGTGCGGAGCCAGCGTCGTGCCGTCCAGGGTCAGCCGGGCCGGGACCCGCTGACCCGGCTGCAGACCCTGGTCGGCGCGGAAGCGGCGGACCTCGGTGATGACGGACTGCAGGGTCTCGATCTCCTGCTCCGCCGCCTTGTCGCGGAAGCCGCTGTCGCTCGGCCACTCGGCGATGACGACCGACTCGCCGCCCGTGAGGGTGGTCCAGAGCGTCTCCGTGACGAAGGGGACGACCGGGTGCAGGAGCTTGAGGGTGACGTCGAGGACCTCACCGAGGACCCGCTTGCTGACCTCGGCCGCCTCGCCGCCCGCCTGGAACGTCGTCTTGGACAGCTCGACGTACCAGTCGAAGACCTCGTCCCACGCGAAGTGGAACAGCGCGTCCGAGAGCTTCGCGAACTGGAAGTCCTCGTAGAGCGCGTCGACTTCGGCGACGACGGAGTTGAGGCGGGAGAGGATCCAGCGGTCGGTCGCGGACATCTTCGAGGCGTCCGGCAGCGGGCCGTCCACCGTCGCGCCGTTCATCAGTGCGAAGCGGGTGGCGTTCCAGATCTTGTTGGCGAAGTTGCGGGAGCCCTGGACCCAGTCCTCGCCGATCGGGACGTCGACGCCGGGGTTGGCGCCGCGGGCGAGGGTGAACCGGAGGGCGTCGCTGCCGTACTTGTCCATCCAGTCCAGCGGGTTGACCGCGTTGCCGAAGGACTTCGACATCTTCTTGCCGAACTGGTCGCGGACCATGCCGTGCAGGGCGATGGTGTGGAACGGCGGGGTGCCGTCCATCGCGTACAGGCCGAACATCATCATCCGGGCGACCCAGAAGAAGAGGATGTCGTAGCCGGTGACCAGGACGGAGTTCGGGTAGAACTTCGCGAGCGACTCGGTCTGTTCGGGCCAGCCGAGCGTGGAGAAGGGCCACAGGCCGGAGGAGAACCAGGTGTCGAGGACGTCGGTGTCCTGACGCCAGCCCTCGCCGCTCGGCGGCTGCTCGTCGGGGCCGACGCAGACGACCTCGCCGTTCGGTCCGTACCAGACCGGGATGCGGTGGCCCCACCACAACTGCCGCGAGATGCACCAGTCGTGGAGGTTGTCGACCCAGTCGAAGTACCGCTTCTCCATCTCCTGCGGGTGGATCTTGACCTTGCCCTCGCGGACCGCGTCACCGGCGGCCTTGGCGAGCGGGCCGACCTTGACCCACCACTGCATGGACAGCCGCGGCTCGATGGTGGTCTTGCAGCGCGAGCAGTGGCCGACGGAGTGGACGTAGGGCCGCTTCTCGGCGACGATCCGGCCCTCGGCGCGCAGCGCGGCGACGATCGCCGAGCGGGCCTCGAAGCGGTCCAGGCCCTGGAAGGGGCCGTGGACGGTGATCACGGCGTGCTCGTCCATGACCGTGATGGCCGGGAGGTCGTGGCGCTGGCCGATCTCGAAGTCGTTCGGGTCGTGGGCCGGGGTGACCTTGACGGCGCCGGTGCCGAACTCGGGGTCGACGTGGGTGTCGGCGACGACCGGGATGGAGCGGTCGGTCAGCGGCAGCTTGATGAGCTTGCCGATGAGGTGCTTGTAGCGCTCGTCGTCGGGGTGAACGGCGACGGCCGTGTCACCGAGCATGGTCTCGGCACGGGTGGTGGCGACGACGACCGTCTCCTCCCCCTCGCCGTACTTGAGGGAGACCAGCTCGCCGTCGTCGTCCTGGTACTCGACCTCGATGTCGGAGATCGCGGTCAGACAGCGCGGGCACCAGTTGATGATGCGCTCGGCGCGGTAGATCAGCTCGTCGTCGTAGAGGCGCTTGAAGATGGTCTGGACGGCCTGGGAGAGCCCCTCGTCCATCGTGAAGCGCTCGCGCGACCAGGCGACACCGTCACCGAGGCGCCGCATCTGCCCGGAGATCTGCCCGCCGGACTCGGCCTTCCACTGCCAGACGCGGTCGACGAAGGCCTCACGGCCGAGGTCATGGCGGGACTTGCCCTCCTTGCCCAGCTCCCTCTCGACGACGTTCTGGGTGGCGATGCCGGCGTGGTCCATGCCGGGCTGCCAGAGCGTCTCGAAGCCCTGCATGCGCTTACGACGTGTCAGCGCGTCGATGAGGGTGTGCTCGAAGGCGTGCCCGAGGTGCAGGCTGCCGGTGACGTTCGGCGGCGGGATGACGATGGTGTACGACGGCTTGTCGCTCTTCTCGTCAGCCTCGAAGTAACCGCGCTCTACCCAGCGCTCGTACAGCGGCCCCTCTACATCGGCCGGCGCGTACTGGGTCGGCAGTTCGGTGTCGGGCGCTGGTGGCTGCTGCTGAGCGTTCTCGGTCACGGGGTCAGTTTAGGGGTGTCGCGGGCGTGTCCCGAAACGTGTTTGCTCTGTAACGGTGGGGGCCCCGATGCGGTGCGCTGTCCGTGTCTGCGCCAGGATGTCGGCACCACATAAACATTCTGGAGGGGAACCCAGTAATGAGCTACAACCAGCCGGGCCCGTACGGCGGGCAGCCCCAGCAGCCCGGCCCGTACGGCCAGCCGGGCCCCTACGGCCAGCAGCCGCCGCAGGCCCCTCCGGCCCAGCCCGGCTACGGCTACCCCCAGCAGGCCCCTCCGCCCCAGCCCCAGCCGGGTTACGGCTACCCGCAGCAGGCTCCCCCGCCCCAGCCCGGCTACGGCTACCCGCAGCAGCAGGCCCCTTACGGCCAGGACCCTTACGGCCAGCAGCCCTACACCGTCCCGCAGCCGCCCGTGCCCAGCGGTGGCGGCGGCAAGAAGGCGGGCCTGATCATCGGCGCCGTGGCGGTCGTGGCGGCCATCGGGGTCGGGGCGTACCTCGTGCTCGGCGGGGGCAGGTTCGGCGGATCCGGCAGTGGAAGCAGCATCGCGGACGACGGGGCGCACAAGCTGTCGGCGCCGGCGACGGTCCTCTCCGGGGAGTACAAGAAGGGCAGCGACTCCTCGGCCGGCCAGATGAGCGACAAGGACGTCAAGGACGCCGAGTCGTGGGGCGTGCAGAACGCCAAGGACGTCAGCGCGCTCTACACCTCGGGATCGGGTCTCACCGCGAAGAACCTGATGTTCACGGGCGTGTACGGCACCATCGACGACCCGGAGAAGACCGTCGACGCCATGTTCGCCCAGAGCAAGACGGAGACCGAGAAGAGCTCGTCCGGCGGCAAACTCGTGGGCAGCCCCCAGGAGTTCAAGCCCGCCGGCTTCGAGAACGGCGTCATGAAGTGCCAGGAGCTCGACACCACGTCCTCCGGGCAGACGGTGAAGATGCCGATCTGCATCTGGGGTGACCACAGCACCCTCGCCTACGTGGTCTCGTACGACCTGGCTTCCATGACCTCGGGCAAGAGCACCTCGCTGGACGACGCGGCAGCCCTGGCCGCCAAGCTCCGCAACGACGTACGCGTCCCCGCCTGACGCCGAACGCCACGACCACGAAGGGGCCCCGGTCAGTCGACCGGGGCCCCTTCGCCGTGTACGGGACGGCGGTTACGCCGTCTTCTGCTCCCCCGGGCCGCGGCCGCGGGCGTCCCGCGGGATCAGGGTCGGGTTCACGTTCGAGTGGACGACGTCCGCCGTGACGACCACGCGGGCCACATCCTTGCGGGACGGGACCTCGTACATCACCGACATGAGGACTTCCTCCATGATGGCGCGCAGCCCTCGCGCGCCGGTCTGGCGGAGGATGGCCTGGTCGGCGATGGCCTCCAGGGCCTCGCGCTCGAAGTCCAGTTCCACACCGTCGAGTTCGAACAGGCGCTGGTACTGCTTCACCAGGGCGTTACGCGGCTCGACGAGGATCTGCAGCAGGGCCTCGCGGTCCAGGTTGTGGACCGAGGTGATGACGGGGAGGCGGCCGATGAACTCGGGGATCATGCCGAACTTGACCAGGTCCTCGGGCATGACGTCCTCGAACTGGTCCTTGGCCTCCAGCTCACGCTTGGAGCGGATCGTCGCGCCGAAGCCGATGCCCTTGGCGCCCGCCCGGGACTCGATGATCTTCTCCAGGCCCGCGAAGGCACCGCCCACGATGAACAGGACGTTCGTCGTGTCGATCTGGATGAACTCCTGGTGGGGGTGCTTGCGGCCGCCCTGCGGCGGCACCGAGGCGGTCGTGCCCTCGAGGATCTTGAGGAGGGCCTGCTGCACGCCCTCGCCGCTCACATCGCGCGTGATCGACGGGTTTTCGCTCTTCCGGGCGACCTTGTCGATCTCGTCGATGTAGATGATCCCGGTCTCGGCCTTCTTGACGTCGTAGTCGGCCGCCTGAATCAGCTTGAGCAGGATGTTCTCGACGTCCTCGCCGACATAGCCGGCCTCCGTCAGCGCCGTGGCGTCGGCGATGGCGAACGGCACGTTCAGCATGCGGGCCAGGGTCTGGGCCAGGAGGGTCTTGCCCGAGCCGGTGGGGCCGAGCAGCAGGATGTTGGACTTCGCCAGCTCGATCGCGTCGTCGCGTCCGTTGGCGCCGCCGTTCTCGCCGGCCTGGACGCGCTTGTAGTGGTTGTAGACCGCCACCGAGAGGGCCTTCTTCGCCGGCTCCTGGCCGACGACGTAGCCCTCGAGGAACTCGTAGATCTCGCGCGGCTTGGGAAGTTCCTCCCAGCGCACCTCGCTCGTCTCAGCGAGCTCTTCCTCGATGATCTCGTTGCAGAGGTCGATGCACTCGTCGCAGATGTACACACCAGGCCCTGCGATGAGCTTCTTGACCTGCTTCTGGCTCTTGCCGCAGAACGAGCACTTGAGCAGATCGCCGCCGTCACCGATGCGTGCCACGGTGTGCTTCCCCTTCGCCTGGGAGACGCCTGAATCCAGCGGCTCCTGGTGCTGCCTTAATCCGACGGTACCTTGCCGGGCCCCCCGTTCGGGCCCCCCTTGGCGCGGTTCACTTTGACGTGCAGCGTGTCAAAGCCCACTTACCGTGCCAAGGGGCGGCAGACGATACAGCCTCCGACTAGCGGACGGCCGCGTTGTTCATCTTCCGGGTGGAGATGATCTGGTCGATCAGGCCGTACGAGAGCGCCTCCTCGGCCGTGAGGATCTTGTCGCGCTCGATGTCCTCGCGGATCTTCTCGATCGGCGTGGTGGAGTGCTTGGCGAGCATCTCCTCCAGCTGCGAGCGCATCCGCAGGATCTCGTTCGCGGCGATCTCCAGGTCGGAGACCTGGCCGCGGCCCGTCTCGCTGTAGGGCTGGTGGATCAGCACGCGGGCGTTCGGCAGCGCCATGCGCTTGCCGGGCGTGCCGGCGGCCAGCAGGATGGCGGCGGCGGAGGCCGCCTGGCCCATGCAGACCGTCTGGATGTCCGGCTTCACGAACTGCATCGTGTCGTAGATCGCGGTCAGCGCGGTGAAGGAGCCGCCGGGGCTGTTGAT
This sequence comes from Streptomyces sp. NPDC049541, assembly GCF_044465725.1. Taxonomy (NCBI): domain Bacteria; kingdom Bacillati; phylum Actinomycetota; class Actinomycetes; order Kitasatosporales; family Streptomycetaceae; genus Streptomyces; species Streptomyces sp. NPDC049541. The sequence goes on along the minus strand of NZ_JBITLY010000001.1, from coordinate 512,857 downwards.
GTAGACCGAGATGTCCCGGTCGGGGTCCATCGACTCCAGGCACAGCAGCTGCGCCATGACGTCGTTGGCCGAGGCGTCGTCGATCTGGACGCCCAGGAAGATCACGCGCTCCTCGAAGAGCTTCGCGTACGGGTCGTACTCGCGGATGCCCTGCGAGGTGCGCTCGACGAAGCGCGGGATGACGTAACGGGACTCCGCCGTGGGGCCCGTGTACTCGGCGCGTGAGCGGTCGTACAGGCCGCTGCCGGGGAAGTCGTTCACTGTCTGTCTCCTAGGAGCTGAGGCGGTCGGCTGGGGGCTGTGCGGGGCCCGGGGGCCCCGCGGCGGGGCTCAGGCCCCGGTACCGCCGCCGCCCGGCATACCGGCGGCCGTCGGGATGACGTCGTCGATGAGGCCGTACTCCTTGGCCTCGTCGGCGTCGAACCAGCGGTCGCGGTCCGAGTCGCGGGTGATCTGCTCGACCGACTGGCCGGTGTGGAAGGCCGTGAGCTCGGCCATGCGCTTCTTGGTGTGCAGCAGCCGCTCCGCGTGGATCTTGATGTCGGAGGCCGAGCCGGCCAGGCCGGCGGAGGGCTGGTGGATCAGGATCTCGGCGTTCGGCAGCGCGAAGCGCTTGCCGGGGGTGCCCGCGCTGAGCAGGAACTGGCCCATGGAGGCCGCGAGGCCCATCGCGATGGTCACCACGTCGTTCTTGATGTACTGCATGGTGTCGTAGATCGCCATGCCGGCCGTGATCGAGCCGCCCGGGCTGTTGATGTACATGTAGATGTCCTTGTCCGGGTCTGCGGCAAGGAGCAACAGCTGCGCGGTGATCTTGTTCGCGATGTCGTCGTCGACCGGCTGGCCGAGGAAGATGATCCGCTCGTTGAGCAGCCGGTTGTAGACATGGTCGCCGAGGCCACCGCCGATGGAGGGCTCGCCGGCGGCGGAGGGCATCAGATTCGTCACGTATCCACCTGCTCGTCTTACGACGGCGCCGGGCCGTCTCACGTTTCCCTGCGGGGGCCTCCGGCGGTTTCGCGGAGTTCCCTGCCCCCATATTCATGGACCCTAACGCGCGGGTCCCTTCGGGGAATCCCGCGGAGGGGGGTGTTCGCCGGGGGCGTAGCGTCGTGGGTACTTTCCGTTCGTCGGCCACTGCGGGTAGTGGGGGCTGTTCGCGCCCACGCGGCGGAGCCGCATATCGACACAGCCCCGCGCCCCTGGGAAGGCGAACGGGCCCCGGGTCACGATGCGACCCGGGGCCCGTCATACGTCTCGCAGAAGCGCCGGGGGCATCAGCCCTCGGTCTTCTCCTCGGTGGCGTCGGCCTCCGTGGCCTCGGCGGCGACCTCGGCGGCCGTCTCGACCTCGTCCTCGTCGTCCAGGTCGATGACCTCGCCGTTGGTGTCCTTGACCGTGGCGGCCTCGACGACGACCGCGAGGGCCTTGCCGCGGGCGACCTCGCCGACCAGGAGCGGAACCTGGCCGCCCTCGACGACGGCCTGGGCGAACTGGTCGGGGGACATGCCGGAGGAGGCCGCGCGCCGCATGAGGTGCTCGGTGAGCTCCTCCTGGTTGACGTTGAGCTTCTCCTGCTTGACCAGCTCGTCGAGGACGAACTGGGTCTTGATGCCCTTGACCGCGGCTTCCTTGGTCTCGGCCTCGAACTCCTCGACCGTCTTGCCCTGGATCTCGAGGTACTTCTCGAGGTCGAGGCCCATCTGGCCGAGCTGGTGGTGCTCGAGGTTGTGCTTACGGGTGTTGATCTCGTCCTCGAGCAGCTTCTCGGGGACGGGCACCTCGACCAGCTCCAGCAGCTTCTCCAGGACGCGCTCCTGGGCCTGCGTGGCCTGGTCGTACTGCTTCATGTTCTCGAGGCGCTTGCGGCTGTCCGCCTTCAGCTCCTCCAGGGTGTCGAACTCGGAGGCGAGCTGCGCGAACTCGTCGTCCAGCTCGGGCAGTTCGCGGGCGGCGACCTGGGTGACCTTGACGGTGACCTCGGCCTCCTTGCCGGCCGCGGAGCCTCCCTTGAGCTCGGAGGTGAAGGTGGCCTCCTCGCCGGCGGACAGGCCCTTGACGGCGTCGTCGATGCCGTCGAGCAGCTCGCCGGAGCCGATGGTGTAGGAGACGCCGCTGGCGACGCCGTCCTCCAGGACCTCGCCCTCGACCTTGGCCTCCAGGTCGATGGTGACGACGTCGCCGTCCTCGGCGGCGCGCTCGACCGGGGAGGTCGAGGCGAAGCGCTCGCGGAGCTGCTCGACCGACTTGTCGACGTCCTCGTCGGTGACCTCGACGGCGTCGACCTCGACCTCGATGCCGGAGTAGTCCGGGATCTCGAGGGCGGGACGGACGTCGACCTCGGCGGTGAAGTTCAGCGTCTCGCCGTCCTTCAGCTCCGTGATGTCGACCTCGGGCTGGCCGAGGACGTTCAGCTCGGCCTCGTTGACCGCCTCGGTGTAGAACTTCGGAAGCGCGTCGTTGACCGCCTCCTCCAGGACCGCACCGCGGCCGAACCGCTGGTCGATGACGCGCGCCGGGATCTTGCCCTTCCGGAAGCCCTTCACCGTGACCTGCTGGTTGATCTTCTTGTACGCCGCGTCGAGGCTGTCCTTGAGCTCCTCGAAGGGCACCTCGACAGTGAGCCGAACCCGGGTCGGGTTCAGGGTCTCCACGGCGCTCTTCACGGTTCGGTCTCCTTGTGGCTGACTTCTTGGTTTCTGCCGGAGCCAGACTGGTCCGGCGGATTTCGCCGCCCGGAGGACGTCCGAAGGATCTCCAGTGGTGGTCCAGTGGATTCCTGTGGATGAGACACACGGGCGCGCAGCTTGCATAGTAACCGCAGCGGCTGAACGCCCCAAAGGCGATCATGCGAGGTGATCGCCCGGGGTGACCGGTGTTGACCGGTCGATGGTCGGGGTGGCGGGATTTGAACCCACGGCCTTCCGCTCCCAAAGCGGACGCGCTACCAAGCTGCGCCACACCCCGTCAGGTGCGACACGTAGGGTACATGCCCACAGACAGCGCGGCCGCCGCATTTACGGAGTGTGCGCCAAGGGGGCCGGACCCGCTACGATGCCTTCTGTGCCGCGGTCATCTGACCTGCGGCGCGTGCTGTGCGGGCGTAGCTCAATGGTAGAGCCCTAGTCTTCCAAACTAGCTACGCGGGTTCGATTCCCGTCGCCCGCTCTCCACGCATCAGGGCCGGCCCGGAGGATCTTCCTCCGGGCCGGCCCTGATCGTTTCGGGCGCCGCTGCGTCCGGTGCGTGGGGCGTGGTCGTCCACGGGCGCGGCGCGGCGGCCTCCGCGTCCTGCGCGGGCGGAGCATCCGCCCGGATCAGAAGCTGATCGAGTTGATGGTCTCCGCTATCGAGTTCAGGAACCGGTTGATCGACGGGGCCATGCCGGTCGACGCGAGGAAGAAGCCGAAGAGCACCGCGACGATCGCCGGGCCGGCCTTGATCGAGCCTCCCCTGATCAACACCACCAGGATGATCGCCAACAGCAGCACCACTGACAGTGAAATGGCCACAACTGATCACACCCTCGGTCGGTCCGCTCTCCCGGCCCGGGGGTGCCTGCCCCGCGCACCCCCGCCAGAACCATCGTGCCACCAACAGAGCCCCCGTATGCGGCAGGTGAGGCAACGTCGGTCACACCTGTGCCGGACCTTTGCCTCAGCCATGCGGGCGCGGCACGTCCGGGAGCCCCAACGCCCGTTGCTCGCACAGCAATTCGACGGTGCACCCGCACAGGGAATTCAGCGAGATCGTTTCCATGTCCACACAGCGCGTTCGCAGGTATTTCGAATTGTTGTCACGGGCACAGCACAGTGGCCAACACGGGACCCTGGAAAGGCCAATGAAGCAGACATTCCGCTGGAGTCACCCCCTAGTCATATGCCCCGTTTAGTCAGGACGAGTCGTGACAACCAGGACATGTAATGGTGTGCCGACCGTCATCTCCACCCGGTCGCCAACTTCCCTTAATCGCGGGCACTCGAAGCCAATTGACGGGAACCACGTGGGGGTTTTACGAAAACCCACAGACGACGCTAGGGTGCCTCAGATGTTTCACGCGAACTCGTTGCACCCGCACGGCCAGAACAGGGCGCCGCTCCCGCCGGCACAGTCACCGGCGTCGGGAGTGCCGAGTCCGCGCTCACCGCAGAACGAGCAGAGCCAGCCGAACAAGCCCCCCAAACCCGGCAAACGGCGCGACTCGTTCTTCGACAACGCGAAGTACCTGGCGATCCTGCTGGTGGCGATGGGCCACTCCTGGGAGCCGCTGAAGGGGGACAGCCGCATCCTGGAGGCCGCGTACACGGTGGTGTACAGCTTCCACATGCCGGCGTTCATCATCATCTCCGGCTACTTCTCGCGCAGTTTCGACCTGCGCCCCGACCGCGTCAGACGACTGATCACCGGCGTCCTCGTGCCGTACGTCGTCTTCGAGACCGCGTACACCCTCTTCAAGCGCTACGGCGACCACGATCCGAGCATGACGGTCAGTCTGCTCGACCCCTGGTACCTCACCTGGTTCCTGGTCGCACTGTTCATCTGGCGGCTGACCACCCCGCTGTGGAGGACCCTGCGGTGGCCGCTGCCCGTCGCGATCGGCATCGCGATGTTCGGATCGGTCTCACCGGAGATCGGCAACGACCTCGACCTCCAGCGCGTGCTGCAGTTCCTGCCGTACTTCGTGCTGGGCCTGTGCATGAAGCCGGAGCACTTCCAGATGGTGCGCACGCGGAGGATGCGGATTCTGGCGGTGCCGGTCTTCGCGACCGCGCTGGCCGTCGGCTGGTGGGCGGTGCCGCGGATGAACACCGCGTGGTTCTACCACCGGGACTCCGCCCAGGAGTTGGGCGCGCCGTGGTGGACCGGACCGGTCATGGTGCTCGCCATGCTCGGCTGCTCGCTGCTGCTGACCGCCTGCTTCTTCGCCTGGGTGCCGCGCCGGAAGACGTGGTTCACGGCGCTCGGCGCGGGCACGCTCTACGGGTACCTGCTGCACGGGTTCCTGGTGAAGGCCGGGGAGTTCTACGGCTGGTTCGAGCCGCAGTGGCTGCACCGGCCGTCGGGGGAGATCCTGGTGACGGTGGTCTTTGCCGGGGCCGTCACGTTGTTGTGCAGTTCGCCGGTGCGGCGGGTCTTCACGTGCGTGATGGAACCCGAGATGAGGTGGGCTTTCAAGGCGGACGTGGCTGAGGGTGCGCGGGGACGCGAGGTGGCCGGCGCCTGAGCGGTTGCTGCCCGCGCGCCTAAAGACCAGGCGGCTGCTGGGCCAGGCCGAGAAGTGCGCGCATGTGGGCGTACTTCTCGGTCAGTCTCTGGCGGGTTGCCTCGTCGGTGAGGCGGGCCAGGCGGGCCGGATCCGCGTTGTGTGCCAGGTCCGCCTCCTTCACCAGCAGGGCGCCTGGTGTGGACAGGATCCGTTCGGCGTACGCTTCCGGGCTCTCCCCCGGGCGCTTGGTGACCGCCAGGACGATGTTCTTCGTGCGGGCGCTCAGGGGGGCCTCGTTCAGCCATTGTTCGGAGAGGGCGTCGTCCTCCACGGCGTCGTGGAGCCAGGCTGCCGCTGTCTGGTCCTCGTCGCCGCCGCGTGTGCGTACGCCCTCGGCGACCGCCTGGAGGTGCTCGGCGTAGGGCCGTCCCGCCTTGTCCGCCTGGCCCTCGTGGGCGGCGCGGGCGGTGGCCTCGACCTCGGCGAGGGTCATCGGATTGCGAGGGGTCCCGGCCATCGGCTCAGCCCTGGGTCGACGGCTGGGAGGTCGCCGTCGGGCCCTCCCGGCAGATCAGCAGGAGCGCGCGGTCGTCGTTGACGTCCTTCGCGACCGCCTCGATGAGATGCCAGGCGGCGCCGTGGAAGCCGCCGGCGACATAGCGGTCGGCCTCGCCCGTGAGCCGGTCGATGCCCTCGACGATGTCCCGGTCGGAGGTCTCCACCAGGCCGTCTGTGAACAGCATCAACACGTCACCGGGGCGCAGCGAGCCCTTCACGGGGTCGAACTGCGCGCCGTCGTACACACCCAGGAGCGGACCCTCGGCCGCCTTCTCCTCCCAGCGGCCGCTGCCCGCGCTGAGCTGGAGACCCGGCGGATGGCCCGCGGAGTAGAGCTCGTAGTCACCGGAGTCGAGGTCCAGGACGAGGTGGATCGAGGTCGCGAAGCCTTCGTCCCAGTCCTGGCGGAGCAGATAGCCGTTGGCCGCCGGGAGGAACGCGTGCGGGGGCAGGGAGCCGAGGAGGCCGCCGAAGGCCCCCGACAGGAGCAGGGCGCGCGAGCCCGCGTCCATGCCCTTCCCGGAGACGTCCGTCAGGACGACCTCCAGGGTGCGACCGCCGTTGGTGCGGGCGGCGACCACGAAGTCGCCCGAGAAGGACTGGCCGCCCGCGGGACGCAGCGCCATCTCGCGGTGCCAGCCCACCGGCAGCAGCGGCAGCTTGCTCTGCACCCGGATGCGTTCGCGCAGGTCGAAGAGCATGGTGCCGCCCCGCCGCCAGGGCACGCCGACCCGGCTGCGGAACTGGGCGATGAGCAGGCCGAAGAACCCGCAGGCGGCCACCACCAGTACGACGCCAGGGGTGACACGGGAAGGGCCCTCCGTGTAGGGCCCCAGTTTCACCGACTCCACGATCAGCGCCGTGGCCGCGGCCGCGTACAGACCGAGCAGGCTCGCCGGACGCAGCAGCAGGCCGCCGGCGACGATCGGCAGGACCAGTACGGCCGGGGAGCACCAGACGGAGTTGGCGAGCGTGACGGCGGCGATCAGCGGGACGGTGAGGAGCAGACCGGCGAGCGCGACCCAGTCCGAGCCGTCCCCCCGGAAGTAGTCCACGGCGCTTCTGCGCAGGCCGACGCGGACCCGGTGCCACTGCATCTTCAACCGGGCCGTGAACGTCTCGGCTGCTGCGCGCCGCTCTCGTCCTGCTGCCATTAGTTCGGGACCCTATCCATCGGACCAGCTGCTTGGCACGGGAGGTCCCACTTGTCCCCCGTCCGAGGTTCAACTTCACAGTGAACTTCACAGAAAGCCGTTGCGGGCCCGCCAAGGCGAAATTCCCTCGCCTGTCCCGCAATGCCCTGGTAGGCATGGTTCATGGGGACTGACTTGCGCGTACTGCGCCGGGAAGACTGGGACCAGTGGTACGACAACCTGATCCGCGCCTTCGGCGGGATTCCGGAGCCGGCCGAGGAACGGGCACTGTTTCGTGAGCTCACCGAGACAGACCGCTCCATCGGTGCCTGGGACGGTGAGGCGTACGTCGGGACGGCGGGCGCGTTCTCCTTCCGGCTGACCGTGCCCGGCGGGGCCGCGGTGTCCGCGGCGGGCGTGACCATGGTGTCGGTGGCCGCGACGCACCGGCGGCGCGGGGTGCTGACGTCCATGATGCGGCGGCAGTTGGACGACGTACGGTCCTGGGGCGAGCCGCTGGCCGTCCTGACGGCGTCCGAACCCGCGATCTACGGACGGTTCGGGTACGGCGTCGGGACGTACCACGTCAACGCCGAGATCGACACGACTCGCGTACGGCTGTCCGTGCCGCCCGGCACCGATGACGTACGGCTGCGGTACGCGGAGCCGGCCGACGTACTCGACGCGTGCGAGGCGGTGTACGCCCAACTGGTCGCGCGGCGGCCCGGAATGGTGGCGCGCATTCCGGGCTGGGAGCGGCTGTGGCTGCTCGACCCGGAGAGCGAGCGGGGCGGTGCGTCGCCGCTGCAGTGCGTGCTCGCGGAGCGGGACGGCGAGGTCGTCGGGTACGCCCGCTTCCGGATCAAGGCGGACTGGGAGGCCGCCGGCCCCAGGGGGACGGTCGTCACACAGGACGTGGAGGCACTGGACCCGGCGGCGCACGCGGCGCTCTGGCGGTTCCTGTTCGAGATCGACCTGACGACGCGGATCGACGCGCGGCGGCGGCCGCTGGACGAGCCGTGGCAGCACATGGTGTCCGACATCCGCCGCTGCTCGCTGCTGGTCCGGGACTCGCTGCACATACGGCTGGTGGACGTCGGCGCCGCGCTGCAGGCGCGCACGTATCAGGTGCCGGTGGACGTGGTGCTGGAGGTCGAGGACGCCTTCTGCCCCTGGAACGAGGGCCGCTGGCGGCTGACCGGCGACCCGAAGGGCGCGTCCTGCGAGCGTACGGCGGATGCCGCCGACCTCGCCCTGTCCGTACGGGAGTTGGGCTCGGCGTACCTCGGCGGGGTCCCGCTGGCGTCGCTGGCGGCGGCCGGCAGGGTGCGCGAGCTGCGCCAGGGCGCACTGGCGGAGGCGTCGCTCGCGTTCGGCTCGGCGGTGGCGCCCTGGTTGCCGCACGGGTTCTAGCGCCGCGTCAGCGCTGTTGGCAGGTGGGGCACCAGAAGAGGTTGCGGGCGGCGAGGTCTGCGGTGCGGATCTCGGCGGCGCAGATGTGGCAGGGGAGGGTGGTCCGGCGGTAGACGTACACCTCACCGCCGTGGTCGTCGACGCGGGGCGGGCGGCCCATCGCCTCGGGGGTGTGTTCCGGGCGGACGGTGTCGATGCGGTTGTTGCGGACGCCCTCGTGCATCAGTTCCACCAGGTCGGACCAGATCGCGTCCCACTCGGCGGGTGTGACGTCCCTGCCGGGGCGGTAGGGGTCGATGCCGTGGCGGAAGAGGACCTCGGCGCGGTAGACGTTGCCGACGCCCGCGATCACCTTCTGGTCCATGAGGAGGGCGGCGATCGTCGTACGGCTGCGGGAGATTCGGCGGTACGCCGTCTGCGGGTCGGCGTCCTCGCGGAGGGGGTCGGGGCCGAGGCGGGCGTGTATCGCGTTCTTCTCGGTGTCCGTGATGAGGGCACAGGTCGTGGGGCCGCGGAGGTCCACGTATGCGGTGTTGTTCGCGAGGCGGAGGCGGACGGTGTCCGTGGGTGGGGGTGGTGGGGCCTCGCCGAAGGTGACCTTGCCGAAGAGGCCGAGGTGGATGTGGACCCAGTCGGTGTCCCGGAAGCCTAGGAAGAGGTGTTTGCCGTGGGCTTCGGTGTGGGTGAGTTCGGCCCTGTCGAGGAGTTGTGCCGCGTCGGAGAACTTGCCCTGGGGGCTGGTGACGTGGGGGCTCGTGCCGAGGAATCTCGTGGCGTAGTCCTTGGCCAGGCGGTGGATCGTGTGCCCCTCCGGCACGGTGGCTCCTGTTCGTCTGCGGGTGGGCGGACGTGGGTTTGTTCGCCCCCGCCGCCCTTACCCGTTCCCGTCCCCAGGGGCTGCCGCCCCTTCGGCCCCGCCCAGGGGGCTTCGCCCCCTGGACCCCCATCGGCCTGACGGCCTTGTCCTCAAACGCCGGACGGGCTGAAAAGCTCGGGTGCCGGACGGGCTGAAAGCTCGGGCGCCGGACGGGCTGAGAATTACTGCTGCGGGTGGTGGGGCGGGATGGGGGGCAGGTCGCCCGTTGTCTCGTAGGTCGCGAGCATGTCGATTCGGCGGATGTGGCGGGCGTCCTCGGAGAAGGGGGTGCCCAGGAAGGTCTCGACGAACTTGGTCGCCTCCTCCTGGGTGTGCATGCGTGCGCCCACCGCGACGACGTTGGCGTTGTTGTGCTGGCGGCCGAGGGAGGCCGTCTCCTCGCTCCAGGCGAGGGCCGCGCGGACGCCCTTGACCTTGTTCGCCGCGATCTGCTCGCCGTTGCCGGAGCCGCCGATCACGATGCCGAGGGCGTCGGGGTCCGCGGCCGTCCGCTCCGCGGCACGGAGGCAGAAGGGCGGGTAGTCGTCCTGGGCGTCGTAGATGTGGGGGCCGCAGTCGACGGGCTCGTGGCCCGCCGCCTTGAGCCACTCGACGAGGTGGTTCTTGAGTTCGAAGCCCGCATGGTCGGAGCCGAGATACACGCGCATGGTTCCGAGTGTGACATGGCTGTTTCCGGGCAGCAGCCTCGGGTGGCGGCCGGGAGGGAAGGGGATCCAGCACAACGACCCCGACCAAGGAACCTCAAGGAAACCTCAAGTAACGATCTGGATTCAAAGGTTCACGAATTCCTTTGCCTCCGTTTCACTGGACCAACTCGTACGCGACCCGTACGGGACCGCTCACCCGGCGCAAAGGAATTCCCCATGACTGGTCTCCAGGCCGGACTGAAGAACCGCCATCTGTCGATGATCGCCATCGGTGGCGTCATCGGCGCCGGCCTCTTCGTCGGCTCCAGCTCCGGTATCGCCACCGCGGGACCGGGCATCCTCCTGTCGTACGCCCTCGTCGGCACGCTCGTCGTCCTTGTGATGCGCATGCTCGGCGAGATGTCCGCCGCCAACCCGACCTCCGGCTCGTTCTCGGCGCACGCGGACCGGGCGCTCGGCCGCTGGGCCGGGTTCTCCATCGGCTGGCTCTACTGGTTCTTCTGGGTCGTGGTGCTCGCGGTGGAGGCCACCGCCGGGGCCAAGATCCTGGCGGGGTGGGTGCCGGCCGTTCCGCAGTGGGGCTGGGCCCTGATCGTGATGGCGGTGCTGACCGCCACCAACCTCGTCTCGGTCGGTTCCTACGGCGAGTTCGAGTTCTGGTTCGCGGGGATCAAGGTCGTCGCGATCGGTGCGTTCATCGTGGTCGGCGGGCTCGCGGTCTTCGGGGTGCTGCCGGGCGTCGACAGCGACAAGGCGGGCCTGGGCAACCTCACCGGCCACGGCGGCTTCCTGCCCAACGGGCCCGGCGCGATCCTCACGGGCGTACTGCTGGTCGTCTTCTCCTTCATGGGCAGCGAGATCGCGACGCTGGCCGCCGGTGAGTCGGAGGACCCGCAGCGGGCCGTCACCAAGTCGACCAACAGCATCATCTGGCGGATCGCCGTCTTCTACCTGGGCTCGATCCTCGTCGTCGTGACCCTGCTGCCGTGGAACGACCCGTCGATCAAGAAGCAGGGCTCCTACGTCGCGGCCCTCGACTCGCTCGGGATCGCGCACGCCGGTCAGATCATGAACTTCATCGTGCTGACCTCGGTGCTGTCCTGTCTCAACTCGGGTCTCTACACGGCCTCCCGGATGGCCTTCTCGCTCGGTGAGCGCGGCGACGCGCCGAAGGCCTTCGCCAGGACCACCTCGCGGGGCGTTCCGTTGGCCGCGATCGTCGCGTCCGTCGTCTTCGGGTTCGTCGCCGTGTTCTTCAACTACAAGTTCCCGGACTCGGTCTTCCTCTTCCTGGTCAACTCCAGTGGTGCGGTGGCGCTGTTCGTGTGGCTGGTCATCTGCTTCTCGCAGCTGCGGATGCGGAAGATCATCCAGGCCGAGGCGCCGGAGAAGCTGGTCGTGAAGATGTGGCTGTACCCGTATCTGACCTGGGCGACGGCCGCTCTGATCGTGTTCGTGCTCGGTTACATGCTCACGGACACGGAGCACGACGGGCGCGAGACCGTACTGCTGTCGCTGCTGGTCGCGGCGGTCGTGCTGGTCGTCGCCGTGGTGAAGGAGAAGGTGCGCGGGGGCGGCCGGGCCGCTGTCGCGGGCGCGGCCTCGGCGGAGGTGCGAGGGCAGGACAAGGTCAAGGCCGGCTGACGCCGACGGCCCTCGCCGCACCGCTCACAGAACCGCTCACAGAACCGTGAAGCTGTCCCTGACGCTGTCGTAGGTCTTGAGGGCGCGGGTTTCGGTCTCCGGCTGGTACCAGGTGTTGATCTGGTAGGACTTCCCGTCCTGGTCGAAGCCCAGCAGCCGGGCGTGCCAGGGGGCGCCCTTCATGGTGAAGGTGTACTCCCAGACCACGCCCGGGTTGCCGCGGAACGTCGTCCTCTCCAGGCGGACCTTCCGGTAGTCCTGGCCCTGGTGGGCGGCCTGCTCCGACTTCTGCCAGGTCTCCATCAGGTCGCCGCGGGCGAGGGACGACTTGGCGACCAGTTCCTGTGTGCCGTCGGGTGACGTGTAGTGCACCTCGGCCCCCGTCTTCAGATCCCGCCGCCAGCCCCGCGGCGGCGCCCACGCGAACCCGCCTGCCTCCCGATGCGCACCGGGAGGCAGGCTCTGCGGCCTGGACGTGCCCTCCACGGTGGGCGACGGGCTGTCGGGGGGTGTCGAGGCGGACGTCGTCGGCGTGGTCGAGGAGCCTGCGTGGTTACCGCCGGGTGATCCGGAGTTCGTCAGGAGGAATACGGCGACGAGGGCACCGGCAGCCAACAGGCCGCCCGCGGCCACGAGTACGGCGCGTCGGCGACTGCGGTGAGGGACCTCGGGGCCGGTCCGAGGTGCCGGGTTGGCGGACGAGGTCTCGGAGCGGGCCTCCGAGCGCGGTTCGGAGGGGACTTCGGTGGAGGCGTTCGGGAGCCGCACGGGTACCGGGGGTGCGGGAGGGGCGGAAGGTGCTTCCGGGGACGGGGCCGGGGGCTGTTCCCGGCGGAAGTCGTAGGTCGGTCCTTGGGGTACCGCGTCCTCGACGGAGGCGGGCGCGGGTCGCCCGGGGTCGCGTGCGGCGCGCATCAGACGGGTGTCCAGGTAGGCCGGGGTGGGCCTTTCGGCCCCGCCGGGCCGCTCGGGCTCGGGCTCGGCTTCGGCACCCGCGGGGCCCGGATCGGCACCCTCGAGCGGTTCGGTCCCGGGTGGCTCCTGGGGCTCGGTCGGCTCTTCCGCATCCGTCGGTCGTGGTGCCGGGTAGGCGACCCGGCGCAGGGCCTCCTCCAGGTCGGGCAGGGCCGGGCGGACCGCCGGTTCCTTCTCCAGCAGGGCTGCCAGAACCTCGCGCAGGGGGCCGGCCGCGGCGGGGAGTTCGGGCTCCTCGTAGAGGACCGCGTGCAGGGTGGCCAGGGTCGTGTCGCGGGAGAAGGGGGAACGGCCGCCCAGGGCCGCGCAGAGTGTCGCGCCCAGGGACCACACGTCCGACGGCGGGCCCTGGGGGCGGCCGGAGATCCGTTCGGGGGCCATGTAGTCGGGGGAGCCGACGAGCATGCCGACCATGGTGAGGGCCTTGGCGTCCTGGATCGCGGCGATGCCGAAGTCGGTGAGGACGACGCGCCGGCCGTTCTCCTCGACCAGGACGTTCCCCGGTTTGATGTCCCGGTGCAGGACACCGCGTGCGTGCACCTGACGCAGCGCGGCCACCAGACCGAGCCCGATCCGTGCCGTCTCACCCGGTACCAGCGGCCCCTCCTCCACCGTGATCCGTTCGAGGGAGCGGCCGACGACCAACTCCATGACGATCCACAGGCGTTCGCCCTCGTCGACGACGTCGTAGACCCGCACGACATTGGGGTGGTCGATCCGGGCGGTGGCCCGGGCCTCCCGCAGCGTGCGTTCGCGGCGGGTGCGGGAGTCCTCCGCGTCCAGGCCGTCTATGCGCATCTCCTTGACGGCGACCGGGCGGTCGAGCATCTCGTCGACGGCTCGCCACACCCGCCCCATTCCTCCCTGGCCGATGCTTTCGACCAGCCGATAGCGTCCCGTCACCAAGAGCCCTGGGACTCCGCCGCTCCTCGTATTCCCCGGCAATCCGCCGCACCCCCTCAGCCACCGAAATTCTCTCGAATACCTCAGTTATCTCGACCGCATCCCGACTGAAACACAATGGTCACACTTCATGGCATACCAGCATAGTGCGGAGAAATCTTGTGGTAGCTCTTCAAGTACTGCGAATTCAGGCGCAGCCAAGGGGGATGTGAACATGAGTTCTCGTCGCACGACGACCATCGCGGGATCGCTGGTCGCGGCATCTTTTTCGGCGGTGATGATCCTTTCCTTCACCGCCAGCGCGGACGACCAGGGGCCGGGCAGCAGCAAGGGGGGAAAGGCCGTCGACGAGGCACCGGCAGGCGTGAAGCCGACCACGCTCCTGCCCTCCAGGATCTCGGTCGACAACCGCTCGCAGAAAACGGCTCTCACCGCCACGGTGAAGAACGGGGGGACCAAGGACAGCGGAAAGATCCAGCTTCTGGTCGTCGGATTCGACGGTCTCACGGTCAAAAGTGTTCAAGGCTGCTCCCGGATTGACGAAAAGAACCTTCCGGCGGGCTCGAACAGCGGCTTCTCCTGCCCGATCGACAATCTCGCGGCCGGCAAGTCGAAGTCGTTTGCCGTCGACGCCACATTCGACGTGCGCAAGACCGGCAAGATCTGCCTTCCCGTGCAGTCCGGTGACGGGAAGAAGACGTACTGGCAGCAGGGCCCGGTTCCGTTCGGTACGACCAATCCGTCGCCGAACGCCCCGGCCACCCCGCTGCTCCTCGGCACCGACAACAAGCCGGTGGGCCCGAGCGGCAGCAAGGAGTTGCCCAAGACCGGTGTCGGGCGCGATGTCCTGCCGCTGGGGGCGGCCGGTGCCTCGCTGATCGCGGCCGGTGCGGCGGGGCTGTGGTGGTCCTCCCGGCGGCCGGCCCCGCAGCGGCTGCGCGGCTGAGCGCCCTCGGGGCGCACCGGTCGCCGCTTCGCCCGCATAACCTGACGGTCCTTGTCAGGTTATGCGGGCACGATGCGTTCCATGAACTCCGTCGACCACACCGCTGACCTGCTCACCCTCCGTCCCGGCGACCCCGGCTACGACGACGAACTCGCCGGTTTCCAGACCGGGTTCGCCCAGCGCCCCGCCGTCGTCTTCGCCGCCGCCTCGGCCGAGGACGTGATCGCCGCCGTGAGGTACGCGGCCGAACACGGTCTGCCGGTCGGCGTCCAGGCCACCGGGCACGGGCTGCCCGGCCCGTCCACGGGCGGGGTGCTGGTGACGACCAGGCGGATGGACCGGGTGACCGTAGACCCCGGGGCGCGCACCGCGCGCCTCCAGGCGGGCGTCCGCTGGGGGCAGGTCGTGGCGGCCGCCGAGCCGTACGGTCTGGCCCCGCTCAACGGCTCCGCGCCGAGTGTCGGCGCCGTCTCCTACACACTGAGCGGCGGGCTGGGCATCCTGGCCAGGGAGTTCGGATACGCGGCCGACCATGTCCGCTCCCTGGACCTCGTCACCGCCGACGGCCGGCTCCGGCGCGTGACCCGGGAGTCCGAGCCCGACCTGTACTGGGCCCTGCTCGGCGGCGGCCACAACTTCGGCATCGTCACCGAGCTGGAGATCGGCCTCGTACCCGTGCGGACGCTCTACGGCGGTTCGCTCGCGTTCGACGGCCGCCAGGTCGACCCGGCGGCCCTGCTGCGGGCGTACGAGCAGTGGACGCGGACCGTGCCCGAGGGGCTGACCTCGTCCTTCGCGGCCGTACCGTATCCGGACGTGCCGGCGTTGCCGCCGCAGCTGCGGGGTCGGTACGTCGTCTCCGTGCGCGTCGCGTACACCGGGGCCGACAGTGAGCAACTCGTCGCCCCGCTGCGTGAGCTGGGGCCCGTGCTCGCCGACTCCCTGCGCGAGATGCCGTATGCCGAGAGCCGCACCATCCACAGCGACCCCGACTTCCCTCATGCGTACTACGGGGACAGTGCGGTGCTGTGCGAGCTGGACGTGGAGCGGGCCGGTGAGGTGCTCGCCGCCACCGGGCCGGATGCGGGTGGTCCGATGTGCGTCCTGCAGATCAACCACCTGGGCGGGGCGCTCGCCCGGCCCGCGCCGAACTCGGTGCCGTACCGCGAAGGGCGGTTCCTGGTGCGGCTGCTGACGGTGGGCGACCGGGACGCGGCGCGCGCGGTGCTGGATCCGGCGTGCGCGCTGCTCGCTCCGGTCACGCTCGGGCGGGCGCTCAACTTCGCCTTCGGCGCCGGGGACCGGACGGACGGGCTGTACGACGCCGGAACGCTGAAGAGGCTCGCCGGGCTGAAGTCGACGTACGACCCGGCGAACCTCTTCCGCAGGAACTACAACCTCAGCGCTTGTCGATGAGCTTCCAGGCGGTGGGCATGACGCCCATCGCCAGGGCGGCCTTGAGAGCGTCGCCGATCAGGAACGGGGTGAGGCCGGCCGCGATCGCCGCGGACGCGGACATGTCGGCGGCGTAGGCCAGGTACGGGACGCCGACGGCGTAGATGATCGCCTCGCCGAGCAGCATGGTGCCCGCCATGCGCAGCACCGAGCGGTCGGCGCCGCGGCGCGCCAGGGCGCCCACGACGGTGGAGGCGAGGAGCATGCCGAGGATGTAGCCGAAGGAGACGGAGACACCGGAGCTGCCGCCCGCGAACCACGGCACACCGGCGAGACCGGCCAGCGCGTACAGGACGAGCGAGGCGAGGCCACGGCTCGCGCCGAGAGTCGTGCCGACCAGCAGCGCGGCGAAGGTCTGGCCGGTCACCGGCACCGGGGAGCCCGGCACGGGCACGGAGATCTGGGCCGCGAGGCCGGTGAGCGCGGCGCCGCCGAGCACGAGTGCCACGTCCCGGACGCGGGAGGCGGGCAGCAGGTCGGCGAGGACCTCGCGGGGGCGGGCGGTGGCGGCGGCGGTGCTCATGGGGACTCCGCGGGTGACGGGGACATGCTGGGACACGGTGACGCTATCCCGGCCGCCTCGAGCCGATCACCGTCAGCGGTCGACAAAGGCTGGAACGCGAGCTTGGTGGGCTTCGAACAAACAGTGCTGGTTACACGGGGTTTCGCGTGATACCGGTCACTGAGGCAGGGAGGCCGTGCTCACCCAGCGGGACGCGGGCAGGTCTGTGGGGTCTCACCAAATGAATCCTAGCGGTCTGGCCGGATTCACCTTTTCTGGCCTACCCTTCGAGCCATGGTTGCCCAGGCCCGGAACTTCACGTCGCGTCGCTATGTCGACCTGCGACGCCAGGGTGCTGCCACCTGTCGCCGTCCGGTGTGAGGCGGGCCGCGGCACGCCTCGACCTCCGAGACGTGTCGGCCCCGTTCCCGAGGACGGTCTCCCATGCCCTCTGCCCCGGCATCCACCCTGACGTCCCCTTCCACCCGTCGCCGCGCCAGCGCGAGCGTCGTGCTGCGGTCCGTGCTGGAGCACGGTCCGGTGGCCCGCAGCACCATCGCCCGGCTGACCGGTCTTTCGCCGGCGTCGGTGACGGACTACTGCGCCCGGTTCGCCGAACTGGGCCTGATCCGCGAGTCGGCCGTGCCCCGGCGTTCGAACGGGGTGGGCCGCCCGCATGTCCCCGTCGATCTGGACGACTCCCGGTTCGTGGTGGGCGGGGTGCATGTGGCGGTCCCGTACACCACGGTCGCACTGCTCGATCTGCGCGGCCGGGTGGTGGCACTGCGCGAGTTGAAGCACGAGCGCACCGATCCCGGCTGGGTGCTGTCCCGGGCCGCCGAGGGGCTCGGGGCGCTGCTGGCCCGGAACCCCCGCTGCAGGGCTCTCGGTGTCGGCGTGGCCGTCGGCGGCTGGGTGGACCGCGAGTCCGGGACCGTCGTCGAGCACGCGCTGCTCGGCTGGCGGGAGGTGGCGGTGCGGGAGGTGCTCGGCGAGCGCACCGGGCTGCCGGTCCATGTGGACGGCCACGCGAGGGCGCTGGTCAACGCGGAGCGGCTGTTCGGGCGGGCGCGGGGCAGCGGGAGCATGCTGCATCTGTTCGTCGGCAACGTCGTCGACGCGGCGTTCGCCACCCATGACGCGGTGCACCACGGGCCCCGCTCCCAGGCGGGCGCCATCGCACATCTGCCGGTGCCGGGGGGCACGGAGCCCTGCGCCTGCGGGCGGACCGGCTGCCTGCAGGCCGAGTTGAGCGAGCGGACGCTGTGCCGGCGGGCTCGGGAGGCGGGCGTGACGGACGGCGTGAACCCCATGCATGTGGTCGCGGCGGCCGCCGCGGACGATCCCGAGGCCGTACGGCTGCTGGTGCAGCGGGCGGGAGCGATCGGGCGGGCGGCGCGGCTGCTGCTCGATGTGCTCAATCCGGAGACGGTGGTCGTGACGGAGGTCGGGATCATCCACCGGGAGGACTGCCTGAACGCGTTGCGCGAGGGGGTCGGCGACGAGCGTGCGGCGGCCGTGGTGCCGACGAGTTTCCCGGATTCGGTGCTCGCGGTGGCGGGCGGTTCGGTTGCCCTCGACGTGCTCTACCGGGATCCGCTGGCCGCTTGACCTGAGGCTATTTAATTCAGAATCGCCGAATATTGACAGGGCTCGGCGCCGACCAGGAGCATCGTACTCATGAGCCCGATCGTGAGCTGTCGCACCCTTTGTTGCTGACACGTTGCCGCGTGTGAAGCGCTCATTTCCTGCTGTGTGAATTCCTCTCTCCGACCGTCCGGTCGCCCGGAATTCCGCATGCCTTTCTCTCCTCGCTTTCCTTTCTTTCCTCACTTTCCTTCCCGCCTCACGGAGTCCTGCCATGCCTTCTTCTCCCGGGCCCGGTCTCGACCGACGGCTCTTTCTCACTTCAGTGCTCGGCGCCGCAGCCGGTGTCGCCGGTCTGACCGGCTGCGCGGGCGGCAGTGCATCCGCCGACAGCAAGGGCGTCTCGACCGCGCCGCTCGCCGACAGGGTTCCGGCCGGTACGAGCCTGAAGATCGCCTCGTATCAGAACACCGAACAACTCCAGTTCAAGCTGGCCAAGTTGGGCGACCTGCCGTTCAAGGTGTCGAACTGGCTGAACATCGGCGCAGGACCGGATGTGATCAACGCTTTCCGCGCCAAATCCCTGGACGTCGCCAACAATGCGGGAATCCCGCCGATCCAGGCGCACTACCAGGGCTTCGACGCGAAGATCGTCGCAATCAACATCACCCGCAAGCCGAATTACCTCTTCGTCACCAAGCCAGGCAGCGACATCCGGTCGGTCGCGGACTTCAAGGGCAAGAAGCTCGCCTTCTCGCAGGGCCAGGCCCAGGGTGTCGTGCTCCTGCGGGCGTTGAAGAAGGCGGGCCTCAAGTACGACGAGGTCGACCTCGTCCCGCTGACCAGCAACCAGTTCCTGACCGCCCTGCAGTCCGGCCAGGTGGACATCGCGCCGCTCCCCAACCAGCAGGCGCCCGCCTATCTGGGGCAGTACGCGTCCAAGGGCGCCCACGCCATCACCACGGACGTCGTCGACCTCCTCAACCTGCTGTGGGCGCCGGCCTCCGTGCTCAACGACCCCGCGAAGGCCGCCGCGGTCGCCGCGTACATCCCGTACTGGGCCAAGGGCCAGGTCTGGATCTACGAGAACCCCGACGCCTGGAACGAGGAGTTCTACGTCAAGACGCAGAACCTGACCCGCGCGCAGGCCCGGGGCATCAGCAAACTCGCCAACAAGCCTCTGTTCCCGCCGAGTTGGGCCGAGGCGATCAAGTGGGAGCAGGAGACCGCCGATCTGCTGGCGGAGGGCGGCTTCGTGAAGAAGTTCGACGTCTCCTCGCTCTTCGACCACCGCTTCGAGTCCATCGCCGCCAAGGCCGTGCCTGCGGAGTACCGGAGGTGACCGCGATGACCACCACCACGCCCACCGCACTCCCGGCGCAGGTTCAGGAGCAGAGCCGTCCCGTACGGCGCCGCCGCGGCCTGTCCCCCGGCAGGCGGCTCCCCGCCTCCCGGCTGATCGGCCCCGCCCTCTTCCTCGCCCTGTGGGCCGCCGCCTCGGCCGCCGGACGACTCGACCCGGCCGCGATCCCCACGCCCTGGACGGTGCTGTGGACCGCCGGCCGGCTGTGGAGCGCCGGGACGCTGCCCACGGACATCCTGACCTCCCTCGAACGGGCCGCGTACGGCTTCACCATCGGTCTCGCCGCCGGGGTCGTGCTGGCGCTGGCGGCCGGCCTCAGCCGGGTCGGCGAGGCGCTGATCGACGGGACGGTGAACCTCAACCGGGCGATCCCGACCCTCGGTCTGATCCCGCTGTTCATCCTCTGGCTGGGCATCGGCGAGGGGTTCAAGATCGCGATCATCGCGATCGTCGTCTATGTCCCGATCTATCTGAACACGCACGCCGCGCTGTCCGGCATCGACAGCCGCTACGTCGAACTCGCCGAGGTGCAGGGGCTGGCCCGCTTCCGGTTCATCCGCCAGATCGTCATTCCCGGCGCCCTGCCCGGATTCTTCGTGGGACTCCGGCTCGGGGTGACCGGCTCCTGGCTGGGCCTGGTGGTCCTCGAACAGATCAACGCCACCAGCGGGCTCGGCTACATGATGTTCCAGGCCCAGAACTACGGCCAGTCCGACGTCATCCTCGTGGGCCTGCTCGTCTACGGGATCTTCGGCCTGGTCTCCGACAGCGCGGTCCGTCTCATCGAACGGAGGGTGCTGTCATGGCGCCGCACACTGAGCAGCTGACCCGCCCTGCGGTCCAGCTCAGGGGCCTCACCCGGTCGTTCGAGGGGCGGACCGTGCTCGACGGCATCGACCTCGACATCCCGGCGGGACAGTTCACCGCCCTGCTCGGGCACAGCGGCTCCGGCAAGAGCACACTGCTGCGGGCGATCGCGGGCCTGGACCACAAGGTCACCGGCAGCGGGCAGCTCACGGCCCCGGAGCAGGTGTCCGTGGTCTTCCAGGACTCCCGGCTGCTGCCCTGGCGCCGGGTCCTGGACAACGTACTCCTCGGCCTGGACGGCAGGGACTCCGAGCGGAAGGGCCGCGAGGCCCTCGCCGAGGTGGGCCTGAAGGGCCGCGAGCGGGCCTGGCCGAGCGAGCTGTCCGGCGGCGAGGCGCAGCGGGCCGCGCTCGCGCGGTCGCTGGTCCGGGAGCCCGAACTGCTGCTGGCCGACGAGCCGTTCGGGGCCTTGGACGCACTGACGCGCATCAAGATGCACGCCTTGCTGCGGGAGCTGTGGAAGCGGCATCAGCCGTCCGTGCTGCTGGTCACCCATGACGTGGACGAGGCGATCGTGCTCGCCGATCGGGTGCTTGTGCTCGACTCCGGGCGGATCTCGGTCGATCTGGCCATCGAGCGAGATGCCGGGGCGCGCGGCGAGTACCGGGAGCGGTTGCTCTCGGCGCTGGGTGTCACCGAGGGGGTGGGGTGACCGTCCGGGGGCTGCCGCCCCCAGGCCCCCGCTTTTCGGCCTGAACGGCCTCGTCCTCACACGCCGGACGGGCTGAAGTGCCGCGACCGGCACTCGCCAGAACCGGAACGAAACCTGCCCAAAAGGACACCTCATGCCCCGCCAGCTTCACCTCAACGCCTTCCTCATGAGCACCGGCCATCACGAAGCCTCGTGGCGGCTGCCCGAGAGCGATCCGTATGCGCACGTCGAGCTGGACCACTATGTGCGGCTCGCCCGGATCGCCGAGCGCGGCAGCTTCGACTCCCTCTTCCTCGCCGACGGGCCGCAGCTGTGGGGCAATCTCGCCCAGCGCCCCGCGGGCGCCCTGGAGCCGCTCACCCTGCTGACCGCGCTGGCGACGGCCACCGAGCAAATCGGGCTGATCGCCACCGCCTCCACCTCGTACAACTCCCCCTACAACCTGGCCCGCAGGTTCGCCTCCCTGGACATCATCAGCGGCGGCCGCGCCGGCTGGAACATCGTCACCACGGCGGGTGCCGAGGCCGCGCGCAACTTCGGTCTGGAGCACGAGCCCGCCCACGCCGACCGGTACGCCCGCGCCGCCGAGTTCCTCGACGTGGCGCTGAAGCTCTGGGACAGCTGGGAGGACGACGCCATCGTCGGTGACAAGGCGGCCGGCGTCTGGGGCGACGACGCGAAGATCCATCCGCCCCGGCACAAGGGGACGTACTTCAGCGTCGAGGGCGCCCTCAATGTGCCCCGCTCGCCCCAGGGTTACCCGCTGCTCGTGCAGGCCGGGTCGAGCGAGGACGGCAAGGCGTTCGCGGCGCGCTACGCGGAGGCCGTGTTCACGGCCCAGCAGACCCTGGCCGACGCCCAGGCCTTCTACGCCGATCTCAAGTCCCGTACGGCGGCCGTCGGCCGGGATCCCGGGCTCATCAAGGTGCTGCCCGGCATCGTGCCCGTCATCGGGTCGACGGAGGCCGAGGCGCGGGCGAACGAGCAGGTCCTGGAGGACCACATCGTGTACACGCACGGCGTGGACCGCCTGGAGCGCCTTCTCCAACTCCCCGCAGGATCGCTGGAGTTGGATGCCCAGCTGCCGTCCGATCTGCCGCCC
Organism: Streptomyces sp. NPDC049541; assembly: GCF_044465725.1. Classification (NCBI taxonomy): domain Bacteria; kingdom Bacillati; phylum Actinomycetota; class Actinomycetes; order Kitasatosporales; family Streptomycetaceae; genus Streptomyces; species Streptomyces sp. NPDC049541. The sequence goes on along the minus strand of NZ_JBITLY010000001.1, from coordinate 491,027 downwards.
GAGGACGCCATCGAGGGCGCCAAGAGCCGCTACACGCTGATCGTCGAACTCGCCCGGCGCGAGCGCCTCACCGTCCGGCAGCTGGTCGGCCGGCTCGGCGGCGGACGCGGCCACCTCACCTTCGCGGGCACGCCCGAGCAGGTCGCCGACGCGATCGAGACGTGGTTCACGCAGGGCGCCGCCGACGGCTTCAACATCATGCCCGCCGTGCTGCCCTCCGGTCTCGAGGCCTTCGTCGAGCAGGTCGTCCCGATCCTGCGCGCCCGAGGCCTGCTCCGCACCGAGTACGGCCCCCGCCAGACCCTCCGGGAGCGCTACGGCCTCCCCCGCCCCGCCAACCAGTACTCCACCCAGGAACCCGTCCTCGTCTGAAAGGCCCCCTCCCGTGTCAAGCATCGACATCCAGAAGGTCACCGCCCACATCGGCGCCCGCATCTCCGGCATCGACATCTCCAAGCCGCTCGACGAGGAGACGACCGCCGCCGTCCGCGAGGCGCTCAACGTCCACAAGGCGCTCGTCTTCGAGGACGTGAACCTCGACGACGCGGGCCAGCAGGCCTTCGTCCGCCACCTCGGCGACATCACCACCGCCCACCCGACGGTCTCCTCCGTGGACGGCGTCCCGAACGTCCTGCCCGTCGACAGCGAGCGCGGCCGCGCCGCCAACCACTGGCACACGGACGTCACCTTCGTGCTGAACCCACCGCAGGCCAGCACCCTGCGCTCGATCACGATCCCGCCGTACGGCGGCGAGACCCTGATCGCCAACTCGGCGGCCGCCTACCGCCAGCTTCCCGAATCGCTCCGCCAGTTGGCGGACACGCTGTGGGCCGAGCACACCAACGACTACGACTACGCCGTACCGGAGGAGGAGCTCGACGAGCAGCAGGCCGCCCAGCGCGCCCAGTTCACCTCGATCAAGTACCGCACGGTCCACCCGGTGGTCCGCGTGCACCCGCTGACCGGTGAGCGCGGGCTGTTCATCGGCGGGTTCGCGCAGCGCATCGTGGGCCTGTCGCCGGGCGAGTCCCGCAAGATCCTCGATCTGCTGCAGGCGTATGTCACCCGGCCGGAGAACATCCTGCGCCACCGCTGGTCGGAGAACCAGCTCGTCCTCTTCGACAACCGCATCACCCAGCACTACGCCGTCGACAACTACGACGGTCTGCCGCGCCGTCTGCACCGGGTGACCGTCGCCGGTGACATCCCGGTCGGCATCGAGGGCAAGGAGAGCTACTCGATCGAGGGCGACGCCTCGCACTACACCTCCGTAGCCGCATAGTCACAGTACGTACCGGGCCCGTCCGGATAATGGGCGGTCTCTCCTTCTGAGCGGAGAGGCCGCCCAGACTGTGGGCGTTTTTGCCCATCTCATGGACTGGACGAGCCGCGCCCATGCCCAGCAGCACCACCGAGGTCGAGTCGCCGCCGCAGGCGGACGCCGACGCCACCCTGTCCCACGGCCTCAAGCAGCGCCACCTGTCGATGATCGCCCTCGGCGGGGTCATCGGCGCCGGTCTGTTCGTCGGCTCCGGCGCCGGGATCGCCGCCGCCGGACCCTCCATCGTCGTCGCCTACACCCTCTCCGGTCTCCTCGTGATGCTGGTGATGCGGATGCTCGGCGAGATGTCGGCCGCGTATCCGTCGTCGGGTTCGTTCTCGGCGCACGCGGAACGGGCGATCGGCCCGTGGGCGGGCTTCACCGCGGGCTGGTCCTTCTGGGTGCTGCTCTGCACGGCCGTCGGCCTGGAGGGCATCGGCGCCGCGAAGATCGTGACGGGCTGGCTGCCGCACACGCCCGAATGGGGCTGGGTGGCCCTGTTCATGGTGGTGTTCTGTGTCGCGAACCTGGCCGCCGTGAAGAACTTCGGCGAGTTCGAGTTCTGGTTCGCGGCCCTGAAGGTCGGCGCGATCAGCCTGTTCCTGGTCCTTGGCGTCCTCGCCATCGCGGGCGTGCTCCCCGGCACGGACGCCCCGGGCACGGCGAACCTCACCCACTTCCTGCCGAACGGCAGCGAGGGCCTGATCGTCGGCGTGCTCGCCTCGATCTTCGCGTACGGCGGCCTGGAGACCGTCACCATCGCGGCGGCCGAGTCGCAGGACCCGGTGCGAGGCGTGGCGAGCGCCGTCCGTACCGCGATGTGGCGCATCGCGCTGTTCTACATCGGCTCGATGGCGGTCATCGTGACACTGGTCCCCTGGGACTCGAAGGAGGTCGTCGAGAAGGGCCCGTACGTCGCCGCCCTCGACCACCTCGGCATCCCGGGCGCCGGTCAGCTCATGAACGTGGTCGTCCTGGTCGCCCTACTGTCGGCCATGAACGCCAACATCTACGGCTCCTCGCGCATCGCCTACTCGCTCGTCGAGCGCCGCCAGGGTCCGAAGGTGCTGGGCCGGGTGTCGGGCGGGGTGCCACGGATCGCCGTCCTCGCCTCCTCGGTCTTCGGCTTCGTCTGCGTCGTCCTCAGCTACTGGCGCCCGGACGACGTCTTCCCCTGGCTGCTGAACATGATCGGGGCGGTGATCCTGGTCGTCTGGATCTTCATCGCGGTCAGCCAGCTGCGGCTGCGGGCCCGGCTGAACCGTCAGGCACCCGAGAAGCTGGTGGTCCGGATGTGGGCGTTCCCGTGGCTGACCTGGGTGGCGCTGGCGGCCATGGCGGCGATCTTCGTCCTGATGGCCCGGGAGCCCGGCACCCGGGTGCAGCTCTACTCCACCGGCGGGATGACGGCCGTCCTCGCGGCGGTGGGATACGCCTGGCAGCGGGCCAGGCACTGACGACAGCCGCCCCGCGACGAAGCCCCCGTGTACGCACGGGGGCTTTTTGTTGCTAGCGTGTAGTTGCAAGTTACTTGCAATAAGAGTTCCGGAGGGGACCCCCATGCCCGTCTACACGCTTCCTGACCTGCCGTACGACTACTCCGCGCTCGCGCCCGTGATCAGTCCCGAGATCATCGAGCTGCACCACGACAAGCACCACGCCGCGTATGTGAAGGGCGCCAACGACACGCTGGAGCAGCTCGCGGAGGCGCGGGACAAGGAGTCATGGGCGGCGGTCAACGGTCTGGAGAAGAACCTGGCGTTCCATCTGTCCGGGCACATCCTGCACTCGATCTACTGGCGGAACATGACCGGTGACGGCGGCGGTGAGCCGCTGGCGGCGGACGGCGTGGGCGAGCTCGCGGACGCCATCGCCGAGTCCTTCGGGTCGTTCGCCGGCTTCCGGGCGCAGCTGTCGAAGGCCGCCGCCACCACCCAGGGCTCGGGCTGGGGCGTCCTCGCGTACGAGGCGCTGAGCGGCCGGCTGATCGTCGAGCAGGTCTACGACCACCAGGGCAACGTCGGGCAGGGCTCGGTGCCGATCCTCGTCTTCGACGCCTGGGAGCACGCCTTCTACCTCCAGTACCGCAACCAGAAGGTGGACTTCGTCGAGGCGATGTGGCGGGTCGTCAACTGGCAGGACGTGGCCCGCCGTTACGAGGCCGCGAAGTCCCGTGCGGAGGTACTGCTGCCGGCCCCGTGACCCCGTGAAGCGTCCTGCCTCGTGATCGTCTTCTCACCTTTCACGGAGCGGGCGGATGAAGAGGAAGGCCCTCGCGAGGACGTGACTCGCGAGGGCCTTGCTTGTGCGCCTCCATAAGCGGGGGGCGGGTCGCCCTCCGCGGTCAGGCGTCGCTGGTGTCGGTCGGTGTCGCCTCACCGAGCATGGCGAGGGTCAGCACGTTGCCGGAGATGCCCCAGCCGCCGTCGGCGACCTCTTCCACCAGAACCATGGTGTTGTTGCGGGCGCGCTCGCCGTAGATCTCGACGTACAGCTCGGTGGTGCGGGTGACGATCTCCTCCTGAACGGGTGAACCTTCCGGAACTCGGTGCCTTCCTCAGGACCCGCCGCGACCGCATCCGCCCCGCCGAGGTCGGTCTCCCCCAGGGCCCGCGTCGGCGCGTCCCCGGGCTGCGCCGTGAGGAGGTCGCCCAGTTGGCGGGGCTGTCGGCCGACTACTACACCGAGTTGGAACGCGGCGGCGCGAAGAACGGCGTGCAGCCCTCGGCCCAGACCCTGGCCGCCCTCGCCCGAGCCCTGCGCCTGAACGGCGACGAGCGCGACCACCTGTTTCACCTGGCCGAGCGGCCGGTCCCCCCGACGGCACACGGACCGTCGGCACACGTGCAGCCCGCGCTGCTCGGGCTCCTGGACCGGTTGTCCAACACCCCCGCGCGCGTCATCACCGACCTGCACGAGACGCTGGTGGAGAACGACCTGGCCCGAAGCCTGCTCGGCAGGTCCCCGGCACACCGCGGCCCGGCAGCCAGCTTCGTGTACCGCTGGTTCACCGACCGGGAGGCCCGCGAGAGGTACCCCGTCGAGGACCACCCGCACCACTCCCGGGTGTTCGTGGCCGACCTCCAGGCAGCGGCCGCCCGGCGCGGCCGGGACGCGGAGGTCACCAAGATGGTCGCCGTGCTACGTCGCCGTAGCCCGGAGTTCGCGGCTCTTTGGGACACCCACGACGTCGCGGTGCGCCGCATGGACCACAAGAAGATCGTCCACCCCACGCTCGGCGTCATCGAACTCGACTGCTACAACCTGCTCAGCGAGGACGGACGCCAACGCCTGCTGTGGTTCACCGCGCCGCCCGGAAGCCGGGGAGCCGAGCAGCTGGAACTGCTGTCCGTCATAGGAAGCCAGGACCTGAGCGTCACCGAGGGCACGGCACCGGAGCGGTTGTCCGCGGACGAGTCCGGATCGCAGCGCTGACCCACACCGCACAGGAAGGGCGCCAGGCATGGACAAGCCGAAGGCATACCCGTGATCGCTCGCACCTGACCGGGCTACGAGGCAGCCAGGGGGACATTCAGCGAGATCAGCCCGACCGACCCGGCGCTCATCCGGAGTTCGGTGAGCGCGGCGTTCCGCAGTTGCGGGAAGACGCGGCGGTAGTCGCCCAGCGGGATGGACAGCAGGTCGCAGAGGACCAGCCGGAGCAGGGTGTTGTGGGCGACGACCAGGACGCGTCCGCCCTCGTGGGCGGCGGCGATGCGGTGCAGGGCGGCGGCGCCCCGGTGCGCCGCGGCCCTCGGGTCCTCGGCGCCGGGGAAGGGGTGGGCCACGGGGTCGGCACGGAAGGCCTCCGCCGCCGTCGAATCCTCGGCCGCGAACTCGGCGAGCGTACGGCCCTCCAGCACCCCGAAGTCGCATTCCCGCAGGTCGGCTTCGCGGTGCGGGATGAGGCCGAGGGCGCGGCAGGCGGGCTCGGCGGTGACGATCGCACGGGAGACGGTGGAGGTCCAGATGGCGTCGACGGGATGAGCGGCTACCCAGCGCCCGAGGGCCTCGGCCTGGGCACGGCCGGTCTCGGTCAGACCGACGTCGCTCACCCCCGCGTAACGGTTCTCCGCGTGCCACACGGTCTGGCCGTGACGGGCCAGCAACAGGGTCGTGGTCATGAACCCGCAGTATCCCGGCCCAGGGACCAATGCGCGTGGGCACCACCGGCGGGGAGACGGGTCGTGGTCATGAGGGCGCAGTGTTCCGGTTGAGGCGTTCGTGCGCGTGTGCCGCCACGGGGGAGGGCAGCCAGCCGCGGGCCGACAGTTCGTCGACGAGGCGGGCGTACGGCTCGGCGAACAGGGCGGTGCGGTCGGGGTGGGGTTCGAGGACGGCGTGGATGCGGACCATGCGGTCGGCCACGTCCGTCAGGGGGCCCGCGCCCGTTCCGTGGGCGGCCAGGGCGGCCATGCCGAGGGCCGGTTCGGTCTGTTCCGGTACGCGGGCGAAATGGCCGAGGATGTCGGCGCGGAGCTGGTTCCAGTACGGGCTGCGGGCGCCGCCGCCGGTGAAGGTGAGGGGGCCGGCGAGCGGGGCGCCCAGGTGGTCGAGGTAGTCCAGGCAGAGGCGTTCGGTGAAGGCGACGCCCTGGAGCAGCGCGGCCCACAGGTCGGCCTCCCCCTCGGGTTCGCCCAGGACCAGGGCGGAGGCCTGCGGGGCCAAGAAGGGGAAGCGTTCGCCGGGCGACACGAGCGGGTACGCGACCGCACCCGAGGGCTCATGGGCGGCCGCCCGTGCGTCCATCGCGGCCGGGTCGGCGCCCGCGAAGGCGGCGGCCAGCACGCCCGCGCCCACGCTGGACGCCCCGCCGGGCAGCCAACTGCCGTCCGGTGCACGGTGGTTGTAGACCACGCCCGTCGCATCGCGGACGGGGGTGGAAGAGGCCCCCTTGAGGACGAGCGTCGTGCCGAGCACCGAGTTCCAGGAGCCCGGCCGCAGCGCGCCGGACGCGATCTGCGCCGCGCAGCCGTCGGTCATCCCGGCGATCACCGGGGTGCCGGCGGGGATGCCGGTGGCGTCCGCGGCGGCCGGGCAGACCTCGCCGAGCGGGGTGCCGGGCCGTACGACCTCGGGCAGTTCGGGCGCGCCGGGGATGTCCGGCCAGGCGTCGCCCTCCACGTCGTAGGCCGTCTTGAGGGCATGGCTGGAGTCGGTGGGAACGGGACGGCCGACCAGCCGGGCGGCGACGAGGTCCGGCTGGTGGGTGATGCGCCCCTGCCCGTGCGTGCGCAGGAGCCACAGTGCCTTCGGCAGCCCCCAGGTGTTCTGCACCGTGAGCCCCGCCCCCCGCAGCCGCTCCGCCTCGGCCCAGGCCCGCCCGTCGTCGTACATCAGGGCGGGGCTCACCGGCCGCCCCGCCGCATCCGTGAGCAGCACGGTCCCGGAGGTCCCGCACACCGCGAGCCCGCCGATGCGGAAAGGCCGTTCCCGGAGGGCGACGCGGGCGGCCGTGCACACCGCCGGCCACCACTCCCCCGGATCCTGCTCGTGCCGCACCCCGTCCCGCACCCCCGCCAGGGGGGCCGAGCCGGCGCCGAGGACCGTGCCGTCGGCGGCGACGAGCAGCGCACGGACGCTCTGCGTGCCCAGGTCGATCCCCAGCCACGCCTCGCCCTCGTATCCCATGCGGACCTCCCACGGATCGCGACCCGGGATGTGAACTTCACACTCTGCACTGAGATTTTCGCCTGCGCGAGGGATTGACGGCCATCTTCCGCCGTTACACCCTCGGGACACGACCGCCGGCGCTTCCTCGGCCGCACCGCAGGACGACTGATCGGGACACGATGAGCAGCAACAGCAGCGCCGGCAGCGCGCACCAGCAGGGGCCCGCGGCCCGGCAGGCCGCCATGGCCGAGCTGGTCCTGGCCGACGGTTCGGCGACCGCTGCGGAGCTCGCCGAGCGGTTCGGGGTGAGCCTGATGACCATCCACCGGGACCTCGACGAGCTGGAGCGGCAGGGCCTGGTGAGAAAGTTCAGGGGCGGGGTGACCGCCCAGCCGTCCGGGGTGTTCGAGTCGAACGTGCAGTACCGGCTGAAGACCATGCGGGCACAGAAGGCCGCCGTCGCCGAGCAGGCGCTGAGGTCGATAGAGCCCGGCATGGCGATCATGCTGGACGACTCCACCTCCACCCTGGAGCTGGCCCGCAGGCTGCGCCTCGGCGAGATCACCCCGCTGACGGTCGTCACCAACTTCCTGGAGGCGATCAACCTGCTCGCCGACCAGCGGGGCATCCATCTGATGGCCCTCGGCGGCGACTACGACCCACTGCACTCGTCGTTCCTCGGGGTGTCCTGCGTGGAGGCGGTGCAGTCGCTGCGGGTGGACGTGTGCTTCGCGTCGACGTCCGCCGTGCACGGGGGTTACGCCTACCACCAGGAGCAGCACATCGTGTCGGTGAAGCGGGCGATGCTCGACTCGGCCGCCCGCAACGTCCTGCTGATCGACCACACCAAGCTCGCCCGCACCGCCCTGCACCGGGTCGCCCCGCTCTCCCGCTTCGACCTGCTCCTCGTCGACGACGGGGCGTCGGCTCAGGCGCTGCGGGACCTGGACGAGCACAAGGTCACCTATCAGGTCTGCGCCACGAAGGACGGCGACGACCGAGCCGGAGCCACGTGATCCGCGCCTCCCGGTGCGGCCTCGAGACAGGAGACTCCCCGCGATGAGCGAACCCGTGCGTGTCGTCGCCGCCGGCGACCACTTCATCCTGCCGTCGCTCATCACGGCGGCGCTCAACCAGGAACACGCATGTGAGGTACGTGAGTTGACCCTCGGCTGGCCACTCGAACCCTTCGGCCCGGTGGCCGAGGTGTCGGAGGCCAGCGACGCCGAGGACGAGCTGATCGACGCGCTCGCGGGGGCGCAGGTGCTGGTCACCCAGATGGGACCGGTGACGGAGCGCGTCCTGGACGCCTGCCCGGACCTGCGGCTGGTGGTCGTGTGCCGGGGCGGCCCGGTCAACGTCAACCTGGACGCGGCCAAGCGGCACGACGTCCGCGTCTGCTTCGCCCCCGGCCGCAACGCCGCCGCCACCGCCGAGTTCACCGTCGGCCTGATGCTGGCGGCCCTGCGGCGCATCCCCCAGGCTCACAACCTCCTCGCCGGGGAGGGCAGTTGGCAGGGGGCGACGTACTACACGTACGAACACAGCGGACTGGAGCTGGAGGACCTGCCGGTCGGGCTCGTCGGTTACGGGGCGGTGGGCAGCCGGGTCGCTCGGGCGCTGTGTGCGTTCGGGGCGCAGGTGATGGTCCACGACCCTTATGTGCGGGGCGAGATCCACGGGCTGCGGGTGTTGTCACTGGACGACCTGCTGCGGCGGTCTCAGGTGATCAGCCTGCATGCGCGGCTCACCGACGAGACCCGGGGCCTGATCGGTGCGCGCGAACTGGGGCTCATGCCTCCGGGGGCGGTGGTCGTGAACGTGGCGCGCGGGCCGCTGCTGGATGAGGACGCGTTGTGCGACGCGCTGGAGAGCGGGCGGCTGTCGGCTGCCGCCCTCGACACGTACGCGACGGAGCCCGTGCCGGAGGGGTCGCGGTTGTTCGGGCTGCGGGAGCGGGTGGTGATGACGCCGCATCTGGGCGGGGCTTCGCGTGCGGTGGCTTCGAAGGCCGCGGGGATCGCTGCCGCTGAGGTGGGGCGGTGGGCGAGGGGGGAGCCCCTCGCCCACGCGTTGACATGACTGCCGGGGAGTCGTTTTTCGTCTGCGGCGCCGTTGTGGCCGGTCGCGCCCCGCGGCGGAGCCGCTTATCGACACAGCCCCGCGCCCCTTCGGGGGCGCTACCGGACCGTAAGGGAGAGCCGCTATGTACGTTGGGATTGACGTCGGTACGTCCATGGTGAAGGCCGCCGCGTTTGACGGTGCGGGGTGTGAACTTGCCGTTGAGGCGCGGCCTGTGGGGCTCGAGCTGCACGGTGGTGTCGTCGAGCAGGACATGGAGGAGGTGTACGCGGCCGTCGTCGGGGTGCTGGAGGCCGTCGTCGCGCGGGTGGCCGAGCCGGTGGAGCTTGCCGGGCTGACCGGGCAGGGGGACGGTGTCTGGCTGGTCGACAAGGACGGGCGGCCGGTTCGGGCCGCTGCCTCCTGGATGGACGGGCGGGCGCATGAGCTGCTTGATCAGTGGCTGGCGGACGGGACCTTCGAGACGGTGTTCCGGCGGACGGGCAGTGCCATGTTCCCAGGGTGTCCGGGGCCGCTGCTGGCCTGGCTCGACCGTTACGAGCCGAAGTCCCTCGACGCGGCGGCCACGGCCCTGTACTGCAAGGACATGGTGTTCCGGCGGCTGACGGGGGCGCCGGTGACGACGGATGTGTCGGACGCGTCGATGCCGTTCCTCGATCCGCGGACGCGGGCGTACGACAACCGGGTGGTGGAGTTGCTGGGGCTGACCCACCGCCGTGGGCTGCTCGCTCCCGTCGGGGACCCGATCGCGACGGCCGAGGCGCGCGGCGAGGGCCTGCCGGCCGGCACACGGCTGGCGAACGGCCCGTACGACCTCCCCTCGTGCGCGCTCGGTGCGGGTGTCACGACCCCGGGGGACGGTCTGCTCATCGTCGGCACCTGCCTGGCCAGCCTGGTCGCCACGACCGAACTCGACCTGACCGGCGAGCCGGCCGGCCTGTACATCTCCACCGACCGTCCCGGTCACTGGCTGCGCGCCATGCCCGCGATGGTCGGCACGGCGGCTCTGGACTGGGTGCTGTCGACGACGGGCGTCCACCACGAGGAGGTCGACGGGCTGCTCGCCGGGACGCCGCCGGGCGCGAACGGCGTCCGCGTGCTGCCGTACTTCGCGCCGTCCGGCGAGCGCGCGCCGTTCGTCGAGCCGCGGCTGCGTGCCGAACTCACCGGTGTCTCCCTGGAGTCGACGAAGGGCGACCTGGTCCGCGCCACCTGCGAGGGCATCGGGTACGCGGCCCGCCACTGTCTGGAGGCGGCGGGCCTCACGGGCTCGCTGGCCGTCTGCGGCGGGGGTACCCGCAGCCCCGCCTGGATGCGGCTGCTCGCCGATGTCCTGGGACGGCCGTTGCGGGTCGTCGAGGGTGAAGTGGGGGCGCGGGGCGCGGTGTTGGCCGCGGCCGAGCGGTACGGCGTCGGCCTGGACGCGAGCGCGTGGACCGAGCCGACGGCGGTCGTGGAGCCGGACGCGGCCCGGGCGGCGTACTACGCGAAGGCGTACGAGGACCATCTGTCCCGGCTCGCGCAGGCGCGGGGAAGGGCGCGGGCGTGACCGGCGCACCACCGGGACCCGGGGATTCCGGGGGCGCGTGCGCCGAACAGGCGCTGTACTACCGGTGACGGCGAGGAGGCGCGGATGTTCTTCAAGGACAAGCACTGCCCGACCTGCGGGGGCAGCGGCACCCAGGTGTTCAGGCCGCTCAACGACAAGGAAAGGGCGACCGTCGAGCCGGAGCACCGCCGGTTGACCGACCTGTGGCGCTGCACCGCCCCGGGCTGCCGGTGGTACCAGCGCTGGAGCAAGCAGAGCGCGGGAAGCCGGCTCCCGGAGGAGCTCAAGAATCCGGAAGCCGGCTCCGCCTGATCCCTACAGGTTGCTGAAGTCCGGGCCCTTCGTACGCGTGCGCTTGATCTCGTAGAAGCCCGGGACCGAGGCGACCGCGAGCGTGCCGTCCCAGAGGCGGGCGGCTTCCTCGCCCTTGGGGGCCGGGGTGACGACCGGGCCGAAGAAGGCGATCTGCTCGCCGTCGGGGCCGGGGACCGCGATGACCGGGGTGCCGACGTCCTGACCGACCTTGTCGATGCCCTCCTTGTGGGAGGCGCGCAGCTCGGCGTCGAACTCGAAGTCCTTCTGGTCGAAGTACTCGATCAGGTCGGCGGGCAGGCCGACGTCCGCCAGGGCGCCTTCGACGGCCTCGCGCGTCGGGCCCTGGCCCTCGTTGTGGATACGGGTGCCGAGCGCGGTGTAGAGCGGGCCGAGGATGTCGGAGCCGTGCTTCTGCCAGGCGGCGGTGACCACCCGGATCGGCTGCCAGGCCTTGGTCTCCAGCAGCTCGCGGTACTCCTCGGGCAGCTCGTCGATCTTGGGCTCGTTGAGCACCGCGAGGCTCATGATGTGCCAACGGACCTCGATGTTCCGGACCTTCTCCACCTCCAGCACCCACCGGGAGGTCATCCAGGCCCAGGGGCACAGCGGGTCGAACCAGAAGTCGACGGGCGTCTTCGCGGCGGAGCTGCTCGCGGTCTCGGACATGGCTCTCCTAGGAAAAGTGTTCGTTTCAACCCGCAACAACAGCCCTCCCCGTCCCCATTCCCGAGTGCCCGGTGCCAGTGCCCCATGGCAGGATCAGCCCTGTCCACATACCGAACACCAGCCGAGGGAGCGCTGCCCGTGCCCGGTGAGAATCTGACCCGCGACGAGGCCCGGGAGCGGGCCGCCCTGCTGTCCGTCGACGGGTACGAGGTGTCCCTCGATCTGCGTACGGCGGTGGGGGACTCGGACGGGGACGGTCCGCGGACCTTCCGGTCCGTCACCACGATCCGCTTCCGCAGCAACGAGCCCGGCGCCGCCACCTTCGCCGACCTGATCGCGCCGAGTGTGACCTCCGTCTCACTCAACGGGAGGGACCTCGACCCCGGGCAGGTCTTCGACGGCTCCCGGATCCTCCTGGAGGACCTCGCCGCCGAGAACGAGCTGGTCGTCGACGCGCAGTGCGCCTACTCCCGCACCGGCGAGGGCCTGCACCGCTTCGTCGACCCGGAGGACGGCGAGGTGTACCTGTACACCCAGTACGAGCCGGCCGACTCCCGCCGGGTCTTCGCCAACTTCGAGCAGCCGGACCTCAAGGCCCCCTTCCGCTTCGAGGTGCGGGCGCCGGAGGGGTGGACGGTCTGGAGCAACGGCGTCGGCGAGCAGGCGGACGGGGTGTGGAGGTTCGCGGAGACCAAGCCGATCTCCACCTACATCACCTGCGTGGTGGCGGGGCCGTACCACTACGTCACGGACTCCTACGAGCGGACCTTCGAGGACGGCACGCGCCTGGAGATCCCCCTCGGCGCCCTGTGCCGCAAGGGCCTGGCGCCCTACTTCGACTCGGACGACGTCTTCCTCGTCACCAAGCAGGGCCTGGACTTCTTCCACGACCACTTCGACTACCCCTACCCCTTCGGGAAGTACGACCAGGCGTTCGTCCCCGAGTACAACCTGGGCGCGATGGAGAACCCGGGTCTTGTCACCTTCCGCGAGGAGTTCATCTTCCGCGGCAAGGTCACGCGGGCCTCGTACGAGGGGCGGGCCAACGTCATCCTGCACGAGATGGCGCACATGTGGTTCGGCGACCTGGTCACCATGGTGTGGTGGGACGACCTGTGGCTGAAGGAGTCCTTCGCGGACTTCATGGGCACCTTCGCGAACGTCGGCGCGACCCGCTTCACCGACGCCTGGATCACCTTCGCCAACCGCCGCAAGGCCTGGGCGTACCGCGCCGACCAGCTGCCCTCCACCCATCCGATCACCGCCGACATCCGCGACCTCCAGGACGCGAAGCTCAACTTCGACGGCATCACGTACGCCAAGGGCGCGTCGGTGCTCAAGCAGCTGGTCGCGTACGTCGGCCAGGACGCCTTCCTGGAGGGCGCGCGCCGCTACTTCAAGCGGAACGCGTACGGCAACACGCGCCTCGGCGATCTGCTGTCGGTGCTGGAGGAGACCAGCGGCCGGGACATGGCGAGCTGGGCGCGGAAGTGGCTGCAGACCGCCGGGGTCAACTCCCTCACCCCGCAGGTGCTGCTGGACGCGGAGGGGCGGGTCGACGAGCTGGCCGTGCTGCAGGAGGCGGCCGAGTCGCATCCCGAGCTGAGGCCGCACCGGGTGGCGGTGGGCCTGTACCGGCGCACCGGCGAGGGCGCCCTGGAGCGGTACGCCCGGGTCGAGGTGGACGTCGACGGTCCGCGTACGGTCGTGGCGGAGCTGGCGGGTGCCGAGGCGCCGGAGCTGGTGCTCGTCAACGACGACGACCTCACGTACTGCAAGATCCGCTTCGACGACACCTCGCTGGCCACCCTGCGCGAGCACCTCGGATCGGTCACCGACCCGCTGGCCCGCGCCCTGTGCTGGTCGGCGCTGTGGAACCTGACCCGGGACGCGCTGCTGCCCGCCGCGGACTTCGTGGACCTGGTGACGCGGTTCGCGCGCCGCGAGTCCGACATCGGCGTGCTGCAGATGCTGCACGCCTGGGCGAACTCGGCGCTGGTCCACTATGCGGCGCCGGCCTGGCGGCCGACCGGTGAGCGGCTGCTGGCCGAGGTCGCCCTGCGGGACCTGCGGGCGGCCGAGCCGGGCAGCGAGCAGCAGCTGGCCTGGGCCCGTTTCCTCGCCACGGTGGCGGCAGGGCCGGACGAACTGGCGCTGCTGCGCGGCCTGTTGGACGGCACGGAGAAGGTCGACGGTCTCGAGGTGGACCAGGAGCTGCGCTGGGCGTTCCTGGAGCCGCTGGCCGCACACGGGGCCGCGGACGAGACGGTGCTGGCGGCCGAGCTGGCCCGCGACGACACGGCGTCGGGCAAGCGCCACCAGGTCCGCTGCCTGGCCGCCCGCCCCTCCGAAGCGGTGAAGGCGCAGGCCTGGGCGCAGGTGGTGGAGTCGGACGCACTGTCCAATGCCCTGGTGGAGGCGACGATCGCGGGCTTCGCGCAGCCCTCGCAGCGGGAGCTGATCGCGCCGTACGCCCCGAAGTACTTCGCGGCGATCCAGCGGGTGTGGCGGGAGCGGTCGATCCAGATCGGCATGGACGTGGTCCGGGGGCTGTTCCCCTCCTACCCGACGGCGCAGGGCGCGCAGGCGACGCTGGACGCGGCGGACGCGTGGCTCGGGGCCCACGAGGACGCGGCACCGGCGCTGCGCAGGCTGGTCCTGGAGGCGCGCGACGATCTGGCGCGGGCGCTGCGGGCCCAGGCGGCGGGCGCCCAGCCCCAGACCTTGGCCAACGATTGATCCGCCCGTGACCGTTACGGAATCCGGTCAATAACACCCGTAACCCCTGGTCCGACCCGAACGGACCAGGGGTTTTGACTGCCCTATCGGCACCCGAACAAGCGTCCTTTAGTGCCACCTTGTCCGTTTTTGTCGACGAGCGTGTAACAGCGGTTAGAGGGGGGTTCGAGCGCGGGAAACCCCCCGGCATGAACCACAACACCCCTCTCCCCCCGGCCTCCCCCCGCCCCCTGCGCCACCTCGCCGAGGTGCACCGCCGAGTGCTGACGACGGCTCAGCTCCGGGCGCACGGCGTCTCGTCCGCGGAGATGACCGAGCAGTGCCGCACGGGCGGCCCCTGGCAGCAGCTCCTCCCGGGCGTCTTCCTGCTCCACCCGGGCCCGCCGACCAGCGAGGAGCGGCTGCACGCGGTGCTGATGTACGCGGCGCGCGAGTCGACGCCCGGAGTGCCGGTGCAACCGGGCGCGGAGAGCCCGCACCGGCCGGTCTACGCGGAGGCGATGATCACGGGCCTGGCGGCTCTGACGCTGCACGGCTTCACGTCCGCTCCGCCGCTGCTGTCGCTGGAGAAGATCGACGTCCTGGTCCCCCGGCTGCGCCGGCTGCGCTCGGCGGGTTGCGCCCGGGTCGTCCGCACGCACACGCTGCCGACTCCCCAGCAGGTGACGGGAGTTCCGATCGCGCCGGTGCCGCGCGCCCTGGCCGACGCGGTGTCGGAACTCGCGGACGCGGGGGCGGTACGCCGGCTGCTGACCGAGGCGGTGCGCGCCGGGCACTGCGAACCGGCCTCGGTGGTACGGGCGTTGAACCAGGCGAAGCTGCTCAGCCGCCCGCACGTGGTGGACGCGGTGGACTCCTTGCTGGCCGAGGGCCGCGCCATCGCGGAGGACCGGCTGTACCGGATGGTCCGCGACCACGGTCTGCCCGACCCCGTCTGGAACGTGGACCTCCGCCTGCCGGGCGGCCCCCACCTCGGCGGCCTCGACGCGTACTGGCCGGAGCAGGCGGTGGCCGTGGAGCTGGACACCCGGGCACCGCGACAGGACGAGGACGCCCTGTGGTCCGAATACGCCCGCAAGCGGGAGCACTTGGAGCGCCTGGGCATCACGGTCGTCCACATCACCCCCAAGAAGCTCCGCGACTCGATGGAACAACAGGCGGCGGTCGTCCGCACGGCCCTGATGGCCTCCGGCGACCGGGAGCCCGCCGCGTATGTCGTGGTGCTGCCGCGGTAGTGAGTGCCTGTGTCACATCCCCGGTCGGATCAGCGCGCGGCGTCCGGTGCGTGCGATCGCAAGGCGCCGGAGCGCACTCGATGGGGATCCCCCCGCTCGAGCGAAGCCGAGAGTGGGGGAGGAGCTACTAGGGCGTTTCGGCAACGCGGCGAGCGTGCGTGCCAGGCGTCGCGCGCCCGGCCGGGGATGTGACACAGGCTCGCCGGACCGCGGCGGGACCAGGAGGGGAGAGGAGGGGCCACCGGGTGCCGGTGGCCCCTCCTCGTGTCAGGAAGCCGGCGGCTGTGCCGGCTCCGGCTCGCCCCGCCGGCCCCCGGCCCGCGTAGCTGCGGGCGATCGTGCTGGGGCGGCACCGGTCCCACAGAGAGCGGCACGCGGGGACCGCCGGCCAACGGCACCCGCCCCAGGACGCGCTCACCCGGTGGCAGCTCCCGCGGCCCGCAGGAGACGGCGGTCGTTCACTGCCGAGATCAGGCCCGGCCGACGCTCAGTGCGGCTCCGGGAGGACCGGTCGGGCGGCGGCGCCCGCGGCCACCCAGTCGAGGAGGGAGGCGTAGGACGCGATCATGCGGGTGCGGCTGAAGCGTTCGCGGCTTGCGGTGAGGGACGGGGTGAGGGCGGTGCGGGAGGCTGCCGCTTCCGTCCAGGCCCAGGCGATCGCCGCCGGGTCGGGCGGGGTGACGAAGCCGTGGCCCGCAACGATCGCCGCGCTGTCGCCGACGTCGGTGGCGACTGGTACGGCGCCGCACATCATGCCCTCGACCAGGCACAGCGGGGCCGCCTCGCCCCAGGCGGAGGTCAGCGCGACGACGTCGGCACCGGCGTACACGGATTCCATGTCGTGTCTGACGCCGAGCAGGTGGATCCGGTCCGCCGGCGTCCGCTGCGGTCCGAACGCGGTCTCGATGTCCGCCCCCAGTCCCGGGTTCGCCGGTGTCATGCCCGCGCCGCACATCAGCACATGCCCGTCGGGCTGCTGCTCGAGCCACACCCGTGCCGCCCGCAGGAACAGCGGGACGTTCTTCATCGCGTCGTAGCGGGCCGCGAAGACGACCACCGGTGCCGAGGCCGGGATCTCCAGCGAGGCCCGCACCGCCAGCCGCCGGGCCGGGTCGGGGCGGAAGCGCAACAGGTCCACGCCGTTCGGGATGACGTGCAGCAGCTCGGCCGGGATCCCCGCCGCCTCGTAGGCCGCCCGCGTCGACTCCGCGCAGCACACGCACGCCACCACCCTGCCGTCCGCGATGGCGGCCTTCAGCTCGTGGAGGGCCGCGCCCTGGTTCTCCGGGTCGGAGCGGTGCAGGCAGACCACGACGGGGCGGCGCGGCAGGCCCGCCTGGTTCAGGAGGCGCAGAGGCTGTTCCTTCAGCGAGAGGATCACATCCGCCTCCGCCGTGGCCCGCGCCGTGTCGGCCAGCTCCGGCCCGGTGAAGGTGGCCGGATCCCCGCTTGCGGGAAAGACCCGGCCCAGGGAGGTGACGCCCACGCCCGCCGCGGTCAGCGACCGGTAGCAGGCGTCGTCCTCCATCCGCTGCCGGGTGGCCTCCCGGTGCACCTCGCCATGGAGGCTCAGCACACGATGCTGCTGGTCACCCTCCTGCAGTCCGAGTACGACGTCACTGTGAACGATCCGGGCCCCGCCGGAGAAGAAACCCTCGTAGACCGAGAGCACGTGCAGTCCGCGCCTCGTGGGCATACGACCACCCGCCTTGCACAAATCGAGCCATCCCCCGTGAAGTGCGGGTTAGCCGATATGAGGCGGCATGGACGTTTCGTACGGATGAACTAGGCGTCTCGTGTCGGAGTCGGCTGAATTACCGGGTGGTCTTTCGAAGCAGGTCCGCAACCGGCGCAGCACGCGCCGCACGGGCGGGGAGTCGTCCGTCACGACCGGCGCGTCCGGTGTCGCCGACAGGACGCCCGCCTTGGTCTGCCAGTCCTCGAAGACTCCGCGGAACAACTGGTGGGTTTCAGGTACGTCCTTCATGCACTCGAAGCTACTGAGAAATGGCTCGCTGCTACCGTCCAATGGCATGCGGGAATCACAGACCAATCCTGTGGGCGATCTCCTGCTCCACCTCGGGCAGGCCGCCGACGGGCCGTTGCACGAGCGGGTGAAGCGGGCGCTGCGTTCGGCGATCAGGGAGGGCCGGATCGAGGTGGGCACCGCCCTGCCGCCCAGCCGGCAGCTCGCCGCCGACCTCGGCTGTTCGCGCTGGGCGGTGACCGAGGCGTACGGCCAGCTCGTCGCCGAGGGCTATCTGGAGGCCCGGACCGGCTCCGCCACTCGGGTGCGCTGGTCGAACAGCGACGCCGACCGCACCGCGCGGCGCGCGCCGCAGCAGGCTCCGGCGGCCCGCTACGACCTTGCTCCGGGCCTGCCGGACCTGCGGGCGTTCCCTCGGCGCCGCTGGGCCGACGCGATCCGCGCACAGACGACGACGGTGGCCTTCACGGAGTTCGGCTACCCGCCGCCCGGCGGCCACCCCCGGCTCAGACGGCTGCTCGCCGAATACATGGCCCGCTCCCGCGGCGTCTCGGCGAGCCCCGAGGACATGACGGTGTGCACGAGCGTGACCGACGGAGTGCGCCGTTTCTGCCAGGCCCTGCGCGCCCGCGGCAGCACCGCCGTCGGAGTCGAGGAACCCGGCTGGACCCGGCTGCGCGAGGTGATCCGCGCCGCGGGCCTGGACGTCGTACCCCTCCGCGTGGACGGCGCCGGCCTGCGCACCGACGAGCTCGCCGGACACCCCGGGCTGAGGGCCGTGCTCGCGTCCCCGGCGCACCAGTTCCCGCTGGGCACCGTGCTCGCCCCGGAGCGGCGCGCGGCCCTGCTGCGCTGGGCCCGCGAGGTGGACGGCGTCGTACTGGAGGACGACTACGACGCCGAGTTCCGCTACGACCGCCGGCCGGTCGCGAGCCTGCAGGGCATGGACCCCTCCCGGGTCGTCCTGTTCAAGTCGCTCAGCAAGATCCTCTCCCCCGCGCTCGGCATCGGATGGATCGTGGCACCCGCCCGCTGGACCGAGCATCTGCACCGGACCGACCAGACGGCGAACCAGCCCCCGCCGCTGGACCAGCTCGCCTTCGCCGACCTCCTGGAATCAGGCGCCTACGACCGCCATCTACGGGCCTGCCGGGGGCGCTACCGCGCCCGCCGCGACACCCTCGTCCGGGCCCTCGCCGACCAGCTGCCGTACGCCCCGGTCTCCGGTGTCGCGGCCGGCCTGCATCTCCTGCTGCGGCTGCCTGCCGCCGTGGACCCGGCGGCCGTGGTCAGGGCGGCGGCGGCCCGCTCGCTGCGCGTGGCCGACCTCGCCGCCTACCACGCCACCGAGGATCACGCCGACCACGGCCTGGTCCTCGGGTACGGCAACCTCGCGGACGGGGCGGTGGAGGAGGCGGTACGGCACCTCCGGGTGGCGATCGAGAGCTGAGCGTCCGGCGGTGCGCAGCAGGACTCACTGCAACAGGGAGACGGGAGTCACCCGGTTGGGTGACGGGGATGAACGTGCGGTTGAGTGTCGTTCACGTGTGTACCTTCAATGATCGTGAAGCTGGTGGTGCAGATCAGGCTGCTGCCGACGCCCGTGCAGGCGACGGCACTCGAGGCAACCCTGCGCGCAGGCAACGAAGCCGCTCCATGGACCAGCGGGATCGCCTTCGAGAAGGATGTGAAGCGCAACTTCGCGCTGCGCGAGTACGCCTACGGCGAGGTCAAGGCGCGGTGAGGGCTAGGGGCCGCAGGCCGCCCAGCACGTCATCAAGAAGACCTGTGACGCGTACGCCACGCTCAAGACAAACCCGAGGGCCGGGAACCTGGGCACGCCCGGTTCCAAGCGATACCGCAGCGCGACCGAGAAACCGATCGCCTTCCGACCTCAAGGGGCGCAGCCCTCTGACGACCGGATGCTGTCCTGGCAGATCCCCGAGCGCCGGGGCTCGATCTGGACGACGGTCGGACGCGTCAAGGATGTGGCGTTCACCGCCTCTCCGGAGCAGTTGTCCACCCTGGCCATGTACCGGCGGGGCGAGTCCGACTGCCCGAGGCACCGCTGAACACGGATCCGGCGGACTTCCTCGGGATCGACTTGGGCATCGTGAACATCGCCACCACGTCCGACGGCGAGACCATGGCCGGGCGTGAGCTCAACCGCATCCGGTTGCGGGAGCGCACGCTCCGCAACAAGCTGCAGAAGAAGAACACCCCGTCCGCCAAGCGCCGGCTGAAGAAGAGGCTGCGCAAGGAAGCACGGCGGGCGCGGGACATCAACCACAAGATCGCGAAGCATGTGGTGGCCGAGGCAGAACGCACCGGTCGCGGAATCGCCCTGGGAAACCTGACGGGCGTCCGCGAACGGGGACGGCTTCGAAAGCCCCAACGGGCCACTCACTCCAGCTGGGCCTTCCACCAACTCGGGCAGTTCATCGCGTACAAGGCCCGCAAGGCGGGAGTGCCGGTGGTGCACGTCGATCCGGCGTACACCTCCCGTACCTGCGCCGAGTGCGGACACATCGACAAGGCGAACCGGGTCTCCCAGGCCCGGTTCGCATGCCGGAACTGCGGATTCGTTGATCACGCGGACCGGAACGGCTCCCGCAACATCCGCGCCAGAGCGTGGGAGTTGTGGCGACGCGGGGCCCTGTCAACGGCCCCTGCCCCACCACCGCTCCAGCGGGGTGGGGCTGGACGCAGCATCACCGCCAGTGATGCCCGTTGTGCACGCCCAGGGCCTCTCAGCCCCGGGTAGTTGACCCCTTCTTCAGCACCAGCTCCGTGTTGCGGTCCTCCGGGTTGCCGGCGAGCGTGGCGCTGCGGCCGGGGACGTTGTACGACAGCTCGCGGTACAGGGCGGCCAGGCCCGTCTGGGTGAGGTCGGCGAAGTCCGTGCGGTGCGGGGCCGCGGACTCGACGAGGGTGGTGAACAGGGAGAGGGTGCCGTCCTTGTTGTCGGCGATCTCGATGACGCGGGCCAGCTGGGGGTAGTCCACGTGCGAGGCGGTCGAGATCTCCCAGAACGAGCGGCCGTTGGACGCCTTGTGCGGGGTGATGTCGTTGCGGTGGATGTGGCCGTTCACCCAGGCGACGACGTTGGCGTGGCTGCCGAGGAGGGCGACGAGCTCCTCGCCGCCGTGCCGCCGCTCGTGGGGGCGGGCCGGGTCCACGATGCCCGTGTTGTCCATCGTCTTGCTGGTGTGGTGGCTGAAGACGATGGCGTACGAGTCCTTGTTGTCCTTCAGCTGCTGGTCGAGCCACTTCAGCTGGGCGGTGCCGATGGAGCCCTCGTAGTGGCCGCCCGGGTCGGTGGTGTCGAGGCTGATGCCGACGACGTCGTCGGAGATGCGGAAGGTGTAGTACTGGGTGCCGGCGTCGAGGTTGGCGGTGGAGTAGCCGTGCCCGACCGGCCCGTTGCCGCGGTACGCCGGGTCGAGGTGGGCCTTGAGGTAGTCGGCCGGGGTGTACGGGGCCCGGCGCTCGTCCGCGGTGACCGAGCGCATGGCGCGGGCGTGGGCCTTGAGGAAGTCCCGGAACGCCGTGCCCCGCGGGTCCTTGGCGTTGGCGATGCTGTCCTGCAGCTTCTTCGCCTCGGCGGCGGACAGCGACATCAGCTTCCTGCCGCCGACCGCGTACTCGGCGAGCCAGGAGTCGCCGTGGCCGTAGCAGCCGAGCGGCATGGCGTCGTGGTTGCCCACCGTGGAGTACCAGGGCAGCGTCAGGCCGGGGCTGCGGACCTCGCGGATCGCGGCGGCCAGGAAGCCCTGCAGATGCGGGAAGCCGAGCTGCTTGTCGCCGTCGCGGACGGTGGAGTCGGGCTGCCAGTACAGCTTGAGACCGCTGTTCTGGACGCCCTCGTAGTGCCGCGGGTCCCCCGAGTTGGGCGTGATCCGCCCGCCACTCATGATCTTCAGGAACCACTCGAGCTCGGACTTGGCGTTGTTGTCCGTGTTGTCGCCGGTGGTCATCGCGAAGTGCAGCGGGGAGCCGGTGACGGGGGCGCCGCGCAGCGCGTTGATCCGCTCGACGAGCGAGATCGCGCCCTGCACGGTCAGCGCCTCCTGCGGGCGCCAGGCGTGCCGGTCCGTGGAGCGCAGGTACTCCAGGCGCATCGGGTGCTGGGAGTCGATCAGGTGCAGATCGGTGAGCTGTACGAACGCGGCGAGCGCGGTACGGCGGCCGGCTCGGCCCGACTTGGGGGCGGCGAGCTCGCTGCGCACGACGCGGGACCAGCCGGGGCCGTCGCCGAGGCGGCGGAACCCGGAGGAGGTGCGCGGAGCGGCGACCGTGGCGAGGGTGGTGCCCTTGGTGTAGGGCGCGAGGGGGGCGGCCGGAGCCCTGCGGGACTGCGCCACCACCCGGGTGGTGTCGGTGGCGGCCTGGCTGTCGGTGGGCCGCAGGGCGTAGCCGACGCCTGCGGAGACGGCTGCCGCGCCGGTGGCGGCGAGGACGGTACGGCGGTTGATCGCCGGGCTGGTGGCGGCGACAGAGCGTATGCGCGACATGGCGCGATCTCCCCGAGTGGCAACGCGTCGGCAGTGGTCGCGGGCTGTTTCGCTGTCGCGAACAACCCGCTCGCTCTGGATGGTTGGCACCGGGAATGACCTGCTGGTGAACGAGGCGGCAACGGGCAACGCCGATCACCGTACGTGGATCTTGGGCCATCCTCCGCGTTCACGACCGCTCGTCGGCCGGCCCGGGGACGGTCACTCCGCGTTCATCTTTCTGGGTACTGCAAGCAGTTCACCCGCCCTGTCGCCGGCCGCTCCCGCCACAGCGCCAACCCCACGTCGACCAGTGCGACCCGGTGCAGTTCGGGCACCGTCTCCAGGGGATGCCAGGCCGCCATGTCCGTCGAGCCGCCGATCTCGTGGCGGAGTTCGCCGCCGGCCACCCGGCCCTCGTAGACCAGACGCAGTCCGTGGTGGTCGACGGAGCGGCCGAAGCGGCGCGGGGTGGTGAGCCGGATCGAGTGCACACCCAGGAGGGCGGTGAGGTCGACGTGGTAGCCGGTCTCCTCCTCCACCTCCCTGACGGCGGCGTCGTAGGGGTCCTCGCCGTGTTCCACGCCGCCGCCGGGCAGGGTCCACTCGGGGCGGCCCCGGTCGTCGATCCAGCGGGCCAGAAGGAGTTCGTCGTCGCGGACGCATATGGCGTAGGCCGCCACCCTCAGTTTCCTGCGCACGTAGGGACGTTAGTCCGGAACCGCCGGTTCATTTAGCACTATTGGGGACTCATCCCCGTAAAGGGAATCGGGGGTTTTCCCCATACGTCCATATCGTTTCGGTCAACACTTCCCAAACATCTGTCCCTTGGGTAAAGCTGTGCGCTCGTCCGGCACTGAAAATCTTCACTCCTAGGGATGCCGATGACCCTCACCCCCCTGAGACCCGTGGCCCGAATAGCCGTGACCGCCGGTCTCGTCGCCGCCCTCTCCGCGGCCGGCCCGATACCCATGGCCTTCTCCGCCGACGCGCCGTCCCCGGGCTCCACCGCCCCCTCCGACGGCAGCGTCAAGTCCGCGCAGGAGAAGCTCGGTTCCGACGACGCGGACCTGCTCGCCGAGGCCAAGGCCGACGGCGCCAAGAACGTCACGATGATGATCGCCACCGCCCCGGGGCAGACCGAGCAGGTCGCCGGGGAGCTGGACGCGGTCAAGGGCGGCTCGGTCGGCCGGACGTACGACAAGCTCGGTTACGTCCGCGCCACCGTCCCCACCGCGAAGGCGGACGCGGCCATCGCCGCCGCCGCGAAGCTCTCCTCCGTGCACGGCATCGACCTGCGCAAGGAGATACCGCTGGACGACCCGAGCGCGACGAGCGGCTCCAAGTCCGCCTCGGGCACGGTCAGTTACCCGGCTCCGGACAAGAACACGCCCGCCGAGAACCCGTACAACCCGTCCTTCGAGACGGGCGCCGTCGACTTCGTGAAGGACCACCCGAAGGCGGACGGCCGCGGCGTCACCATCGGCATCCTGGACTCCGGCGTCGACCTCGGCCACCCGGCGCTGCAGAAGACCACCACCGGCGAGCGGAAGATCGTCGACTGGGTGACGGCGACCGACCCGATCGTCGACAGCGACGCCACCTGGCGCCCGATGGTGACCTCGGTCTCCGGGCCCACCTTCACCTACGGCGGAAAGACCTGGACGGCGCCCGCCGGGTCGTACCAGGTCAGCACCTTCAGCGAGGCCGCCACCGCGGGCGGCGACGCGAAGGGCGACGCCAACCGGGACGGGGACACCACGGACAAGTGGGGTGTCCTCTACGACGCCGCCGCCGGGACGGTCACCGTCGACCTGAACAACAACTACGACTTCAGCGACGACACGCCGATGAAGCCGTACAAGGACGGCTACCAGATCGGTTACTTCGGGACCGACAACCCGGCCACCGACGTCGTGGAGCGCCAGCCGTTCGTCGTGCAGATCCGCAAGGACGTGCCGATGGACCCGTTCGGCGGCGACTGGGTCGGCAAGAAGGCCGACTTCGTCAACATCGGCGTCATCGAGTCCGAGCACGGCACGCACGTCGCCGGCATCACCGCCGCCAACGGCCTGTTCGGCGGGAAGATGAACGGCGCGGCCCCGGGCGCGAAGATCGTCTCCTCCCGTGCCTGCACCTGGACCGGCGGCTGCACCAACGTCGCGCTCACCGAGGGCATGATCGACCTCGTCGTCAACCGCGGCGTCGACATCGTCAACATGTCCATCGGCGGCCTGCCGGCGCTCAACGACGGCAACAACGCGCGCGCCGAGCTGTACACGCGGCTCATCGACACCTACGGCGTGCAGCTGGTGATCTCGGCGGGCAACTCCGGCCCGGGCGCGAACACCATCGGCGACCCCGGTCTCGCCGACAAGGTGATCTCCGTGGGCGCAGCCATCTCCAAGGCGACCTGGGCCTCCAACTACGGCTCGGTCGTGGAGAAGAAGTACGCGATGATGCCCTTCTCCTCCCGCGGCCCGCGTGAGGACGGCGGCTTCACGCCGACCCTCGTCGCGCCGGGTGCCGCGATCAACACCACCCAGACCTGGCTGCCGGGCTCCCCGGTCGCCGAGTCGGGCTACTCGCTGCCGGCCGGCTACTCCATGCTGCAGGGCACGTCCATGGCCTCCCCGCAGGCCACGGGCGCGAGCGCGCTGCTGCTGTCGGCCGCCAAGCAGAAGCACATCGAGCTCAAGCCCGCCACCCTGCGCACGGCGCTCACGTCGACCGCCCACCACATCAAGGGCGTTCAGGCCTACGAGGAGGGCGCGGGCCGCATCGACATCGTCGACGCCTGGGACGCGATCCGCGACGGCGCCGGCGCCAATGACTACACCGTCAAGGCCCCGGTCGACACCGCGCTCGACCAGGCGCTGAAGACGCCGGGCTTCGGCACCGGCCTGTACGACCGCGAGGGCGGCCTCAAGGCGGGTGACAGGAAGACGTACGACGTCACCGTCACCCGGACCTCCGGCTCCGCCAAGTCCGTCTGGCACGAGCTGAGCATCGAGAACAACGCCGGTGACACCTTCCGGATCGTCGGCAAGGACGAGGTGAAGCTGCCGCTGAACCAGCCCGTCACCGTCAAGGTACAGGCCAACCCGAGGTCCGCGGGCATCAAGAGCGCGATCCTCGACGTCGACGACCCGAGCACCGAGGGCGTCGACAAGCAGATCCTCGCCACGGTCGTGGTCTCGACGCCGGTGAAGTACACCTTCACCGCCTCGAACACGGTGCAGCGCAACAGCACGCAGTCGTACTTCGTGACCGTGCCGGCGGGCGCCAAGTCCCTCGAGGTCGCCATCGGCGGGCTGAAGGACAAGAGCCAGACCCGGTTCATCGCCATCCACCCGTACGGCACTCCGGTCGACAACACCTCCACCCCGAACTGCTACAACAACTACCTCGACGGCAACGGCTGCAAGCCCGACGTGCGTGCGTACGCGGACCCGCAGGCCGGTGTCTGGGAGATCGAGGTCGAGTCGCGCCGTACCTCGCCGCTGCTCGACAACCCGTACAAGCTGGACGTCGCCGTCCTCGGCGCGGCCTTCGACCCGCAGACCGTGACCGTCCCCGAGGCCAAGGTCGGCACCCCGGCCGCCGTCTCCTGGAAGGTGACGAACAAGCTCGCCGCGCTCGACGGCAAGCTGGTCGGCGGCCCGCTCGGCTCGTCCAAGACGGCCCGCCCGACCATCAAGGAGGGCGAGACGCAGACCACCACGGTCGAGGTGCCCGCGGGCGCCAAGTCGCTGGACGTCGCGATCGGCAACGTCTCGGACGCCTCCGCCGACCTGGACCTGGTGGTGAAGAACGCGGCCGGCACGGTCGTCGGCCAGTCCGCCGACGGCGACTCGGAGGAGGCGGTCTCCATCGCCTCGCCCTCCGCCGGCACGTACACCATCGAGGTCGCGGGCTACTCGGTCCCGTCCGGCTCCACCGCCTACGACTACCGGGACGTCTTCTTCTCCGCGTCCCTGGGCACGGTCACCGTCGACGAGTCGGCGCCGGTGAAGCTCGGCACGGGCGAGTCGGCGACCGTCTCCGGCAGCGTCACCGCCGCGGCGGCCGCTCCTGAGGGCCGGGAGTTCTTCGGCCAGGTCCAGCTGGTCGACGCCCGCGGCACTGCCGCGGGCACCGGCAGCGTGAAGATCGAGAAGGTCACTCCGTAGCCGTCGGTACGGCGGTGAGGGCGGGCGTCCATACGGGCGCCCGCCCTTTTCCGTCGGCGGGGGACGTCAGCGGGCCATGTCAGCAGGCGACCTCGGCCGATTCGGGCAGCGCTCGGGTGAGCCCGGCGCGTTCGCGGGCGATCGACTTCTCGCCGACGATCACATAGTCCGGGACGGTGGACTGCGACGGCACGGCCACCAGGATGTGGTCGCCCTTGTGGAGGGCCTTGCGCAGGGTCTCCTCCTCGATCAGCAGGGTGATCTCCTTCCCGGACTTCTGCGGCTTGTACGAGCGGGTCACGTCCAGGGTGATCCGCTCCTGCCCGTCGGTGCCGTGGACCGGCTGCACAGCGGTCACCTCGCCCTCGGCGACCAGGCGGGTGCAGGCGAGGTAGCCGGGGCTGGAGAACGCGGAGCCGGCCTTGGCGTTCCCGTCCGCCTTGGAGGCCGAGTCGGCGCTGCCGCCCGACATGGCGCCGACGCCGCTGTCCGCCTGCACCACCAGCCAGCCCAGCCCCGACAGCACGGTCGCGACGGCGGCCACGGCGAGCGAGCCGAAGGCGAACCTGCGTGCCCGGCGCCAGTCCCGCGGCGCCCGTACCGCAGCGGCCGTCCGCTCGGGGCGCGTCTCCTCGGCCAGCGCGTCCCCGATGATCCCGAGCTGCTGCCGCAGCAGCGCCACATCGGCCGTGGCCCTGCGGTGCTCGGCCGCGAAGGCGGCGTCCACGCGGGCCTCCTCCGGCGGCTCCTCGCCGGTGATCGCGGACATCAGCGCATCGACGCTGTTGTGTTCGGCGGTCATCTCACACCACCTCGTCCTCGTGCAGGCGGGCGCGCAGGGCCCGTACCGCCGTGTGCAGCCTGCTCTTGACCGTGCCCTCCGGGATGCCGAGCTCGTCGGCTATCGAGCGGACGGGCAGGTCGGCGTAGAAGCGCAGGACGAGGACCTGGCGCTGGGCGTCGGGGAGCTCGTCGAGGCCCTGGGCGACGGCCAGGGAGAGCACGCTGGTGTCCTCTCCGGACGGGTGCTCCAGCTGGCGCAGGGAGGCGAGCCGTTCGCCGATCCGCTCCTGCCGCTTCTTGGCCCGGTGCCAGTCCATGGCCAGGTTGGAGGCGACGACGGCCGCCCATGCGGAGACGTCACGCGGGGCCTCGTACCCCTTCGCCGCCCGCTCCAGCAACCGCAGGCGTACCTGCTGTACCCCGTCCAGCAGGTCCGCCTGCGGCACCCCGCCCAGTGCGAGCACCGCCCGCACCCGGCGTTCCTGAGCCGCGTCCAGAGGATCGCCATGATCGTCCCCCTGGCCACGGCGGGCCTTTCTGCGCAGCACAAGCCACCCCCTCACCGCGTTTCCTCTACGACGCCGGAGCCGGCGGAAACGTTCGACCGGGCCGCGGGACATCGTGCAGAGGTGTACGTCACACCGGCGCGCGCGGCCAGCACAGCTTGCGGCACGGGGCCGTCGTGGAGCGATTTTCTCCAGCTCAGCAGGGGTGTGAGCGGAGTTCCGCAACTGTTGGTCGCGGTGCGGCGTCCCAGGTTTCGGGCATGGAGCACAAAGAATTGGACAGGCTGACCCGGGTCGGCCGCATGATGGAAACGCCGCAGACATACAGGAACACGCAGAAGGAGTCGCCGTGAGGGTCGGAATCGTCGGAGCCACCGGGCAGGTCGGCACGGTCATGCGCAGGATCCTCAAGGAGCGCGACTTCCCGGTCACCGAGCTGCGGCTGTTCGCCTCGGCCCGCTCGGCGGGCACGGAACTGGACGGTGTGACGGTGGAGGACGCGGCGACCGCCGACTACACCGGCCTGGACATCGTGCTGTTCTCCGCGGGCGGCGCGACCTCGAAGGCGCTGGCCGAGAAGGTCGCCGCGCAGGGCCCCGTCGTGATCGACAACTCCTCGGCCTGGCGCAAGGACCCCGAGGTCCCGCTGGTCGTCTCCGAGGTGAACCCGCACGCGGTCGCGGACCGCCCCAAGGGCATCATCGCCAACCCGAACTGCACGACCATGGCCGCGATGCCGGTCCTCAAGGTGCTGCACGCGGAGGCGGGCCTTCAGGCGCTGGTCGTCGCCACCTACCAGGCGGTGTCCGGCTCGGGTCTCGCGGGCGTGGCGGAGCTGCACGGCCAGGTGCAGAAGGTCGTCGCCGACGCCGACAAGCTCACGCACGACGGCGCGGCGGTCGACTTCCCGGAGCCCGGCGTCTACAAGCGCCCCATCGCCTTCAACGTCCTCCCCTTCGCGGGCAACCTCGTCGAGGACGGCCTGAACGAGACGGACGAGGAGCAGAAGCTGCGCAACGAGTCCCGCAAGATCCTGGAGATCCCCGACCTCAAGGTCTCCGGCACCTGCGTCCGCGTCCCGGTCTTCTCCGGCCACTCCCTGCAGGTCAACGCCCGCTTCGCCCGTCCGATCTCCCCGGAGCGCGCCACGGAGCTGCTGGCGGGCGCCCCGGGTGTCGCGCTCTCCGAGATCCCGACCCCCCTCCAGGCCGCCGGCCAGGACCCGTCCTACGTCGGCCGCATCCGCCGCGACGAGACGGTGGACAACGGCCTCGCGCTGTTCATCTCCAACGACAACCTCCGCAAGGGCGCGGCCCTGAACGCGGTGCAGATCGCGGAGCTGGTGGCTGCGGAACTGAAGGGCTGAGGCCTCCTGGCCTCGTAGAGGAAACAGCCGTACTCGACGGCCCGGACGTGGGCGAGCGCCACGGACGGGTCGTCGAGCGCGTCAGGTCTGGTTTTTCAGCCCGTCCGGCGTTTGAGGACAAGGCCCCTTGAGGGCCGGAGCGGGGGTCTGGGGGCGGCAGCCCCGGGACGCGAGCCGCAGCGGGCCCGCACGTCACCCGGCCCGGCCGTCGGAGACCACCATCGGGAAAACCCTCGTCGCCCTCCCCACGGTCCCGTGGAAGGATGGCTGAACCGACACATGACGAGGAGATGACCGCGTGCCTGGCACAAACCTGACCCGCGAAGAGGCGCAGCAGCGGGCGAAGCTGCTCACCGTTGACTCGTACGAGATCGATCTCGACCTCTCCGGCGCGCAGGAGGGCGGCACCTACAGGTCTGTGACGACGGTGCGCTTCGACGTGGCCGGGAACGGGGCCGAGTCCTTCATCGACCTGGTGGCCCCGACCGTCCACGAGGTGACGCTGAACGGCGACGCCCTCGACCCCGCCGAGGTCTTCAAGGACTCGCGGATCGCCCTTCCGGGGCTGCTCGAGGGACGGAACATCCTGCGCGTGGTCGCCGACTGCGCGTACACCAACACGGGTGAGGGGCTGCACCGCTTCGTCGACCCGGTCGACCAACAGGCCTATCTCTACACCCAGTTCGAGGTCCCGGACGCCCGCCGTGTGTTCGCCTCGTTCGAGCAGCCCGACCTCAAGGCGACCTTCCAGTTCACGGTGAAGGCGCCCTCCGGCTGGACCGTCGTCTCCAACTCGCCGACGCCCGAGCCCAAGGACGACACCTGGGTCTTCGAGCCGACGCCGCGGATCTCGTCGTACATCACGGCGCTGATCGTCGGCCCGTACCACTCCGTGCACAGCGTGTACGAGAAGGACGGGCAGTCCGTGCCGCTGGGCATCTACTGCCGGCCCTCGCTCGCCGAGTTCCTCGACTCCGACGCCATCTTCGAGGTCACCCGGCAGGGCTTCGAGTGGTTCCAGGAGAAGTTCGACTACGCGTACCCGTTCAAGAAGTACGACCAGCTGTTCGTGCCGGAGTTCAACGCGGGCGCGATGGAGAACGCGGGCGCGGTGACCATCCGGGACCAGTACGTGTTCCGCTCCAAGGTCACCGACGCGTCGTACGAGCTGCGCGCGGAGACCATCCTGCACGAGCTGGCGCACATGTGGTTCGGCGACCTGGTCACCATGGAGTGGTGGAACGACCTGTGGCTGAACGAGTCGTTCGCCACGTACACGTCGATCGCGTGCCAGTCGTACCATCCCGAGTCGCGCTGGCCGCACTCCTGGACCACCTTCGCCAACTCGATGAAGACGTGGGCCTACCGGCAGGACCAGCTGCCCTCCACCCACCCGATCATGGCCGAGATCAACGACCTGGACGACGTCCTGGTCAACTTCGACGGCATCACCTACGCCAAGGGCGCCAGCGTCCTGAAGCAGCTCGTCGCCTACGTCGGCATGGACGAGTTCTTCGGAGGCGTGCAGGCGTACTTCAAGCGTCACGCGTACGGCAACACCCGCCTGTCCGACCTGCTGGGCGCGCTGGAGGAGACCTCCGGCCGCGACCTGAAGAACTGGTCGGAGAAATGGCTCCAGACGGCGGGCATCAACATCCTGCGGCCCGAGATCGAGACGGACGCCGCCGGTGTCGTCACCTCCTTCGCCATCCGCCAGGAGGCCCCGGCGCTCCCCGCCGGTGCGAAGGGCGAGCCCACGCTCCGCCCGCACCGCATCGCGGTCGGCCTGTACGAACTCGATGACGACAGCGGCAAGCTGGTGCGTGACGAGCGCATCGAGCTGGACGTCGACGGTGAACTGACCGCCGTACCGCAGCTGGTGGGCAGGCGCCGCCCGGCCGTCGTCCTGCTCAACGACGACGACCTGTCGTACGCCAAGGTCCGCCTCGACGAGAACTCCCTGGCGTTCGTCACCGAGCACCTGGGCGACTTCGAGTCGTCCCTCCCCCGTGCCCTGTGCTGGGCCTCCGCCTGGGACATGACCCGGGACGCGGAGCTCGCCACCCGCGACTACCTCTCGCTGGTCCTGTCGGGCATCGGCAAGGAGTCCGACATCGGTGTCGTGCAGTCGCTGCACCGCCAGGTGAAGCTGGCGATCGACCTGTACGCCGACCCGGCGGCCCGTGAGGCCCTGCTCACCCGCTGGACCGACGCCACGCTGGCCCATCTGCGTGCGGCCGAGCCGGGCAGCGACCACCAGCTGGCCTGGGCGCGGGCGTTCGCGGCGACCGCCAGGACCCCGGAGCAGCTGGATCTGCTGGAGGCGCTGCTCGACGGTTCGCAGACGATCGAGGGTCTGGTCGTCGACACCGAGCTGCGCTGGGCGTTCGTGCAGCGGCTGGCCGCGGTGGGCCGCTACGACGAGGCGGAGATCGCCGGCGAGTACGAGCGCGACAAGACCGCCGCGGGCGAGCGCCATGCGGCCAGCGCCCGTGCCGCCCGGCCGACCGCGGAGGCGAAGGCGGAGGTCTGGGCGCAGGTCGTGGAGTCCGACAAGCTGCCGAACGCCGTCCAGGAGGCGGTCATCGGCGGCTTCGTCCAGACCGACCAGCGCGAGCTGCTCGCCCCGTACGCCGAGAAGTACTTCGAGGTGGTCAAGGACATCTGGGACTCCCGCTCGCACGAGATCGCCCAGCAGATCGCGGTCGGCCTCTACCCGTCCGTCCTGGTCTCGCAGGAGACCCTGGACCGGACGGACGCCTGGCTCGCCTCCGCCGAGCCCAGCGCGGCCCTGCGGCGGCTGGTCTCGGAGTCCCGGTCGGGAGTGGAGCGCGCGCTGAAGGCGCAGGCGGCTGACGCGCAGGCGTAGTCGTCCGCAGCGGTACGAGAACGAGGGCGCCCGGTGTCACACCGGGCGCCCTTCGCGTTTCCTCACCGCACGACCATCCCGCCCGTCACGTTGACGAACGTGCCGGTGATGCCGGCCGCATGGTCGGAAGCGACGAACACAGCCGTGGCGGCGACCTCGGCGAGGGTCGGGTTGCGACGGGTCATGCGCATTCCGGCGAGGTTGTCGACGATGCCCTGGACGGCGGCCTCGTCGATGGCAGGGTTGACCGCGGAGAGCTTCTCGACGGTGAAGGTCTCGGGTACTCCGGCCGCCCACAGGCCCACGGCGCGCACCCCGCGGGGACCGCACTCCAGGGCCAGGTTGCGCACGAGCGTGTCGATGGCGGCATCGGCGGATCCCGTGCCGCCCATCATCGGGCTGCCGTGCGCGGAGCCGCTGTTGAGGGTGAGGATCACTCCGGAGCCACGCTCGGCCATGCGGCGGGCGGCGCCGCGGGCGGTGATGAAGTTGGCGCGGAGGCCGTTGAGAACGGGCCGCAGGAAGTCGTCCACGGGCATGTCGGTGAGCGGGGTGCCCTGCACATCGCCGCGGGTGACGAGGTTGAACGAGATGTCGACGTCCCCGACGCCCGCGAGGTGCTCTTCGACGGCCGCCTCGTCGAGGGCGTCTACTACGGCGACCTCGGCGTCCTTGATGTCGGCGGCCACGGCCTCCAGGCTCGCCCGGGTCCGTCCGACCAGGTGGACGCGGGCACCCTCGGCGGCGAAGGCGCGGGCGACCGCACCGCCGATCGAGCCGCCGGCGCCGTAGATGATCGCGGTCTTGTCGGTGAGCAGCATGGTGGTCTCCTCCGGGAGAGGTGTTCCGTATCGGTCGGTCGTACAGACGCACCGCACCCCGATCACTCATCGGTCGTCACAGCCGCAGCGGCAGTCCGAAGGCCGGGAAGAGATGCGGCTCGAAGGACGTGATCTCCACGATCCGGTCGTCGGCGTCGAAGCGCAGGACGTCGAGGACCTGGGCGCGGTGGACCTGCGTACCGGGCCTGCGGACGTAACCGCCCGCCGCGAGCTGCCCGTTGGCGCGGGCGGGCAGATGGCGCCAGTGACCGAAGAACATGGGGGACGCCGGGTCGAGGGTGGGGCGCAGGAACTCGACGAGGGCGTCCCGGCCGGTGAACCAGAACGGGTTGGGCGGCATGGTGAGCGTGACGTCCTTGCTGAGCAGGTCGGTCATCGCCGCGAAGTCGAGCTGCTCGGCGGCGCTCATGTACCGCTGCAGAACGGCGCGTTGGGCTTCCGTCGGCTCGCCCGCGCTCCACTGGGCGCGCTGCCCGGGCAGATGGTCGCGCAGGGTGGGCCGGGCCCGCTGCAGGGCGCTGTTGGCGGAGGCCACGGTCAGGTCGAGGGCCTCGGCGGTCTCGGCGGCGGTGAGGCCGAGCACGTCCCGC
Source organism: Streptomyces sp. NPDC049541 (assembly GCF_044465725.1). Lineage (NCBI taxonomy): Bacteria > Bacillati > Actinomycetota > Actinomycetes > Kitasatosporales > Streptomycetaceae > Streptomyces > Streptomyces sp. NPDC049541. The sequence goes on along the minus strand of NZ_JBITLY010000001.1, from coordinate 457,899 downwards.
AGGATCAGTACGGCCCGCTGGCGGGGCGGGAGGTGCTGGATGGCGGTGAGGAAGACCAGCTCCAGGGTCTCGCGGGAGACGGCGGCGACGTCCGGCCGGTCCTCCTCGGCCGTGGGCAGCTCGTCGTCGGGGTAGGGCTGGAGCCAGGTGATGCGTGCGGGGGCCTCGCCGGTGCCGTGGTTCATGCCGGGGATCGGCTCGTAGCGCTTTGGGCGGCGGGCGGTGCGGCGCTGGAAGTCCAGGCAGGCGTTGGTGGCGATGCGGTACAGCCAGGTGCGGGCACCGGCGCGCCCCTCGAAGGACTCCCGGGCCCGCCAGGCCCGCAGGAACGTCTCCTGCACCAGGTCCTCTGCGTCGTCGTAGGAGCCCGTCATGCGGTAGCAGTGGACGTGGATCTCCCGGCGGTGGGACTCGGTGAGGGTGGCGAAGTCGGCTTCCGTGAGGGGGATTTCCGTAACGGCTCTCGGTGTTACGGAAGGCTCGGCGGGCCCCTGGGGTTCCTTCGCGGTGTCCCGGGCGGTCCGGGCGACCCGCCGCAGCCGCGCCACGGCGGCCGACAGGTCGGCCACCCCGGAGTACAGGACCGACGGCGGCTGCGGCGTGAGTTCCTTGACCTGCCGCCCGATGTCGTCGATCAGCCGCTGCACACTGGCCCCCGCCCCACTCCCCTGCCGCTCCCGGTACGCCTTCTGCCGGCACGCGGCCGAGCAGTACACGGAGCTACGGCCGGTACGCCCCGCCCGCGCGGGAAGCGGTTTGCCGCAACTGGCACAGGTGTCGACGACCACGGGCACCTCCGGACGGTGAAGGCATTGCGTCACGCGGGAACGGTGTGACGCTATCGCGACACGGAGCCCGAGGGAGGCCTCCGCTCACGCCGGTCCGGACGGCCGGGTGAGGTGAGTGCGGGCGACCTTGCGGAACGCGGACACCAGACGGCTGCGGTCACCGGCGCGGGTGGCGAGGGCGGACCACCGGTCACGCCGACCCGGAGGCCGAGGCCCCCTCCGGTCCGCCCGGGACGGCGACGAACACCGCGTCGAGAGAGCCCTGACGGCCCGATGAGCCGACTACGCCCCCCGAAACACTGACACCAGACAACCACCGTCACCGACCCGAGCGGGAACAGCGACCACCGCTCACGCCGGTCCGGACGGCCGGGCGAGGTGAGTGCGGGCGACCTTGCGGAACGCGGACACCAGACGGCTGCGGTCACCGGCGCGGGTGGCGAGGGCGGACCACCGGTCACGCCGACCCGGAGGCCGAGGCCCCCTCG
>NZ_JBITLY010000001.1:454130-456527 GCF_044465725.1 Streptomyces sp. NPDC049541 | reverse complement strand
CGACCTTGCGGAACGCGGACACCAGACGGCTGCGGTCACCGGCGCGGGTGGCGAGGGCGGACCACCGGTCACGCCGACCCGGAGGCCGAGGCCCCCTCGGTCCGCCCGGGACGGCGACGAACACCGCGTCGAGAGAGCCCTGACGGCCCGATGAGCCGACTACGCCCCCCGAAACACTGACACCAGACAACCACCGTCACCGACCCGAGCGGGAACAGCGACCACCGCTCACGCCGGTCCGGACGGCCGGGCGAGGTGGGTGCGGGCGACCTTGCGGAACGCGGACACCAGACGGCTGCGGTCACCGGCGCGGGTGGCGAGGGCGACCTGGCTGGGCTCGACGCCGTGCAGCGGGATGGCGGTGACGTCGGGGCGGAGGCGGGCGCCGGGCGGGTAGGCGGTGATGACCAGGGCCTCCCCGGCGGCGACGACCTCGAACTTGTCCTCCAGGTCCAGGATCTCGGGGCCGTCGGGCGCGGGGCGGCCGTCCGGGCGGGGTTCCAGGCGCCAGAAGGACGCCCAGGCGGGGTCGGCGCCGGTGATCCGGGGCATCGGCTCGTCCGCGATGTCGTCGACGGTGACGGACTCCTTGCCGGCCAGGCGGTGGTCGACGGGGACCACCACGGCCCTGGGCTCGTCGTAGAGGACGGTCACCTCCAACTGGTCGGTGGCGAAGGGCAGCCGGGTCACCACGGCATCCACCCGGCGTTCGAGCAGCGCGGCGCGCGCCCCGTCCCAGCGCAGATGCCGGCTGCGTACGTCGGCGTCCGGATGCCGGCGCCGCAGCTCGCGCACGGCCGTGGTGACGATCAGGCCGCTGGTGAAGCCGACGGTGAACCGGCTGGGCTCGGCGGCGGCCCGGGCCTCCGCCGCGGCCTGCTCGGCGGCGCCCAGCAGCGCCCTCGCACGCGGCAGGAACACCTCACCGGCCTCGGTGAGCCGAGTGCCGCGCGGGGTGCGGTCCAGCAGCCGGGCGCCGAGCTGGTGTTCCAGAGCGGCGATCTGCCGACTCAGGGAGGGCTGGGTGATGTGCAGGGCCTCGGCGGCACGCCCGAAGTGGCGGTGCTCGGCCACGGCGGTGAAGTACCGGACCAGCCGGAGGTCGAGGTCAGCCATGGCTCCACTCTACTCACCTGCGGTGATGCCCTAACCGTATTGCTCCATGCGGAACAGGCTTTGGACGCGGCCACCGGCCCCTTCGGAGGATGGAGGCATATCCACTCACCACCCTGGAAGGGCTGCACCATGCGCGTATTCGTCACGGGCGCGACCGGTTTCATCGGCTCCGCGGTCGTCCGCGAACTCCTCGACGCCGGGCACGAGGTCACCGGCCTCGCCCGCTCCGACGCCTCCGCCGAGGCCCTGAAGGCCGCCGGAGCCGAGGTGCGCCGCGGGGACCTCGCCGACCCGGCAGGTCTCGCCGAGGGGGCGGCCGCGGCCGACGCGGTCGCCCACTTCGCCTTCATCCACGACTTGTCGGCCGACTTCGACTTCGCCGCCGCGTGTGCGGCCGACCTGCGGGCCATCGAGGTGATCGGAGCAGCGCTGGAGGGCTCGCACAAGCCCTTCGTGATGTCCTCCGGCACGGCGCTGCTGCAGCCGGGAAGGCTCAACACCGAGGAGGACACGGCCCCGCCGGAGTCCTTCGGGGCGGTCCGCGCGCACAACGAGGACGCGGCCGTCGCGCTGGCCGACCGCGGGGTCAGGTCGGCGGCCGTCCGGTTCTCCCCGACCGTGCACGGCCGGGGGGACCAGGGCTTCGTCTCGATGCTGATCGGCACCGCCCGCGAGAAGGGCTTCGCGGCCTACGTCGGTGACGGCGCCAACCGCTGGCCCGCCGTGCACCGCACGGACGCGGCACGTCTGGTCCGCCTGGCCCTGGAGTCGGCGCCCGCGGGCACCCGGCTGCACGCCGTGGGCGAGGAGGGCATCCCGTTCCGGGACATCGCCGCCGTCATCGGCCGCCACCTGGACGTCCCGGTCAGGAGCATCACCGCCGAGGAGGCACCGGCCCACTTCGGCTGGCTGGCCCACGTCGTCGGCCTCGACGTACCGGCCTCGAACACGCTGACCCGCAAGTGGCTCGGCTGGGAGCCGACGGGACCCGGCCTGATCGAGGACCTGGAGGAGGGGCACTACTTCAGCGCGTGACGGCCTGCACCCACCTCCCGCAACGCCTCGAGCACCCGCCCGACGGCCGCCCCCTCCCCGGCCCCTTTCCGTACGGCCGCCACCACGTGCCGTCGGGGCCGGTCCTCCGTCAGCTCCCTAGCGGTATCCGACGGCTCCGAGCCCGTGACAACACAGCGGGGGGGGGGGGGGGGGGGGGGGGGGGGGGGGGGGGGGGGGGGGGGGCGGGCGCGGCGGCGGGGGGGGGGGGGCGCAGGAGGGAGCGGG
>NZ_JBITLY010000001.1:450501-454123 GCF_044465725.1 Streptomyces sp. NPDC049541 | reverse complement strand
CGTGGGGCCCCCCCCCCCCCCCCCCCCCCCCCCCCCCCCGGCCCCGCCCCCCCCCGCGCCCCCCCCCGCGGCCCCCCCGGCCCCCCCCCCCCCCGGGGGGGGGGCCCCCCCCCCCCCCCCCCCCCCCCCCCCCCCCCCCCCCCCGGGAAACGTGAGGTCAGGCCTTCGCCTTGGCCTTCGGCTGGCGGTCCTTGGACTTGTCCAGCGCCATCACCAGGCCCGCGATGACCGCGAACAGGGCCAGGGGGGCCAGGACGTAGAGGCCCAGCGTCTCGCCGACGCTCAGGCCCTTGCCGGGGTCGTCGCCGTCGTCGCGGATCAGCGCGGAGGCGGGGGACGACATGAGCAGCATCATCAGCGTCGTACCGGCGGCCAGGGCGCCGGCGCGCAGGGCGTTCTTCTTGTCCACGTTGTCAAACGTATCGAACGACGATTGGCGTCGCTCGTTCGGGGGGTGCCCTACGGGATCGGCCCGGCCCTCACCCCGGCCGTACCGTCCGCAGTACGTCGATCAGCGCATGCAGTCGCGGCGAGCCGGCCAGCTCCTCCAGCGTCACCGGGCGGCCCTCCGCGTCCGCGATCGGCAGCCGCCAGTTCGGGTACTGGTCCCAGGTGCCGGGGAGGTTCTGCGGGCGGCGGTCGCCGACCGTGTCGGGGAGCCAGACGCCGATCATGCGGGACGGGGTGCGCAGCAGGAAGCGGTGGACCGCCTGGATCTCGGCCTCCTCCTCCGACACGCCGTGCGCGCCGCCCGTGCCGTGCAGCAGGCCGAGGCGGGCGAGCAGGCCCAGCCACTCCCCCGTGTCGTTGGCCGCCTCCGTGCGCTCCTCCTCCAGCGGGCGGGCCAACAGGCCGAGGCGGTCGCGGAGTTCGACGTGTTCGCCGGTGAGGCGGGCGGCCGTGGGCGGCAGGTCGTGGGTGGTGGCGGTGGCGAGGCAGTCGGCGCGCCAGGCCTCGGGCGGCAGTGGCTGTCCGTCGCCCTCCCAGTCCCGCTCGAACCACAGCACCGAGGTGCCGAGCACCCCGCGCTCGCGCAGCGTCTCCCGCACCCCCGGCTCGACCGTGCCCAGGTCCTCGCCGATGACGACCGCCCCGGCGCGCGAGGCCTCCAGCACGAGGATCGCGAGCATGGCCTCGGCGTCGTAGCGGACGTAGGTGCCCTCCGTGGGCGGCTGCCCCTGCGGCACCCACCAGAGCCGGAACAGGCCCATGACGTGGTCGATGCGCAGGGCGCCGGCGTACCGGAAGAGGGCCTTCAGCAGTCGGCGGTACGGCGCATAGCCGGACTCGGCGAGGCGGTCCGGTCGCCAGGGCGGCAGGCCCCAGTCCTGGCCGCGCGCGTTGAAGGCGTCCGGCGGGGCGCCCACGGACATCCCGGCGGCGAAGTACTCCTGCTGCGCCCAGGCGTCGGCGCCGCCGGGGTGCACCCCGACCGCCAGGTCGTGCACGATCCCCACCGGCATTCCGGCCTCGCGCGCGGCGCGCTGGGCGTCGGTGAGCTGGGCGTCGGTGAGCCAGGCGAGGCGGGAGTGGAAGTCCACGCGGTCCATCAGCTCACCGCGGGCGCGGGCCGTCTCGGCCGAGCGCGGGTCCTGCAGCGCGGCGGGCCAGCGGCTCCAGTCGGAGCCGTGCACCTCGGCGAGGGCGTACCAGGTGGCGTGGTCCTCCAGGGCCTGGCCCTGCTCGGCGAGGAAGTCGACGTACGCCGCGCGCCGGCCGGGCCCGAGCTCCACCTCGCGGATCAGCTCCAGCGCCTCCCGCTTGAGCTCCCACACGGCGTCCCGGTCGATCAGCGCGCCCTTCTCCAGCACGGCTTCGCGCAGTTGCGCGGCGCGCCCGAGAAGCGCGCGGACCCGCTCCCGGTCCTCGACGTGGGCGTACTCGGGGATGTCCTCGACCCGCAGGTGCACGGGGTCGGGGAAGCGGCGGGAGGAGGGGCGGTACGGGGAGGGGTCGGTGGGGGCGCCGGGCACGGCCGCGTGCAGCGGGTTGACCTGAAGGAATCCCGCGCCGAGCGCCCGTCCGGCCCAGGCGGTCAGCTCGGCGAGGTCACCGAGGTCGCCCATGCCCCAGGAGCGCCGCGAGAGCAGGGAGTAGAGCTGGACGAGCAGGCCGTACGAGCGTGCGGCGGGCGTGGGCAGCCGGGGCGGGGCGACGACGAGGTGGGCCTCGGCGCTGCGGCCGTCGGGCGCGGTGGCCGTCAACCGGTGGACTCCGGGCGGGAGCTCCTCGGCGGAGGCCCGCGTCTCGCCCTGCTCGGTCTCGATGCTGAGCCGGGTGCCGGCCGGGAGGGCTTCGAGGGCGGAGGAGGTGGCCCCGCTCCACAGGACCACCGTGGGCGGCAGCAGCCGTTCGCCGAGCTCCCGCTCCCGGGCGGCGAGCGCGGCGCGGGTCGTGTCGTTGGTGCTCGCATCGATGCCGAGGGCGGCGAGGGTGAGGGTGACCGCGGTGGCGGAGGCCGCGACCGTGCTGTCCGGGGAGGGGCTGTAGGAGGTGGCGACGCCGTGCAGTGCGGCGAGCCGGGACAGCTCCTCGGAGGGCGGGCCGGCCGGCCCCTGCGCCGTCACCTAGAGCCTCGGGGCATCCGGCTCGGGGGCCACCGCCTCGCTGGTCAGGGGCGCGGCGTCGGCGAGCGGCGGCTCACTGGTGAGGGGCTCGGCCTCGGGCAGTGGCGGTTCGCTGGTCAGCGGGGTCTCGGCGCAGGCGCCCTCCGCACTGAAGACGCAGAAATGCGGCTCGGGATCGAGGGACGGCAGCTGCGCCACGGGTTTGGAGAGGGGGTAAGCCGGTGCGGCCACGGGGGCCTCCTTGTCGGGTACGGCGAGTTGCGGGTTAACGCAGCCCTACCCACCGGACGCGGCGGCAGACGTACCGAAAGGGACTACGTGCCTCTCCTCACATTCTGCGTCAACTTCGAAGCAGCACAGGGATCACTATTCACTCAGTACATGTAGCGAGTGCATAATGATCGCCATGAGCACCCGCCACATCCTGCTGGGGCTGCTCGCTTCGGGGCCGAGCCATGGCTACGACCTGAAGCGACGGCACGACGAACGTTTCCCGCAGGCCCGTCCACTGGCCTACGGGCAGGTCTACACGACCCTGCAGCGCCTGGTCCGGGACGGCCTCGCGGAGGTCGAGGGCACCGACTCGGACGGCGGCCCGGAACGGACGACGTACCGCTCGACCGACGAGGGGGCGCGCGAACTGGCCGCCTGGGCCGGGGAGATCGCCCCGCCGGCCCCCTTCGTGACGAACGAGATCTTCGCCAAGGTCGTCGTCTCGATCCTCTCCGGCGGCGACGCGGAGGCGTATCTGGCCGCCCAGCGCGCCGCCCACATGCAACGGATGCGGGAGCTCACGGCGGTCAAGACGGCGCCCGGCGCCGATCTCGCGACCGTGCTCTCGGCGGACTACGCCCTCAACCATCTCGACGCCGACCTCCGCTGGATGACCACGACGGCGGCCCGGCTCACCACCCTGACCGCGGAGGTAGACGCAGCATGAGCAACGGGGACAGCCCAGACGTGCTCTCGGCGGACTACGCCCTCAACCATCTCGACGCCGACCTCCGCTGGATGACCACGACGGCGGCCCGGCTCACCACCCTGACCGCGGAGGT
>NZ_JBITLY010000001.1:423226-450404 GCF_044465725.1 Streptomyces sp. NPDC049541 | reverse complement strand
AGCAACGGGGACAGCCCAGACGTGCTCTCGGCGGACTACGCCCTCAACCATCTCGACGCCGACCTCCGCTGGATGACCACGACGGCGGCCCGGCTCATCACCCTGACCGCGGAGGTAGACGCAGCATGAGCAACGGGGACAGCCCAGACAGCACAGTGCCGCTCCTGGCGGCCCGCGACCTCACCAAGGCGCACGGCAGGACCGAGGCGCTGCGCGGCGCCTCGGTTCAGCTGCGGGCCGGCGAGATCCTCGCCGTGACCGGCACCAGCGGCAGCGGGAAGTCCACGCTGCTGCACTGCCTGGCCGGCATCGTCCGCCCGGACGCCGGCTCGGTGACGTACGGCGGGCAGCGGCTCGACCAGCTGCCGGAGAAGCGGCTCAGCGAGCTGCGCCGCACCGACTTCGGGGTGGTGTTCCAGTTCGGGCAGCTGATCCCGGAGCTGACGGTCCTGGACAACGTGGCGCTGCCGCTGATGCTCGCGGGCGCCGCCCGCAAGGACGCGCAGGCGGCGGCCGGTGAGTGGCTGGAGCGGTTCGGCGTACGGGGGCAGGAGGCGCTGCGGCCCGGTGAGCTGAGCGGCGGCCAGGCCCAGCGGACGGCCCTGGCGCGGGCCCTGGTCACCGGCCCCGAGGTCGTCTTCGCCGACGAGCCGACCGGTGCGCTGGACTCCCTGGCGACCGAGCAGGTGATGACCGCCCTGGTCCACACGGCGCGCGAGGCGGGCACGGCGGTCCTGCTGATCACGCACGACGCCCAGGTGGCGGCGTACGCGGACCGCGAGGTCAGGCTGAGCGACGGGGCCGTGGTGGCGGCGGGGGTGACGGCGTGAGGGCGGATCTGCAGCTGGCGTGGCTGCTGACCCGGGGTTCGGACCGCCGGGAGGGGTGGCGCGTGCTGCTCACCGCCGTCGGCGCGGCCCTGGCGACCGGGCTGGGGCTGGTGATCGTCGCACTGCTGTCGCTGGACGGACAGCTCACCGTGTCCGTGGGCGGCGGTCTGCTCGACCAGCCCGGCACCCGTATCGGCGTGATCTTCGCGCTGTTGATGCTGTTCATCCCGGTGCTCGGCTTTCTCGGCCAGTGCGCCCGGATCGGCGCCGTGCACCGGGACCGCAGGCTGGCCGCGCTGCGGCTGGCGGGGGCCACACCCGCCCAGGTTCGGCGGATCGCGGCACTGGAGTCGGGGCTGGCCTGTCTGGTGGGGTCGGCGGTGGCCACGGTGTTCTCCGTGCTGACCCTGCTGCGGCTGTGGCACAGGCCCGCCCCCCTGGCCTGGGCGGGCATCGCCGTGGTGGCCGTCGGGGTGCCGGTGCTGGGGGCGGCCGTGAGCGCGCTGGTGCTGCGCCGTGTGGTGGCCTCGCCGCTGGGGCGGATACGGCGGGTGCGGCCGGCCGAGGGTCCGGGGCGGATGTTCCGGGTGGCGACGGCGGCGCTCGCGCTGGCGGTGGTGTACATCGTGACCATCCCCTTCTTCGATGACGTCCCGTTCGAGTTCGCGCTCGCCCCGCTCACCGTGTTCGTGGTGTGCCTGCTGGTCGGCGCGGTGGCGGTGTGGCTGACCGGGGCGTCGGCCCGGCAGCTGGGCGAGGGACTCACCGCCCGCGCCGAGAGCCCCGCCGTGCTGATCGCGGCGGGACGGCTGCGCGACGACCCGTGGGCGGCGGCCCGCACCCATGCCGCAGTGCTGCTGGTGACGGTGGCGGCCTCGGGCTTCGCAGGCGTACGGCAGGTCATGCTGGCGCAGCTGCACTCCCCGCACGACCACTACGCCGAAGGGAACGGGTTCTACGAGAACGGCCTGAACCTGACCGGCGCGGCGATCCTCGTCGCCCTCGCCCTGCTGCTGACCGCGCTCGCCGTGGGCACCGCCGAGTCCGTCGCCACCCGGCGCCGCGGCCTGGCCGCACAGGCCGCCGCCGGGGTGCCGCACGGCGTGCTGGCCCGGGCGCTGCTGCTGGAGACCGCGGTGCCGCTGGCGCCCGCGATCGCGGCGGCGGGCCTCGGCGGCACGGTGATCAGCTTCTGGTACGGCTCGATCGCCTCGGAGCACACGGCAGTGCCCGTGCCGTACGCCGCGCTCCTGGTCCCGCTCGCCGTCTACCCGGCCTGTCTGCTGGCAGCGGCCACCTCGATCCCGCTGCTGCGCCGCTCCGTCCGCCCGGCCGAACTGCGCTACGCATGACCACATGACCGTCCGGCCCGGGAGTACGGGGGGCTCCCGGGCCGGACCGCACAGCTGCCGCAGGCCCCGTCACCAGGGGTGTGCGAAGGCCCGGATCGTCAGGCGGAAATGCCGTCGATCCGGGCCATGGCGTCCTCCGCGCCGTACGGCTGCAAGTACGGCAGCCAGCGCGGGTCCCTATGGCCGGTGCCGATGATCCGCCAGGCCAGGCCCGTGGGTGGAGCGGGTTTGTGGCGCAGCCGCCAGCCGATCTCGAACAGGTGTCGGTCGGCCTTCACGTGGTTGCAGCGGCGGCAGGACGCCACCACGTTGTCCCAGACGTGTTTGCCCCCGCGGCTGCGCGGGATGACGTGGTCGACGCTGGTTGCGACGCCACCGCAGTACATGCACCGGCCCCCGTCGCGCGCGAAGAGCGCCCTGCGGGTCAGAGGAACGGGCCCCCGATAGGGAACCCGGACGAATCGCTTGAGCCGGACCACGCTGGGTGCGGGGACTGTGACGGTTGCGCTGTGCATGAAGGCGCCGGATTCCTCCAGGGAGACAGCCTTGTTCTCCAGGACGAGGATGAGCGCGCGGCGGAGCGGTACGACGCCGAGTGGCTCGTACGACGCGTTGAGGACCAGGACATGCGGCACGGATGCCTCCTTGGGCGTCGGCGGCGCGTGGCTCGCGCCGGGACGATCTGTAGTCAGTCTCCCCTCTTGCCTGGTGGAAGCGCCACCATGTCCCGGTAACGGGCTGGGAGTGTTTTCGACCACATCTGATTCATCCCCCGGAGGGGCAGCGGTTTATCCCACCTGCTCAACCCGGGGTGGGCACGGTCTCTCCTCAGAAGATGGCGGGGATTCGCACACCATGCCCCGATAGTGTGGTGGGTCTGCCGTACCGGTGACCTTTTCGTGACCTTGACCTTGACCGAGTCGACTTTCGGGACGGCAGACCGTTGCACCTGGAGGTTCCTGCCGTGTCCTTGCCCGCCGTCCTACTGGCCGTCGGCTCGTCGCCGTCGCCGACCTCCTCGGAGTCGACGACCCCGACGGTCCCCACGTTCCAGGACGCCCAGCAGAGCGCGACCAACGCCGCCAGCTGGGTCGAGCAGAACTGGTCCACGTGGCTCGCGATCGGACTCAGGGTCCTGCTGATCCTGGTGATCGCCGGGGTGCTCAGAGCGGTCGTGCAGCGGGCGATCACCAAGCTGATAGACCGGATGACCCGCACCGCCGAGGCCGTCGACGGCACCTCGCTGGGCGGCCTGCTGGTCAACAACGAGCGCCGCCGCCAGCGTTCCCAGGCGATCGGCTCGGTGCTGCGCTCGGTGGCGTCCTTCGTGATCCTCGGCACCGCGGCCCTGATGGTCCTGGCCGCGTTCCAGATCAACCTGGCCCCGCTGCTCGCCTCCGCCGGTGTCGCGGGTGTGGCGATCGGTTTCGGCGCCCGCAACCTGGTCACGGACTTCCTCTCCGGCGTCTTCATGATCCTGGAGGACCAGTACGGCGTCGGCGACACGATCGACGCGGGCGTGGCCTCCGGCGAGGTCATCGAGGTCGGCCTGCGCGTGACGAAGCTGCGCGGCGCGAGCGGCGAGATCTGGTACGTCCGCAACGGCGAGGTCAAGCGCATCGGCAACCTCTCCCAGGGCTGGGCGACGGCCGGCGTGGACGTGACCGTGAAGGCGGACGAGGACCTGGACCGGCTGAAGTCCACCCTCGACGAGGTCGCCGAGAAGATGAGCGCGGAGGAGCCCTGGAACGAGCTCCTGTGGAGCCCGATCGAGGTCCTCGGCCTGGACAGCGTGCTGCTGGACTCGATGGTGGTCCGGGTCTCCGCCAAGACCATGCCCGGCAAGTCCCTCACCGTCGAACGCGAGCTGCGCTGGCGCATCAAGCGCGCCTTCGACGCGGCGGACATCCGCATCGTGGGCGGCGCGACGGCCCCGCTCGACGAGGAGGAGGCCGCCGACCCGACCGCGGCGGTCTCGGCTCCGTCGGTGCTCTCCAACCCGGACTCGCCCCAGACGGAGGCAGCCTCGCCCATCGCCCAGCAACGGCCGTCGCTGAAGTAGGGGCCGGCCCCCACGCACTCCCACCCGCCCCCCAGGTAACGAGTCCGTTGCCTCGGGGGCGTTTTCTCTTGACGCCTCCTTCTCCCTGGGCTTACGTTCCTTTCCAGCCAATAGGAAACTTTCCTAACAGTGATCAGGAGACGGCCCACCGGTGATCGTCCGATGGACTTACCTCCCCGGTCGCTGAGAAGCTGGGCAGTCGAAAGGCAGGTGTCGACCCACATGGCAGGTACAGCCGGTACGCCGGGCACCCCGCGCGTCCTGCGCGCCATGAACGACCGCGCCGCCCTGGACCTCCTCCTGGAGCACGGCCCCCTGTCCCGTACGCGGATCGGCAAGCTCACCGGCCTCTCCAAGCCGACCGCCTCCCAGCTCCTCGCCCGTCTCGAAGCGGCCGGGCTCGTCCTCGCCACCGGCACCACCGAGGGACGCCCCGGCCCCAACGCCCAGCTGTACGAGGTCAACCCGGCCGCCGCGTACGCCGCCGGGCTCGACGTCACCCCCGAGCGCGTCCTCGCCGCCGTCGCCGACATCACCGGCCGCACGGTGGGCTCCTTCGAGCTCCCGACCCCGGGCAGGCGGCCCACCCAGCCCGTCGTCCGCCAGGTCACCGACGCCCTCGACGGTGCCGTGAAGGCCGCGGGGCTCGCCCGCGACGACATCCACCGGCTGGTCATCGGCACCCCCGGCGCCTTCGACCCGAACACCGGCCGCCTGCGCTACGCCTCCCACCTCCCCGGCTGGCACACCCCGGCCCTCCTCGACGAGATCGCCGCGGCCCTTCCGATGCCGGTCGAGTACGAGAACGACGTCAACCTCGCCGCCGTCGCCGAACAACGGCTGGGCGCGGCCCGCGGGCACGAGGACTTCGTGCTGCTGTGGAACGAGGGCGGCCTCGGTGCCGCCCTCGTCCTCGGCGGGCGACTGCACCGCGGCTGGACCGGCGGCGCGGGAGAGGTGGGTTTCCTTCCTGTTCCCGGCGCACCCCTGGTCCGGCACGTGACGAAAGCCAACAGTGGCGGCTACCAGGAGCTCGCCGGCTCCCAGGCCATCCCGCACCTCGCCGGTGAACTCGGCATCGGGCAGATCCCCTCGGGGCCGTACGCCGAGGTCGCCGCCGCCCTGGTCGAGCGGGCCGCCGCCGAGGACACCGTCCTGCATCGCAAGCTGCTGCAGACGTACGCGACCCGGCTGGCCACCGGTCTCGCCTCCCTCGTCTCCGTCCTCGACCCCGAACTCGTCGTCCTCAGCGGCGCCTCGCTGACCTCGGGCGGCGAGGTGCTGCGCGCCCTCGTCCAGGCCGAGCTGGAGGAGCTGGCGGCCTCCCGGCCCCGGCTCGTGGTCGGCGACGTCCGTGAACACCCCGTGCTGCGCGGCGCGCTGGAGAGCGCCCTCGCGACCACCCGCGACGAGGTCTTCGACACCTCCCGCTGACCCCCCGTACGCACCGCGTACGGGCCCCGAACTCACCCCCCGCCTTCCCTCACCATCCCCTGCCCTGTCCCTGGGAGACCCTGCCATGCCCGGAATGTCCCGGAAAGCGGCCCTCGCTCTCGCCGCCTCCGCCTCCCTCGCCCTGCTCGCCACCGCCTGTACCGGCCAGTCCTCCTCCAGCGCCGACGACGACGCCTCGAAGGACACCACCATCAACTTCTGGCACGCCTGGAGCGCGCCCAATGAAGTGAAGGCCGTCAACTCCCTGATCGCCGGCTTCGAGAAGGCACACCCCAACATCCATGTGAACGTCGTCGCCAACATGACCGACGACAAGATCAACCAGGCGCTGCGCACGGGCGGCGACAAGGCCCCGGACGTCATCTCCTCCTTCACCACCAACAACGTCGGAAAGTTCTGCTCGTCAGGTGCGCTGGTCGACCTCAATCCCTTCTTCAAGAAGGCGGGCATCGACCCGCAGACGACGTTCCCGAAGGCCATGAACGAGTACACCCAGTTCGAGGGCAACCGCTGCGCGGCACCGCTGCTGGGTGACGCCTACGGGCTCTACTACAACAAGACGGCCTTCGCGAAGGCCGGTATCAAGACTCCGCCGAAGACCTGGTCCGAATTCGAGACCGACGCCAAGAAGCTGACCATCCCGGACGGCGACAGCTACAAGCAGCTCGGGTTCATGCCGGACTACCACGGCTGGGAGACCACGACCGAGCACTACTTCGGCCAGTTCTCCCCGACGTACTTCGACAAGGCCGGCAAGTCGCAGCTCGCCACGGACCCCGCCTTCGAGGCCGGATTCACACTCCAGAAGAAGCTCGTCGACGAACTCGGCGGCTTCAAGAAGCTCGAGACCTACCGCTCCAAGCTCGGCGACGAATGGGGCGCCAAGCACCCCTTCCACACCGGTCAGGTGGCCATGCAGCTGGACGGCGAATGGCGTCTGGGAATGGCCCTGGACGCCAAGCCGAAGTTCGACATCGGCGTGGCCCCGCTGCCCGTCCCCGACGACCAGGTGAGCCAGTACGGAAAGGGTTACATCACCGGCACCATCACCGGCATCTCCGCCGCCAGCCACAAGCAGAACGCGGCCTGGGAGCTGGTGAAGTACATGACCACGGACACGGACGCGGTGGTGAACTTCTCCAACGCCATCCACAACGTGCCCTCGACGCTGGCCGCCCTGAAGTCCCCGAAGCTGAAGTACGACCCGCGTTTCAAGACGTTCCTGGACATCGCCGCTAACCCGAACTCGACCACCTCTCCGGCCTCCGTCAACGGCGGCGTGTATCTCACGACGATCCAGAACTTCGGCTACGACTACGAGAGCGGAAAGGTCACCGACCTCAAAGCGGGCCTGAGGAAGACGGCCGCGCAGATCGACACGGACATCGCGCAGGCGAAGTAATGGCCACGATCACCCTGGCGTCGAAGCGCCGCAGGTCGGCGCTTCGTACTCTCGCCTTCATGTCGCCCTGGTTGATCGGCTTCGCGGTCTTCTTCGCGTATCCGCTGATCTCGACGGTCTATTTCTCCTTCATGCACTACGACGGCTTCAAAGCGCCGACGTGGAGCGGGACGAAGAACTGGACGTACGTCTTCGAGCACTACCCGCTCTTCTGGCCGGCCCTGCGCAACACCCTCTGGCTGGTGCTGGTCATGGTGAGCCTGAGGGTCGTCTTCGGGCTCGGCGTGGGCCTGCTGATCACGAAGATCAAGACGGGCACGGGGGTCTTCCGCACCCTCTTCTACCTGCCCTATCTCGCCCCGCCGGTGGCCGCCACGATGGCCTTCGCCTTCCTGCTCAACCCCGGTACAGGACCGGTGAACTCGATCCTCGAAAAGGTCGGCATCCCGGCCCCCGGCTGGTTCAACGATCCCACCTGGTCCAAGCCGGCACTCACCCTGCTCGCTCTGTGGGGCATCGGCGACCTGATGGTCATCTTCATGGCCGCGCTGCTCGACGTACCGCAGGAGCAGTACGAGGCGGCGGAGCTGGACGGGGCGTCCGCCTGGCAACGGTTCCGGTATGTAACCCTTCCCAATATTTCGCCGATCGTGATGTTCGCCGTCGTCACCGGCGTGATCCAGACCATGCAGTACTACACACAGCCGCTCATCGCGGGAAAGGTCGCCTCGGGCGTGATCCAGGGCGCGGGCACCCAGTTCGAGCCCGGCTACCCCGAGAAGTCGACCCTCACCCTCCCCCAACTCGTCTACAACCTCGGCTTCCAGCGCTTCGACTACGGCTCAGCATGTGTCGTCGCCCTGGTCCTGTTCGCCCTGTCCATGGTGTTCACCGCATTCCTGATGCGGCGCCGGGGCGGTCTCAACCTGGCAGGTGACTGACCATGGCCCAAGTACTGGACAAGCCCGTGCAGTTGAAGGCACCGGTCACTCCCGCCGAGCGCACGGCCCGCCGCCGCGCCGTACTCGAATGGGTCGCGGTCCACTCGCTCGGCCTCGCGGCCGCGCTGTTCTTCGTCCTCCCCTTCGTGTTCGTGTTCCTGACCTCCCTGATGAGCGACACCCAGGCGCTCAGCCGGGACCTGATCCCGCACACCTGGGAATGGGGCAACTACAAGAAGGTCTTCGACACTCCGGGCTTCCTGACCTGGTGGAAGAACACGCTGATCTACGCGGGACTGGGAACAGTCCTTACTGTCACGTCCTCGATCCCCGTGGCGTACGCGCTCGCCAAGTTCCGCTTCCGCGGGCGCAATCTGTCGCTGATGCTGGTGATCTCGATGATGATGCTGCCACCGCAGGTGATCATCATCCCGATGTACCTGTTCTGGGCGAAGCAGCTGGACCTGTCGGGCACGCTGTGGCCGCTGATCATCCCCATGGCTTTCGGTGACGCGTTCTCCATCTTCCTGCTGCGCCAGTTCCTGATGACCATCCCGAACGAGTACCTGGACGCGGCGAAGGTGGACGGCTGCGGCGATCTGCGCACGCTCCTGAAGGTCGTCCTGCCGATGGCCAAGCCGGGCATCGCGGCCGTGGGCCTGTTCCAGTTCTTCTACGCCTGGAACGACTACTTCGGCCCCCAGATCTACGCCTCCGAGAACCCGGGCGCCTGGACCCTCAGTTACGGCCTGGAGTCCTTCAAGGGCGCGCACCACACCGACTGGAACCTCACCATGGCCGCGACCGTGCTGGTCATGGCCCCCGTGATCCTCGTGTTCTTCTTCGCCCAGAAGGCGTTCGTCGAGGGCGTCACGCTCACCGGAGTGAAGGGTTGATCCGTTCATGAAACTCACCGTGGTCGGCGGAGGCTCGACCTACACCCCCGAACTCATCGACGGTTTCGCCCGGCTGCGCGACACCCTGCCCGTCGAGGAACTCGTCCTCGTCGATCCGGCGCCCGAACGCCTGGAGCTGGTGGGCGGACTGGCCCGCCGGATCTTCGCCAAGCAGGGCCACGACGGCCGGATCGTGACGACCGACGACCTGGACGCCGGCGTGGACGGCGCCGACGCCGTGCTGCTGCAGCTGCGCGTGGGCGGGCAGGCGGCCCGTGAGCAGGACGAGACCTGGCCGCTGGAGTGCGGCTGCGTCGGCCAGGAGACCACCGGCGCAGGCGGCCTGGCCAAGGCGCTGCGCACGGTCCCGGTCGTCCTCGACATCGCGGAACGGGTCCGCCGTACCAACCCGGGCGCCTGGATCGTCGACTTCACCAACCCGGTCGGCATCGTCACACGCGCGCTGCTGCAGGCGGGCCACAAGGCGGTCGGCCTGTGCAACGTGGCGATCGGCTTCCAGCGCAAGTTCGCGGACCGGCTCGGGGTCGCACCGGCCGACGTCCACCTCGACCACGTGGGCCTCAACCACCTCACCTGGGAGACCGGGGTACGCCTGGGCGGCCCCGAGGGCGAGAACGTCCTGCCCAAGCTGCTCGCCGAACACGGCGACGCGATCGCCGCGGACCTGCGGCTGCCGCGGGTCCTGCTCGACCGCCTGGGCGTCGTCCCGTCGTACTACCTGCGCTACTTCTACGCACACGACGAGGTCGTACGCGAACTGCGCACCAAGCCCTCCCGTGCCGCCGAAGTCGCCGAGATGGAACGGAACCTGCTCAAGATGTACGGCGACCCGGCCCTCGACGAGAAGCCGGAACTGCTCGCCAAGCGCGGCGGCGCCTACTACTCGGAGGCGGCGGTGGACCTGGCGGCCGCCCTGCTGGGCTCGGCCGGCAGCCCGTACCAGGTGGTCAACACCCTCAACCGGGGCACGCTGCCGTTCCTGCCGGACGACGCGGTGATCGAGGTGCAGGCGGCGGTGGGTCCGAAGGGGCCGCTCCCGCTGCCGGTACCGCCCGTGGACCCGCTGTACGCGGGCCTGATGGCGAACGTGACGGCGTACGAGGACCTGGCTCTGGAGGCGGCGCTGCGCGGCGGCCGCGACCGGGTGTTCAAGGCCCTCCTCGCCCACCCCCTCATCGGCCAGTACGAGTACGCGGAAGCCCTCACCGACCGACTGATCGCACACAACCGGGAGCATCTCGCGTGGGCATGACCGCACGTGTCCTCGCCGTCGACGCGGGCAACAGCAAGACCGACGTCGCGGTCGTGGCGGCGGACGGAACCGTCCTCGCCACGGCCCGCGGCGGCGGGTTCCGGCCGCCCGTGGTGGGCGTGGAGGCGGCCGTCGACAAGGTGGCCGAGGCGGTGGAACGGGCCTTCACCGCGGCCGCGGTGAACTCCGTGGACCACGTCTCCGCCTGTCTCGCCAACGCCGACTTCCCCTTCGAGGAGGAGCAGCTGGCGGCCGCGCTGCACGCGCGCGCGTGGGGTGCGGGCGTGGAGGTCCGCAACGACACCTTCGCCATCCTGCGCGCGGGCGTCACCGAGCCCCGGGGGGTGGCCGTCGTCTGCGGCGCGGGCATCAACTGCGTCGGTATGCGCCCCGACGGGCGCACCGCCCGCTTCCCCGCGCTCGGCCGTATCTCCGGCGACTGGGGCGGCGGCTGGGGCCTCGCCGAGGAGGCCCTGTGGCACGCGGCACGGGCGGAGGACGGCCGCGGCGACCCCACGGCCCTCGCGCGCACCCTCCCGGCCCACTTCGGCCACGACACCATGCTCGACCTCATCGAGGCCCTCCACCTGGAGCAGGTACCGCCCGCCCGCCGCCATGAACTGACCCCGGTCCTCTTCGCCACGGCGGCGGACGGCGACCCGGTGGCCCGCGCGATCGTCGACCGCCTGGCCGACGAGGTGGTGACCATGGCCACGGTGGCCCTGACCCGCCTCGGCCTCCTGGAGGAGGAGACCCCCGTCCTCCTGGGCGGCGGCGTCCTGGCCGCCCGGCACCCCCAACTGGAGGACGGCATCCGCGACTTGCTCACGGCCCGCGCCCCGAAGGCGGTACCCCGGGTGGTGACGGCGAGCCCGGTGCTGGGGGCGGCACTGCTGGGCCTGGACCGGGTGGGCGCGGAAGCGAAGGTGCACGAGCGGGTGCGGGCGCACTTCGAGCCCTGAACTCCCCAGCCTCCGGTACGGAACCGAACTGATTCCCCGAACGTGTTCTTGGGCAGGGGGCGTGCGGGGTCCTGCAAGCCGCCGGCAGGCACCCCGTGCGGATGTCAGTCCTGGCGGCGATACTTGCTGTGACGGATGACCATGGGGGAGGTCAAAAGTGACACACCCGCCGAAGAGCAGTGCGGCAAGACCGGGCACCGCCGTGCCCACGATGCCGTCCGTACCGCCTCAACCGGGCCGGCCCGCTCCCCCCACGCCGGCGGGCCCGGCAGCCGTTCCCGACGCCGCCCTGGCACGTCGTACGGCCTTCGCGGAGGGCGTCGACCGGCTGCGCGAGGCCGCGACCACGGAGCCCGGGCGGCTGCGCATCATCGGTGCGCTGCTCGCCCTGCTCGTCGTCGCGTTCGGCGCGGTCGCCGCCTGGCAGATGACGGCCCGGTCGACGGCCGCCGAGGACGTGCTCACCCGCAGCCAGCCGCTCAGTTCCGACGCGGCCGACATCTACCGCTCGCTCGCCGACGCCAACACGGCGGCTGCCAGCGGCTATCTCGCGGGCCCGCAGGAGAAGCCCGAGACGCGGCAGCGGTACGAGGACGGCATCCGGACGGCCGCGGAGAAGCTGGTCACGGCCGCCTCCAGCTCGGACCCGGGATCCGATGCGGCGAAGACCATCACCGAGCTCAACAAGCTGCTGCCCCAGTACAAGGGCCTGGTCGAGACGGCCCGGGCCAACAACCGGCAGGGCTACCCGGTGGGCAGCGCCTATCTGCGGGCGGCGAACGAGCAGATGCAGCAGCAGATGCTGCCGAAGGCCGAGGCCCTGTACCAGAAGGAGAACCAGCGGCTGAGCTCCGACTACGCGGACGCGAAGTCGTTCCCGTGGGCGGCGGTCGGCCTCGGTCTGATCGCCCTCGGCGGGCTGGCCTGGGCGCAGCGCCGCAACTACCTGCGCACCAACCGGGTGTTGAACCACGGCCTGGTCACCGCCTCCGCCGCGTCCGTGGTGGTGCTGCTCTGGCTGGTCGTCGGGCACACGGTCGCCCGCTCGGGGCTGAACGCCTCGTACGACCACGGCGTCCGCTCGCTGAACGTGCTGCACGACGCCCGTATCGCGTCCCTGACGGCCCGCAGCGACGAGAACCTCAGCCTGATCCGGCGCGGCGCGGACACCAAGGTCGTGGGCGGCAACCCGGTGGACGCCTACGCCGCGGGATACGACGAGCAGATCGGCGAGCTGGCGGCGTCGCTGACCAAGGCCGACGGACTCGCGGACGACTCGGCGGGCCGCAAGCCCGTACAGGACGCGAACGGCTATATGAAGGCGTGGAAGGATCGGCACGGGGTCGCGCAGAGCCTGAACGACAAGGGCGAGTACCAGCAGGCCCGGGACAAGGTCATCGGCGTGGGCAAGGACCCGACGAGCGTGTGCTTCGACAATGTGGACATCGCTCTGGAGACCGCACTCGACCATGAGCAGGCCGAGTTCAAGCGGGCCGCGGGCGACGGCCGGGACGCGCTGACCGGACTGCCGTACGGGGCCGCGGTGCTCGCGGTGCTGGGCGCGGCCGGTGCGGTCGTCGGCATCGGGCGCAGGCTGTCGGAGTACCGGTGAGAGGGGGCGTGACGATGGATGCACGGCGTCTGGCACGACGTCTGCGGGCCGGCCTCCGGGGCTGGGGCGGGGTCGGCGCGATGGCGGCCCTGTGCGCCCTGGCGCTGGCGTTCGCGCTGCTGTTGCCCCTGACCCAGTCGAGCGGCACGGACGACGCGACGGACAGCGGCGGCCCGGGGGTCGCCCGGGGCCTGCAGGCCAGGGCGGCGACCAAGTGCGACAACCCGCAGGACGGCAGTCTGTCGCCGTCGGGCGGTGACGGCAGCACACCGGTCATCGACAGGATCAAGGCCCGCAAGATCCGCCGGCTGATCGTCGGCATCGACACCAACAGCTACCGCTGGGGCTATCTCAACCCGAACAACACCTCCGGTGCGCCGGAGGGCTTCGACATCGACCTCGTCCACCAGATCGCCAAGGACATCCTGGGCGACCCGGAAGCGGTCTCGTTCAAGGCCATCCCGACCAGCCGCCGGATCAAGGCAATTCAGGACGACGAGGTCGACATGGTGGTGCGCACCATGACGATCAACTGCGACCGGATCAAGCAAGTCGCGTTCTCCGCGCCCTACTTCAGGACCGGCCAGCAGGTACTGGCCCCGCGGACCTCGGCGATCACGGGATACAACAGCACCCTCGCCCACAAGAGGATCTGCTCGGCGGACAGTTCGACCGCCCTGGAGCGACTGCAGGGCGACAAGGCGAAGGGCACCCTGCCCACCGGCGCGGACATCGGGACGGTGGTCCCCAACCAGCTCGACTGCCTGGTGAAGTTGCAGCTCGGCGCGGTCGACGCAGTCGTCACGGACGGCGCGCTCGCCGCGAGCCAGGCCGCACAGGACCCGACGGTGCAGCTGAAGGGCGGCCTGTTCAGCGACGAGTACTACGGCGTGGCGATGAAGCTGGGCTCCCAGGATCTGATACGCCAGGTCAACCGGACCCTGCAGAACTACATCAAGGACGGCGACTGGGCGGCCTCGTACGAGAAGTGGCTGCATCCGACCATGGACCAGGGCGGCCAGAAGTCGGCCTCGGCGACCCCTCCCGAAGCCCGCTACAAGTGACCGATCATCAACTGACGGACGTACGGCAGCACACGACGGAACCACGACGGAACACGACTGCAGCGAGAGGTGATCGATGGGCGTCACGGACCCCGCCGGGCCGGTGATGGACCGGGACGAGGTGGACCGTGCGCTGGCGCGGCTAGGCGCGGAGCACGAGGCGATCGAGACCTCGCTCCTCGCCCTGCAGGACCACGCGGGCCGCAGACTCCTCGAGGGCGCCGAGCTGACGGGCGTCACCAAGGAGCGGTGGGCTGCCACGGAGGCGTCGATCACGCTGCTGTGGGCGTACTTCGACGCGTACACGGACGCGTTGCGCTCCGCCCGGGAGATCCGCTCGCGGCGCCGCTGGTCCAGCCGCGAGGACCTGGTGGAGCTGACGGAGCTGCTGCGCGGCGAGTCCGTCACGGTCGCGGGCTCCACCATGGCCACGGCGAACGCTCCGACGCTGCTGTCCGCCCCGGGCAAGCTCAGCCGGCAGTACTCCCTGGCCGCCCTCGTCGACCTGATGAACGAGCTGTATGCGTCGAGCCTGGACATGGTGGTCGCGGCCGACGCCGTCTGGTCGGCGCTGCCCGCCCGGATCGATTTACTGGCCGCGGAGCTCCAGCGCACCCGTACGCTCGCCCACTCCGTCGGGGTGCGCCCCGGCGAGCACCCCTCCGGCGACGACCTGGAGCGCATCACCCGCACCCTGTCCACCCTGCGCGAGCAGGTGATCTCCGACCCGCTGGCGTACTGGATCCCCGCGCAGGGGAGTTCGGCGCCGGGCGGCGGCCGGCCGGACACCACGGTGTACGACCGGGAGGCGCGCGCCCTGGAGGAGGTGCGCCGGGAGATCGACGCCGTGCTCACCGTCCGGCAGGACGCGGAGCAGCGGCTGGTGAAGCTGCGGGACGTGCTCAGCCGGGCGGACCGCACGCTCGCGGAGGCACGCAACGCGCGCGGGGAGGTCCTCGCGAAGATCGCCGCCACGGAGGTGCCCGTCGTCAGCGGCCCGCCGACCGCGCTGCAGGAGCAGCTGGCGACGGCCGCCGAGTACCGCAGACACGCCCAGTGGCACCGCCTGTCCCCGCTCCTGGAGTCCCTGGAGCAGAAGGCGGAGGACGAACTGCTGCGCGCCCGCGAGTCGTTGACCGCGGTCACCGCGCCGCTGGCGGTCCGCGCCGAGCTGCGCGGCCGCCTCGACGCGTACAAGGCGAAGGTGGCCCGGCTCGGACACGCCGAGGACCCGTTCCTGATCGAGCGCTACGACGCGGCGCGGCGCATGCTGTGGAGCGCACCCTGCGATCTGCGCGTCGCCGAACAGGCCGTGCTGCGCTACCAGCAGGCGGCCGCGGAAGTGCTGGGCGCCCCGCGCGTGCCGCCGCAAGACCGCAGGGGGGAGACGTCATGAGTGAGGCACAGCAGACCTGCCAACGACCGGACTGCGAGGGCACCTACGAGGACGTGGGCGGCGGCGAGCTGTACTGCGACACCTGCGGTCTCGCGCCGGTCGTGTCGGCGAAGGGCATGGTGAACTCGTCGGCCACCGGCATCACCGGCGGCAAGGGCTCGCAGGACAGCGGCAGCTCGCGTACCTCCTCGCAGTCGTCGAAGTCGCGGCGCTCGGTGTCGGGGCGGCTCTCGCGCTCCTTGTCGGGGAAGTCCACGGGCCGTTCGGTGTCGGTGCGCAGCTCCGGTTCCGGCACCAGCACCGGCTCCCGCGGCCGGCTGGGCGTGGGCCTGGTGCAGGTGCCGGACGTGCCGCGGCCCGATCCACGCGCGATGGTGCTGGAGAACCCGGAGGTGCCCGAGCGCAAGCGGTTCTGCTCGCGCTCGGACTGCGGGGCGCCGGTGGGCCGCTCACGCGGAGACCGCGCGGGCCGCACCGAGGGCTTCTGCACCAAGTGCGGCAACCCGTATTCGTTCGTACCGAAGCTGAAGTCCGGCGATGTGGTGCACGGCCAGTACGAGGTCGTGGGCTGTCTGGCGCACGGCGGGCTCGGCTGGGTCTACCTCGCCGTGGACAAGGCGGTCTCCGACCGCTGGGTGGTCCTCAAGGGCCTCCTGGACACCGGCGACCAGGACGCGATGGCGGCGGCGATCTCCGAGCGGCGATTCCTGGCCGAGATCGAGCACTCCAACATCGTTCGGATCTACAACTTCGTGGAGCACCTGGACCAGCGCACCGGTTCGCTCGACGGTTACATCGTCATGGAGTACGTCGGCGGCAAGTCCCTGAAGGAGATCGCCAACGGCCGCCGCACCCCCGACGGCAAGCGGGATCCGCTGCCGGTGGAGCAGGCCTGCGCGTACGGCATCGAGGCGCTGGAGGCGCTCGGCCATCTGCACAGCCGCAACCTTCTGTACTGCGACTTCAAGGTCGACAACGCGATCCAGACCGAGGACCAGCTCAAGCTGATCGACATGGGCGCGGTGCGCAGGATGGACGACGAGGAGTCGGCCATCTACGGCACGGTGGGCTACCAGGCACCGGAGGTCGCCGAGGTCGGCCCGTCGGTGGCGAGCGACCTGTACACGGTGGCGCGCACCCTGGCCGTCCTGTCCTTCGACTTCCAGGGCTACACGAACGTCTTCGTGGACTCCCTGCCCGACCCCGACAACATCGAGGTCTTCCGCGAGTACGAGTCCTTCTACCGGCTCCTGGTCCGCGCCACCGACCCCGACCCTGCCCGCAGGTTCGCCTCCGCGCAGGAGATGGCGGAGCAGCTGACGGGCGTGTTGCGCGAGGTGGTGTCGCTGCAGACGGGGCGGGCGCGGCCCGCGCTGTCGACGCTGTTCGGGCCCGAACTGAAGGTCACCGACACGGAGTTGTTCCCGAAGCTGGAAGGGGACGTGTCACGGCTGGGGGCGCGGGTGGTGCAGCCGCGGAAGGGGCAGCAGCTCCAGCTCCCCGCATCCGCGAACGCCACCGCGGCCCTCGTCAAGCACGTCGACTCCCCCACCGCGGCCCTCGCCCTGCCCGTCCCCCGCGTGGACCCCGCCGACCCGAACGCGGGTTTTCTTGCGGGCCTGATGACGACCGCTCCGGCCGAGCTGCTCGGGGCGCTCGCCGCGGCTCCGGCGGCATCGGTGGAGACCCGGCTCAGGCAGATCCGCGCCTGGCTGGAGAACGGCGACTCGGCGACCGCCCTGAACGCCCTGCAGACGCTGGAGACCGAGCGGCCCGACGACTGGCGGGTCGTCTGGTACCGGGGCGTGGCGGCGCTGGTGACCGGCGACGAGGAGGGTGCCGCACTCGCCTTCGACGCGATCTACGACGCGTTCCCCGGCGAGCCCGCCCCCAAGCTGGCGCTCGGCCTGTGCGCGGAGCTGCTGGGCCAGCTGGACAACGCCGCCGAGTACTACCGGCTGGTCTGGTCGACCGACCCCAGTTATGTGAGCGCCGCGTTCGGGCTGGCCCGCGTGCAGCTCGCGACCGGCGACCGGCGCAGTGCCGTACGGACGCTGGAGTCGGTGCCGGAGTCCTCGATCCACTACACGGCCGCGCGGGTGGCCGCCGTACGGGCGCGGCTGCGCGGGCGTACGGCGGCCGCTTCCGACGTACCGTTCCTGGAGGACCTGGGGGCCGCCGCCGGGCAGGTCGAGGCGCTGGACGCGTACGGGCTGGATCCGGCGCGCCGGGAGCAGTTGTCCGCCGAAGTCCTCGGCTGCGCGCTGGACTGGATACTCTCCGGTGGCCAGGTGGTTGCTCCCGCCGCGCAGCGCGTGCTGCTCGGCAGCGACCTGGACGAGCGGGGACTCCGCTTCGGCCTGGAGCGTTCGTACCGCACGCTGGCCCGGCTGGCGCGAGGCGGCGAGGAGAGGATCGACCTGGTGGAACGTGCCAACCGTTACCGCCCCCGGACGTGGGTGTAGTTGATGTCGCAGATGCCCCAGCAGGCCGCCCTGTCGAACTGCCCGAGCTGCGAGTGGCCGCTCGAGTCGGGTGACCGTTTCTGCGGTGCGTGCGGATACGACCTGTCCGTCGTGCCCGCACGGCCGGAGGACCATCCGACGATCGCCCTGAACGGTTCGGACGTGCCGCCGGGCGAAGCCGGCGGTGCGGCCTGGCCCCTCGCGGCCACGCCGGGCGGCTCCGACACCCCGGCGGCGACCCATCTGCCGACGGACCTGCACGGCACGGACTCGGGCGGCTCCCCGCTGCCGCCGGAGCAGCCCACCGGATCGCCGGTCTCCCCGGCCGCCGGGGTGCGCTTCGACCGGCCGCCGCAGCCCGACGAGTATCCGCTGCAGGCCCCGGACCCGCGCGTGGCCTCGCTCGCCGCGCCCGCCGAGGAGGCCACGCTGTGCGTGGCCTGCCGTGCGGGCCGCGTCGACGAGGACGGCTACTGCGAGAACTGCGGGCACGCCCAGCCCCGGGAGCGCGACCACATGGAGCAGGAGTCCGGCCCGGTGGCCGCCGTCAGCGACCGCGGACTGCGCCACCACCGCAACGAGGACGCGTTCGGCATCGGCACCGCCGCCCTCCCCGACGGCGCCCCCGCGTCCGTGGCGATCGTCTGCGACGGCGTCTCCTCGGCGACCCGCCCCGACGACGCCTCGCTGGCCGCCGCCCGCGCCGCGAACGACGCGCTGCTCACCGCCCTGCCGCGGGGCACGCACCCGCAGCAGGCCATGCACGACGCGATCGTCGCCGCCTCGCACGCCGTCAACGCTCTGGCCGACGAACCCGCCACCGCCCGCGAGCACTCCCCGCACCAGAACGCGCCCGCCTGCACCATCGTCGGCGCGGTCGTGACGGCCGGGCTGCTGGTCGTCGGCTGGGTCGGCGACAGCCGCGCCTACTGGGTGCCGGTGGACCGCACCACGGCCCCGGCCCGCCTCACCGAGGACGACTCGTGGGCCGCGCAGATGGTCTCCGCGGGCCTGATGAGCGAGGCCGAGGCGTACGCCGACGAGCGCGCCCACGCGATCACCGGCTGGCTCGGCGCGGACGCCTACGAACTGGAGCCGCACACCGCTTCCTTCAAGCCGGACCGGCCGGGTGTAGTGGTGGTGTGCACGGACGGACTGTGGAACTACGCGGAGGCGGCCGAGGAGATGGCCGAGATCGTGCCGCCGGATGCCGCCGTACGTCCGCTGCACAGCGCCCGGGTGCTGGTCGGTCACGCCCTGGACGGCGGGGGCCACGACAACGTAACAGTGGCCGTCGTGCCGTTCCCGGCCGTGCCTCAGGGGGCAGGATCGGCCTGAGGCCGTATACGGGGATGCCTCAGCGGACCGGAGGGGACCGGTCCGCATACAGTCGTCGCCCCGCGAACGCGGGGTTTTCGAGGGGGATTTGAGTAGGCATGGCCAATTTCTCGAAGTCCAGCGTGCCGCAGTTCTCGATGGACGTGTACCAGAACGAGTACCTGCCGGAGGGCGGCCGCGAGGTCAACGCCATCGTCACGGTCACCGCCACCGGCGGCGGCACGGCCGGCAGCGCCGTCGCAGCGCCCCACCAGTACGCGCCGGGGCGCGGCCCCTCGGCCGGGGTGGCGATCATGGTCGACTGTTCCGGCTCGATGGACTACCCGCCGACCAAGATGCGCAACGCCCGTGACGCGACGGCCGCCGCGATCGACACCCTGCGCGACGGGGTGCACTTCGCGGTGATCGCCGGCACGCACGTCGCCAAGGAGGTCTACCCGGGCGGCGGGCGCCTCGCGGTCGCCGACGCCACCACCCGCGGCCAGGCCAAGGAGGCCCTGCGGAAGCTGAGCGCGGGCGGCGGCACGGCCATCGGCACCTGGCTGAAGCTGGCCGACCGGCTGCTCTCCTCGGACGAGGTCGCCATCCGGCACGGCATCCTGCTCACCGACGGCCGCAACGAGCACGAGTCGCCCGGGGACCTCAAGCGGGCCCTCGACGAATGTGCCGGACGATTCACCTGTGACGCACGTGGCGTGGGCACCGACTGGGAAGTGAAAGAAGTCACAGGGATCGCCTCGGCCCTGCTCGGCACCGCCGACATCGTCGCCGACCCGGCCGCCCTCGCCGCCGACTTCACGCAGATGATGGAGAAGGCGATGGGCAAGGAGGTCGCCGACGTCGCCCTCAGGCTGTGGACGCCGGTCGGCACCACCATCAAGTTCGTCAAGCAAGTCGCACCCACGGTCGAGGAGTTGACCGACCGCCGCACCGAGGCCGGCCCGCGCGCCGGGGACTACCCCACCGGCTCCTGGGGCGACGAGTCCCGTGACTACCACGTATGCGTCGAGGTACCCGCCGCGGGCCTCGGCCAGGAGATGCTCGCCGCCCGGGTCTCCCTGGTCGTCCCGCAGCCCGACGGCAGCGCGCAGAACCTCGGCGCCCAGGGCCTGGTCAGGGCCGTGTGGACCGACGACATGACGGCTTCCACCTCGATCAACCCCCAGGTCGCCCACTACACCGGGCAGGCCGAACTGGCACAAGCCATCCAACAAGGGCTAGATCTTCGCAAAGCGGGCGATATGGATGGAGCAACGGCCAAACTGGGCCGTGCCGTTCAGCTCGCCAGCGCCTCCGGAAACGCGGATACTGCGAAACTGCTTGCGAAGGTGGTGGACGTGGTCGATGCCGCGACAGGTACTGTGCGACTGAAAGCGAAGGTCGAGGAGGCCGACGAGATGACTCTCGAGACACGGTCGACAAAGACTGTTCGTGTAAAGAAGTGACACCGTACGTCACGTCGCCGTACACACCACACACATCACAGGACCGAGTAGGACCCTGAAGGAAAGGGGGAAGCGCCGACATGCCGACCTGCCCGAACGGACACCAGTCGGGTTCCGACGACTGGTGCGAGGTCTGCGGTCACCGCATGGCCGGTGCCGTGCCTCCGCCCCCTCCCCCGCCGCCCCCGCCCGGCGGCGGCTACGGCTTCCCGCCGCCCGGCCAGGGCCCTCAGCCCGGCGGCCGCCCGCTGTCCGCGGTGCCGGACCACGAGCCGGAGCTCTGCCCGCAGTGCCGTACGCCCCGTGAGGGCGGCGCGCCGTTCTGCGAGGAGTGCCGGTGGAACTTCCTGACGAACACCGCGACCTCGTACACCCCGGCCGCCCCGCGCCCGCCGGCGCCCGGCCCCGGCGGGCCCTTCCAGCAGCAGCCCGGACCGTCGTACGGCGGTGGCGACTCGTACGAGTACCAGGGCTCGCGCCCGTCCCAGGTGAACCGCCCGGCGGAGCCGATCCCGCCGAGCCCGTTCGGCAACGAACCCTCGGGCCCGCGGCCGGGCCCCTTCGGCAACGAGCCCTCCGGTCCGCCGAGCCCGTTCGCCGACCGGTCCGGCTTCGGCCCGAACCCCTCGCGCCCGGTCCCGCCGCCGCCCGGCCCCACACCGCACGGCGGCCCCGGCGGCCCCGGTGGCGCCCCGCAGGCGTTCCAGCAGCCCGGTCCGCCGGCGCCGCCCCGCTTCCCGCAGGAGACGGGACGTCCGCCGCAGCAGGGCGGTCCGTCCTTCGGCGGCGGTGACGACGACTGGGTGATCTCCCCGCCGTCCGGCGGCCCCGGTGCTCCCGGTGGCCCCGGTCAGGGCGGTGGCTACGGCTATCCGCAGCCCGGCGCGACCCAGGCGCCCCCGCCCGGCCAGGGCTTCCCGCAGACCCAGGGCGGGCCGGTGACCTGGACGGCGACCATCGGTCCTGACCGCGAGTACTTCATGGCGATGATGCAGCGCTCCGGCCCCGAGGCCGCCGGGCTCAACCTGCCCGCGTACTCGCCCGAGCAGCAGCGCACCCTCAGCGGCAACCAGATCACCATCGGCCGCCGCCGGCACTCCACCGGCGACACCCCCGACATCGACCTGGCGGTGCCTCCGGAGGACCCGGGCGTCTCGCACCAGCATGCGGTGCTGGTGCAGCAGCCGGACGGCAGTTGGGCGGTCGTGGACCAGAACTCCACGAACGGCACGACGGTCAACGGCTCTGATGAGCCGATTCAGCCTTTTGTGCCGGTGCCTCTGCAGGATGGGGATCGTGTGCACGTGGGGGCTTGGACGACGATCACTATTCGCCGTGGGTAGTCGATGTCGTTGTGGGGTGCGGCGTCGTCGTGGCTGGTCGCGCAGTTCCCCGCGCCCCTAAAAAGGCCGCTGACTCACCGGAGGGGCCAGGCATGCGGCCCCTTCGGGTCGTCCAGCCATGCCCACTCTCGGTCTGCGCCCATGGTGATGCCATAGCGGTGCCGCTGCGGGTGTTCCTCGCGTTCCCACAGGGCGAAGGCCTCCCGGGGGTCGAGGGTGCCGCGGGTGAGGGCCAGGAGGAAGCGGAAGAGGTCGTGGTCCCTGGCGCGGCGGGGGATGTCGTCGAGTGGGAGTGACTCCTGCTCGGGGCGGGTTCCGCCGCGCAGGGGCACGAAGTAGGCGGGGGTGTGCAGGAAGCTGCCCTCCGCATGCGTGGCGTCCCGGACCGTCAGGGCGATCAGGCCGGTGGCGAACGGGGCCAGGATGCGGGCGCCCGGGTTGCACTGGGCGAGCCAGGCGCGCGGGATCGAGGTCAGGGCGCAGGTGGCGATGATCCGGTCGAAGGGGCCGCGCTCGGGGACTCCGCGGGCGCCGTCGCCGGTCACGACGGCCGGGTGGTGGCCGGCGGCGGCCAGGTGCCGCCGGGCCGACTCGGTGATCTCCGGCTCCAGATCGACGGTGGTGACCAGTTCGTCGCCGAGCCGGTGGGCCAGCAGGGCCGCGTTGTAGCCGGTGCCCGCGCCGATCTCCAGGACCCGGTTGCCGTCCTCGACCCTCAGCTCGGCCAGCATCCTCGCCATCAGCGAGGGCTGGCTGCTGGAGGAGAGCAGCTCGCCGTCGCGCAGCCGCGTGGCCAGCGGGGCGTCCTCGTAGGCCCCGCGCAGCCAGCGCTCGCGCGTGTGCGGATCGGGGCTCTCGCCCCATCGTCGCTCGTAGCCGCCGACGACCCCGACGTAGTAGTACGGCACGAAGAGATGGCGCGGGACCGACTCGAACGCCTCCCGCCACCCCGGGTCCTCGTCCCAGGCCCCGCTCGCCTCGATCTGCCGTACGAGCTCCGCCCGCGCGGTGACCGCGAGGTCGTCCAGTTCCTTGTCGAGAGCAGCTGCGCCCATGGGTCCACTGTGCTGCGGGGAAGGGCGGGAGGCGAGTTCCGGAGCCGCCAGATCCGGAATGTCCGCTTCCAGGACGCGGGGCGGGGTCCTAAGCCTCAAGTCCTCCGCCGAGCGGTCTGAGAGCATGGGGAGCGTACTGCTTTTTCCCGGGGGACAACCCCCGGACCCCCGGCAGAGAAAATCGGGCGGACCGGAACAAACCATGCGAGGCAGCTCAAAGTGACCGAGATTCGGCGCGGCGCGCTTCAGGAGCAGACCTTCTACGAGCAGGTCGGCGGGGAGGAGACCTTCCGCCGCCTCGTCCACCGTTTCTACGAGGGTGTGGCCGAGGACCCGGTGCTGCGGCCCATGTACCCCGAGGAGGACCTCGGCCCGGCCGAGGAGCGCCTCACGCTGTTCCTGATCCAGTACTGGGGCGGCCCGACGACGTACAGCGACAACCGCGGCCACCCCCGGCTGCGCATGCGCCACGCCCCCTTCGCCGTGAACCGCGAGGCGCACGACGCCTGGCTGCGGCACATGCGGGACGCCGTCGACGAGCTCGGTCTGTCCGAGGAGCACGAGCAGCAGCTGTGGAAGTACCTGACGTACGCCGCGGCCTCGATGGTGAACACCCCGGACTGAACCTGACCGCATGACGTGCGGATTCCGGTCGCACGACGCCGGAATCCGGTCACGATCCGGTCAAGCCCGCCGTACAAGCGCTTACCGAGGGCCACTCCCTCTGACAGCATCGCCCGGAGGTCAGGACAGCCACGGGGGGTTGGGCGTGACGGCGTTGGGTGCGGTGGCACGGTTTGTCCTGTTACGTGCCCGAGCGCACCGCCCGCTGCTGGCCGCCGCGCTGCTCACCGTCCTGCTGACCACGGCCGTCCTGGCGACCCTTACCGCCTACTCGGGCGCGATCGGTGACGCGGCCCTGCGCCACTCGCTCCGGGACCCGCAGAACGCCGGCGATGCCGCACTGATCGTCAAGGCCGACATCCCGGCGGGCCGGCGCGCCGCCGCCGAGGACGCCGTACGGCGAGGAGCGCGGCGCACGTTCGACGGGCTGCCGGTGACCGTGCGGACCCTGGTGCGCTCGGGCCCGTACGCGCTGCCGCGCTCGCTGCAGCCGCCGGCCGAGCGGTCCGAGAACCCCGATCTGACGTATGTCGCGGCGCTGGACCCGACGCAGCTGCGGTTCGTGTCGGGACGGGCGCCCCGGGCGGGCTCCGGCCCCGGCATCGAGGCGGCCCTCCCGCAGACCGCCGCCCGGCGCCTCGGCCTGAAGCCCGGCGCCCGCCTCACCCTCACCGACCGGCTCGGCGGCCCGAAGGTGCACGTGACGCTCACCGGCCTGTACCGGCCCGCCCGGGCGGACTCGCCCTACTGGCGGCTGGACGACCTGCGCGGCCGGGGCGTCACCACCCTCGACTTCACGACGTACGGCCCCCTGCTCGCCGCCCCCGGCGTGCTGAGCGGCGGAAAGGTGAGCGCCGGGCCCTCCGGGTGGCTGGCGTCGGCCGACTTCTCGACGCTGACGACCGGGCGGATCGGCGAGCTGCGCAAGGCGGCCGGAGCGGGAGGGGCCGCTCTGCGCAGGCAGCCCGTGCTCAGTAGCACGACGGCTGCGAGCACCTCCCTGCCCGAGGTTCTCGACCGCGTCGAGCGCTCGCTGCTCGTCTCCCGTTCGACGCTGCTGATCGTCGCGTTGCAGCTGGTGCTGCTGGCCTGCTGTGCGCTGCTGCTGGTGGCCCGGCTGCTGAGCGCCGGGCGCGCGGGCGAGGTACGGCTGCTGCGAGCCCGCGGCGCCTCCCGGGCGCGGATCGCCTCGCTGGCGGCCCTGGAGGCGCTGTTCCTGGCGGCGCCCGCGGTGCTGTGCGGACCACTGC
The DNA here is from genome assembly GCF_044465725.1 of Streptomyces sp. NPDC049541. Taxonomy (NCBI): domain Bacteria; kingdom Bacillati; phylum Actinomycetota; class Actinomycetes; order Kitasatosporales; family Streptomycetaceae; genus Streptomyces; species Streptomyces sp. NPDC049541. The sequence goes on along the minus strand of NZ_JBITLY010000001.1, from coordinate 425,639 downwards.
TGGCCGGCCCGCTCACCCGGCTGCTGGCCGGCCAGGGGGCGCCGGCACGGATCGGACTGCGGCTGGAGGTGCCGGCGGGTGGGGGGCTCCGGGTGTGGCTGGTGGCGGGGGCCGTGGGGTTGGGCTGCGCCCTGGCCGTGACGCTGCCGGGCGCTCCGCGGGTCGAGCCACGAGGGGCCGCGTCTCGACCGCGGGCCCGTCGTGGCTTGTCGCGCCCCCGCGGCGGAGCCGCACCTACCGGCGCAGCCCCGCGCCCCTTGAGAGCGGGGCTGCGATCAGCCACGAACCCTCACACGGCCCATCACAGAAGCGCCCGAGCTCTTGGCGCCGGCGCCGACCTCGCCCTGCTGGCTGTGGCCGCCGTGGCGTACTGGCAGCTGCACCAGCAGACCTCCGGCGCCGTGAACGGCGACAGAACCGGCACGCTCGGCATCGACCCGCTCCTCGTCGCCGCCCCGGCACTCGCCCTGCTCGCCGGCACGGTACTGACCCTGCGCCTGCTGCCCCCGGTGGCGCGGCTCGCCGAGCGCCGGGCGGCCGGCGGGCGCGGGCTGACCGCGGCGCTGGCGGGCTGGCAGTTGAGCCGCCGACCGATGCGCGGGGCGGGCCCGGTGCTGCTGCTGGTCCTGGCCGTCGCGCTCGGCATGCTGGCGATCGGGCAGCGCGCCTCCTGGAACCGCTCGCAGGGCGACCAGGCGGACTTCGGCGCGGGCGCCCCGGTGCGGGTGATCGCCGCCGGGGAGGACGGCCTCGGGCAGACGGAGACCTACGCGGCCGTCCCGCACGTACAAGAGGTCGCCCCGGCCTTCCGCGCGGACCTGCCGTTGTCCGGCGACCGCACGGCCGCGCTGCTGGCGCTGGACACCGCGCAGGCGGCGGACACCGTACTGATGCGCCGGGACCTGGCCTCTCAGCCGGTACGGCCGCTGCTCGCGTCCCTGGACCCGAAGGCGCCGACGGCAGGCGCGAAGGTGCCCCCGCACACCGCCCGGCTGCGGCTGACGGCGACCCTGCACAGTTCCTCGCGGAACGGACCGGGCACGGCGGCGGACGTCACGGTCACGCTGGTGGACCGGTACGGGACGCCGTACCGGGTGCCGGCCGGGGAACTCCCCGACGACGGGCGGGCGCACGCGCTCGACGTGCCCGTCTCCGAGGGACCGCTGACGCTCACCGGCGTGGAGCTGGTGCTGTCCCAGCCGGTCGGCAAGCCCGAGCAACAGCGCCTGGAACTGGGTGCGTTGACGGCGACCGGGGTGGACGGGGTCGTGCGGACGGTCCCACTGCCCGACTCCTGGAAGGCGTCCGTGCGCAGTGACGGGCAGGTCTCCTCGCCGAACGACAGGACGAACCCGACGAGACCGACCATGAGTGCGGCGGGGCCGCTCACGGTCGAGTACGGCACGGGGTATGTGCCGGCCCAGGACACCTGGGTCGCCGCGTCGTTGACGGTGCGGGTGCAGGTCGTACAGCCGAGGCCGCCCGAGATCACGGCGGTGGCGACCGACCGGTTCCTCACCTCGGCGGGCGCGCGCACCGGGCAGCGGGTGGATGTGCCGGTCGCCGGTGAGAACGTGCCGGTGCGGATCGTGCGTGCGGTACGGGAGCTGCCGACGACCGGCGATGCCGCCGGGGGCGCCCTGCTGGTCGATCTGCGGTCCGTGAACCGGCTGTTGGAGGAGCGGTACGGGACGAGCGTCACGCCCACGGAGTGGTGGCTGCGCACCGGCCCCGGGAAGTCGGCCGAGGTCGCGAAGGCCCTGCGGGCACTGCCCGAGCTGGACCCGGCGCAGGTCGTGGTGCGGGACGAGACGGCCGCCCGGCTGCGGGACGATCCGTTCGGCGCGGGCGCGGAGGCGGCGTTCGTGGCGGCGGCCGGGGTGGCGGCGGCGCTGGCCGCGGTCGGTTTCGCGGTGAGCGCGGCGGGGTCCCTGCGGGAGCGGGGCGCCGAACTGGCCGTGCTACGGGCCCTGGGCGCCCCGCGCCGCCGACTGGCCCGCATGATCGCCGTCGAGCAGGGCGTGCTGGTGGCACTGGCGCTGGCGGTGGGGACGGCCCTGGGGACGGTGCTGACCCGGGCGGTGATCCCACTGATCGTGCTGACGGCGCAGGCCACCCGCCCGGTGCCCCGGGTGCTGGTCGAGCTGCCCGTGCCGGATGCCGCCGTACTGCTGGCGGCCACGGCGGTGACACCAATGCTCGTGACCGCGGCGCTGGCGGTGCGGCGCGGGAACCCGGCGGTGTCGTTGCGGGAGCAAGGGGATGAGTGACATGAACCCGGTGCCGGCTCCCTGGACGCGTACACGACTGCGGGCAGCGCCCGGTGCCCCGGGTGCTGGTCGAGCTGCCCGTGCCGGATGCCGCCGTACTGCTGGCGGCCACGGCGGTGACACCAATGCTCGTGACCGCGGCG
>NZ_JBITLY010000001.1:311797-423128 GCF_044465725.1 Streptomyces sp. NPDC049541 | reverse complement strand
CGCTGGCGGTGCGGCGCGGGAACCCGGCGGTGTCGTTGCGGGAGCAAGGGGATGAGTGAAATGAACCCGGTGCCGGCTCCCTGGACGCGTACACGACTGCGGGCAGCGCCCGGTGCCGCCTGTGCGCTGGCGCTGCTGGTGGCGCTGACCGCCTGCCTCGCGGCCGCGTTCCCGCGGTCGGTCGACCGGTACGAGGACGCCGCTCTGCGCCGGGCCGTCGAGCGCGCCCGGCCCGCGACCACCGGCGTGGGGGTGTGGGCCGAGCAGCCCGGCCTGTTCCTGCCGCGGGAGCGGCGCGAGGAGGCGCTGCTCCCCGGCACGCTCGCCGCGCAGTACGCGAAGGTCCGTGCGGCCGTGCCGCGGCCGCTCGTCGTCGACCCGGACCAGTCGACGTACGGGGTGCGCACCAAGCCCCAGGAGGTCCCGGACCGTTGGCTGCCCCGACCGAGCGGTCTGCCGGCGCAGCTGTCCCTCGCCGCGCAGCAGGGCCTCGCCGACCACGCGACGGTGCGCAGCGGACGCCTCCCGCACGCGGGCCGGGTCACCGCCGCCACCGCCGAGGTGGAGGCCGCCGTCACCGTCGAGACCGCCAAGAGCCTGCACATCAAGGTCGGTTCGGTCATCCATGTGCCCGGCGTGGAACGCGCCCCGCTGGCCGTCCGTGTCACCGGCATCGTCGCCCCGCGCGACCCCGAGCGCGCCTACTGGGCCACCCAGCCCCTCCTGCGCACCCCCGATCTCGTCCTGGTACCGGGAAACGGCGCCGACCCCGACAAGTACTGGGCCGGCTCTCTGCTGCTCGCACCCGAGGCGGCCCCGGCGATGCTGGGCACGGCCGTAGGCCCCTGGCGGTACTGGCAGTTGGCCCCCTCGCCCGTCGGGCTCCACGCCCACGAGGCGGACCGCCTCAAGTCCGCCGTCGCCTCCCTCGAGTCCGGGCCCGCCCTGCGCAGGATCCGCACCCTCACCGACCCGACCACGACGGTGAACACCGACCTCGACACCGTGTTGAACGACTTCACCGGCCTCCGGTCCGGCGTCCGCCCGCTCGTGGCCGTCGCCGCCTTCGGCGCCGGCACGGTGGCCGCCGTGGTCCTGCTGATGGCGGGCGGCCTGGCCGCCGACCGCCGCCGCGCGGAACTCACCCTGCTGCGCGCCCGCGGCGCATCCCTGCCCGGCCTGGCCGGCCGCCTGCTGGCCGAGACCGCGGTGGTCGCGCTCCCCGCGGGCGCCGTGGGCCTGGCGGTCGCCCTGCTCGCGCTCCCCGGCGGCCGCGCCCCCCAAGCGATCGCCGCGGCGGCAGCGGTCACGGCGGTCGCCTGCGCGGCCCTGCCCCTGCGGGCGGCCGCCGCGCACCGGACCGTCCGCATCCAGGGCGGCCGTGCGGACGTGACCACCGTACGGCCGTCCCGGCGTCGTACGGTCGCCGAGCTCACCCTGGTCGTGGTGGCCCTTGGCGCGGTCGAGGCCCTGCGCAGACGGGGCACGACGGGCGATCAACTGACGGCGCTGGCGCCGGTGTTGGTGGGCGTGGTCGCGGCCCTGGTGCTCGTGCGCCTCTACCCGCTCCCGCTGCGCGGCCTGGCCCGTCCGGCGGCCCGGCTGCGCGGCGCGCTGGGCCATCTGTCGCTGGCCCGCGCGGGCCGCACCTCCGCCTCCGCGGTACTGCCCCTGCTGGCGCTGCTCACCGCCCTCACCACGGCGGCCTTCGGCGGCTCGGTCCTCGCGGGCGTACGCGAGGCCCGCGACCAGGCGGCCCTGCTCGCGGTCGGCGCCGACGCCCGCATCGAGACGACGTCCCCGCTGCCGGCCGGCCTGCCCGACCGGATCCGCCGGACGCCCGGCGTACAGGGCCTCGCGGTCGCGAGCATCACGTACCAGGCCAAGCCGACCGACCTCACCCGGCCGGTACCGCTGGCCGGGGTGGACCCGCGGGACTACGCAGAACTGGCGAGCCGGACGGGCCTCGGCCCCTTTCCCGAAGGGGAGTTGCGGGACCCGACGGGCCACGGACCACTCCCGGCACTCGCCTCCCCCGCGGTGGCGGGAGCCTACGGCACCCGGCCCTTCCCGATACGCCTGGAGGACGGCACCACGGTCACCGTCCGCATCACCGTCGTCGTCGACCGCACCCCGGCCGTCGCCGGCGACAACTTCCTGGTGGTGGACCGCGCCGGCCTCAACAGACAGGCGTCCCTCCCCACCGCACTGCTGCTGACAGGCAGCCACCTGAACGGACCCGCCCTGCGCGCAGCGGCACCCCACTCGGCGAACGTACAACTACGCTCCGAGGAACGCGCACGCTACGCCGACTCCCCCCTCCAGACCGGCGCCGAACACGTGTACACGACGGCGGTCGCCGCGGGCGCCGGCTACGCCGTACTGTCCCTTCTCCTGTCCCTCCTGCGCACGGCCCCCGAACGCACGGCCCTCCTGGCCCGCCTGCGCACCATGGGCCTGACCCGCACCCAGGGCCGCCACCTGCTGATCCTCGAGTCCCTGCCCCAGGCGGTCCTGGCGGCAGCCGGCGGCACACTGACGGGCTGGGCAACGATCCGACTCCTGTCACCGGGCGTCGATCTCACCACCATCGCACTGTCCTCGTCCTCGGACCGAGCAGCGACAACGGACGCGGTGCTACGAACGGACGCGACGTCACTGCTGCTGCCCGCGGCGGCAATTGTTCTGGTCACAGTGGGGGTCGCAGGAGCTCAGGCCTGGTGGACCGGGCGGCGGGGAGCGGTGGCGGAACTGAGGGCCGGGGATGCGAGCGCACCACCCTAGCTGCCCTAGCTGCCCTAGCTGCCCTAGCTGCCCTAGCTGCCCTAGCTGCCCTAGCTGCCCTAGCTGCGGGCAATCGTGCCGCTCAGGGCGGCTCTCGCCCCAAAGAGAGCGGCACCCGCAAGCGCAGACAAGCATCCCCGCCCCAACAGCAACCCCCACCCCGGGCCACTGTCGACCGAAACCGATGCCCAGGAGACCCGATGCCCCCGGCAAACCCCACCCTCACCGACCTGGCAAACCGCGCCGCAGCCCACCGCAACCGCCCCACCTACGGCCACGACGCCCTCATCACCTGCGACCGCCTGGTCCGCATCTTCACCACGGACGGCACCGAGGTCCAAGCCCTCCAAGGCCTGGACCTCCTCGTCCACGAGGGCGAACTCATGGCCCTCGTAGGCGCATCCGGCAGCGGCAAATCCACCCTCATGAACATCCTCGCGGGCCTCGACACCCCCACCGCCGGCACGGCCCGCGTGGCCGGTCACAACCTCCTCACCATGACCGCGAAGGACCGCCTGACCTACCGCCGCACCACCGTCGGCTTCGTCTGGCAGCAGACCTCCCGCAACCTCCTCCCCTACCTCACCGCGGCCCAGAACATCACCCTCCCCATGCAGCTCACGGGCACCCGCGCAAAGCGCCGCAGGCACACCGAACGCGCCCTGGAACTCATGAAGTTGCTTGAGGTCGCCGACTGCCGCGACCGCCGCCCCCACCAGATGTCCGGCGGCCAGCAGCAACGCGTCGCCATCGCCGTGGCCCTCGCCAACAACCCGGCGGTCCTGCTCGCCGACGAACCCACCGGCGAACTCGACTCCCACACCGCGGAACAGGTCTTCGCCGCCTTCCGCACGGCGAACGAACGCCTGGGCACCACCATCGTCATCGTCACCCACGACCAGGCGGTCGCCGGGGAGGTCCGGCGCACGGTCGCCATCCGCGACGGCCGCACCTCCACGGAGGTCCTGCGCCGCAGCGAAGTCGACGCGACGACCGGCCACGAGACGGTGGTCGCCCGAGAGTACGCGATGCTCGACCGCGCGGGCCGTCTCCAGCTCCCCGCCGAGTACACCGAGGCCCTGGGCATGCGCGACCGCGTGGCCCTGGAACTGGAGCCGGACCACATCGCCGTACGACCGGACGACAGCGAGTGATCGAGTGAGGTGACCGCCAGACCTGTCCGGACGGCTACCGGACGCTGACGTCCAGCGCCCCAAGTCCCGCACGCCGTACGGCGATCGACCCGTACGGCGTACGCAGCCGCAGCCAGGCCCCCGAGGAGACCAAGGCCAGGTCCCCGGCACCCTGCGCGGACCGGAGGAACCCGAGCGACTGTGCCGCGTGTGCGGCCCGTACCGGAAGAGGGGTGTCGCCGACGGTCCGGGACCAGATCTCCCGCCCGATGCGGTCGAGCTCGGCGCGCGTGCGCAGCTCCGGCGCCAACTCCCCGGTACGGGAGCGGAATTCGGCAACGGCCGCGCCGACCATGGCCCGCAGGTCATCAGGGGCGGGCAGCCCGGGCTCGGGCCGCCAGCCGCCGCGCGGCGGGAGCACACCGGCCCACGGCGGCCCCGTCACCGCCGCCGGAACGCCGGCCGTCGCGGCCGACTCGTCCACCGTCTCCAGGAGTTCACCGGCGGACACGGTCACGTCCAGCGCGACGTCGAGCCCCTTCTCGTACGGCTTGGCGAGCCGCACCGCGCGGATCGCCAGCACCTCGAAGGACGGCGGCCGCCCGAAGACGGCGAGCGCGGTCCCGGCGGCCTGGAGGCGTACCGCGGCACCGCGGTCGTAGTGGAGCAGCCGCGAGAGGAAGGCCGCGAGGTCCGCCGCCTCCCGCTCGTCGGCAAGGTGGAGCACCGTCATGCGGCGACGGCCTCCTCCTCGGCGTCGTCCCGGTACCCCTCGAGGAACTCCCGCTCCTCGGAGGTGATCCGCCGCGGCCGCTGCGTCTCGAAGTCGAAGGGCACGACGACGGTCGAGGCCCGTACATAGACCAGGTCCTCGTCCTTCACCTCGTAGGTGACGGTGAAGGACGCGGCCCTGATCTCGGTGATCCACAGCTCGATGTCCACCGGGTCGGGCCGGTGGACGAGCTGCCGTTTGTAGTCGATCTCATGGCGCGCCACCACGGACCCCTGCTTGGACTCCTTGCCCCGTAGGGACAGGAAGTCGATGCGGGCCTCCTCCAGATACCGGAGGAAGATCGCGTTGTTGACATGGCCGTACGCATCCATGTCCGACCAGCGCAGGGGGCAGCGGTAGATGTGACGCAAGATCGATCAGCCCCGGGTCAGCTTCTTGTAGGTGGCGCGGTGCGGACGCGCGGCGTCCGGTCCGAGCCGCTCGATCTTGTTCTTCTCGTACGACTCGAAGTTGCCCTCGAACCAGAACCACTTGGAGTCGCCCTCGTAGGCGAGGATGTGCGTGGCGACGCGGTCCAGGAACCAGCGGTCGTGGGAGACGACCACGGCCGCGCCGGGGAACTCCAGCAGCGCGTTCTCCAGCGAGCCGAGGGTCTCGACGTCGAGGTCGTTGGTCGGCTCGTCGAGGAGCAGGAGGTTGCCGCCCTGCTTGAGGGTGAGCGCGAGGTTGAGGCGGTTGCGCTCACCACCGGAGAGGACGCCGGCGGGCTTCTGCTGGTCGGGGCCCTTGAAGCCGAAGGCGGACACATACGCCCGGCTCGGCATCTCGACCTGCCCGACGTTGATGTAGTCGAGCTCGTCGCTGACCACGGCCCAGAGGCTCTTCTTCGGGTCGATGTTCTCGCGGCTCTGGTCGACGTACGAGATCTTGACGGTCTCGCCGACCTTGATGGAGCCGGAGTCCGGGGTCTCCAGACCCTGGATCATCTTGAAGAGGGTGGTCTTGCCGGCGCCGTTCGGGCCGATGACACCGACGATGCCGTTACGCGGCAGGGTGAAGCTCAGGTCGTCGATGAGGAGCTTCTCGCCGAAGCCCTTGCTGAGGTTGTTGACCTCGACGACCACGTTGCCCAGACGCGGGCCCGGCGGGATCTGGATCTCCTCGAAGTCCAGCTTCCGCATCTTGTCGGCCTCGGCGGCCATCTCCTCGTAGCGGGCGAGACGCGCCTTGGACTTGGCCTGCCGCCCCTTGGCGTTCGACCGCACCCACTCGAGCTCTTCCTTGAGCCGCTTCTGCCGCTTGGCGTCCTTCTGCCCCTCGACCTTGAGGCGGGTGGCCTTGGTCTCGAGGTACTTGGAGTAGTTGCCCTCGTAGCCGTGCAGGCGGCCGCGGTCGACCTCGCAGATCCAGCCGGCGACGTTGTCGAGGAAGTACCGGTCGTGGGTGACGGCGACGATGGTGCCCTCGTACTTGGCGAGGTGCTGCTCCAGCCAGTTCACCGACTCGGCGTCGAGGTGGTTGGTGGGCTCGTCGAGCAGCAGCAGGTCGGGGGCCTCCAGCAGCAGCTTGCAGAGCGCGACGCGGCGCTTCTCACCACCGGAGAGGTTGGTGACGGGCCAGTCGCCGGGGGGGCACCCCAGGGCGTCCATGGCCTGCTCGAGCTGAGCGTCGAGGTCCCACGCGTTGGCGTGGTCGAGCTCCTCCTGCAGCTTGCCCATCTCATCGAGCAGCGCGTCGGAGTAGTCGGTCGCCATCAGCTCGGCGATCTCATTGAACCGGTCGAGCTTGCCCTTGACCTCGGCGACGCCCTCCTGGACGTTCTCCAGGACGGTCTTGTCCTCGCTGAGCGGCGGCTCCTGAAGCAGGATGCCCACGGTGTAGCCCGGCGACAGGAACGCGTCACCGTTCGACGGCTGCTCCAGCCCCGCCATGATCTTCAGGATGGTCGACTTACCGGCACCGTTCGGACCGACCACACCGATCTTCGCGCCGGGCAGGAAGTTCAGCGAAACATCGTCAAGGATGACCTTGTCGCCGATTGCCTTGCGCGTCTTGCGCATGGTGTAGATGTACTCAGCCAAGAGAAACCGTCCGGCAGCTTGAAATCTGGCAGTGGGCAGATACACCCCATCTTGCCTGAGGTCCAGGCTTGGGTGGTAACCCATATGGCCGGGGGGCTGTGACCTGGGGTTTCGCGGCTGGTGACTGCAGGTCGCCTGTCACTGGCGGTCATCGTCGAGTGGCCTCGGGGGGCGTCGGACGGCCCAGGGACGGCCCGGCACCAGGGTCTGATACGGCCGTTTGTGGAACCTCGCCGATCACCAGCTGTCATGCTTGCGGCGTGCTCGCACCGACACCTGCCGTTCACACGGCACCTGCCGTTCACACGGCTCAGTCGTCCGCGTTGCCAGCGGCTGCCATTGTCGCCGGGTGCGCCCTGGCCTTCACCGTGGCTTCCTTCTGGTGGCTGAACGCGCGCCAGGGAAGGCTCAAGTCATACGAGCCGTACTCGTTCGCCGGCGCAGCCACCCCGCATCTGACGCTCTTGCGCCTGCCCCTGGTGTTCTACAACACGGGGCCCAAGCCGATCATAGTTCAAAACCTTCAGCTTCGGTTCCCTGACGAGCCTGACTCGATTCTCCCCCTGCCCTGGCGTAACTCATGGCCGCAGCTGATGCCTGTGAGTGAAGATCACGCGGCCATGCCTGCCGTATTCGCCGTCGACGGCAGGAAGGCCGAGCAGCGCTTCATCGAGTTTGGGGCCCCCTTCCCTGGCTTCATACCGCAAGCCAAGGACTACACGGTCACTCTGGAAGGCACGTTGGGCCATCGCAAGGGTTGGCGACCGCTCCTAACCTTCACCCTGCGCATGGGCGACATGATCAGCCCCAGTCAGTACATCACCTACAGCAACTCACCTCGCGACCTGACGGAGGCGGACCGGGAGAAGGCGAACGCTGCCCTCGAAGCTTTGGCCGCCAAACTCGCTGAACAGCAGTCCTCATGAGGTGGCCACCCCGGCGTGGGCTCCGGGCGGTCGTCACCTCAACGCTTGTCGACAATTAGCGAAGGGCGCGGTTTCGGTTGATAAGAACACCCATGTACCAGAATAAGCAGACATCGAATGCGCAGACGTTCATGAGTACCTCTCCAGCGAAGAACTTTCAAGTCTTGCTAGAACGCATCAGCCTAAGCGCGCCCGAGAAAAGTGCAGCTCTAAAACGAGCCGAATCAGTTTGCCAAAAACTTAGCAATTACCCGTTGGTGCAGGATTGTTTCGTCACAGGCTCCTTGGCGCGATCCACGGCTATTCAGACATTTTCAGACGTCGACATTGTTGCCGTCATTAGGAACGATCCTAGCATTTCAGAAAATTCAAGTCTCGCAATTAGCACCATCTCAGACCTGCTGTCGCGCACATATGACGAAGTCCAAGACTTCGAGAGCGCTGTTCGTATCACATTCCCCGGCGAGCTGGGCATTGATGTAGTACCCGCTCTGCCTGCAGGAAATAACTCCTCCGGCTATAAGCTTTTCAAGATTCCAACCGAACAACGAGCCTGGATCGACTATGCGCCTGAAGAGCAAAATCAACAGATTGAGCAGCTCACCCGAAAGCTCGGCGAGGAGTTCAAGCACGCGATCCGTCTAACAAAATGGTGGAGTCGGACCCACGGCAGCCCGATCCCATCGTACGGAATCGAAGAAATTGCAAGCCACACCGCTAAGAAATGGAAGCACACTCCACCGCTTGCGGAGGCACTCGCCGCCTTCTTGAGCGAGGCAGCAAGGATCGAATCCGAGAAAACGTCAGAGAATCGCCAAAGCATCGTTAGAGAAGCCTCATTGATCGCCCAGGAATCACTTGAACTAGCTTCACGGGGCGACACGGCTGGAGCCATTGAACGTTGGAGGTGCTTGCTCGGTGAGCAATTCCCAGCTGTCGTCTTCTGAGATTATCGGCCTGGCGAATAATCAACTAGAGAAGGCCGGAGATCTTTACCGGAGAAGCAGATGGCTTCAAGTCACAACCTTCCTATTCAGCGTTACTTCAATCTTCATTGCGAATCCATACACCTACATTCCAGCGCTGCTCGCCCTCGGCGTGCAGATTTATTCGTGGTCAGTACGTCGTAGTGCAGTAAGTCGCCACAATGAGGGAGAGGAAGGCCGAACAAGAGGCCTGCTACTAGATGCTCTAGGGTCAGCCGAGGAACGAGTCGACCTTAACAACTGGCTGATTCGGGTCTCCCCCCGCGAGGGCGACAATCCACCAGCCCCAGTATCGCCCGACTATTTTGCAAGCACGGCGCCCGCCGGAATGCGCCGACTTTGCGATCACCTTCAAGAGAACGCGTTTTGGAACAAGTTCATGTACAAGGAGGCCGCCGACTATTACGGAAAGATCATATGGGGATTTGTGATCGCAGCCATTGCCGCAGTACTTGTAGCAATTCCCCTTGCATCCAACGGGCAAAATTTGATCCTGGCACGCCTAATCGTGGTCGCGCTTGCTTCAGGCGCTGCCTTCACTCAGTGGTCGGAGGTAGCGGCCTGGCGCTCGGCAGAAACGAAGAGTGAGCTACTCGATCGCCGCCTGGAAGCACTTTCGGATTGCACAGATGATGAGCTCAGGCTGGGTCGAATCGGTGCCCTTCTATCCGCCTATGGGGACTACTGCGTTGCTACTTCGGGAGCACCACCCACTCCTACTTGGTTGTACAAGCGGCATGGAGCCCACGTAAACCAACTGTGGGCGCGAAGGTTGGCCACATGACAGCCCGCCAGCCGACTGTAGTGGCTCCGGAGGGGGCCCTTCGGTCCTACGAAGCGTCGCTGGACAGGGCCCACACCTCCGATTGGCTAAGCGAGGCCTGTCCACGAACAGTTCACGAGGTCCTGCCTGAGCAGTGCTTGCACCCCGAGACTTGGCAAGCTAAGTGTGCCCGTCGGAGCCTCGCAGTGCGCCACGATGTGCCGCATGCCTGACACCCTCTCGACCATCACAGTGGCCGCGGCTACCGCTCTGGTGACAACCACGGCGACCGGCTTGATTGCTGCTCCTCGGCTGGAAGCCCGCAAGCGACGACTGGGCGAAGTTCACACCGCACGCGATACCTTCGGAGCCCACATGCTGCGGATCATTTCCGCGTGTGAACAGCTGCAGATCAGCCAGCTCCCGCCCGACGAAGAACCCGATTGGACACCTGTCATGCGGGAACGGCTTGGCGGTGAGCGGGAGCGCTGGTGGAAGCAGATTGACGATGCCACCCGGTGGCTCATTGACAACGTTGCGACGTATGCCGGTAGCTGGCCCACGCGCCGACTGGTCCAGATGCCGACCATCTACGCTCACCACATCCGGATGGTGGTCCTTTCTGAGCGCGATGAGGTCACCAAATTGGCACTACTACTGGAACTGACCGTGCCAGTGCAACGCCAGTACTTCGGTTGGTTCTGGTCACGAGCGCGTCACATCGTCGCCGATAACCGAGCATTCGGCGCGACTATCGCCCGTATCAGTGGTGAACCGATCGCGCCGTAGGACCGCTCCAAGACCACCGGAGCCCAGAGTGAACCAGCTCTTAGAAGGCGCCCAGTGAGATGAGCGTCACACTGCTGCTGACCTCTTCTCTTCTCGGCCTCGGCGAGTCATCGACCGCCCTTCGACACGCATTCGACAAGCACCTGGCTTACCAGGCTTGCAGCGCCCTGGGCGTCACCAGTCGCCTCGGAAACGCCGGTACTCGTTGTTCATCAGGTCCCAGTTGGTCCCCCGTTTGACCCCTGCCCCTCCGCTGCCGCAAGGGGACACACCGGAGGCGAACAGCGGCTCGCGCCTTTCCTGCTGTGTCTTGCTGGCCCGCAACGGTCCGGCTGGCGGGCGCGGACGAACGGGTGGATATGCGCCGGCTATCACCGCTGTGCGCGCTACATGGGGTAGGCAATGTGCATGAGTCGCAAGCATGGAAAGCTCAGGAAGCCGCAACGCCCGAGGCAACGTTCTCCGAAAGCAGTTCATGAGCGCCCTATCGTTGTAAATGTCGAGTCGGGAAGAGTATCTAGCTGGCTACGCGCACTCGATCATTTCGCGTTCTTTGTGAGCATCTCAGGGTTGACCCTATTTATCGCCCTAGCCCAAATGTATGATCACTTCTATCGCACATTTGACATGAGTGCCGCCGAGATGGGGATTGGATACTCGGACACTCTAATTAGGTCATGGGGGTTCATTTGTATGATCGTGGCAGTCGGGGGTGCAGCGACATTCTGGTTGTATTTCACCCTGTTCGATCCCTGGCCTTCTGTACCGCAAGACCAGGCTGAAGGTAAGAATGGTGACTCTACCAAAGAAGAACAGACTCGCAATCGCCGACATTTCTTTGTTTATGCAACCATTGTGGTTGTCGCCCTGATCTTTGTCATCTCACTGCTAATCGTATTGCCTGTAGTGGATGGCCGCGCCCACAGGGTCGTGAGTGGGAAGCGCGTGACTCCTGTAATGCTTTTCGATACGGTTATCCTTGATTTGCATGCCCATCCGGTGAAAAGAGTGTCGGCGATTGCGGAGGCTAGTCAGTCGGCCGTGCCCGCGGGGCGTCTGATGTACCTAGGGAATGCCGATCGAAGTTATGTGCTTTATGACGTTGACTCTAAGGGCGTTGTCCGGCTGTCTGTTGAAAGGTTCGTTTTGAGCACCTAAGGCTCAGGGGGAAACGGTGCGGTCTTCCCGTAGCGGCTGTTCTCGACTCTGCCGCCTGCCATCGCTGCCGTCAGCGTTGCTGTCACTGGGCGTGCGTAGCCGGTCTACTGATCACCGCTCTCGCTGACCAGCGAGGCTGAGGAAGCCCACGGCTCTGACCAGTTCAGATGCCGTGGGCTTCTGTCGTTGTTGGTCGGTGTCGGGCGCCCTCGCACGGCCCAGAGACGGCCCAACGGCGGGACTGCTCAATTCAATCAGGGCGGGTGGCCTGGGCTCGTTCCGTGGACAGTAGGCGATCGAGGTCGTTCCGCGCGCTGTCGAGCGCGGCGAGCATCTGCATACGGGTCTGCTCGAACTGAGGGTCGACCTCGACGCCGAGGTCATGTCTCAGTGCGACCCGCAGCAGATACACGCCATCGGACAGCGGGCCGTTGAACCACGTCTTCGCTCGCTGGTACGCCCTGTCGAGATCGGGGCTGCTCGGCAGCTGTTTGACGACTGAGTACCCGATTCCCAGCGACCTGTTGAGCGTCGAGACCACCTGCAGAATGTCCGTCGGCAGTGCCATCTGTGCCTCGGAGTACTGGTCGGCCCAAGCCTCCTTGGCGGCGTCGAGGAGCGCTGGGTCGATGCTTTCACCGCGTTCGGCCGCGTGGACGGCGTCTTGGGCTGCGATCCGGTAAGCGCGAGCTGTGGTGTTCAGATGGGCGTAGAGATCGCGCTTGGCCTGTAGCGCTTGATCATCGCGCTCCTGCTCCCGTTCACGGTCGGCACGCCGGTTCTGCTCCACCGCTTCGGCTCGGCTGGCGCGCTGGCTCAGAACCGCTCCACCCAGAGTTCCGCCCAGCGTCCCTCCGACGCTGATGAGTGCAACGGCAAGCGTGGTCACATCCACGAGATTCCCCGTCTATCGTTCTGCCGGCGGGCGGCGATTGAACTCGGCGTGGCAGCTTCCCTCATCATCACCTGCGGAAATATCCCAAGATCCCGTCCACGGCTCGGCCGCTACAGGCAGCGTACGGCTGCACACACACACACAAAGACCCCGCACTCAGCGAGTTCTCTGGTCACGGGGTCTTCAGGCACCTCAGAAAGGGTGCCCCCGGCAGGATCCGAACCTGCGCACACGGCTCCGGAGGGCCCTTCGGTCTCAGACGTATGCACAGGTCGCAGCCGCCAAACTGGTCGGCGAGACGTGTCCCGTCCACGGATAGTCCACGATCCTTGGCCGTGAACGAGCTGCGACAAGATCAGCCGTCAGCTGTGGCGTTTGACTTCTCGATCACGGCTGGTCCACCCCAACCGAGATCGACCGACCGCGTGGCACTGAGTGCCGCGAAGGCTCCCTAAAGGTGGCACCGTCTCGCCGTGTTGTGAGGTCACGCTTGCTCCCAGCGCTGCCTGGGGATGACTTGGTTGTCCAACAAAGGAGGGCCCCCGACGCGTGTTCCTGGCTTCCCAACCTGAAACGCACCAAGGGCCCGCTTCCCAGGCGAACCTGAGAGGAGAAGTACGTGACCGTACCTCAGTGTGTGCATGCCCCCGGTGAAGGCCCGGCACACGGCGCGAAGGGGTGGCACGTCGTCGTCACCGTGACGATCACGGTGGTCGTGCTGGCGAGCATTGGTGGCGTCACCCCTGAATGGCTCTCCGCTGCTGCTGCATTGATCGGCGTACTGGTGGGAAGCGCCAAGCGCAGCTGATATCTACCCCCCATCTGCGGACGCGCCTCCGTCTCAACTCCATGAGACGGAGGCGCCTGCTGTCCGAAGTCCGGCACTGTTGGTTGGGGACCTCTTTGTCCCGAAGCAACAGAGGAGAGATCCTGAACAGATGCGAGTCCGCTGCTGACCTGCTGAGACGGTTTGTTGACGTCCGTGCCCGTTCGCCGTTGTCCGCCTCCGTTGTCACGCAGTTAAACACTCACCCACCCCGGAAACAGTGTCGCAGGAGTCGACTAGGTTGCACGGGTGACTGCCATGGATCCGCTGGTGCCGGCACTTACCGGTCTGCTCGTCGACCTCGTGTGGTGGCTGGGCAGTTGCGGGGACGAGGAAGTAGACCCCGACTCAGCGGTGAAGATGATGGAGAGCGTCGGCTGGGTGCTGCTGCAACAGCCCTTGGACCGACGCGAACGACTGTTGCAGGTGCTCGCGGACTTGGCCCAAGCAGAGCAAGATCCTGCACGGCGCGAGTTCCCCTCCCGTCCCTACCCGTACCTTCTCCGTCCGACCTGGTCCGACGGAGAAGGCTGTTGGCGGTCGTGTCGGGCTACTGCTTCAGAGTCAGGGGCTCATTTCCGTGATCGGTGTATACACCTCGTCGTCGGCGGGGCCGCCCGAATCGGCTCTGCGTAGCCAGATCTGAGCCTTTACCTCTTCGTTCCCTATTTCCGTGTCCAGCTGATCACGAAATACCGTGATGGTCTTCTCGCGACTCACGAGGGGTGAAGAAGCCCTAAATCGGCTAGGGATTGGATATGGGGTGATTTGATCGTCGCCACCACCGAAGGGCTCGCCACGATCGTCCTCCCACAGTTTCACCGCGTCGTCGAAGTCGAGGGATACCTCGTCGTCCCTGAAGCGGATATCATAGGAGACTGTAATCGCCCAGATGTTGTCATCGTTCGGCAGTGGCCCATAGTCACTGATGCCCTGGTTGATGATATTTGCCATCTCGGTCACCTCGTCTCGCGCTCGGTCATCTTTTCTCGCGCCGGTGGGAATTCATCGTGGGCGACTTAGTCGATCTTTCACTGAGTATCGCAGCTGTTCGACGCCGTGCGGGCATTCTGCAGTGGCTCTTAAGTGCCGGGCGTCGTTTGAATGAAGAACCAATGCTGAAATGCCCCACCGTTCTCGTCGAAGGTGTATGCATGTCCGTCGGTATTACTATCTAGGACAAACCTGGTTTTGAAGTTGCGCACGACGAACAAATTTGGTCCGACGGGATATAGTTCCCACTTCTGGAAGTCGTAACCAAACCGCCTTCAACGTTCACCATGTGCCAGATCTGAAACGCCCCTCCGTTGCCGGGAAGCGTGTAAACGACCTTGTCAGGGGTGCTGTCGCAGCATCCTGCTTGTGGCCTCACTGCGCAGGGTGTAGAAGTTGTTGTTCATCGCGACGTCACTCCTGAGGTTGCAGATTCTGGTTATCTCTGGAAGACGTCTCCCTGATTTCCAATGTACTCGGAGTCGTGTGCGACGCAACCTGGCGAATGGGCAGCCTTTGCCTGTCCAGCATTGCTGAATGGAGACGTGTTGCGACTGGTTGTGAGCGGTTCGCGCGAAGATGTTTAAATCTTGAGGATCAAGGCTTCCGACTCGTGCCGCGCGCTGTATTTCCATAAGCCCCCACCTACCCCAGCTCCCATCCCGTCCGCCGTCGACCCACACACCGTGGAGCGGGCGTGGTTCATGGCGTCCAGGTGGAGCGCGCCACTGTACGAACGACCTGGACGCCATGGGCCGCGTCTGCTCGGCTCTGCCTGGGGCGATGGTGGACGGGATGGGAGCTCCCCGCGCACGCCCCTACGGGCCCGCGGTCGCGTACGGCGCCCCCTCCATCCCGGTGCCGGCTGATCCCCCGCCGGGGGCACCGCTCTGACCATGGCCGCATCCGCCGTCCGGCCGGTGACCTGGTGCGGGACCGGCGGGCCGTTCGAACGCCCGCGTATCTGGCAGCGTCGGACCGTATGCCGCCGCCACCACGATCCGGCCTCTTTCGGTAACACAAAGCGTCTTTGACCTGCACCGTTAAGGCTCACCGTTCGCCCCCGTGCCCGTGTTGGAATTGGCCGCTGCGTGCGGCGACGGGCGGGCGGCGGCGTGCGCCGGTGGCGGAGACATGGAGGCGGCGCGGCGGCGACCGACCGGCGCCGCCGCGCTTGGCGCGGCCCTCGGATTGATCCGACCCCTTGTGGGCTACCGGGTGGAAAGGGGTGCGCGTGTGGCCTCTGAAACGTGGGCGTTGGGGTCTAGCTGTTGTTGATCTTTTCCATCCCTGAGGCCGGATCGTGGTGGCGGTGGTGTGCGGGCCAGGGCGGCCGTTGATGCGCTTGGGCGGAGTATCCGGCCCGAAGATCGTCAAGCGCCGTCGGCCGCCGGTCGAGCGAGCGCAGCGAGCCTTGATGAAGTAGGGAAAGTTCTATCCCGCTGGGATGAGGCGCTTGCCATCGTGGCTCCGTACGTGCGGGCCGTTGCCGTCCAAGGCGTCCAAGAGCCTGATCGCGAAGACCTCGGCCATGCGCTCCGCGACCTCGTCGGGCGTGAGCCATGCGACGGCCGTCGACTCGCTCGATGTCCGCTCGATGCCGCCGGACGGCTTGCAGCGGAAGACCAGGGCCACGACGCCTCGGGTCGTGTTCTTGTAGACGCCGGTGAGTTCGTCCACCTCGACGTGGATGCCCGTCTCCTCCAGGACCTCGCGGGCGACACCCGCTTCGGGGGTCTCGTCGAGTTCGAGTACGCCGCCGGGAAGTTCCCAAGTGCCGTTGTCGGCGCGGCGGATCGCCAGGAGGCGGCCGTCATCGCGTACCACCACTCCGGCCACAGATACGGAGTGCAGCGGCATCGACGACCTTGCTTCCCGTGATGTACTCATGTACAGGAGCATAGGAGGCAGAGAAGGACTATGGGAACCGCAGTAGGAGGAGAGCGGTCCGTACCTCGGTACGTACAGATCGCCGAGGAGATCGTGCAGCAGATCCGGGCAGGCATCATCAAGCCTGGTGACATGGTGCCGAGCGAGTCGGAACTCGTCGAGCGCTACAACGTCTCCGGCGGCACGATCCGCAAGGCCATGGTCGAGGTGCGCGCGAGCGGGCTCGTCGAGACCAGGCACGGCAAGGGCTCGATCGTGAAGGATCGGCCGCCGGTACGGCACCGCTCCTCCGACCGCTTCCGGCGCTCGCTTCGCCAGGGCGGCCAGGCCGCGTACCTCGCCGAGTCCGCGCAGTCCGGCGCCACGGCCAAGGTGAGCGTTCTCTACATCGGCCCGGTGGAGGCCCCGGAGGATGCTGCCCAGCGATTGGGGGTCCCCGCCGGCACCCAGGTGCTCGCCCGGCGGCGGCTCTACTTCCGCAACGGCACGCCCGTCGAAACCGCGACGTCGTACCTCCCGTGGGACGTCGTCAAGGAGATCCCAGAGCTGTTCGCCGAGAACCCCGGCGGTGGTGGCATCTACGCCCGACTCGAGGACCACGGACACGAGTTCGCGGAGTTCGTCGAGACGCTGCAGGCACGTCCGGCCTCCAAGGCGGAGGCATCCGAGCTGGCGCTCAGCCCCGGTGCGCCGGTGGTTCACCTGATCCGTGAGGCCCGTACGACCGAGGGTCTCGTGGTCGAGGTCTGCGACACGCTCATGGCCGCTGACCAGTTCGTTTTCGAGTATCGGATCCCCGCCGCCGACTGACGCGCGCTCAACCCTCCGCAGCCCGCCGCGAGTTCTTCTTCGCGGCGGGTTGACTCATGTATAGGAGTCAGGCACTCTTCTTCATGTCACTCATATACATGAGTGACGGAGTCCAGCATCTCTACAGGAGTGATCTGCTGTGCGCCAGATTCCCGTCGACACCTCCGCCGCGACCGTGATGGTCGCCAAGACCCCGCAGCCCAAGGTCAAGGACCGCCGTACCGGCGAGATCGCCACCGACGCCGAGACCGGCGCGAAGATGATGACCGTGGACGTGATGTTCGCGGCCAACGACGAGGTCGAGATCCTGTCCATCACCGTCCCGGAGCCGGGCATCTCCGGTGAGCTGGGCATGGGTACGCCGGTCGCCCTGACCGGCCTGATCGCCCGGCCGTGGGAGAACGAGTTCAACGGCCAGAAGCGGCACGGCATCGCCTTCCGCGCGGTCGCCGTGACCTCGCTCGCCACTGCTGCATCGAGGCCCAAGGCGGCCTGACCATGACCTGGCTCACGGTCGCGCTGGTGCTGGTCGTCGCCACTGCGGGTCTCCTGCGATGGCGGCGCCCCGCCTGGTACTGGCTGACCTTCGGGGTCACCCTCGCCATGGCACGCGTCCTGGTCCGGTACGGCTCGGTCATGGACGCATGCGGGCTGACCGTCCCGCCCTCGCGCTGGCGTCTCACTCTCGCCCGGGTCACCAACCGGCCCGTGCCGGAGTCCCGCCCGCCGCGCATCCTGCGGCTGCGGCCCACCCGCACCGGCCTGGTCCTACGGCTCAAGCTCCGGCCCGGACAGGACGCGTTCGACATCGCCGCCGCCTCCGACCGGCTGCGCCACTCCTTCTCGATGTACGGCGTCACCTCGCGTGAACTCCGCTCCGGCGTCGTGGAGTTGAGGATGACCGGCTACGACGTCCTCAAGCGGGTGCAGATGCCCGCCAAGACCGACACGGCGGCGATGCGGGTACCTGTGGCCCTGCGCGAGGACGGCGCCATCCACTATCGCGACTACCGGGCGATACCCCACGCGCTCACCCTCGGCGCCACCGAGTCCGGCAAGTCCGTCTATCAGCGCAACCTGGTCGCCGGGCTGGCTCCGATGGACGTCGCCCTCGTCGGCATCGACTGCAAGCAGGGCGTCGAACTCTTCCCGCTGGCCCGCCGGTTCTCCGCCCTCGCCGACAACCCCGACACCGCTGCCGAGCTGCTCGACGCGCTCGTGACCCACATGGAGGGCGTCTATCAGCTCATCCGCGCCGAACAGCGCATCACCGCCGACGTCCCGGACGCGGACATCGCCGCCGACATCTGGGACCTGCCCGCCGACCTGCGACCGACCCCGATCGTGGTCCTGGTCGACGAGGTAGCCGAACTCGCACTGTTCGCCAACAAGGAGGAGGAGAAGCGCCGGGACCGGATCATCACCGCGCTCGCCCGCCTCGCCCAGCTCGGCCGTGCCTCCGGGATCTACCTGGAGATCTGCGGGCAGCGCTTCGGCTCCGAACTCGGCAAGGGCATCACCATGCTCCGCGCCCAGCTCACCGGCCGCACCGCGCACCGCGTCAACGACGAGTCCAGCGCCAACATGGCCTTCGGCGACATCTCTCCGGACGCCGTCCTCGCCGCAATCCAGATCCCCGCCGACATGCGCGGCGTCGCCATCGCGGGCGACTCGACGGGCGGCTGGCACCGCATCCGTGCTCCGCACACCTCGCTGCGGCAGGCCGTGAACACCTGCAACCGGCACGCCGACCGCACCCCCGTCCTGCCCGCCCTGGTCCCCTTCCGGCCCGCGCTCCGCAGCCTCAAGCCGGTGGATGCCCCGGCGGTCGAGTCGATCCCGGCCTCTGCCTGATCTCTCCCAAACCCACGGTCGGCGCGACCGTCTCGCGCCAGGTCCCTACCCGAGCCATGCCCGAAGAAGGAGATCACCCGCCATGTGCCCCCACTGCGAGGACTTCGCCCGCACCGTGGTGATGCTCGGCCAACTCGCTCTCTACGCCGACAGCTTCGGCGCCGACCTCGACTTCGTCGACACCGTGGGCCCGTGCCTGGCCGCGTCGCTGCCGGAACCGCCGCCCGGCCTGTTCCCGCCCGGCTACGACCCCAACGAGGGCCCGGAGTACCCCGGCGAGGGGTGGTGACCGTGTCCCGCTCGATCCGCCCGGACGCCGTCCTCGTACAGGCCGTGATCGCCGGAGCCCTGTCCTTCGCCCACCTGCACGACCTCGCCGCAGCGGCCGGACAGTCCGGCTGGAAGGCCTGGGCCTACCCGGTCTCGGTCGACCTGCTGCTGGTCGCCGCCTGGCGACGGCTTCGCTCCGACGGGCCGTCCCGGCTGGCCTGGTGCTGGTTCCTCGTGGCCCTGGTCGCCTCGCTGGGAGCCAACGTCGCCACGGCCGGATTCCTCGACCTGGACCAGCCGCCCGCCCTGCTCCGCCTCGGTGTCGCCGGATGGCCCGCCCTCGCCTTCCTCGGCGGCACGCTCCTGGCTCACTCGCCGACTCCTGTCGGCGACCGGGTGCCGGTTCCGCCGGCGCCCGCAGCCCCGGCTCCCGCACCCTACGTCGAACCCGAGCCGAACCCTGCTCCCGTCCCGGAGCCGGTCCCGGCCGCCGACGAACCCCCGGCCCTTCCGGCCGCCGACCCCGCCCCGGCGGTCCCGGCCGCGCTGGTCGACCACGCCCGCAAGGTCGCCGACGACCATCAGGCCCGCACCGGCTCCCCGATCGACACCGACACCCTGCGCACCCGCCTCGGCGTCCCGCCCCATCTCGCCGACGCAATCGCCGCCCAACTCGCCTGATCAGAAGGGAGAACCACCTGCCATGCCCGCTCGCGACCACTTCCACTCGCTGATGCAGATCGGCCCCGTGCAGATCGGCACCCACCGGGACCGCAACGGCCAGACCAAGCACGCCGCCGTGTGCAGCGCCGATCGCTGTGGCTGGTCCGCCGACTACACCAGCCAGACCGCCGCCCAGCTCGCTGCCCGCACCCACCGCTGCCGCGTTCGCTAGGAGACCGCCATGGATGTCCCGCTCTGGTTCGCCCTCCTCGTCGTCGGCTACCTCGGCGTCAAGCTCATCCGCCCGCCTGCCTGGCTCATCGCCGTGCTTCTCCTTGGCGGCTTCCTCCTCGCCGACAGCGTCCTGGCCCCTGCCATCAACGCGCTCGTCAAGTAGCCCACTTCAGAAGGGAGTTAGCCCATGCTCCGCCCGAAGATCCCGACCATGCCGACACCGACCGGCCGCGTGAGTCCGCCCGCCATCGTCGAGCCGACCGCCGTCGTCCCGGCCGCCCAGACTCCGCCGCCCACCCCGGCTGCTCCGGCGCCATCCCGACCGGTGGTTCAGCTCACGCCCGGCACCGTGGTCGCCCTCGTAGGCGGCGGTACCGCCGTCGTCCTGGTCGTCGGTGCCGTCCTCGTCTCACTGCTGCTCGCCGTCGCCATCACCGGCGTCTCGGTCGCCGTGGTCGCCGTCGTCCTGCGCTCCTTGCTGGCCTCCGAGGCCAAGCACCGATGACCGGCCCCCGGGCGGCCTGACACCGCCAAGCATCCGCCGCCCGGGCGCCGTACCTGCCGATCCCGAAGAACCGGAAGGAACCTCCATCATGACCGGCCCCACCCCGGCCACCGCCCCGACCACCCGGATCTGCCCGAACTGCGACGGCTTCGCCTCCGCCGCCATCACCCTCGGAGGCCGCGACCGGCACGGCCACCTCCGCACCATCACGGCGCACTGCCCGGCCTGCAACGGCCTCGGCGTCACCCGCACCCACCGCACCCGGGAGGGCGCCCGTGTCTGACGAACTGCTCGACCCGACCACCCTCGGCGACCTGTTGAGGGTGGCTTCGGCCGCCGACTACGACCGCTGGGAAGACCAGATACGCCGCACCGGCGGCTGCGCCGACCCGATCCACCTCACCGGCTGGACCCTCCACAAGGACAAGGTCACCGGCGAGACCCTGCACCACTACTCCACCGAGAATGAACCCGGCGGGCGCCTCCGACTCGCCTGCGGCAACCGCCGCGCCTCCCGCTGCCCGTCCTGCGCCTGGACGTACGCGGGCGACACGTACCACCTCATCCGCGCGGGCCTGGCCGGGGACGACAACCGCGACATCCCCGCCACCGTCCGCGACTACCCGCGCGTCTTCGCCACCCTCACCGCCCCGTCCTTCGGCCCGGTCCACAACCGCCCCGACCGAGGCGCCTGCCGCTGCGGAACCCGCCACCTGGCCGACGCTCCCGACCTCGGCATGGCCCTCGACCCGACGACGTACGACTACGCGGGCGCCGTCCTCTTCAACAACCACGCAGGAGACCTCTGGCAGCGCTTCACCACCCGCCTGCGCCGCGAGATAGCCGTCCGCGCCGGACTCACCCGCAGCGAACTCCCCGACCACGCCCGCGTCTCCTACGGCAAGGTCGCCGAGTTCCAGAAACGCGGCGCCTTGCACTTCCATGCCGTAATCCGCCTCGACGGCCCGGACGGCCCCGACACTCCCCCACCCGCTTGGGCCACGACCGACCTCCTCACCGACGCCATCCGCGCCGCCGCCGCGCACTCCTACACCTCGGTCTCGGTCCCGGCAGCCGACGACCAACCCGCCCGCACCTTCCGATGGGGCACTCAACTCGACGTCCGCCCGGTCAAGGCCTTCGGAGACGGCTCCGACATCACCGAACAGGCCGTCGCCTCCTACGTCGCCAAGTACGCCACCAAAGCCGCCGAGAACACCGGCACCCTCGACCGCCGCATCGGCGAACTCTCTGAACTCGACCGCCACCAGGTCCCCGACCACACCCGCCGCCTGATCGAAGCATGCAAGACCCTCGACCCGATCTACCCGGATCGGCGCCTCTGGGCCTGGGCTCACATGCTCGGCTTCCGGGGCCACTTCAGCTCCAAGTCCCGCCGCTACTCGACCACCCTCGGCGCCCTCCGCCAGGCCCGCGCCGACTATCGCGCCGCCCAAGAACGTGACGTGCTCGGCCTGGACGAGCGCGAGCCGGACACCGTCCTCGTGCTCGCCGACTGGCAATACGCCGGACACGGCCACACCCCCGGTGAATACGCCCTCGCCACCACCATCGCCCGCGACCTCCAACTCAACCGAGAAACCGCCCGTGAAGAGCTGCGCACGCTGGCCGACGAGAGGGAGTGGTGACCATGGCATCGGCGCTCCCAAGCCTGTTCCTGACGCCTGAGGACTTGGTGGTGATGTTCAAGCTGCCCAGCGTTGAGACGGTCTACCAGTGGCGCCGCAAGCGCACCGGTCCCCGCGGCTTCCGCGTCGGCCGGCACCTCCGCTTCGACCCGGAGGACGTACGCGCCTGGGTGGACTCCCAGTTGAAGGGAGCTGCTGCCTGATGGCTGGACACGTCCAAGACCGCTGGTACAGGACCGAGCCCGGCCCGGACGGCAAGCCCCGCCGGTTCAAGACCGAGCGCCACGGCATGGGCATGCGCTACCGCGCCCGCTACATCGGCCCGGACGGCACCGAGAAGTCCAAGAGCTTCCCGGACAAGCAGAAGCGCTTGGCCGACACCTGGTTGACCAACATCGAAGCGGACATGGCGCGTGGGCAGTACATCGACCCGAAGGCGGCCCGCGTCACTTTCCGCGAGTACGCCGAACGCTGGCTCGCCGCCCTCACCATCGACCTCACCAGCCGGGCCGCTGTGGAAGGTCGGTTGCGCCTTCACGCGTTGCCGTACCTCGGCTCGCGCCCCATCGGGTCGTTCCAGCCGGAGCACATCCGCGACTGGAACCGCCAGCTCGAAGACTCCGTAGCGTCGGTGCAGTACCGGCGCCTGATCTTCGACGCTGTCTCCTCGGTACTCAACGCGGCCGTAGATGACCGCTTGCTGGCCTCGAACCCCTGCCGGGCTCGATCAGTCAAGGCACCTCGTCCAGCGCCGACACGCGTCCATCCATGGTCCGCTGAGCAGGTGTTCGGCGTACGGGCCGGACTCCCCGAGCGCTACAAAACCACAGTCGACGTCGGCGCCGGATGCGGCTTGCGACAGGGTGAGATCTTCGGGCTCGCCGTCGACAACATCGGTGACCTCGGCTGGCTCTACGTCCGCCAACAGGTCAAGAAGGTGCGCGGGACGCTCGTCTTCGCCCCACCCAAGCGCGGCAAGCTCCGTGACGTCCCCCTCGACCCCGAGGTGTCGGCCGCGCTCGAAGAGCACATGAAGCTGTTCCCGCCCGTCGACGTGACCTTGCCGTGGCTGCGGCCGGACGGCCCGAAGGTGACACACCGCCTCGTCTTCACGAGCGCCATCGGCGCCGCCATCTGGAGTCAGGGGTTCAACGACCAGGCTTGGAAGCCCGCTCTGGCGTCCGCCGGGGTCATCCCCGTCCCCGAAAAGGGGCAGCGGTACGCACCGGCCCGCGAACACGGCATGCACGCCCTACGGCACTTCTACGCCTCGGTCCTCCTGGACGCCGGAGAGAACATCAAGGCCCTGAGCCTCTACCTCGGCCACAGCGACCCGGGGTTCACCCTCCGCGTCTACACGCACCTCATGCCGTCCAGCGAGACCCGCACCCGGAAAGCCATCTCCGCGATGTACCGGGCCGCTGGTCGCGCTCATGACGGCCCTGAGACGGCCCAGGCTGCCTGAGACGGCCCCTCATCGGCGGGAAACCTGCTGGTGAGGGGCCTTTTCATGCCCTCACGCGGCAAGTAACACCCCATCTTGCCTGAGGTCCAGGCTTGGGTGGTAACCCATATGGCCGGGGGGCTGTGACCTGGGCTTTCGCTGCCCGCGGCGGTGGGTGTTCAGGCTCCGGGGTGCTGGTGGGGCTGATGCGGCTGGCCGTGGGGGTGGTTGCCGGGGGTGCCTGTGGAATGGGCCTGGAGCTGTTCGGCCTGTTCCTTGGTGACCTTCTGTTCCGTGCCGCAGAAGGTGCACTGCGTGGCGTACCTCGTCGAGATGGGGAAGAGCGGCACGAAGAACAGCGTGAACTTCGTGACGCGCTTCCTGAGCGTGTGCGCGGCAGGGTTGCCGCAGCCTCCACACACCAGCGTGAGTATCGCGAGCTGGTACAGGTATCCCCTGGTGCCAAAGATGATCACGAGATCGGCCCTTCTCGGGTCGGTGTCCGCCGCCGGGTGGAAGACGCTGAGCGAGATCTTCTCGCAGAATCACCCCCTCGGCGCCATGATCACTGTCAGTGGCCGCCGTCGACCTTGGGCAGCCGCTGAGCCAGCAGCAGGGCAGCTGCGGCCGTCGCCCCGACCACGCCCGCCGACCGGAAGGCGCGGGAGGAACGCCAGGACAGCACCGACCACCGGGACTGCGCGGACAGCAGTGATCCCGTGCTCAGCCATGATCCGGCCGAGATCAGCGACAGCGCCGAACCGATCGACCCGCCGGAGAGCACGCTCCCGACCGACCCTACGGACAGGGCCGACCCGACGGACCCGATGGACAGCACCGACCCCACCGAGCCGATCGACAGCACCGAGTCCTGCGACCACAGGGACAGCACCGAGCCCGAGGAGGTGCAGGGCGCCGGCGATACGGATGACTTCGTCATGAGGCCATCCTGCCCGTCGAGCTCACCGGGCTCCACGGATGTGGCCGAACACGTCGTGGAGGGGCGGGTGTTGGGGAGGCGTCCCTTGTCGTCGGTGCCGGGGCTTGCTCCGACGGTCAGTCCTGTGTCGGTGCGTCCTTCTTTCCCACGAGGACCAGGGCCGCGCCGCCGATCACCACGAAGGCGATGGCGATGCCCGCGATCAGCGGGGTCGTGCTGGAGCCGCCGGTGGCGGCGAGGTTGGTGTCGTCTGCGATGCCGCCCACCGTCGCGGGGCTCGGTTCGCTGAGGATCTGGGTCGCGTTGCCCGTTTCGGAGGTCTGGGTCCTGCAGTCGAGGATGCCGGTGAAGCGCTCCTTGAGGCCGGCGGGTCCCGTGATCGTGAAGTCGTAGGGCTGGTCTTCCTGCAGGGGGATCGTCACCGTGCGGGACCCGCCCGCCGGGATGCTGTGCTCGATCCCCATCAGCTCGAAGGTGAACGCCTTGTCGCCCTGGTTGGCGGCGGTGATGTCCACACCCTCCTTGGCGCAGTTCCGCGCCGCCGAGAGGGCCGGTATCGCGCCCTTCTTCGCCCAGGTCGCACCGGCCGTCGCCGAGACCGTCGACTCGCTGGAGCCGGCCAGGATCTGCGTCTGGCTGCGGGTGTCGGAGGCGAAGGCGCGGCCCACCGGCACGGTGGTCGAGGCCTGCACGGTGAGCTCTGCCGAGCCGTCGGCGGCGTGCTCCGGCACGTCGAAGAAGACCTGGCTGCCGTCGGCCGCGGAGGTGAGGGGCTTGCCGTCCTTGCCGACGATCCGTACCCCGCTGGTCGCCGCGCCCATCGGCGGCGTCACCGTCACGCCTGCCGCGTTGGTGTGCACGGTCACCGGGCCGAGCAGCTCGCCGGGGTGGCCGGAGACCGCGGGCGGGTCCAGCGTCAGCGACGCCGCGGGCTCCGCCAGGTCGACGGCGCTCTTCTGCAGGTAGTCCGCGAGCTTCTCGGCCTGCGGGTCGACGGCGTCCACGTCGGCGTCGTCCGAGTAGCGCCAGATGGCCACCTGGGTGCCCGCCGCCGCGTCCTGCTCGGTCAGGCCGCCCTTGACGCCCGCCTTCGCCGCGAGCGTCGCGAGGTCGTTGACCTGGGGGTAGGAGTTCTGCAGGATCCAGCGGATCCGGCCGGCGTTCTTGTTGGCGCCCAGCGAGGTGCCGCTCCACGCGGTCTCGTGGTACTTGGCGTCCCGTTGGGTGGGGTTGTGGATGTCGACGCAGTACGTCTGCAGGGTGCCGCCGCCGTCGACGGACATCTCGAACAGGCCCGCCGAGACCTGCTGGTCCCCGGTCTTCTCGTGGATCACGGCGGTGCCGTACGTCTTGAGGAGGCCTATGGTGGCGGTCGCCCCGCCCTGGCTCTGTGTCGTCTCCTCCGCGGTGGCGGTACCGGCTCCGGAGAGCACCCCGACGGCCACAAGACCGGACACCAGCGTCGCGGCGGCGAGGCGCACGGCCCCTCGCCTGCGCGCGGACGGCGCAGAGAAAGAAGAAAACACCAAATTCCCCTTCGAGCAGGACCATTGACGTGGGGGTGTGGTCCCACCAGCAGAATCAGAAGCCCCGAGAGCTATGCCGGGCATCCTATGGACGCGGCGCACCACGCTTGCCGGTCATACCGTCGGACAAGCGATCCGACTCGGAATCGTTATCGCCAAGACGGCCCATGAGCAGGGCTTATCGACAAATCCACCGGATGGTTCGGAACGCATTCGTCGATAAGCCGCAGTACGGTCAGCCCGGGGCACCACCTGACATCACGTCACCGCAGCGGGTTCCGGCTCCCGTTGGGCCGAGTCCGCCCCCGAACCGCCGGGCGGGGTCTCCCAGTTGGGCTCGGGCTGCTGGGGTCCTGCGGCGGCAGCCTCCGGATCCGGCCTGCCCGGCCGCCGGAACGCCGAGGTCCCGCGCGTGAGGTCGTGGCCGATCGCCACCGCCTCGAGGTCCGCCGAGACCCAGTTCTGCCCCTCGCGCACATCCTCACGCACCTTGAGCCTGCCCTGCACGATGACGGGGTCGCCCACGTCCAGCGAGGCCGTCACGTTCGTGGCCAACTGCCGCCTGGCCCACACCGTGAAGAAGTTGGTGTGGCCGTCGGTCCACTCGTTCTTCTCACGGTCCAGATAGCGCGTGGTCACCGCGAGCCGGAAGCGCGCCGACGGCCCCGACGCCAGATCCCGGAACACCGGCTTCGTCGCCACGTTCCCCACCGCGCAGATGATCGTCTCGTTCATCACGACCCCCTCCTTCGCCCGGCCGCCGGGCCGGGCGGACATGCCTACGGGCCCGTCCCGTACGGCTGCGTCTGCCGCGGCGACCGCGCCCCTCGCGATCGCCGCACCGCCAGACTGCCTCCGTCGGGCCGAGCCCGCTGAGCCCTGTGGACCGTCCCCCGCCTGTGGAAAACTCCGTCACCCGGACGAGTGAGCCCAGAAGGACCCCGAAGAGTGATCATCTGCAGAGAGGCTCACCGTCACCCTCCGGAGGCCACCGCCCCGTCCGGGTGTCACCGCCTCGTCCGGATGTCACCGGGGCCCGGTCCCCACCCCCGTCACCCGCCCGTACTGCTCCCGCACCTCCCGGTAGCGCAGCAACTCCGCCGCCACCGGGTCCAGTACCCGGGCCCGGCCGCACCCGGCGGCCGCCTCACGCAATCGCCGTTCCGCGTCGGTGCCGTAGCGGCGGGCCGGTCCACGCGCCGCCATCCGGCAGCTCCACTCGACGATCGGGCCGCCGATGATGCCGGCCGCCATCAGCAGCACGGGCACCCCGAGGTTCGGCGCCATGAACCCGATGATCTGCCCCAACAGCCACAGTCCGCCCACGACTTGAAGGAGCGTCATGGAGACCTGGGCCATGACGGCCAGCGGCCACCAGCCGGGCCGCGGTGGCCGGCCCGGCGGCAGACCCGCCCGTACCGCCAGTTCGTCGAGCGCCTCGGGCAGCCCGTGGGAGCCGCGTACGGCCGCCTCGCGCACCGCCTGCGCCCAGGGCGCGGGCAGCCCGGTCGAGGCCCGGTCGGCGAGCGTGCGTACCGCCTGCTCGACGCGCTGGCGTGCCGTGGCCTCCTCGTCCGTCTGAGGCGGCGACGGCACCCGCCCGGTGGTCGCTTCGGACCGGTCCCGGTACCACCGCCACAGCCGCAGCCAGGGTGTTCCGCAGGCGCGGTTGGCGTTGCGCAGCCAGGCGCGCTCGGCCGCCTCGCCGGCGGCGGAGGCGCCCACCGCGTCCGCGAGCCGGGCGGAGAACTCGTCCCGCGCCTCCTCGCTCAGGCCGGTCCGCCGCCGCGCCGCGTACAGGGGCCGCAGTTCCTCTGCGGCCGCGTCGAGATCGGCCGAAATTCGTCGGGCCGGGGCTCCGCGTTCCGCCACAAACTGCGCGAGAGCCTCGCGCAGTTCACCCACGCCGTCTCCGGTGAGCGCGGACAGCGCAAGCACGGTGGCACCGGGATCGCCGTACTCGCCCAGTGCGATCCCGTCCTCGTCGAGCAGCCGCCGCAGGTCGTCGAGGACCTGGTGGGTGGCTTCACCGGGCAGACGATCGGTCTGGTTGAGGACGACGAACATGACCTCCGCGTGTCCCGCCATGGGCCGCAGGTAGCGCTCGTGCAGGACGGCGTCGGCGTACTTCTCGGGGTCGACGACCCAGATGACGGCGTCGACGAGGGCCAGTACCCGGTCCACCTGTTCGCGGTGCTGCACGGCCGCCGAGTCGTGGTCGGGCAGGTCGACCAGGACCAGCCCGCGCAGTTGCGCCTCCGTCTCGGGGTTCTGCAGCGGGCGCCGCCGCAGCCGGGGCGGGATGCCGAGCCGCTCGATGAGGCTCGCCGCGCCGTCGCTCCAACTGCAGGCGATGGGCATCGCGGTGGTGGGCCGCCGTACGCCGGTCTCCGAAATGGGCACCCCGGCCAGGGCGTTGAACAGCTGTGACTTGCCGCTGCCGGTGGCGCCCGCGATGGCGACGACGGTGTGCTGCCCGGAGAGCCTGCGCCGCGCCGCCGCCTCGTCGAGCACCCGTCCGGCCTCGGCGAGCGTCTGGCCGTCGAGGCGGGTGCGGGAGAGCCCCACGAGTTCCCGCAGCGCGTCGAGCCGCGAGCGCAGGGGGCGGTCGTAGGTGAGCGGGACCGCCGGCTGGACGCTGAGCGCCCGTGTCTCTACCACCGGGACGTGCTCGGACCCGGTGTGCTCCTCGGTGGCGCGCCGCGCGATCAGCCCGTCGTCCCAGGCGCTCGTGGACTCCGTACGACGGGTGGCGGCGACGTCCACCACGCGCGCGTGGCCGCCTTTGTCACGTACGCCGGACTCCCGCTCGCCGGGCCCCTGCTTCGCCGTCCGGTCCCCTCCCGTCAGGCCCTTGGCGCTCTCTTCGGGGTGCTCGGCCCGGCCCGTGTGGTCCTGGTCTGTGACGGCAGTCACCGGTCACCTCTCCTTCTGCAGTAGGGACAGCGCTGCGATGAGTTCGGCCTGGGGTTCGGGGTGGATCTCAAGGGCGTCGAGGGGTGCGAGACAGCGCTCGCGTTCGGTGTGCATGACCCGGTCGAGGTGCTCGGTGAGCAGCCGCCCACCCCGGTCGCGCAGCCGCAGCGCCCCGTGCGCGCCGATCCGCTCGGCGAGCCCTTCGCCGGCCGGACGCGCCCGGCGGCCGCCCAGCAGCGCGGTGGCGACGAGGGCGGCGACGGCCTCGGGGTCCGGTGCGACATTGCGGTCGAGGTCGCGGACCTCTTCCTCGGCGTACTCCTCGAGCTCGCGCCGCCATCGCCGTACGGCCATCCCGATGCGGTCCTCGGCGCTCTCCGCTGACGGTTCCTGTTCCGTCAGCTCCGGGGCGCTCGCCGCGGGTTCGCGCCGCCAGGCCTCCCTGATGCGCTCGTCGGCGGCGGTGACGGCGCACAGCAGAAGCGTGGCCAGGCTCTCCACGAGCGCGTCCAGGAGCTCTCCGGCGGAGCAGTCCAGGGGGAACGCCCGCCACCGCTTGAGGGCGTCTCCGGCGAGTACGGCGCCTGCCTGCAGCCGCCCGCGCACGCGCGCGTGCTCGCTGTCGTACGCGCCTTCTACGGCGTTGGTGAGCCGCAGGGCCGCCGCGTACTGGGCGGCGGCGGCATTGGCCAGTTCGGGCAGCCGGGTCCTGAGGGAGTCGAGCATCCCGTTGGCGGTACGGGCCATGGCCTGCTGCCGGGCGGCCGGGTCCTGCGCCAGGTGTACGAGCCAGGTCCGCAGCGAGGCCACGGCGGTGGCCGGCAGCAGCCCGCTTCCCCAGGCGGACTCGGGCAGTTCGGGCACGGTGAAGCGCGGGATGTCGCCGAGTCCGGCCTTGGTGAGCAGCGCGCCGTACTGCCGGGACACCTCGGAGACGACCTGGTGCGGCACGCGGTCGAGCACCGTCACGAGAGTGGCGTCGTACTCCTTGGCGGTGCGCAGCAGATGCCAGGGGACGGCGTCGGCGTAGCGGGCGGCCGTGGTGACCATGACCCAGATGTCGGCCGCGCAGACGAGTTCGGCGGCCAGGACACGGTTGTCGGCGATCAGGGAGTCGATGTCGGGGGCGTCGAGGAGGGCGAGCCCGCGCGGCATCGTGTCGGCGGTCTCGACGCGCAGCACGCGCGCGGGGTCCTCCCCGGGGAGCAACAGGTCCTCCCCGGCGTCCTGATGGGGCACCCACACGCGTGTGAGGTCGGGCAGCACTCTCATCCCGCTGAACCAGTGATGGTCCTCCGGATGGCACACGAGTACCGGTGTCCGCGTGGTCGGCCGCAGCACGCCCGCCTCGCTGACCCGGCGTCCCACGAGGGAGTTGACGAGCGTCGACTTGCCGGCTCCCGTCGAGCCGCCCACGACGGCCAGCAAGGGTGCTTCGGGCTCCCGCAACCGGGGCACCAAGTAGTCGTCGAGTTGTGCGAGCAGTTCGTCGCGGTTGGCACGCGCGCGTGGAGCCCCGGCCAGGGGCAGCGGGAAGCGTGCGGCGGCGACACTGTCCCGCAGGGCGGAGAGTGCGTCGAGCAGCTGAGGCCGTACGTCCAAGGTCACCACATGCGGAGAATGCCCGATTTTAGGGGAATTCTGAAGCATATGAGCATGTCTGCGCGCCGACAGGACACAAGGGACGGAAGGGATGACTGGGACGCAGGCACAGTCCAGGCATAACGAGTGCACAACACCCGGTGCGCGAGGGCCCAAAAGCGATGCACGATTCGTACCTGCCTGCGATTATCAGGACCGCTTCACTGAACCTCCACATCGAGCCACGGAGGCGAAGCAACAGGGACAAGGACACGGGAGCCCTATCCTTGTCCCCGGCAACGTCACGGAACGGCCCACACCCGGGCACCCACGACAGCGGCCACACACCGGCCCCCGTAGCTCAGTGGATAGAGCAGGCGCCTTCTAAGCGCTTGGCCGCAGGTTCGAGTCCTGCCGGGGGCGCCACTGGACCTCTGACCTGGGACTACGGGGCAGATGGATCACTGAAGACGGCGTGGCTTACCTACCAGACTCGGTTAGGTAAGGCGCCTAGCAGACTGCACCTTGCCTAGCCCAGACACCAGGGAGTCACCCCGTGTCGGCACAGGCCAGGAAGTCACCTCTCAGGGCAGCCAGCACCACCACAGCCAGCACCACACTTCGAGCCATCCCCTCTGATCCGGACGCGTCAGACGTCCGGCAGGCCACAGCTCAGGACTACGCAACCCATCTCCGGGCCAGCAACAACAAGCACGGCCGTCCCTACACAGAGAAGACGGTCACGGCCTACACAAAGGCAGTCCGCGCCCTCGACCAGTGGATGAGCCGAGAGGGAATCGAAGAGGACTTCACCAGCGTGGACACTGCCACGCTGAACCTGTTCTTCAGGGCGTACTACGAGAGCCACAACCAGGGCGGGACCAACACCGTTCAGAGGAACCTCCGGCCGTTCTTCACGTGGATGGAAGAGGAGCACGACACGGCCAATCCCTACCGTGACAAGAAGCTCCAGCGGTACGCACCCCCCAAGGCAGGTAAGCCACAGACCCTCTCGGCTGACTTCATCTCCGACCTGTTGAAGGTGACAGGCAACGGACATCCCCGAGTGAGGGAGTTCGAGAAGCTGAGGGACCACGCAATCATCAGGGTCCTGACTGAGGGAGTCCGGGCAGAGGAGTTGCTGACACTCAGGCTGGATTCCCTCGACCTGTCACAGGGGTTGGCTCAGGTGGTTCCTCTAAAGGATGCGAGGAGCACAGGAGAGGGCAGGGTCATTCCCCTCCAGCCTCGTACGGTCATCGCTCTCACCCGCTATCTCAGGGCCAGGGAGACACACAAGCTGTCCGGCTCTGAGTGGCTGTGGCTCGGGACCAGGAACAGGAGCAAGCTCACCTACTCGGGTCTCTACCGGATGCTCAACAGGCGAGCACAAGAGGCCGGTTACGAGGGATGCCACCCACACCAGTTCAGGCACACAGCCACAGACGACATGCTCTCTGCCGGAATGAGTGGTGAGGACGTCATGACCATTCAGGGATGGAAGGACCCCACCATGCTCCGGAGGTACGCGGCAGACATGGCCGTGAGTAGGGCTGTGAAGGCTGCGCGGAAGATGGGTGACAGGTACTGACCCTGACTGACTGAGAGGCCCACAGAGGCAGCAAGAGGGACCGTCCGGGACATTGCCCGGCGGTCCTTTCTGCACGAGTGGGCGGGGAGAGCAGGGAGAGTGCCAGTCATCCCCCGCACTGGCAGATCACAGAACGATAACGATGATGGACCCGCGCCTGACTGGGTGCCGAAGATGCACCCTACGCAGATAGTGAGAGTTGAACTTCCCCGAGGGTGCCGACCGGCTAGATCACAGAACGGTAACGATCGTGATCCTGGTCTGACTCGGGCCCGAAGATGCACCCTACGTAGATAGTGAGGGTGGAAACGCAGACCCTCAGCGGTTAGTCCCCATGTGGTGTGGTGGTTGAAGTCCCCCGGCTGACACGTTCGGTCGGGGGCTTCTTTATGCCCTGATGTCGCTACGACATTCCGCACTGACCACCCATGGCGCCGGACACCACATACTCCACCCCCGGCAGGCATGCACGGCTCAGTGTCAACACCTGCCGGTAGAACTGAAGCGCAGGCAGTCGCCCAGCCACCCCCGCCCTTTCACTCAGGCCAAGGGGCACACCTGTAACCAAGGTCTGACAGACATTCCCCCGCATCCACACCACCAGCGTCACGGCGTTAGTCCGGGACGCAGACAAGGAGCACCACCATGCGTCGCCATTACAAGCGCACCCTCACCGGATTCCAGTGCTGTGCCTGCCGACAGGAGTTCAGTACGAGTAAGGAGTTCGCTAACCACTGCGGCAAGGGCGGCACCTGCAAGCACCCCGTAAGCCTCGGTATGTACATAGACGTGGATGTCCACCCGAACTACTGGACCAAGAGCAAGCCTGCCTGTTATCAGCGTGAGGCTGCCTGAGAGCCGTTCTCAGAGCCTCTGATATCGAGCAGGGCCAATCACATCAGGGCTACAGGGACAGGCCAGCACAGAGCCATACGGAAACTCTGTAGCCCTGGTTCCCACACCACACACCTAGGA
Source organism: Streptomyces sp. NPDC049541 (assembly GCF_044465725.1). Classification (NCBI taxonomy): domain Bacteria; kingdom Bacillati; phylum Actinomycetota; class Actinomycetes; order Kitasatosporales; family Streptomycetaceae; genus Streptomyces; species Streptomyces sp. NPDC049541. The sequence continues at coordinate 390,213 of NZ_JBITLY010000001.1, read as the reverse complement.
GTAATCCACATGACCAACACGCAGTGCACAGCAGTCGACTGTAACGAGCCGGGCAGAGAATCTCCCTTCGGTACCTTCAGCCTGATCCTGTGTGAAGACCACATCTACGAACTGTCCACCTACGGCAAGCGAGTGGGCAGGCGGATAGCTAGAACGCTCGATGATCTCAACCCTGAAATGAAGCACACCCCCGGTTGGGTCTACGTAATCAGGCTGGCCAGTGGGAACGTCAAGATTGGCTTTACGGCGCAGGACGGTATGGAGCGTCTCGTCAAGCTGAGCAACGCGATAGACGGCGGTATCCCCGTTCAGGTGCTGGCAATCATGCGTGGCGGCGAATCGCTGGAGATGGCCACTCACGATCGCTGGTTCCATCTCAGGGTTCCCGGCAAGTCCGAACAGTTCTATCCGGATCCGTCGCTACTCCAGTGGGCAAGCCAACAGGGCATTGACCCTGAAGCGAATCAGGGCGCATTCACCGGATGGCAGGAACGGAAGCACAAGCGAGGCACGGCCACTGATGAGCTGACCAAGGAACTGCGAGAGCTTATCAAGCAGGGCGAACAAGACAACTGGTTCTGACAGCAATGGGGACCTAGCCGGGGGCCCTGTATCCCCGGCGTAGGCCCCACCCAATCAACACGAGAGGACGCAGCGGTAATGCGGATAGCAAGCAACGATGCGCGGGCAATCCTTCCCGATCTGATCAGGCGGGCGGAGAGCGGAGAGACCATCCACCTCACTCGGTACCACAGGGATGCGGCGGTAATCATCTCGGCAGAGCGATACGAGCGGCTGACACGAAACCTGATGGAAGACAACTGAGGGCGGGGAGTGAATGGCATACCGCAAGAGACAGACCCTGATACCGAGCATCCTCACGGTACTGGAATCCATGGGAGTGAAGGCGTGGGTGTTCGAGGGTCGAGTAGCCCACGACGGAACTGATGGGCTGAGGCAAGAGATCGCAGACAACATCAAACTACTGCGAGGCAAGGTGGGGCTACGTAAGTCGGCTCTGTTCTTTGGTGCCGTACTCCTCACCGCTATGGACCGAGGCACCTTCACCCCCGCTGATATCGAGAGCCTGGATGACTTGGGCCGAGGGAATGCCCTGTACCTACTGGAGAAGCTGGAGGAGATCGAGGCATGAGCCTGTACGAGGAATGGCAGGAGATCGAGGAGCAGTACGCGGAGCATCTTGAGAACGGGGCAGAAGCGCTGCCGACAGTGAAAGGGCTGATCTCTGTGGCGTGGGATTACCTCACCGAAGAGGACCGCATAGAGCTTTCCCGCTTCACCCGATTCTGAGACCCCGAGCCGGCTGACCCTTTCCATGTTCACAGGAGGAGACCAATCATGAGCGCCAACGAATGCATGAGGTGCGAGGAGTCCGTCTACGCAGGTGGCCTGTGTCGGTCGCACTTCACCGAAGACCCAAACACTGTAGCCGGATGCGACTGTCTCGATGGGTGCGATAAGTGCGACAGCTTCTACGACGAGTGATCTGATTGTCTTTGGTGGGAGAGCCCACGCCGGTAACGGCTACGGCTCCCCCGCCATGGATGCTCAGGCATTCAGAACCAAGCCTCCCAACAACACCACACCGATTGGACGAGGGCTATGGACCGCAAGACCGACCGCACCGCACATCACACCGAATGGAGATACATCACGTGTTCAACATCAAGAGGATCTCTGAGATGACCCCGAGCAACGAGACCCCCTTTCTCGTGGAGGGCCTAATTCACCGCACGGCAACGATGATCTTCGGCAGGCCCAAGGCAGGTAAGTCGTTCGTTGCCCTGTCTGCCGCTATGGCATTGGCTGAAGGGACTCCGTGGCTGGGGCGGGAAGTGGAGGCTAGGAACACTCTCCTGTGGGCACTCGATCCCGGGCAGCAGGATGAGACGTGGCAGCGATTCACAATGGCAGGAGGGGCGGAAGACTCTCGACTGTTCATCACCGACATTCGCCCCGAGGACACAGACCAGTGGTGGGCCGACTTCACCGACGTGCTCATTTCCACTGACGTTGAAGTCTTGATCGTGGATAACCTTTCCGCTCTCCTCGGGCGTGGCAGCTACAACAGTGACGCGGATGCACGGCCAGCACTCGGCAGGCTTCAGGCCCTCTTGGATGAAGGCATAGCGATTGTGCTCGTCCACCATGCCGGGAAGTTCAACGAGGAACAGGGCTCTCAGCAGACTCCCATGGGTTCCACCGCTATCGAAGCATGGGGCCGACACTTCATGCAGGTGACCGATGACCAGGAGCTGAGGATCCTCAGGGTCTACGGAAACAACACTCCCGAGAAGGAGCTAGGCATTGCGCTGAACTTCAGTGGAGAGGGAGACGACGGGGCATTCGTAACGCTGATCGGAGAAGAGGAAACAGTAGCTATGTCGGCAGAGCACGATGAGCTGGTGGCAAAGGCCCGAGCGCGCTGGGAGTCCCGTAAGGACAGGCGGAAGAAGCAAGGTCGATCCCCTCAGCAGAAGGCCAAGAAGCCGGACGACCGGAACAGGGGGACGGACCACGCCTCTCAGATCAAGAATGCTCTCGGGTCTGGCGAGTGGGTCAAGCAGGGGACCATCACGCAGCAGGTTCCTGGCAATCCCGCCGTACTGAAGTCTGCCCTTGATTCCATGGTGCAGTCCGGAGAGCTGGAGAGCAGGACTCAGGGACGCTCCAACCTGTACCGACTGGCGAGCTGACCCGGTAGGTTTCGTATCTTTCTTTCTTTCCCCCCTAGCGTATATAGGTAAGAAAGAAAGATGTCTTACCTCTATACCTACCCCCGACCAAGACGGAAGGGAGCAGGGGTGACGACGACGGGTACCGGAGGAGGAGTCACCCCTAACCGGTAGCACCACGGTTCACCAGACAGGCACGCTATCGCCGCTTAACGCTAGGGCTACGGCTGCGTGCACGTGAACGGTGTGCATCGGTCCACCCGAACCCTTAGCGGGGGAAGAGGAGAGGCGACGTCAAGGAGCACTCTCCATTAAACCCGAAGCGGGGGAAGCAGGGGCACAGCACAACGGCAGGCAGGACTATCCAGGCGAACAGGGAACGCGATAAGGGGCAACGTTAGACCCCTGTGCCATCGTCGCGAATCCATATCTCAGCAACCGAGAGCCTTCCCCTGGACGGGGCCCCTGGCTCTCTCTTCCCCGCTGGATATGAGGCACCAGAGTCCGGCAGGTTCAATGCCTTCCCCTGCTGGGGCCCCTGGCATTGCCTTCCGATGTTCGTGCCTGCATCTCTCCCCGCTGATCTGTTAGGGCCCGTGTCCCCCGTTCAGTGCCTGCATTCCACCCGCTAGCACCACTGTGGGAGGCGTGCCCTCCAGGGCCGGAGAGCCTCCATTACCTAAGCCCTCCCAGTAGTACCAGCCGTACCGAGACTTCTCTTTAGACATACCCCAGTCCGGCCCTATTTCAAAGGGTCAGCCGGCTCGGGGTATCCATAACCGATTAGGAGACCACACCATGAAGATGACCGAGCTTTCCAAGACCACCATTCAGACCGAGACCACCAGTGAACTGAAGTCCATCACTAGAACCAGACGAGTAGTGGATGGGATGCTGTGGACTATCGCAGCCGGGTCCATCGTCTTCTCTCTGATGACTGGCGCTCCATTCGTATCTGCTCACAGTCACTGGGCATGGACAGGGTGGCTACTCCCTCTCCTGGTGGATGCCGCTCTAGTCCTTTCCCTCTCTGCTGACTCCATCCTGAGTAGACACGGTGTTGAGTCCGGGCGGTGGCCTACTGCATTCCGCTGGATCACTGGACTGGCCAGTCTCTTCCTGAACTGCTGGAGTGCAATAGCCGAGGGAGACTGGATTGGTGTAGCAGTACACTCCATCGCTCCAGTCATACTGATCTGCTCTGCTGAGGTGGCACCGACCTACCGGCGCAAGTTCCACGAGATTGAACTCAGCCTCAGTGACCAAGTTCAGGAGTTCACAGTCACTAAGGCAGTCTCGAAGAAGAAGACTGTAGTGAAGGACTCTGCTCCACTCACCAAGAACCAGAGAGCTATCAAGGATGGATTCCTGGCGGGGAAGAAGGCAGCGGTACTGGCAGAGGAGATTGGTGTCAGTCCCTCTTACGTCTACACCCAGTACAAGAAGATGAAGACTGAACTCGATCTGACTGCATGAGAAAGGGCCGGGAGTATCCCCGGCCCCTCTCGCAACCTTCTCAGTCTCGCTTCTGGGTTGCTCCGAACACTCCAAACATCACCAGTGCACAGACAGCAGCACCGAAACTGGAACCCGCCAACCTGCCAGGCACTAGGCTACCTTCCGCCAGATTATCGAGAACGATAAGAGCATACTGACCGCAGGCAGCAACACTCAGCCCTTGAATAACGCCGTCATCTAGCCCAGGATGAGACGAAACCAGAGCAACTCCTATGACGGTCAACACCCCCACCAACGGGGAAAGGAAGAAGGCGGTTACCACTACTAGGACGATACCGAGTAACGCACCAATGCAACCGCGCCCCTCACCCTGATTCTGCATTACCCACCCCTGTGATTGATCTGTGTCGGATGGAGTATGGCAGAACTCCAACCCGTAGCAACACAAAGGGCCGGGATATCCCCGGCCCATCTCTCTGTGTTCACTCATCTGTTCTTGGCTTGGCACAGATAGCACTGACAGGGCGGGTACTCGGAAGTCATGAGCACTTCCCCTGCCTCGATCACTCGGTCCGGCTTGATGACTGTCTTCTCCCCGGTATCCCTGTTCACCCGGTACACACCGATGCGGAGGGTTGCCAGGGGTGGTGCTCCCGTCTCGTCTGCCATGCCTGGACTGTGGCCACCCATACAGGCCGGATCTGGCCAGGACTCAAGACAGTTGGGACGTCCGGGGCTACTCTCTGAAGACGTCCTAGATGTCCATGGGGGAGACCTTGAACACTGCCCTACGATCAGCTATGGAGTCAGCCGGTCTCTCACCGAGGAAGCTGGCCCTGAAGGTGAGGGTATCGGGGAAGACGGTAGAGCGGTGGATCAATGACCCCGACCTAATCCCCCACCCGAGGAACCGTGAGGATGCCTGCAAAGCACTGGGAGTGGACGAAGAAATGATCTGGCCCAAGGCAGTGAAGGAACGGATTAAGACGGGCGGGGACAGGGAGATTGTCCACAGCTACCCATACCGCTCCGCCTGCCCTTCCACCGTTTGGGCAGAACTGACAGAGAACTCCACCCAGGAACTGTTCTTCTCGGGATACACGAACTACTTCCTGTGGACCACCATTCCCGACTTCTCTGGTCTCCTACGCAGGAAGGCAATGGAGGGGTGCCGGATAAGGTTCCTGACCGGCGACCCCAACGGAGAGGTAACCAGGCAGAGGGAAACCATTGAGGATGTAGCTCTGACGGTATCCACCCGCATTCGGATGACCCTGGAGAACCTGAAGAAGCTAGAGGGCGTGGAAGGTATTGAGTCTCGCTTCTCCTCTGCTCAGGATGCGGTCAATCACGTATCCCTCTCCGTCTTCCGTTTCGACAGTGAAGCCCTGGTGACACCCCATCTGGCCAGGCTCGTTGGTCACGACTCCCCGCTACTCCATCTCCGCTCCATGGGTGACGGGGGAATGTTCTCCCGCTTCTCCGAGCATGCAGAGGAACTGTGGTCTAGGGGAGTTCCTGTCGACTAAGAGAACCATGGATAGGGGCCGGGGATGTCCCGGCCCTTTCCTGTGCAGCGGGGGAAAGTGGCGTCCGGAGCAGAGAACAAGACTCCCGACACAGATAATTCCTTGTCCGTGCGAGTTTACCCAGATCTTACGAGTAGCACTGTCCACCCTGGGCAAGTCAAGGAGAGTCCAGCGGGGCAAGCAAGGCGTACGTACACACCCCTGTACGTCAAGTTTTATGGCAAATTTCTGAGGGGTCTCACTCCCTCCCCCCAAGCGGCCGTTAAATAACCCCGGGTCCGGATTCCCGCTTTGCCCCAGTATGAATTTCGCCTTGGATTGCTGGCCTGCATTCACCCTGGATTACAGGGAAGAATGCGGCGGGAAGCAGACAGGAAAGCCAGGGCAAGAGGTAGTGCATTACCTATCGGCGCCTGTCTGCATTCATATCCACACGCAGCTATTGCCTGGCCATTCACCTTGCCTGCCTGCCACTCATCCCCCGCTCAGTCCTTGACCTAGCTTGACGGCCCTGTATGCCCTTCTGGCAGCCTCACACCCCCTCTCCGGACCATCACCCCAGGCACTCTCTGAACGGCTCTCACAGGGGCACACAGAGCTTCATGCAGGTGGACATGGCTCCGGAGGATGGGGCCGGTGGACGACCCCCACACCAGCGACCAGGACATACGTCCTGTCACGAGGGGCACGCAGACGCACGTCTGTGGGCCAGGGCGGGGAGTGAAGCACCTTCACTAGGGAGTCCTACGCAAGGTGCCTGTATGGGTGTTGAGAGGTAGTCAGGTCACGTTTCCGCAGGCTAGAGTCTTGGCTAGTCACGTTGCCTTCTAAGCGCTTGGCCGCAGGTTCGAGTCCTGCCGGGGGCGCCCTCTCTCCGCCCTCCTTCGGGAGGGCGTTTTTGCTGGTCAGAGCAGTTTCGCTCCGGCACGACAAAGCCCCGGGCACTCCCCCGACGATCAAGGGAAGGCTCCGGGGCTGCCGGGCTGCCACGGGGTTTCTACGGATGGCCACGGTGGGTACGCGGTGGCGTTTCGGAGGCTCCCGTCAGGGCGTCTCGGGCACCTTGGAGAGGTCTCCACGAGCCAAGATCCTTTGCTTGAGATCACCTGGCTGCCCGGAGAGGCACCGGGCACAGATGGCCAGCAGTACGGGGACGCCGTGCTCGGCCGCCTGCGCCGGCGGGATGCCGTCGATTTCCCCGCCCCACTCCGGCCCGCCTGCCCGCCTGTGCGCTCACCACCCCCGTACTCGCCGTCGTTGTCATCGTTGGTGGCGCCGGCAGCAGGCCGTCCTCGAGGCATCCACCCGATGAGACCGTCTCGGACAGTACGGAATGAGTGGCGCCCGCGTGACTGCCGCCCCACCCTGACGGCCGATAAAATCCCATTGTGATCGAACTCGCAGAAATGCTCCGGGAGTTGAGGCAAGAGCTGAACTCCTCCATGGCCGGTGGGGGGTCAGGACCGGTGCGGTTCGAGTTGGGGGAGGTACAGGTCGAGGCGACCGTCGCCGTCGGACGCAAGGCCGGAGCCACCGGCAAGGTGGGGTGCTGGGTCGTCGAGGCAGGGGCCGACGCGCAGGTGGAGTCGGCCCGCACGCATCCGATCAGTATCACCATGCAGCCGAAACTCGTCACGCCGGAGGGGACGCACCTCAGCGTCCTCATCAGCGACGACGAAGCGGACGGGGAACGCTGAGCACCGGGGGTCACCGACCTCCTGACGGGGGTGGAGAGGTGGCCGTACGCTGGTCGGCGACTGTCGGTGAGAGCTTGGTGGCGGCTGGTGGCGGGCGGGAGGTCGCGGGGGTGGAAGGGCGCAGTCCTGCGCGGGTTCGCAATGAGTTGAAGGCCGACGTCGTGGACGTCCTCCAGGAGTCGGCAACGCTGCGGCACGTCTCCAGCACCGACTTGTTGGTGAGCATGTTGGGCCAGGAACTGAGCTCAGCCGTGGAACCTCCAGTGTTCCGAAGGTTCCCGGCTGTGTCGGAACCTCCTTCTCCTGCACACCGTCCCTGCCGGCTCTCGGCCATTCAGCTCCTTGCGCAACGACTCGGCCGAAACGGGGCGCTGAAGCACTCCCGATGGCGAGCATCCACTTGCATGGCACGCTCCAACAGCGGATCACCGGCATCAGGGACTTCACCGTTCGTGTCGTCTGCAACATCGGCCCCGACGTCGTTGCTGGAACGATGGGCAAGCAGTTCCACCGCGAGGAGCAGCGCCACGGGCGGCCAACACCGGCTTCAACCGACAGCGGCCACAGCGTCGCGCTGGTCCGGTCCGCCCCACCCTGCAGCGTGAACTCACGCCGATGCACATACGAGGCGTACGCGGCGACCCCCGCCACACCAATGCGCAAATCCGCCGCGCACAGACATCAGGAGCAAGGATCCCAGCTTTTTGCTGTCAGAGCGGGCTTCCCAGCGTCATGACCGCTTTCCCGAAGACACGGCGTCCGCGCAGGGCCTCGGCGGCCTCCTCGAAGCGGTCCCAGGAGCCCTGCCAGCCGATCTCGACCCTGAGCAACCCCTCGGCGGCCAGCTGGGTGAGAACGGCCAGGTCCGCGCCGGCATCGCCCTCGATGACGAAGGAGTTCAGCGACTTGGCCGGGCCGACGGTCGCGTACGGAGGAAAGACCGCCGGCTCGCCGGAAGTCCAGCCGACGCTCTGCACGCTGCCGCCGGGAGCGAGCAGGTTCCATGCCGCGACCAGCTGAGAGCCGCCCACGCTGTCGATGACCACGTCGACCGGCCGGTGGAGCCCCTCCAGCCCGATCAGCACCTCGTCGGCGCCGACCTCGGTCAGCCCCTCCGCGCGGGCGGTCGAGCCCACCGACGCGATCACATGGGCACCGGCCCGCGCCGCCAGCTGGACCGCGAACCGGCCGACCCCACCGGAGGCCCCGGTGACCAGCACCCTTTTGTCCGGTCCGAGCCCCGCGGCCCGCAGTGAGCGCAGTGCCGCCACTCCCGCGACCGGCAGAGCCGCGGCCTGCGCCGGCTCCAGGTCCTTCGGCACCTCGGCGAGCGCACCCACGTCGATCGCCACGCGCTCGGTGAACGCTCCCGCGGTCAGCGCCACCACCTGGGTGCCCACCGCCGGGCCCGTTCCGTCGGCCGCGGCCTGAACGACCACTCCGGCGGCGTCCGAACCGAGCACCACGCCCACGGGGATGCGCCCGGAGCGGGCGTCGTTGAGGTCGCCGTAGTTCAACGAGGCGTGGGAGACGTCCACCAGGACCTGGCCCGGCCCGGCCACGGGGTCGGGCACCTCGGCGAGGCGGACGTCCGCGGATGCGGACGGATCGACGACGAGAGCACGAACAGGCATGTCTTCCCCCTTGGTTCACGACGTGTGACAGCAGTCATCATCGATAACCTCGCTGGTCGCCGGAAGAAGGAACTTTCATGTCACGCAGTCACATCCGTGTCACCGAGGTGCTCGACCGCGTGGCGGCAAGTGGAGCATCGGGATCCTGATCGCCGCCGCCCACGGCCCGGTTCGCTGAACCGCGGCCCTTTCGTCCCCGCCGGCCCGCCTGCGGCTTCACCGCAGACGCGCCGGTCTCACGCAGCGCGGGAATCGATCACGGCGCCGAGTCCTCCTTGCCCCGCGCCGCCGCGTACGCCTGGGACGGGGTCATCGGCACGCCGTTGATCTGCACCGTCTTGTAGGGGCTGACCTTTGCGCAGGTCTTGGCCCTGTCGGCGGTCTGGGCGTGGGCGTCGGCGACCGCGGCGTGCGTGTCGGCGGGGGCGGCGGCCGACGAGCCGCCCGAGGAGCCGTACGTCGTACCGCTCGGCCAGTCGCTGCCGATGACGAGGACCACGCCGCTGCTGCTGCCCTGGGTGAGGTGCGAGGCGGGCAGTCCGAGGGCGGAGGCCGCCGTCTGTGCCTCGGCCTGCTGCCCGGGGCCGTAGGTGATCGTCGTCCTCGACGACGGCGCGGGGGCGTTGCCCGTGGTGGTGTTCGAGCTGAAGCCCTTGGCGAGGAGGGCCTGCGCGACCACGGAGGCACGTCCGCCGGTGGTGGTGCCGTTCTCGACCTGTACGGCGACCTCGGAGGCCGGCACGGTCGCCGCCGCCGACGGGGACGGGGACGCCGAGGACGTCTTCTTCTTGCCGCTGTCCGAGGTCAGGGACTGGTCGTTCGCGATGGTCGCGAACAGCGACCTCGCGGAGGCCGCCGGGACCACCCGGTTGGCGTTGGTCGGGTCGGCCGCGGTCTGCATCGTGGTGAACGTCATCCGCTTGGACGGGACCTTGTTCAGATCGGTCGCCAGGTCCACGAGCTTGGTGACGCTGCCCAGGCCGGTGTCCACGGTCAGCGCCTTGGTGGCGGCGTCCGCCAGGGAGTAGACCTTCGCCGGGTCCGTCAGGGTCCCCGCGCTCTTGAACTTGCGGATCATGGCGCTGAGGAAGAGGTGCTGGGAGACGGTACGGCCCAGGTCGCTGCCGTCGCCGAAACCGTGCCGGGAGCGGACGAACTCCAGCGCCGCATCGCCCTGGAGGGTGTGGGTGCCCTTGGCGAGCTTCAGATGGGAGTAGGTGTCGTAGACGTTGTCGCTCACGCAGACGTCGACGCCGCCGACCGCGTCGGACATCTTCACCACTCCGGCGAAGTCGAGCATCACGAAGTGGTCGATGGTGATGCCGGTGAGCTGGTGAATGGTTTTGACCTGGCACGCCGGGCCGTACTGCAGCGCGCTGTTGATCTGGCCGTAGTAGCCGGAGGTCGCCTGGGTGCTGTCCGGGTCCTTGCAGGCGGGGACGTGGGTCATGGTGTCGCGCGGGACACTCATCACGGTGGCGTTGGAGCGGTCGGCGGAGACGTGCACCACCATCTCCACGTCGGCGTTGTGCCCGACGGTCGAACTCGCCGAGCCGCAGCCGCCGCCCAGTTTGCAGTCGGCCGCGTTGTTGCGGCCGTCGGAGCCGATCACCAGGATGTTGATCGGGGTCCGCCCGAAGGCGTCGGCCTTCTCTTTCCCGCCGGCGCCGTCGTCGATCGCGACGCTCTTGATGTTGCCGTTCAGATGCTCGTACAGCCAGGCACCCGCTCCGGCGGTGACCAGGATCATCGCCGCCACCGTGAACAGGGCTATGCGGGCGACCCTTTTGCGCCGGGCGACGGGCTTCGCCCGGCGGCCCGCGCCGCGCCCTCGGGAGCGTGCCGCCTGCCGGGCGGCCGCCCGGCCGCCCTGCGGCGGGCGGGACGTGCCGTCATCGGCCTCGCGCTGACGGGGAACGCTTGCTGAACGATCTCGGGTGGCCGCATGGCCACGGTTTCCGCCCCAGGGGTCGCTCAACTCCCACTCCCTACGCTGTGGCCGACGCCAACCGACGGCGCCACGGCGCATCCCTCGGGTTGGTTGATTGCGCAATATAGCAAGCGTTATCCCGTTCGCAGGTGGGGTGTGTCACACCTCCCACCCGCACCGGGCCGGTACGCCGTACCGGCATGCCTCTCCGGCTCAGCGAACCGTGCTGTCCTCGGAGACCGGACGGGCCGATGCGGCATCTCCCGGGGAGGACTGGATGACGCGGGCGGCCGCCGCGTCGGAGGCGGGCTCGGACTGCGGCTGGGCGGCGGGTGCCGGGGCGGCGCCGTCCTCCTTCATCGCCTTCGCCTCGCTCTTGAGGATGCGCATGGACTTGCCGAGACCGCGGGCGGCCTCGGGCAGCTTCTTGGAGCCGAACAGCACGATGATGACGATCGCCAGGACCAGCAGGTGCCAGGGTTCCAGTCCGTTGCGGAGCATCCCGCCCACCCCTTCTCACTTCTCGCATGGTTGCTACGTTGCGCAACTGTACAACCAAGGCGCCCTTCTGACAGCCATCAGTCCGAGGGTGTACAACGCGAGAACGGCGGCCAGCAGCAGGTAGTAGAGGAGCGGCAGCGGGGTCAGCCCGAGCAGCGAGCCGAGCGGGGAGACCGGCAGCAGCAGTCCTACGGCGGCCAGCGCGCCCGCCGCCCAGCCGATCGGCCCGGGTCCGCGCCCCGCCGCGCGCCGCCCCGTGCGCAGCAGGACCATCACCAGGGCCTGGGTGAGCAGGTTCTCGGTGAACCAGCCGGAGTGGAACACCGCCTGGTCGTCCAGCCCCCAGGGTCCGTGCAGGGCGAGCTCCAGCACGCCGAAGGTGGCCAGGTCGGCGACCGAGTTGAGGACGCCGAAGCCGACGATGAAGCGCAGCAGGTCGCGCGGGCGCAGCAGCGTCGGGCGGCGCAGCACCGACGGATGCGGCCGGTCGTGCGCGAAGGCCAGTTGGGCGGCGTCGAAGCACAGGTTCTGGGCCAGCACCTGGGCCGGCAGCATCGGCAGGAAGGGCAGCAGGAGGCCCGCCGCGAGCATCGCGATGACGTTGCCGAGGTTGGAGGAGAGGGTGATGCGCAGATACGTGGCGATGTTGCCGCCCGAGTACCGTCCGGCCGCGATGCTGTGGTCGATCGCGGTGAGGTCCTTGTCGGCCAGGACCACGTCGGCGCTCTCCCGGGCGACGGCCACGGCGTCCCGCGGTGCGATGCCGACGTCGGCCGCGCGCAGCGCAGGCAGGTCGTTGACCCCGTCGCCGAGGTAGCCGACGGTGTGCCCGCCGGCCCGCAGGGCGGCGGCGAAGCGGGCCTTGTGCTCGGGGGTGCAGCGGGCGAGGACGACGGTGCGGGCGGCGGCCGCGGCGAGTTCGGCCTCGGTGAGACGGTCGATGCCGTCGGCGGTGAGGACACCGTCCGGCGGTACGGCGAGCCCCAGGTCGCGGCAGGCGCGGACGGCGGTGCCGGGGTGGTCGCCGGTGAGGATCCTCACAGCGACCCCCCGTTCGGCGAGGACCTCCAGCGCTTCGGCGGCGGTGGGGGCGAGCGCGTCCGTGAAGGTGACGAAGCCCCGGAAGTCCAGGCCGCGTTCGTCGGCGGCCGTGTACGCGCGGGTCCGGGCGGGACTCTGCGCGGTGGCGACGGCCAGCACCCGCAGCCCGTCGTCCGCGTGCCGGGCCGCGAGCGCGAGCAGTTCCCCGCGCTCGTCGTCCTCCAGTGCGCAGCGCTCCAGGACGGCCTCGGCGGCCCCCTTGACGACCAGGGTGTGCGTGCCCAGCCGTCCCGGCGTGCGGACGACGGCGGTCGCCAGGCGTCGCAGCGGATCGAACGGAAGGGCGGCCACCCCGTCGTACGCCATGACCTCGTCCTCGTCGGCCGCGTCCAGGACCGCGTCGTCGAGGGCGTCCGGGGCGGGCAGGTCGGCGAGCTGCAGGGTCCACCAGGCGTTCACCGCGGCCCAGCGCAGCACCTCGGGGTCGTCCCGGCCGTCCGGACCGAGGGCCTGGTACAGGACCGGCCAGTCCTGGGTGAGCGTGCCGGTCTTGTCGAGGCACAGCACGTCGACGGCGCCGAGGTCGTGCAGCGCGGGCAGCCGCTTGACGATCACCCCGTGACTGCGGGCCAGCAGTGAGGCGCCGCGCGCCAGGCACATGGTGACGATGACCGGCAGCATCTCCGGCGTCAGCCCGACCGCCACCGCCACCGCGTACGGCAGCGTCTCCAGACCGCGGTCCCGCAGCGCCGCATTGGCCATCAGGACCAGCGGCGGGGTCAGCAGCATGAACCGGATGAGGATCCAGGAGATGCCGTGCACGGACCGGTCGAAGGCGCTGGCCTCGGGCCGGGCCTCGCCCCGGCCGTGCGCCGCAGCGAACCGGGTCCGCGCGCCGGTCGCCACGACGACCGCGGTGGCACTGCCGGACGCGACACTGCTGCCCTGGAAGCAGAGCTCGGGCCGGCCGAACAGACCACCGCCCGCCGCGCCCGGCCCATCGGCGGCATCCTTCGCCACGGGGGCCGACTCGCCCGTGAGCACGGCCTGATGCACGGTCAGGCCCTGCGCCCGCAGCAGCCGCACATCGGCGGGGACCAGGTCGCCGGGGCCGAGCCGGATCACATCGCCCGGCACCAGCTCGTCCACCGGGATCTCCCGTGCGTCCGGCGGCAGATCCTCCCCGGCGCGGCGCAGGACGGTGGCGGTGGTGGCGACCAGGCCGCGCAGTGCGGCCATCGACCGGCCGGCCCGGTGCTCCCCCGAGGCGCGCAGCACACAGCTCACGGCGACCAGGAGGAGGATCACACAGGCGGTGCCCCAGGAGGCGACGGCCGCCGACACCAGCCCGAGGCACAGCAGCACGGCGGTGAACGGATCGCGCAGACTGCGCAGCACCGCGCGCGGCCAGGAGTCTTCCCGGTGCGTCGGCAGCGTGTTGGCCCCGAAGCGGGCCTGCCGCTCCTCGGCCTGCGCCTCCGTCAGCCCGCGCGGCCCGCTGTCCAGGCGACGCAGCGTCTGCAGCAGGGTCGAAGGGGCCTGCCCCGCATCGGCGACCGGTCCCGGCCCTCCCGCGGAATCGAACGCCCCGGGGTCGGGTTCCGGGGCCGCGCTGCTGTCAGCCACCGGCCCCGCGCAGCGCGCGCACGGGCGCGGACGACCCGTCGGCGCGCGCGGCCAGCTGTCCCACCATCACCCGGACCACGGTGACGACGTCGGGATCGTCGACGTAGTAGATCTGCCGCCGCCCCTCCCGGCGGGACCGCACGAGCCCCGCGAGCTTCAGCTTCGCCAGGTGCTGGCTGACCGCGGGCAAGGCCCCGCCCACCCGGTCTGCGAGGTGGGTGACATCGCTCTCGCCCTGGGCCAGCGCCCACACGAGATGCAGCCGGGCCGAGGAGGCCAGCAGTCCGAAGGCGGCGGCCGCCTCGGCCAGCACCTCGGCGGACGGATCCTCGAAGGCCCCGATGTCTGCCGCCACAGTCCTCTCCCGTCCCGCCCTGGTTGTCACGCTCGGTCCAGTCTAGGTGTCCGGCTGTGCCCTGACCTCCGTCTCGCCGCCGGCGGCCGCCGCGTCGTCCGGCTCGGACCGGCCGCGGGCCGCCATCAGGAACCAGGCGACGTCACCGACGGCCGTCCCGGCGGCCACCGCCCCGGCGACCAGGCCCGCCGTGATCAGCCCCTGTCCGACGTAGGGCCGCCCGGCGAACGCGCCCGCGCCGAACCCGAGGAACAGGAACACGGCCGCGGCCACGGCCGGCACGCCGGTCACGAGCATCGCCCGTACACACACGAACCGCATGTATCTCCCCCGATGGATGGACGCCTGCGGCATGGAGTGGCGAGTGTAATGGTTCTCGGCTTGCGCAATCTTTAAAGGCTTCTTGATCTACGCGTACTCGGTCCACGCATGCCCAAGTGGCTCGCTGATACGCCCATGGGCGACCATTACTGATCACGCCCTGCCACCCGACCCCGCCGACGAAAGGGACCCGCCGTGCGGCTGCGCTGTGCTGTGCTCGACGACTTCCAGCAGGTGGCGACGGAGCTCGCCGACTGGTCGCCCGTGGCCGACCGGGTGGACGCCGTCAGCTTCGCCGAACACTTCGACACCGAGGACGCACTCGCCTCCGCTCTGCATGACTTCGACATCGTCGTCACCCTGCGCGAGCGCGTTCCCTTCCCGGCCTCACTGCTCGCCCGCCTGCCCAGGCTGAAGCTGCTCGTCGCCTCCGGCATGCGCAACAGCGTCATCGACCACGCCGCCGCCGCGGCGCACGGCGTCACCGTGTGCGGCACGGCGAGCACCTCGACACCGCCCGTGGAACTGACCTGGGCGCTGCTCCTCGGCCTCGCCCGCTCCCTCGTCGAGGAGAACAACTCCCTGCGTTCCGGCGGCCCTTGGCAGCAGACGGTGGGCGCCGACCTGCACGGCCGCCGCCTGGGCCTGCTCGGCCTCGGCAAGATCGGCAGCCGGGTCGCCCGGGTCGGCACCGCCTTCGGCATGCACGTCAGCGCCTGGAGCCAGAACCTCACCAAGGAGTACGCCGACGAGGTGGGCGTCGAACTCGCCGCCTCCAAGGAGGAGTTGCTGTCGAGCAGCGACTACGTCTCCGTGCACCTGGCCCTGAGCGAGCGCACCCGCGGCCTGCTCGGCCCCGCCGAACTCGCCCTCCTCAAGCCCACCGCCTATCTGATCAACACCTCCCGCGCCGCGATCGTCGACCAGGACGCCCTGCTCGCCGCCCTGCACGAGGGCCGGATCGCGGGCGCTGGCGTCGACGTCTTCGACATCGAGCCGCTCCCCGCCGACCACCCGATGCGCACGGCTCCCCGTCTGCTCGCCACACCGCACCTCGGCTATGTGTCGCGGGCGAACTACGAGACGTACTACCGGGAGGCGGTGGAGGACATCCGGGCCTTCCTGGACGGGGCACCGGTACGCCGGCTGAGCTGAACCGAGGGGTCGGTCAGGCGTACCGGTAGATCCGGCTCACGTCCTCCATCTCGTCCGGGGTCACCCCCCACGGCGGCATCGGCTCGTGCCGGGCGACGATGCGTCCGCGCTGGCCGCTGCGGGGGCCGGGCTGCTGGGCCGGCAGATAGCGCGGGGCGCCGTTCCTGTGCAGTCGCTGCCAGCGGGTCCACTGCAGGTCGACGAAGGCGTGGTGCAGCCAGAACACGGGGTCGTTGACGGAGGCGCCGCCGAGCATGGCCCCGCCGACCCAGCGGTGGACGCGGTTGTGATTGCGCCAGGCGACGCCGTCCTGTCCGGTCCCCCAGCCCTCCAGCTTGTTGCGGAACCCCTCGTCGCAGGTGGAGTCCCAGGGTGAGGTGTCGTAGACCGGGTCGGCGAGCGCCTCCTGGAGCTCCTCCTCGGTCGGCAGTTCGATGGGATCGTCGGCCCGGCCCAGGTCCCGGGTGAGGAAGTCGACGTCGATGATGCCCTCCCGGAGGCGCCAGTAGCCCTGCGCACGGGCGAACGGCCCGGTGACGACCTGATGGTCGGAGCTGCGCCCGTTGCCGCCGAGGAGGTCGTCGCTCCAGGGCACGGACGTCGTCGAACGGTCCCGCGTCCAGTCCCAGTACGGCACCGTCACCGACGGGTCGACCCGTTGCAGCGCCCGCTCCAGGTCCAGCAGGAAGCGGCGGTGCCAGGGCAGGAAGGAGGGCCCCATGTGGGCGGGACGCAGGCCGGTCTCGCCGTCGGCCTGGTAGTACGCGATGTGCACCCGCACGAACTCGTCGTACTCCCCCCGCCATTTGATCTGGAGCAGCGCGTTGACGAACCGCCGCCGCTCCTCGCGCGTCAGCGTGCTCACGTCCTTACGCACGTACACCATGGCGCTCCCCCGTGTGCGGATGGCTTCCGCCGAGCAGGCCCGGCGCCAGGTCGCGCAGCCGCTGCCCGGGGCCGAGCTCGTCGACGGCCGCCCGGGTGGCCTCCAGCAGGGTCCGGTACGAGCAGTAGTGGTTGACCATGCTCAGCCAGCTGCCGTCGGAGCGGCGCATCAGATGCAGCGGGCGGCCGTCCACGGTCACCTGCCACGTACGGCCGCCCGCGCCGCATCCCGGGGCGGGGAGCAGGGCACCCCGGATGCGACGGCCCCGGTAGATCTCGTCGAAGGCAGGCCCGGCTGCCTCCCCGGTGCCTTCGGCGGGCCGCGGGGCGCGCGAGGCGGCGACGAGGGGGGTGAGCGCGAGTGCGGCGAGGCAGGCGAGCACCCGGCGCCTTATCGCCCGCCGGCCCGGCGGCTCGGCGCCCTTCGGTACTCCACCGGCACTGACGACCATGGCTCGCTCCCTCGTAGGGTCAACACCAGTACGTTCATACGATGCTGTGCCCACGCGGAACGGCGGCGGAGCCGGTACGTCAGCTCGTCCATAAATCCCACAAACGGGTCAGGATCGGCAGGCCGCCGCAGCGCTCAGCGTGGAGTGAGGGCCGGCAGGAGCACATGCGCGGCGGCCCTCAGGGTCTGCTCGGCGCCGGCGAAGGCGGCCAGCGCCGCGGGCTCGATCGGCCGGCCCGGCCTGCCCTCGGGCCAGGGGCGGGTGGTGAACACGAGATAGGCGTAGCCGCGTTCGGCGACCGCCGCGAGCCACTCGGGCGGAGCGGCGCACCGGGCGCCCAGCTCCGGCATGGTGACGAAGGCCTGCCCGGCCTCGAGGAACAGGCTGACGGCGGTCCGGGCCCCGGCGGTGCCGTCGACGAGGCCCCCGCCGACCCGCAGCCCGTTGCCGGCCAGCAGCCCCTCGACCGCGGCGGACGTCGCCTGCGGACCGCCCTCGGCGTCCCCGAGGGAGTAGGCCAGCAGATACGGCAGGTCGCCCCCGTCGGCGGCGGCGCCGCTCCAGGGCAGCAGGACGAGGGTGCCGAGGTCGGTCATGCGGAAGGGGCGCGTCTCGGTTGGGGTTGAGGTCATCGCGCGACCTTATCGACGGGTTGCCGAACGGCCCGCTGCCTTCTCACCCGAATGACCGACGGGCCCGGGCGAGGTTCACCCGACCGTTGCCGCCGCGGCGAGGACCTTGCCCAGGGCGCTCACCATGCTGCTGACGGCCGGGGGGACCCTTTCGGCGTCGCCGGAGGTGGCGGCCACGATCAGGGCGTCGACCGCCTTCTTCAGAGCGGTCAGCGCGTCCCCCTTGACCGCCTTGGTCCGCAGCGGGGTGGCCTTGGCGATGGCGTCCTTCACGGCGTCGCCGAGCTTCTGCGCCTCGACGACGGACAACTGGCCGCCGTCGGCCTTCAGTACGGCGCTCAGCAGTCGGGCGACCGGAGTGAGCACACCGCCGATGTCGCCGAGCTTCTTGATCTGCGGGATCAGTTCGTCCGCCCCGGGGACGGGTCCGAGGGATGACGTGCGGGCGCGTTCCCGTGCGGAGCCGGCCGCGACGGCGGCCGGGGCGGCGATGCCGACCAGGAGGGCGGCGCTCAGAGCGACGGACGCGATACGCCGTGCGGGCAGTGCACGCATGGGGGTTCCTTTCGAGAACACTCAGCGGTAGACGCGAAGGTGGGCGACGGCGAAGGTGAGGGGGCCCGGACCGGAGGGGGCCGGGTGGTACTGGCCGGCGCTCAGCGACAGATTGAGGATCAGATACGCCGACCAGTCGGCGCCCACTCCGGTGCGGTCGCGGAAGACCCGCTCGCCGTTGACGTACCAGTCGACGGAGTGCTTGCCGTACCGGCTGCCGATGGTCACCCACTCGTCCGGGGCGATCGCGGAGGCATCCGTGTGGCAGGCGTCGGCGTGGTTGACGTGGTTGGACAGTTCCAGCAGGTGCGGGTTGTCGGGGTGGTACTCGAAGGTGTCGATCTCGTGCCCGCCGTCCTTCCAGGTCCACAGCGCCGGCCAGGCGCCGGTCCCGGAGGGCAGTCTGACCCGGGTCTCGGCGTAGTCACCGGTGCGCACCTGGAAGCCCTCGGCGGAGTACTCGGTGGTCAGCAGTCCGGTGTGCCAGGCCTGCAGGCCGTTCTCGAGGGTGTGGCCGGCCGGGGTGGCGGTGAAGGTGGCCACGCCTTCGGAGACGGTCACACAGCCGGGGCTGAGCCAGTCCAGCTTGTTGTCGTCCGGATTGTGGTTGCCGTAGCGGTAGGCGCTGGTTCTGTCGCCGACCCATTTGGTCCCCCAGGCGAGGGGGGCGTCGAACTCCTCCGACCAGATGAGCGACCTGCCGGTGGCGAGGGCAGGGGACGCGGTCGGCGTGGGCTGGGCGCTGTCGGCGGTCATGGCGGTGAGGGTAGGGCCGCGAAGCGGCCGCCCCGGCCGAAGCAGCGACAGGACCACTGGAATTCCTCTTTCACACTACCCATCCGGTCGAAACCGGACCCACCATACGATCAATTGATTCACCGACCATGTGAATCCCTTTGACGACACCGTAAGCAAAGCATTGTTCACCCCTGCGACTTTCATGCGTATGGAGTAACGCATCGCTTTTACGGAGGGCATGGACTGCTATGTTCTCCAGCCGTCGGATCAGAGGTAACTTTCAACCGAGGTGAATCATGAAGAAGGCAATTTTCACCACTGCGGCGTTGGCCATCGGCGCGGGCCTCGTGGGTGGGTCCGCCGTCGCGGCGTCGGCCGCCACCCCGCCGGCCGCACCGGCCGCGTCGGGCGGCCTGCTCGGTCTCATGTCCCCGACCAAGGTGACCCCGGCGGTGGTGCCCGCGGCCGACGTCGTGTCGCGGCTGGCCCGCAACGGCAAGCTCGCCAACGGCAGCGCCTTCGACAAGCAGAAGACCCCGGGCGTCTCGGGCGTCTACCTCGACGGCATGGACCCGAACGCGTCCAAGAAGCCCACGATTCCGGTCAAGAACCCGGCCGGAAACGGCGTCGTTCAGGTCCACCCGCTGCAGGCCCCGACCTCCGCGGGTCTGGGGAACCTGCTCAGCAAGTGACAAGACGGAAACCGTAGGAGCCGGCCGTACCGGCGAAAGCCCTCATACGAAGCATTTGTCCGGCCCACCGGCCCTCTCCCCTCCGGTGGGCCGGACACATGTCGGCGCCCGCGCCCTCTTCGGATTGTCGTTCATTTACGCCACACGGATTCCGGATCCAATCCGGTCCGATCCCCAGGAACCTGCGGCATTGCGCCATCCGACGGAATAAACCTTGTTTAGGCGCCCGTCCCGTGACTTATACGCGCATATCAAGGTTTCCTGACACGCAAGCGTGCGCAACCGTGAATTGAGGAAGGAACTAAGTTGCCCAGGAAGTTCGCGGTCATCACTGCCCTCACCCTCGGCGCTATGGTCAGCAGCGTCGGTCTCGCCTCGGCCAACGACACCAACACCACCGTCAAGGGCGGCAGCGGCTTTGCCGAGTCGCCGGTCGTCGTGAACGCCCCCCAGCAGGGCGTTCTGGTAGTCAACGGGACGCTCATTGACGGCCGTTGCATCGCCCCGTGGTCCAACGGGTCCGTGCTCGGCGGCGTCGCGGCCCCGAACTCGCACTACGCGGCGTGCAACACGGCGGCCGTCGACCAGTCGCAGAACAACCCGTACGCGGGTGGCCTGCTCTTCTGACCCCTGCGCCGAGTAACTCGGAGCAGGTGCAACACCCAAAACAGCCCGGAAAGGCGCATCTCATGCGTAACAAGGTTTCGGCCATTTCCGCCCTCGCCGCGGGCCTCGTCCTCGCGGCGGCCGGCACTGCCGCGGCCGAGGACTGCACCGACGTCTCGGGTGGTGGCGGCTTCTCGTCGTCCCCGGTCGTCGTCAACGCTCCCCAGCAGGGCGTTGCCGTCGTCAACGGCTCGGTCGCCGACCTCCGTTGCGTCGCGCCGTGGTCCAACGGTTCCGTGCTCGGCGGCGTCGCGGCCCCGAACTCGCACTACGCCGCATGCAACACGGCGAAGATCGACCAGTCGCAGAACGCCCCGTACGCGGGCGGGCTGCTCTTCTGACCTGCTCCGAGCAATTCGGAGCACGGAAATCCCAACCGCCCCACCGAAAGGCGCATCCTATGCGTAACAAGGTTACGGTCATTACCGCCCTCGCCGCGGGCTTCGTGCTCGCGGCCGGTGGCGCCGCCGCGGCCAACGACTCCAACACCACCGTCACCGGCGGAAGCGGCTTCTCGCAGTCCCCGATCGTCGTGAACCAGCCCCAGCAGGGCATCGCCGTCGTCAACGGCTCGCTGATCGACGGGCGCTGCATCGCGCCGTGGTCCAACGGTGCCGTCCTCGGTGGCATCGTGGCTCCGAACTCGCACTACGCCGCGTGCAACACGGCGGCCGTCGACCAGTCGCAGAACTCCGCCTACGCGGGTGGCCTGCTCTTCTGAGCCACACTTCACTCGATGGCGGTCCGCCGGAACTCCGGCGGGCCGCCATCGGCTTTTTTGTGCCCTGCTTTCCCCACTCTGTTTCCCTGCTCTTCACCCTGTTTCCGCTCTTCTTTTCCCGCTCTCTTTATCAAGCTTTTCCGGACTCCGTACACGCCCGCTCCATACACGCACGCGGGGCCTGTCTGCAGCTGCTGCAGACAGGCCCCGCGATCAGGAGGTGGCCGACGAAGAGCGCGCCAACAAGGAGGGAAAGGCGCTCCAGCGGGTCATTCCAATGGGCACAACGGCGTTCTGTCGCCTGCGGTCACTCCGAATCCATCGTTCGGCCCAGCGCGCGAAGTGCGGACGCATATGCCGAAGGGCCGACTCCGAGGAATGCGGAGCCGACCCGAGTCGTGGATCCGCCGGCTACTTGCCGACCGGGAGCCCGCCCAGCAGCTTGCCGTCGGCGGCGGTCGCGGGAAGGGCCGGGTTGGGCAGGGTGCCGCCGACGACGGGGCCCTTCATGCCCGCCTCCTTCATGCTGCCCTTCACGCTGTCCTTCACGCTCTGCGCCACCTGACCGACGTTGTCGCCCACGAAACCCGTCGACACCTTGGCTGCCGTGGGGACACCGCTCGCGACCGTCTTCCCGCTGTCCACGAGTCCCCCGGCCGGCATGTCCTTCGCGCCGGCGGGCACAGCCACCCCGGCAAGGGCGAGGGAACCGGCTACGACGGCGGCAGCCTTCAGAGTCTTCATCGTGTGCCTTTCTTTCGTAAGTCGTCTTCGAGCGGCCTAACGAGAGCGCGGCTTCCGGGAAACCCTGTTGCCGTTGCCGTGGCTCCAAACGGGTGATCCGGGGCGACAAATAGCTCATTGAAACGCCACCATTCCGACACAGATGACCGGTCCGCAGATAAATACGGGTGAGCGGCTAGAGTGGCTCACCTCGTGATTTCAGCGATGCCGGTTGAACAACGAACCTCACGCTCTCGAACGGGTGCGGGTTTTTATATCAAGAAGCACGAGCCGCACGTCCTGGCCCCGGCTCGGACTCTTTTGTTCGGAAGGGCATCCTCTCCCATGCGTTTTTCCCCACGCGTGCCGCACATCCTGCATGTCACGCAGCCCGTCGAGGGCGGTGTCGCGCGGGTCGTGGCGGACCTGGTGGCGGCTCAGCTCGCCGCCGGGCTGCGGGTGACCGTGGCCTGTCCGGAGCGTGGCGCGCTGACGGACGCTCTGCGCGCGCCGGGCTGCACAGTGCTGCGCTGGGACGCGACCCGCTCGCCCGGGCGCCGACTTCCGGGTGAGGTACGGCGGTTGGCGCGGATCCTGCGCGAGGTGCGGCCGGACCTGGTGCACGCGCACAGCGCGAAGGCGGGACTCGCAGCCCGGCTGGCCGTACGCGGCGCTCTCCCGACCGTCTTCCAGCCGCACGCCTGGTCGTTCGAGGCCGCCGAGGGGGTCGTCGCGCGGCTGGCGCTGGGCTGGGAGCGGTCGGGGGCGCGGTGGGCGACGCGGATCGTGTGCGTCAGCGAGGCGGAGCGGCGGACCGGGGAGCGGTGCGGGATCAGCGCCCCCTGGCGGGTGGTCCCCAACGGTGTCGACACGCTCAGGTTCCGGCCGGAGGGGGACGTCTCCCGGTCCGGGCCGGGGCCGCTCGTGGTGTGCGTGGGCCGGCTGTGCCGCCAGAAGGGGCAGGACGTGCTGCTGCAGGCGTGGCCCGAGGTGGAACGGCAGGTGGCCGGGGCCCGGTTGGCGCTGGTCGGCGAGGGCCCTGACGCGGACCGGCTGCGCTCCCGTGCGCCCGCATCGGTGCTGTTCGCGGGTGCGGCGCCCGACGCGGCCCCCTGGTACCGGGCAGCCGACGTCGTGGTCCTGCCGTCCCGCTGGGAGGGCATGGCGCTCGCCCCGCTGGAGGCGATGGCCTGCGCCCGCCCGGTCGTGGTCACGGACGTGGACGGGGCGCGCGAGAGCCTGCCGTCCGAGCAGCTGCCGTACTGCCTGGTGCCGCCCGAGGACCCCGGTGCGCTGGCGCGGGCGCTGACCGCGTTGCTGCGGGACGAGCCGCTGCGCGCGGCGCTGGGAGCGCAGGGCCGCCGGCATGTGCTCGCCGCCCACGACCTGCGGCAGACGGCGGACGCCGTGACCGACGTGTACCGCGAATTGCTCGGCGAACTGCTCGGCGTCGTTGTCGCGCCGGTCGCCGTACCCAACTAGAGCAGGAAGTGCATCACCAGATGACTGCGGAAAGTACCGTTCCCCCTCGTACGGGGCAGCAGCCGCGGGCGGCCGAGCACGCCGTCTCCGTTCTCGCCCCGCGCGGCCCCGCAGCCGGACGTCGACTGCCCGCCGGACACAGAGAGAGCCGGCCGCGGCGGGCCTTCAGGGGGACGCTGCCGCTCGTCGACGGCGGCGCCGCCCTGCTGGGGGTCCTGGTCGTGCCCGGGGCCCCGAGGTATCCGCTGGTCGTCGCCCTGCTGGTGCTGGGGGTGATCGGGCTGAACCGGCGGGCCCGTCTGTACGACAGCTCCCAGGTGCGCGGGGTGCTCGACGAACTGCCCGCCGTCTGCGGACGGATCGCCGTCGGCTGGGGGGCCGTCGGGGCGCTCTCGCCGCTGCGGCCGCTCCCGCCGGCCGTACTGGCCGGCGCGTTCGCCGTACAGTGCGCGGCGGCCTGTGCGGGCCGCGCGGCGGTGCACGGGCGGCGGGCCCGGCGGCGCCTGCCCGATCCCGCGCTGGTGGTCGGTCCCGTCGCGGTGGCCCGGAAGGTGGCGGCCGCGTTGCTGCGCCAGCCGGGCTGCGGGGTGCGGCCGGTGGGCGTGGTCGGCGACGGCCTCGACGTCCTCGCCCGGCCCGGTGAAGGCCATGAGCTGCCGCTGCTGACCACGGATCAGGCGGCGCGCCGGGCGGTCATCCAGAACGGTGTGGAGACGGTGCTCGTCGTGGGCGCGGCCACCCGGGTGGAGAAGACCGCTCTGCTGCGGGATCTCGCCGCGTACGGCTGCGTGGTGTGGGAGCTGGACGCTGACGCGCCCTCGTACGGCCTCGGCGGGCGCCGCGAGGCGGGCGGCCATCTGGCGGGTTTCCCGCGCAGGCTGCTGTGCCCGGGGCGCGGCCGGCGCCGGGTCGGCGTGGGCAAGCGGGTGCTGGATGCGGTGCTGTCGGGCTCGCTGCTGCTGCTCGCCTGCCCGGTGCTGCTGGTGTGCGCGGCGGTGCTGCGGGTCATGGACGGGCCCGGTGTGCTGTTCCGGCAGGAGCGCATCGGCAAGGACGGGCGGCCGTTCACCCTGCTGAAGTTCCGCACCCACCGGCCCGCCAGCGCGCACGAGGCGGCGACCCGCTGGAGCGTGGCGAACGAGCAGGAGATGAGCCGCTTCTGCCAGTTCCTGCGCCGCACCTCGCTGGACGAGCTGCCGCAGCTGTGGAACGTGTGCCGCGGAGACATGAGCCTGGTCGGACCGCGGCCCGAACGGCCTTATTTCGTCGCCAAGTTCAGCCAGACCTACCCGGGTTACCGGGAGCGTCACCGGATGCCGACCGGGATCACCGGGCTCGCCCAGATCCACGGGCTGCGCGGCGACACCTCCATCGAGGACCGGTGCCGCTTCGACAACGCCTACATCGACAACTGGTCGCTGTGGCAGGACATCTGCATCCTGGCGCGTACGGCGGCCCTGTTCGTACGGCCGACGGGGAGCTGAGCGCGGGTGAGCACTACCTCGGCGGCCTCCGTACCGCTCGCGTGGCCACTGCCGGCGCTGCAGCGGGCCGCGCCCGTACTGCCCCTCCTGGCGGTGATCGCCCTCATGGGGCTGCCAGCCGAGACGGACAGCGGCGCCACGCCCGCCGACCTGACCTGCGGGCTGGTCCTGCTGTGGGCCGCGGTACGCACCCTGCGACGGGCGCAGCGCCCGCTGACGCGGACGGCGGCGGTCGTACTCGGGCTGCCCGTGGTGGGGATCGCGGTCTCCGCGACCGGGGCGGTGACGCCCGGCGACGCGGTCACCGGCCTCGCGCGCTATCTCCAGGTGTTCGTGTTCGTCCCGCTCGCGATGGTGCTGCTGTTGCGCGACCGGCGCGATGCCCGGCTGGTGCTCTGGGGGCTGGCCGGTCTCGCGCTGTGGCAGGGGGCGGTCGGGGTGAAGCAGTACCTGACCGGAACCGGGGCCTCGTACCAGGGGGCCTACATCCGGGCGGTGGGCACGTTCGGGCCGCACGACGTGATGGGGATGGCGTCGGTCGTCGCGGCCGGAGTGGTGTCGCTGACCGGTCTGGCGCTCGGGACGGGTGCGCGGCGGCAGCGGGTCGCGGCCGCCGTCTGTGCGCTGGCGCTGCTCGTGCCGCTCGCGCTGTCCTTCAGCCGGGGTTCCTGGATCGCCACGGCCGTGACCTGCGGGGCGCAGCTGCTGCTGGCCGGGGTGCGGCGGGCGGTGAAGGTGTTCGCGGCGGCGGCCGCGGCCTCGGTGGTGCTGGTGGGCGGGTTCGGCGTGGGCGGCTCGGCGCTGCAGGAGCGGCTGACCAGCATCACCCAGGTGGCCGGCGCACCGGACCAGTCGGTCGTGGACCGCTACACCATGTGGGCGGCCTCCATCGACATGTGGGACGAGCACCCGGTGCGGGGCGTCGGCCTGAAGGCGTTTCCCGCCTACCGGGACTCGCACGCCTCGCTCGCGCTGTCCTCGGGCAGCGACACGGAGGGCGACGGCCAGGCCTTCCGGCGCCAGCCGCTGCTCTCCCCGCACAACATGTACATGCTGCTCCTGAGCGAGCAGGGCCTGCTGGGCCTGGTCACCGTCGCGGGCAGCTGGCTGGCCCTGCTGGTGTGCGCGCTGCGGCGGATGCGGGCGGCGGCGGACGCGCGGGACTGCGCGCTCGCCGCGTGCGGGCTGCTGCTGTGGCAGCTGGTGAACTTCCTGTACTCCGACATCGGGGGTCCGTCCACCACGCTGACGGGGCTGTGCTTCGGGGTCGCCGCGTGGTGGGCGTGCCATCAGTCGTCTGCAGCGCCGTCGTGGCTGGTCGCGCCCCGCGGCGGAGCCGCAAATGGGCACAGCCCCGCGCCCCTTTGGGGCGCTGCCGTACCGCCTACCACTGAATCGGACCCCCGGTGAATCCCGGACCCGCGAAGACCGCGGGCGCTCCCGACGCGGCCGACCTGGACGGCGCCCTCCCTGCGGACGGGGTCCCCAGCGCGGCCGCCACACGGCAGGCCGACACCCCCTCGGCCCGCTTTCTGGCCCGGGCGACGCTGCTGTCCGCCGCGTTGTCCATGGCCGGGGCGGTGCTCGGGCTGGCGCGGGACCAGGCGCTCGCGCATCTCTTCGGGGCCGGTGCGGAGACCGACGCGTTCCTGGTGGCCTGGACGGTGCCCGAACTGGCGGCGACCCTGCTGATCGAGGAGGGCATGGCGTTCGTGCTGGTGCCCGCGTTCAGCGTGGCGCTGGCCCGGCGGGCGCTCGGGAACAGCACTCCCGATCCGGTGCGCGCCCTGGTCGCCGCCTCGCTGCCGCGGCTGTGCCTCGCCTTCGCCGCCACGGCCGCCGCACTCGTGGCCGGGGCGCCCCTGCTGGTGGACGCCCTCGCGCCCGGCCTGCCGGACCCGTCGCTCGCGATCGCGTGCACGCGGCTGACCGCGACCTGTGTGCTGAGCTTCGGGCTCGCCGGGTACTGCAGTGCCGCGCTGCGGGCCCACCGTTCGTATCTCGCGCCCGGTGCGATCTACATCGCGTACAACGTCGCGATCATCTCCACGATGTTCGTCCTCGGAGTGCACTGGGGCGTGCGGTCCGCCGCCCTCGGGGTCGCGCTCGGCGGGTGCCTGATGGTCGCCGTACAGACTCCGTCGCTGGTGCGGCGGCTCGCCGGGCGGTCCGGCCGCAACGACTGCGGGTACGAGGACGACGGCGGGCGGCCGCTCGCGCCGGGCCTGGTCTGCGCGGTTCTGCTGTTCGCGCTGTGCCGGCAGTCGCAGGTCCTCATCGAGCGGCACTTCGCGTCCGCGCTGCCCGCGGGCGCCATCTCGCACCTCAACTACGCCCAGAAGGTCGCCCAGTTGCCGATGTCACTGTCGATGATGGTGTGCATCGTCACCTTCCCGGTGGTGGCGCAGGCCATCGCCGAGGGCGACACGCGGCGGGCCCGGGACCGGGTCGAGCGGGACGTGCTGCTGATGGCCTGTCTCGTCCTGCTCGGCGCCGCGGTGGTCGTGGCGTGCGCGCCGCAGATCGTCCAACTGCTCTTCCAGCGTGGGGCGTTCACCGCCCAGGACACTGCCGCGACCGCCGCCGTGATGCGGGTGTACGCGGCCGGGCTGCTCGGGCAGACCCTGGTCGGGGCGCTCGTGCGGTCGTACTTCGCGGCCGGCCGCACCACCTGGTTCCCGCTGGGCGCGATGGGCGTAGGCGCGTTCGCCACCGTCGTCATCGGCGCCTTGGCCGTGCGTCCCTGGGGCGCCTGCGGCATCGCCGCGGCCAACGCGACCGGCATCACCCTCACCGCGCTGCTCATGCTGCACGGCCTGGGGCCGCGCAACGTGCCGGTGCGGGTGCGGCGGGTCGTCGCCGAACTGGTCCGGCCGGTGTGCGCGGCCGCGCTCGCCACCGTCGCCGGTCTGGTGGTCGCCGGGCTGTTCACCTCGCCCGCGGCGGCCGTCACCGCCTGCTGCGTCTGCGTGACCGTCGTCTTCCTGCTGCTGGCCTGGGTCCTCGACGCGGCGGACGCCCGGTCCCTTCTGCTTCCCCTCGCGCAGTCACTCCGTCATTCCGTCACACGAAAGCTGGGTCATGGTCGCTGACGTCTCCGCTGCACCGCGCAAGGCCGAACCGGATCCCAGATCGTCCGCGAGAAGACGGTCCAAGCGGGGTCCCGCCGTCTGGGTGGCCATGTACCACTCGGTCTCGGACTGCCCGGACGACCCGTACAACGTCACCGTCACCCCCGACCGTCTCGACCGCCAGTTCGCCTGGATGTCGAGCCGCGGACTGCGCGGGGTGAGCATGCGCGAACTGCTCGCGGCGCGCGCCCGCGGCACCGAGCGTGGCCTGGTGGGACTCACCTTCGACGACGGATACGCCGACTTCACCGGCGACGCGCTGCCCGTGCTGCGCCGCTGGGGTTTCACGGCGACCGTGTTCGTGCTGCCCGGCCGGCTCGGCGGCGAGAACGCCTGGGAGCCGCTCGGACCGCGCAAGCCGCTGCTCGACGTGGACGGCATCCACCGCGCGGTGGCCGCGGGCATGGAGGTCGCCTCGCACGGCCTGACCCACCTCGACCTGACCAAGGCCACGGACGAGGTGCTGCACTCCGAGGTCAGCGACAGCCGCCATCTGCTCGCCGGGATCACCGGCACCGACGTGGAGGGCTTCTGCTACCCGTACGGGTATCTCGACGAACGCGTCGCCGCCGCCGTGCGCCTGGCCGGCTACCGCTACGCCTGCGCGATCACCCCCGGTCCGGACGGCTGCGGCGACTTCGCGCTGCCCCGGATCCATGTCGGGGAGATCGACACCGTCGTACGGCTGGAGCTGAAGCGACGCCTGGCCCGGTTCTTCGGCCGCTCCGTGGAGGCCGTGTGAGGGCCCTGCATGTCATCACCGGTCTCGGCGTCGGCGGAGCGGAACAACAGCTGCGGCTGTTGCTGCGGCACCTTCCCGTGCAGTGCGAGGTGGTGACCCTGACCAACCCCGGACCGGTCGCCGCGGGCCTGGCCGCCGACGGCGTCCGCGTCGTCCACCTCGGCATGGGCGGCAACCGCGACCTCGGTGCGCTGCCCCGCCTGACCCGGCTGATCCGCACCGGCGGCTACGACCTCGTCCACACCCATCTCTACCGGGCCTGTCTCTACGGCCGGATCGCCGCGCGGCTCGCGGGAGTCCGGGCGGTGGTCGCCACGGAGCACTCGATCGGGGACACCGCGCTGGAGGGCCGGCCGCTGACCGCGGGTGTCCGTGGCCTGTACCTGGCCGGCGAGCGCCTTGGCCGCGCCACGGTCGCCGTCTCGCCGACGGTGGCCGAGCGGCTGCGCCACTGGGGCGTGCCCGGGGCACGCATCCACGTCATCCCGAACGGCATCGACGCGCCCCGGTTCCGCTTCGACGAGGTCGCCCGCAAGGAGGCCCGGCTGCACCACGGGCTGCCCGAGGACGCCTATGTCGTCGGCGGGGTGGGCCGCCTCACCCCGGGCAAACGCTTCGACCTGCTGCTGCGCGCCCTGTCCCGGCTGCCCGGTGACGTACGGCTGCTGCTGGTGGGCGGCGGGCCCGAGGAGACGGTGCTGCGGCGCACCGCGCGGGCGCTGGGGGTCGCGGACCGGGTGGTGCTGGCGGGCGAGCGGCCGTATCTGCCGGGCCCCCGTGACAACGCGCCCGGTCTGGTCGACCTGCTGTCGGCGATGGATGTGCTCGTCTCGCCGTCGACGCAGGAGGCCTTCGGGCTGGCGGTGGTGGAGGCGCTGGCGGCCGGGCTGCCCGTGCTGTACGCGAGCTGCCCCGCCGTCGAGGACCTGCCGCCGGACGCGGCACCCGGCGCGCGGCGCGTCACCGGCTCCACCGGGGCGTACGTACGGGAGCTGCTGCGGCTGCGGGCGGCGGGACCGGGTGAGCGATGCGTCCCGGACGCCGTACGCCGCTACGACATCGCGTGCAGCGCCCGGCAGTTGATGGATGTCTACACGGCCGCCCTGGCCGGCTCGACCCTGGAAGTGAGTGCTCCATGACCGACAACCCCGTTCAGCGTGCCCGCCTGTCGCGCCGTGAGCGCGCCCGTGTGCAGCGGATGCCCGCGTGGTGGCTGCTGCCGGCCGGCGCGCTGCTCGGTGCCGTGGCCGGCGGCACGTACGGACTGGTGAAGCCGCCGCAGTACACGGCGACGAGCTCCGTCGTCGCTGTGGCGGCCGGCGGCCGCTCCGATGTCGACTGCGCCGACGCGCTCGGCTTCGCGCAGGCGTACGGTCGGGTGGCCCCGCAGCTCGCGGTGCTCGGGGACGCACAGGTCGAGGCGGGTGTTCCGGCCGCGTTCCTGCGCAAGAGCGTGCAGGTCGCGACCTCGCCGGACGCACCGATGGTCTCGGTCTCGGCGACCTCGTCGAGCCCCGCCCAGGCCGCGGACATCGCCAACGCCGTGTCCGGCGCATTGGTCACGCAGGCGGGCCACACCAAGGCCGGCACCGGCATCCGGCTGGAGCCGCTCGCCCGCGCGATGCGGCCCGCCGAGCCCTCGTCCGCGTCCTGGAAGCTCACCTCGCTGGTGGGTGCGTGCGCCGGTGGTCTGCTGGGCGGGCTGGCCCTGATGACACGGCCGCGGCGCAAGGCGGACGACGACAGCCCCGGCCAGCCGACGGTGCCCGCCCCGACCCATGCCGCGGACGCCCGCGGGACCCTCGGATGACCGCGTCCGGCCATACGCTCTCGGTGGAACTGTGCACCGACGAGCGCACGTTCGCCGCGCTGGCCGGGGAATGGGGACGACTGCACGACGCCTGCCCGTCGGCGACACCGTTCCAGAGCCACGCCTGGCTGCACTCCTGGTGGCTCTCGTACGGCACACCCGACGGGCTGCGGCTGTTCCTGGTGCGGCGGGGCGGTGAACTGGTGGCCGCCGCACCGCTGATGCGGGTCCGGCACCCACTGCCGAAGCTGGTGCCCATCGGCGGCGCCATCTCCGACTTCTGCGACGTGCTGCTCGACGAGAAGGAGGCCGAGCCCGGCAGCCGGGCCCTGGCCGACGCCCTGACCGAGGCGGCCCGCACCGCGCTGATCGACTTCCGGGAGGTGCGGCCGGGCAGCGCGGTGGAGCAGGTCTACGGCCGCTGGCGCGGTCCGCGCCGCAGGCTGCGCGACTCCACGTGCCTGGAACTGCCCGCCGTACCGATGAACGAGCTGGTCAAGCGGCTGCCGCCGACGCGCGCCCAGCGGGTGCGCAACAAGGTGAACAAGCTCGGGCGGCTCGGCGTCGAGTGGCGGGTCGTCGGCCACGAGGAGACGGAGACCGCGCTGCGTCGGCTCCTGGAACTGCACCGACTGCAGTGGCAGGGCAAGAAGATGACACCGGAGCACACCCGGCCTCAGTTCCTGGAGCACCTGGTGCGTTCGGTGGTCCCGATGGCCCGCTCGGGGCAGGCCGCGGTGACGGAGTTCCTCCTCGAGGGCGCGGTGGTGGCGGTCAATCTGCATCTGCTGTCGGGGCGGCTGCTCGGCGACTACATGTACGGCTTCCACCCGGGGCTGCGGGAGCGGAAGGTGGACGTGGCGACGATGCTGCTGCGCGCGTCCACCGAGCATGTGGCGCCCACCGAGGAGGGCCGGGTGCTGAGCCTGATGCGCGGCGACGAGCCGCACAAGTACCGCTGGTGCCCCGACACGGTCTACAACCAGCGTTTCCTGCTGGCCGGGCGGCGCACGGCGCCACTGCTGGCGGCCACCCTCTGCGCGGCCGCCGCCCGGTACGGGGCCAAGTCGGTCCGGCGCATGGTCCCCGACTCCAAGGACCACTGGTAGCAGCGCACTCAGGGCGAGGGGGCGGGCGGTACCTGCGGGGTGACGGGCGGTGTGGGCACGGCGGGCACCGGCGGCGTCGGCGCCGCCGGCGCCGGGGGCTCGGGAACTGCCGGTGGCGGGGGCGTGGGCACCGGCGTCGGCAACGGCACCGGTGTCGGCTCCGGTGGCGCGGGCGGCTCGGGTGGCACGGGGACCACGGGCACGGGCGGGACGGGCACGACGGGCAGCGGCGTCGGCTCCGGCAGGACGGAGCTGGCCAGCACCGCACGGTAGGTGGCGGCGGCCCGGGGATTCTCGGTGCACAGCCACACGCCGTGCGGGCAGTAGTCGGTGATCGTGTTGTACAGCGGCTTGTGCTCGTCCATCCAGGCGAGCATGCGCAGCATGTAGGTGACGTCGTCGCCGTTGCGGTACAGACCCCACTCCGGGTACGAGATCGGCTTGTGGTGCTGCCGCGCGAAGTCCACGTGGAACTGCAGGCCGTAGGGCTCCGAGACCTCCTCGTCGAACGACATGCCACGCGGCTGGTCGTAGGAGTCCATGCCGACGATGTCGACGAAGTCGTCGCCGGGATAGCACTTCGGCCACGGAATCGAATCCGCACCCCGGTTCGGGGCGAAGTCGAACCTGAACTTCTGGCCGGGAATCGAGCGCATGACGGTGACGATGCGCCGCCAGTAGCGGATCCAGTCCTCCGGATCGGGGCCGCAGCGGTGGGTGTACGTGGTGCCGTTCATCTCCCAGCCGAGCACCAGGACCGTGTCCGTCGCGCCCAGGGTCACCAGGCGCTGCGCCAGCCGCTGGAAGTGCTCGTCGAACTCGCCTGCCGCGGCGCGCCGCAGCAGCCGGGCGACGGCGATGTCGGAGACCTGTGCCTCGTTGTGCTCCATCAGCGGGACGTTGAGGACGAGCAGCCGGTCGGGCTTGTCGAGGCGCCACTTGGCCCAGCTGTCGAGGAAGTGGTAGCCGCCCTCGATGTTCTCCCACACGTCGCCCGGCAGATAGGTGTGTCCCACGCGCAGTTCGGTGCCGCCCAGCCAGCCGCTGAACTCCCGCAGGCGGACCAGCCCTTCGGGCTCGGAGTCGAGGAAGGCGCCGAACGCGGCGCGTCGCACGTCCGCCACCGAGTAGGCGCGCGCGTCGTTCGGAGGCGGGCCGGGCCGGCCGGGATGCCGTGCGGCATCGGCCGGGGAGGCCGGGCCCCAGGCGAGAGCTGCCGACACGATCGCCGCTGCAGTGATGATCGCCAGCCGCCTGTGGGCGGACCGGCGGCGATGAGGGGTCATTCATCCTCCTTTGCCGCAATTCCGCACATTAATGACACACAGTCATATATCACTTAATCGCACCACTTGAGTCCGGCGATCGGACAGGGATCACCCGCATGAGTGACCCGGTCGGGCCGTCAGCCGCCGTACAGCGCCTCGATCTGCTCCGCGTACGCCACCGTCACGGCGTGCCGCTTGATCTTCAACGACGGGGTGAGCATTCCGTTGTCCTCGGTGAACTCACCCTCGACCAGGGCGAAGGAACGGATCGACTCGGCGCGGGAGACGGCCTCGTTGGCGTAGTCCACGGCCTTCTGGACGTCGGCGCGCATCCGCGGATCCCGGACGACCTCCGACATCGGCGTGTCCGCCGGCAGCCTGCGGACCGTCAGCCAGTGGGCGACGGACTCGGGGTCGAGGGTGATCAGGGCGGCGACGAAGGGACGGTTGTCGCCGACGACGATGCACTGGCCGATCGGCGACCGGCTGCGCAGCCGGTCCTCCAGGACGGCCGGGGAGACGTTCTTGCCGCCGGAGGTGACGAGGATGTCCTTCTTGCGGCCGGTGATGGTGAGGTATCCGTCCTCGTCGAGGGAGCCGAGATCACCGGTCGCGAACCACTCGTCCCGCAGTACGGCGTCGGTGGCGGCCGGGTTGTTCCAGTACGCGCCGAACACCACACCCCCCTTGATGAGCACCTCCCCGTCGTCGGCGATGCGCACCGCGGTGCCGGGGACCGGGACGCCGACCGTGCCCGGGCGGGGCCCCAGGGGCGGGACGATCGTGGCGGCGGCGCTCGTCTCCGTCAGGCCGTACCCCTCGTAGACGATGATTCCGGCGGCGTAGAAGAACAGGTTGAGGTTGCGGTCGAGCGGGGAGCCGCCGCTGATGGCGTAGCGCATACGGCCGCCGAGTTCCTTGCGGATGCGGCGGTAGACCAGCAGGTCGTACAGGGCCCAGGCGGCGTAGAGGGCGGGGCTCGGGCCCTTGCCCGTCCCCAGGAACTTGTTCAGATACGCCTGTCCGAAGCGGACGCCGATGCGGTCCGCGCGCTCGAAGGAGGCGCCGCGGCCGATCTTCTCGGCGGTCGCCCGGCCCGTGTCGTGGATCTTCTCGAAGAGGTACGGGACGCCGACCAGGAAGGTCGGGCGGAACTCCTTGAGGGCCGGGCGCAGTTCGTCGGGCTTGATGCTCGGGCAGTGGCCGATCTCGATGCGGGCCATCAGACAGGCGATCTGGAGGGTGCGGCCGAGGATGTGGGCAAGCGGGAGGAAGAGGAGCGTGGCGGCGACCTGGCGGGTGACCTCCTTGAAGATCGGGTGGAGCAGTTCGACCGTGTTGGCGGCCTCGGCGTGCAGATTGGCGTGGGTGAGGACGCAGCCCTTCGGTTTGCCGGTGGTGCCGGAGGTGTAGCAGATCGTCGCGGTCGTGTCCGGGGTGAGGGCGGCGCGGCGCTTGGCGACCTCCTCGTCGGGGAGGTGGCGGCCGAGGGTGACCAGGTCGGTCATGGCACCCTCGCCCAACTGCCATACGCGCGGCCGCCGTTCGTGCCGGGACGTGCCCGTCGTCACCGTGGCGGCGTTCTCGGCGGTCTCGGTGACGACGAAGCGGGCGTCCGAGTCACGGACGATCCACTCCACCTGCTCGGCGGAGGACGTGGCGTAGATGGGGACGGTCTGGCCGCCCGCCGCCCAGATCGCGAAGTCCAGGACCGTCCACTCGTAGCGGGTGCGGGACATGACGGCGACCCGGCCGCCCGGTTCGAGACCGGCGGCGATCAACCCCTTGGCCACGGCGGTGACTTCGCGGGCGAAGGCGTCCGCGGTCACCGGCTGCCAGGTGCCGTCGTCGTGCTTCCGGCGCAGCACCACGGCGTCGGGCGCCTCGGCCGCGTTGGTGAAGGGGAGGTCGGCGGTGCTGCCGGCGGTCGGGGGCGGGGCGAGGGCGGGGGTGCGGGCCTCGCGCACGACTCCGTCCTCGTCCCTGACGACCTCGACCCTGGTGCGGGACGCGAGGTCGGTGCGCCGTTTTGCCCTCTTCAGGTCCTTGCGTACGCCCATGACGGCTCCCGGTCGGCTCTGACTGGGAGGTCAACTTACTCGCAGGTAAGGAAAGGTCAATGGGGCGGCGGTGAGTGGACTGACGTTCTAGCCCTGACTGCGGTCGGCCTGGTCTATCGCGTCGGCGAGCCGCTGTACGTCCTTGTCCTCCGTCTTCTTCGCCAACTGCTCGGCGCGGTCGTGGAGTTCGCCGAGGCCGGGGTCGCCGGGCAGGGAGCGCCAGCGGTCGTCGCCCTGGCGGAGGGCGTCGGCGAAGTAGGCGGCCACGGCGGTGACCTGGAAGCGCGGGCTTGCCTTCCCGAGGGAGTCGCTCAAGGCGCCGGTCTCCAGTTCGCCGGACTTCTCGTGCGGGTCTCGGGTGTCGGGGTCGAGCCAGCGGACGGTCGCCGTGGCGAGGTGGCCGTCGGCGCCCGGCCTGGTGCGGACGGCGTAGAGGGCGGTGACGGTGTGGCCGGGGCCGACCTCGCCGCCGTCTACGCGGTCGTTGCGGAAGTCGTCGTCGGCGACCCGGCGGTCCTCGTAGCCGACGAGGCGGAACTCGGCGACCGTCGCGGGGTCGAAGGCGACCTGGGCCTTGGCGTCGCGGGCGGTCAGGTCGATGTTCTGCGGGAGCTGGTCGCAGAAGACCTTGCGGGCCTCGCCCTCCCCCGAGACATACACGGTGTGGCCGTCGCCCTTGTCCGCGAGGCGTTCCATGAGGGCGTCGCCGTAGTCGCTGCCGACGCCGACGCCGAAGAGGGTGATGCCGTACTCGCGGCGGGCCGAGGAGATGCGGTTCAGGATCGAGTCCGGGTCGGTGTCGCCGTCGTTGGCGAGGCCGTCGGAGATGAGGACGACGCGGTTGGTGGCGTTCTCGCGGCGGCCCTCGACGGCGGTGGCGTAGCCGGTCTCGACGCCCGCGCCGAGGTTGGTGGAGTAGGTGGGCTCCAGGCCGTCGATCGCGTGGTGGATCTCGCCGCGGTGGCCGCCGAGCCGGGTCATCGGCAGGACCTGCTCGGCCTTCTCGCTGAAAGTGACGAGGGCGACCGAGTCGTCGTCGCGCAGCCGGTCCGTCATCGTGTCCAGGGACTTCTGCGCGAGGTCGAGCCGGCCGGGCTCGGACATGGAGCCGGAGATGTCGATGACGAAGGTGAGGGCTGCGGGCGGTCGTTCACCACCGTCAGCGGCCGGGCGGGTGGCGAGGCCGACGCGGACCAGGGACCAGTTCTTCTCGTCGGTGCGGGCGCCGTCGACGGTGACCGTGAAGCCGTTGCCGTCGGGGCGTTCGTAGTCCTGGCGGAAGCTGTTGACGAACTCCTCCGGGCGGATGGTCGAGGGATCGGGGCGCTGTCCCGCGGCGAGGGTGCGGCGGGCGTAGCCGTAGGACGCCGTGTCGACGTCCAGGGCGAACGTGGAGAGGTGGTCGTCCGGGGTCGGGGACGGGCCGGCGAACCTGTCCTCGCCTTGCTGCTCGCCGGCCGTCGGGCCGGCAGGGGCCGGAAAGCCCGTCCCGTGCGAGCCGT
Organism: Streptomyces sp. NPDC049541; assembly: GCF_044465725.1. Lineage (NCBI taxonomy): Bacteria > Bacillati > Actinomycetota > Actinomycetes > Kitasatosporales > Streptomycetaceae > Streptomyces > Streptomyces sp. NPDC049541. The sequence continues at coordinate 353,618 of NZ_JBITLY010000001.1, read as the reverse complement.
CCGAGGCCTTGTTGCTGCTGTCGGAGCCGCCCGCACTGCAGGCCGTGAGCAGCAGGCCGCTCGTCGCCGTGAGGGCGAGAAGAGCTGCGCGCAGCCGTCGGGTGCGGCGGTGTGGCGTGCCCGGGCGTGGTGTGCGGTACCGCTCCATCTTCCGTGCCCCCTTGGTGTGTTGACGCCGACGTCTGTGACTGTGACGGTGCAGGGGGTCGGAATGTGCGGCACGGGGTGTTGCGGATGAATCTCAAGACGGCCACGATCATGGCCGGTCGAGACCGGTGGGTGATCCTCCGTTGACCTAGGACACCACGTCCTTGCGGGCGAAACCCCGGAAGGCCAGGGCGAACAGCACGAGCGCGTACGTTATGGAAATCGCCGTGCCCTGGATCATGCCGGACCACTCGGGATGCGGCTGGACGGCGTCCGCCCAGGCGAACTGCCAGTGCGCGGGCAGGAAGTCACGCCAGTGGCCGAGAGCCGTCACGGCGTCCAGGACATTGCCGACGATGGTGAGTCCGACCGCGCCGCCGACCGCGCCGAGGGGCGCGTCCGTCTTCGTCGAGAGCCAGAACGCCAGCCCCGCGGTGACCAGTTGGGACACGAAGATGAACGCCACGACCACCAGCAGGCGCTGGGCCGCCGTCCCCGAGTCCAGCGCACCGCCGGTGGGGATCTGCAGCGGGCCCCAGCCGTAGGCGGCCGTGCCCACGGCCAGTGCCACCACCGGGAGCAGGATCATCGCGGCCAGGCTGAGGCCGAGTCCGACGACGAGCTTGGACCACAGGAGGCGGGCCCGTGGGACCGGTGCGGCGAGCAGATAGCGCAGGGAGGACCAGCTCGCCTCGGACGCCACGGTGTCCCCGCAGAACAGGGCGACCGGGATGACGAGCAGGAAGCCCGCGGAGACGAAGAGATTGACGGCGGCGAAGTTGGCTCCCGACGCGGTGGCCGTGTCCATCAGCGTCACCTGGCCGTTGCGACCGTTCGGGTCGCCGCCGATCGCGAACGCGATGAGCAGCACGAACGGCAGCGCGGCGAGGATCCCCGCCATGATCAGCGTCCGGCGCCGCTTCAGCTGCCGGGCCAGTTCGACCCGTAGGGGCAGGGTGCGGGCGGCCCGGTAACCGGAGGCGGCGTGGAGGGGCTCGGTGTGCTCGGCCAGCGGGCTCATGCGGAACCTCCGATCAGGGTGAGGAACGCATCCTCGAGGCGGCGGTGGGGGCCGAGGGAAGCCACCGGGACTTCCAGGCGCACCAGCTCTACCAGGAGGTCGGCGGCGGTGCCCGTGCCCGTGCGGGCGGCTGGGGGTGGTTCGGTGAGTGCCGCGATTTGCCGTCGTTCGTCTCCGGCGCCGTCGTGGCTGGTCGCGCCCCGCGGCGGAGCCGCTGATGTATGCAGCCCCGCGCCCCTATGGGGCGCTAGCCGTACCAGGAGGCCTCCATCCGTCCGTACCGCTGACTCGACGCCCGGTAGGGCCGCCACCTTTTCCAGCAGCGGGTCCGGGATGTCGGAGGCCAGGCCTACCAGGAGGGTGTCGCCTGAGCCGATGATGTCGGACACCGGGCCTGCCTGGATCAGGCGGCCGCGGTCCATGACGACCAGGTGGGTGCAGGACTGTTCGACTTCTGCCAGGAGGTGGCTGGAGACGATCACCGTGCGGCCGGCGGCCGCGTAGCGGATCAGCACCTCTCGCATCTCGCGGATCTGGGGCGGGTCCAGGCCGTTGGTGGGTTCGTCGAGGATGAGCAGGTCCGGGAGGCCCAGCATGGCCTGGGCGATGGCCAGGCGCTGGCGCATGCCCTGGGAGTAGGTGCGGACCGCGCGGGCCAGCGCGTCCCCGAGGCCCGCGATCTCCAGGGCCTCGTCCAGGTGGGCGTCCTCGGGCGGGCGGCCCGTCGCCTGCCAGTACAGCTCCAGGTTCTCGCGGCCGGACAGGTGCGGGAGGAAGCCCGCGCCCTCCACGAACGCGCCGACCCGGGACAGGACCGGGGCGCCGGGGCGGATCGCCTGGCCGAAGACGCGGATCTCGCCGCCGTCCGGCCTGATCAGGCCCATCAGCATGCGCAGGGTTGTGGTCTTGCCCGCGCCGTTGGGACCGAGGAGGCCGAGCACCTGGCCCTTCTCCACCCGGAAGGACAGGTCCCGTACCGCATAGCGGTCCGCCGACTTGGCGTACCGCTTGCTCAGGTCCGTGATCTGGAGCGGGACGTCCGCCAGTTCGGGAGCCGGGGCCGGCGCGATCGTGCGACGGCGGCCGGTCAGCAGCAGGGCCAGGGCGAGCATCGCGCCGACCAGCGGGAGCCACCACACCCAGGACGGCAGCGGGGCGGCCGCGGTCGTCACGCCGGGTGCCGTCGGCACCTTCAGGTCGCCCTTGAGGGAGACGGTGTACGTCGCCGGGGCGGTCGGGGAGGCGTAGCCGAGGTCGGTGGAGGCGAGGACCAGGCGCAGCCGGTGGCCCTGCTCGACCTCGTGGTCGACGGCGGGGAGCGTGATCGTCACGTCCTTGCCGGCCTTGGCGCCCTCGACGCGGACGGGGCTCACCAGTTGCGAGGGCAGCACGGGTGCGCCGCCGCCGGGACCGACGTCGTACACCTTTCCGAACACCACGGCGTCGTCGCTCGTCGACCTGACGTGGACGGTGACGGTGGGCGATCCGGTGATGCGCAGGCCGCTGCTCACCGGTGCCGACTCGAATTGCGCGTACTGCCCGGGGAAGTCCAGTGACACCCCGACGCCGAGCGAGGACAGCTGGGCGAGGCCGCCGGCGCCGCCGAGGCCGGGCAGGGCGGAGACGGCGGGCGGGCTGGCACCCGCGGGGTTGGCGAAGCTCTGCTGCGAGCCCCTCAGCCGCACGGAGCGCTGTCCGCTCTCCAGGCCCGGGTAAGTGTCGTCGGTCGCTCCGCGCAGCACGGCCGCGCCGTCCGTGGAGTCGACGCCTCCGGTGCGGGTGATGCGGAAGGCCGGGCCCGTGTCCGTGCCCTTGTCGCCCTTGAGGTACTGGTCGAACCAGGCACGCACGCGTGCCTGGACGCGGCTCGTCTCCATGTCGCCGCCGTCGTGCCCGCCGGCGATCCAGTCGACGTCGACCGGGGCGCCATTGGCACGGATCGCCTTCGCCGCCGCGTCCGCCTGGCCGAGCGGGAAGAGGGAGTCCGTCTGGCCCTGCACCAGGAGCGTCGGCACCTCGATGCGGTCGGCGACGGCGGACGGGGAGCGGGCGGCCAGCAGCTCACGCGCCTGCGCGTCCGGCTTGCCCGACTCCGCGACCCGCTCGTACATCCGGCACAGCTCGGGCTGGAACCTGCCGCAGCCGCCTCCGGAGTTGATGAAGATGCCGGCCCACAGCTTCTTGAAGACGCCGTTCGGGAACAGGGCGTCCGCCAGGTTCCAGTAGGTGATCGCCGGGGCTATGGCGTCCACCCGGTGGTCGTACCCCGCTGCCAGCAGGGAGATCGCGCCGCCGTACGAGGCGCCCGCGACACCCACGCGCGGGTCGCCGGGCTTGTCGAGCTGGACCTGCGGCTGCTTCGCCAGCCAGTCGATCAGTTTGGAGACGTCGGCGACCTCGCCCTTGGGGTCGTTCAGTCCGATCTTGCCGGTGGACTTCCCGAAGCCGCGGGCCGACCAGGTCAGCACCGCGTAACCGTCTCTCGCCAGGTCCTCCGCCTGCTGCCGGACGTCCTGCTTGCTGCCGCCGAAGCCGTGGGCGAGCAGGACGGCGGGGTGGCGGCCGCCGGTGGAGGCGGGCGTGAAGTACGAGGTGTCGATCCGCACCCCGTCCATCGCCATGATGCGGTCGGTGCGGTGCACCGGGGTCTTGTCGTCCGAGGCGACGGCCGTCCACGTTCCCGCGCCTGCGAGTACGACGACGGCGGCCCCGGCGGCGAGCAGCCTCCGGGGCCCCCGAAACAGCCCTCGCAGGCGGGGCAGTCGAAGATCCATGTCTCAACGGTACGGGGCGTCTCTGACAGTTGGGGCAGACCGGGGGGTGAGCCGGGGGTAGCCCGTGGGAGTACGGGGTGATCTGCCTGTACCGCAGGTGCTGTACGGCTACTGGCTCGGTTGCTTCTGTCGTTGGCCGAGTGCGGGTTCGTCGTGGCTTGTCGCGCCCACGCCGCGGAGCCGCATATCGATACCGCCCCGCGCCCCTTATGCCCGCTGGTCCTCCGGAAGCGATACGAGCCACCGGGATTCGCGGCGCGGGCGCAGGTAGAAGGCCCAGTAGAGAGTGGCCACCGCCGTGATGCCGCCCGTCCACAGCAGGTAGCTCGTCTCCTGCTGGGTGAGGATGTAGGCCAGGACCGCGATCAGGAGGATCGGCATGGCGGGCCACAGGGGCATGCGCCATGCCGGGGTGTGTTTGTGGGAGCCGCGGCGGGAGAGGAGGGCGGCTACAGCCACGAGGAGGTACATGCCCGTCACCGAGACGCCCGTGACGCCGTACAGGGTGTCCAGGTTCACGAAGCAGAGCAGGGCGCCGGGGACTCCGACGGCGAGGGTGGCGACCCAGGGGGAGCCGAAGCGGCCGAGCTTGGCGAAGAGGTGGTTGACGGGCTCCGGCCAGGCCTTGTCGCGGGCCGAGGCGAACAGGACACGGGAGTTCTGGATGACCATGACGATGCCCGCGTTGATGATCGCGAGGGCCACGCAGAGGCTGACGAAGGTGCCGACCGCGGAGTTCGACCAGGCGGTGACCATGGAGCTGATGTCGCCGCCGGTCAGCGTGGAGAGGTCCGGGGCGCCCATGGTGATCGCGACCACCGGGACCAGGATGATCACCGTCGAGATGGCGAGGGTGGCCAGGACCGTGCGGGCGACGTTGCGGCGCGGGTGCTCCAGTTCCTCGGAGAGGTAGACGGCGGTCGAGAAGCCCTGGGTGACGAAGAGGGCGATGGCCAGCCCTGACACCACCATCATCGCCGTCACCGTGTCCGTGTGCCGGCCGGAGCCCGCCACCTGCAGGGAGACCAGGCTCCCGGCGCCCCGCTCGCTGTGTGCGAAGCCCAGGACCGCCACCACGGCCGCCGCGATGACCTCCAGGACCAGGAAGATGCCGGTGATCCAGGCGTTGGCCCGCAGGTCCAGCAGACCGGCGAGCGTCGCCAGGAGCATGACTCCCGCGCCCGCGACCGCCGGGTCCAGGTGCACGACCGGTGCCAGGTAGTCCGCCGTGCCCATCGCGATCACCGGCGGGACGATCATGACGACCATTAGGGAGAGGACGAAGACGAGCCAGCCCGCGAGCCGCCCGGCCATCGTCGAGACCATGGCGTACTCGCCACCCGCGCTGGGGATCAGGGTGCCCAGCTCCGAGTAGCAGAACGCCACGGCGATACAGAGCAGGGAGCCGATGGCGATCGTCAGGGCGGTGGCGGTGCCGAGCGAGCCGAACAGGTCCGGGACGACCACGAAGAGCGTGGAGGCGGGGGTCACGCAGGAGAGGGTGAGGAGGGTTCCACCCACCACGCCGATGGAGCGCTTGAGCTTCTGAGGGCCGTGGGGCGCGTCGACGACGGTGTCGACGGGGCGGAGCGTGTCGGTCATGCGCGGTTCCGATCGCCAGGAGCAGCAGATTGCGCCGATGGAATCCCAACGAAAACCAGCGCGTCAATAGCTGTTTACCTACGAAATCCGTAGATCAAATGGGCCTTTGATCGCGGATACGGCACACCAAGCGGGGAATTCGCAGCCTTTCGCTCATGCGGGAACCGTAGTCCCGAGGCACAAAAAAACGGGGCCGTCCGCAATACGGACGGCCCCTGACTCCTGCGTCAGTGGTTGCGCGGGAAGCCCAGGTCGACGCCGGAGGGGGCGTCGGCGGGGTCGGGCCAGCGGGTGGTGACGACCTTGCCGCGGGTGTAGAAGTGCGTGCCGTCGTTGCCGTAGATGTGGTGGTCGCCGAAGAGGGAGTCCTTCCAGCCGCCGAAGCTGTGGTAGCCGACGGGGACCGGGATCGGGACGTTCACGCCGACCATGCCGGCCTCGATCTCCAGCTGGAAGCGGCGGGCGGCGCCGCCGTCCCGGGTGAAGATCGCGGTGCCGTTGCCGAACGGCGAGGCGTTGATGAGGGCCACGCCCTCCTCGTAGGTGTCCACGCGCAGGACGCACAGGACCGGACCGAAGATCTCGTCCTGGTAGGCCTTGGCGGTGGTGGGCACCTTGTCGAGGAGGGAGATGCCGATCCAGTGGCCGTCCTCGAAGCCCTCGACGGTGTAGCCGGTACCGTCGAGCACGACCTCGGCGCCCTCGGCCGCCGCGCCGGTGACGTAGGACGCCACCTTGTCGCGGTGGACCTTCGTGATCAGCGGGCCCATCTCGGAGGTGGGGTCGTTGCCGGGGCCGATCTTGATCTTCTCGGCGCGCTCGCGGATCTTCTCCACCAGCTCGTCGCCGATGGTGCCGACCGCGACGACCGCGGAGATGGCCATGCAGCGCTCGCCCGCGGAGCCGTAGGCGGCCGACACGGCGGCGTCGGCGGCCGCGTCCAGGTCGGCGTCCGGCAGGACCAGCATGTGGTTCTTGGCGCCGCCCAGGGCCTGCACGCGCTTGTGGTTCGCGGCGGCGGTGGTGTGGATGTAGCGGGCGATGGGTGTGGAGCCGACGAACGACACCGCCTTGACGTCCGGGTGCTCCAGGAGGCGGTCGACGGCCACCTTGTCGCCGTGCACGACGTTGAAGACGCCGTCCGGCAGACCGGCCTCCGCGAGCAGCTCGGCCAGCTTGATGGAGGCCGACGGGTCCTTCTCGGACGGCTTGAGGACGAAGGTGTTGCCGGTCGCGATGGCGATCGGGAACATCCACATCGGGACCATCGCCGGGAAGTTGAACGGCGTGATGCCCGCGACGACGCCGAGCGGCTGGCGGATGGACGAGACGTCCACGCGGCTGGCCACCTCGGTCGACAGCTCGCCCTTCAGCTGCACGGTGATCCCGCACGCCAGGTCGACGATCTCCAGGCCGCGAGCGACCTCGCCCAGCGCGTCACTGTGCACCTTGCCGTGCTCGGCGGTGATCAGCTCGGCGATCGCGTCCCGGTTCGCCTCCAGCAGCGCCCGGAACCTGAACAGGATCGAGGTCCGCTTCGCGAGCGAGGAGGTGCCCCAGGTGGCGAAGGCGTCCTTCGCGGCGGCGACCGCCGCGTCGACCTCGTCGACCGAGGCGAAGGCGACCTTCGTGGTGACCGCGCCGGTGGCAGGGTCGGTGACCGGCCCGTACGTGCCCGACGCGCCTTCGACGGTCTTGCCGCCGATCCAGTGGTTGACGATCTTCGTCATGCCCGGTTTCTCCTTCACAGATGGCGGCGTCGGGTCGAGACGTGCCGTTCGTACAGCTCGCGGGCCTTCACCGCCGACGGTCGGGTCGCGGTCTCGGCCACAGGTACATCCCACCAGGCCTGCGCCGGCGGCGGGCCCGACACAGTGTCGGCCGTTTCGGTCTCGACGTAGACACATGTGGGTGTGTCGGCGGCGCGCGCCTCGGCGAGCGCCGTCCGCAGGTCCGCCACGGTCTTCGCGCGCAGCACCCGCATACCCAGGCTGGCGGCGTTGGCGGCGAGATCCACGGGCAGCGGCGCCCCCGTGTACGTACCGTCGTCGGACCGGAAGCGGTAGGCGGTGCCGAACCGCTCGCCGCCCACCGACTCGGACAGGCCGCCGATGGACGCGTAGCCATGGTTCTGGATCAGCAGGACCTTGATCGCGATGCCCTCCTGCACGGCGGTCACGATCTCCGTCGGCATCATCAGATACGTGCCGTCGCCGACCAGCGCCCACACGGGCCGGTCCGGTGCGGCCAGCTTCACACCGATCGCGGCCGGTATCTCGTAGCCCATGCAGGAGTAGCCGTACTCCAGGTGGTACTGGTCCCGCGAGCGCGCCCGCCACAGTTTGTGCAGGTCGCCGGGGAGGGAGCCGGCCGCGTTGATGATGACGTCGGACTCGTCCACCAGCGCGTCCAGGGCGCCGAGGACCTGCGGCTGCGTGGGGCGTACGTCCGGCTCGTCGGCCTCGTAGCAGGCGTCGACGCGCTGTTCCCAGCGCTCCTTGTCCTCGGTGTACTCGGTGACGTAGGAGGCCGCGACCTCGTACGCATGCAGGTCGAGGGCCGCGGTGAGCTCCTGGAGGCCGCTGCGGGCGTCCGCGATCAGGGGCAGACCGGCCAGCTTGTGGCCGTCGAAGGACGCGATGTTGAGGTTGAGGAAGCGCACGCCCCCGCCGGTGAACAGGGTGCCGGAGGCCGTGGTGAAGTCGGTGTACCTGGTCCCCACGCCGATCACCAGGTCGGCGGTGCGGGCGAGCTCGTTCGCGGTCGCCGTGCCCGTGTGGCCGATGCCGCCGACGTCCTGCGGGTGGTCGTGGCGCAGGGAGCCCTTGCCGGCCTGGGTGGAAGCGACCGGGATGCCGGCGGCCCCGGCGAACTCGGCGAGGGCCTCCTCGGCACGGCTGTGGTGGACGCCGCCGCCCGCGATGACGAGCGGCCTGCGCGCGGACCTGATCGCCCGTACGGCCTCGGCGAGTTCGGCCGGGTCGGCACCCGGACGCCGTACGACCCACGTGCGCTCGGCGAAGAACTCCTCCGGCCAGTCGAAGGCCTCCGCCTGGACGTCCTGCGGAAGGGCCAGGGTCACGGCGCCGGTCTCGACGGGGTCGGTCAGCACGCGCATGGCGTTCAGGGCGGATGGGATCAGGGCCTCCGGCCGGGTGATGCGGTCGAAGTACTTCGACACCGGGCGCAGGCTGTCGTTGACCGACACATCACCGGCGTACGGGACCTCGAGCTGCTGGAGCACCGGGTCGGCGGGGCGGGTGGCGAAGACGTCGCCGGGCAGGAGCAGCACCGGGAGGTGGTTGACGGTCGCGAGGGCGGCGCCCGTGACGAGGTTGGTGGCGCCCGGACCGATGGAGGTCGTCACCGCGTGGGTGGACAGGCGGCCCGACTGCCTCGCGTAACCGACCGCCGCATGCACCATGGCCTGTTCGTTGCGGCCCTGGTGGAACGGCATCTCGTCGGCGTACTCGACGAGCGCCTGGCCGATCCCCGCCACGTTGCCGTGGCCGAAGATGCCCCAGGTGGCACCGATCAGCCGCTGCCGGACGCCGTCGCGCTCGGTGTACTGGGCCGACAGGAAGCGGACGAGTGCCTGCGCGACCGTGAGCCTCGTCGTTGAGGACGTCATCGGTAACCCTCCGTGTGTTCCGGATGGAAGCAGATCCGCCACTCACGTGTCTCGCCCGGGCCCGCCATGACGTTCAGGTAGTACATGTCGTGGTCGGGCTGGGCGATCGACGGGCCGTGCCATCCGTCGGGGACGAGGACGGCATCACCGGAGCGGACCTCCGCGAGGACGTCCGATCCGCCCTCACGGGAAGGGGATACGCGCTGATAGCCGAAACCGTTCGGGCCGTCGATCTCGAAGTAGTAGATCTCCTCCAGCTCCGCCTCCACGCCCGGCCGGTGCTCGTCGTGCTTGTGCGGCGGGTACGAGGACCAGTTGCCGCCGGGGGTGACGACCTCGACGGCGATGAGCTTGTCGCAGTCGAAGGCGTCAGCAGAGGCGAAGTTGCGGACGTGCCGCAACCGGTTGCCGCTGCCGCGCTCTTCGACGGGGACCTCCGGCGCGGGGCCGTAGCGGGCGGGGAGTTGTCGCTCGCACTTCGCTCCTGCCAGGGCGAAGCGGCCTCCCGCGCCGGAGGCGATCTGGACCCGGGCGTCACGGGGTGCGTACGCGAAGTCGGAGACCGACGCGAACACGCTGTCCCTGCCCAGGAGTTGGAACTCTTCGTCGCTTGTGCCGTCGGCTGTGCGCACGGTACATCCGCCATGCAGCGGAAGCACGATCCACTCACTGTCGCCGGTGGTGAAGGCGTGCGTACCACCCGGCTCCAGCTCGACGATCCGCAGACTGCAGTACGCCCAGCCGGCCCGCTCCGGGTCGATGTCGAGCGCGTACTCGGCATCCGCGGTGGTGCCCCGTGCGACGTACAGCTCCTTGCTGCTCATGCGGTCCTCACAGCAGTCCTACGGCGGTGTCCACGGCGGCGGCCACATCGCCGTCCGCCGGGTACAGCAGCGAACGCCCGACCACCAGGCCGCGCACGGTGGGGAGCTGGAGGGCGCCGCGCCACTTCTCGTACGCGCCGTCCTGGTCGTCGCCGACCTCGCCGCCCAGCAGCACGGCAGGCAACGTGGAGGTCTCCATGACCTCGGACATGTCGTCCGGGTTCTCGGTGACCGGCAGCTTCAGCCAGGTGTAGGCCGAGGTGCCGCCCAGACCCGAGGCGATGGCGATGGACTTGGTGACGGCCTCGGCGGACAGGTCGTTCTTCAGCCGGCCCTCCTCCGTACGGCGGCTGAGGAACGGCTCGACGAAGACGGGCAGCCTGCGCGCGGCCATGTCGTCGATGGCGCGGGCGGTGGACTCCAGGGTGGTGAGGGAGCCCGGGTCGTCGTAGTCGATGCGCAGGAGCAGCTTGCCGGCGTCGAAGCCGAGGCGTTCGATGTCCTCGGCGCGGTGGCCGGTGAAGCGGTCGTCGAGTTCGAAGCTGGCGCCCTGGAGGCCGCCGCGGTTCATCGAGCCCATGACGACCTTGCCGTCGAGGGCGCCGAGGAGCAGCAGGTCGTCGAGGATGTCGGCGGTGGCGAGGACACCGTCGACGCCGGGCCGGGACAGTGCCAGGCAGAGGCGTTCCAGCAGGTCGGCGCGGTTGGCCATGGCGAACCTGCGGTCGCCGACCCCGAGCGCGCCGCGGGCCGGGTGGTCGGCGGCGACGATCATCAGCCGGCCGGAGTCGCCGAGGAGCGGCCTGCGGGTGCGGCGGGCTGCGGCCTCGGCTATCGCCTCGGGGCGGTGGGCCCGGATGCGGACGAGTTCGCCGACGTCCACGGTCGGGGGTGCGGGAGCGGACTCGCTCCTCGGAACCACGGTCATGCCCAGGCAGCCGGTGTCGTCCGTCTCGTCCACGCCCTTGCGGCGCTTGCGGGTGCTCACAGCACTGCTCCGGCCTTGAGGGCGGCTTCGATCTCGTCCGGCGTCGGCATGGCGGAGGAGCACTCCAGTCGGGAGGCGACGATCGCGCCGGCCGCGTTGGCGTGCCGCATGACCGTCTCCAGGTCCCGGCCCTCCAGCAGACCGTGGCAGAGGGAGCCGCCGAACGCGTCGCCGGCACCGAGGCCGTTGAGGACGTTCACCGGGAGCGGCGGGACCTCGACGGACTCGCCCTTGCTGTTGACGGCGAGGACGCCCTTGGGGCCCTGCTTGACGACGGCGAGTTCGACGCCCGCGTCCAGCAACGCCCGGGCGGCGGCCTGCGGTTCACGCACTCCGGTGGCGACCTCCACCTCGTCGAGGTTGCCCACCGCGACGGTGGTGTGGCGCAGGGCCTCCTTGTAGAAGGGGCGGGCGGCCGCGGGGTCCTGCCAGAACATGGGGCGCCAGTCGAGGTCGAAGACCGTCGTACCGGCCTTCGCGCGGTGGGCGAGGGCCGCCAGCGTCGCCGTACGGCTGGGCTCCTCGCTCAGACCGGTGCCGGTGACCCAGAAGATGCGGGCGTCGCGGATGGCGTCGAGGTCGAGCTCGTGGGCGTCCATCTCCAGGTCGGGGGCCTTGGGCTGCCGGTAGAAGTACAGCGGGAAGTCGTCCGGCGGGAAGATCTCGCAGAAGGTGACCGGGGTGGGCAGGCCGGGGACCGGGGTGACCCAGCGGTCGTCGACGCCGAAGCCCCGCAGCGCCTCGTGCAGATAGGCGCCGAAGGGGTCATCGCCGGTGCGCGTGATCACCGCCGTACGGCGTCCGAGGCGGGCCGCGGCGACCGCGACGTTGGTCGCCGAGCCGCCGAGGAACTTGCCGAAGCTCGTCACCTGCGGCAGGGGGACACCGGTCTGGAGCGGATACAGGTCCACCCCGATCCGCCCCATGGTGATCAGGTCGTACGCCATCGGCTTCCCTTCGTCACGGCTCTCCCCGCGTTTCTAGCCCCGCACGCGGAGCCCTGTCAATGTTTTGTCCAGACATTCGGACGAGACCTTGACAGCGCTTACCGTCCCACCGAAGCTGGCCGGCATGACGTCGTTGTCACCCTCTTCTTCCTCACTGTCCCGCATCCGGATCGGGTCGGCTCCCGACTCCTGGGGTGTGTGGTTCCCCGACGACCCGCAGCAGGTGCCCTGGCAGCGCTTCCTCGACGAGGTCGCGCAGTCCGGCTACGAGTGGATCGAGCTGGGCCCGTACGGCTACCTGCCGACCGATCCGGCCGTTCTCACCGAGGAGACCTCACGGCGTGGCCTGAAGGTTTCGGCGGGGACCGTGTTCACGGGCCTGCACCACGGCGAGGCGGTGTGGGAGAAGACCTGGGCGCATGTCGCGGACAACGCGGTGCTCGCGCAGGCCATGGGCGCCTCCCACCTGGTGGTCATCCCGTCCTTCTGGCGGGACGACAAGACCGGTGAGGTACTGGAGCCGGACACCCTGACGGCCGAGCAGTGGCGGAACCTGACCTCGCTGACCGAGCGGCTCGGGCACGAGGTGCGGGAGCGGTACGGGCTGCAGATCGTCGTCCACCCGCATGCCGACACGCATATCGACAGCGAGGAGAACGTCGTCCGCTTCCTGGACGGGACGGACTCCTCTGTGGTGTCGCTGTGCCTGGACACGGGGCACTACGCGTACTGCGGCGGGGACAGCGTCAAGCTGATCGAGACGTATGGGGAGCGGATCGGGTATCTGCACCTCAAGCAGGTGGATCCGGAGATTCTTGCCGACGTCCGGGCCAACCAGGTGCCGTTCGGGCCCGCGGTGGCACGGGGTGTGATGTGCGAACCACCGGCAGGGGTGCCCGCGTTGGGGCCCGTGCTGGAGGCTGCGCAGAAGCTGGATGTGGATCTGTTCGCGATCGTCGAGCAGGACATGTACCCGTGTGAGCCGGACAAGCCGTTGCCGATTGCGCAGCGGACGCGGGCGTTCCTGCGGTCCTGCGGGGCGTGAGAGCGCCCGATCGTCTGCAGGGCTCTGTGCGTTTGCGGCTGCGGGTTCGTCGCGGCTTGTCGCGCCCACGCGGCGGAGCCGCACATTGACACCGTCCCGCGCCCCTGGGGGGGGTTGCAGCATAGGTGGATGACAAGTGCTGTGCATGCCCGGTCCGGGCAAGGGCCCTGGGGGTCGTGGGAGACCGTTCTTGCTCGGCCCGATCCTCGGTTGCGGCCCGGCGTGATCAGTTACCGCGGGATCAGGCTTGCCCTGGACCGGCCGCGGCGGCGGCTGGAGGCGCCGATCGGGGCGGCGACGTTGTTGCTCGGGTTCGAGCAGGCGGTCACGGTGACGCGGGCGGGGCGGGCGCCGGTGGAACTGGTGTCCGTGTTCGCCGGGCCGACGACCACGCCCGCGCTCGGTGAGCACGGCGGGCGGCTGTCGGGCATCGAGGTGCTGATGACGCCGTGGACGGCGTTCACCCTCTTCGGCACCCCGCTGTACGAACTCGTCGACCGCACCCTCACCCCCGACGACCTTCCGCACATCCTGGGCACGCGGCGGGCGGGCGACCGTCGCGGCACCATCGGCGAACTGTCCACCGCGCTGGCCGCGTTGCCGACGTGGGAGCAGCGGTTCGGGCTGCTCGACGAGGTGCTGGTGCGCTGGTCGCAGGCCGGGACGCCGAGTTCGGCACGGGTCGTGCGGGCCTGGTCGGAGCTGGTACGGACGTGGGGTGCGGTGCCGGTGCGGTCGCTCGCCGACGAGGTCGGCTGGAGCGTACGGCAGTTGGAGAACCGGTTCCGGGAGCAGATCGGGCTCGGGCCGAAGGTCGCGGCACGGGTACTGCGGCTGCAGCGGGCGCGGCGCTTGCTGGCTCAGGGGCGCGGACAGGCGGAGACGGCGGCGATCTGCGGGTTCTACGACCAGGCGCATCTGAGCGGCGAGTTCAAGGCCATGACGGGGTGCACCCCGCGGGAATTCACCAGGGCCCGGGTGCTTCCGCCGGTGTCCCAGCCGGGTGTGCCCGCGGCGGACCGGATGACCGGCGAGGCGACGAGCCTGTTGCTCACGTCCACGCGAAGTTCGCTTTTTTCCAAGACCGGCAGGGTGCGCTGAATGCACCCTGATCGTCCGGCGGGAGATCCCGGGGGGAGGTCTCCGACGGCACCTCCACGGGGAAGCGGGGGAGCCTGGTGGGCCGGGCCCGGCGATAGGGGCCTCCCCGGGCTCGAGCGAAGTCGAGAGCCTGGGGAAGGGTCCGGCCCACCTCGGCGATGTCAACCCACCACGCTTCTGAGCCCGCCCGCGCGTTTGCAGCGCTCGTGTCACAAACACCCCTCCCGTGTCACAGGTGTCGCAGGTGAGCGAGGCATGTGTCACACCAGTCCCACAGACCCTGCCCTCCCCTCACGCTCCGTCGTTGACCGGGCACAGATCTGTGATCGCCAGCGCAGCGCCCGGTTCCCCCGACGGCCGCCCCCGGCCGCCCCCGCGGTGCGCGCGGGGAGGTGCTACCCATGACCGACCGAAGGCTCTGGTCGTACAAGGAGATCGCGGCGCACATCAAGGTGCAGCCGGACACCGTGCGGTCCTACCGCAAACACGGGCTGCTGCCACCGCCCGACCACGTCGAGGGCGGCAAGCCCTTCTGGTACGCGGACACCGTCCGGGCCTGGGTCGCCTCCCGGCCCGGAAACCGCGGCCGCAGAGACGACGAGACCCCTGACCACCCGGCCTCCTGAACTCCTGACCTGCCGGAAAAGGACCTGTGCCCCACCTGACCAGTGGGGCACAGTCGTCTCATGAGCGACTTCTCCGTGAAACCCGTACTGACCGGCGAGAAGACCGTCCTGCGGCCCTTCACCGCGGCCGACGCCAAGGTGATGGGAGAGATCATCGAGGACCCCGAGGTGATCCGCTTCACCTTTGAGCCGTCGACCGAGCTCACTCCGGAGCGCCTGCGGTCCTGGTACGGCTCCCGGGCCACCGCCCCCGACCGGCTCGACCTCGCCGTCACCGACCCGGACAGCGGCGAACTCCTCGGCGAGGTGGTCCTGTACGACTGGGATCCGGCGGCGCGCGCTTGCACGTTCCGCACCCTCATCGGACCGCGGGGGCGTGGCCGCGGCATCGGCACCGAGGCCACCCGGCTCATCGTCGGGTACGGCTTCGAGCAACTCCGCCTCCACCGGATCCAGTTGGAGGCCTATGCCCACAACCGACGCGCCCTGCGCGTCTACGAGAAGGTCGGGTTCGTCGTCGAGGGTGTGCGGCGGGAGGTGCAACTACGGCAGGGGGAGTGGGCCGACGAGGTGATCATGTCGATCCTCGACCGGGAGTGGACCGCCCGCTCGTTCAACTCCACGGCTCGATGACCGTCACCCCCGCTCCCGGCGCCGTCCCCATCGCCACCAGCGCGTCGGGGGTCGCGTCCAGGGTGATCGTGGACGTGACCAGCAGGTCGGGGCGGAGCACGCCCGCTCTGACCAGCTCCAGCATCGGCGGATAAGTGTGCGCCGCCATGCCGTGGCTGCCGAGGAGTTCGAGCTCCAGGGCGATCGCTCGGGCCATCGGGACGGGGGTCGTGCCGGTGGGCGACGGGAGCAGGCCCACCTGGACGTGGCGTCCACGGCGGCGCAGGCCGTTCACCGAGGCGGCGCAGGTGGCGGGCGAGCCCAGGGCGTCGAGGGACAACTGCGCGCCGCCGCCGGTCAGCTCGCGGATCGCCGCGGCCGTGTCCGGTGTCCGCCTCGCGTCCACGCACTCCGTCGCGCCGAACTTCCGCGCCAGGTCCAAAGCCTGAGGCGATACGTCCACCGCGATCACCCGCGCCCCCGATGCCGCCGCGATCATCACCGCGGACAGGCCCACACCCCCGCAGCCGTGCACCGCGACCCACTCCCCCGCCGCCACCCGGCCCTGCTGCACGACCGCACGGAACGCCGTGGCGAATCGGCAGCCCAGCGCTGCCGCTGTGGCGAACGACAGGCTCTCCGGGACGGCCACCAGGTTCACGTCCGCGTGGTCCAGCGCCACGTACTGGGCGAAGGAGCCCCAGTGGGTGAAGCCGGGCTGGGTCTGGCGTTCGCACACCTGCTGGTCGCCCGCGGCGCATGCCGCGCAGCTGCCGCAGGCGCAGACGAAGGGGACGGTGACACGGTCGCCTGGACGCCAGGCGGTCACTCGGGCGCCGACTGCCTCTACGACGCCTGCCAGTTCGTGACCCGGTACGTGAGGGAGGGTGATGTCGGGGTCGTGGCCCTGCCAGCCGTGCCAGTCGCTTCGGCAGAGGCCGGTGGCCTCGACGCGGACGACCACTCCGTGGTCGGCGGGGCGGGGGTCGGGTACCTCACGTACGTCGGGCCGGCTCCCGTACTGCTCGATCACCACTGCCCGCATCTGCGCTCCCATCGCCGTTTGTCTCTGCGGGTACATCGTGGCTGGTCGCGCCGTTCCCCGCGCCCCTCACGGGGCGCTCATCCTGCCCCTCGCTCAAGCCGAACCGCTCGTGGAAGCGTCGCAACGGCCCCGGCGCCCACCAGGTCGCCCGCCCCGTCAGCCTCATCACCGCCGGTACCAGCAGGCTCCGTACGATCATCGCGTCCATCAGTACCGCCAGGGCGATGCCCAGGCCCAGCATCTTGGTGTTGGTGACCCGTGAGGTGCCGATGGCGACCATCACCACTGCCAGGATCACCGCCGCCGCTGTGATCAGGCCGCCTGTGCGCTGCAGGCCGTGGCGGACCGCCTCGTTGTGGTCGCCCGTCCTGTCGTACTCCTCCTTGATGCGGGAGAGCAGGAAGACGCCGTAGTCCATGGAGAGGCCGAAGGCCACGCAGAACATCAGGACCGGCAGGGTGGTCTCTATGGAGCCGGGGCTGGTGAAGCCGAGCAGGCCGGACAGATGGCCGTCCTGGAAGACCCAGACCACCGCGCCGAACATGGCGGTCAGGCTGAGCGCGTTGAGCACCACCGCCTGGATCGGTATCAGCACGCTGCCGGTCAGCAGGAACACCAGGAGCAGGGTGACGATCGCGATGAAGGCGGCCGCCCAGGGCAGACGCTCGGCTATCGCATGCTTGGAGTCGACCAGAACGGCCGCCGTGCCGGTCACCTTGGTGTCGAAGGGGGCGTGCGTGGCGCGCAGTTCACCCACCAGGCGTTGGGCCGCGTCGTCCACGGCCTCGCCCTTCGGCAGCACGGTGAAGTACGCCGACTGCCCCTTCACCAGCGGGCCGTCCACCCTCAGCACGCCGGGCAGATCAGCTATGCGGCCCTTGTACGCGGTGTACTGGGCAGGGGTCGAACCGCCCTCGGCGAGCACCTCCAGGCCGCCGCCGGGGCTGCCCGGGAAGCCGTCGCGGATGTGCTGCTGGACCACGTGGGACTCTGCGGTCGAGGGGAGCTGGCGGTCGTCCGCGGTGCCGAACTTCACGCCCAGGAAGGGCAGTCCGAGGACGATCAGGACGGTGGTGGTCGCCACGGCGAAGAGCGGGGCCCGGCGCATCACAAGGGTCGCCGTCCGCGCCCAGGCCGTGCCCTCCTCGCCGGAGGCCTTCGGCGTCCGTCCGCGCCGGAACAGACGGCGCAGATCCAGGGAGTTGACCCGGTGTCCGAGCAGCATCAGGGCCGCCGGGAGCAGGATCAGCGCGGCCGCGGCGGCCAGCAGGACGACCGCTATGCCGGCGTAGGCGAAGGACCGCAGGAAGTACTGCGGGAAGAGCAGCATCGCCGCGAGGGAGACCGCGACCGTGAGGGAGGAGAAGAGGACGGTACGGCCGGCCGTGCGCAGGGTGGTGCCCACCGCGGTCAACGGGTCGGCGCCCGTGGACAGTTCTTCACGGAAGCGGCGGACGATGAACAGGGCGTAGTCGATGGCCAGTCCCAGGCCGAGGGCCGTGGTGAGGTTCATCGCGAAGACCGAGACGTCGGTGAACTCGGTCAGCCCGCGCAACACCGCGTTCGTGCCGAGGATCGCGACGATGCCGATGCCCAGCGGCAGCAGGGCGGCGATCGCCGAGCCGAAGACCATCACCAGCAGCACGAGCGTCACCGGCAGGGCGATCATCTCGGCGCGGGTCAGGTCCTCCTTGATGATCGTCTGCATCTCGTGCCGCACCGCGACGAGGCCGCCGACCTTCACCTGCACCGCGCCGTGTGTGCCGCGGTAGTGGGCCGCGATGCGGTCCAGGGTGTCGCCCATCGCCTTCTCGTCGCCGGTGATGTGCGCGGCGATCAGCGCCTCGTGGCCGTCCTTCGCGCGGAGGGCCGGCGACTCGGACTGCCAGTAGGAGCCGACGCCTATGACGCCCTTCTCACCGGCCAGGCGCGCGGTGAGGCGCCGGGCCTGGGCTGCGACAGCCGGATCGTCCACCGAGGAGCGGCCCGCGTCGACGAGCAGCAGCAGATTGGGCTGGGAGTCCGGGAACTCGCGCTCCAGCGCCTTGGTCGCAAACGTCGACTGGGCGGCCGGGTCCTCCCAGCCGCCGCTGCCCAGGCGGTCGGCCACCCCGCTGCCTGCCAGCACGGCGAGCGCGGTGATGACCAAGGCCACAAGGAGTGAGAGCCGCGGGCGAGCGGTCACAAAGCGGGTCCAGCCCCCGGGGCGCGGTGGCTTGTTGACTTCGGTCATCGTGCGGTGTCCCCTTCACCGTGAAAACCATAAACTGGCAAACACGAGACAGCGCTCGTGTTTCATCTGGACCCAGAATGCGAGCGACCGCTCGCGTTTGTCAATCGCGTTCGGAGAACTGGGGATAACGCGTGCCCGAGAACTCACAGCAGGAGCAGCCGCGCCGCCGCCAGGCCCGCGGCGAGCGCCGCATCGCCCAGCTCCTCGAGGCCGCCGCCTCGGTCTTCTGCACCACCGGCTACACGGCCGCCAGCACCAACGCCATCGCCCGCCAGGCCGGCGTCTCACCGGGCACTCTGTACCAGTTCTTCCCGAACAAGGAAGCGATCGCGATCGAGCTGGGCGACCGGCTGATGCACGAGATGCGGGAGACGTACGGCGAGGCGCTCGCACCGGTCGACCCGGCGACACCGCTGGAGGAGGCGGTCGGTGCCGCCGTGGACCGTTTCATCGCCTTCAACTGCGACCACCCGGTGTTCTTCGCACTGATGCACGGCCCCGACATCCCTGGGCGGATCGCCGAGGAGCACGACGCCCTGCACGCGACCCTGGTCTCCCGGATCGAGGACCTGCTGTCCTCGCTGCTCCCGGACGCACCCCCGGCCGAGGTCACGCGTACCGCACATGTCTGCCTCGGCATGTACAAGGCGGGTCTGGAGCTGGTGCTCGCCCATGAGGGCGCCGAGCGCGACGCGTACACCCAGGAGATCAAGAACGTGCTGATCCGCTATCTGGAGCCCCTGGTCGGCGACCGACTGGGCACCCGACAGGACACGGGCGCCGCCACGACGCGCACCGCATGAGTGCCGCACCCCTCCTTGGATGGGTACCCCCTAGGGGTATAGTGTGAGAAGTGGAGGGCCTCCCGTGGGCCCCCGCAGCCCCACACGCCTCGACGAGGAGAACGACATGACCGCCCAGACCGACACCCCGGGTACCGTCACCACCGTCTACAAGGTGAGCGGCATGAGCTGCGGACACTGCGAGGGTTCCGTCTCCGGTGAGATCCGCGAGCTACCCGGCGTCACCTCGGTGACGGCCGTCGCCGCGTCCGGTGAGGTCACCGTCGTCTCCGCGGCCCCGCTCGACGAGGCCGCCGTGCGCGCCGCGGTGGACGAGGCGGGCTTCGAGCTCGTCGGCCAGGTCTGACCAAGGCCCGGGAGCCCGAGATGAGCAGCACCACCACACAGACACCGGCACGGATACGCACGGCAGCGGACGCCTCCGAGGTCGAGCTGCTCATCGGCGGGATGACCTGCGCCTCCTGCGCGGCCCGCGTCGAGAAGAAGCTCAACCGCATGGACGGCGTCACCGCCACGGTGAACTTCGCGACGGAGAAGGCGAAGGTGACCTACCCCGCGGGCATCCAGGTCGCCGACCTGATCGCCACCGTGGTGAAGACGGGATACACGGCCGAGGAGCCGCTCCCGCCACAGCCGGAGCCCGCCGGGGAGAAGGCCGCCGAGGACCCGGAACCGGCCGCCTACCGGCAGCGCTTCACCGTCTCCGCCCTGCTCGCGCTCCCCGTCGTACTGCTGTCGATGATCCCGGCCCTGCAGTTCGACGACTGGCAGTGGCTGGCGCTCACGCTCACCGCGCCCGTGGTCGTCTGGGGCGGGCTGCCCTTCCACAAGGCCGCCTGGACGAACGCCCGGCACGGCGCCGCCACCATGGACACGCTGGTCTCGGTCGGCACGCTGGCCGCTTTCGGCTGGTCGCTGTGGGCGCTGTTCTTCGGCGACGCGGGCATGCCGGGCATGCACGACGAGTTCAGGTTCACCGTCTCGCGCATGGACGGGGCGTCCACGATCTACCTCGAGGTCGCCGCGGGCGTCGTCGCGTTCATCCTGCTCGGGCGCTATCTGGAGGCCCGCTCCAAGCGTCGTGCCGGCGCGGCGCTCAGGGCGCTGCTGGAGCTGGGCGCCAAGGACGTGTCCGTCCTGCGGGACGGCCGTGAAGTGCGCGTCCCGGTGTCCCGGCTGGCCGTGGGGGACCGTTTCGTCGTACGGCCCGGGGAGAAGATCGCGACCGACGGCACCGTCGTCGAGGGAGCGTCCGCCGTGGACGCCTCGATGTTGACCGGTGAGTCGGTGCCGGTGGACGTGGGCGTGGGCGATGCCGTCACCGGGGGCACGGTCAACGCCGGCGGGCGGCTGGTCGTCGAGGCCGCCCGGGTCGGCTCCGACACCCAGCTGGCGCGGATGGCGAAGCTGGTGGAGGACGCGCAGAACGGCAAGGCCGAGGTGCAGCGGCTCGCCGACCGGATCTCGGCGGTCTTCGTGCCGGTCGTCATGCTGATCGCCGTCGGCACCTTCGGCGTGTGGCTCGGCGTCACGGGCGAGACCGTGGCCGCGTTCACCGCGGCCGTCGCGGTCTTGATCATCGCCTGCCCGTGCGCGCTGGGCCTGGCCACGCCGACCGCGCTGCTGGTCGGCACGGGGCGCGGCGCCCAGCTCGGCATCCTGATCAAGGGCCCGGAGGTCCTGGAGTCCACCCGCCGCGTCGACACCGTCGTACTCGACAAGACCGGAACCGTCACCACCGGCCGGATGACCCTGCGCGAGGTGTACGCCGTCGCCGGCAGCGACGAGAAGGAGGTGCTGCGGTTCGCGGGCGCCGTCGAGCACGCCTCCGAGCACCCCGTGGCCCGGGCGATCGCCCTGGGCGCCGAGGAGCGGGTCGGGCGGCTCCCGGAGGTCGAGGAGTTCGAGAACGTGCCCGGGCGGGGCGTACGCGGCCGTGTGGAGGGCCGTGAGGTGGTCGTGGGGCGGCTCTTCGAAGGGCTCCCCGAGGAACTGGCCCGCGCCAGGGCCGAGGCCGAGAGCGACGGACGTACCGCCGTCGTGGTCGGCTGGGACGGGGTGGCACGCGGTGTCGTCGCCGTCGCCGACGCGGTCAAGGAGACCAGCGCCCAGGCGGTGCGCGAGCTGCGCGCGCTGGGGCTCACGCCCGTGCTGCTGACCGGGGACAACCGGGCGGTCGCCCGGGCGGTCGCGGACGAGGTCGGGATCGAGCAGGTGATCGCGGAGGTCCTGCCCGAGGACAAGGTGGCGGCCGTACGACGGCTGCAGGCCGAGGGGCGTACGGTCGCCATGGTCGGCGACGGGGTCAACGACGCTGCCGCGCTGGCCACCGCGGATCTGGGTCTGGCGATGGGGACAGGGACGGACGCGGCGATCGAGGCGGGCGATCTGACGCTGGTGCGCGGGGATCTGCGGGTGGCCGCGGACGCGATCCGGCTGTCCCGCAGGACGCTGGCCACGATCAAGGGCAACCTGGTGTGGGCCTTCGGCTACAACGTGGCCGCGTTGCCGCTGGCCGCCGCGGGTCTGCTGAATCCGATGATCGCCGGGGCCGCGATGGCCTTCTCGTCGGTGTTCGTGGTGACGAACAGCCTCCGGCTGCGGACGTTCCGTTGAACCCCGGCGAAGTTACCCGCGGTTAGTTGAAGTCGAGGTGAGAGCACCTCTGGAGTCCGGCGCCAGCCTCACATAAGCTCTTCACAAGGCTCGCGCATCATCCTTACGCTTGGGCACCGATCGCAGTATCGGAGCTCTTGCGTATCTAACGGACAAATGCAAGAGACGCAGATCACAGTGATGTGAACGTAACCATCGAAGGGGTTCGAAGGTCTAAGTTGACGATGTCAGGCAGCGTCTTGGGGGGCGTTTCCTGGCATCTGAGGGTGTCTTGGGGGACGTCCTCAGAGGTGCGTTGCCGGGGCCACGTACATCGGGGTGCTTTGAGCGGCCCTCCCGAGCGTGCGTTGTCCCGGCAGACCGCACAACCATGAGTACGGCGAGTTTTGCTCATTCTGCTCAACGCTCGCCGCACTCGACAGCGATTCAGGCGCTGTCTTCGCAGACGCCCGGCCGGATCCCGTGGGGGGAATCCGCACCGGGACATGGGAAGGCGCCCTGGACGTCGGCCCGTGGGGGGACCGGCGCCAGGGCGCCTTTCGCTGCGCGGATTTGGCCGGGGGGTTCGGGGTCTTCAGGTTGCTTCCCGGCTGCCTGGCCGGTGGGGGCCGATTCCGCCTCGCGGCGGAGCCGCACGTGAATGCAGCCCCGCGCCCCTCAAAAACGGGTCGGCCCAGCCACCGGCGCGTATCAGCGCTCTTCGACCGGGATGAAGTCCCGCTCCACGACTCCCGTGTAGATCTGGCGCGGGCGGCCGATGCGGGAGCCCGGCTCCTTGATCATCTCGTGCCACTGGGCGATCCAGCCCGGGAGGCGGCCGAGGGCGAACAGGACCGTGAACATCTCGGTCGGGAAGCCCATGGCGCGGTAGATCAGGCCGGTGTAGAAGTCCACGTTCGGGTAGAGGTTGCGCTGGACGAAGTAGTCGTCCGAGAGAGCGTGCTCCTCCAGCTTGAGCGCGATGTCCAGCAGCTCGTCGGACTTGCCGAGCGCCGAGAGGACGTCGTGCGCCGCCGCCTTGATGATCTTCGCGCGCGGGTCGAAGGACTTGTACACCCGGTGGCCGAAGCCCATCAGGCGGACGCCGTCCTCCTTGTTCTTCACCTTGCGGATGAAGGAGTCGACGTCGCCGCCGTTGGCCTGGATGCCCTCGAGCATCTCCAGGACGGACTGGTTGGCGCCGCCGTGCAGCGGGCCCCACAGGGCGTTGATGCCGGCCGAGATCGACGCGAACATGTTCGCCTGCGAGGAGCCGACCAGGCGGACCGTGGACGTCGAACAGTTCTGCTCGTGGTCCGCGTGCAGGATCAGCAGCTTGTCGAGGGCGGCCACGACGACCGGGTCGAGGTCGTACTCCTGCGCCGGGACCGAGAACGTCATGCGCAGGAAGTTCTCGACGTAGCCGAGGTCGTTGCGCGGGTAGACGAACGGGTGACCGATCGACTTCTTGTACGCGTACGCCGCGATCGTCGGGAGCTTGGCGAGCAGGCGGATCGTCGAGAGGTTGCGCTGTTTCTCGTCGAACGGGTTGTGGCTGTCCTGGTAGAACGTGGACAGCGCCGAGACGACCGAGGACAGCATGGCCATCGGGTGGGCGTCGCGCGGGAAGCCCTTGTAGAAGTTCTTGACGTCCTCGTGCAGCAGGGTGTGCTGCGTGATCTCGTTCTTGAACGAGGCGAGCTCGTCGACGGTGGGCAGTTCGCCGTTGATCAGCAGGTAGGCGACCTCCAGGAAGGTGGAGCGCTCCGCCAGCTGCTCGATCGGGTAGCCGCGGTACCGGAGGATGCCCGCCTCGCCGTCGAGGTAGGTGATCGCGGATTTATAGGCGGCGGTGTTCCCGTAACCGCTGTCCAGGGTCACCAGCCCGGTCTGGGCGCGCAGCTTCCCGATGTCGAAGCCCTTGTCGCCGACGGTGCTGTCGATCACCGGGTAGGTGTACTCGCCGTCGCCGTACCGCAGTACTACAGAGTTGTCGCTCACGTCTTCCCTCACCGACGTAGTGCCTCATCTTCGAGGTTGCCCTGACTGTCTCTACCATCCCCCAATTGGCTCAGGAGAGTGCACTCGGGGTCGACCATCGGGCCTATCGACGGCACTGAGTGCCGCCAACTTGCTCATCCTGCCCCTTTGGTTCCCCATCCGGAAGTGCTCTGTGACCTTCACGACTCATTTGATCGATCATTTTTCGTGATGCCTGTCTCAAACCCGACTCGGCGGGGCCGCACAGGGGTCCAGGGGGCTCTCACAGGGGTCTCGGAGAGAGCCGGAAGTCGAGTGCCGTGCAGCGTCGCCCGGCCGACACCGTGCGCACCGCCTGACCGATCGCCTTGCGCGAACCGACCAGGACGACCAACTTCTTGGCCCGGGTCACCGCGGTGTACAGCAGATTCCGCTGCAGCATCATCCAGGCTCCGGTGGTGACCGGGACCACCACGGCGGGATATTCACTCCCCTGGGAGCGGTGAATGGTGACGGCGTACGCATGGGCCAGCTCGTCCAGTTCGTCGAACTCGTACGCGACCTCCTCGTCCTCGTCCGTCAGTACCGTCAGGCGCTGGTCGACCGGGTCGAGCGAGGTGACCACGCCGACGGTGCCGTTGAAGACACCGTTCTTGCCCTTCTCGTAATTGTTGCGAATCTGGGTGACCTTGTCGCCGACCCGGAAGACCCGGCCGCCGAACCGCTTCTCCGGCACATCGGGGCGACCCGGGGTGATGGCCTGCTGGAGCAGACCGTTGAGCGTGCCGGCGCCGGCCGGGCCGCGGTGCATGGGCGCGAGGACCTGTACGTCCCGGCGCGGGTCGAATCCGAACTTGGCCGGAATCCGACGGGCGGCCACATCCACGGTGAGCCGCCCCGCCTCCTCCGTGTCGTCCTCGACGAAGAGGAAGAAGTCCTTCATGCCGTCGGTGACGGGGTGGTGCCCGGAGTTGATCCGGTGCGCGTTCGTCACCACCCCCGACTGCTGGGCCTGGCGGAACACGCGCGTCAGGCGCACGGCGGGGATCGGGCTGCCGTCGGCGAGCAGGTCCCGCAGCACCTCGCCGGCGCCCACGCTGGGCAGTTGGTCGACGTCCCCGACGAACAGGAGGTGGGCGCCCGGCGGGACGGCCTTCACCAGCTTGTTGGCGAGCAGCAGGTCCAGCATGGAGGCCTCGTCGACGACCACCAGGTCCGCGTCGAGAGGGCGGTCCTTGTCGTACGCCGCGTCGCCGCCGGGCTTCAGCTCCAGCAGACGGTGGACGGTGGAGGCCTCGGCCCCGGTGAGCTCGGCCAGGCGCTTGGCGGCGCGGCCCGTGGGGGCGGCCAGGACCACCCTCGCCTTCTTGGCGCGGGCCAGCTCCACGATCGAGCGGACCGTGAAGGACTTGCCGCAGCCGGGGCCGCCGGTCAGCACGGCGACCTTCCGGGTCAGCGCCAGCTTGACGGCGGCCTCCTGCTCGGGCGCGAGCTCGGCGCCCGTACGGCCCTGCAGCCAGGCCAGCGCCTTGTCCCAGGCCACGTCGTGGAAGCCGGGCATCCGGTCCTCGTCGGTGCGCAGCAGGCGCAACAGCTGGGCGGAGAGGGAGAGTTCGGCGCGGTGGAAGGGGACGAGGTACACGGCCGTCACCGGGTCGCCGCCGTCCGGTCCTGGCACCTTCTCCCGTACGACCCCGGGGTCCTCGCCGTCCTCGGGCGGCTGGGCGAGCTCGGCGAGGCACTCGATGACCAGGCCCGTGTCGACCTGCAGCAGCTTCACCGCGTCGGAGATCAACTGCTCCTCGGGGAGGTAGCAGTTGCCCTGGTCGGTGGCCTGCGACAGCGCGTACTGCAGGCCGGCCTTCACGCGCTCCGGGCTGTCGTGCGGGATGCCCACGGACTGGGCGATCTTGTCGGCGGTGAGGAAGCCGATGCCCCACACGTCGGCCGCGAGGCGGTACGGCTGGTTCTTGACGACGGAGATCGAGGCGTCGCCGTACTTCTTGTAGATGCGCACGGCGATGGAGGTGGACACCTCGACGGTCTGGAGGAAGAGCATGACCTCCTTGATCGCCTTCTGCTCCTCCCAGGCGTCGGCGATCTTCTTGGTGCGCTTGGGGCCGAGCCCGGGGACCTCGATGAGCCGCTTGGGTTCCTCTTCGATGATCCGCAGGGTGTCCAGTCCGAAGTGCTGGGTGATGCGGTCCGCGAAGACGGGGCCGATGCCCTTGACCAGCCCCGAGCCGAGGTAGCGGCGGATGCCCTGGACGGTGGCCGGGAGCACCGTCGTGTAGTTCTCCACCGTGAACTGCTTGCCGTACTGGGGGTGGGAGCCCCAACGGCCTTCCATGCGCAGCGATTCGCCGACCTGGGCGCCGAGCAGCGCGCCGACGACCGTGAGCAGGTCGCCGGCTCCTCTGCCGGTGTCGACCCGGGCGACCGTGTAGCCGTTCTCCTCGTTGGCGTACGTGATCCGCTCCAGGACGCCCTCGAGCACGGCGAGCCGCCGCTCGCCCGCCTGTGTGGAGCTCCCCGCCTGATTGGACATGATCCGACGCTACAGCCGGAGTCTGACATCACGATGATGATCTCCAGCGATCTCCCTGACCGTCACCGACGCGCAGAACGACGCCTCCCAGCAGGCCAACCAGCTGCAGAACTTCAGGAGCGAGGGCCTCGGCACGATCATCGTCAACGCGGTCGACTCCGACGCGGTGACACCGGCGGCGAAGGCCGTGAACAAGGCGGGCATCCCGCTCGTCGCCGTCGACCGGGCCGTCAACGGCGCGGACACCGCCGCGCTCGTCGCCTCCGACAACGTCACCGGCGGCCGGCTCGCCGCCAAGTCCCTCGCGGACAGGCTCGGCGGCAAGGGCACCATCGTGGTGCTGCAGGGCCAGGCGGGCACCTCCGCCAGCCGCGAGCGCGGCGCGGGCTTCACCGCGGGCCTCAAGGCCTACCCGGGCATCAAGGTGGTCGCCGAGCAGCCCGCGGACTGGGACCGCACCAAGGGCCTCGACGTGCTGACGAACCTGCTGCAGGCCCACCCCGACATCCACGGCGTCTTCGCGGAGAACGACGAGATGGCCCTCGGCGCGATCAAGGCCCTGGGGAGCAGGGCCGGCAAGTCGGTCGCGGTCATCGGCTTCGACGGCACCCCGGACGGCCTCGCCGCCGTGAAGGCGGGCACGCTTTACGCGTCGGTGGCCCAGCAGCCGACGGAACTCGGCAGAATCGCGGTACAGAACGCGGTGAAGGTCGCCGAGGGCAAGAACGTCACGAAGTGGGTGATGGTGCCGGTGAAGGTGGTCACGAAGGAGAACGTGGCCGGGTTCAGCGGCTGACGAGGCGACCGGCACAGGGGAACGGGCGGGTGGTCGTCGCTGCCAGGGGAGCCGGGGGTTGCTCGGTTGGCTGCCCGGTGGCGACGACGGCCTGCCACACGTCATCTCTCATCATCTCTCAGGGGAGTCATTTGATGTACGACTACGACCTGCTGGTCGTGGGATCCGCCAACGCCGACCTGGTGATCGGCGTCGAGCGGCGGCCGGGCGCCGGCGAGACGGTGCTCGGCTCCGACCTGGCCGTCCACCCGGGCGGCAAGGGCGCGAACCAGGCCGTCGCCGCCGCCCGCCTCGGGGCCCGTACGGTCCTGCTGGCCAGGGTCGGCGACGACGCGTACGGCAGGCTGCTCCTCGACTCGCAGCGGGCGGCCGGCGTGGACACGGTGGGGGTGCTGGTCGGCGGGGCGCCGACGGGGGTCGCGCTGATCACCGTCGATCCCTCCGGGGACAACAGCATCGTGGTGTCGCCGGGCGCGAACGGCCGGCTGACCCCGCAGGACGTACGGACCGCCGCGAGCCTGTTCCTGGCCTCCCGGGTGGTCTCGACCCAGTTGGAGATCCCGCTGGAGTCGGTCGTGGAGGTGGTACGGAATCTGGCGCCGGACAACCGGTTCGTGCTCAACCCGTCGCCGCCGCGGTCGCTGCCGCCCGAGGTGCTGGCGGCCTGCGACCCACTGATCGTCAACGAGCACGAGGCGAAGGTGGTCCTCGGCGACGCCTATGTCTCCGACCGCCCGGAGGACTGGGCGCGCCTGCTGCTCGCCAAGGGTCCGCGCTCGGTCGTGGTCACCCTGGGCGCGGAGGGCGCGCTGGTGGCCTCGTCGTCGGCCGGGGTGACGCGGGTGCCTTCGGTGAAGGTGGACGCGGTGGACACTACGGGCGCGGGTGACGCGTTCACGGCGGCGCTGGCGTATCGGCTGGGGTCGGGGGCGTCGCTCGCGGAGGCCGCTGCGTACGCGGCCCGGGTCGGCGCGGCCGCCGTCACCAAGGAGGGCGCGCAGGAGTCCTTCCCGACGGCCGAGGAGGTCGACACGCTGTGAAGAAGGCGGGAATCCTGAACCGGCATCTCGCCGGCGCGCTCGCCGAACTGGGTCACGGCGACACGGTGCTGGTGTGCGACGCGGGCATGCCGATACCGCAGGGCCCGCGCGTGGTGGACCTGGCGTTCCGTGCCGGGGTGCCGTCCTT
This sequence comes from Streptomyces sp. NPDC049541, assembly GCF_044465725.1. Classification (NCBI taxonomy): domain Bacteria; kingdom Bacillati; phylum Actinomycetota; class Actinomycetes; order Kitasatosporales; family Streptomycetaceae; genus Streptomyces; species Streptomyces sp. NPDC049541. The sequence goes on along the minus strand of NZ_JBITLY010000001.1, from coordinate 325,112 downwards.
CGCGGAGGTGGTGGACGGTCTGCTGACCGAGCTGGTGGTGGAGGGGGCCACGGCGGCGAGCGAGGTACGGGAAGCGAACCCGACGGCTGCGAAGCTGCTGGAGGGCGCCTTTCCCGAGCTGCGGCTGGTGTCGCACGAGCGGCTGAAGGAGCTGTCGGCGGAGGCACGGCTGGTGGTGCGGACGGGGGAGGCGCGCCCGTACGCGAATGTGCTGCTGCGCTGTGGGGTGTTCTTCTAAGCGGCTTTCCGGGAGTTCTGCCGGCAGGTGGTCGGGACTCGTGACGAAACGGTGCCGCACAGATTCGAGGGGGCCCGTCTGTCGACCGGGCCCCCTCGGCTTTTCCCCTCCGCCATCAGAACCCCCGCGATCCCCCCAGATCCCCCTCCGAGAAGTCCTGATGCCAAGTACGACCCACGGGGTGGCGGAAGGGTTGCACGGCGTCTTCGGATTTTTTCGTCGCCGATGTCCGCAGCGGAGATCTGGTCGCCCGTAGGGAGGTTCCGTGCAGCCTTCGAGCGGGGCCGGGATCGTCCGGCGGGTCGTACTCGACCCGGTGATAGGTTCGATTGCGTGATGTCTGCGGGGGCCTTGAGTCGTGCAGCGGCCGATGGGTCCGCAGTGGTTCTGAGCCGCGTCACCCTGGTCGGGGAGCGGCGTCGGGTCGAACTCGTGTTGCCGGCTCGGGAGCCGGTCGGAGTGTTGTTGCCCGAGATTCTTCGGGTGCTGGGCGACCGGCCCGGTGAGCGGCCCGAGTTGTGGCATCTCGTGACCGCGGACGGGTCCGCGGTCGCTCAGGACGGCAGCCTTGAGTCCGCCGGGGTGCCAAACGGTGCCGTGCTGCGGCTCGTGCGGGCCGGGGATGCTCCGTCCGCGTCCGTCGTGCACGACGTGCGTGACGAGGCCGCCGAAGATCCTGGTGCGCGGGTGTGGCGGTGGGGACCCGAGTCCCGGCGCGTCGTCGCCGGGTCGGCGGCCGTGGGGTGGGCCGGAGCGGGTGCGGTTCTCGCGCGGAGCGCCTACGACGCCTCTGCCGTCGCCGGTGTGTTGCTGCTCGTGGCCGCTGTCGCCGCCGTGGTCGGGGCCCTCGTGGGGCGTGGCGAGCGACACGGCGGGGTCGCCGGCACGCTGATCTGCTCGGCCGGGGTGCTCGGTGTGGTCGGAGCCTCCGCGCTCTCCGACGACCACCACTGGTCCGGTGCGCTGTACGCGGGTGCGCTCGCCGCGGTGAGTGCCGTGACGCTCGTACTGCTGGGCCTCTCCACCCGATTGGGGCGCAGCGGGCTGGTCGGCGCGGGCGCAGTCGCGGTCACCGTCCTTGGCTGGGAGGGCGTCGTCGCCTTGCAGTCGGGGGCGGAGACCGCCGGGCAACAGGCACACGTAGGGGCCGTGCTCGCCGTCGTCTCCGTCGTCGCCCTCGGTGTGCTGCCGCGGCTCGCGCTCAGGGCCGGCGGACTGTCCGGGCTCGACGACCGGCGGACCGGCGAGGTCTCCGTGAGCCGGTACCAGGCGTCCGCGGCGCTGGCGGCCGCCCATCGCGGGCTGGTGCTCGCCACCGTCACCGTTGCCGTGTCGGCGACCGTGGGGGCGGTGTGGGCGCTGCGTGCGCCCGGCGTGTGGACCGTGCTGCTCGCCGTTGTCACGGCGGTGGTGGTGGCCCTGCGGGGGCGGGCTTTTCCGCTGGTCGCCGAGGTCGTGGTGCTGCTGGTGGGTGCCGCCGTGGTGGCCGTACGGCTGTCGGCGGTGTGGGTGGAGCGGTCCGGTGCGGCGGGGCCTGCCCTGGTCGTGCTCGCTGCGCCGGCCGTGCTGACGCTCGCCACGCTCGTCGTACGGCCCGCCGAGCAGGTCCGGATGCGGCTGCGGCGAGCGGGTGACCTGTTGGAGTCCGCCGGTGTCATCGCCCTGCTTCCACTGCTCATCGGGGTCTTCGGCGTGTACGAGCGGCTGCTCGGCGCCATCGCTTAGGGGACGGGACGGCATGGTTCACGGGGAACAGGAGCGGGAGCCGGCGGGTGACGACGACTGGCGGCGCGATGCGCTGTTCCAGCTCGGACCGGCGGAGCAGCAGCGGCCTTCGTCGCCCTCGGGCGAAGCCGTCGTAGCAGCGGATCCGGCTCTTCCCGGACCCGGTGGCGAGCCCACCCTGCGGCTCGTCCACTCGGGGCGGGACGAGGTCCCGGCCCCTGGCGGGGGCCAGACCGGTCCGTCGGCCGGCCCGATGCCTGCGGCCGCCACGCCCGCCCCGCACCACCTTGCGCAGGCCCCCGCCCTCACGCACTCCATGGACGCCCCGCCCCAGCACCCCTCGGTCGCTCCCACCCCGCCCCCTGCTCGACCCACCACCACGCCCGAGCCGACCACCACCCTCCCCGCACACCCCACCGCGCCGAAACCCGGGCCACCCGCGCCCCTCACCCCCCACACGCCCACATCCGCGCCACGCTCCCCCGCCCCCGTCCCCGCTCCCCCTTCAGCCCCCGCCCTGCCCGCCTCCACCCCCGAAAGCCTCCCCACGCTCGACCCCCGTCTCGCCCTTGCCCTCGGTCGTCCGCAGCATGGGGATTCGCTTGCCCACCGGACCGGTCGTACGCTGCGTCGGCTGGCCACCTCCGTTGCGCAGGACGTGGCCGAGCAGACGCGGATCGCACGGGAGTTGCAGCAGCCAGTGGCCACCGGGCGGGTCATTGCCGTGACCTCGATCCGCGGGGGCGTCGGCAAGTCGACCGTTGCCGCGCTGCTCGGGCGTACGTTCAACCACTACCGGCACGACCCGGTGCTCACGTTGGAGGCGGACGCCGCGCTGGGCACGCTGCCGGTGCGGATGGGCGCGGAGTCGGTGCGGTGGTCGTGTGCCGACCTCGCCCGGATCCTGACGCCGGCCATGCAACTGACCCATGTGACCGGGTACTTGGTGCCCGTGGCCGACGGCGGCTGGCTGCTGCCCGGGAGCCAGGGCAAGGTCGGCGCCCCCTTGGACGTACGGACGTACCGCACGGTGACGCTCGCCCTGCGGCGCTACTTCTCCGTGACGGTCGTCGACTGCGAGACGCTGCCCGGCGACGTCGCCCGGACGGCGATGGACACCGCCCACGCCCGGGTGGTCGTCGCGCCCATGACCGCGGAGGGTGTCGGCGGGACCCGGCAGGTCCTCGACTGGCTCGGACAGTTGCCGCATTCGGCGCTCTCGACGACCGTGGTGGCGCTCACCGCGAGTTCCCCCGACATGATCCTCGACGTGAAGGCGGCCACCGCTCATCTGAAGGAGACGGGCGTTCCCGTCGTCGTCCTGCCCTACGACCGGCATCTGGCCGGCGGCGGCCCCATCCGTACGGAGCTGCTCGGCCGGGCCGCCCAGGACTCGGCCGTGCGGCTGGCGGCCGAGGCGCTGCACCGGGCGGTGCGCGCGCAGTGACCACCGGCGGCGTCAGAGCCGTATGACATCCCCTTCCCGTACCCACCCGCCTCGCACGACCTGCGTGAAGGGGCCGGGCAGGCCGCCCAGGATGCCCAGCTGGGTGTACACGTCACGGTTCGGGTAGCGGCCGCCCAGGGTGATGCGGCAGCCCGGCATGACTCTGGGCCAGGGAACCACCTCCGCCGCGGAGTCCCGGCCGATGGCGTGCAGGCCGTCCGGGCGTAACTCCACCCGTGCGCGGCCCGGCCGCCGGGCGTCCCCCAACGCCCAGCGGTCGTCGACCCGGTCCAGTGGTCCGAGGCTCTCGCTCACGTGATCACATCTGCGCGAACCTCTGTGCGGTTCCAGCGAGTTGTTCCGTGCGGTCAGGCGGCGTGCTCCACGAACCGTGCGGCCGTCTCCGCCAGCACCTCCCGGCCGTCCCGCGCCCACAACGCGTCGTTGAAGAGCTCGACCTCGATGGGCCCGGTGTATCCGGCCGCCTCCACGTATCCCTTCCACTCCCGCATGTCGATCGAGCCGTCCCCGATCTGCCCGCGGCCGTTGAGCACGCCCTCCGGCAACGGCGTGGTCCAGTCCGCGAGCTGGAAGGTGTGGATACGGCCGCCCGCACCCGCGCGGGCGATCTGCGCGGACGCGTTGTCGTCCCACCAGATGTGGTACGTGTCGACGGTGACGCCCACCTGGTGGGCCGGGAAGCGTTCCGCGAGGTCGAGGGCCTGGGTGAGCGTCGAGACCACGCAGCGGTCGGCGGCGTACATCGGGTGGAGCGGCTCGATCGCCAGCCGTACGCCGTGCTGCTCCGCGTAGGGGCCCAGGTCGCCGAGTGCGTCCGCGATGCGCTCCCGGGCGCCGTGCAGGTCCTTGGACCCCGCCGGGAGGCCGCCGGATACCAGCACCAGCGTGTCCGTTCCCAGGGTGGCCGCCTCGTCGATCGCGCGCCGGTTGTCTTCGAGGGCGGCCGCGCGCTCGGCCGGGTCGATCGCCGTGAAGAAGCCGCCGCGGCAGAGGGTGGTGACGGTCAGACCCGCGTCGCGGATCAGCTTCGCCGTCGCCTCCACGCCGTGGGACTGGACCGGTTCGCGCCACAGGCCCACGCCCGGCACGCCCAACTCCAGGCAGGCATCGACCAGTTCGGGCATCGACAGCTGCTTCACCGTCATCTGGTTGATGGAGAAGCGGGAGAGGTCGCCGGTGGTCACTGGGGCACTCCGTACAGGGCGAGAAGGTTCTTCATCCGCTCCTGAGCCAGCTTAGGGTCCGGGAACAGGCCCAGTCCGTCGGCGAGTTCGTAGGCGCGGGCGAAGTGCGGGAGGGAGCGGGCCGACTGGAGGCCGCCGACCATGGTGAAGTGCGACTGGTGGCCGGCCAGCCAGGCGAGGAAGACCACGCCCGTCTTGTAGAAGCGGGTCGGGGTCTGGAAGAGGTGACGGGAGAGTTCGACGGTCGGGTCGAGCAGGGCACGGAAGCCCGCCACATCGCCCGTGTCCAGGACCCGTACCGCCTGAGCCGCCAGCGGGCCCAGCGGGTCGAAGATGCCGAGCAGGGCGTGGCTGAAGCCCTTCTCGTCGCCCGCGATCAGCTCGGGGTAGTTGAAGTCGTCGCCCGTGTAGCAGCGGACGCCCTGCGGGAGCCTGCGGCGGATGTCGATCTCCCGCCGGGCGTCCAGCAGGGAGACCTTGATGCCCTCCACCTTGTCCGGGTGCGCGGCGATGACGTCCAGGAAGGTGTCGGTGGCCGTGTCCAGGTCGGACGAGCCCCAGTAGCCGTCCAGCGCCGGGTCGAACATCGGGCCGAGCCAGTGCAGGATCACCGGCTCGGAGGCCTGGCGCAGGAGGTGGCCGTAGACCTCCAGGTAGTCCTCGGGGCCGCTCGCGGCCGCCGCGAGCGCGCGGGACGCCATCAGGATGGCCTGCGCGCCGGACTCCTCCACGAGGGCGAGCTGCTCCTCGTAGGCCGCCCGGACCTCCACGAGAGACCCGGCGGTGATCTGGTCGGTGCCGACGCCGCAGGCGATCCGGCCGCCGACCGCCTTGGCCTCGGCGGCGCTGCGGCGGATCAGCTCGGCCGCACCGGCCCAGTCCAGGCCCATGCCGCGCTGGGCGGTGTCCATGGCCTCGGCGACGCCGAGCCCGTGGGACCACAGGTGGCGGCGGAAGGCGAGGGTGGCGTCCCAGTCGACGGCGGCGGGCGAGTCGGGCGACACGTCCGCGTACGGGTCGGCGACGACGTGCGCCGCCGAGAAGACCGTACGAGAGGTGAAGGGCGAGCCGGGAGTGACGGCGAGGGGCTCGGGGCGGGGCTCGTACGCCCTCAGTCCGCCCTTGAGGTCCGGGAGTCGGATGGTCACAGCGCGATCTCCGGTACGTCGATGCGGGCGCCCTGGGCCGAGGACTTCAGGCCCAGCTCGGCGAGCTGGACGCCGCGGGCGCCGGCGAGGAGGTCCCAGTGGTAGTCGGCACCGGTGTAGACGTGCTTGAGGAACAGCTCCCACTGGGCCTTGAAGCCGTTGTCGAAGTCGTCGTTGTCGGGGATCTCCTGCCACTGGTCGCGGAAGGAGTAGGTGGCCGGGATGTCGGGGTTCCAGACCGGCTTGGGGGTCATGCTGCGGTGCTGGACGCGGCAGTTGCGCAGACCCGCGACCGCCGAGCCCTCGGTGCCGTCGACCTGGAACTCCACCAGTTCGTCGCGGTTGACGCGCACGGCCCAGGAGGAGTTGATCTGGGCGATCGCGCCGCCTTCGAGCTCGAAGATGCCGTAGGCGGCGTCGTCGGCGGTGGCGTCGTAGGGCTTGTCGTTCTCGTCCCAGCGCTGCGGGATGTGGGTGGCGGTGAGGGCCTGGACGGACTTCACCCGGCCGAACAGCTCGTGCAGGACGTACTCCCAGTGCGGGAACATGTCGACGACGATGCCGCCGCCGTCCTCGGCCCGGTAGTTCCACGACGGGCGCTGGGCGGTCTGCCAGTCGCCCTCGAAGACCCAGTAGCCGAACTCTCCGCGGATGGAGAGGATGCGGCCGAAGAACCCGCCGTCGATGAGGCGCTTGAGCTTGAGCAGGCCCGGGAGGAAGAGCTTGTCCTGGACGACCCCGTGCTTGATGCCCGCGGCGTTCGCGAGGCGCGCCAGCTCCAGGGCGCCCTCCAGGCCGGTCGCGGTCGGCTTCTCGGTGTAGATGTGCTTGCCCGCCGCGATCGCCTTCTTGATCGCCTCCTCGCGGGCGGAGGTCACCTGGGCGTCGAAGTAGATCTCGACGGTCGGGTCCGCGAGGACCGCGTCGACGTCGGTGGAGATGTTCTGCGGGTCCAGGCCGTGCTGCTCGGCGAGCGCCCTGAGCGCGTGCTCGCGGCGGCCCACCAGGACCGGCTCCGGCCACAGCACCGTGCCGTCGCCGAGGTCGAGGCCGCCCTGTTCGCGGATGGCCAGGATGGAGCGGACCAGGTGCTGGCGGTAGCCCATGCGCCCGGTCACGCCGTTCATGGCGATACGCACCGTCTTGCGTGTCACATCATTCCCTTCGCAGGCGTCGTACACAGCGTCGTACGCGGGTGGTGTGCGCCGCGTCGGCCCCACTCATGAGCGTCACAGCAAGCGCTTTCTATACAAGGAGAAGTTAGCCTCTGAGCAGTGGTCCGGACAAGACCGTGACCGCTTCGAGTTGTTCGAGGGGACGAACAGCGGGGGGTTCTGGCCGTAAGGTCTGCTCGACGTGCTCGGAACCGGGGGCCTTCGGCGGTCTGTCTACGAGCACGTACGACGAGGTACGGACGTACGACGAGGTACGAGAGATGCGCGACGAAATGCGCGACCGGAGGACGACGAGATGACGGTGACCCTGGCGGACGTGGCGGCCCGCGCGCAGGTCTCGCCCGCGACGGTGTCGCGCGTGCTGAACGGGAACTATCCCGTGGCCGCCTCCACCCGTGAGCGGGTGCTGAAGGCGGTCGACGAGCTGGACTACGTGCTGAACGGGCCGGCCAGCGCGCTGGCGGCGGCGACTTCCGATCTGGTCGGAATCCTCGTCAACGACATCGCCGACCCCTTCTTCGGGATCATGGCGAGCGCGATCCAGTCGGAGATCGGGGGGCCGGGCGGCCGGGCCGGCGGTGAGCGCCTTGCGGTCGTCTGCAACACGGGGGGTTCGCCGGAGCGTGAGCTGACGTATCTGACCCTCCTGCAGCGGCAGCGGGCGGCGGCGGTCGTGCTCACCGGCGGTGCCATGGAGAACGAGCCGCACGCGGGGGCGGTCGCGGCGAAGCTGCGGAAGCTGGCGGACGCGGGGACCCGTGTGGTGCTGTGCGGGCGGCCGCCGGCCCCGGACACCGGGGCGATCGCGCTGGCCTTCGACAACCGCGGGGGCGGACAGCGGCTGACCGAGCACCTGATCGGGCTCGGGCACCGGCGGCTCGGCTATATCGCGGGGCCGGAGGAGCGGACGACGACGCGGCACCGTCTCGAGGGGCACCGTGCGGCGCTGGCGGCGGCGGGCATCGAGGAGGATCCGCGGTTGACGGTGTGGGGGCGCTACGACCGGACCTCCGGGTACGAGGCGACGCTGGAGCTGCTCCGCCGGGACCCGTCCCTCACCGCGGTGGTCGCGGCGAACGACTCCGTGGCGCTCGGGGCGTGTGCGGCGCTGCGGGAGTCCGGGCTGCGGATCCCGGAGGACGTGTCGGTCGCCGGGTTCGACGATCTGCCGTTCAGCGTCGACGCGGTGCCCGCGCTGACGACGGTGCGGCTGCCGCTGGCGGAGGCGGGGGCCCGGGCCGGGCGGATCGCCATGGGGCGCGAGGAGCCGCCGCCGGGCGGGATGGCCACGGTCCGGGGGGAGCTGATGGTGCGGGGGTCCTCCGGGGTGCCTCGGGGCTGAGCACGCCGTCGCGTGGATCGGCACCCGGCGTTGTCGTCGCCGTCGGCTGGGGGCTTGCAGCCCCCAGACCCCCGCCTTTCGGCCTTGAAGCCTCGTCCTCAAACGCCGGACGGGCTGAGCGTTGCCGGACGACTCCGAGAGGTGCCGCCGACCAGGTGTCCGAAGAGATGTCACCTCGCCTGCCCCGCCGCGGCGCCGGCCGTGCCGGGCTGGTCCTCCGAGGCCCCGCTGCCGTGTGCTCTGCGCAGCTCTCCACCGCCGACAACATCGTCGACCCGCCCACACCCTTTCCCGAGTACGCCGCCGAGTTGGTCGGGCGGACCGAGTGGCGGTTCTGGTGGACCTAGCGATGACTCCCGGCCCGTACTTCGGTCTGATGGACGTAAGGCCGGCCAAGGCACCGTGGACGAACATTAGGGAGCGAGTCCCATGCGCATCGTTGTCAGCGAGTTCATCAGTCTCGACGGAGTCGTGCAGGCGCCCGGCGGTCCGCAGTAGGACACCGACGGCGGGTTCGCGCACGGCGGGTGGTCACATCCGTACTTCGATCCGGAGGTGGTCGGCGGGGCCTTCGCCGCGGGGCTGGAGCAGGCCGAGGCACTGCTGTACGGGCGCCGTACGTATCTGACGATGGCGGGGGCCTGGCCCGAGCGGGCCGGAGACCCGTTCGCCGACCGGCTCAACGCGATGAAGAAGTACGTCGTCACCGACACCCTCGACGACGACCAGCTGACCTGGAACAACACCGAGCGCATCCCGGGCGGCGAGGCCGTCGCGCGGATCCGGGAGCTGCGTGCCGCTCCCGGCGGCGACCTCGCGATGATGGGCAGCCCCACCCTCGTGCGGACGCTCATCAGCGAGGGGCTGGTGGACGAACTGCAGCTCGTCCACATGCCGGTGGTCCTCGGCGGCGGAAAGTCCATCTTCCCCGAGGACGGGGCCAAGCGGCCGTTCGAGCTGGTCTCCACGGCCAGGGGCAAGACCGGTGTGCAGGTGAGCGTGTACCGGCCGGTGGCCGACGAAGGGTAGTCACCAGGGTGCGGGTGTCCTAGTCTCGGAGCCGACGGTATCTCTGACTGAGTCAACTATCTGGTTCCTGTATCCGGGACAACCATCCGGGGGTCGACGCCATGACCGTCCAGGACATCCGCACCTTCAACCGCTTCTACACGAACGTCATCGGAGCCCTCGACTACAGCCGTCAGCTGTACGCCCCGTTCACCCTGACCGAGTCCCGCGTGCTGTACGAGCTGGCGCACTCCACGCGTACGGACGCGGCCGACCTGCGGGCCGAACTCTCGCTGGACGCCGGGTACCTGAGCCGGATCCTGAACAAGTTCGAGGAGGACGGGCTGGTCGAGCGCACGCCGTCCGACAGCGACACCCGGCGTCGGCGCATCTCGCTCACGCCCCGCGGCCGTGAGACCGCCGCCCTGCTCGCCGAGCGTGCGAACGAATCGGTGGGCGCGCTGCTGTCCACCGTGCCCTCCGCCGACCGGCCGCGTCTGGCGGAGGCGATGCGGGCCGTCCGCGAGATCCTCTCCGAGGGCCGCCCGCCGCGCCGTGAGGACGTCCTCCTGCGCGAACCGGCCCCCGGCGACCTCGGCTGGATCGTCCAGCGCAACGCCGCGCTGTACGCGTCCGAGTTCGGCTGGAACACCGACTACGAGGGGCTGGTGGCGCGGATCGTCGCCGACTTCGCCGAGGACCACGACCCGCATCTGGAGCGGGTGTGGATCGCCGAGCTCGACGGCCGCCCGGTGGGGTGCGTGATGTGCGTACGGGACGAGGCGCCCGGCACGGCCCGGCTGCGGCTGCTGCTGGTCGAGCCGGACGCACGCGGGCTCGGCATCGGCGACCGGCTGGTGCGGGCCGTCGTCGACTTCGCGCGCGGTGTCGGCTACCGCGAACTCGTCCTGTGGACCAACGACGTCCTGGCCGCCGCCCGTCACATCTACCAGCGCCACGGCTTCGTGCTCGTCGCCGAGAAACCGCACCGCTCTTTCGGAAAGGATCTGAACGGCCAGGACTGGCGCCTGGACCTGCACGGCACACCCGAGTGACAGTAGGGACCATGAGACTGGCGTTCTCCACCCTCGGCGTCCCCGGCCTGCCCGTCCCGGACGTGATCCGGCTCGCGGCCACCCACGGCTACCACGGCGTGGAGCTGCGCGCGCATCCCGAGGAGCCGGTCCATCCCGGCATCGACCTCGCCGGGCGGGCGGATGCGGCCGCCGAGTTCAAAGCGGGCGGCATCGAGGTGCTGGGCCTCGCCGGGTACGCGCGCGTGGCCGCGCCCGGCGACGACGGCCCGGTGATCGACGAGATCCGCGGCCTCCTCGACCTGGCCCGCGACCTCGGCGCCCCGTACATCCGGGTCTTCCCGGGCGGCGGCCACGAGCAGAGCACCGAGCGCGCCGACGCGACGGCCGCGCGACGGCTCGGCACGGCGGCGGAGTACGCCGCCGACCTCGGCGTCCGCATCCTCCTCGAGACCCATGACTCGCACCGCAGGGCCGCCGACGCGATCCGCATCCTCGGCCTGGTCGGGCACCGTCAGGTCGGCGCCCTCTGGGACGTCATGCACACCTGGCTGGGCGGCGAGCAGCCCTCGGAGTCGTATGCGGCCCTCTCCCCGTACCTCGGCTACATCCAGGTCAAGGACATCGCCTCCGCCGAGGACACGACCCCGCTCGCGCTCGGCGCCGGCGTGCTGCCGCTCACCGAGACCGTGGAGGTCCTCTCCCGGCACGGCTGGGACGGCTGGCTGTGCTGGGAGTACGAGAAGCGCTGGTACGAGGAGGCCGCACCGCTGCCGGAGCTGCTGGCGGCGGGGCGGGAGCATCTGGGGCGGCTGCTCAACGAGTGCGCGTGAGCCGTACGTCCTAGGCCGGGCGGGCCGTGATCGTCGCCGTCCCGTCCAGGCACCACTCCAGTACGGCCGGCCAGGAGCCGTAACCGGCGTCGAGGTCGAGGTGGGCGGCGCCGGGGAGGACGTCGGTGGGGATGCCGAGGGGGTCGCCGAAGACGTGCCGGGCGCCCTCCGGGCAGTACGGGTCGTCGTCGCCCGCGACGAGGCGGGTGGGGGCGGGGAGGGTGAAATCGAGGGCGGGCGGGGCGAATTCGGCCACCTCGGGGATCCGGGCGAGGACGGAGGCGGACGGCGGGGCGACGAGCAGTACGCGGTCGACGGCGCCGTCCTTCACCAGCCCGCGGGAGACGGCGTGCAGCCAGAGCAGGACGGAGGCGCTGTGCGCGAGGACGACGCGTTCGGAGCCCCGCAGGTCGTCGAGGTGCCGGGTCAGCTCCGTGAGCCACACCTCCAGGCTCGGGTCGTCGGGGTCGGGCAGCTGGGGGTAGGTGACCTGGTGGCCGAGGCCGGTGAGGCGATCGGCTAGCCAGTGCTGCCAGTGGGCCTCGGGGCGGTGGTTCTGCCAGCCGTGCAGGATGAGGAAGTGCTTCGCGGTCATGGGGTGATGGTTTCCGATCGCCGTTCCCTCGGTCCAGTTAATCTTTCGGGGTGGAACGGGTAAGCGAGAGCTTCACGGTTGATCTGCGCCGTCTGACCGTCCTGCGCGAGCTGCAGCGCCGGGGCAGTCTGGCGCGAACGGCCGAGGCCCTGCACCTGACGCCGTCGGCGGTCTCCCAGCAGCTCGCGGCGCTGGCCCGGGAGACGGGCGTACCGCTGACGGAGAAGGACGGCCGGGGCGTACGGCTGACCGGGCAGGCGCGGGTGCTGCTGGCGCATGCCGATCTGATCGCGGCCCAACTGGAGCGGGCGCGGGCCGACTTGGCGGCGTACGGCGAGGGCGGGCGCGGGTCGGTGGCGATCGGGTGCTTCTCCAGCGGGATCCTGGGGCTGTTGCCGGGGGTGCTGCGGGCGCTGGCCGAACGGCTGCCGCGCCTCAGGGTGGACGTCGTGGAGGCGGAGCCGCCGGACCTGTTCACCGCGCTCGACGCCGGGCAGCTGGATGTGGCGGTGGCGGTGGACTTCGCGAAGGCTCCGCCGCACACCGACGGCCGCTACAGCAGGGTGGACCTGTTCACGGACGTCCTGGACCTCGTCGTGGCGGCGGACCACCGGCTCGCCGGTCGAGGGCCGGTGGCCTTGCGGGAGTTGGCGCGGGAGGCGTGGGTCGTGGGTGCGGCGGCCAGTTGCTGCGGGGCGGTGGCGCGCTCGGTGTGTGCGGCGGCCGGTTTCACGCCGGACGTACGGCACGCGGTGAACGACTGGGCCGCACTCGCCGCCCTGGTCGAGGCGGGACAGGGGGTGGCGCTGGTCCCGCGCCTGGTGCGGGAGTCGTACACGCATCGCCGTGTGACGGTGGTGCCGACGCAGGGGCAGCCGCCGTCCCGGAACGTGTTCGCGGCGGTCCGGGCGGGCGCGGAGGAGGACGCGGTCCTCAAGGCGGTGCTCGATCAACTCCGCACCACGGCGACGGTCACTACGCCCGCGCCACGAACCCCGCCACCCGCGATTCCAACCGCTCCCGGCACTCCGGCCACTCCTCCACCGTGACCGAGAAGATCGCGGAGTCGCGCAGGCGGCCTTCCTCGCCGGGTGCCCAGGAGCGGGACCAGTTGCGCAGGATGCCCTCGAAGCGAGGACTGCCCCGCGTCCAGGACCACCTCACCGCCCTCGACACCGGCCGCCCGCACCGTCAGCGGGTGGTGCCCATGACTTGCTTTTCTGCCGGGGGTCCGGGGGTTGCCCCCGCAATGATGCAGTACTCAGGTCCGCCTCGCGATGTCCGCGCCGGGCACATCGGCCGACCTGCTTGTCCGGCTGGAGGTCCGGGGGTCGTCCCCCGGGGAAATGCAGTACTCGGCTTCGCCTCGCGGTGTCCGCGTCGGCCGCCCCTGCTGACCTGCTTTTCTGCCGGGGGGCCGGGGGTTGCCCCCGGAGTGATGCAGTACTCAGGTCCGCCTCGCGATGTCTGCGCCGGGCACATCGGCCGACCTGCTTGTCCGGCTGGAGGTCCGGGGGTCGTCCCCCGGGGAAATGCAGTACTCGGCTTCGCCTCGCGGTGTCCGC
>NZ_JBITLY010000001.1:0-311699 GCF_044465725.1 Streptomyces sp. NPDC049541 | reverse complement strand
GCGTCGGCCGCCCCTGCTGACCTGCTTTTCTGCCGGGGGTCCGGGGGTTGCCCCCGGAGTGATGCAGTACCGACGCCAGCCCCACCCCGCCCACCAGCAGCGCCGCCGCGCACCACCGCAGCGGGCTCACCCCCTCCCCCAGGAAGACGGCCGCCGACGACACCCCGAAGACCGGGACGAGGAGCGAGAACGGCGCGACCGTCGACGCCGGGTAGCGGCGCAGCAGCCACCCCCACGCCCCGAAGCCGAACACCGTCGTCACCCAGGCCACGTAGACGACCGTGCCGGCACCCTGCCAGTCCAGGGCGCGCAGGGCGGCGTAGTCCCTGCTCGGCCCCTCCAGCAGCAGCGACAGACAGAGCAGCGGCAGGACCGGGACCGTGCTCACCCAGACCATGAAGTTCAGCGCGTCCGGCGGGGCCGCCCTGCGGGTCAGGACGTTCGAGACGCCCCAGCAGGCCGCCGCGCCGATCACGAGCGCGGCGCCGAGCGGGCCCGAGGTGCCCTCGTCCACCGCCGCGACACCGATGCCCGCCAGCGCCACCGCCATGCCCGACACCCGTATCGCGGAAGGCCGTTCACCCAGGACGACGAAGGCCACGCCGGCCGTGAACACCGCCTGTATCTGTACGACCAGCGAGGACAGTCCCGCCGGCATTCCGGCGTCCATGCCGATGAACAGCAGTCCGAACTTGGCCACGCCGAGCACCAGCCCCACCGCCAGCACCCACCTCCACGCCACCTTCGGGCGGCCCACGAAGAAGACGGCCGGCAGGGCCGCCGCGAGGAAGCGCAGGGCCGAGAACAGCAGCGGCGGGAAGTGGTCGAGGCCGATCTCGATGACCGTGAAGTTCACGCCCCAGACGGCGGCGACGACCATGGCGAGAGCAAGGTGTGCAGGTCGCATGCGTTCGAGCATCACGTCCCACGACCGTGTAGCACCAGCGATGATTACTGCATGGTCGGATGAAGCAACGCTGATGAACGGGAGCTGCCGTGCTCGATCTCCAACGCCTGCGCGCCCTGCACGCCGTCTCCGTCCACGGCACCGTGGGAGCGGCGGCCGCCGCGCTCGGGTACACGCCGTCCGCCGTGTCCCAGCAGATCGCCAAGCTGGAGCGGGAGACCAGGACCGTACTCCTGGAGAGAGAAGGACGAGGGGTGCGGCTGACCCCCGAGGCGCATCAACTCGTCGATACGGCGCAGGAGTTGCTGGCCATAGTCGAGCGGGCCGAGACCGCGCTGGAGGAGCGGCGCGGGGTGCCGGCGGGGCGGCTGACGATCGCCGCGTTCGCCTCGGCGGCGCGCGGCCTGATGCCCGCCGTGCTCGCCGACCTGGCCGCCCGGCACGCCGCGCTCGACGCCCGGCTCACCGAGATCGACCCGCATCTCTCCGTCGACCTGGTCGCCAAGGGCGCAGTCGACCTGGCCGTGGTGCACGACTGGGACATCGCGCCGCTGCCCGTACCGCCGGGCGTCGAGCACGCGGTGATCGGCGACGACCGCAGCACGCTGCTGGTGCCCGTCGGCCATCCCTTCGCCGGGCGGGAGTCCGTGCGGCGCGAGGAGCTGGGCGGGGAGCGGTGGGTGTGCCAGCCGCCGGGGCGGGTCTGTCACGACTGGCTGATGCGGACCATGCGGGCCGCCGGGCACGAGCCGGAGATCGTCCACCAGGCCGACGAGAACCCGACCCTGGTCGCGCTGGTCGCCGGCGGCCTCGGCATCTGTCTCGTCCCGCGCCTGGGCCGCGGCCCGCTGCCCGCCCGGGTCGTCGAGGTGCATCTCGAACCCGCCCCCGTACGACGCCTGTACGCCCTGTGGCGCAAAGGAGCCGCACGTCGTCCGGCGATCGCAGAGACCGTACGCACTCTGCAGGAGCAGTGGCCGGGCATCACGTCCCACCCGTCCCGTTGAACCCTCGGGCACCAACTTCCGGAAATCGCCGGGAAGGCGGGAACCCGCCCCGCATACGGTTCGTCCAACCCGCAAGCTGCCGGATGAGTCTCCGCCGTGCGGTGTCGGCCCTCGCTGCTGGCTGCGATCGCTGACTCCACCCTCTCCGCCGTACAGCGGCCGGCAGCATGCCGCCATCGGCGCGCCCCCCTCCAACAGCGCCGATGGCGGCCCCTCCGCCAAACCCCTGCCGTGCGCGCTCCCTTGACCGGCAGAAACTTCCCGGATATTCACTCCCTCACGGAAGTTTCCTTCAGCCGATCTCCAGCGGATCACTCCGGAAGGAGCGCACGTGCCCTCCAGACGTACCGTCCTCGCCGCCGGCGCAGGCGTCACCGCGGCTCTGGCCGTCGGCACCACGGCAAGCGCCGGCACCCCCGGCGACAAGAAACTCCGCTCCCTCGTCTCCCGTATGACCCTGGAGGAGAAGGTCGGCCAGCTCTTCGTCATGCGGGTCTACGGCCACTCCGCGACCGACCCGGACCAGGCCGACATCGACGCCAACCTCAAGGAGATCGGTGTCCGCACGGCCGCCGAGCTGATCGCCAAGTACCGCGTCGGCGGCATCATCTACTTCACCTGGGCACACAACACCAAGGACCCGCACCAGATCGCGGACCTGTCCAACGGCATCCAGCGCGCCTCCCTCAGCCAGCCCCGCGGCCTGCCCGTCCTCGTCACCACCGACCAGGAACACGGCATCGTCTGCCGCGTCGGCAGGCCCGCCACCCTCTTTCCGGGCGCCATGGCCATGGGTGCCGGCGGCTCCCGCGAGGACGCCCGCACCCTCGGCCGGATCTCCGGCGCCGAGCTGCGCGCGATGGGCATCAACCAGGACTACTCCCCCGACGCCGACGTCAACATCAACCCGGCCAACCCGGTCATCGGCGTCCGCTCCTTCGGCGCCGACCCGGACGCGGTGGCCGCACTGGTCGCCGCCGAGGTCGCCGGCTACCAGAGGTCGTCGGTCGCCGCGACCGCCAAGCACTTCCCGGGGCACGGGGACACGGCCGTCGACAGTCACTACGGCTTCCCGGTGATCACCCACAGCCGTCAGCTGTGGGAGAAGCTGGACGCCGTGCCGTTCCGGGCGGCGGTCAAGGCGGGCATCGACTCGATCATGACCGCGCACATCCAGTTCCCGGCCCTGGACGACTCCGGCGACCCGGCGACCCTCTCCCGCCCGATCCTCACCGGCATCCTGCGCGAGGAGCTCGGCTACGACGGGGTGGTGGTGACGGACTCCCTGGGCATGCAGGGCGTACGGACCAAGTACGGCGACGACCGCGTCCCTGTGCTTGCGCTCAAGGCCGGTGTCGACCAGCTCCTCAACCCGCCCGACCTCGCCACCGCCTGGAACGCGGTCCTCAAGGCCGTACAGGACGGGGAACTCACCGAATCCCGGCTGGACGAGTCGATCCTGCGCATCCTCAGGCTCAAGGCCAGGCTGCGGCTCTTCGACGAGCCCTACGTCAGCCACAAGGGCGTCGACCGGACCGTGGGCACGGCCGCGCACCTGGCCGCCGCCGACCGTGTCGCCGAGCGCACGACGACCCTGCTGGTCAACAAGGGTGGCCTGCTGCCGCTGTCCCGGCGCACACACCGGAAGGTCCTGGTCGTCGGCGCCGACCCGGCCTCCCCGTCCGGTACGACGGGACCGCCCACCGGCGTCCTCGCGAGCGCCCTCACCGAAGTGGGCTTCACCGCCACCGCCCTGTCCACGGGCACGGCCCCCTCCGCGGCCACCGTCGCCGCGGCGGTCGCGGCGGCGCAGGACGCGGACGCGGTGGTCGTGGGCACCTACAACGTCACCGCGGGCAGCTCGCAGCGCACGCTGGTCGAACAGCTGGCGGCGACCGGAAGGCCGGTGGTGGCGATCGCGATCCGCAACCCCTACGACGTGTCCCAACTACCATCTGTCTCCGCCCACTTGGCCACGTACTCCTGGACCGACGTGGAGCTGCGGGCGGCAGCGCGCGTCATCGCGGGCAGGGCGGCGCCGCGCGGGAAGCTGCCGGTGCCGGTGCAGCAGGCGGACGACCCGGCGAAGGTGCTGTATCCCGTCGGGTACGGGCTGACGTACTAGAACCCGTGCGCCCGGCACCCGGTGCAGGGGGCGTAGGGCGCATACGTCACGCACCCGGCGCGCAACCCCAAACTGGCCCAAAGCCTCCCGCGCGTCTGGCGTGTGCCCGCTGCGGCGGGTCACGCTGGATGCGGGTCATCTGGGGAGGTGCCCGGGGGGTTCGCGATGCGTGAGAGAAGTTCCGCGGGGGTGGTCTGCGCGCTGCTGGTACTGGTCGCCGCCCTGCTGAGCGGCTGCCAGATCCTGAAGTCCGGGGCGGGCAAGGACGGCAGGGCCGATGCGACACCGAAGGCGGCCACGGCCCGGCCCTCCGGCTACGGGGCGGTGTTCCTCGCCGTCGACGAGTGCAGTTCGTTCGGCTCGACGAGCTTCACCGAGGTGCCGTGCACCAGCGAGCGGGCGGCGGCCCGGGTCGTGGCCCGCTACGACGGCACGGTGGGCGACGGTCCGCTGTGCCCTGCGACCACGGACTTCGTCCTGCACATCAGCCGGCAGAGCCCGTCCGCCGACGAGGACGGTGACGGCTCGATCCCGCAGGGCTACGCCTGTATGCGCAACCTGGAGCCCCCGCACCCCGGCGACCCGGGCGGCGGGGGCGGCCCCCGCACCATCGCCGGCGACTGCGTCTACGGCTCCGGGAGCGGGCAGGTCCGCGAGACGGCGTGCGACGGCAGCGGCAACAGGAAACCGCAGTACAAGGTGGTCGAGGCGGTCGCCAGGCGCGCCCAGTGCCCCGCGGCGACGGCGCTGTATGTGCATCTGGAGGGCGCACAGCCGGTGGGCTGCGCCCGGCGGGTGTGAACAACCGCCGGGCGCAGCACGGGAGTCGCCGGAGTTACGGCCGCAGGGCCGGCTCGCGCTCCACGTCCCGCACGTCCAGCTTGCTGTCGAACCGGGCCAGCGGCTTCGCCTGCGCCGTGGAGGCGGCGGGGACGCCGGCCCACTGCAGGATGCGGGCGGTGGCCAGGGCCTTCTGGTCGGCGACCAGGCCGGCCACGTTCGCGCCGTGGTTCAGCCCCGGTGCCGTGAAGACGTACGCGTCCTTCGCGCCCTTGTCGACACGGAAGCGCTCCGCGCCCCACGGGTCGTTCTGGCCGTAGACGAAGAGCATGTGGTGCGCGTGGTGCCGCACCCAGGAGTCGACGTCGCGCATCGCGTACGGCTGGAACCTCATCGGGATGTCGCGCGGGACCAGGTTGCGCGGAGTCTCGTAGCCGTAGCGGATGTACTGCTTCTCGATGTACGGGAAGTGGATGTCCGGCGCGCCCAGCTGTGTGCCCGCCTGGTAGTAGTACGGCGTGTACGGCTCCAGGCCCTGGTCCGTGTAGAAGGAGAAGCCGGAGATGCTGTCCACGGAGTCCCAGATGGCCTGGTCGGTCGCGGTCTTGGCGTCCGCCGGGACGGTGTCGCAGTCACGCAGCAGGCTGTACTGCCAGAAGCCCCACACGTAGTCGAGGACGACGGCCTCGTAGGCCCGGTCCAGGCTGCCGATGGTGTGGAAGGTGTAGCCGTTGTCCGCCGCGTAGGCCGCGTACTTCTTCTCCAGCGGCTCCCGGCGCACGAGGGCCTCGCGCTGCACGGCGTTCAGCCGGTCGCGGCACTCCTTGGTGCCGACCTGGGTGAAGAAGCGGTCATAGGCGGAGTCCTCGTCGTTGACGACGTCGTTCGGGGCGACGTACGCGACGACGCCGTCCATGTCGCGCGGGTAGAAGCGCTCGTAGTAGGTGGCGGTCATGCCGCCCTTCGAACCGCCCGTCGCGAGCCACTTCTTGGTGTAGACGGACTTCAGCGCCTGGAAGATGCGGTGCTGGTCGCTGGCCGCCTGCCAGATGTCCAGCTTGCTCCAGTCGGCCGGGGCGGGCCGGGAGGGCGTGAAGAAGCGGTACTCCATGGAGACCTGGTTGCCGTCCACGATCTGGGTCGGCTCGCGGCGGCCGGGGGTCGTGGAGACGTTGTAGCCGCTGGTGTAGAAGACCGTCGGGCGGCTGACGTCCTTGTGCAGCACGGTGATGCGCTGCTGGAACGTGCCCTTGGACGGGTCGCGGTGGTCGACCGGCTGGGTGTAGTCGAGGACGAAGAAGCGGTAGCCGGGGTACGGCTTCTCCTCGATCAGGCTCATCCCCGGTACGGCGAGCAGCTGATCCTTGATGTCGGTCGTTCCGGTGGCCTCCGGCTGTGCGGCGGTGGCCGTACCCGCCGTGCTCAACGTGCCTATGAACACGGCGAGCGCGAGCAGCCATCTGAGCGCCTTGCGCATGCACCCTCCCCTGTGAATCAGATGTGCGAGCGGAAGCTATCGGAGCAACTCCGCTGCGCACCAGGGGAGATGAGGGATTACTGCTGTGATTGGCGGGTTAGTAGCGCTTCCAGCCACCGGAGTCGTACGACCCGCTGCCGACCGAGCCCTTGATCCACACCTTGCGGTGTCCGACGTACGAGCGGACCGGGCCGGCGTGCCGGGTGAACAGCCCCTTGTCGATGACGGGTTCGAAGCCGCGGGCCTGCAGGCTGACCATCATCGGTTGCCTGCTGCCGGCGTTCTTGGGGACGGTGAGGGCGCAGAGGTAGTTGCCGCTCTTGTACAGCTTCACGGCGCCGGTGGAGAAGGTGAACGTCCTGATCTTGCGGCCCGCGCAGGAGGAGTCGGCGGCCTGCGCCTCTCCCGGCGCAGCGAGCGCGAGCAGCCCGGAAGCGGCCAGCACGGCAAGGAACGCCCCGAGCCGCCGCCGTATCGAACCACTGTCCACTGTCATCCCTCCCGTACCCCGACGATGAACGTACGGGTGTACGGACGCAGGACGTATGTCCGATGGTTGCACAACCGTCAGTAGGACGCGCCCACCGGCTCCTCGGGCTCGGCCTCCCCGATGAACGTCCGCCACAGCGCGGCGTACCGCCCCTGAAGCGCCAGCAGCTCCTCGTGGGTGCCGTCCTCGACGACCCGGCCGTGGTCCATGACCACGACGCGGTCCGCGCGGGCCGCCGTGGTCAGGCGGTGGGCCACCACGAGGGTGGTGCGGCGGCCTGCGAGGCGGTCGGTGGCCTGGTTGACCTGGGCCTCGGTGGCCAGGTCGAGGGCGGCCGTCGCCTCGTCGAGGAGGAGGATGTCGGGGTCGACGAGTTCCGCGCGGGCCAGGGCGATCAGCTGGCGCTGGCCGGCCGAGAGGTTGCGGCCGCGTTCGGCGACCTCGTGGAGGTAGCCGCCGTCGAGCGTGGCGATCATCTCGTGCGCGCCGACCGCGCGGGCCGCCGCCTCGACCTCGGCGTCGGTGGCGTCCGGGCGGCCGTAGGCGATGGCGTCGCGGACGGTGCCCTGGAACAGGTACGCCTCCTGCGGGACGACGCCGAGCCGGTGCCGGTAGGAGGTGAGGTCGAGGGTGCGCAGGTCCTGGCCGTCGACCGTGACCCGGCCGCTCGTGGGGTCGTAGAACCGCGCCACCAGCTTGACGAGGGTCGACTTGCCGGCGCCGGTCTCGCCGACGAAGGCCACCGTCTGGCCCGCCGGGATGCTCAACTCGATGCCGCCGAGCGCCTCCTCCCCTCTTGCCTCTTCGGCGGAGCCGTACGCGAAGTGCACGTCCTCGAAGGCGACCTCGCCGCGCAGGGAGAGCACTTCGAGGGGTTCGTCGGCGGACTTGGTGGAGGTCGGCTCCTGGAGCAGTTCCTGGATGCGGCCGAGGGAGACGCTGGCCTGCTGGTAGCCGTCGAAGACCTGGGAGAGCTGCTGGACCGGGGCGAAGAACAGGTCGATGTACAGCAGGTACGCGACCAGCGCGCCGGTCGTGAGGGTGGCCTCCTCGACCCGTCCCGCGCCCGCGATCAGTACGGAGGCCGCGGCCACGGACGACAGCAGCTGCACGAAGGGGAAGTAGATCGAGATCAGCCACTGCCCCCGGATACGGGCCCTGCGGTAGCTGTCGCTGCGCTCCGCGAACCGCCGGCCGCCGTCGCCCTCGCGCCGGAAGGCCTGCAGGATCCGCAGCCCGGAGACGGACTCCTGGAGGTCGGCGTTGACCACCGACACCCGCTCACGGGCCAGCTCGTACGCCTTCACGCTCGCCCGCCGGAAGAAGAACGTGGCGACGACCAGCGGCGGCAGCGTCGCGAAGACCACGAGCGCCAGCTGCACATCGATCACCAGCAGGGCGACCATGATCCCGAAGAAGGTGACGACGGAGACGAAGGCGGTGACAAGACCGGTCTGCAGGAAGGTCGAGAGCGCGTCGACGTCGGTCGTCATCCGCGTCATGATCCGGCCGGTCAGCTCCCGCTCGTAGTAGTCGAGTCCGAGCCGCTGGAGCTGGGCGAAGATCTTCAGCCGGAGCGAGTACAGGACCCTCTCCCCGGTGCGCCCGGTCATCCGGGTCTCACCGCGCTGCGCCGCCCACTGCACCACCACGGCGAGCAGCGCCAGCAGCGAGGCCGACCAGACCGCGCCGAGGGCGAGCTTGGAGACGCCCTGGTCGATGCCGTGCCGGATCATGATCGGCAACAGCAGGCTCATGCCCGCGTCCACGGCGACCAGCGCCAGGCTGACCAGCAGCGGCAGCCCGAAGCCCCGCAGCAGCTGCTTCAGGCCGTACGACTCCTCCGGCCGCACCGCCCGTGCCTCGTCGATGTCCGGGGTGTCGTTCGCCGGGGGCAGCGCCTCGACCTCGGCGAGGAGTTCGGGGGTGGCGGGCATCCCGGCCGGCGCGGTGTCCTTGCGCTCGCGGTCACCGGTCCACAGGCGGGGCGTCACACCGCGCTCCGCGTCGAACTCGGCGTCCAGCTCGTCCCGTACCGAGGTGTCCTCGGCCGGTACGGAGGGCTGGGTGTGGCCGGGCGATACGCCGCCGAGCTCGTCGGGGTCGGTGAGGAGGCGGCGGTAGAGGGCGGACCGTTCCTGCAGCTCCTCGTGGGTGCCGATGTCGGCGAGGCGGCCGGCGTCGAGGACGGCTATCCGGTCGGCGAGGTTGAGCGTGGAGCGGCGGTGCGCGATGAGCAGGGTGGTGCGGCCCTGCATGACCTGGTTCAGCGCCTCGTGGATCTCGTGCTCCACACGGGCGTCCACGGCGGAGGTGGCGTCGTCGAGGACGAGCAGCCGCGGGTCGGTGAGGATCGCGCGGGCGAGGGCGACACGCTGGCGCTGACCGCCGGAGAGGGTCAGGCCGTGCTCGCCGACCCTGGTGTCGTAGCCGTCCGGCAGCTCGCGGATGAAACGGTCCGCCTGGGCGGCACGCGCGGCGGCCTCGATCTGCTCGTCGGTGGCGTCGGGACGGCCGTAGGCGATGTTGCTGCGCACGGTGTCCGAGAAGAGGAAGGAGTCCTCCGGGACCAGCCCGATCGCGGCCCGCAGCGAGTCGAGGGTGAGCTCGCGGACGTCGTGGCCGCCGATCAGGACGGCGCCGTGGGTGACGTCGTAGAAGCGCGGCAGGAGGAGGGAGACCGTGGACTTGCCGGAGCCGGAGGAGCCGACGACGGCGAGGGTCTCGCCGGGGCGGATCTCGAAGCTGAGGCCGTCCAGAACCGGGCGCTCATGGTCGTACCCGAACGACACGTCGTCGAACTCGACGGTCGCGGGCGCGTCGGCGGGAAGTTCCTTCGTCCCGTCCGTCAGGGACGGCTCGGTGTCGATCAGCTCCAGGACGCGCTCGGTGCCGGCGCGCGCCTGCTGCCCGACCGTGAGGACCATGGCGAGCATGCGGACCGGGCCGACCAGCTGGGCGAGGTAGGTGGAGAAGGCGACGAAGGTGCCGAGCGTGATGTGCCCGCGAACGGCCAGCCAGCCGCCGAGCGCCAGCATGGCGACCTGGCCGAGCGCGGGGACGGCCTGGAGCGCCGGGGTGTACGTGCTGTTCAGCCGGATGGTGCGCAGCCGCCCCGCGAACAGCCGGCGCCCGACCTCCCTGAGCTTCCCGGTCTCCTGCTCCTCCTGCCCGAAGCCCTTCACCACGCGTACGCCGCTGACGGCGCCGTCCACCACACCGGCGACGGCGGCGGCCTGCGCCTGTGCGTACCAGGTGGCGGGGTGCAGCTTGGAGCGGCTGCGCTTGGCGATCCACCACAGGGCGGGGGCGACGGCGAGGGCGACCAGGGTCAGCGGCAGCGACAGCCAGGCCATGATCACGAGGGAGATCAGGAAGAGCAGCAGGTTCCCGATGGTCATCGGGAGCATGAAGAGCAGGCCCTGGATCAGCTGGAGGTCGCTGGTGGCGCGGCCGACGACCTGCCCGGTGGACAGCTCGTCCTGGCGGCGCCCGTCGAGCCGGGTGATCGTCTCGAACATCTCGGTCCGCAGGTCGTGCTGGACGTCGAGGGCGAGGCGGCCGCCGTAGTAGCGGCGTATGTAGGTGGCGATGTACACGAGGACGGCGGCGCCGAGCAGGGCTCCCGCCCAGGGGGCCATACGGCGGCTGTGGTCCCCGATCACATCGTCGATGATCACCTTGGTGACCAGCGGGACCAGCGCCATCACGGCCATGCCGGCGAGCGAGGAGCCGAGGGCGAGGAGGACGTCCTTCGGATACCGCCAGGCGTATCCGGCCAGTCGCCGTGCCCATCCCCGTTGCCCGCTCACTCGGTGCCCTCCGTCTGTCACAAGCCCTGATCTACCGGAAGGCACCAACACACTCAGGGGCGGATTTCATCCCGCCGCAACAAACCAGGGCGAGGCTCAGACGCGAACCCGCAGGTGGTAGAAGCGGGTCGTCTGTGCCGCGTTCTGGTTGTCGTCGCTGACCAGCAGCACCTTCAGGCGGCCCTTCGAGTACCCCGTGATCGCCATTCCCTCGATGTTGTCGAGGAGCGGGTTGGGCTGGGGCTGCTTGGCCGTCGCTCCCAGTGACGGGCAGGTCACCAGGTCCGTGAGCAGCGTCTTCTTGATCAGGCGTACGCCGGACTGGCCGGTGAGGTTCTCGATGCCGCTGGTGTCCGTCGCGTGCCGCGGGTCAGCGAGGTAGAGGCGGACCGTGTTGCCGACGCCGGAGGTGAAGCCGCGCTCCAGGACGAGCAGGCGGCCGTCAGGGATGGCCTGGACCTCCGGGACACCGAGACCGGAGTCGATCGGGTACGCGTACTGGGCGCCGAGCCGGAAGTGCCCGCCCTTCGTGCGCTCCCAGGTCTGGAAGCGGACGATGTTCGTGGCGTCGCCGGAGATCGCGTTCTCCATCGAGGCCAGCAGGGTGTTGCCGCCGGACAGCAGGGTCAGGCCCTCGAAGGTCTGGTTGGCCGTGGCGCGGCCCGCGGGTGCGACGAGGAGAGGGGACGGGGCCGGGAGCCGGTCGAGGATCCTGCCGTCCACGCTGTAGCGGCGGATCGACGGCTCCGTCTCCGAGGTGATCAGCCGGGTGCCGTCCCGGTCGATGACCAGGCCCTCGCTGTCGAGCGCGGCGCCCTTCTCGTCGGCGAGCGGGACGACGGACTTCGGCGCGAGGGTCTTCCGGTCCAGGCTGAACAGCGACGAGCGGTCCTCCAGCGCGGCGATCGACCCGTCGCGGTCCACGGCGAGCGCGGAGAAGTTGCCGACGAAGGTGCCCTGGTACGTCGTCTTGTCGAGCGCGTCGGAGAAGCGGTCGACGGAGACGGAGGGCGAACAGGCGTGGCCCTGCCGGGTGTCGGCGGTGGCGGGCCCGGCGGCGGTCAGACTGGTGGCCGCCGCCAGGGCCGCGGTGACGGTCGCGAGTACGGTTCTCAGGCGCATGGGCGTCACCGTAGAGCGGGTGGGTGACGGGCGGGAGACCGGGAGGGGTCAACTCGCCGCGAGATCCCGGTGGATGACCTTGGCGACGCCCTGGATGGTGCTGATGCCGTAGTTCATGGTGCTGTTGCCCCATGTCAGCACCGTGATCATGTAGTCGTGGCCGCCGCCGTTGAAGGTGCCGAGGCTGTGGACCCGCCAGCCGTGCGTGGAGCGCTGCAGCCAGCCGTTCTTGACATGGACCGAGACCCCGGAGGGCGCTCCGTACGGTGTGCCCCAGCGCTGCGAGGAGATGACCTGGCTCATCAACTTCAGGATGTAGGCGCGGGAATTGTCGCTCAGGACCGCGTTCGACGCGGTGATCAGCTTGAGCAGCTTCTGCTCGTCGGTGACGTTGATCTGGGTCAGGCCCCAGTAGCCGTTCGCGCCGGGGACGGTCTTCGTCATGCCGGCGGCGCTCAGAAAGCCCTTGATCTTCGTCAGGCCCAGCTGCTTCCAGAGCTTGCTGGTCGCGTTGTTGTCCGACTTGGTGATCATGGCCTTGGCCAAGGAGGCCTCGGTGTCGGTCAGATAGCGGTTGTGCTTCTTCGCATCCCACAGCAGCGTGGCGAGGACGGTGACCTTCACGGCGCTGGCGGAGTCGTAGGAAGAGGTGGCCCGCAGGGAGCAAGTCGTGTTGGTGGAGCGGTCGTAGAGGCCGACCGAGACGGTGCCCGTGCGGTTCGCGAGGGCGGCGGTGATGTCCTTCTGGAGCTTGGTGGCCAGGGCGGCCTTGGAGGACGTACAGCTGACGGCCGGTGTCGTGGCGGCCGCGGCGGGCGTGGCGGCGGCCACGATCGGTATGAGTACGCCGGCCGCGATGCCCGCGCCGAGCACGCGGGCGCGCCGGGATATGTGGTGAGTCATGGAGGTCCCCCGTCATCTTGATGACCAATGAGCGCACAGCGCGTTCCTGGCGCACTCTAGGCACGCTCACCCCTCTTGACTCACAGGAACGGCCGGAAGTTGTACGCGTGTTCGGCGATTCGCGGTCCGCCCCCTTCGGCCAAGCGCCCTTCTCCGGAGGAACTCACGCCCCTGGCACGGCGGTTCCGGGACGAGGCACGGGCGGTGTGCGGACGACGCTGCGATCACTCGGGTCGCCGCGCTCCGTACTGACGGACGCGGACTGAGGCGGCTCGGCCGGAACCGGGACTTCTCGCAGACGTCAGGGACGGCGGGTTCCCCAACTGATTCACAGCCGATGACCAGGTTCGCCACAGCCCGCACCTACTCCCCCTTTGCACGATGCGCTCGTGACATCTGCCACCGATCCACTCCCCCACACCACCGAGACCGTGTCCGCCGACTGGCCGCCGCCGGCCCCGACCGCGGTACCCCCGGACAGGGCGCCCCGCTGGTCGCTGCCCGCGCTGATCGCGATTCTCGCCTTGGCGGCTGCCCTGTATGCCTGGAATCTCTCCGGCTCCAGCATGAACACCTTCTACAGCGGTGCCGTCTGGGCGGGCACGCAGAGCTGGAAGGCGTGGTTCTTCGGGTCGCTGGACCCGGGCAACTTCCTGACCGTCGACAAACCGCCGTTCGCGCTCATGGTCATGGGCCTGTCGTGCCGCGTCCTCGGCTTCGGCACCTGGCAGATGATGGCCCCGATGATCGTGGCGGCCCTCGCCACGATCTGGATCCTGCACACCACGGTGAAGCGGGTCTGGGGCCACGGCGCGGCAACCGTCGCCGCGCTGGTGCTGGCGCTCACCCCGATCACCGTCGCCATCAACCGCGACAACAACCCGGACACCCTGCTCGTCTTCCTCATGGTGGCGGGCGCGGCGCTGGCGTTCCGTGCCACCCGTGACGAGAGACTGCTGCCGCTGCTCGGCTCGGCCGCCTGCTTCGGCCTCGCCTTCAACACCAAGCTGCTCGCGGGCTGGATCGCCCTGCCGGCCGTCTTCGCGCTCTACCTCTACGCATCGCAGGCCCCTTGGGTGAAGCGCGTCGTCAACCTGCTGCTCGCCGCGGTCGTCCTGGCCGTCTCCAGCTTCTGGTGGGCGGTCGCCGTCTCCCTGGTCCCGGCCTCCGACCGGCCCTACATCGGCGGCTCCACGGACGGCTCCGCCTGGAACCTGATCATGGGCTACGACGGTCTCGGCCGCGTCTTCGGCGGCGAGGGCAACGGCCAAGGCCGCGGGGGCGGAGGCGGCGGCTTCTCCGGTTCCGCCGGCCTGGGGCGGATGTTCAACGACATCCTCGGCGGCCAGATCTCCTGGCTGCTGCCCTTCTCCGCGATCGCCCTGGTCGGCGGCCTGGTCCTGTGCGGGCGCGCCCCGCGCACCGACCCGCGCAGGATGGCACTGGTGCTGTGGGGCGGCTGGACCCTGCTGCACTACGTGATCTTCGCGACCGCCCAGGGCACCATGCACCCGTACTACACGACCGCTCTCGCCCCGGGCATCGCGGCACTGTGCGGCGGCGGGGGCGCGATGCTGCTGGACGCCTTCCGCCGCGACAAGCGCTGGGCGTGGGTGCTCCCGGTCGCCTTCGGCGTCACCGGTGTCTGGGCGATCGTGCTGCTCCGGCGCGCCTCCGGCTGGAACACCTGGCTGTGGCCCACGGTCGGCGTCCTCACCGTGGCCGGCGTCGTCGGCATGCTGGTGTCCCGCTCGGGCTCCCGCGCCCGGCTGCTGACGGCGTCGCTGGCGGCGGCGGTCATCGCGGCCCTCGCGGGCCCTACGGCGTATGCGGCCTCGCCGGCCTTCGGCTCCTCCGGCGGCATGATGGGCGGCACCAACCCGACGGCCGGCCCCTCCACGGGAGGCGGCTTCGGCGGCGGCCCCGGCGGCAACCGCGGCGGCTTCCCGGGCGGCGGCGAACTGCCGGGTGGCACCCGGGCAGGCGGCCAGGCCCAGGGCGCGGGCGGCTTCCCCGGCGGCGGGCAGCAGGGCCAGAACGGTGAACTGCCGGGCGGCGATCAGACGATGCCGGGTGGCAGTCAGCAAGGTGGCGGCCAAACCCCCGGCGGCAGCGGCGAGTTGAGCGGTACATCCGGACAGGGCGGCAGCTTCGGCCGTGGCGGCATGGGTGGTGGCCCCGGCGGTATGGGCGGCGCGGACAGCGGGCTCGTCTCGTACCTGAAGGAGCACCAGGACGGCGCCGAGTGGCTGCTCGCGGTGTCCAACTCGCAGAGCGCCGCCCAGATCGAGCTCAGCGCCAGGGAACCGGTCATCTCCATGTGGGGCTTCACCGGCTCCGACAACGCGATGACGGTCGCCAGGCTCAAGGAGCTGGTGAAGAAGGGCGAGCTGCACTACATCCAGATCGGCAGCGGCGGCATGGGCGGCGGCCCCGGCGGCGGCAACAACCTGAGCACCGAGGTGTCGAACTGGGTGCAGCAGCACGGCACGGCGGTCAAGGAGAGCGCCTACAGCAAGAGTTCGACGTCGAACGCGACCCCGAACACGAACTCCTCGTCGTCCTCGTCCCGTTCGAGCTCGTCGTCCCTCTATCGCCTGGACCCGTCGGACGTCAGCTGACGGACTCCGGCACCGAGGGGCCCCGACCACATTGGCCGGGGCCCCTTTTTACGTCCCGTTTACCTGCTTGACCTCATGTCCATGTCACCCTCCTTCTTGCCGCCTCCATTCAACCCGCGTAGATGGGAACCCCCACATGACGGCGACACGCACCCGCCGCTGGAAGTCGGTGGCCTGGGCCACCGCGGCCGTCCTGGTCGGCCTCACCACCCCGGCCCTGACCGCGACTCCGGCCGGCGCCACGACGACCGACTACGACTCGACGTACTACAAGAACGCGATCGGCAAGACGGGCGCGAGCCTCAAGTCCTCCCTGCACACGATCATCAGCAGCCAGACGAAGATCTCGTACGACGCGGTCTGGAACGCGCTCAAGGTCACCGACCAGGACCCGAACAACAGCAACAACGTCATCCTGCTCTACAGCGGTGTCTCCCGCGCCAAGTCCCTGAACGGAGGCGACACCGGCGACTGGAACCGCGAGCACGTATGGGCCAAGTCCCACGGCGACTTCGGCACCTCGACGGGTCCCGGCACCGACCTGCACCATCTGCGCCCCGCCGACGTCCAGGTCAACGCCATCCGCGGCAACCTCGACTTCGACAACGGCGGCAGCGCGGTCACGGGCGGCGGCGGCAGCAAGGTCGACTCCGACTCCTTCGAGCCGCGCGACGCGGACAAGGGCGACGTGGCCCGCATGATCCTCTACATGGCGGTCCGCTACGACGGCGGCGACGGCTTCCCCGACCTGGAGCCCGACGAGAAGGTCAACAACGGCAGCAACCCGTACATCGGCAAGCTCTCGGTCCTCAAGCAGTGGAACGACGAGGACCCGCCGAGCGCCTTCGAGGAGAAGCGCAACCAGGTCATCTACGACACCTACCAGCACAACCGGAACCCGTTCATCGACCACCCGGAGTGGGTGGACGCGATCTGGTAGGCCGGTGGCGCCGGGCGGGGCCGGTGAAATTCCGTGGTCCGGCACGGCCGGCTCCGCCTGGGTTCGGCGGCATGGCTGCCGACGAATGCTTCACGCATCCACAGCTTGCCGCGATCTACGACCGACTGGACCCCGACCGCAGCGATCTCGACGCCTACGTCCGCATGGCGGAGGAGTTCGGGGCCCGTCGGGTTCTGGACATCGGCTGTGGGACGGGGGTGTTCGCACTCCTGCTTGCCGACCGCGGGATCGAGGTCGTCGGCTGCGATCCCGCCCGGGCATCCCTCGATGTCGCCCGGGCCAAGCCGGGCAGCGAACGGGTGCGCTGGATCTGCGGTGAGGTGACAGCACTTCCGCCGCTGCAGGTCGACCTCGCGACCATGACGGCGAACGTCGCCCAGCAGATCGTCGACGCCCAGGAGTGGGAGAAGACGCTGAAGGGGGCGTACCGCGCGCTGCGACCCGGCGGCCGGCTGGTGTTCGAGACCCGCGATCCGGCCCGGCGCGCCTGGGAGGAGTGGAACCGCGAGGACTCCTGCCGGGTGACGGAGATCCCGGGCGTCGGCGCGGTCGAGAGCTGGGTCCGGTTGACCGAGGTCAGCGGGCCACTGGTGGCATTCCGCTGGACCTATGTGTTCGCCGCGACCGGGCAGGTGCTGACCTCGGACTCGACACTGCGTTTCCGCGAACGGCACGAGGTCGAGGCCGAGTTGGTGGCGCAGGGGTACGCGGTGGAAGGCGTGCGCGAGGCACCCGACCGGCCGGGCAGGGAGTTCGTCTTCCTCGCACGACGTCCGTAGACGGCCACTCCCCGCCCCGCGACGACCCGCCGTCAGTCCAGATGTGTCGCCGCGAACATCCGCAGCACCGCCGGAAGCACCACCACCGAGGGGCCGGGTGACGCCAGCGCCTTCCCCAGGTCCGTCTCCAGGGCCTCCGGCGTCGTACGCACTCCCGGCACCCCGAAGGACTCGGCGAGGGCCACATAGTCCGGACGGGACAGCTCCGTCGCCGTCGCCCGGCCGAAGGCGTCCGTCATGTATTCGCGCAGGATGCCGTAGCCGCCGTCGTCGACGATCAGCCAGGTGACGTTCAGGTCGTACTGGCGGGCCGTCGCCAGTTCCGCGATCGAGTACAGGGCGCCGCCGTCACCCGACACCGCCAGCACCGGGCGGGTCGGGTCGGCCGCCGCTGCCCCCAGGGCCGCCGGGAAGCCGTAGCCGAGGCCGCCGGCGCCCTGGGCGGAGTGCAGGAGGTTGGGGCCCTTCGCGTCGAAGGCCGACCAGGCCCAGTAGGCCAGGATCGTCATGTCCCAGAAGGACGGGGAGTCGGCGGGCAGCGCCCGGCGGACGGAGGCCAACACGTCCTGTTCCAGGGTGAGTTCCTGGGCGGCGATGCGTTCGGTGACCTTCGACAGGACCGCCCTGACCCGCTCCGGTGCCGTGGGGTCCGTGCGCTCGGACACGGTCTCCAGCAGCGCCTGCAACGCCAGGCGCGCATCCGCGTGGATCCCCAGCGCCGGGTGGTTGGACTCCAGCTTGCCGAGGTCCGCCTCGATCTGCACGACCCGGCCGCGGGGCTTGAACGTGTGGTAGTTCGAGGAGAGTTCACCCAGGCCCGAGCCGACCACCAGCAGGACGTCCGCGTCCTCCAGGAAGTCCGTCGTGTGCCGGTCCTCGATCCAGGACTGGAGGGACAGCGGGTGCTTCCAGGGGAAGGCCCCCTTACCGCCCGGTGTCGTCACCACCGGCGCCTGCAACACCTCCGCCAGCTGCCGCAGTTTGCCCGAGGCGTCCGCCCGTACCACTCCCCCGCCCGCGATGATCGCCGGGCGTTCGGCGCGGGAGAGCAGGTCGGCGGCCACGGCCGTCAGCTCGGGGCGCGGCACCAGGTCCTGCGGTGTCGCATCCACCCCCGTCACCACCGGCAGCGAGGTCTGCGCCAGCAGTACGTCCTGCGGGATCTCCACCCACACCGGGCCGTGCGGGGCGGTCAGCGCCGACTTCCAGGCCGCCGCGATCGCGGACGGGATCTGGGACTGGGTGCGGACCGTGTGCACCGACTTGACCACGCCCCGGAACGAGGCCGCCTGGTCCGGGAGTTCATGCAGATAGCCGTGCCTGCCGCCGCCCAGCCCCGCCGTCGGGATCTGGCTGCTGATCGCCAGCACGGGCGCCGAGGCCGCGGCCGCCTCCTGCAACGCGGCCAGGGACGTCAGGGCCCCCGGGCCGGTGGACAGGAGCAGCGGCGCCGCCTCGCCGGTGATCCGGCCGTACGCGTCCGCCGCGAACCCCGCGTTGTTCTCCACGCGCAGGCCCACATACCGCAGCGCCGACCGGCGCAGCGCGTCGAACATGCCCAGCGCGTGCTGGCCGGGCAGTCCGAAGACCGTCGTCGCACCGAGTCCGGCGAGCGTCTCCACGACCAGGTCTCCGCCGTTGCGGCCGGGAGGAGGGTTCAGAGCGGCGGAGATCTGCGCCTCGGTCGGGCGGAGTTCCAGGTCGTGGTCGTGGGTCACTTGCCCTCGTTCCCCTTGTTCTCCGTGCGGGCCGCGGCGATCCGGCGGGACATGATCGTGGTCAGTTCGTACGCCGTGTGGGACGCGGCCACCGACGTGATCTCCGCGTGATCGTACGCGGGCGCCACCTCGACGACGTCCGCCGAGACCAGGTTGCAGGAGGCGAGGCCGCGCAGGATCTCCAGCAGCTCGCGGGAGGTCATGCCGCCCGCCTCCGGGGTGCCCGTGCCGGGCGCGTGGGCCGGGTCCAGGCAGTCGATGTCGATCGAGATGTACAGCGGGCGGTCGCCGATGCGCTGCCGCAGCTGGTCGGCGACCTCGTCGGCGCCCCGTCGGTAGACGTCCGCCGAGGTGACGATGCCGAAGCCCATCTTCTCGTCGTCGGTGAGGTCCTGCTTGCCGTAGAGCGGGCCGCGGATGCCGACGTGGGAGAGCGCCTCGGTGTCGAGGATGCCCTCCTCCACCGCCCGCCGGAACGGGGTGCCGTGGGTGTACTCGGCGCCGAAGTAGGTGTCCCAGGTGTCGAGGTGGGCGTCGAAGTGGAGCAGGGCGACCGGGCCGTGCTTCTTCGCCACCGAGCGCAGGAGCGGCAGCGCGATGGTGTGGTCGCCGCCCAGGGTCATCAGGCGGGCGCCCGTGCCCAGCAGCTCGTCCGCCGCCGCCTCGACGGTCTCCACGGCCTCGTTGATGTTGAACGGGTTCACTGCGATGTCCCCGCCGTCCGCCACCTGCGCCAGCGCGAACGGGGACGCGTCCTGCGCCGGGTTGTACGGCCGCAGCAGCCGGGACGCCTCGCGGATCGCGTTGCCGCCGAAGCGGGCGCCCGGCCGGTACGAGACGCCCGAGTCGAACGGCACGCCCACGACGGCGACATCGGCGCGGCCGACCTCGTCGAGGCGGGGCAGCCGGGCGAAGGTCGCGGGTCCGGCGTACCGCGGGATGCGGGAGGAGTCGACGGGGCCGCGGGGCGTCTCGTTACTGCTCATGGGCTGATGCCTTCTTTCCTACGCTTCGTCGCGTATGGAGCGATACGTTCTGATTCTCGTACGACTCTACTGGGGAGCCGGGACCGGTTCGGACGCGAGTTCGGAGGACCGTCCCGCGAGACGCTCGCGCCAGGTGGCGAGGACACGCTCGTCCGTGGGCTTCGTCCCCAGGGAGACCGCCGCATATGCGACGAGGGACGACAGAAGACCGTAGTAGACGGGCTCGTTGGCGAGGATGCCGTAGCCGGCCATCAGGCCGATGACCGCGAGGCCGCCGACGATCACCGAGGCGAGGGCGCCCTGCACGGTGCCGCGCTTCCACAGCAGCCCGCCGAGGATGGGCACGAGGAGCCCGCCGACCAGCAGGTTGTACGCCACGGTCAGCGCCTCGACGACGTTGTTGAGCGCGATCGCCGTACCGATCACCGCGAGGCCCATGATCAGGATGAAGGCGCGGTTGCCCCTCACCTCGTCGTGCTCGCCCTCGGACCTCCGTACGGCTCCCCGCAGCCGCGACCAGATGTCGTTGTTGGCCACGGTGGCGCAGGCGATCAGCGCGCCGGACGAGGTCGACATCACGGCGGCGAGCGCGGCGGCCAGCACCAAGCCCCTCACCCCGACCGGGAGTTCGTCCTTGACGATGGTCGCGAAGGCGTCGTCCGGGCTGCCCAGCTTCGGGTACAGCACCTTGGCTGCCGTACCGATGACGGCGCCGGCGAGGGCGTACGCCAGACAGTAGGTGCCCGCGACCGTGCCGCCCCACTTCGCCGTCGTGTCACTGCGGGCGGTGAAGACGCGCTGCCAGATGTCCTGCCCGATCAGCATGCCGAACGTGTAGATCAGGACATACGTGAAGATCGTCTCGCCGCCGATGCCCAGCGGGTCGAAGTACGCGGTGGGCAGCTTGGCCTTCATCTCGGAGAAGCCGCCGGCCTTGACGACCGCGATGGGCAGCAGGAGCAGCAGCACGCCGACCGTCTTGACCACGAACTGCACCATGTCGGTGAGCGTGATCGACCACATGCCGCCGAGCGTCGAGTACGCGACCACGATCGAGCCGCCGAGGACGATCGCGACCGTGCGGTTCATGTCGAACAGGACGTCGAAGATCGTGGCGTACGCGATGGTGGACGTCACCGCGAGCATGAGCGTGTACGCCCACATGACCACACCGGAGATGACGCCCGCGCGGCCGCCGTACCTCAGGTCCAGCATCTCGGAGACGGTGTAGACCTTCAGGCGGGCGATGCGGGCGGAGAAGAAGACGGACAGGGCGAGCAGCCCGAGGCCGATGGTGAAGACCATCCAGGCGCCGGAGAGGCCGTACTGGTAGCCGAGGCCGACGCCGCCGATGGTGGACGCGCCGCCGAGGACGATCGCGGCCATGGTGCCGGAGTACATGGCGGGCCCGAGGCGGCGCCCCGCGACCAGGAACTCGCTCTTCGACCTGGCGCGGCGCATGCCCCACCAGCCCACGGCCAGCATTCCGGCCAGATAGACGACGATCACTGTGTAGTCGATGGCCACGGGGCCCTCCTTCGCTCGGTCTCGCCGGCGGGTGATGAGCACTGACACTAGGTGGCTGAAAAGCGACTGCGAAGTGTACGTTTCATCCATTCGAGCCGTACGGGGTGGAGGGAGCGCACACCATGCCGGACTCCGCGGTTCCCGCCACGCCACCCACGCCACCCGTGCCTCTGTCGGCACTCCTGGCCCGTGAGGACCTGGCCCTGCGGCAGATCGCCGGGCCTGCCGACCCGAGCATCGTCATCCACTGGGCGCACACCTCGGAGATGGCCGACCCGTACCCGTATCTGCTGGGCGGGGAGCTGCTGCTGACGGCCGGGGTCCACGTCCCGGAGGCCGCCGGTTCCGGCACCTACTTCGACGACTACGTGGCGAGGATCGTGGCGGCGGGCGGCGC
Source organism: Streptomyces sp. NPDC049541 (assembly GCF_044465725.1). Classification (NCBI taxonomy): domain Bacteria; kingdom Bacillati; phylum Actinomycetota; class Actinomycetes; order Kitasatosporales; family Streptomycetaceae; genus Streptomyces; species Streptomyces sp. NPDC049541. Next base: position 290,087 of record NZ_JBITLY010000001.1, on the reverse strand, counting down.
GGCCCTCGGCTTCGGTCTGGCTCCCGTGCACGACTCGGTGCCCCGCGCCCTGGTCGCGGCGTGCGACGCGCACGAGCTGCCGCTCGTCGAGGTCCCTGAGCAGACCACGTTCTCCGGCATCGCCCGCGCCGTCTGGCAGCTGATGGCCCAGGCCCGCCTCGCCGAACTGCGCCGGGTGACGGAGGCCCAGCAGAGCCTCGCGGCGGCGGCCTCCCGCCCGGACCCGGTGCCGTCGGTGCTGCGGCAGCTGGCCCAGCGGGTGGGCGGCCGGGCAGTGCTGTACGGACCGGAGGGCGCGGAGATCGCCTCCGCGGGGCGCCCGGCGGAGACCGCCGTCCGGGAGGCGCTGGCCCGGCTCGCGGAGGTCGTACGCCCCTCCGGTCCGGGGACGCCCACCTCCGCCACCGACACGGCCGCCGGCACCCACCTCGCCGCCTACGCCCTCGGCACCGGGCAGGGCTTCGCACTCGGGGTCGCCGCGCCGCGGCGGGAGCCCGGCGATCACACCATCGCCTCCGTGGCCGCGGTCCTGCTCTCCCTCCTCACCGGCGAGCACCAGAGCGGCACGGGTGCGGCACGGTCGTCCGCGCTGGTACGGCTGCTGCTGGGGGCACCGCCGGCCGAGGTGGCCGCCCTCCTCGGGCCCGGCCCCTGGCTCGTGGTGCACGCCCGGCAGGACGCGCAGGCACCCGACCCGGTGGCCGCCTCGGCCCTGGGTGCCGCCCTCGGGTCACCGCTGGTCGACCTGGCGGACGAGGTCGTACGGGTCCTGGTGCCCGCCGACCGCGAACCGTCCGCACAGCCGGGCTGGACGCTGGGCGTCAGCGCCGTCTCGACCCCGGCCGGGTGGCCGGCCGCCGACACCCAGGCCGGCCGCGCGCTGGCCCGCGCCCGCGCCACCCGCGCGGCCCTGGTCCGGCACGGCGACCGGGCGGGCCTCGCCGACCTGGTGCCCTCCGAGGAGGCCGCGGCCCACGCCCGCACGCTGCTCGCCCCGATCGCGGGCACCCCCGCGCTGGCCGAGACCCTGCGCACCTGGCTCTCCCTGCACGGCAGTTGGGACCGTACGGCCGTCGCCCTGTCCGTGCACCGCAACACGGTCCGCCAGCGCATCACCCGCTGCGCCGCCCTCCTCGACACCGACCTGGACGACCCGGACGTACGCATGGAGCTGTGGTTCGCGCTGCGGCAGCAGTAGGGACGACGGCAACAGGTACGGCAGCAACAGGTACGGCAGCAACAGGTACGGCAGCAATAGGTATGCGAGCCCATGTCGCTGAGTACGTGACGCGCGTCCCAGCGCGCCGGACGCCAGGGAATCGCACAGTCGGCTGCCTCACAATGGGTTTCATGCCGATACCCGGGACACCCAGCCGCACCGAGCTCCTCGAGCACCTCGTGAAGACCCGCATCGCGGGCGATGTCGCCACCCCGCGCGAGAACAACCTCTCCCACTACCGACAGCTCGCGAACGGCGTCCGCAACTTCTGGCTCGGACTGGAACTCGGCGACCGGTGGACCGACGAGCAGGACGTGCTCGCGGTGATGGCGGAGCGGGTGGGCGTGAACGACGACCCCGAGTACCGGTACGGCCAGGACACCATCGACCCCGAGTTGACGGTGGGCGGTCTGGAGCGGATGGCGGCACGGCTGCGCAAGGCGGCCGAGGGGCGGCAGCGGGTGCTGTTCGCGACCGGCCACCCGGGCGGCCTGCTCGACGTGCACCGCGCCACGGCCGCCGCACTGCGCGCAGCCGGCTGCGAGATCGTGGTGATCCCTGAGGGCCTGCAGACCGACGAGGGCTACGTCTGGCAGCTCGCGGACGTGGCGGTCCTGGAGCACGGCGCCACCCTGTGGCACACGCACTCCGGCGAGCCGATGAAGGCCATCCTCACGGCACTGGAGGAGGAGGGCCGCCCGCTGCCGGACCTGGTCGTCGCCGACCACGGCTGGGCGGGCTACGCCGGCCAGCACGGCGTCGACTCCGTCGGCTACGCCGACTGCAACGACCCGGCCCTCTTCCTCGCCGAGGCCGAGGGCACCGTACAGGTGACGGTCCCCCTCGACGACCATGTGCCGAGCCCGCGCCACTACGACCCGATGACGGCGTACCTGCTGGCGGAGGCGGGTCTGTCCTGACGGTCCGGGGGTCCCGTCAGCGCGGGACCCGGACCAGCCCTTCCTGGATCACCGAGATGGCCAGCTGCCCGTCCTGCGTGTAGATCCGGGCCTGGCCGAGGCCGCGGCCGCCGTGGCTGGTCGGCGACTCCTGGTCGTAGAGCAGCCATTCGTCGGCGCGGAAGGGGCGGTGGAACCACATGGCGTGGTCGAGCGAGGCGCCGACCACGTCCCCGACGGCCCAGCCGCCCCGGCCGTGCGCGAGCAGGATCGAGTCGAGCAGGGTCATGTCGGAGACATAGGTGGCGAGGACGACGTGCAGCAGGGGGTCGTCGTCGAGCTTGCCGTTGGTGCGGAACCACACCTGGGAGTGCGGCTCGCGCGGCTCGCCGAACTTCCCGTACGGCGGCTCCTCGACGTAGCGCAGGTCGACGGCCTCGCGCGCCTCCAGGAACCGCTCGACCACCATCGGGTCGAGGTGGTCGTAGCCGCGCAGCCGCTCCTGGGAGGTGGGCAGCGTGGCCGGGTCGGGCGCGGGCGGCATCGGGGTCTGGTGGTCGAGGCCTTCCTCGTCGGTCTGGAAGGAGGCCGACAGATGGAAGATCGGCTTGCCGTGCTGGACGGCGACCACCCGGCGGGTGGTGAAGGACCGGCCGTCACGGATGCGGTCGACCTGGTAGACGATCGGCGCGCCCGGGTCGCCCGGCCGCAGGAAGTACGCGTGCAGCGAGTGGGCGTACCGGTCCGCGGGGACCGTACGTCCCGCGGCGACCAGCGCCTGGGCCGCGACCTGTCCGCCGAAGACGCGGGGGACGACGGCGGACCGGGACTGGCCGCGGAAGATGTTCTCCTCGATCTGCTCGAGGTCGAGCAGATCGAGGAGACCCTGTAGTGCCTGGCTCATGGCAGACAGTTGTACCCGCCAATGATTTCTAGGGGTTTCCCGGGTCTTACAGACCCATGTCCTTGGCGATGATCGTCTTCATGATCTCGCTGGTGCCGCCGTAGATGCGGTTGACGCGGTTGTCCGCGTACAGACGGGCGATCGGGTACTCGTTCATGAAGCCGTAGCCGCCGTGCAGCTGGAGACAGCGGTCGATGACGCGGTGGGCGACCTCGGTGCAGAACAGCTTGGCGGAGGCGGCCTCGGCGGGCGTCAGCTCACCGGCGTCGAGGGCCTCCAGGGCGCGGTCGGCGACGGCCTCGGCGGCGTCCACCTCGGCCTGGCAGGCGGCCAGCTCGAACTTGGTGTTCTGGAAGGCGGCGACGGGCTTGCCGAAGACGGTGCGCTCCTGGACGTACTCCTTGGCGAACCGGACGGCGGCCTTGGCCTGCGCGTAGGCACCGAAGGCGATGCCCCAGCGCTCGGAGGCGAGGTTGTGGCCGAGGTAGTAGAAGCCCTTGTTCTCCTCGCCGAGGAGGTCCTCGACGGGCACCTTGACGTCGACGAACGCCAGCTCGGCGGTGTCGGAGGTCTTGAGGCCCAGCTTGTCGAGCTTGCGGCCGATGGAGTAGCCCTCGGACTTGGTGTCCACGGCGAACAGGGAGATGCCGAAGCGGCGGTCCTCGGCGGTGGGCGCGGAGGTGCGGGCGCAGACGATCACGCGGTCGGCGTGGACGCCGCCGGTGATGAAGGTCTTGGCGCCGTTGAGGACGTAGTGCGTGCCGTCCTCGGAGAGCTTGGCGGTGGTCTTCATGCCCGCGAGGTCGGAGCCGGTGCCCGGCTCGGTCATCGCGAGGGCCCACATCTCCTCGCCGGAGACGAACTTCGGCAGGAAGCGCTTCTTCTGCTCGTCGGTGGCGAGCATCTTGATGTACGGCAGACCGAGCAGCACGTGCACACCGGAGCCGCCGAACTGCACGCCCGCGCGCGCGGTCTCCTCGTACATCACGGCCTCGAACTTGTACGAGTCGATGCCGGCGCCGCCGTACTCCTCGTCCACGCGGATGCCGAAGACGCCGAGCTCGGCGAGCTTGTAGTAGAAGTCGCGCGGCGCCTGGCCGGCGGCGAACCACTCGTCGTAGACCGGGACGACCTCGGCCTCGATGAAGGCGCGCAGGGTCTCCCGGAACGCCTCGTGGTCCTCGTTGAACACCGTACGGCGCACCGCCGCCACCTCCACCTGATCCTTGGGTCCATGTCTAAGCGCTTGCTCAGAACACCAAGGTACCGGCGGGTAAGGAGAGGCGTCCAGAGGTGATCCCGTAACGCTCGTCACTCCGCCGCGGCCGCCGCGAAGGCTCCCCGCGCCATCCGGTGCAGCAGCTCCGCCGTCGCCCCGCGGCCCGGCAGCGAGCCGGGGCGGCCCAGGTGCGGGGTCGAGTTCAGGAGGCCGAAGACCGAGTGCACGGCGGAGCGGGCGGCGGGTTCCGCGATGCCCGGATAGACCTTCCGCAGCGCCTCCACCCACAGCTCGACGTACTGCCGCTGGAGCTGGCGCACCAGCTTGCGGTCGCTGTCCCGGAGGCGGTCCAGCTCGCGGTCGTGCAGGGTGATCAGGGGGCGGTCGTCGAGCGCGAAGTCGATGTGCCCTTCGATGAGCGAGTCGAGGACCGCCTCCGCGGGGCCCCCGTCCGCCTCCGCCAGGCGCCGCTTGGCACCGGTCAGCAGCTGGCCGCTGATCCCCACCAGCAGCTCCGCGAGCATCGCGTCCTTGCCGGCGAAGTGGCGGTAGAGGCCGGGGCCGCTGATGCCGACGGCGGCACCTATCTCGTCGACTCCGACCCCGTGGAAACCGCGCTCGGCGAACAGCCGCGCGGCCTCCTTGAGGATCTGCTCGCGGCGGGTGGGGGCGTCGGTTCTGGTGGCCATGAAGGTAATTCTAGACAGGGAGGTTAGCGGTCGTTAACCTGAAGGAAATGGTTAACGCTCATTAACAGTCGACCACTGGGTGAGGGGACCGCAGGATGCACGAGGCACCGGAGCTGACGAGCGCGGCCGATCCCGCGTCGGAGGCCTGGCGGGCCAATGAGGCGGCGCACCGGGCGCTCGTCGAGGAGCTGCGCGGCAAGCTGGCCGCGGCGCGGCTCGGCGGCGGCGAGAAGGCGCGGGCCAGGCACACCGCGCGCGGCAAGCTGCTGCCGAGGGACCGGGTGGACACACTGCTCGACCCGGGCTCACCGTTCCTGGAGCTGGCGCCGCTGGCCGCGGACGGGATGTACGACGGGGCCGCACCCGCCGCCGGGGTCATCGCGGGTATCGGGCGGGTCAGTGGACGCGAGTGCGTGGTCGTCGCCAACGACGCCACCGTCAAGGGCGGCACGTACTACCCGATGACGGTGAAGAAGCACCTGCGCGCCCAGGAGGTGGCCCTGGAGAACCGCCTGCCGTGCATCTACCTGGTCGACTCCGGGGGCGCCTTCCTGCCCATGCAGGACGAGGTCTTCCCCGACCGTGAGCACTTCGGGCGGATCTTCTACAACCAGGCCCGGATGTCCGGGGCGGGTATCCCGCAGATCGCCGCGGTCCTCGGGTCGTGCACGGCGGGCGGGGCGTATGTCCCGGCGATGAGCGACGAGGCGGTCATCGTCCGGGGCCAGGGGACCATCTTCCTGGGCGGGCCTCCTCTGGTGAAGGCCGCGACCGGTGAAGTGGTGACCGCCGAGGAGCTCGGCGGCGGCGAGGTGCACTCCCGGGTATCCGGGGTGACGGACCACCTGGCGGAGGACGACACGCACGCGCTCAGGATCGTGCGGAACATCGCCGCCACGCTCCCCGCGCGCGGGCCGCTGCCCTGGGAGGTCACGGCGGCCGTGGAGCCCAAGGTGGATCCGTACGGCCTGTACGGCGCGGTGCCGGTCGATCCCCGTACCCCGTACGACGTCCGGGAGATCATCGCGCGCGTGGTCGACGGCTCCCGTTTCGCCGAGTTCAAGGCGGAGTTCGGGCAGACCCTGGTCACCGGCTTCGCGCGGATCCACGGCCACCCGGTCGGGATCGTCGCCAACAACGGCATCCTGTTCTCCGAGTCCGCCCAGAAGGGCGCCCACTTCATCGAGCTGTGCGACCAGCGCGGCATCCCGCTGCTGTTCCTGCAGAACATCTCCGGCTTCATGGTCGGCAAGGGCTACGAGGCGGGCGGTATCGCCAAACACGGCGCGAAGATGGTCACCGCCGTGGCCTGCACGCGCGTACCGAAGCTGACGGTCGTGGTCGGCGGCTCGTACGGCGCGGGCAACTACTCGATGTGCGGCCGCGCCTACTCCCCCCGCTTCCTGTGGATGTGGCCCGGCGCCAAGATCTCCGTCATGGGCGGCGAGCAGGCCGCCTCCGTGCTCGCGACCGTCAAGCGGGACCAGCTGGAGGCCCGGGGCGAGGAGTGGCCGACGGAGGACGAGGAGGCCTTCAAGGCGCCGATCCGGCAGCAGTACGAGCGCCAGGGCAACGCCTACTACGCCACCGCCCGGCTCTGGGACGACGGCGTGATCGACCCGCTGGAGACCCGCCAGGTGCTGGGTCTCGCGCTGACCGCCTGTGCCAACGCGCCGCTGGGTGAGCCCCAGTTCGGCGTCTTCCGGATGTGAGGAGGGGACCCATGTTCGACACAGTGCTCGTGGCCAACCGGGGCGAGATCGCCGTCCGCGTGATCCGTACGCTCCGCTCGCTGGGCGTGCGCTCGGTGGCCGTCTTCTCCGACGCCGACGCCGACGCACGGCATGTCCGGGAGGCCGACACGGCGGTACGGATCGGTCCGGCGCCCGCGGCTGAGAGCTACCTCTCGGTGGAGCGGCTGCTGGAGGCCGCCGCCCGCACCGGCGCGCAGGCCGTCCACCCCGGATACGGCTTCCTCGCGGAGAACGCCGGCTTCGCGCGCGCGTGCGCCGACGCGGGGCTGGTCTTCATCGGGCCGCCCGCCGAGGCCATCTCCCTCATGGGCGACAAGATCCGCGCCAAGGAGACGGTGAAGGCGGCCGGAGTGCCGGTCGTGCCCGGCTCCAGCGGCAGCGGGCTCTCGGACTCCCAACTCGCCGACGCTGCCCGGGAGATCGGGATGCCGGTGCTGCTGAAGCCGTCGGCCGGCGGTGGCGGCAAGGGCATGCGGCTGGTGCGCGACGCGGAGCGGCTGGCGGACGAGATCGCCGCCGCCCGCCGCGAGGCCCGCGCCTCCTTCGGCGACGACACGCTCCTCGTGGAGCGGTGGGTGGACCGGCCCCGGCACATCGAGATCCAGGTGCTGGCGGACGGCCACGGGAACGTGGTGCACCTGGGCGAGCGCGAGTGCTCGCTGCAGCGCCGGCACCAGAAGATCATCGAGGAGGCGCCCAGCGTGCTCCTCGACGAGGCAACGCGCGCGGCGATGGGCGAGGCGGCGGTCCAGGCGGCCCGCTCGTGCGGGTATCGCGGGGCGGGCACGGTGGAGTTCATCGTGCCGGGCGGGGACCCCTCCTCGTACTACTTCATGGAGATGAACACCCGGCTCCAGGTGGAGCACCCGGTCACCGAGCTGATCACCGGGCTGGACCTGGTGGAGTGGCAGCTGCGGGTGGCGGCGGGCGAGCAACTGCCGTTCAAGCAGGGCGACATCACACTCACGGGGCACGCGATCGAGGCGCGGGTGTGCGCCGAGGACCCTGCGCGCGGCTTCCTGCCGTCCGGTGGCACGGTGCTGCGGCTGCGCGAGCCCCAGGGCGACGGCGTCCGCACCGACTCCGGGCTCAGCGAGGGCACCGAGGTCGGTTCGCTGTACGACCCGATGCTGTCCAAGGTGATCGCGTACGGGCCGGACCGGAAGACGGCGATCCGGAAGCTGCGGGCAGCCCTCGCGGAGACGGTGACGCTGGGCGTGCAGACCAACGCCGGGTTCCTGCGGCGGCTGCTGGCGCATCCGGCCGTCGTCGCGGGCGAGTTGGACACCGGCCTGGTGGAGCGGGAGGTGGACGGCCTCGTCTCCACGGACGTGCCGGAGGAGGTGTACGAGGCGGCGGCGGCCGTACGGCTGGCGGCCCTGGAGCCCCGCGGGGAGGGCTGGACCGATCCGTTCTCCGTGCCGAGCGGCTGGCGTCTGGGCGGGGTGCCGAGGCCCGTCGGCTTCCACCTGCGGGTGCAGGACCCCGCGGAGTACGTGCCGCGCGGCAGCCACACCCTCACCGACGACACCGTCTCCGTCACCCTCGACGGCGTCCGTCACACCTTCCACCGCGCCGCCGACTGGATCGGCCGCGACGGCGACGCCTGGCATGTGCGCGACCACGACCCGGTGGCCGCGTCCCTCACGGGTGCGCGGCACGCGGGCGCCGACTCGCTCACCGCGCCCATGCCCGGCACGGTCACGGTGGTGAAGGTCGCCGTCGGTGACGAGGTGAGCGCAGGGCAGAGCCTGCTGGTCGTCGAGGCGATGAAGATGGAGCACGTCATCTCCGCCCCGCACTCCGGCACGGTCGCCGAACTGGACGTCACCCCGGGCACGACGGTCGCCATGGACCAGGTACTGGCGGTCATCACGCCGGCCGGGAACCCGGCGGAGGAGGAGAAATGACGCTGCCCATGGCCGTACCGGCTCCCGGTCTGCCGGCCCGCGTCCGTATCCACGAGGTCGGCGCGCGTGACGGCCTGCAGAACGAGAAGTCGACGGTGCCGACTCAGGTGAAGGCGGAGTTCGTCCGCCGCCTGGCCGACGCGGGGCTCACGACGATCGAGGCGACGAGCTTCGTCCACCCCAAGTGGGTGCCCCAACTCGCCGACGCCGAGCAGCTGTTCCCGCAGATCAGCGATCTGCCCGTGGACCTCCCGGTCCTCGTCCCGAACGAACGCGGCCTGGATCGCGCCCTGGCGCTCGGCGCCGGCCGGGTCGCGGTGTTCGCGAGCGCCACGGAGTCCTTCGCCAAGGCCAACCTCAACCGCACGGTGGACGAGGCGCTGGCCATGTTCGAGCCGGTGGTGGCCCGGGCCAAGTCCCAGCAGGTCCATGTCCGCGGCTACCTCTCCATGTGCTTCGGCGACCCCTGGGAGGGGGCGGTCCCGATCCCCCAGGTGGTCCGGGTCTGCAGGGCCCTGCTGGACATGGGCTGCGACGAACTGAGCCTCGGCGACACGATCGGGGTGGCGACGCCGGGCCATGTCCGCGCCCTGCTGACCGACCTGGACGTCCCCGTCGAGAAGGTGGGCGTCCACTTCCACGACACCTACGGCCAGGCCCTCGCCAACACCCTGGCCGCCCTCCAGTACGGCGTCACCACGGTCGACGCCTCCGCCGGCGGACTCGGCGGCTGCCCGTACGCCAAGTCCGCCACCGGCAACCTCGCCACCGAAGACCTCGTGTGGATGCTTCAGGGCCTCGGCATCGACACCGGAGTCGATCTCGGCCGCCTCGTCGCCACCAGCGTGTGGATGGCCGAACAACTGGGCCGACCCAGCCCGTCCCGCACCGTCCGCGCCCTCTCCCACCAGGAGCAGTGATCACAGCCATGGACTACCGACTCTCACCCGAGCTGGAGGAACTCCGCCGCACCGTCGAGGAGTTCGCACACGATGTCGTGGCACCCAAGATCGGCGAGTTCTACGAGCACCACGAGTTCCCCTACGAGATCGTCCGCGAGATGGGCCGCATGGGCCTGTTCGGGCTGCCGTTCCCGGAGGAGTACGGCGGTATGGGCGGCGACTACCTGGCGCTGGGCGTGGCACTGGAGGAGCTGGCCCGCGTGGACTCGTCCGTCGCCATCACCCTGGAAGCCGGTGTCTCCCTGGGCGCCATGCCGATCCATGTCTTCGGCACCGAGGAACAGAAGCAGCAGTGGCTGCCCCGCCTGTGCTCGGGTGAGATCCTCGGCGCCTTCGGCCTGACCGAGCCGGACGGCGGCAGCGACGCCGGAGCCACCCGTACCACGGCCCGGCTGGACGAGGAGTCGGAGGAATGGGTGATCAACGGCACCAAGTGCTTCATCACCAACTCGGGCACGGACATCACGGGCCTGGTCACGGTGACGGCGGTGACCGGCCGCAAGCCGGACGGCAAACCGCTGATCTCCTCGATCATCGTCCCGTCCGGCACCCCGGGGTTCACGGTGGCGGCCCCGTACTCCAAGGTCGGCTGGAACGCCTCGGACACCCGTGAGCTGCACTTCTCCGAGGTCCGCGTCCCGGCGGCCAACCTGCTGGGCGAGAAGGGCCGCGGTTACGCCCAGTTCCTGCGCATCCTCGACGAGGGCCGGATCGCCATCGCCGCGCTCGCCACCGGGCTCGCCCAGGGCTGCGTGGACGAGTCGGTGAAGTACGCGAAGGAACGCCAGGCCTTCGGCCGTCCCATCGGCGCCAACCAGGCCATCCAGTTCAAGATCGCCGACATGGAGATGAAGGCCCACACCGCCCGGCTGGCGTGGCGCGACGCGGCCGCCCGGCTGGTGAGCGGCGCCCCCTTCAAGAAGGAGGCCGCGCTCGCCAAGCTCCACTCCTCCACCGTCGCTGTCGACAACGCGCGCGAGGCCACCCAGATCCACGGCGGCTACGGCTTCATGAACGAGTACCCGGTGGCCCGAATGTGGCGCGACTCCAAGATCCTGGAGATCGGCGAGGGCACCAGCGAGGTCCAACGCATGCTGATCGCAAGGGAGTTGGGACTGGTCGGCTGACCGCGGGCATGACACCAGGGCTCCGGCCCACAGGCTGCTGACAGGTTCGGGCTCGGAACGCCCACACCCCCTGGACATCTAGTGAGGTTAGGCTAACCTACGTTCGAAGTTGTCCGGCGGGCGTTGTCGTCCGGCGGGCGTTCCGCTCCGTTCGAAAGCAGCCAGCATGTCCAACGCCAGAGCCACCCATCCGACCCGACGCGGCATCCTCGCCGCGGGCGGCGCCCTCGGCCTCGGGGCCGTGCTCGCGGCCTGCGGCGACGACGACGCGAAAAGCGGCGGCTCCGGCAACGGGACGACCGCCGCCAAGTCCGGCCCCTGGTCCTTCAAGGACGACCGCGGCACGACCGTGAAGCTCGACCAGGTGCCCGCCGACATCGTCGCGTTCACCGGTGTGGCCGCCGCGCTCTTCGACTACGGCATCAGCGTCAAGGGCGTCTTCGGCCCGACGAAGACCGCGGACGGCAAGCCCGACGTCCAGGCCGGCGACATGGACATCAGCAAGGTCACGATCCTCGGCAACGTCTGGGACCAGTTCAACGTCGAGAAGTACGCGGCCCTCGCGCCCGACGTGCTCATCTCCACGATGTTCGACGGCGCCGGCACCCTCTGGTACGTCCCGGAGGCCTCCAAGGACAAGATCGCCAAGCTGGCTCCCAGCGTCGGCATCTCCGTCTACGACCGCCAGCTGACCGAGCCGCTGCAGCGCATGTGGGCGCTCGCGGAGTCGCTCGGCGCGGACATGAAGGCGGCCAAGGTCACCGAGGCGAAGAAGAATTTCGAGGCGGCCGCCGCCCGACTGCGCAAGGCCGCGAAGGCCAAGCCCGACATCAGGGTGCTGGCCGGTTCCGCGAGCGACGCGCTCTTCTACGTCTCCGGCACGAACCTCTCGATCGACCTGGAGTACTTCAAGGCGCTCGGCGTGAACTTCGTCGAGCCGCCGGAGAAGGCGAAGGCCAAGGGGGGTGGCTGGTACGAGTCGCTGAGCTGGGAGAACGTCGACAAGTACCAGGCCGACGTGATCATGATGGACGATCGGTCGTCGGCCATTCAGCCGGGTGACATCACCAAGGCGACCTGGAAGAAGCTGCCGGCGGTGAAGGCGGGGCAGGTCATTCCCCGCTCCCCTGAACCGATTCTGTCCTACGACAAGTGCACGCCGCTTCTGACGAACCTCGCTGAGGCGTTGGAGAAGGCGAAGAAGGTCAGTTGACGTTTGAGGCCGTGGGTATCTGCGGGTCCATCGTGGCTGGTCGCGCCCACGCGGCGGAGCCGCATATCGATGCAGCCCCGCGCCCCTCAAGCCTGGTGCACCTGCCCCCACTTACCACCTGACGGCAACTCAGGAGCCCGTATGACCACCGCCGTAGCCGCCCCGTTCCGATTCTTCTCCCTCCAGGTCGTACGGACGAGGCTGCTCGGCCCGTCTCTGGTCCGGGTGACCTTCGCCGGGGAGGACCTGAAGTACTTCGCCTCCGACGGGCGGGATCAGTCGCTGTCGCTGTTCCTGCCGCATCCCGGGCAGAGCGAGCCCGTCGTGCCGTACGAGCTCGGGGACGGCTGGTGGCAGGCCTGGCGTGAACTGCCCGACGGGGTACGGGCCGTGATGCGGTCGTACACACTGCGGAGCCTGCGCCGTGAGCCCGACGAGATCGACATCGACTTCGTGCTGCACACTCCGGCGGGTCCCGCCTCGCGATGGGCCGCCCGGGCCGCCGCCGGTGATCGTGTCGTGGTGCTCGGGCCCGCGGTCGCGGACAACCGGGCGATCCGTTTCCGGCCGCCCGAGGACACCGATCTGACGCTGATCTGGGGGGACGAGACCGCCCTTCCGGCCGTGTCGGCGATCCTCGAGTCACTGCCGGCGGGTGCCCTCGCCCGGGTCTGGCTGGAGGTGCACGACGCCGGGGACATCCAGGACCTGGTGACCGCGGCCGAGGCCGAGATCACCTGGCTGGTGCGGGACGCAGGGGCCGTCGAGGGGTCCCCCATGGCCCTCGACGCCCTGCGTACCGACCGACTGCCGCCCGCCCGGCACCCGTACGCCTGGATCGCGGGCGAGAGCGGAAGCGTGAAGCAGCTGCGGCGGCACCTCGTCGGGGGGTGCGGGATCGACCGGCGGCGGGTCACCTTCGTCGGCTACTGGCGAGAGGGCCTGAGCGAGGAGCAGTTGCGCGAGCAGGAGTGACGGCGGTCACGGGAGGGACAGGATTAAACCCCAATAACTTAGGTTAGGCTTACCTAAGCTGACCGGGCCGAGTCGGCCGCTTCGTCCCTCACCCCCACCCGCACGGACCGTCCCCACCGGAGGACCCCCAATGCGCTCGCACCTGCTCAATGACCTGACCGCGGAGCACTACCGCCGCTCCGTGACCGAAGGAGTCGAGCGGGTGGCGGCCAAACTCGCCACCACCGACCGTCCGTTCACCGGTGTCACCGTCGACGAGCTCGCTCCCCGGATCGACGCCATCGACCTCGACCGGCCGCTGGGCGACACCGGCGCGGTCCTGGACGAGCTGGAGGACGTCTACCTCCGCGACGCGGTCTACTTCCACCACCCCCGCTACCTCGCCCACCTCAACTGCCCGGTCGTCATCCCGGCGGTGCTCGGCGAGGCCGTCCTGTCCGCCGTCAACTCCTCCCTGGACACCTGGGACCAGTCGGCCGGCGGCACCCTGATCGAGCGCAAGCTCATCGACTGGACGACCACCCGTATCGGCCTCGGCCCCGCCGCGGACGGGGTGTTCACCTCGGGTGGCACCCAGTCCAACTTGCAGGCGCTGCTGCTGGCCCGCGAGGAATCCAAGACGGACTCCCTGGCCGGACTGCGCGTCTTCGCCTCCGAGGTCAGCCACTTCAGCGTGCAGAAGTCCGCGAAACTGCTCGGCCTCGGCCAGGACGCGGTGGTCTCCATCCCCGTCGACCACGACAAGCGGATGCAGACCGTCGCCCTCGCCCGTGAGCTGGAGCGCTGCCGGAAGGACGGCCTGGTCCCGATGGCCGTCGTCGCCACCGCCGGCAGCACCGACTTCGGCTCCATCGACCCGCTGCCGGAGATCGCCGAGCTGTGCGAGCAGTTCGGCGCCTGGCTGCACGTGGATGCGGCGTACGGCTGCGGGCTGCTCGCCTCGCTCAGGTACCGGGACCGCATCGAGGGCATCGAGCGTGCCGACTCGGTCACCGTCGACTACCACAAGTCCTTCTTCCAGCCGGTGAGTTCGTCCGCCGTGCTGGTGCGGGACGCCTCGACCCTGCGCCACGCCACCTACCACGCCGAGTACCTCAACCCGCGCCGGATGGTCACCGAGCGCATCCCCAACCAGGTCGACAAGTCCCTGCAGACCACCCGCCGCTTCGACGCCCTCAAGCTGTGGATGACGCTGCGCGTGATGGGCGCCGACGGCATCGGCGAACTCTTCGACGAGGTGTGCGACCTGGCGCAGGAAGGCTGGCGCCTCCTCGCCGCCGACCCCCGCTTCGACGTGGTCGTCCGGCCGTTGCTGTCCACCCTTGTCTTCCGCTACATCCCGGCCGCCGTCACCGGTCCCGCCGAGATCGACCGCGCCAACCTGTACGCCCGCAGGGCCCTGTTCGCCTCCGGTGACGCGGTGGTCGCGGGCACCAAGGTGGGCGGCCGCCACTACCTGAAGTTCACCCTGCTCAACCCCGAGACGACGACCGAGGACATCGCCGCCGTCCTGGACCTGATAGCCGGCCACGCCGAGCAGTACCTGGGAGAGTCCCTTGACCGCGCGTCCTGAGAAGCCGACCCGGACCCATGACTTCGTCGGGATCGGGCTAGGCCCGTTCAACCTCGGCCTGGCCTGTCTGACCGAGCCGATCGCCGAGCTGGACGGTGTCTTCCTGGAGTCGAAGCCGGACTTCGAGTGGCACGCGGGCATGTTCCTGGACGGCGCCCATCTCCAGACCCCGTTCATGTCGGACCTGGTCACCCTCGCCGATCCGACCTCGCCGTACTCCTTCCTCAACTATCTGAAGGAGAAGGGCCGGCTCTACTCGTTCTACATCCGCGAGAACTTCTACCCGCTGCGCGTCGAGTACGACGACTACTGCCGCTGGGCCGCGAACAACCTGAGCAGCGTCCGCTTCAGCACGACGGTCACCGAGGTGACGTACGACGAAGAGGCGGAGAGCTACCTCGTACGCACCGAGGGCGGAGACGTGTACCGCGCCCGTCACCTCGTGCTCGGCACGGGCACCCCGCCGTACATCCCCGAGTCCTGCCAAGGCCTGGGCGGCGACTTCATCCACAACTCCCGCTATCTGCAGCACAAGGCGGAGCTGCAGCGCAAGGAGTCGATCACGCTGGTCGGCAGCGGGCAGTCCGCCGCCGAGATCTACTACGACCTGCTGAGCGAGATCGACGTCCACGGATACCGCCTGCACTGGGTCACCCGTTCCCCGCGCTTCTTCCCCCTCGAATACACCAAGCTCACGCTGGAGATGACCTCCCCGGAGTACATCGACTACTACCGGGAGCTGCCGGAGGCCACCCGCTACCGGCTCACGGCCGAACAGAAGAGCCTGTTCAAGGGCATCGACGGCGACCTGATCAATGACATCTTCGATCTGCTCTACCGGAAGAACCTCGGCGGCCCCGTGCCCACCCGGCTGCTCACCAACTCGTCGCTGACCGGCGCGCGTTACGAGGACGGCGCCTACACGCTCTCCTTCCGCCAGGAGGAGCAGGAGAAGGACTACGAGATCCAGTCCGAGGGGCTGATCCTGGCCACCGGCTACAAGTACGCCGAGCCGGAGTTCCTGAAGCCCGTACGCGAACGGCTGCTCTACGACTCGCACGGCAACTTCGACGTCGCCCGCAACTACTCCATCGACACCACCGGCCGGGGTGTCTTCCTGCAGAACGCCGGCGTGCACACCCACAGCATCACCAGCCCCGACCTGGGCATGGGCGCCTACCGCAACAGCTACATCATCCGCGAGCTGCTCGGCACCGAGTACTACCCCGTCGAGAAGACCATCGCGTTCCAGGAGTTCACCGCATGAGCCCCACGACCTTCACCTTCCGCCCCCTCGACCCCCTGACCGACGCCGAACTCCTGCACACCTGGGTCACCCACCCCAAGGCCGCGTTCTGGATGATGCAGGACGCCGAACTGGAAGACGTCGAGCGCGCCTACATGGAGATCGCGGCCGACGAGCACCATCACGCGCTGCTCGGACTCGACGGGGACGGCGAACCCGCCTTCCTGATGGAGTACTACGACCCCGCCCACCGCGAACTGGTCGGCCTCTACGAGCCACAGCCGGGCGACATCGGCATGCACTTCCTGACCCCCGCCACCGACACGCCCGTGCACGGCTTCACCCGGTCCGTGATCACCGCCGTGATGGCACGCCTCTTCGAGGACCCGGCGGTGCGGCGCGTCGTCGTCGAGCCGGACGTCGCCAACACGTCCGTCCAGGCCCTGAACGAGGCCGTCGGCTTTGTACCCGAACGCGAGATCGAGAAGCCGGAGAAGAAGGCGTTGCTGAGCTTCTGCACACGCGAGCAGTTCGAGAACGCGGTGGTGCCGGTATGACCCTCACCGACACCGTCGCCCACCTCTCCCCCGAACGCTGGGAGCGGGCCAACCGCCTCCTGGTCCGCAAGGCCCTCGCCGAGTTCGCCCACGAGCGCCTGATCACGCCGGAAGCCACCGCGGAAAACGGGTACGTCGTCCGCAGCGACGACGGCCTGACCCGCTACCGCTTCACCGCCACACGCCGTGCCCTCGACCACTGGCAGATCGACCCCGACTCGATCACCCGCCTCCGTGACGGCGCCGAACTCCCCCTCGCCGCACTGGACTTCTTCATCGAGCTGAAGACGGCGCTGGGTCTGAGCGACGAGATCCTCCCCGTCTACCTGGAGGAGATCTCCTCCACCCTCTCCGGCACCTGCTACAAGCTCACCAAGCCGCCGACACCGGCCGCCGAACTGGTGAAGAGCTCCTTCCAGGACATCGAGACCGGTATGACCGAGGGCCACCCCTGCTTCGTCGCCAACAACGGACGGCTCGGCTTCGGCATCCACGAGTACCTGTCGTACGCCCCCGAGACCGCGAGCCCGGTCCGTCTGGTGTGGCTGGCCGCGCACCGGTCGCGCGCCGGCTTCACCGCGGGGGTCGGGATCGAGTACGAGACCTTCGTACGGGAGGAGCTGGGCGAGCGGACCGTCGAGCGGTTCCACGGCCTCCTGCGCGACCAGGGCCTGGACCCCGCCGACTACCTGCTCATCCCCGTCCACCCCTGGCAGTGGTGGAACAAGCTCACCGTCACCTTCGCCGCCGAGATCGCCCGCCGGCACCTGGTGTGCCTGGGCGAGGGCGACGACGAGTACTTGGCCCAGCAATCCATCCGGACCTTCTTCAACAGCTCGCACCCCGAGAAGCACTATGTGAAGACGGCTCTCTCGGTCCTCAACATGGGCTTCATGCGCGGACTGTCGGCCGCCTACATGGAGGCCACCCCCGCCATCAACGACTGGCTGGCCCAGCTCATCGAGGGTGACCCGGTGTTGAAGTCCACCGGACTGTCGATCATCCGCGAGCGGGCCGCCGTCGGCTACCGGCACCTGGAGTACGAGAAGGCCACGGACCGCTACTCGCCGTACCGCAAGATGCTCGCGGCCCTGTGGCGCGAGAGCCCGGTTCCCGGCCTCCGGGACGGCGAGTCGCTCGCCACCATGGCCTCCCTCCTCCATGTCGACCACGAGGGCGCGTCCTTCGCGGGCGCGCTGGTCGAGCAGTCGGGCCTGGCGCCGGCCGAGTGGCTGCGGCACTACCTGCGGGCGTACTTCACGCCCCTCCTGCACAGCTTCTACGCCTACGACCTGGTCTACATGCCGCACGGCGAGAACGTGATCCTGGTCCTGAAGGACGGGGTCGTGCGGCGCGCGATCTTCAAGGACATCGCCGAGGAGATCGCCGTCATGGACCCGGACGCGGTGCTGCCGCCGACGGTGGAGCGGCTGCGCGTGGACGTCCCGGAGGACAAGAAACTCCTGTCGATCTTCACGGACGTCTTCGACTGCTTCTTCCGCTTCCTCGCCGCGAACCTCGCCGCCGAGGGGATCCTGGAGGAGGACGACTTCTGGCGGACGGTCGCGGAGGTCACCCGCGAGTACCAGGCGTCGGTGCCCGAACTCGCCGAGAAGTTCGAGCGGTACGACATGTTCGCCCCGGAGTTCGCACGGTCCTGCCTCAACCGGCTCCAACTGCGCAACAACCGCCAGATGGTCGACCTGTCGGACCCGGCGGGCGCCCTCCAACTGGTCGGAACCCTGAAAAATCCCGTCTCGGGGTTCTGATCAAGGGGACTGGCGCCTCGGAGTACGTCCTCCGAGGCGCCCGTTCAGCAGGTGCGGCCTACTTCGCCGGCCACGGGACCTGCGGCGAACGGTAGTAACCAATCCCCAGCGCATCCCACCGCGCAGCCTGCGCAGCAACCCGCACCTTGTAGGCGTCCCAGTCATGCGTCGACGCAGGCGACCAGCCGAGCTCGGCCGCCCCGGCCAACCGCGGGAACACCATCTGGTCGAGGTCGGCGTCCGTCACGATCGTCTCCGTCCACAGCGGCGCCTCGACGCCTCGGACGGCCGAACTGGGCGCTCCGGCAAGGTAGTTGCCGGGATCCCAGTCGTACGACCGCTTCACCTCGACCAGCCCGGCCCAGTCCTGCCCGAGCGGGGTGTCCTCGGTGTACTTCATGTCGAGGTAGATCCGGTCGGCGGGCGAGAGGATCAGCCCGGTCCCGTTCTGCGCGGCCTTCACGACCTGCGCCTTCTCCGCCGCGTCGGTGTCGTCCAGTCCCCAGTACTGGGCGATCGCCCCCTTGGCCGGGTGCGCGCCGGTGATCTGGTGCCAGGCGATCACCGTCTTGCCGTACTCGGCGACGACCGGCTGCACCCGGTCCATGAACTTCACGTAGTCCTCGTGGCTGGTGGAGTGCGCCTCGTCGCCGCCGATGTGGAGATAGCGGCCGGGCGTGATCGCGGCCAGCTCACGGATGACGTCGTCCACGAAGTCGTACGTGACGTCCTTGCCGACGCACAGCGAGCTGAAGCCGACGTCGGTGCCGGTGTAGAGCGGGGGTGCCGTGCCGTTGCAGTTCAGGTCGGCGTACGAGGCGAGGGCCGCGTTGGTGTGGCCGGGCATGTCGATCTCGGGGACGACCTCCAGATAGCGGGAGGCGGCGTACCGGACGATCTCCTGGTAGTCGGCCTTGGTGTAGTGGCCACCCCGGCCGCCGCCCACCTCCGTCGAGCCGCCGTAGGTCGCGAGCCGCGGCCAGGAGTCGACGGCGAGGCGCCAGCCCTGGTCGTCGCTGAGGTGCAGATGCAGCTTGTTGATCTTGTATAGCGCCAACTCGTCCATGTAGCGCTTGACTTGGGCCACGGTGAAGAAGTGCCGGGAGACGTCGAGCATCGCGCCGCGGTAGGCGTAGCGCGGGCTGTCCTTGATCGTGCCGCCCGCGACCAGCCACGGTCCGGGCTGTACGGACTTCTTCTCCACCGCGGGCGGCAGCAGTTGGCGCAGGGTCTGGACGCCGTGGAAGAGGCCGGCGGGCTCGGTGGCGGTGATGGTGATGCCGGCTTCCGAGCTGTCGAGGCGGTAGCCCTCCGCCCCGAGCCCGCCCTTCGCCTGTCTCTGGAACCGGAGTTGGATGCCGCCGCGACCCGAGTGGACCAAGGGCAGCCGGTAGCCGGTCGACGGGCGCAGGATGTCCGCGAGGTACTGGCCGATCCGGCCCACCCGCGGGGAGTCGTCGACGCGGATGGCGGTGGCGCCGGTGATGCGGTACGGGGAGCCCCAGGGCTTGACCGATGCGGGTGCCGGGACCACCCGGTCGAGCGGGGTCGCGCTCACTTTCGTCGGCATGGTCGCTCCTACCGTGAAGGTGCCGGCCGCCGCCACGAGCAACAGCGACGCCAGAACGCGGTGCAGTCTCACATGCGCTCCCTCCGATTGGTAGAGACCACTCTCCCGCAGATCCGGTGAAACAATCCCCCCATGGCGGAAATCATCCAGAGGGACGGCACGTGGGTCTTCGACTGCGACGCCCTGCGACTGACGCCCGGGCGGGACAGAAACGTCAGCCTGCTCCGCCGCACCCTGGGTGAACTCGTCGTCCCGCTGGGCGCGTTGGCGGGGATCTCCTTCGAGCAGGGCAAGAAGTCGGGGCGGCTGAGGCTGCGGCTGCGCGACGGCGCCGACCCCCTGCTGCACGCCTCCGGCGGACGGCTCACCGAGCCCAACGACCCGTACCAGCTGCTCGTCGAGTCCGACCGCTACGGCGTCGCCGAGTACTTCACGGACGAGGTCCGAGGCGCCCTGCTGCTGGACGAGGTCCCGTCCGACCCGACGGACGCATACCTGCTGCCCGGCCCGGCCGTGCCGCTCTCCGTCTCCGCGGGCGACGGCACCGCGAGCTTCGACGGCGAGCAGATCCGCCTGGAGTGGAACTGGAAGACGGAGGACGCCAAGGCCGCCGCCGGCGCCCGCACCCTGGCCGTCACCGACGTCGTCGCCGTGGAGTGGCAGCCCGCGGCCGGCCTGGAGAACGGGTATCTGCGGTTCACCGTACGGGGCGCGGACACCAAGGCACCGCCCAAGTACGACCCGAACTCGGTGGAACTGTGGGGCTTCAAGAAGGACCCGCTGATGGCGCTGGTCGCGGCGGCCGTGCAGGCGCGGCTGCCGCACCCCTCGGCTGCCCCCGTGGACGTACCGCCGAGACAGCTGGAGGAGCAGCCCCGGGACGACCACGACGCACTGCTGCGGCGGCTGCGGGAACTGGGTGAGCTGCACCGCACGGGTGTCCTCACGGACGAGGAGTTCACGATGGCCAAACAGGCGGTCCTCAAGCGCCTGTAGCGCCGGTGAGGACCGCCTGTACCGCGTACGCCCTGCCTTCGGGGGGTACGCCTACTTGGCCTTGCGCGCCACCGTGAAGTGGTCGATGCGGTCGCCGGTCTCGGCGATGCCCGACACCTTCAGCTTGGCGTAGTGGCCGCGCGGCGCGGGCTCGACGTCCACGCGCAGGAAGGAGTAGTTGAGGTAGCGCACCCGGGACCAGGCGACGGTCTCGTTGACCTTGCCGTCCTTGGTGTTGATGAACGAGGCGACGGAGTCGACCTCGTGCTCGTGCCCCTCGTAGGAGTCCGGCGCGGTGAACGCGTACAGGCTGCGGCCCGCGGCGCCCGCCGTCACGTACACGACACCCTCGGTCTCGGGGTACGCGGTCTCACCGATCGGCAGCTTCTTGGTGACCTGGTTGCCCTTGATCACGTCGGTGCGCTCGTACTGGTGGTTGTGGCCGTTGATGACCAGGTCCACCGTGTACTTCTCGAACAGCGGCACCCACTCCTGGCGCACGCCCCCCTCCGAGGCGTGCGCGGTGGAGGTGCAGTAGGCGCAGTGGTGGAAGAACACGACGATGAAGTCGATGTCCTTCGACGCCCGGAACTTCTTCAGCTGCGCCTCGAACCACTTGGTCTGGGTGCCGCCCGAGATGCCGAGGTTGGCGGGGATCTCGTACGACACGTCGTTCGGGTCGAGCGAGATGATCGCCGTGTTGCCGTGGACGAAGGAGTAGACGCCCGGCAGGTTCGCCTTGTCCGGCCCGTTGTCGGGGAGCGTGAAGCGGGCCTCCTCGCCGCCGTAGCCGTTGGGCGAGTACCAGGCCTCCATGTCGTGGTTGCCGTAACTCACCATCCACGGCACGGACTTGGCGACCGACTCGGTCTGGGCGAGGAACTGGTCCCACACCCGCGAGTCGAACCCGGTGTCGGCGGACTTGCCCTGGCCGGCCGGGTCGGCGTAGGCGATGTCGCCGGCGTGCAGATGGAAGGACGGGTTCTGGCCGAGGATCAGGCTGTCGTTGGCCAGGCCGTGGTAGCTGACGCCCTGGTCGCCGAAGGCCGTGAAGGTGAACGGCTTCTTGTGCCGGGGCGCGGTGGTGAAGGTGCCCAGGGTGCCGACGAGGTGCGGCTCGGCGGGGTCGAAACCCTGGTGGCCGACGCCGTAGTAGTACGTCTTCCCCGGGCGCAGGTGGGTGAGTTTGGCGTGGATGTAGTACTGCGTGTGGTCGCCGCTGGCGCCGACACCCGCCGGGGTGTAGAGGCTGCGGACCTCGGCCTCGATCTTGCGGGAGAGGTCCCAGGGGTGGGCGCCGATGCGGATGAACGGCTTCTTCACCGCGACCGGCACCTGCCAGGAGACCGTCATCTCGGTGCCGGCGTCGCTGCCGTAGGCGAGGTGGCGGCCGAACGGGGCGACGAGCGAACCGTCGACCGTCTCGGTGGCGGGGGCGGTCCGCTGCGTGGGAACGGCGGCCTGGGCCACCGCACCCGTCACGAATGCGCCACCGGTGACGGCGCCGATCGTCACGGCGCCGCCTCTCATCAGGTTGCGCCGCGAGAATCTCGCGCGCAGGTACTCGTGCTGCTCGGCCATGCTCATGCGCTCGGCGAGCTGCTCCGGTACTCCCATACGAGGTATGTCCATGGCGTCTGAAACTCGTCGACTTGAGCAACACGGCGCAAGACTCAGAATGGACAGTCGGCGAACAGAGGTTCACAAGAACATCAAGAGTCACCACGACAGCGGCTTGCCCGATATCGGGCAGGATTCTTGCGAAACGGCCTTCGGTACCTCAGGATCTACCGGGTGCACGAGGAACTTGTCGATCACCTGACGCGGTCCACGCCCCTGAGCAGGGGCGAGGCGCTGCGGGTGATCCAGGACGTGCTCGCCTACTTCGACGAGACGACCGAGGAATACGTCCGTCGCCGCCACCGCGAGCTGCAGGCCCAGGGCCTGGTGAACGCGGAGATCTTCGAACGGATCGAGGCGGACCTGAAATACCGGGCGGTCGCGCCGCCGGAGCTTACGCTCAGGCAGTTGCGCCGCATCGTCTACGGCTAGGACTACGTATATATGTGCGGAATCGTCGGATACATCGGGAAGCGTGATGTGGCCCCCCTCCTCCTCGAGGGCCTGCAGCGGCTCGAATACCGCGGCTACGACTCGGCCGGCATCGTCGTCACGTCCCCCAAGACGGCCGGCCTGAAGCTGGTCAAGGCCAAGGGGCGGGTCCGCGACCTGGAGGCCAAGGTCCCGGCCCGCTTCAAGGGCACGACCGGCATCGCCCACACCCGCTGGGCCACCCACGGTGCCCCTTCCGACGTGAACGCGCACCCGCACCTGGACGCCGAGGGCAAGGTCGCCGTCGTCCACAACGGCATCATCGACAACGCCTCCGACCTGCGCCGCAAGCTGGAGGCGGACGGTGTCGAGTTCCTCTCCGAGACGGACACCGAGGTCCTCGTCCACCTCATCGCCCGCTCCCAGGCCGAGAGCCTGGAGGAGAAGGTCCGCGACACCCTCCGGGTCATCGAGGGCACGTACGGCATCGCGGTGCTGCACGCCGACTTCCCGGACCGGATCGTGGTGGCCCGAAACGGCTCCCCCGTGGTCCTCGGCATCGGCGAGAAGGAGATGTTCGTCGCCTCGGACATCGCCGCCCTGGTCGCCCACACGCGGCAGATAGTGACTCTCGGCGACGGTGAGATGGCCACCCTCAAGGCCGACGACTTCCGCACCTACACGACGGAGGGCACCCGCACCACGGCGGAGCCCACCACCGTGGAGTGGGAGGCCGCCTCGTACGACATGGGCGGCCACGACACCTACATGCACAAGGAGATCCACGAGCAGGCCGACGCCGTGGACCGCGTGCTGCGCGGCCGCATCGACGACCGCTTCTCCACCGTCCACCTCGGCGGCCTCAACCTGGACGCCCGCGAGGCCCGCCAGATCCGCCGGGTGAAGATCCTCGGCTGCGGCACCTCGTACCACGCGGGCATGATCGGCGCCCAGATGATCGAGGAGCTGGCCCGCATCCCGGCGGACGCCGAGCCGGCCTCCGAGTTCCGCTACCGCAACGCGGTCGTGGACCCCGACACCCTCTACGTCGCCGTCTCCCAGTCCGGCGAGACCTACGACGTCCTCGCGGCCGTCCAGGAGCTGAAGCGCAAGGGCGCCCGGGTCTTCGGCATCGTGAACGTGGTCGGCTCGGCGATCGCCCGCGAGGCGGACGCAGGCATCTACGTCCACGCGGGCCCCGAGGTCTGCGTCGTCTCGACCAAGTGCTTCACCAACACCACGGTCGCCTTCGCGCTGCTCGCCCTGCACCTGGGCCGCACCCGCGACCTCTCGGTCCGCGACGGCAAGCGGATCATCGAGGGCCTGCGCAAGCTCCCCGCCCAGATCACCGAGATCCTGGCGCAGGAGGAGGAGATCAAGAAGCTGGCCGAGCAGTACGCCGACGCCCGCTCGATGCTCTTCATCGGGCGCGTCCGGGGCTACCCGGTGGCCCGCGAGGCCTCCCTCAAGCTCAAGGAGGTCTCGTACATCCACGCCGAGGCCTACCCGGCCTCCGAGCTCAAGCACGGCCCCCTGGCCCTCATCGAGCCGGCCCTCCCCACGGTCGCGATCGTCCCCGACGACGACCTC
This sequence comes from Streptomyces sp. NPDC049541, assembly GCF_044465725.1. Classification (NCBI taxonomy): domain Bacteria; kingdom Bacillati; phylum Actinomycetota; class Actinomycetes; order Kitasatosporales; family Streptomycetaceae; genus Streptomyces; species Streptomyces sp. NPDC049541. Next base: position 265,863 of record NZ_JBITLY010000001.1, on the reverse strand, counting down.
CTGGAGAAGAACCGCGCCGCCATGGAGGAGATCAAGGCCCGCAGCGGCCGCATCCTCGCGGTGGCCCACCAGCACGAGGAGAAGGCCGACGAGACGATCGTCGTCCCGAAGAACGAGGACGAACTCGACCCCATCCTGATGGGCATCCCCCTCCAACTCCTCGCCTACCACACGGCCTTGTCCCTGGGCCGCGACATCGACAAGCCCAGGAACCTGGCAAAGTCGGTAACGGTCGAGTAGCGCCTTTTGGCTTCTGACCTTTTTACGGGCACGGGCAACGGCGCGTCTTCTGGGGGCGCGGGGAACAGCGCACCTTGGCGCGGGGAACAGCGCACCTTTTAAGGGGCGCAGGGAACAGCGCACCTTTTAAGGGGCGCAGGGAACAGCGCACCTTTTAAGGGGCGCGGGGAACGGCGCAGCTTTTGGGACCGCCGGGAACTGCAGTCTTTCAGGGGCGCGGGGAACTGCGCGACAAGCCCCCACCCACCCGCAGAGGCCACACAACAGAACGGACCCCCACGTGCTGCCACCAACGCACGGGGGGTCCGCCCATTCGCCGGGGGCCGCCCAACCCCCAGCCTGCGCAGCTAGCCGGTGGCCGTCACACCCCGACCCGCAGCACGCCGAGGAAGCACCGTCGGCCAGTGAGCCAGCGCCGCGGTGGCCGCATACCAGGCAACCGCCCCGGCGGCCACGGCGAACCAACCGCCCACCTTCGCCAGCGACCCGCTGGTCGCGAACTGCGCGATGGCGAGAAGCACCAGCGAGACGAAGAACAACCCGTAGGTGCCCTGCGTGAGTTGGTCCCCACCCGCGAGGGTCAACGTCAGGGCCACGAGGGCGAACAGGGCCAGGAACAGCCCCGCCGCGTTGGCGGACATCGCGTTGCCGGCCGTCACGGCCCAGGTGAACCACAGCGCGCCGAGCGCCGAGTACGCCGTCCCGTTGACGGAGTCACCGTCACGGAAGGCGAGAAGTCCGGCGACGAAGAGCGCAACGCCGCCTACGTAGTGGGCCAGTGAGACGGCGTCAGCGGCCGACACGCCATTGATCACGTCGGTGTGTCCGAGTCCGAACGCCAACAGGGTGACACCCAGGGCGAGTCGGCCGACCACGGTAGTGGTTCCGCTTCCCGCGGAGACGTCGTTGTCCACGGCGGGCTCCCTTCATGCATGTGCAGTTGTGCGGTGACCGATATATGCCCTTCACAAAGGCACAAACACCTCTACGCGCGAGTAGATTTGCGCGCTGCACAAAGCCGGGAGACCGTTCCCAGATCGCATCTCACCTGGGAGAACGAGGAGTTACGGAATGACAACGACGGGCCGCTTCGCCCGCTTGGCGAGCCGCCCCGCGACGGAGCCGAAAATCCGCCCCACGATGCCCTGTGTGGAGCCGACGACGATCGCGTCCGCCTCATACTCCCGCCCCACCTCTTCGAGTTCGTGGCAGATGTCGCCGCCGCGCTCGACCAGGATCCAGGGCACCTCGGCCAGATAGTCCGCACAGGCCAGCTCGAGCCCCAGCACCTCGGTGCGGTGGTCCGGCACGTCGACGAAGACCGGTGGCTCGCAGCCGGCCCACACCGTGGTGGGCAGCCGGTTGGCGACGTGCACGATGATCAGGCCCGATCCCGAACGATGGGCCATGCCGATCGCGTAGGCGAGGGCCCGCTCACTGGACGTGGAACCGTCGAAGCCGACGACCACGCCGTGCTTGAAGGCTGGATCGCAGGAATGGCGTGGCTCTTCCGCCGCCTGGGGCTCGGCCGCCGTGGGGTCGGCGACGGGCCGCTTGCGGTCCGCGGGTTCGAAGAATTCGTGACCGGCCATGGCTGTCTCGGCGTTTTGATCCTTTATGGGAGAGCCCGCGAGCGGAGCTCGCTGACGGATGCAGCATGTGCGGCGGAGCTGTGTCCGGGAATCATCTTCCCAACCCCATACCCCCAAGGGTACGGCGGCACGCCTCCTTAGCCCAGATCCCGCCCACCCTGCGTGGGGGTTCCAGGGAGCATGCACGAGGGTGCGCCCGTAACGCAATGGTTGCTGCGCTGTACAGGCGGTTTGCACAGGGTTCACTTGTCCGGGGGCCGGTGGCGGCCGCGCACAGTGACCGCCCGGTCGAACACGCGTTGAACACCGAGACCCAGGCCCCCAGGGAGCACGCATGTCCGGACCGCACCCCACCCCCGAGACTCCCCGCGCGACCGCCCCGCCCCAGGACACCGTGACCGATGTCGTCCGCTGGGCGGCGTTCAGCTGTGTCCTCGTCCCCGTGGTCCTTCTCTGGTACGGCACCTCGCTCGCCGGCGCCGCGGGCACGGCGTTCGGTCTCGCCGCCGTCACCGCGGTGTGCCGGCTGCTGCTGCGCCAGTCCGAACGGGTGGCGGCCCGCCCGCGGAGCGAGGACCACACGTCCCGTCGGGGCCGCCATCACAGAAGCGGCACGGGTGCTCACAGAGGCAGGCGTCACACTGGGGGAAGTACACCGGTCGGCTGACCGGTTTCCGCGCACGCGTCCGATGCTTTTCAGCCAACTTCCGGACCTGGGGCATCCCTTGCCCCGACCACCCCCCAACCCCCGTTCCACCTGCAGAGAAAGGGGCGCGGGGGCCCCGCGTACCCTACGTGGATTGGCCACTGCGACAAGGCGCACTTCCCTGCACGGCCCGCGAGTGCAACGCTTCGTGATCGAATGCTTCACGCCAAGTTGCCATGTCGACAATGTGCCGGTTGGCGAACTGGTCACACCGGCACCTTGCGACACAGTAGATTCGATCTTGACGTCTTACGGCGGGGGACTCGTGCAGGACCGAGGGGAAACGTGCAGGAGCGACACAACCGAGGAGCCGCGACCACCGAGGGGGGCTTAGCAGTATGAGCCACGACTCCACTGCCGCGCCGGAAGCCGCGGCCCGGAAGCTTTCCGGGCGACGCCGCAAGGAGATCGTCGCGGTGCTGCTGTTCAGCGGCGGCCCCATCTTCGAGAGTTCCATACCGCTGTCGGTGTTCGGGATCGACCGCCAGGACGCCGGCGTGCCGCGCTACCGACTGCTGGTGTGCGGCGGCGAGGAAGGCCCACTGCGGACCACAGGGGGCCTGGAACTCACCGCGCCACATGGCCTGGAGGCGATATCGCGCGCCGGCACGGTCGTCGTACCGGCCTGGCGCTCGATCACGTCTCCGCCGCCGGAGGAGGCGCTCGACGCACTGCGCCGGGCGCACGAGGAGGGCGCCCGCATAGTCGGGCTGTGCACCGGCGCCTTCGTGCTGGCGGCGGCGGGCCTGCTGGACGGCCGCCCCGCGACCACACACTGGATGTACGCACCGACGCTGGCCAAGCGCTACCCGTCGGTGCACGTCGACCCGAGAGAGCTCTTCGTCGACGACGGCGACGTGCTGACCTCCGCCGGTACGGCGGCCGGAATCGACCTCTGTCTCCACATCGTGCGGACGGACCACGGCAACGAGGCGGCGGGCGCACTGGCCCGGCGTCTGGTCGTGCCGCCGCGCCGGTCGGGCGGTCAGGAGCGCTACCTCGATCGGTCTTTACCGGAGGAGATCGGCGCCGACCCGCTCGCGGAGGTCGTCGCCTGGGCGCTGGAGCACCTCCACGAGCAGTTCGACGTGGAGACCCTCGCCGCGCGTGCGTACATGAGCCGGCGCACCTTCGACCGCCGGTTCCGCTCGCTCACCGGCAGCGCCCCGCTGCAGTGGCTGATCACCCAGCGGGTGCTGCAGGCGCAGCGGCTGCTCGAGACGTCGGACTACTCGGTGGACGAGGTCGCGGGCCGCTGCGGCTTCCGTTCGCCGGTGGCCCTGCGCGGCCACTTCCGCCGTCAGCTGGGCTCGTCCCCGGCGGCCTACCGTGCCGCGTACCGCGCTCGCCGTCCGCAGGGCGACAAGCCGGCCGACATGGAGGGGGCGTCCGGGGCGCCTGGGCCCACTCCCCTGCTGCATCCGGAGGGGCCGGTTCCGCTGCAGAGCAGGCGCGCTGCGGCGAGTGCCGTCGGATCGGGTGCGTCGCTTTCCGCCGCGGCCGCGGCGGAGAACGGCCGCGAGGCCTATGTGACGAGCCGGGCGAGCCTGCCGGGGCAGCGCAGCGGTACATGACGTCGAGGAGGGGGCGGGTGACCGAGGCCACCCGCTCCCTCCTCCCGTACGCCTGCTCCTCGAACACCCGAGGGGCCGATTTTGCGGGCACCAGCCTTAGGGTGGTCGCATGAACGATCGCATGGTGTGGATCGACTGCGAGATGACCGGCCTCTCGCTGTCCGACGACGCTCTCATCGAGGTGGCCGCCCTTGTCACCGACTCCGAGCTGAACATCCTCGGTGAGGGTGTCGACATCGTCATCCGTCCGCCGTCCAAGGCACTGGAGACGATGCCGGAGGTGGTGCGTCAGATGCACACCGCGTCCGGGCTGCTGGACGAACTCGCCGGCGGCACGACGGTGGCCGACGCGGAGGAACAGGTCCTCGCCTACGTCCGCGAGCACGTCAAGGAACCCGGCAAGGCCCCGCTGTGCGGCAACTCGGTCGGCACCGACCGCGGCTTCCTGCTCCGCGACATGCCGACCCTCGAGGACTATCTCCACTACCGGATCGTCGACGTGTCGAGCGTCAAGGAGCTCGCCCGGCGCTGGTACCCGCGGGCCTACTTCAACAGCCCCGAGAAGAACGGCAACCACCGCGCACTCGCCGACATCCGCGAATCCATCGCGGAACTGCGCTACTACCGCGAGGCGATCTTCGTGCCGCAGCCCGGCCCCGACTCCGAGACCGCCAGGTCGATCGCCGCGAAGCACGTCCTGCCTGGGGAGTAACGCCCCCGAGGGGGCGCCGCGAAAGGCGTGCGCGAGCACCCCTTCGGACCCTGTACACTTTTTCTCGGCCGGTCGGAAAACCACGAAGTGAACCGCCGGTCGTGGTGGGTGTAGCTCAGCTGGTAGAGCACCTGGTTGTGGTCCAGGATGTCGCGGGTTCGAGTCCCGTCACTCACCCTGAGTAATCAGCCGGTGACCCTGAGAAGGGGTCACTGGCTGATTCGTTTGCGGGGAGGCCGCGTGCCCATGGACGCCGACACCATCAGCACCCCGCGCCTCGACCTGCTCCCCCTCCGCGTCTCGCACGCCGACGAGATGGCCACCGTCCTCGCCGACCCGGCACTGCACACCTTCATCGGCGGCAGCCCCCTGTCCCCCGCGGCCCTGCGCGTCCGCTACGAACGCCTCGTCGACGGCTCCCCCGATCCCTCCGTCTCCTGGTGCAACTGGGTGCTGCGGGAGAGGGAGGAGTCCCGGCTGGTGGGGACCGTCCAGGCAACGGTCACCGGGACGGTCGCGGAGATCGCCTGGGTCGTCGGCACGCCCTGGCAGGGGCGCGGGTTCGCCTCGGAGGCGGCGCGCGGGCTGGTCGAACGGTTGCGCCGACAGCCCATCCGTACGGTCCTCGCGCACATCCGTCCCGAGCACCTCGCCTCCGCGGCCGTGGCCCGGTCGGCCGGGCTCCTCCCGACGGGCGAGCAGCAGGACGGCGAACAGCGCTGGCGCCTCTCGCTGCCCCCCTGACGTCGCCGCCCGCCACGCCGCCACCGGCTCCCGTACGCCTTCGAACCGTTCACCCCGGTCGCGTCCCCGGGCCAGGCCGGACGCCGTATGGCCGGGGCGCGGTCAGGAAGACGTGCGGGGTACCAGTTCCGTTGCCAGGACCACCTGGCGGCGTTCCAGGTCGCGGGAGACGGCCGGGCGGCGGTCCGCGATTTCGCTGAGGAGGAGGTCGATCATTCGGCGGCCCATCACCTCGATGGGCTGGCGGACGCTGGTGAGGGGCGGGTCCATGTGGCGGGCGATGGCCGAGTCGTCGTAGCCGACCAGCGCCACGTCGTCGGGGATCCGGCGGCCCTCCTCGCGCAGGACCTGGCGGGCGCCCGCCGCCATCACGTCGGAGCCCGCGAAGACCGCGTCCAGGTCGGGGCAGCGGCCGAGCAGCCTGGTCATCGCCCGGCGGCCGCCCTCCTCGGTGAAGTCACCCGGTTCGATGAGGAGTTCGTCGACCTCCTGGCCCGCGTCGCTCAGGGCGTCGCGGTAGCCGTCGACGCGGCGCTGGGCGCCGTAGACGTCGAGGCGGCCGGTGATGTGGGCTATCTTGCGGCGGCCCCGGGAGAGCAGGTGCTCCACCGCCGAGCGGCCGCCGCCGTAGTTGTCCGAGTCCACCGAGGTCAGGGTCTCGGCGGCCGACCGGGGGCCGCTGATCACCGCGGGGATCTCCAGTTGCGCGAGCAGGTCCGGAAGCGGGTCGTCCGCGTGCACCGAGACCAGCAGGACGCCGTCCACGCGGTGCGCGGCGAGGTACTGCGCGAGGCGGCGGCGCTCGCGGTCGCCGCCCGCGAAGATCAGCAGGAGCTGCATCTCCGTGTCGGACAGCTCGGCACCGACACCCTTCAGCATGTCCGAGAAGTACGGCTCCGCGAAGAAACGGGTCTCCGGCTCGGGGACGACCAGGGCGATCGCGTCCGTGCGGTTCGCCGCGAGGGCGCGCGCGGCCGTGTTGGGGACGTATCCGAGTTCGGCCACCGCCGCCTCGACCGCCGCGCGGGTCGCGTCGCTGACCCGGGGCGAGCCGTTGATCACGCGGGAGACCGTGCCGCGGCCCACGCCCGCGCGCGCGGCGACCTCTTCGAGGGTGGGGCGCCCACCGCTCCGGCTCCGCATTTGGCTCCGCCCTTTCCGCCGTTACTGCAGCTGGCCTGGAATCTAACAGTCCCGGGGTGTCCGTGGCCGCCCCTGGGGGCTGTCACCCCCAGACCCCGGCTCCCGACCCGACGGCCGCCCCCTCCAGCTGGACCGTCTGGAAAACCCGATCAGTACCGGACTCCTTTCGTCCAGTTAACAGCCCGATAACTGAACACATCTCGCCGTGCCGACTCCCTTGACACCCCCGCCCGAACCGACGACCCTTCAACACATCACTTGTGGGAGCGCTCCCACAGTACCTGACACATACACATCCCGCACGTTCCCCGCCCGAGCCGCAGCGAGAATGAACGGGCCCAACAATGCAGTTGGCCGGGGGGTCGGCACGTCAGGCAACAGGAGGACGCAATGAGCACGAGTACCCGCCGGTCCCACCGGCTGATGGCCCTCGCGGCCGTCGCCGCGCTGACCACGGGACTGCTGGCCGGCTGCTCCAAGGACTCGGACGACGGTTCGTCGAACGACGGCGGTGGCAACAGCAAGGGCAAGACCACGCTGACCATCGGCACCTTCGGTGTGTTCGGATACAAGCAGGCCGGTCTCTACGACGAGTACATGAAGCTGCACCCGGACATCAGCATCAAGGAGAACGTCACCACCCGTACCGACGTGTACTGGCCGAAGGTCCTCACCCGCCTGCAGGCGGGCTCCGGCACCGACGACATCCAGGCGATCGAGGTCGGCAACATCACCGAGGCCGTGCAGACGCAGGGCAGCAAGTTCGTCGACCTCGGCAAGGACGTCGACAAGTCCCAGTGGCTGGACTGGAAGAACGCCCAGGCCACCACCAAGGACGGCAAGCTGATCGGGCTCGGCACGGACGTCGGCCCGATGGCGATCTGCTACCGCAAGGACCTCTTCAAGAAGGCCGGCCTCGAGACGGACCGCACCAAGCTCGCCGCGCAGTGGAAGGGCGACTGGGCCAAGTACGTCGACGTCGGCAAGCAGTACATGAAGAAGGCGCCCAGCGGCACCAAGTTCGTGGACTCGGCCTCCTCCGTCTACAACGCGGCCCTCGGCGGCGCGAGCGAGCGCTACTACGACAAGAGCACCGGCCAGGTCGTCTGGGACAAGTCCGCCGGCGTGAAGAAGGCCTGGGACGTCGCGATGTCGGTGGCGACCAGCAACATGTCGGCGAAGCTGAAGCAGTTCGACAAGCCGTGGGACCAGGGCTACGCCAACGGCACGTTCGCCACGGTGGCCTGCCCGGCCTGGATGATCGGCTACATCGAGCAGAAGTCCGGTGACTCCGGCAAGGGCAACTGGGACGTCGCGGCGGCCCCGACCGCGTCCAACTGGGGCGGCTCCTTCCTCGGCGTGCCGACGGCGGGCAAGCACCAGAAGGAGGCCATCGCCCTGGCCAAGTGGCTGACCGCGCCCGAGCAGCAGGCGAAGGTCTTCGCCAAGCAGGCCAGCTTCCCGTCGACCCCGGCGGCGTACGCGAACCTGAAGCCGGCCCCGGACACCACGACGTACTTCTCGAACGCACCGCTCACCCAGATCTTCGCCGACTCCGCGAAGACCATCCCGAGCCAGTACTTCGGCATCAAGGACCAGCCCATCAACACCGCCATCACCGACGTGGGCATCCTCCAGGTCGAGCAGAAGGGCAAGAGCCCCTCGCAGGGCTGGGACGCGGCCAAGAACGAGATCAAGGACGTGCTCGGCCAGTGAGCAGCTCCAAGCAGGCACTCGCGCATCCCGCGTCGAGCGCCGAGGCCGCGCCCGGCACCCCGCCGGGCGCGGCCCGGGGCGCTCACGGTCGCGGTACGCCACCTGCGGGCGCCGACTCCTGGCGCAGCCGGTTGTACCGCTGGGACATGAAGGCGTCGCCGTACGCGTTCATCGCCCCGTTCTTCATCATCTTCGGGGCGTTCTCCCTGGTCCCGCTGCTGTACACGGCCTGGTACTCGCTGCACAACGTGCAGCTGTCCTCGCTGGACACCCAGACCTGGGCGGGCCTGGACAACTACCGGAACCTGCTCAGCTCGGACTTCTTCTGGAACGCGCTGAAGAACACCTTCACCATCGGTGTGATCTCGACCGTGCCGCAGCTGATGGCGGCGCTCGCCCTCGCGCACCTGCTGAACTACCGGCTGCGCGGCTCGACCGTCTGGCGGGTCGTGATGCTCACCCCCTACGCCACCTCGGTGGCGGCGGCGACGCTCGTCTTCACGCTGCTCTACTCCTGGGACGGCGGCATGATCAACTGGTTCCTGCACTTCGTGGGGATCGGTCCGGTCAACTGGCGTGAGTCCGACTGGGGTTCGCAGTTCGCCGTGTCGTCGATCGTGATCTGGCGGTGGACCGGCTACAACGCGCTGATCTACCTGGCGGCGATGCAGGCGATCCCGGTCGACCTGTACGAGTCGGCGGCGCTCGACGGTGCCAACCGCTGGCAGCAGTTCCGGCACGTGACGATCCCGCAACTCAGGCCCACCATCCTGTTCACGGTGGTGGTCTCCACGATCGGCGCGACCCAGCTCTTCGGTGAGCCCCTGCTGTTCGGTGGGGTCAGCGGCTCCAAGGGCGGTTCCGAGCACCAGTACCAGACGCTCGGCCTGTACATGTACGACCAGGGCTGGATCATCGGCAACCTCGGCAAGGCGTCCGCGATCGCCTGGTCGATGTTCCTGATCCTGCTGATCGTCGCCGTGATCAACATGCTGTTCACCCGACGCCTGAGGAAGTCCCAATGACCACCAGTGAACTGACGTTGCCTCAGGCGCGACCGAAGAAGGACCGCTCCCGCCGGGTGATGGGCGCGGGCAAGCAGCTGCACGCGGGCCCCGTGACGTACCTCGTGCTGACGGTCTTCGCGCTGATCTCGCTGGCGCCCCTGGTGTGGACGGCGGTCGCGGCCTCCCGCACCGACCGGCGGCTGGCCGAGACCCCGCCACCCCTGTGGTTCGGCGGGAACCTGTTCAAGAACCTGCAGGCTGCCTGGGACCAGGCCGGCATGGGCACCGCGATGTTCAACAGCACGGTCGTCGCGGGCACCATCACCGTCGCCACGGTGCTCTTCTCCACGCTCGCCGGCTTCGCCTTCGCCAAGCTGCGGTTCCGGTTCTCCAGCGTGCTGCTGCTGCTGACGATCGGCACGATGATGATCCCGCCGCAGCTGGCCGTCGTACCGCTGTATCTGTGGATGAGCAACCTGGGCTGGTCGAACCAGTTGCAGACGGTCATCCTGCCGACGCTGGTGACGGCCTTCGGTACGTTCTTCATGCGGCAGTACCTGGTGCAGGCGCTGCCCACGGAGCTGATCGAGGCGGCCCGGGTGGACGGGGCGAGCAGCCTGAGAGTCGTCTGGCACGTGGTCTTCCCGGCGGCCCGCCCCGCGATGGCCGTTCTCGGCCTGCTGACCTTCGTGTTCGCCTGGAACGACTTCCTGTGGCCGATCATCGCCCTCAACCAGCAGAACCCGACCGTGCAGGTCGCCCTCAACTCGCTCGGCACCGGATACGTCCCCGACCAGGCGGTGATCATGGCGGGCGCGCTGCTCGGCACGCTGCCGCTGCTGATCGCGTTCATCCTGTTCGGCAAGCAGATCGTGGGCGGCATCATGCAGGGTGCGATCAAGGGCTGACGGCTCGTCACTCCGAATCTGCCGTACGTCGTCGTACGTCCCCTCGGGGCCGGGCAGCGCCGCCTCGGCCCCCTCTCCTCCTTCCCCCCGTCCCTCCCACTCCCCGTCCAACTCTTCGGTCTCGACGACCATTTATGGGAGCGCTTCCATGCCTGAGTCCGCACAGCCGGCGACCCCGGTGACCTTTCCTCCCGCCTTCCTCTGGGGTGCCGCGACCTCCGCGTACCAGATCGAGGGGGCGGTGCGGGAGGGCGGTCGTACGCCCTCGATCTGGGACACCTTCAGCCATACGCCGGGCAAGACCGCCGGCGGTGAGCACGGTGACATCGCTGTCGACCACTACCACCGGTACCGCGAAGACGTGGCCCTCATGGCCGAGCTGGGTCTGTCCGCGTACCGCTTCTCGATCTCCTGGTCGCGGGTGCAGCCGACGGGCCGGGGGCCTGCGGTACAGGTCGGCCTGGACTTCTACCGGCGGCTGGTCGACGAGCTGCTCGAGCACGGCATCAAGCCGGCCGTCACCCTCTACCACTGGGACCTGCCGCAGGAGCTGGAGGACGCGGGCGGCTGGCCGGAGCGGGACACGGCGCTCAGGTTCGCCGAGTACGCGCAGATCGTGGGCGAGGCGCTGGGCGACCGGGTGGAACAGTGGATCACCCTGAACGAGCCGTGGTGCAGCGCGTTCCTGGGCTACGGCTCCGGGGTGCACGCACCGGGCCGCACGGACCCGGAGGCGTCGCTGCGGGCCGCTCACCATCTGAACCTGGCGCACGGGCTCGGCACCTCGGCCCTGCGGTCGGTGATGCCGGCGCGCAACTCGGTCGCGCTCAGCCTCAACTCCTCGGTGGTCAGGCCCCTTTCCCCGCAGGACCCGGCGGATCTGGCGGCGGTGCGGAAGATCGACGACCTGGCCAACGGCGTCTTCCACGGCCCGATCCTGCACGGCGCGTACCCGGAGTCGCTGTTCACGGCGACCGAGCGGATCACCGACTGGTCGTACGTCCTCGACGGCGACCTGCAGGCGATCAACCAGCCGCTGGACGCGCTGGGCCTCAACTACTACACGCCCGCGCTGGTCTCGGCGACCGACGCGAACGCGAGCGCCCCGCGCGCCGACGGCCACGGCGCCAGCGACCACTCCCCCTGGCCGGGCGCGGACGACGTCGCCTTCCACCAGACGCCGGGTGAGCGCACCGAGATGGGCTGGACGATCGACCCGACGGGCCTGCACGAGCTGATCATGCGGTACACCCGCGAGGCCCCCGGCCTGCCGCTGTACATCACCGAGAACGGCGCCGCCTACGACGACAAGCCCGACGCCGACGGCCGCGTCCACGACCCCGAGCGCATCGCCTACCTGGAGAAGCATCTCGGGGCGGTACGCCGGGCGATCACCGACGGCGCGGACGTGCGCGGCTACTACCTGTGGTCCCTGATGGACAACTTCGAGTGGGCGTACGGCTACGAGAAGCGTTTCGGGGCGGTGTACGTCGACTACGCCACGCTTGCCCGTACGCCGAAGGCGAGTGCCCTTTGGTATGGGCAGGCTGCTCGGACGGGGACGTTGCCTCCCGTGGCAGCGGACTGACCGGGCGCGGCGGCCGAGGAGACGCGCCACGCCCCGGCCGGATGGGGGGAAGTCCGGCCGGGGCGCGCCAACCCCCGTTGGGCGGTGGTCAGTTGAAGGCGCCGAACGCCTTCGAGAAGGCGAACTTGTCCTGGGTGATCGAGCTGCAGCCGGCGTCGGCGGTGGGCTTGGTGCCGCCGGCGCACTGCTGGTCACGGGTCGCCGACCACATCGAGAGGCCGCCGAGGCCCTTGGCCTTGGCGAAGGCCGTCAGCTGGGTGGCGTCGTCGACCTTGAAGATCTCGGACGAGACGTCGTTGACGCCGATCATCGGGGTGACCGCGACCGTCTTCCAGGCGGCGGCGTCGGAGAGGCCGAGCACGCTCTTGACCTGCGCCTGCGTGGCGGTGGCCGCCTGCTCGGCATAGGTGCCCATGTCGCCGCTGTAGGAGGCGCCGTAGTCCATCGCCATGATGTTGACGGTGTCGATCTTCGCGCCGTTGGACCTGGCGTCGGAGAGCAGGTTCACACCGTCCTGGGTGAGGCCCTCGGGCATGACCGGGAGGGTGAAGGAGACGTCCAGGCCGGGGTGGGCCGCCTGGAGCTTGGCTATCGCCTTGGCGCGGTTCGTGTTCGCCGTGGTGTTGGGGAGCGCACCGCCCTCGACGTCGAAGTCGACCTTGGTCAGCTTGAACTGGTCCACGACCTTGCCGTACGCCGCCGCCAGCGCGTCCGCCGAGGAGCAGGTCGTCGCCAGTTCGGAGCCGGAGGCGCCGCCGAAGGAGACGCGGACGTCGCCGCCCTTGGCGCGCAGTGCGCCGATCTGGGAGGCGACCCCGTCGCTGCCGAGGTCGGTCACGCCGCCCCACTTGGGGGTGCAGCCGCCGCCGTCGGTGATGAAGGCGAGGTTGTAGTTCTTCACGCCGGTCGCGTCGGCGCTCGCGAGCAGGTCGAAGGCGGGGTAGAGGGAGGTGTCGACGTAGGGGGCGAAGCCGGCGCTCGCCGTGGTGCCGGTGCCGGAGCTGTGGGTCGGGGTGGGGGTGGCCGTGGGGGGCGCCGTCTTGGTGGGAGTGGGGGTGGGTGTCGGGGACTGGGTCGGGCGGCCGCTCGGCTCGGGCGTCGGGCCGTCGTCCGCGGAACAGTTGGCGCCGTCGACGAGACAACTGCTCGGGTTCCCGGTGCCGTTGACGACGAAGCCGACGGTGACGGACTTGCCGGGCGCGAGGCCGTCGGTGTCCCACTTGGCCGGTGTCACGGTCACGTGCTGTCCGCTCACACTGGACTCGGCGTTCCACAGCGAGCTCAGCCTGGCGCCGGACGGCAGGTCGAACTCCAGCTTCCAGCTCTTCTCCGTCTGCCCGGTGTTGTTCGTGACGACGTACTGGGCGGTGTAGCCGGTCGACCAGTCACTGGTCCTCGTGTACGCGGCGGCCACACCGGCCGCCTGGGCGGTACCGGTGAGCAGGAGCGCGCCGCCACCGATCACGGCCGCGGCGACCGCTCCGCCGATCGCCTTGTTCCTGCCACTGATCCTGCGCCGGTGCGTGCTCATGCGCGTGCCTGCCTTCATGGTTCGGGGGTCGGGTGCGGCAGCACGCTAGCGAGCCGGAACCGGGCAAAGTGCCTGATCCGGGCGGGGGTTGAGGATCTTAGGGTGCGCTTAAGGAAGGGATCGGGGACGGTTAAAGGTAGAGACCAATTACTGGACGAGTTTCCTCTGTCTGCGGCGCCGTGCGGAGCGGTGGCCCCGTCCTGGCGTCCGCTCCCGCCCGTCCAACTGGATCCAGATCCGCACCTCGGTCCCGCCGAGGACCGAGGACCCGATCCGCACGTCACCGCCGGTCGACTCGGCGAGCCGGCGCACGATGTCGAGGCCGAGTCCGGTGGATCCGTCGCTGCCGGAGCCCCGCCCGCGCGCCATGGCGGCCTCGGGGTCCTGGATCCCGGGACCGGCGTCGGAGACCAGCACGATCACCGCGTCCTCGCCGTTGTGCAGGTCGACAGCGAAGGCCGTGCCCTCCGCGGTGTGCCGGAAGACGTTGCCGAGCAGGGCGTCCAGCGCGGCCGCGAGGTCCGCCCGGGCCACGGGTATGCGGACCGGACGGTCGGCGCCGGCCATCCGCCACTTGCGGCCCTCGTCCTCGGCGAGCGCCGACCAGAACGCCATCCGTTCACGGACCACCTCGGCCGCGTCACATCCGGCGCCGGGGCCGGCAGCCGCGGTCTGCGGTTTGGCGTTGCGGGCGGTGCGGATGATGGTGTCGACCTCGCGTTCCAACTGGGCGACGGCGGCCCGGGTCTGCTCGGCGGCCGGTCCCTCGCCGAGCGAGGCCGCATTCAGCCGCAGCACGGTCAGCGGGGTCCGCAGCCGGTGGGACAGATCCGCCGCCAACTCCCGCTCATTGGCCAGGAGTTGTACGACCTGGTCGGCCATGGAGTTGAACGCGACCGCCGCCAGCCGCAGTTCCGTCGGCCCTTCCTCCGGCACCCTTGCCCCCAGCTTCCCCTCTCCCAGCTCGTGCGCGCCCTCGACCAGCTTCTGCGCGGGCTGCACCATCCGTACGCCCAGCCGGTCGGCGACCGCGACGGATCCGACGATCAGGGCGATCCCGACCCCCGCGAGCACCGCCCACGCGGTACCGACGCCGTTGCTGACCTCGGACTCGGGGACGTACACCTCGACGACGGCAATCGCGCCGGTGCTCAGCGCGACGGGCTGGAGGAGTGTGGAGCCACCGGAGACCGCGGTGGTGGAGGCGCGGCCCAGTTTGCGCACGGTCGCGATGTCCTCGCCGGCGGCGCGCTGCCGCCCGATGTCGAGGGCGGACTGGCCGGCGGCCGCCGGTATGTGCACGGCCATCCCGGAGTCCGAGCCGGCGGAGGCGACGACCCGCTCCAGTTGGTCGCGCTCGGTGGTGATGGACAGCGCCGGGGCGACCGCGGCGGCCTGCCGCTCGGCGTTGGAGAACGCACGGTCGCGGGCCATCTCCTTGATGACGAGCCCGAGCGGCACCGCGAAGGCGACGACGACCATGGCGGTGACCGCCAGACAGACCTTGACCAGTGCCCATCTCATCGCGGCGGCTCCCCATCCGGCGGCTCCAGCTTCACGCCGACGCCCCGCAGCGTGTGCAGATAGCGAGGCCGCGCCGCCGTCTCGCCCAGCTTCCGCCGCAGCCAGGACAGATGGACGTCGATGGTCTGGTCGTCGCCGTACGACTGCTGCCACACCTCGGAGAGGAGCTCCTTGCGGGGTACGACGACGCCCGGCCGGCCGGCCAGGAAGGCGAGCAGGTCGAACTCGCGGCGGGTGAGATCGAGGCGGACGCCGTCCAGTTCGGCCTGGCGGCGCAGCGGGTCGACGGTGAGGCCGCCGACCCGCAGGACCGTGGAGGGTGAGCCGTCCGAAGGGGAGGACCGGGACCGTCGCAGGACCGCGGACATCCGCGCGGACAGGTGCTCGACGGAGAACGGCTTGGTCAGGTAGTCGTCGGCGCCCGCGTTGAGCAGGCGGACGATCTCCGTCTCGTCGTCCCGCGCGGTGGCGATGATCACAGGCACGTCGGTGATGCCGCGCAGCATCTTCAGGGCCTCGGACCCGTCCAGGTCGGGCAGTCCCAGGTCCAGAATCACCACGTCGAAGCGGAAATGGGCGACCTCGCGCAGCGCCTCCAGCGCCGTCCCGACACTGCGCACGGTGTGCGCGGCATCGGTCAGGTGCCTGATCAGCGCCGAGCGTACGAACTGGTCGTCCTCGACCACGAGCACACTTGCCATGCGCGGCACCGTACGCCATGCGGAACAGGCGCATCGGAGCCTGTGGACAACTCTTCGGTTGTGGACAACGGAGGGGACACCCGTGGGACGCGTGAGGCAGTATGGCCCGCGATGCGCAGAGGACTCGTACACGTACTGGCTTGGTCGCTCGCCACGGGCGCGGCGGTCACGCTGTCGTGGTGGGGTGTCCACACGGTGATGGCGGGCACGGCGTACGACCCGCCGCGCGCCCTGCCGATCACTGCGGCGGACGCGACCACACAGGAGTCGAAGCCGCTGGCGTCGTCGACGAAGCGGCCGTCGCCGTCACCGTCGAAGGGCGCGGCGGGCAAGCCCTCCCGGACGCCCACGCCGTCGACGACGCCGACCTCGAGCCCCACCCCACCCCCTACCGCATCCGGCCAGGTCAAGAGCTACGACACCGACGGCGGGCGGGTGGTCTTCGACCTCGGCAAGGCCTCCGCGACGCTCGTGTCGGCGACGCCGGGTTCGGGCTGGTCGATGCAGGTGTGGAAGACGGCGACCTGGATCCGGGTGGAGTTCACCGCGGGCACCGACAAGGTCTCGGTGATCTGCACCTGGCACGACGGGCCGCCGCATGTGGAGATCGGGAACTACTAGCCCCTGCAGGTCAGCGGAACACCGAGGGCGGCGGCGTCGGTGAGGCGACCGCCGCCTCGTCCGTCACCGCGGTCGCCCCGCCGGTGAAGTCGAGGAGTGCGCGGCCGTGTTCGACGCGGCCGGGGTGCGGGTCGGAGGCGGCCCGGCGGGTCAGTTCCGCGATCGGCAGCGGGGTGTCGGAGGCGACGAGGACCGCGTTGCCGAAGCGCTTGCCGCGCAGCACGGTCGGGTCGGCGACCAGCGCGAGTTCGGGGAAACGGGCGGCGGCGGTGGCGATCTGGCCGCGGAGGTGGGCGAGCGGCGGCCCGTCGGCGACGTTGGCGGCGTAGCAGCCGCCCGGCTTCAGGGCCCGGCGGACGTCGTCGAGGAACTCGGTCGAGGTGAGGTGGGCCGGGGTGCGGGCGCCGCTGAACACATCGGCGATCACGAGGTCGGCCCAGCCGTCGGGCACCTTGGCGAGCCCTTCGCGGGCGTCGACGGAACGCACCCGGATGCGGGCGTTCGGGTCCAACGGCAGCTCCCGGCGGACCAGTTGGACGAGCGCGGCGTCCCGCTCGACGGCCTGCTGGGTGGAGCGGGGGCGGGTGGCGGCGACATAGCGGGCGAGGGTGAGGGCTCCGCCGCCGAGGTGCACGGCGTGCACGGGCTTCCCGGCCGGTGCGACGAGGTCGATCACATGCCCGAGCCGGCGCTGGTACTCGAAGGAGAGGTAGGAGGGATCGTCGAGATCGACATGCGACTGGGGCGCCCCGTCGATCAGCAGCGTCCAGGCCCGCGCCCGGTCCCGGTCGGGCATCAGCTCGGCGAGCCCGCCGTCGACGGCCTCGACGACCGCCTCGGCGCCGCCGCCTGAGCGCCGGGGGTTCCTGGACTTTCCCATTGCGCCATTATCGGCAGCGTCGGGCGGCCACGCCTGCGCGGGGTGGTCACGAGCGACCAGGTCAGCGGCAGTTGTCCGCGGCCTCGATGATCCGTGCCGCCTCGCCCAGCGCGGCGCGCAGCACCGCCGGGTCGGTCGCGAGATCGGCCTCGCCGGGTGGGAGCAGCCAGTCCGAGCCCGCCACGGGCGGCTCCGGGTTCAGTCTCGATCCACGGCCGTCGGTCTCCGTACAGGTGCTGCCCGGGACGTCCCAGGCGGCGGCCGTACCGGGCGGCACCACGAAGCCCAGGGTGTTGCAGTCGTCGTCGTGCAGGACGGGGCCGACCGCGTCGCCCGCGCCGCGCCGCAGGATGTCGACGGCCTCAAGACCCTGCCGGGTGGGCACGGTGACGAGGTCGCACGCACCGTCGGGAAGGGGCGGCTCGCCGCACTCCGGGGCGTGCGCCACGGTCGCGGGCGACGTACGAGGAACGACGCTCTGTCTGGTCTCCATCCCGGCCTCCACCACGGAACCCCTCCTTGAACGAAGCGGGTCGGGAGTCGGGCGGCTCCCGGTCCGCAGGGTTCAACGCGGCGCGGGCGTCAACGGCTACGGCGGAAGTCAGCCACAAAGGATGGCAGTTCATGGCAGATCCCGTATGAGATATCCGGTTTGTAGCCAAACACAGCGTGAGTACTCCGGCACAGCAGGTACGTTCTTCCCCGCTGGAGACAGGGCTCTTCACGGACAACCCGCCCTGAATCCGGCATGGTTCGACGGTTCGCACGAGAGGACCCGGCCATGGCGTCGTCACAGCTGACCTCGTCCCAGCCCACGCCCCCCAGGCCAGCGCGGCCGAACCTCGTCTTCCGGCAGTTGCGCGGACAGCGCTCGCCGGCCGAGTTCGCCGCCGCGGTGCGCCGGGCCGCGCGCGAGATCGGGGAGCGGGTTAGCTGCGACGCGCGCTACATCGGCCGGGTCGAGGCGGGCGAGATCCGCTGCCCCAACTACGCATACGAACGGGTGTTCCTGCACATGTTCCCCGGCCGCACCCTCACCGACCTGGGCTTCGCGCCCCGCTCGTCCGTCCGCGGGCGCCGGGCGCACACCACCGGTGAGACACCGGGGGCGTACGAGCCGTATGAGAGACAGGACAACCCGGACCCGCAGGTCCCTGATCACCCGCAAGTCCCTTACGACCCGCATGGCCGTCACGAGAGCCATGCGCATCACGAGAACTACGAGGAGAGCGACGTGCTGCGTCGCGCATTCATGACCGGCGGTGGCGCCACGGTGGCCGCCGCCTCGCTGGGCCCGATCGGGCTCGCCTTCGACGCCGCGGCAGCGGGACGTCCCGTCCGCCGCCCCGGCGCGAACGACGCGTACGCACTCGAAGAGGCTGTACGCAGAATCCGGCTGCTCGACGACCGGCACGGCGCGGACGGGCTCTACCGGCGCGCGTCGGCGCCGTTGCGCGCCGCCTATGCGCTGCTGGACGCCGGGGCGACCCGGCAGACGACCGCCGACCGTCTCCACTCGGGCGCCGGTGAACTCGCCATCTCCGTGGGCTGGCTGGCGCACGACTCGGGGCGGTTCGACGATGCCCGTTCGCACTACGCGGAGGCGCTCGCGACCGCCCGGATGACCGGCGACGACGCCCTGGAGGCACACGCCTTCTGCAACACGGCCTTCCTCGCGCGCGACGCCGGACGCCCGCGCGAGGCGGTCCGGGCCGCGCAGGCCGCACAACGCGTCGCGCGCCCCCTGGGCTCCGCCCGGCTGATGTCGCTGCTCGCGCTGCGCGAGGCGGGCGGCTGGGCGGGACTCGCCGACCGCACCGCCTGCGAACAGTCGCTCGTCCGTGCGCAGACCCTCTTCGAGCGAGGCCCCTCGGACGCCGACCCCGAGTGGATGAGCTTCTACGGGGAGGCCGAGCTGGAGGGCCTGGAGGCGCAGTGCTGGTCGACTCTGGGCGACTGGCAGCGCGCGGCACGCCACGCGCGCCGCGCGGCCCGGCTCCAGAACCCGCACTTCACCCGCAACATCGCCCTGTACACGGCGGAACTGGCGGACGACCTGGCCAGAGGCGGCCGCCCGGACGAGGCGGCAACGGCCGGAATGCAGGTACTGGACCTCCTGGACCAGGTCCAGTCCTCCCGAGTCCAGACGATGCTGGCGGGAACGGCGAGGGTGCTGCTTCCGCACCGCCGGGCGTCGGGGGTGTCGGAGTTTCTGGAGCGTCACGCCTCGCAGCCGCGTACGGCCTGACTTGGCTCAGCCTGCGGGCAGTCGTGCCGCTGGGGCGGCACGGGTGGGCGCAGGCGGCACCCCGCCAGGGCGGGCAAGCCAACCCTCGCACCTGCAGCACCGGGCACAGCTCACACCGCGGTCAAGTGCCCCAAGTCGTTCCAGCTCTCGATGGCAGGCTCGCCATAAGCCCACCCCAACACCGACAACGACGTCGGGTTCAACCGAATCCGCGCGGCAAAATCCAACGGCAGCCCCAACCACCGAGCCCCGATCGACCGCAAAATGTGCCCGTGCGCAAACACCAGCACATCCCGCTCCTCACCCCGCGCCCAAGCCACCACCTCATCCGCCCGCGAGGCCACCTCGGCGAGCGACTCACCCCCGGGCACCCCGTCCCGCCAGATCAACCACCCCGGCCGCACGCCCTGGATCTCCTCGGGCGTCAACCCCTCGTACGCCCCGTAGTCCCACTCCATCAACGTGTCCCACACCACCGCCCGCTCCCCGAACCCGGCAAGCTCGCACGTCTCACGCGCGCGTGCCAGCGGACTGGTGCGGACGGCAACCCCGGGAAGCCCGTCGAACGGCATCCTGTGCAGCCGCTCGCCGAGCAGTTTGGCGCCCCGCCGGCCCTCCTCCAGGAGCGGCACGTCGGTCCTGCCGGTGTGCTTGCCGGACAGCGACCACGCGGTCTGTCCGTGCCGGGCCAGCAGAATGCGCGGTGCCATGAGCTGAAAGGCCTTCCGGGAGAAATCGCAGGCGGAACCAGTCCATCATCGCGCACGCTGGTGGCGGGCAACCCGGCGGGCGATCTCTGCGTCTTTGAGGGCCGGGGCGCCCGAAGCGGGTGCGCACGTACGCCGTAAAGTGGCACGACCGGCCCGCCGGGCGCCGCGCGAGAACGAAGGGGGAGGGCGATCGGATGCCGAGGACCGAGACGACACCGGGCATCGAGGCTGCGACCCCGCACACCCGCCTGCGCTGGTGGACCGAGCTGCCGCTGATCCTGCTGGTGTACGCCTGCTACTCGGCCGGCCGGCTCCTCGCCCGCGGTGACACCTCGGGCGCCGTCGACCACGGCGTGGCGATCCTGCACATCGAGAAGTTCCTGCACATCAACGCCGAGCACCCGCTCAACCGGCTCTTCACCCGCGAGGCCTGGCTCGGCGTCCCTGCGGACTTCTGGTACGCGTCACTGCACTACCTGGTCACACCGGCGATCCTGGTCTGGCTGTTCCGATCGCACGTCGTGCACTACCGCGCGGCCCGCACCTGGCTGATGACGTCCACGTTCTTCGGCCTGATCGGCTTCACGCTGCTGCCGACCTGCCCGCCGCGCCTGCTCTCCGCGGGCCACGGCTTCGTCGACACGATGGCGCATTACAGCTCGTACGGCTGGTGGGGCGGCGAGGCCAGCGCCCCGCGCGGCCTCGGGGGCATGACGAACCAGTACGCCGCCATGCCGAGCCTGCACGTCGGCTGGGCGCTGTGGTGCGGGGTCATGCTGTGGCGGTACGGCAGGACGCGTACGACGAAGGCCGCCGCCGTCGCCTACCCGTTGCTGACGACGATCGTGGTCATGGGCACCGCGAACCACTACTTCCTCGACGCGGTCGCGGGTGCGGCCGTGATGGGCGTCGGGCTGGTCCTGACGCCGTACGTCATGCGGGGCGCGGACGGGATCAAGGAGCGGCTGTCCTTCGGCGCAGGGGGCGCTCAGGTCGCAGGTTCCTCAATTGTCAGTGCCGGATGCCAGACTTCCGCGGGTGAGCGAATTCCACGGCAGCGCGAGTCCCGGACCGGATCCGGAGCCGAGCCGGGTGCCTCTCCCACGGACGCGGGGGAAGGCGCTCCGGCAGCGGCTCGCTGAGCTGCGCGGTCCCGAGGTACCGGCCAAGGCGCTGGACGCGCGCGCCCTGGCCGCCCTCGCCGCCAACCCCGGGTGCAAGAGGCGCGCGATCCTCGACGGCGCCGGGGTGAACAAGGCGGCTGTGGCGAGCGCCCTGGGTTCCCCTTCGGTCTTCGGGCAGTCCCAGTTCGCGTTCACGCGGGGCAACGCGTTCGAGGCGAAGGTCAAGGCGGACGGCGGCGCGGAGCTGCTGAAGCTGGTGCACGAGAAGCTGGACCGGCGCGCGGAGCCCCCCGCCGAGGCGCGGGTGCCGGACCTCTCCGCTTCCGGTCCCGAGGGCCGCGCGGCCCGTACGGCGCTGGCGCTGCGCGAGGCCGCGGCGGCCGCCGGCAGCTGGACGCTCCTCGACCACCCGATGCTCGCGCTCGACGTGGCGGGCTCCCCCGCGTTCCTGGAGCCGGACGCCGTGGTGGTGCATCCCGACGGCAGCTGGACGGTCGTGGAGATCAAGTCCTTCCCGATGCTGGACGGCAGCGCGGACCCGGCGAAGGTGGGCGCGGCGGCACGCCAGGCGGCGGTGTACGTCCTCGCCCTGGAAGAGGTCGCCGCCCGCCTCGATCCGGCCCCCGAGGTACGGCAGCGGATCCTGCTCGTCTGCCCCAAGGACTTCTCCAACCTCCCCACCGCCTCGGCCGTCGATGTGCGCAAGCAGCGCGCGGTCACCGGCCGTCAGCTGGCGCGTCTGACCCGTATCGAGGACATCGCCGACACGCTCCCCGAGGGCACCTGCTTCTCCCCTCAGCTGCCCGCCGCCGAGCTGACCTCGGCCGTGGAGTCGGTCCCGGCGACGTACGCACCCGAGTGCCTGTCCGCCTGCGAGCTGGCCTTCCACTGCCGCGACCGCTCCCGCGCGGCCGGCGCGGTGACGTCCCTGGGCCGCTCGGTCCGCGCCGAACTGGGCGGCCTGACGACGGTGGAGGAGGTCCTTTCGGCGGCCCGCGGTGAGAGCGGCGACCCGGACGACCCGGCGGTGGCGGCGCTGCGGAGGGCGGCGCAACTGCGGGCCGAAGCCCTCGCTCCCCTCGCTCCCCTCGCTCCTCTCGGTCAGGAGGTCACCCCGTGTCACTGATCTCCACCCTCGCCCGCCTGGAAGCGGTGCGCACCGGCCGCGCACAGGCCGCCGCCACCGTCCGGCACCGGCACCTGTCCGAGCGGCCGCTGGTCTTCGTGCCGCTCACCACCGCGGGCGAGGCCGGCGCCCCGCTCGGCGCGCTCGTCGGCACCGACCGGGACGCGCCGCGTCTGCTGGCCGTACCCCAGCCGCGCGACCGTGACCTCAGGTTCGCGTTCCTGGCCGAGCTGGCCGACGTCGTGCTGCCGTATCTCGAGGCGTACGCACAGGACGTGGAGGCCGCCGAGCGCAACGAGACAGATCCGGAGACCGGCAAGCGGGTCAAGGTCGAGGTCGAGCTGTGCGCGGACGCCCCGCAGCTGATCGTGCCGAGCCGCGCGGGCGTCGACTTCGTACGGCTGCTCGGCCGCTCCATGCGCTTCAGGCGTACGGCGGAACAGGACCCGGAGGCGCCGTATCCCGCGCCCCCGCGCGTGCCGTTGCTCGGCCGCTGGCTGACGCACTTCGGGGAGCGCGCCCGCGTTCCCGGATCCTCCCTCCTGCTGGCGATGACGGATGTCCTGGCCCTGCACTGGGCGACCGGGCAGTCCACCCTGGAGGACCAGCATCTGGGCGCCCTGCTCGCCTGGATCGCCCCTCCGGAGGGCTCGACGGGCGCCGAGGCCGCCCTGCACGCCGAGCTGGCCCGCGACGCCAAGGGCCAACTGCTCTGCCCGCCCGCCGGACCGGCAACCGACCCGGCGTTCGACAACAAGCTGCTCGCGCCCGCCATCGAGCGCTACGACCGCGCGCGTACCGCCCTCGCCGGCGCCGAGGACGGTCTGGAGGCGGATGACCGGCTCGGTGAACTCACCGCCGCCGAGCGGGAGATCCGCGAGCTGGTGCTGAGCCGCACGCTGCCCACCTGGGAGAAGGTGTGGCAGGGCCTGGACCTGCTGCGGGCGCTGCCCGACGGGGCGCATGTCGAGGAGCGGTGGACGCGCGACCGCTGGTCGTTCACGGGCCACCGCGACCGGATCGTCGCGGGCGAGCCGCCGCAGCCGCGCCGGGATGACGCGGTCACCGCCGCCAACAAGCTCGCCGCGCGCGAGCGCGAACAGGCCCGTCTCGAGGCGCAGGAGGCGCTCGACGATCCGCTGGTGATGGCGGGGCGGCGGCTGTCCGGGGAGGCGTTCGCCGGGGAGGTGACGGACGTCGTGATGGCGTACAGCGAGGGCAAGCGGCCGAGCCCCCGCCCGCTGGTCACCGTGCGGACGGAGGACCGTCCGCACCTGGGTGAGCGGGTCAAGGTGTACCGCTCGCTGGGCGGCAAGCCGCAGGCGGCGGAGTTCGTGGGGCGGGAGGCGGAGGATCTGCTCGTGCTGCGTGTCCTCGACAAGATGGGCCGCGGCAAGGAGCCCGAGGCCGGCTCGGTGCCCGAGAAGGGCGACCGGATCTGCTTCACCCTCTTCGAGCACGAGCAGCGGGGCGGTCCGAAACTGCCCGACCCGGAGGAGACGCCGTGGACGCACGGCGGGCCGCCGGGTGAGGCCGCGGCTGAGGCCGCCGATCCCCTGACCGCGGAGGACGTGCTGTGACCACCACCGCATTCGACCCCGGCGCCCTGGCGGCCGAGGCCACCGACGCCATCCTCCGCGACACCCTGCACGGCACCCACCGGGGCGTGGTCGTCGACTCGCCGCCCGGTGCGGGAAAGTCCACGCTCGTCGTCCGGGCGGCCCTCGAACTGGCCGATGCGGGGCGCCCGTTGATGATCGTCGCCCAGACGAACGCCCAGGTCGACGACCTCGTGCTGCGGCTCGCGGAGAAGAACCCCGAGCTCCCGGTCGGCCGTCTGCACAGCAGCGACACCGACCCGTACGACAAGGCGCTCGACGACCTGCCGAACGTCCGCAAGTCGGCAAAGGCGGGCGAGCTGACCGGCCTCTCGGTCGTCGTCTCCACGGCCGCGAAGTGGGCGCATGTGAAGGTCGACGAGCCGTGGCGGCACGCGATCGTGGACGAGGCGTACCAGATGCGCTCGGACGCGCTGCTCGCCGTGGCGGGGCTGTTCGAGCGGGCGCTGTTCGTGGGCGACCCGGGGCAGCTCGACCCCTTCTCCATCGTGGGCAGCGAGCAGTGGGCGGGCCTTTCGTACGACCCCTCGGCCTCCGCCGTGACCACCCTGCTGGCCCACAACCCGGAACTCCCGCAGCACCGCCTGCCGGTGTCCTGGCGCCTCCCGGCCTCCGCGGCCCCCCTGGTCTCGGACGCCTTCTACCCGTACACGCCCTTCCGCAGCGGCACGGACCACGGCGACCGCCGCCTCGCCTTCGCCGTCCCCTCGGACGGCTCCGGCCCCGACCGGGTGATCGACGAGGCGGCCGAGTCGGGCTGGGGCCTGCTGGAACTGCCCGCACGGCACACCCCGCGCACGGACCCCGAGGCGGTGCGGGCGGTGGCGACGGTCGTACGGCGGCTGCTGGACCGGGGCGGCGCGGCCACGTCGGAGCGCGCCCCCGAGGAGCCCGCGGCGCTGACTCCGGACCGGATCGCCGTCGGCACGGCCCACCGCGACCAGGCGGCGGCCGTCCGGGCGGCGCTCGCGGAGCTGGGTGTCACGGACGTCACCGTCGACACGGCGAACCGTCTCCAGGGCCGCGAGTACGACGTCACGGTCGTCCTCCACCCCCTCTCCGGCCGCCCCGACGCCACCGCCTTCCACCTGGAAACAGGCCGCCTGTGCGTCCTCGCCTCCCGCCACCGCCACGCCTGCATCGTGGTCTGCCGGGCAGGGGTGAGCGAGCTCCTGGACGACTACCCGTCCACGGAGCCGGTGCAGCTGGGAACGCTGGTGAAGTTCCCGGACGGCTGGGAGGCGAACCACGCGGTACTGGCACGGCTGGCGGAGCACCGGGTGAGCTGGCGGCCATGACCGCGGTGCCGGTGCGGCTCGGGGAACATCGGGTGGCGTTCAGGCCTTGAGGGACCTGGGGTTCCGGGCCCACTTGCGTGGGCGCGGGACAATGGACGGTGGCCCGGTGGTCCTGGACGGGTCGATTGCGACGTACGAGGAGGAGAAGACATGGCGGAGCCCACGCCGCGTCGGAACGAACCGCGGCTACGCCCCGCGCCCCTGCTCTTCGAGCCCGCGGAGGCGGCCTCCGACCCTGAGCACTTCTTCGACCTGGAGTCGATCGACGACCCGCGGGCGCTGCTGACCCGCTCGACGGAGCTGGCGCAGGCGTTCCGCGCGGCGGCCGACCGGGCGGTGGAGTTCCAGGCGATGGCCGCCGCGCAGCTGGCGGACCCCCGGCGGTTCGACCGGCTGACGCCGGCGGACATCGCGGAACGCGCCGAGTGGACCGAGGACTATGCCAAGAAGATGGTCGAGTACGGGCGGGACCTGATGAGCGGCGCCGAAGGGCGGGGCTCCGCCGACCCGGTGTGAACACGGTCCACTTCGGTTTGGCATATGCCAGGCGGGCAAGATACTCCTCTTCTCTCCCACCTGTCCCGGTTTCCGGCAACCGTGAGGAGCGGTACGTTCACAGCCGGTAGACATAGATGTCATGAGCAGCGAACGCAACGATCCGTTCTCCGACCTCTACGACGTCAGCGGAGTCACCGCGGACGGGGCCGCCTGGCTCGCCTCGGCAGGGACATACCCGCGCAGCACGCTCGCCCTCTGGAAGGAGCGCGCCGACGCCCCGGTGGTGCTCCCGTGCGGCACGGTCTTCGACGTCGTCAGCGCTCCGGCGGTCTTCGCGCGGCGGATGGTCGACCGACTGTGGGACGAGGGACCGGGGTCCGGCCCGGTGGCGACCTTCCGGGGCCGGATGCTGCTGTTCGCCGCGCCGGGCACCGCCCAGCGGCTGCCCTCACTGCTGCGCTGGGAGGAGTTCGGCCGGACCGGAGCGATCCCGCCGTTGCTGTGCCACGGCAACGGCGACGCGGTGACCGTCCCGCCCCTGCTCGCGGCCACCCCGCCGACCGCCCCCGACTCCCGCTGGCTGGTCGCCCCGGACACCCGCCACCCCTGGCTGCCGGGCCCCGAGATCCTGCTCTGGGCAGCCGTGCGGGCGGCCCGCGCAGCCGTACGGATATCGATTTTTCCCCCGGCCGATCAGGATGCTAAGGTCTACGACGTCAGCAGGCGCCGCTAGCTCAGTTGGTTAGAGCAGCTGACTCTTAATCAGCGGGTCCGGGGTTCGAGTCCCTGGCGGCGCACGATGGCGATGGCGAGGTGTGTTCGCGGAAAGCGCGAACCGTCTCGCCATCGTTGTTTTTGCGCGGCTTCGCCGCGCGTTGTGGGGGCTTCGCCACCCACACCCCCCTTTTACCGGCGGCCGGCGGTGCCCCGGAGCTAAGAGGACATCCGGCGCCCACCGGTATCGCAGACCGAGGAACCCGCCCAGTGCCACAGCCCCGGGCGAACCACCCGGCGGGGAGGGATCGCGCCGCCGACGGTCTTCATCGGCGGCTGCCGTGGCCGCAGGCCAAAAAAGCCACCAGTGCCACAGCCCAGGGGAACCACCCGGCAGACCTGGCCGGCGGCGTCAGGCGCCGGCTGTGATCTTCACTGTCCACGCGCCCGAAACCGTTCGCCCCTCCACCTGCACCCGGATCGCCTCCCCCGGCACCCTGAAGGTCTCGCCCAGGGAGACCGGGGCGTCCGCGAGAGGGGGGTAGACGGAGTTCTCCCAGCAGGCCTCCGTGTGGGGGTGGGCGTCGAGCACCTCGATCGGGCCGCCGCCGGACTGGGCTCCGGCGCGGACCCGGTAGACGAGGATTCCCGAACGGCAGGCCGCCGTGTCGTTGCCGAGGGGCCCGCGCGCCTCGAAGGCGAGCACGCTGTCGTGACCGGTCCGCACCACCGCCAGCTTCACCCCGCGGCCGAGCCCGAAGGACGGTGGCCCCGCCGCACCCCTGACCTGAGCCCCCGCGACGGCGTCCAGCGGCTCCAGCGTCAGCCGGGTGACGCCCGCCTCCCGCACGCACACCACCTGCCGCGGCGTCAGCCACCCCAGCTTCCACTTGTGCCAGCCGAACAGGTCGGGGGCGAGGCCGAACTGGCTGCCCATCAGGTCCCAGTCCCCGACGTAGGTGTCCCAGTCGCCCTTGCCGTCGTCGGGGCGGTGGTAGAGATCCGGCAGGTCGAAGACGTGTCCGGTCTCGTGGGCGAGGACGAGCCGGTCCGGCGGGTGTTTCTCGAAGACGGTGACGACGCGGCGGATGTCCGTGCCGTCGGCCCTGAGCGGGGTGTCCAGGTTGACGACCTTCGTCGCGTCCGAGTCCACACCGGGCGCGTCCGGGTCGGCGACGAAGTACACGATGTCGTACCGGGAGAAGTCGACCTGCGGGTCGGCGGCGGTCAGCGCGTCGTGCAGATACGCGGCCCGGTGCTCGGCGTTCCAGTCCCGCTTCATGGCATACGCCGTGGACGGCCTCGGCATCCGGATCCAGTGCCGGAGCGGATGCGGATGCAGGGTGAACCTGCCGTAGGAGGCACGTTCGAAGTAGCGGCTGGTGGCTGGGAAGTGGTCGGCGGTCAACTGGGCGGGCGTGGTCCGCGGGACCGCGTCCGGGAAGGACAGGAAGATCATCACGGCGCTCAACGCCCGGGCCGGCCGCGGATATGCGGCGTTCCAGGTGTCGAGCCCCTCCGAGTGATGGGCGTCGGTCCGCTGCAGCGCGCACGGCACCGCCGAGAAGGGTTCGGCGATCGACGGCCCGGTCACCAGCGAGGTCGCGGCCAGCGCCGACAGGGTGGTGAACACGGCGGCGGTGCTGCGCAGTCGGGAACCCCTGAAATGCTTGAGGGGGGACTGACACGGCACAGGAACCTCCGGGGGCGGTACACGGGACACCGCACCCAGCCTGTGTCAGTTTGTCGTATTACGCCCTGTTCGCCTGCCCCAGAAGAGTGACGCGGCCGCGAGGCCCGATCAGAGCCGACACCCCCGAAACGCTCACGGAACGTCACAAGCGGTCAGCCGCCCCAACGACCCGTCCAGCTGCGGGCAGAAACGATCTGTCAGAAGTGCCGCTCGATCCGGGACACTGAGCGTGGGGTGGAAGGCCCTTGGGTCTGCCTCTATGATCGGCACACTTTCCGGCACGGACAGAGATCGAGTGCACTGCGGGAGCGAGCGGTGAGCGGAACGTCCGAAGGGCCGGCGCCCGCGGCAGACCTCGACCGGGGCGCTGTGACAGAGAGTGACGACAGCGCGTCTCCTCGTACCGAGCCGCTGACGACTCGCGCCGAGTCGCCCGCGTATCGCTCGGTCTTCGAGGCCGCACCTGTGGCCATGGCTGTCGTCGACCGCGAGGGGCTGGTGGTCGGCGCCAACGACGGGTTCGGCGCCCTGTTCGGCAGCGCCCCCGACGAGTTGGCCGGCCGCCTCGCCGCCGACCTGGTGGACCTGGCGTCCGACGCCCGCACCTGGCACGCGTACCGCGAGGTGCTGCGCGGCCGCGAGGCCAGACTGTGCTGCACGCGCCGGCTGAAGAGTCCCGACGGCCAGTCGGTCTGGGTCCAGGTCACCGTCTCGCCGCTGGCCGCCCACGAGGAGGGCCTCCTGATGTCGCTCACCGACATCAGCGCCCACCGTGAACTCCAGGGCCGGCTGCGGCACTTGCAGATGCACGACCCGGTCACCCGGCTGCCCAACCGCACCCTGTTCTTCGAACGGCTGACGGCCACGCTGGAGGCGGAGTCCTACGAGGAGAGCGGCACCGGGCGGATCGGGCTGTGCTACCTCGACCTGGACGGCTTCAAGGCGGTCAACGACACGCTCGGCCATCGCGTCGGCGACCGGCTGCTCGCCGCCGTCGCCGAACGCCTCACGCGCTGTGCCGACGAGGCGGGTTACGGCAGGACGAGCGCCCCCCTGGTGGCGAGACTCGGCGGCGACGAGTTCGCCCTGCTGGTGGAGGACTCGACGGGCACGGAGCAACTGGCCGATCTGGCGGAGGCGGTGCTGGAGGCGGTGCAGGCTCCGTTCGACCTCGCCGGTCAGCGGGTGTCGGTGTCGGCGTCGATCGGTGTGGTGGAGCGACGCGCGGCCGACACCACCGCCACCGCCCTGATGCAGGCGGCCGACACCACGCTGTACTGGGCGAAGGCCGACGGTAAGGCCCGCTGGACGCTCTTCGACCCGGAGCGCAACGCCCACCGCATGACCCGCCAGGCCTTGGCCTCCACGCTGCGTCCCGCCATTGAACGCGACGAATTCGTTCTTGAATACCAGCCGTTGGTGGGGATGGAGGACGGGCGGCTGCGCGGTGTCGAGGCCCTCGTCCGTTGGAACCATCCTCAGTTCGGCATGCTGACGCCGAATCGGTTCATCGGATTGGCGGAGGAAGACGGCTCGATCGTGCCGCTGGGCCGCTGGATCCTGCGCACCGCCTGCCGCCAGGCGCGCCGCTGGCAGGTGGACCATCCGGAGGAGCCGCCGCTGTTCGTCAGCGTCAATGTGGCGGTGCGTCAGGTCTGGGACTCGGATCTGGTGGCCGATGTGGCCGAGACCCTCGCGGAGACCGGGCTCGCGCCCCATCTGCTCCAGCTGGAGCTCACGGAGTCCGCGGTGATGGGCTCGGCGGGCCGCCCTCTGCAAGCCCTCCAGGCCCTCAGCGGGATGGGCGTCGGCATCGCGATCGACGACTTCGGCACGGGCTACTCGAACCTGGCGTACCTCAGCCGACTGCCGGTGTCGGTCCTGAAGCTGGACGGCTCCTTCGTACGGGGCTTCCAGTACGAGAGCGACAAGGAGGGCACCGTCGCGCCGAATCCGGCCGACGAGGTCGTCGTCGAGGCGATGATCCAACTCGCCCACCGCCTCGGCATCACGGTCACCGCGGAGTGCGTGGAGACCTCGGCACAGGCGTCCCGCCTGCGGCGCATCGGCTGCGACACCGGCCAGGGGTGGCTGTATTCACGGCCGGTGTCACCGGATCGCATCTCCCGGCTGCTCGGGCCCGGCGAGGAGCAGAGCGCCCGCGCCGGGGATCAGGCGGTCGTCAAGCCGTAGGCGTCCGCGATGAGTTCGTACGAGCGCAGCCGCACCTCACCGCTGTGGGCGTTGCCCGTGATCATCAACTCGTCGGCGCCGGTGCGCTTCTGGAGGTCGTCGAGACCGCCGCGGACCTCGTCCGGGGTGCCGTGGATGACGTTGGCGTTCCAGGAGTCGACGAACTCCCGCTCCATCGGGCTGAATTCGTACGCCTCGGCCTCCTCGGGGGTCGGGACGAGACCGGGGCGGCCGGTGCGCAGGCGGACCATGTTGAGGGCGGCGGCCAGGACCTGGCGGCGGGCCTCCTTCTCGTCGTCGGTGGCGAGGGCGGAGACGCCGATCAGGGCGTACGGGGCGTCCAGGACCTCACTCGGCCGGAAGGACTCCCGGTACAGGTCAAGGGCCGGGATGGTGTTCTGCGCGGAGAAGTGGTGCGCGAAGGCGAAGGGCAGGCCGAGGACACCCGCCAGGCGGGCGCTGAAGCCGGAGGAGCCGAGCAGCCAGATCGGGGGGCGGTGGGGCGACTGGACGCCGCCGGGGGAGGTCGCCTGGACGGGGCCGGGGACGGCGTGGATACGGCGGTACCGGTGGCCGTCCGGGAAGTCGTCGTCCAGGAACCGGGTGAGCTCGGCAAGCTGCTCGGGGAAGTCGTCGGCGCCCTCGTGGAGGCGGTCGGTACGGCGCAGGGCGGCGGCGGTGGCGCCGTCCGTGCCGGGGGCGCGTCCGAGGCCGAGATCGATCCGGCCCGGCGCCATGGCCTCCAGCGTGCCGAACTGCTCGGCGATCACGAGCGGCGCGTGGTTGGGCAGCATGACACCGCCGGAACCGAGCCGGATCCGCTCGGTGTGGGCGGCGAGGTGGGCGAGGATCACGGCGGGCGACGAGGAGGCCACACCCGGCATCGAGTGGTGCTCGGCCACCCAGTACCGGTGGAAGCCACGGGACTCCGCGAGACGGGACAGCTCGACGCTGGTGCGCAGGGCATCGGTGGCGGTGCGCCCCGCACCGACGGTCACCAGGTCCAGTACGGAGAGGGGCACGGGCGCACTGCCCTGAGCGGTCCCCCGGATCTCGTCTGCCGTCACGGTGAATGCCTCCTGTTAGCTGCGACGCCGTATCCGCAAGGCCTAACAGGAGGCACTCTCCGCTTTATTCCCTGGGGGCTCCGCCCCCAGACCCCCGTTCGGCCCTGAAGGGGCCTCGTCCCCAGACGCCGGACGGGCTGAGTGACTGCGCCGAATCCAGCCCCTCCGGCGTTCGAGGAGCGGGGGTCCGGGGGCCGGCCCCCGGGTCGGGACGGGTAGGGGCGGCGGGGGTGAAAGCCCTCAGACCTGCACAACAGGCTCCCGAGTGAACAAAGCCCCCAGCATCGGCGCATTCACCCGCCGATCAGCCAACCGCAACGCCTCCCACACAGTGACCTGGTTGGCGGTGAGCACGGGCTTCCCCAGCTCCTTCTCCAAGGCGGGGATATGCGCCGCCGTATGCAACGCCGTGTCCGGCAGCAACAGCGCGTCCGCATCCGGACGATCAGCCGCACGGGCCAGCGACCACACCTCCGCCTCCCCCCACGTCCCGACCTCCGCCGCGGTGATGATCCCGGCACCCCGCACGGACGTCACCTCGGCACCCCCCGCCCGCAGAAACTCCGCGAACAGCCCGGCCACGTCCTCGGGATACGTCGCGCCGACCGCCACCCGCCGCACCCCGACCTCCCGCAGCGCGTGCACGAAGGCGAAGGACGTCGACGAAGCCGGCATCCCGGCCGCGAGGGCGAGCGCGCGCACCTGCTCATGGGCGCCCTCCCAGCCGTAGACGAAGCTCCCGCTGGTGCACGCCCACACCACCGACTCGGCGCCCGCCATGCGCAGCTCCTCGACTCCCGCCGCGAGCCGCTCGGCCGAGCCCATCTCCCGCAGCGCGTCCACCCGGTGCGCGTCCTCGCCGATGTCGGTGTGGACGACGTCGAGGCGGACGTTGCTGCCGAGCAACTGCTCGATGCGTGGGTATTCGTCCTCGGCGGAGTGGCCGGGGTAGAGGAATCCGAGTGCCGTCATGACCTGCCTTCCTGCTGCTGTTCGCCGTCCGGGAGCTGTGGCAGTACGGGGCCGGAGCGCGCCGCCGGATCGATCAGCGCCTGATACGGCCCCACGGCCCGGGTACCCAGTCGGGACAGCGCAGCCCACATCGTCACCTGGTTGGCCGAGATCACCGGGATGCGCAGTTCGGCCTCCAGTTGCGGGATGACGTCGTAGGTCGGGAGGTTGGTGCAGCTGATGAACAGGACGTCGGCCGGTCGTCGTACGGCCCTGTGGGCCATGGCGACCACATCGCGGTACGGGACCTTCCAGATGTGCCGGGTCAGGCCCATGTACGCGCGTCCGGTGACCTTGATGCCGGCCTCGGCGACGTACTCCTCCAGCGCGCGCGTGACGGACACGGTGTACGGCGTCACCAGCGCGACCCGTCGGGCGCCGAGCGCCACCAGGGCCTCGAGCAGGGCGCCGGAGGTGGTCACGGACGGCATCGCACCGGCCCGGGTCATCGCCTCGCACATCGCGCGCTCCCCGGCGATCCCGCCGACGAAGCTGCCGGAGGTGCAGGCGTACGCGACGACCTCCGGCGCGACCGCGTTCAGGGTGCGGACCGCGTCGTCCAGCGTCTCGTGCTCGCTGACCAGCCGGGCCAGGTCGAGGCTCACCTCGACCGGCACGAACGGCGTCCGCGTCAGATGCAGCGAGACGTCGTCCGGGACCCAGCGCCACAGCTCGCGGTCCAGAGCGAAGTCGAAGGGGGCGACCACACCCACACCCCGCTGGGGAAGTGGTCCACCGAGGAAGGAAACATCCATGGCGCCCATGGCGGCCACCGCCTCACCGTGAGAAACAGCGGAGCAACGGACCCCCCATCGCACCCGTGTTGACGAAGGTAGGTTCGGGTGCGAGCGTGGTCAAACCTCGCATGTCAGACGGCCGCAACCTCCCGAAGAAACGGCTTTCCGCATGACCACCCCGACGCTTCTCGTCCTGGACACCGACCCCCTGCCCCGCCTCGGCAGACTCACCGGCCGCGCCCGGATCGAGCACGCGGACGAGTCGACCCTCGCCGAGCGCCTGCCGCACGCCGACGTCCTGCTGGTCTGGGACTTCACGTCCCGGGCCGTGCGTTCCGCCTGGCCGGGCGAGGGCCCGCGGCCACGCTGGGTGCACACGGCGAGCGCGGGCGTGGACCACCTGATGTGTCCGGAACTCGCCGCCTCCGACACGGTGGTCACCAATGCCCGCGGCGTCTTCGACCAGCCCATCGCCGAGTACGTCGCCGCGCTCGTCCTGACCATGGCCAAGGATCTGCCGCGGACCTGGGAGCTGCAGCGGGAGCACACCTGGCGGCACCGTGAGACGCAGCGGGTCGCGGGCACGCGCGCCTGCGTCGTCGGTTCCGGGCCCATCGGCCGTACGATCGCCCGCACGCTCAAGGCGCTCGACATGACGACGGCGATCGTCGGGCGCACTCCGCACACCGGCATCTACGGCCCGAACGACCTGGACCGGCTGATCGCCCGCGCCGACTGGGTGATCGCGGCCGCCCCGCTGACCGAGCAGACGCACGGCATGTTCGACGCGCGCCGCTTCGGTGTGATGCAGCCCTCCGCGCGCTTCATCAACATCGGGCGCGGCGGTCTGGTCGTCGAGGAGGCGCTCGCCGAGGCGCTGGCCAAGCGGTGGATCGCGGGCGCCGCACTGGATGTCTTCGCACACGAACCCCTCACCCCCGACAGCCCGTTGTGGGAGGTCCCGGGTCTGATCGTGTCCCCGCACATGAGCGGCGACACGGTCGGCTGGCGCGATCAACTCGGCTCCCAGTTCGTGGAGTTGTACGAACGCTGGGAGGCGGGCAGACCTCTGCTGAACGTGGTGGACAAGAAGCGCGGATACGTACCAGGACGCTGAACCGCCGAGCGATGGAGGGCAGATGACGGACCCCGGCCTCGACCTCACCGAACTGACCGCCGTACGGATCGTCGAGGGCTACCGCAAGGGCGAGTTCAGTCCGGAGGAGGTCACGCGGGCCACGCTGGAACGGGCCGAGCAGAGCCAGCCAGAGGTGAACGCCTTTGTGCGACTGCTGGCCGACGAGGCCCTCTCGCAGGCCCAGGAGTCGACGGAGCGATGGCGGCGCGGCGAACCGAAGGGGCTGGTGGACGGGGTCCCGACGACGGTGAAGGACATCATCCTGCTGCGGGGGTCACCCACCCTCAAGGGCTCCGACACGATCTCCGAGCAGGGCAGTTGGGACGAGGACGCCCCGTCCGTCGCCCGCCTGCGCGAACACGGAGCCGTGTTCATCGGCAAGACCACGACCCCGGAGTTCGGCTGGAAGGGCGTCACGGACTCGCCGCGGTCAGGGGTGACCCGCAATCCGTACGACCCGGCCCGCACCGCGGGCGGCTCCAGCGGTGGCGCGGCGGCGGCCGTGGCGCTGGGCGCGGGACCCCTCGCGCTGGGCACGGACGGCGGCGGCAGCGTCCGTATCCCGGCCGCCTTCTGCGGCATCTTCGCCCTGAAACCGACGTACGGCCGCGTGCCCCTCTACCCGGCGAGCGCCTTCGGCACCCTGGCCCATGTCGGCCCGATGACCCGGGACGCGGCCGACGCGGCGCTGCTCCTGGACGTGATCGGGGTGCCGGACCACCGCGACTGGTCGGCGCTGGCCGCCGCGCCGGACTCCTTCGCCGCCGGGCTGTCCGGCGGGGTGAAGGGTCTGCGGATCGCCTACTCGCCGTCTTTCGGCGGCCAGGTGGCGGTGCAGCCCGCGGTGGCGGCCGCGGTACGGCGGGCGGTGGAACGGCTGGCGGAGCTCGGCGCGTATGTCACCGAGACCGACCCCGACTTCACCGACCCGGTGGACGCCTTCCACACCCTGTGGTTCTCCGGGGCGGCCCGGGTGACCCAGCAACTGGGCCCTGAACTGCGCAAGTTGCTCGACCCGGGACTGCGGGAGATCTGCGCGACGGGCGCCCGCCTGACCGCGCTGGACTACCTCGCCGCGGTCGACGTCCGCATGGAACTCGGCCGCCGCATGGGCCGCTTCCACGAGTCCCACGACCTCCTCGTCACCCCGACGCTGCCGATCACGGCGTTCGAGGCGGGCGCCGAGGTGCCGAAGGGCTCCGGTCACCGGCGCTGGACGGGGTGGACCCCGTTCACGTACCCCTTCAACATGACCCAGCAGCCGGCGGCGACGGTCCCGGTCGGCGTGGACGGGGACGGCCTGCCGATCGGTTTGCAGCTGGTGGGCGCACGGCATCGGGACGCCCTGGTGCTGCGGGCGGCGCATGCGCTCTACGAGGCGGGGATCGCGGCGGGTGTCACCTCAGGCGTCACAGCCGCCGGAAGCTGAGCGTCTCCCCCGCCGCACCCGACCGCCACAGGTCGTTGCAGGCCTCGGCCATCGCGGCGAGGCCCTCGGTCACCTGGCCCCAGACGATTCCCGGGACCCAGCCCACGTCCCCGTTGAGCAGCAGGTTGTTGCGCTCGTAGAAGAGGGCGAGGTCGACGACGGTGGTGCCGGGGCGTACGTCGGTGTCGTAGCCGTAGGCCTTGGTGCCCAGTTCCGTGCCGGCGAAGGAGAAGTAGCAGAGGTCGCCGGGAATGGGTGTGACCGTCGGGTTCTCCAGCGGCGGTTCCCGGTCGGCGAACGGCGGGAACAGCGCGTAGATCTCGTTGCGTGCGTATTTGGCGTGGTAGACGTCGCCGCTGAGCGGAAGGGCGTCCCACACCGCCGCACAGGTGTGCGGGGCGCGCTCGTCGAGGAGCTTCGCCGTGCAGTGGACGCCCCGCTTGAGCAGCGAGACTTCGATGTGACGGTCGGCCATGTGGTGCCCTCCTAGGGAGCCGGTTTCAGCCATGTGTGCCGCGCCGATTGCCCGTCCGGTCACCTCCCCAAGAGCCAACGGCAGCAGTGGTGCCCGCGCCACAAGACTCCTGGTGCCCGCGCAGGAGGACGCCACGCGTGCCCCCTTGTGAAGCATCAGTGCAGCGGCGGACCGGCCAACTGCGTCTCGCGTGCCCCGCCCTCATCAGGGGCCGCAAACAGACGGCATAGCTGGAATCGGTCTGGGTAGACGCGCGCCCATGGCTCCACCACAGGGCAAGAACTCAGGAAACGACACAAGAAACGACACAAATGGCATCCGGCGCCGCTCGCTGCTCGCGGGGGTAGCGGCGCTCGGCGCGGTGGGCGCCATGGGCGCGACCAGCGCATGCAGCAGGGTGGCGACGGCGGACACCGGCGACGGCGGGCATCTGCTGGACCAACTGCGGGCGAAAGGCGTCGTCCGGCTGGGCCTGGCGGGCGAACAGCCCTTCGGTTACATCGGCAAGGACGGAAAGATGACGGGCGAGGCGCCGGCCGTCGCCGAGCGCATCTTCAAGCGGCTCGGGGTCGAGAACGTCGAGCCGTTCGCGACCGAGTTCGGCTCACTGATCAGCGGCCTGAATTCCCTTCAGTTCGACTGCGTCGCGGCCGGCATGTACATCACTCCGGAGCGCTGCGACCAGGTCATCTTCGCCGACCCCGAATACCAGATGCTCGATTCCTTCATCGTGCCGAAGGGAAATCCGAAGAACCTCCGCACCTACAAGGACATCGCCAGGACCGGCGCCAGAATGGCCACCGGCCTCGGCTACGCGGAGATCGACTACGCCAAGGAGGCCGGGGTCAAGCACATCACGACCCTGCCCGACCAGCTGGCCGGCCTCCTCGCGGTCGAGCAGGGCCGTGTCGATGTCTTCGTCGGCACGGCGGTCACCGTGCGCAATGTCGTGAACCAGAGCAGGTCCCGGAAGGTGGAGGGCACACCGGAAGTCACGCCGTATGTGAAGGGAAAGCCGGTCATCGACGTCGGCGCCTTCGCGTTCCGCAGCCCCGAGACCCGTCTCCGGGATGCCTTCAACCGCGAGCTGCACAAGATGAAGCGGAGCGGTGAACTCCTGGAGGTCATGCGGCCCTTCGGCTTCACGAAGGACCAGATGACGACGATCACCGCCAAGGAGAAGTGCAAGCCATGAGCGAAATCAGCTGGGGTTTGTGGAAACTCCTCCTGGGCGGCATATGGGTCACCGTCCAGCTCACCGTCTACAGTGCCGCACTCGCCGCCGTCGTGGCCTTCGCCATCGGCCTGGCGCGCACCCACCGGCTGTGGATCGTGCGCTTCCTCTCCGGCGCGTACTTCGAGATCTTCCGCGGCACCTCCGCGCTGATCCTGATGTTCTGGATCTTCTTCGTGCTGCCGATCGGCTTCGGCTGGCAGCTGGTCCCGATGTGGGCCGCGGTGCTGGCCCTCGGCCTGAGCTACGGCGCGTACGGCTCGGAGGTCGTGCGCGGTGCCGTCAAGGCGGTGGCGCCGGCCCAGCGTGAGGCGGGCATCGCGCTCAGCTTCAGCCCCGCCCAGCAACTGCGCAAGATCATCCTTCCGCAGGCCTGGCCGGGGATGGTCCCGCCGTTCAACAACCTGCTCATCGAGATGCTCAAGGGCAGCGCCCTGGTCTCGATCATGGGCGTCGGCGACATCACCTTCGGCGCCTCACTGGTGCGCAACGCCACCGGCCAGAGCGCACCCGTCTACACGATCATCCTCGTCATGTACTTCGTGCTGGCGTTCGTCCTCACCCGCGGCATGCGCGTCGTGGAGCGGCACGCCAAGGCCGGCATCGGCCAGGCCCCGCAGAAGCGCGAGGGCCTGCGGGACCGGATGAACGGCGGCCAGGTCGACGACTTCGCGCGGTCGGGCGCGACGTCCGGTGGAGGTGCTGTCCGGTGAAGTGGGACTGGAACGCGGTCAGCGACTTCATGCCGATGTTCTGGCACGGCCTGCTGGTCACCCTCGAGGCACTGGCGCTCGGCGCCCTGCTCGCCTTCGCCCTCGGCCTGGTGTGGGCCATGATGCAGCGCTCGGAACACGTCGTGGTGCGCTGGCCGGTGATGGCGGTCACGGAGTTCGTACGGAACACCCCGCTGCTGGTGCAGCTGTTCTTCCTCTTCTACGTGCTGCCCGAATGGGGGCTCACGCTCTCGGCACTCACCACCGGCGTGATCGGCTTGGGCCTGCACTACTCGACGTACACCGCCGAGGTGTACCGCACCGGCATCGACGGTGTGCCCGCGGGCCAGTGGGAGGCGGCCACGGCGCTCAACCTGCCCCGCACCCGAACCTGGTTCGCGGTGATCCTGCCGCAGGCGATCAGGCGCGTCGTACCGGCCCTGGGCAACTACGTCGTCGCGATGCTCAAGGACACTCCGATGATCTTCGTGATCGGTGTGCTGGAGATGCTGGGCGAGGCCCGGCAGTACTCCGCCCAGACCTTCCACACGGTCGAGCCCATCACGATCGTCGGCATCGCCTTCATCGTCATCTCCTACCCTGCGTCCCTTCTTCTGCGAGTCCTGGAGCGTCGTCTTGTCCGCTGACAGCAGCCTCTCGAAAGAAACGGCCAATCCCGCGGTGGACGGCAGCGAGCTGATCCGCTTCGACAAGGTCACCAAGCGCTTCGGCGCCAACACCGTCCTCGATTCACTGGACTTCACCGTCTCGTCCGGCAAGCACGTCACGCTGATCGGCCCGTCCGGATCGGGCAAGACCACGATCCTGCGGCTGCTGATGACCCTGACGAAGCCCGACGAGGGCACCATCAAGGTCGGCGGCGAGTACCTCACGCACGAGGTGCGGGGCGACGGGCTCGTCCCGGCCGGCGAGAAGCACGTCCGTGAGGTGCGCAAGAACATCGGCATGGTGTTCCAGCAGTTCAACCTGTTCCCCAACATGAAGGTCATGCGGAACATCACCGAGGCCCCTGTGCATGTCCTCGGCCTGTCCAAGGACGAGGCCGAGGAGCGGGCGCGGGAGCTGCTAGAGCTGGTCGGCCTGACCGAGCACGCGGACAAGTACCCGACCCAGCTCTCCGGCGGCCAGCAGCAGCGCGTCGCCATCGCCCGCGCCCTCGCCATGCGCCCCCAGGTGCTGCTGCTCGACGAGGTCACCTCCGCACTCGACCCCGAGCTGGTGGCCGGGGTGCTGGACGTGCTGCGTGACATCGCGCACACGACGGACATCACGATGCTCTGCGTCACCCATGAGATGAGCTTCGCGCGGGACATTTCGGATGATGTGCTCATGTTCGACGCGGGCCGGGTCATCGAGTCCGGTTCGCCGCAGAAGATATTCACCGAGCCCGACCACGAGCGCACTCGGCAGTTCCTGAGCGCGGTTCTGTAAGCGGTCGGGAGCGGTCGCGTGAAGGGTGGACGGCCCCTCGCCTTGCTGGGCACGGCGAGCCCGGCCGCCACCGCCGCGCCGTCCGCCGAGGCTCCCCCAGCGGGCGACCGTCCCGCCCCGAGCCCTGGGCGGAGAAATTTCCGGCGCGATGTCGCCGCTTCAGGGGTTGAACACGATTCAATCTCCGAGGTCCGGGCTCCGGGGCATGACAAAGGCATATGCCAGAGTGCCTGCGCCCCTGCTGAGAGCCGTGCGCCGGGGTCTTAATCTCGTCAACAACCGCTCACAACAAGCCGATTGACCGTTATCGTGGAAGAGATTCACTGTCCGCAATACGGCCCAGTTGTAGAGCGAGCGCAGGGGGACCACCGTGGCGCTGAAGCACGAGCCGACCGCGCCGTACCACTCGGCCCAGGACGCCCTGCGCGTCCTGGAGACCGTGGCACGGCACAGCACCGGAGTCACCGACACCGAGCTCGCCAGGCTGACCGGCCTCACCCCGGAGCGGCTGACCACCCTCCTGAGGATGCTGCGCCGCGAGGGCTATGTCGAGCAGATCACCGACGGCGCCTACGTCACGGGCGACGCGCTCACCCGCCTCGGCTCCGCACAGGGGCGCGAGCAGGCGCTGCGCGACAAGCTCCAGCGCACCCTGGACCGGCTGCGCGACTCGGTGGGCGCGGCCGTGTACCTGAGCAGGTACGTGGACGGCGAGGTCAAGATCGCCCAGTACGCCGACGGCCCGACCACGCCGGTGGTCAACGAGTGGGTCGACTTCCGCTACTCGGCCCACGCCACCGCGATCGGCAAGAGCCTCCTCGGCCAGCTGGACCACAACAGCCGGCGCGACCATCTCTCCCGGCACAAGCTGGCCCGCCTCACCTCGCGCACGATCACCAGCGACCGGCTCCTGCTCTCCCGTCTGGAGTCCCAGCCGCCCACCGTGCCCCACCTGGACCTCCAGGAGTACGCGGTCGGCACGGTCTGCGCGGCCGTCCCGATCAGCGCCGGCTCCTCGGTCGGCTGCCTGGCCCTCTCCCTCCCCGTCGAGGACGCCCACCGCCTCCGCCAGGCCGCGGACACCCTGAACCGGAACGCGGCGCCCGTACTGCTGTCCCTGGCGATCTAGGCCCTCACCGGCAGGGTGGTCCGGAGCACCCCTCCGGACCAGGTACTATTTTCTTCGTCGCCACCGCGGGGCACGGAAACGTGAAACGCGGTCGGCGCGAGTCAGGCGCCGCTAGCTCAGTTGGTTAGAGCAGCTGACTCTTAATCAGCGGGTCCGGGGTTCGAGTCCCTGGCGGCGCACAGTCTGTGACCTGGGCATCCTTCCCTTCGGAAGGGTGCCCTTGGTCGTTTTCGGAGTCGGATGCTAGCGAGGGGCTAACGCCGCCGTCGTCCGGCTGCTCAGTGGGTGGCTGGGGAACGAGTGCGGCAGCGGCTTCGGCCGCCTGGCGGGCGATCTCCGGCAGCACCGCGGCGTAGGTGTCGGCCGTGATCTGGATGGTTGAGTGCCTGAGCATGGCGGAGACCACCTTCATTTCGGCTCCAGAAGCGAGCGCCAGCGTGGCGGCCAGGTGCCGCAGGTCATGTAGACGGACCGGCGGTAGATAGCCAGGGTGCGGGTACGGCCGGAGCGGGTGCTCGGGAAAGAGCTGGTACCAGGTGTGTGGGTCGACGATGCCGTTGACCTTGAGTCCGCGCACCCGTTGGAAGCCAGCCACAGCCCGTCGCGTTAGCGGCCCAAAGTGGCCGTCGATCGTGAGGCCGAGCGTCGCTTGGACGTCCTCAATGGCCAGGCCGGTATCTCCAACTTGGAGGGTGTTGGCCCGCTTGATCATCCGGACGAAATGGCGGCTGACGTAGTCGGGGTGCAGGGGCTTGCCGGTCTCGGTCGTGAAGACGTAGCCGCTGTCGGTCCAGGCCAGACCCAGCAGCCTCCGCTCCTCGATCTGACGTTGGCGGTGCGCCCGCAGAACCGCGACCGTGATGGAGTCCAGGGCCACGACCCCGTCGCTGTCATCCTTGGGCCGGCTGACAGCGGTCTCCCAGCCCACCTGGACGATCTGGTGGACGATGGCGATCGCGCCGGTTTCAAGGTCCACGTCCGGCCACCGCAGCCCGATGCCTTCGCCTCGCCGTGGTCCCCGGAAGACCAACAGGTGGTAGTAGGCGTAGAGCCGGTCCGCCGTCATGAGGCCGAGAAAGGCGCCGGTCTGCTCGGGCGTCCACACGGCCACCTTGGGGCGCCGGCCGGAGGCCATCCAGTCAATGACCCGTGGGGCGGTCCAGACGACCGCTTTCGGTCGGGGCGCTCTCTCCACTTCGACGGCCAGCGCCGGGTTGTCGATGATGCGCCGCTGCCGTACGGCTGCGTTGAGCGCCGCCCGGAGCGTGGCATGGATGCGTTGGAGGGTCGCGGGGCCGATCGGGCGCGGACCTTTGGCGGCATCGGCCACGATGGCGTCGTACGCAGTCCGTATCTGAGCTGGGCGAAGCTTCTCCAGTGGAATGGCGCCGAGTTGGGGCTTCAAGCAGCGCTCGATGAACCCGGCGTAGGACCGGCGGGTATTGGCCGCCAGCTTCCGCTTGCCCGCCAGCCACTCGTCGAGCCACTCGCCGGTGGTCTGCTGCACGGTGAGGGAGACGCCGGCGCTGAAGCGGCGACGGACATCTGCATAGTCGGGGAGCTGCTGATAGCGGCGGTAGTGGTCCCGGATGAGCGCGACGATCTCCAACCGGCCTGTGTCATCGGGAGTTTCGGGTATCCCCAGCAGCTGGATCGCCTGCCGCAATGCGGCCGAGGCGGCGGTCTGGCTGGCAAAGCCACCGCGGGTGATCTGCTGCCGCCCGTGCTCGCGACGGCCCGCATCAGACAGCGGCACGTCGACGACGTAGGACCAGGTGCCGTGCTTCTTCGTACAGGCCAGGCGCCTACCGGCCGCGTTGTAGCGGGCCGGACACTTGCAGCGCTTATAGGTGGTGCCCTGCATGATGTACGCCTCTACCTTGCCGCCTGTGCGTCGCCAGGACTGGCCCGGCGCAGGTCGTGTTCCAGCTCCGTCAGCAGCTCGCGGGTGACGTGGCCTCGCAGGGTGGCCAGCTGTCCTTCGGATGCCGCGGGCCGACGCTCCTGAAGTCGTCGGTCCCGCTCCTGTGACAAGGTCCGGTCCCACCGTTGCAGCGCCACCAGGTTGACCCACTCCGGCGACGTTCCGACCTTGCGGGCTACGTGCCGTTCGGCCTCGCCGACACTGGCGACCGCCCGCTCCACGAGAGCAGGGTCCGCCCGCCCAGATCGCTGAACCTCCGCCAGGAAGTCAGACGTCCGATCGGCCAGCGTCGCCGCGACGGTGATCTCCACTGCCTGCTCTGGCAGGGCCTGCACGGCGGCCGGACTGCCGGACAGCAACGCCTTGACCGCCCGAACCGTGAGCCGGGCCCCAGGCGACACCTCGATCACGTCATCCGGATCCCCGGCAACGAAGTCGGCCGGAGCTACCTCGAACGCCAGAGCCAGCAGCAGCACCTCTTCGAGCGCTATGCGCCGAGCCCCCACTTCCGCCTGCGCGACAGTCCCACGAATCCAAGTCGTCAGACCGTGCTGCTGAAGCAGTGCAGCAGCCTCTTCCTGCTTCAGACCTCGAGCCTTCCTGATCTGTCTCAGGCCCGCTCCAAGCACCTGCCGCAGCGTGTGTG
Organism: Streptomyces sp. NPDC049541; assembly: GCF_044465725.1. NCBI lineage: Bacteria > Bacillati > Actinomycetota > Actinomycetes > Kitasatosporales > Streptomycetaceae > Streptomyces > Streptomyces sp. NPDC049541. The sequence continues at coordinate 222,498 of NZ_JBITLY010000001.1, read as the reverse complement.
GCGTCCGTTCCATGAGGTCACCTCGGGCGTGGAAGTGTCTCAACGGTACGTCCTGGTCTGCTCACGAACAAGAGCGGTTGACTTGTAACAAACCAGGGCGGATCATCTGCTCTTAGAACAGAGCACACCACAAGCAGGTGAGGTGAGAGCCTCATGGTCGGTATGAGCCGGGATGAGCTCCTGGGACTGCCGGTCGCCATCGACCTCGTCACCGCCGCCCGCGCCCTGGGCATCGGACGCACGCGAGCCTTCGAACTGATCCGCCGCGGCGAGTTCCCGGTGCCTGCGGTACGCGTCGGGACGACCTGGCGGGTGCCTACCGCCCCGCTCCTGCAACTCCTGGGCCTCTCCGGCGATCAGTAGACAGCCACCAGCGCCGACGCGCGGCGCATGAGCCAGCGCACGCGCCTTTGAAGCTCCGAGTGGACGGGCGCGGCCCCGGAGCCGCCGACACACCCACTGCTGCGGTTCGCTGGGCGTGCCCGGCGTCCGGAGAGTAAAGGCGCTCCACGCAAAGGCGGAATGTTGAAAGTTCAACAAATATGTTATGATCTTGATGCTGGGTACACATGGTGGACGAGATCCAGACTCATCAGTCAGTATGTCCGCTCAGGCCATCTGACGCGATGGTTGGAGCGACTGATCGTCGAGGCCTGGAGTCACGCAGTGCTCCTCCGTCTCGCCTACCGGGGCGCACACACCCTAGCGAGAGGGAGTTCGAAATGGCCAGCAATGAAGGTCTCATGAGTGACTTCAAGTGGTTTGTGCAAAATAAGCTGATAATTGAGCGCAACATTGCGGCTCATCGTCGCGAGATGATAGAGCAAGGTTTTACCGAAGAGGAAATCCGCTCAGTCGAAGAAGATGTAACTCAGCGCTTTGCTTCAGGTCAGCTTTTCGAGGAACATACCTGCCCCGCCCCAGAAGTGGGCGATCACTAACAAACTAGGCTGGCGGTGCTAACTGCCGGCCTTTTTCCTATCCTTGACTTCAGTGATTCTTGCCGCACAGGCCCGACACGATCCACTGAGCAAGCTCACGATTATGGAGCAAAACGCAAACCAGGCGCTTACTTTTATCCACTTCGCAGTACCCGATAACATAGTTATAGGCCGCTGCCGGATCATCTGGCTTGGGGTTAGCCCTCAACTGCAGACGCTGCTGGCGTGTGATGACGCGACGCGCCAGGAAAAACTTACTTTCGCCGTTGACCGTTTTAAGGTACCCGTCATCACAGTCATTCTTGCTGTGCACAGGAATGCTATTCAATGCGAACTGGCGAATCTCCTCGGCCAGCTCCTTTTCCCCTTCGTGAGCAAGCTGATGCAGTGATCGCGTAAAGTCTTTGGATAGCTCAACTTTGATTCCCATGCTCATGCGCACCTCACTCTGACCGTAGAGTTACCTTCTAACACTATTTGAGGTTACGGTCAAGATCTTCCAGTTCCTTCGCAGAAGCAGGCCCAGAATGCTGCGCCTCATCGAGTCGCGACATGAACGCTTGTCTCACCTTCTCGTCACTCTCGATGTGCACGAGGCCAGCGCCAGCTAGTGGAACCATCAGAGCAAGGAACTCCCCGTGTCGCGTAATAGCAATCGGCACCCCCTGTTCATTGACAGACTCAACTAGCCCATTGGTGTCCTGGAGAAAATCTTGAATAGATACCACTTTCGGATTGGCCAACCCGATATCTGGCGGTCCAACCTCGTAGCGTCCATCTTCGCTCATAACTGCTGCGCCCTTCGATTACCCTCTGCCGATTCGCCTGAGGGAGCCGTTTATCTGGCCGCGTGGCTTACCTCGTGCTTACCTCTCTTCTATGAGCACACAAGGTGAGGGTCAAGGCAACCCGACGGAACCTGCCGACACACCACACCCGCCCATAGTCCTGGACCATGTGCGCGCCACGGACGGCATCCGCACCTCTGCTAAGTGGGTGATGGCAGCTGCAGCAGCCGTGGCTGCCATCGTCGTTGCCGGGCTACAGCTAAAGGAAATCTCTCAGATCCGTGGAAGGCTAAGCCAAGTACTAGCAGCGCTGCTCGCGCTTACAATTTTGGGCACTGTGGGTTTCATCTTGCAGCGAGCTGCACGCATTCTAGTATGCACGCCCATGACGTTGAGCAGGCTGGTCGATATCGAACGGGACTATGTCAACCAGAGAGCAGCCCAACAGAATAAACCGCAAAGAACTCCGCTCTCTTTTCTTCACCGAAAGAAAAGAGAACCGCACATCTATTCATACGTTGAGGATCGCGGAGAAGTACTTGCTGCTTTGGGTATTGATTCGGTGCTTAATCTGTACCACTTGTATCGGGGAGAGGGATTGGGAGTGGTGAACCCTCCGCCTCCCCGAGATCGAATCGAGTCAGCAGCAGAGCAGCTCGTCACCTTTGTAGAGCTTAGACAGGCCGAGTACCGCTACGATCTGCTCGTGAAAGCATTGGCTTGGGCAGGAGCCTTGTTCGCCCTGTGCTTGATTGCTCTCATTTTCCTCGTTGGAGCACCCAAATCGCCAAGCGACCCTCGTGTGATCGAACCTATACCAGTGCGAGTCAGACTCACTGGTGGGCAACAGGAGCTGACCATGGGCGGTTTCTCCGGCTGCAGCGGGACGTATGACGGAACAGCTGTTAGTGGCTCATTCAGGCAGCCCGTCGTTCTGCTCACTCCCAAAGATGCCACCCCGAGCTGTCATCCACCAGCTCGGGAAATCACACCGAGCCTGGGTGTTGTGATCTATCCGCACTCGCCTCAATATCGTCACCCACCATCTCCCGATGAAATGCGCCACACTGCCATGCCTCACCGCGACCATTGAGGGAATACGGCCATGAACAGGATTTATGTCGAGAAGCCTTGAACCAGCTAGTCCGACAGGCGTGGTGGTACAGCTCATGGAAGGCCCAGAAGGCCGGTGGCATCACGTCGCTCGGATCGCGCAGAGCGCGCTCGTCGCGATCATCTGGGGGCTGAGCGTTCATCGACGGCCCCCTTCATCGATCCCAGGCTGGTCAGGTCGGGCGACGGGCTGCTACCTCTCCTTGACGAACTCGACGAAGGCCATCCAGGTCGTCGGCTGGACGGCCAGCAAGCCACAGCTGCGGTCCTTCGTGTCCCGCACCATCACCGCCGTCGGGACGTTGTCGGCTACTTCAACGCAGTTCTCGGTCCCGGTGTAGGAGCTGGTCCGCCAGTTCGGGGTCACGCGCTGCATGGTGATCTCCTAGTCGCTCGGCATCTGATCGAAGTGTTGGATGGCAGTGAGAATGAGGTCACGGACGGCGGTGCCGTAGACCGCTGACTGCTTCAAGAGGGCGAAGGCCTTGGTGTACAGCTCAATCTCGCGAGGTTGGGTGACGGAGAACTCCGCCGAGTAGGTCTCCACGAGAACGAGCTTGTCGTCGAACATGGAGAAGGAGTTGCCGGGCCAGATACCGATGGATGCGGAGCGCGGGATGATGCCCAGGCTCAAGCGGGGAAGCCGCATCACCGCCAGCAACCTGTCGAGCTGCCCCTTCATCACCTCCGGTCCTCCGAAGTTCGTGTAGAGCGCCTGCTCGCCGAGCACGACGTTGAAGATCCGGTTGCCTCGGTACAGGTACTGCTGTCGTTCCAGCCGCTTGGCGGTGGCGGCCTCCGCGTCGTCGGGAATCTCGTAGTAATCAACGACCTGCCGGAAGGTCTCCGCCGCGTACTCCACCGTCTGGAGGGTTCCCCACACCAGCGTCGGGTGCCAGATGCGGAAGACCTTGGTCTTGGCGTAGACCGGCAGTGCCTTCCTCTGCCGCTGCTCCGCGCCGGTCTGGAGCTGCCGGCGCCACTCCAGCCACAGCTCATCGATGTGCCGCACCGTCGCGATCAGGTCGGCGAGGTGCTCTTGCCTGTCGGTCTTGATGCACCAAGTGCGGATGTCGTCTTCGCTGGGGTTCTGCTTGCCGTTCTCCAGCCGCGAGACCTTCGACTCAGCCCACCCGGTGGCCACGGCGAATGCCCGGCCGCTCGCGAACCCCGCATCTTTCCGGAATCCGCGCAGCTGGGCACCCAGTGCCTCTCGTGCTTCTTGTGCTTGGTTGCTCACTGATGGGTCAGGGCTTGTACTCGGCGTGTGGAATGGCCTCGGCCCAGAGCAGGTCGCGCACCCGGATGCATGCGGCCACGGTGTCAGGGTCCTCGATGACCTCGGAGCCCAGGACGCGGCCCTCCCGATCGAAGTGACCGACCGCGAGGAGGCGGTCGTCGTACAGCCACCAGTCGTTGCCCGCGACGGGGAACGTGATGCCTTCGGGCAACTGGTGCCGCGGTAGCCATCGGATGTCCTCGCCGGCCTCGATGTTGAGGTGGGTCAGCGAGTGCTCCCACCCGACGTACTGAGAGTGCGGCTCTGTGATCACCCGGACGCGGCGCACCGTCTTGCCTTCAACCGTGACACGCTTCATTAGCGTCATCCACGGGTCGAGCCAGGCGTAGTCATCCGGCTCGCCCCGCTGCCACCGGGCGTACGGCGTGTCCTCGACAGGAGATCCGTAGTCGTCCCGCAGCTCAAGGTGGAAGGCGTCGCGTTCGAAGCTGTGGAACAGCTCGTCACGCTGTGCGGGGGTGATCAGGTCCACTGTCTTCCTCCAGCAGGGCCGTGATCGAGGACTTGGGGACCTCGATGCAGGTCTCATAGTCAGGCATGCGCATTTGGCTCAAGGCTTCAGCATCGTGCATTTCCGGGCCCTGGAGTACGCAGGTTCCCTGTTCCGTGACGAGCATGATCGGGGCGGTGAACTTCCGGATCTCGCCGGACACTTGGCCGTCCTTGGTCAGGTGCTCGAACAGCTCGGTCGGCACCTCTACGGCGGTCTGTCCGTCCGGTACATCGAGCTGCATGAGCAGGTCGTTGGCGAAGACCTTCCAGCCTTGGATGACGTAGCTGTCCTGGTCACTGGCGTACAGGGTGGGGCTGTCTCCGGGGGTGGAGTTCTTACCAAGGAACCGTAGCTTCATGGTTGCTCTCCCGTCCGCTGTCTTGCGCAGGTTTGCGCGACACGTCGATCGTCGGCGAGCCGTTCGGACCCGTCAATCGGCTTACTGCAAACTCGCGCAATCTCCTTGGGAGTTGGACGGCGGCCGCTCTACGGTCGTTCTCGAACCCAAGTCCGCGCAGGAGCGTCGAGGGGAGAAGCGTGGTGGCGAGCGTGACCGAGGAACCCGAGGCCGGCGTCGACAGCTTGCCCATCGATGTCGAGGTGATCTCGGACGTAACCGATGGCGTGCTGAAAATGGAGCTGAGCACGTCGACCCGTGAGGACATCGACTTCAAGACGACGAGGGTTGTCGGTCTCTTGAGCTTGCTCCTGGCCGAAGACCTGGGCGCGAACGACGACGACGAAGTCATGGGCCTGTTTCGTCAGGCGTACAAGCTGCTGGAGCTGACCAACCGCCCCGGCAGACAGACGGCGAGTTTCACGGCCTTCTTCTTCATGCGCGACGTAGCCAACCTCACCCGGCGCCTGCTGTGGGTCTACGTCGAGAGGAATGGCGGGGTACCGCGGTGACTGACAGACAACTGCCTGGCGTGGGTGACGAGGTCGAGTACCAGCCCGGATGCCGAGCGATCGTGACGGACGTCAGCCATGGCGTGCCCATTCTCAGGACCGCTGCTCGTTCCGAGTGGCTGGCTGACGATCCGGACCAGCTCGTCGTTACGCGGACGCGGGAAGAGCGCATCGAGGCCGGGGCATGACCCCTCGCCAGTGGGTCAGGGGCACATGTCTGCTCTGCAGTCGCTCCGATCAGCTCGTGATCTTCGTAGGCCCCGTCGAAGCAGGCGGCCTATCGGCCCCGGCCTTCGCGTGCGAGGACTGCTGCGTGTGGTGTCGCGGGGTCGTCCGCTCCTACAACCAGCAGCGGGACGCACGTCCTGCCATATAGCTCCCACCCCGGCTCGGTTCCCCCGTACGAGCCGGGGTGGGACTTAGCCCGAGGAGGTATCGGATGCACCAGCTGATCGTCAGCCCGTTCTTGGATGGCCACCTGGCCGTCCGACCAGGGAGCGCCGCCTGTGTGCGCTTGCCAGCCGACCACTACGAAGACGTACGGCAACGTGTCCGGACCGACGACCGCATACCCGACTGGCTGACGGCGACCGCGGCGGAAGCCTGGGGCCTCGACCTGGACGGCCAGACCGCCAGCACGGCGCTCCTGGTGCGCGAGCCGACCGAGCTCGCCTTCGCCCGGGCGAGCTGGGAGATCAACCTCTACTGCAACTTCGGCTGCAAGCACTGTTATCTCGGTGAACGGCCCCTGGCCGGCCTCAGCTGGGACGACAAGGTCAAGCTGATCGACATCTTCCGCGACTCCGGAGTCCTGTGGCTCCAGATCACGGGCGGCGAACCGACCGTCGATCCCGACTTCGAGGGCGCGTACCGGTACGCCTACCGCCAGGGCATGATGCTCACGATCTCGACCAACGCCTCGCGCCTATGGAAGCCCGAGCTGCTGCGGCTGTTCCGGGACTGCCCGCCGTACCGCGTCGTCGTCAGCATGTACGGCGCCACGGAGGAGTCCTTCGACGAACTCACCCAACGCAAGGGCGCCTGGAAGAACTTCCAGCGAGGCATGGCCGCCGCTCGAAATGCCGGCCTACCGCTGCGAGTGTCCGTCGTGGTCACGGAAGACAACGCCCACGAGGTCGACGCCATGGTGGCCTTGGTCCAGAGCTGGGGCCTCGACCACCACGTCTACACCAACATGCAGCCGACCTTCTCCGGTACCGGCGAGCCCCTGCTCGTCCAGTCCACGGAGCACCTGCGAAAGCGACCGGTCTTCCAGGGATGCAACGCGGGAGTGACCTTCTTCCACGCCGACCCGCACGCCATGGTCTCGATCTGCAAGATCGGCCGCGACGACCAGATCAACCTCATGGCCGAGGGTCTCGACGGCCTTCGCCGACTCGGAGCCATCTCCGATCGGCTCATGCTTCGCACCGGTGGCTGCTCGGGCTGTTCGCTCTCCGGCTCCTGCCGGGTGTGCCGACCGCTCGCCAAGGTCTACCAGGAGGCGAAGGCACCACTGAACACCTACTGCCAGCACGGAGACACCAAGGAGATGGTGCACTCATGAGTCCCGTTCCCGTACAGATCCTCAACAGCCGCCCGCCGGCCGTCCGCCCGGCTCTGCCCTCCAGCCTCGTCGCGAACACGGCGCTCGTCATCGAGCCGGACGCCGACGCCCTGATGGAGGGCAGCGCCTGCTCCTGCGCGGCTGGCGACGACAACCCGAACTGACCTACCCGGTGATCTGTGCTCAGGTCCTGGCGCATCCACGCCAGGGCCTGAGCCCTGCACGCGAAATGAGTACCTTGAGCACATGCGATTCCGGTGGGACTGGCTACGTCCGGTGGTGCTGGCGCCCTACGTGCCGACGATCGGGCCGGTCCATCCGTCCGTCCTTACCGAGGACCTGTTCACGGACACCCTGACCGCAGCCTCCACTGACCGATGGTTCTTGCGCTACGACAAGGACATCCGCTGGTCCGAGGCCAAGGACGAGATCGTGCTCGTCGAGGACATCGTCCATCGGCCCACTGAGACGCTCATCCCCACGCTGTCCCAGCGCGGGGCTGGCACGGTCAAGATCCATCTGTATGGCATCGAGCCAGAGAGCGTCGCTGCAGCCACCGAGCTAGCGCAGACGCTGGCGGTTGAGCATGGAGCAGCGAAGGCGCGGATCGTCCGTTTCCTTGGTCCCGAAGCTCCGGACGGCCGCGGTACGCGCATCCAGCTCCAGAACTTCAGGACGGCTATCTGCCCGGCTCCCGACGGCCCAGTCCGCCCCTTCGACCAGTGGCCGGCGGGTGTACGAGGCACCTTCGCCGGCTTCGCCGAGGAGATGACGTCGGACGGCTTCGCCTTCCTCTATGGCCAGATGCAGGCTGGGAAGGTCGGACCAGTCTTGACCGCTGTCGTGAGCGGTCGGGTGGTCGGCGCCATCGGCCCCATGGAGATCCGTCCCGACGCGATCGGCACCCCTCAACTGATGCCGCAGTACTTCGGTGTCCTCCAGGAGCACCGCGGCGAAGGGTTGGGACGGCTGCTCTGGCGAGCTGCAATGCACTGGGGGCAGGTCAACGGGGCCGACTACCAGCTCCTTCAAACGGAGGCCGGAGGGCCTTCCGATCGCCTCTGCTGGTCCGAAGGACTGACGTCGCTCGGCTTCACCTACTGGCAGGTCGCCTGACTTTCCCAACCTTCGGGCCAGCTTCACGCGGCCAATTCCAGCACGTGACAGTCGAGACGGAGGTTTCGGTACCTGGGACTGAATGCCCCAAAAAGCCACTAAGCGCCTCATGCAACCGCTCCACGCCTTCCACCGGGCGTTGCTGCGTCTGCCAGTCGACAACGAGCCAGCTCCCAGAATCAGCGCGGACTTGCTCAACGAGCAAGTCAGTCAGAGACTAGAAGCAGAACACTACGCGGCACGATCACGACGAAGTCGCTTCAAGGCTCTCGCCTCCTGCTGTCGTAACTCATGACGGCTAAGCGCCAGCAGCTCAACGACCTCATCCAGCGCGTGGGCGCGCTCACCTCTAAGCCCGAAGCGCAAACAAAGTATTTGTTGCTGCATTGGCGGTATCGCGCCAAGATGCTGCTCAAGCTCCAGTTTCCATTGTTTGTCACTACTCACAACATGGCCTGATTTTTAATACATCCACTATAAACCCTCCTTTCCTGGTATTGGTGGTGCAATATGTCAACTACAGGCGCCGAGACTCCCGAAGAGTTCGAGATGAGGTGGGATGCCGAGCATCCCGACGGTGATCACGTCTACGTCGAGTCCGATTCGGAAGGGCATATTGATACGGACTCATCAAGCACAGAGGCGCCCTACGATCAAGGGGACGACGATGAAGATGACGACTAAGCTCTGAGTCACGTCGACTGAGCCTGCCTGTAGTTGCGGTTGCCAAGCGCGCCCGTCGCGAGACGATAGACCGGCGGGCAGAGGGTTAACGACATGTTCGTGTCGTTCATGCATGCGTCTCTCCTCGCCCGGTGACTCCCCGCCGAGTAAGTACCGGGCCGCGCATAGCCAAGCCCCCAATCGCACACGCCAGCCGGAGGCCTCCCTCTTCCCCATAGACAGGTCAGTACCGTGCGATGCGGTCACCTGGCATCCTTCCGAAACGCTCACCAGTTCGACGCGACGGGTGCTCATCAAGCCCCCGTCTTTGAGACCGTCCAACCTACTGACAGCCTCAGTCGTGCGTGCCACGATGCTTGAGGGCGAGGGGACGCCCCTGCCTGTTGACATCGGGGGTGCATATTGAACGCCAGGTTCGCGGGCTTGCCAGTGGGGGCTCTTTTCCTACTCCCAGGGCTCTACCTGCTCCTTGTGGTTGCAATGAAGGGGCGCGCCAAAGCAGGGTCATTCGAAATATCGGAGACTGATGTAGTAAAGCATCGTGTGCGTCTCCTGCTATTTGCATGGGGCCTTGTGATGCTCGGTGGACTTATCATGGCCGCCCCATTCATCGCGGGCGATGAAAGTAGCTCAACAAGTGCAGCACCATCGGACAGCGATAGCCCCACTCCAATGACCAGGGCAACAAGCGCGGGCCCAACTCCGAGCAACGGTTCGTCAACGTCTGCCACTGCTCCCCCAGACGATGTGGCTCCCTCTTCGCCTGCGCCCCGTGCAGATGTGCCGACGCTCTATCTCAGTAGTATGAAGCCCGCTTCAGCGCAAGGGATCGGCGCATATCCAGTGTCCGCGATCGTCAATAAAGTCCCTTATCGTCACAGCGTGGCTCAATATCAGGAACTCTGTTCAGAGAGTGAACAGTCGAAAGAGTGGGAATACAGCGTCGGCAGTGGCTACAAGTCATTCACTGTCTGGATGGGCCTAAGTGACGATAACTCCGCCGCTGACCTCAGCGTGACATTTGAAGTGTATGCCGACGGTAAGCTCGCAGTTCAAAAGGAGATTACGGCCGGGCCTGCACGTAAGGTGACTGTTGATACGCGAAATGTGCGACGCCTCAAGCTGGTGAGCTCGTTCTCCATCTCGCAACACTGCTATCACTTCGACGAAGCCATTTGGGGTAATGCGCAATTGTCTTGATGCACCGAGCCAAGTTCTCGTGCCGGATTTCGCTGGACACTAGACAACGGGTGGAGATAATATCCTTTGTGCCATATGATGCATCGGCATACACTCCGCCCATGACGACAAACTGGTAAGAGCTCGGTGCCAGCGAGGCACTTCGCCAAGGGGTGACCTACCTGATTGATCATCCTCTCCGTAGCACCTACCTCTCGTCGTTAAGATCTGCTCAGGCTCTGTGCTTACATGTGCCCATCAACTATAAAACCCCTCTCCCTCTCGTTCTCCGGTCGTCGTCCTCACAACAATCTGACCTCGCGACGGTGACCCGTCGCCGACCGAACGGCTCAGCCGCCACCGACACGGTCACCCGGATGGCGGATTTGGAGATGAACCGCCGCGCCGGTCGGAGCAACGTGAAGAGATGCCCCATCACCTGCATATCCACCGTGGCCAGCCCAGTGAACTCGAAATGGCAGCCCTCGCCGTCGTCCTGAGTGCGCTTGGTAACGCGAATTCCGCGCGACGGGCCGAACCGGAACGCAGGATTTCCCGAGCCCACTGGGACCGGTCCTGGAACAGCCACGTGCCGGCGACCTCCTGGCGGACACCCCCCGACACCCGACTTCCTTGACTATTTCTCGTGGAGCAGCGGGGTGATGTCGTCTTCCTCAGCCCTGTCGGGCCCGGGTCGATGGACGGACGGCTGACCCTCGCCTTTCCATGGCCGAGGGTGACGGCCACACCCCTCCTACTCTCAGGCGGAAAGATGGCGAGGCCGTGGCCTACCTGCCCGAATGGCACTACGGCCCGGTCGATGCTTGCATGGAGTTGTGCCGTAAGACAGACGCGCAAAGCAAAATCGTCCGGAAGGTTCGGACGACTCCGTGGATAGCACCCATGGCCGTGTCGTGAGGGCCTTCAGACATCGAAAGGGGCCGCTCAATGGCCAGTTTCGTGAGGGACGACCCAGAATGCCGTTCCGATGTCGTGAGCGTCGGAAACGTGCATCTTCGGTCCTACACCGAGTCGGTCGCAAGCTTCCCACAGCCGCACGCCACCGCGTTGCTGAACATCGACGTGCTGACGTCCACGTCGTACAAGGAAGTGACGTTCAAGGACGTCACGCTCACGCTGGAGATCGTGAGCCCGGACGGTGCGCAGTTCGTGGGGTACAGCGAGCGCCCCAACTACATCTGGGGAGTTCCAAGCGGAGCCTCCTGGGACGAGTCCACTCCTGGCGCCCCCACTACCAGGCTCCGGGTGAGGTCGCCGGAGGGTGTACTGCTCTCCAGCCGGCCCTTTGACGGCTTGTCGTACTGGATCGCCGTGTCCGGGTTGCCTGACGGATCTCCGCTGGCGTTCAGGGCCGCAGCCTCAGCGAGCAGGGTCACGGCTACCGCGGTGAGCTGCTCTCTGCAGATCAAGGACCTGCATGCAGGCGACAGATTGACCGGATACTTGGCCTAGTAGTGCACGCCCGGTGGACGGGTGGGCAGCCGTTGATCTTGGTACGGAATACGTGATCACCCGCACCCGCCAGCAGACGCCTCTCTCGTCACTGGGGCGTGTCGATGAAAGAATCGGGGCACGACTTCACAAAGCTCGCACACCGTAGCGCAGGCCGGTACGCCATCCCAGCCATCTGAAGGGACGCGAGCAGCGATTTCCCGCAGCCACCGGTCTCTCTCCTGACTCAAGCTTGTCTGCCTGCGTAACGGCAGGTAGCCACCGGAACGGAATCAGACAAACGCGACTCACGGACAGCCTTGGCCGCAGGCAGCTCATCCCGAAGGCCGCGGAGGCAATTGGCTCGCTGCTTCGTTTGGTGGAGGGTAGGCATGGCAGAGAGGCATGACGCTGCAGGTCGGTTGATCGCCGGGCGGTATCGCCTGACGCGCCATCTGGGGGCCGGTGGCATGGGGCGCGTGTGGCTGGCCCATGACGAGGAATTGGAATGCGATGTCGCGCTCAAGGAGATCTCTGTGCCTCCGGAGATTCCCGAGCATGAGTTGAATGCGCGCATCGCCCGAGCCAGGGGCGAAGCGCGGCACTCCGCTCGACTGCGGGGAAACCCTCATGTTGTGACGATTTATGACTGCATCGTGGACGCTGGTCTGCCATGGATCGTAATGGAGCACGTGCCCGGTGCACGCGACCTCGAAGTCATAATCGGCGAAAATGGGCCCCTGTCACCAGAGGACACAGCCAGGCTCGGCGTGGCCCTGCTCGATGCACTGATGACAGGGCACCAGTTGGGCATCCTGCACCGGGACGTCAAACCCTCCAACATCCTACTGACTTTCCCCGAACCACAAGGTCCCCGCCCTGCCGGGCTTGGAAGGGTCCTGCTAAGCGACTACGGCATCTCACTCCAACGAGACGCCGGCGAACCACGGCTCACCACCGCCTCCGGGATCGTCGGGACACCCGGCTTCCTGGCACCCGAACGCGCGCGCGGCGCAGAGCCGACGCCGCAAGCGGACCTGTTCTCCCTCGGCGCCACGCTCTATTACGCGGTCGAGGGCCATGGGCCCTTCGACCGCAGCTCATACGTGGCGACGCTCACCGCAGTGCTCACCGACGTGCCGACACCGCCCTCCCGTGCCGGGGACCTGGCACCCGTGCTGCTAAAGCTCCTTGCCAAAGATCCCGCGCAGCGACTCCGAGCAGACGACGCAGCCTTCCTTCTCCGCCAGTTGACAACCGAGAGCCAGCGAGCTCCACGGCAGACCATCACAGAGATGCCGCAGCCGATCAAGCAACCATCAACCCCCAAGCCCCCACCCACCCCTCCACAGCCAGCTCCCACACCTGCGTCGCATATGACACGCCGCAACATCGCCCTAGCCGCTGCAGCGTTGCTCGTTGTCGGTTTGGGAGCGTGGGCACTAGTGGCCGGTCTTGGTGGCTCCAACAATCCCTCCTCCAGCCATAGCCCCTCTTTCTCCAGGACTCAGACTGGTCCAGCGATGCCCTACGGAGCAGCTGTAGGGCTCACCCAGGAACTACACCCCGGCGACTGCGTCACAGCTCACTGGACTGGTGAAAAATTTGCACAAGCGCCGCAGATAACCCTGGTGGACTGTGCGAATACTGTTCCTGATGGTCAAGTGCTCACTTCCGATTCTGCGACGTCAGTCTCGGACGCCCAAGCAAATGGCTACAACCGATGCGCGTCAGATGTGAAGAACACAGTCAACAAAATGGCCGACGCCCGACCCTACGCATTGCCACCCACCGATCAAGGCTGGAAAAGCCGAGTACACAACACTGCATGCATCGTCTTCAATAGAGCCGGTAACATTTACGAATCAGTGGGCCCCTTCCGCAAGCTTAACGACGCGATCACGCCTCAGAACGCACAAACAGGCGATTGCTACAAGGTCAAAGAAAACAAAACCGAGTACAATGCTTATTTGTCCGGGTGCGACTCTCCCCACAATGAGCAAGCGGTGGGGTTCTGGCATGCACCCTCTGACAGGTCCTACTCGGCAGAGCTATCAGCAAGCGACGAATGTAGCCAAAAATACGGCTCCGCTTACAGTTCCAGCACTTACGGAGTAAGAGCGATTCTGCCCGATGAGGATACATGGAAACAGGGATTCCACTACCTAATGTGCACCGTATATAGACTTGACCGTCGCAAACTCACCGCTAGTGTTGTACCTGAATCTTCATAGGGGGCCAGCCAATCTATTGACAGTCCCCGAACCGACTGTGCGCACCCGGCACGCCCCCATCAGACGCGCGCCGAGCCGGGCGGTGGCCCGCTGGGGAACATGCGCCGCACGAGCAGCCCGTTGTCTCGCCGCTGGCCGTCCACGAGGTCGCATCCGGGTGCCGAATGCGAGACTCGCAAGACGGTGGAGCAGTCAAGGACCGTGCGGGCCAGGGCGCGAGTACTTGCTCGCAGTGGTGTGCCCGAGCGGTGCGGGCGTGCTCATCAGGCGCAGGGAAGGATCGCCGATTAGGGTTTTCATATGGGAGATCGGCCTGGCGCGGCGACCGCGCCCGAACTCCTCCTCGAAACCGACGCGGGTACCACGGTGATGCTTCCGAACCGGGAGTACCTCGTCGGACGGGACCCGCTGAGCGATGTCGTATTCGACGATGCCCGTGTTTCCTGGCATCACGCGGTCTTGCGTGCCGAGGAGGGTCGCTGGACCATCGAGGACCTGGACAGCAAGAACGGCACCTTTGCCAACAGACGCCAGGTCCGGGCGGGGGATCTGTGGCCAGGCAGTGTCATCCGCCTCGGCAGCATCGACGACGGGCCGCGCATCGTCATCGCCGCCCGGCCGCACCCACTGGCGGGCCACTCGGCGGAGGGGCCTTCGGGTGTGCTCATGTCCTCCGCGACGGGCACTTTTCGTGAGCCGACCAGTGTGCGGCCGCTGCCTTCACGGACGGTGCGCATTGGCCGCAGCAGCGACAACGACCTGGTCATCGACGATCTGATCGTCTCCCGGCAGCATGCTGAATTGCGCGCGCACCCCGACGGCAGCTACGAGGTTGTCGACCTTGACAGTCACAACGGAACCTTCCTCAACGGCCAACCCGTTCACCGCTCCGTGGTCGCTCAAGGCGACATCATAGGTATCGGTCACTCAGCGTTCTGCCTGGTCGGCGACCAGCTCCAGGAGTACGTCGACACCGGCGATATCTCCCTCGACGTGCAGAACCTCACGGTGCTCATCGACACCGACCACGAGCTCCTCCATGAGGTGTCCTTCCCCGTCCAGCAGAAATGCCTGCTCGCGATCGTGGGCCCCAGCGGCGCGGGGAAATCCACCCTTCTCAACGCCCTCACCGGTGTGCGGCCCGCCGACCGCGGCGCAGTGCTGTATGACGGGCGTGACCTCTACCGCGACTACGCGGAACTCCGCCAACGTCTTGGCCTAGTCCCGCAGGACGACATCCTGCACGCGCAGCTCACCGTGCGCCGTGCCCTCAGCTACGCGGCCGAGTTGCGGTTTCCGCAGGACACAGCCTTGGCGGAGCGGCAGAACCGGGTCGAAGAGGTCACTCGAGAGTTGGGCCTTCAAGACCGCATCGAGCAGCCGATCCACAGCCTCTCCGGCGGCCAGAGGAAACGCGTCAGTGTGGCGCTTGAACTGCTGACCAAGCCGTCCCTGCTCTTCCTCGACGAGCCCACCTCGGGCCTCGACCCCGGCATGGACCGTTCCGTGATGAACATGCTGCGCGGCCTCGCAGACGACGGTCGCACTGTCATCGTTGTCACACACAGCGTGCTCAGTCTCAAACTCTGCGACCGGCTGCTCGTTCTCACGCCCGGAGGCAAGGTCGCCTACTACGGCCCTCCAGACGACGCCCTGCCCTTCTTTGACTTCGACGATTGGCCGGAGGCTTTTGAGGCGTTCGAGGCAGACAGCGACCGTGCATGGGCGGATGAATACCAAAGCTCACGCGTCCACCAGCGATACATAGAGAACCTCAGCGTCCAGGCGTCGTCCATGATCCGGTCTGGGACAAGCCTGACGGGCACCCCTCCGCGCCGCCAGAGCTGGGGGGCACAGCTGCGGACGCTAGTGAAGCGCTACGCTGCCGTTCTCAGCGCCGACCGGACCTTCCTCAGCGTGATGATCGCGCTTCCGATCGTGATGGGCAGCCTGACCCGGCTCACCGCCGGCAGCCACCTGACCCGCCATACGGCGCTGGGTGCGCTACTCACCTTGTGTATCGGCGCCGTGCTGACGGGCGCGGCCAACGCAGTGCGCGAGCTGGTTAAGGAACGCGTGATCTACCAGCGGGAGCGCGCCGTCGGCCTGTCGCGATCGGCGTATCTGCTTTCCAAGATCATCGTTCTCGGTACCATCACGGCGGTCCAGGCTGCCATGCTCACCGTGGTTGCCCTCGCCGGCGTCGACCTGCACGCACCAGGGGGTCATGGAGTTCTCATAACGCCGCTGGCCGAGATCACGCTCGCCGTGGTCCTGTTGGCCTTCACAGCCATGATGCTCGGCCTGCTCATCTCCGCGCTCGTACGCAAAGAGGAGGTGACCATGCCCTTGCTCGTGCTCCTGGCCATTGTCCAGCTGGTGTTCTGCGGTGGCTTTCTGAAGGTGAGCGGCGCACACGTGATCGAGCAACTGGCGTGGCTGGCGCCCTCCCGGTGGGCGTTCGCCGCGATGGCCGGAACCATTCAGCTCGCCTCGATCCTCCCCGAGGACCCCAAGATGAATGCCGATCCATTCTTCCATCACACCTCTGCGGCATGGCTGCTGAACATGGGCATGCTCATCCTCCTCGCGATCATCTTCGGCCTCATCGTCTACAGCCTGCTGCGGCGGCAGGAACCCGCCACCATGAGGAAGTAAGCGCACCTGTCCCGGGACGCATAGCCAGGAGTACCACCGCATAACAACGGCGAGGACCAGGCACCATGTAGCCGATGGCCCACCGAAGTCAAACTCCGCGCTGCCTACTGGGACTTCAAGTCCTTCCGAAGAAGCCCAGCGGCTGCACCGACCGAGGCCAATCCCTATCGGCTCGGGTGGCTGATGACGAGCGGAAGCGAGAGAATTCAGTATGAGCTCGTCCCTGGGGCTGGGATTCGCAGGGGTGGAGCCGTGATGGTGCTGATTTCAACAGATCTGACCTGTGGCCTATCGGGTCAACACAGCGGCCGAGCCAGTTCAGCGCTGGCGCTCTAGGTACGTCCGTGCCCCTGTTTCCATTTCGTGTGGCGTGGCCCCGGACTGGGCGCGGACAGGGATAGCCATGAAGCAGTCACCCGCCGATAGGGGAGATCTACGGCTGCTTGCTGGGCGGTATCAGTTGGTCGAGCAACTCGGCCATGGGGGCATGGGTACGGTCTGGCGAGCTCACGACGAGTTGCTGGATCGCGAAGTTGCGGTGAAGGAAGTCAGCGTAAGCGACCTGTCACGAGAAGAGCGGTCCGTCCTGCACACCCGCATGCAGCAGGAAGCGCGGGCCGCGGCTCGGATCAGACATCCAAGCGTGATAACCGTTTTCGATGTCCTGCAGGAGAGCGACAGGCCCTGGATCGTCATGGAATTGATCGATGGCCAGTCCCTCGCGGACGTCATCGCCACCGAGGGAACCCTGCTCCCGCGGGATGCCGCACAGGTCGGGACAGCGGTGCTGGCCGCCTTGGACAGGGCCCATCAGCTCGGGGTACTACACCGCGACGTCAAGCCGGCCAACGTGCTGCTGGAGCGAAGCGGCAGGGTTGTCCTCACCGACTTCGGCATCGCGCTTCTGGAAGGCTCTCCCGGGCTTACCCACACCGGCGATATCGTCGGCTCACCCGATTATCTCGCCCCCGAGCGTGCTACGGGCCACCGGCCAGGTCCGCCCTCAGACCTCTGGTCCCTGGGCGCAACCCTGTACGCCGCCGTCGAGGGCGAGTCGCCGTTCCGCCGCACCTCTACCCTGAGCACGCTGCAAGCCGTGATCTCAGACCCGCTGCCCGAGCCCCGCCACGCCGGCCCCCTGACTTCCGTCATCGAGGCGCTGCTGCGCAAGGACCCGGATGCACGGCCCACCGCACCCCAGGCTCAGCGCATGTTGGAAGAAGTGGCTGCCGGAGCGGTAGCCCCACACGAGCCACATCCCGCCACCCAAGCGGTGCCTCCCCAGGAAACGGAATCGGCTGGTGAAGTGCTCGCGGGCCAGCCCACCCAGTCGACCTCTTCGACGCCCCCGCGAGGAAATGCACCGGGCGCCCCGTCAGCGGACACAGCTCCGACCGTCAGAGACTCATACCCGGCAGAAACACGGGGCACCAGTCCAGCTCGCCGCACCTGGCTGCTGATCACGCTCGCAGCTGTGATGGCGACAGTGCTAGTCGGAGGGTTGGTCTGGGCACTCACCTCCAGGGGCGGCGACAAGCCCTCAACCTCCCCGCCGACGACCAGACCAAGCGCCTCGCAATCCGGGCAACCCACCTCATCCGCAAGCCCCTCCCCAAGCCCTCCGGCGGCGGCAGGCCAGGCCAAGTCCATGGACCAGTTGCTCGATCGGAGCGCGCAATCCCGGCGAAGCGTGATCGGCGCCGTCAATGCCGTGCAGGCGTGCAGATCTTCAGCAACGGTCTCCGCCGCCAGCACAGACCTGAAAAACGCCGAGCAGGAGCGCTCCACACTCATCAGCGAACTTGACGCACTTGACCTGTCTCAAATCCCCGGCGGCGCCGACGCGGCAACATACCTGCGTACAGCTTGGCAGCACAGCCAAGACGCGGACACCGCATACGCCGCTTGGGCCGATGCGATGGCGAACGGCGGATGTGCGCCAGGGAGCACTCCGCATGACGACAACTACAACTCAGCTAGCGCCGCCAGCTACCAAGCAACCTCGGCCAAAAACGCCTTCATTCGACGATGGAATCCGATTGCTCAACGATATGGGCTTCCCACTCGGACCTCGGATCGGATCTGACAGACAGGGCACGGCATTCCGTCTCACCCTCGGCCGCCAACTGGGCCACCACGACATCCCGGTCCGCACCGCCCACAACGCGGCACTGGCCGGCCTCGTCGCTGATCTCCCCAGCCCGATCCTCTCTGACCTGTCCGCTGGGTCGCCTACGCCAAACGCGATTGGGCGGAGTACCTCGCCACCCGGACCGCAGACCGGATGCCGCCGCACAACGCGCCGTCGCCAGCGCGGTGTTCAGGCAGGATGGTTAGGTTCACACCGGCGACTTCACGAGCCCCTCGCACCCTGCACCACATCGGTAGGCGCGAACAGTTTGCAACACCAGATTGCGACGAACACGAGTGGAGCCACATCCAAATTCGATGGGCATCAACGGCAGCCCTGCCCGAGATGCAGCCCGGGTGAGGGAAGCGCACGATGAGAAGAGGGCACCCTCCCCGGAGGTGATCAGGATGCGACGTGTGCTAACCGCCGCAGCGGCCCTGGCTCTTCCAATTTCCCTTGCAGGAGCACCGGCTGTAGCGGCATTGCACGGCATTTCTGCGACGGCCGCGGTCACCAGCACCCAGGCCGCACACCAGTTGAAGCATCCACCAAACTTCGTGACTCAGGGACCGGACGACGTATGCAACTACACCGATAGCCGACCGAGTCTTCACCTAGGGTCATCCGGGCCAGCAGTCCAACAAGCCCAGTGCTACCTAAATCAGGCCATGGGCGTCGGCCTGGACGAGGACGGAGATTTTGGCCGGGTCACGCAATCCGCGACAGAGGACTTCCAGCGATGTGCCGACATCGTCGTCGACGGGCGCATCGGAGCCCAAACCTGGTCGTTCCTTTCCTTCTGGGCCAACGCGCCAGGGGCTCCCTTCTGCTGACGGTCCCCTGGGCAGTGTGGTCCTGAAACCATGACGCCCGGGCTGCTCGGCGCCCCCCGCGGCTCTGGCCACCTCACGCGGTACGACACCTAAGGAACAGCCCCGAGACTAGCAACTCGCCGTCAAGCCCTGGCCCTTGTGTCGCTCACCTCATGACGACCTGACACCTTGGGAGAGGCCATTATGGTTGAGAATCCAGATCGCGACATAGAAGACCGGAATACTGACAAGCAGCCCGAGCCAGTCCAATGGCCCAGCCGACCGGGCTACGCACCCCCTCCAGCGCCTGCCGCTTGTAGTGCATGTGGGCAGGCGGCAACAGGCGAACTCTCCTGTCAGTTCTGTGGGCAGGTCCTCTTCCTTCCCAAAGGGCTCCCCTTGTCCACCATCGGTCTTCGATTTGGTGGATATCTATTGGAGGGAGTCCTGTTGGTCTTCACCGCAGGGATCGGGTGGCTCATTTGGGCACTCTTCCTGTTCCCGCAGGGTCAGACGCCTGCCAAGCAGCTACTTCAAATGAGAGTAGTCCACATCGGTGAACCGCGAACGGCTCAGTTCTGGCGGATGTTCTTTCGTGAGTTCATAGCGAAGCCGATCGTCGCGATTCTCGCGACGTTCACATTCTTCATTCTCTATTTTTGGCTGTTCTGGGACCGCAACCGGCAGGAACTGTGGGACAAGCTGGCCTCCACGCTAGTCGTCAGCGACCGGCAAGGCTTGCTCCGCCCCGTTCAGCGCCAGGACAGCGCGACCGCAACGGTGGAGGATGGGTGGCCGCACCGGGGCGCCCCGCCCGAACCCAGAGGTGAATGACGACGAGCACTGTCGTCCGTAGCTCGGCGATCAAGGTCAGTTCGTCGTCGATCGACCTCACGACGAACGTGGATACACCTGCTCAATGAGCTTTTCGCGAAGAAGGTGGGCCAGTGACTTTCCATCTTCAAAAGCTGGCATCTTGGCTTGCTGTAGCCACGACCGCTGCTTTTCTAGCACCTGTTGATTCGGCAGGCGCTGCGCCGAGCCAGGGGCCGATCGTGATCTCTCGGGTTTCGGCCACCGATGGGTGGCAAGACACAGGGTTCAAGGTCGAGGAAGGTGAAACCTACACGGTCTCCTATCTGAGTGGTGGCTGGACGGTAGATCGCCGATCTTTCCCAACGGTTGGGCCCAGTGGCTACGCACCGTCGGTAGACAGTCAAATCTATCAAGGATGCAAACTGAACGACCACGTCCCCTATGGGACCCTGTACGCACGGGACGGAACGGACGATGCCACTGCAATGCCGGTGGCTCAAGGTAAGATCCTTCATGCGTCGCAGAGCGGTTCAGTGTATCTGCGAATCAATGATGATGATCGCTGCTTGGTGGATAACGCAGGTTCGATAAGAGTCAAGCTGTTCAAGGGAATTCCCGCCACAGCGTTGACCGATCCATTCCATCACGAATCTGGTGAAGCTCAAGCCCCGTACCATGTCGTTCAGGGGTATCACAATACGGAAGGCGGTTGCGTGATTGGGAGAGGACCCGATCACTGCCAGAACCAGCTATTCGCCGTCGATCTTGAACCAACCGAGGGTACGACTGTTTCGCCGAACGTATATTCTCCGGCACCTGGAATCGTCAGGTGGCAAGATAGAAGAACTGGATGCCTTGGGATGGACTTGGCCGATGGCAGAAACCTCACCGTCTGCCACATGTCCTCGTTCAATGTTGCCATCGGCGACTCAGTGCAACGAGACGAGTTGCTGGGCGTGCGGCGCACACCGTGGGTTCATCTCAGTATCGACGACCGGAGAGCTGGCAGGCCGTACCAGCCGGTGTCCCTGACGGTCACTGCAAGCGGATGGGACCACACCTTGGATGGTGCGTCTCTGACTCCCGGGCATGAAGACGGGACTAGCGGCGTGGGAACCGTTCAGTGGGGCGAGCATTCCTACCGCGTGAGGTACGAGGAGTGGGTGGGCCTGGAAGGGCCTTGATCTCCTGGGCTAGTTTCGTCGGGGTCGCCGAGCAGGAAAGCCCGTCGACGAACTGACACCCACGACGCCACGGGATCATCACGCCGGTCACGCCCGACCAGCTCCAAAAACCAGGATCCTGTTACGCCGATATTTCGTTCGACATGCAGCTCTTACTTGATGGCCAATTGCCCCCTAGACTACACCTCCTCCAGGCGGGGAAACTGGTGAGTTGCAGCCCAAAGGGCCAATTAGCCATTGACATTACTGGTTAAACAGAGTACGAATACTGTTAGCGACTGCCCGCCAAGAGTAACGAGGAGCCCCAATAGGGGCTTTTTTCGTTTCTATAGAGCCGAAATCGCCTTGTCCGAATTTATCGTTTCCGGAGCCTGTCATCGGCAGGATTTCTGTCAGTAGCCAGGTAGCACGACGGTTGTACTGCGGCTGGAGCTGCTCACCATCCAGAATGAGCTTGTCGAACAGCTCACTAATCAACTCGCGCTTGCGGTCGCCGTTCGTGGATTTCGTGAACTCGTCGGCCGCCCGCTGGGTCATCTCAACGAAGCTGAAGGCGGATTCAAGGTACGACGTATCCTCCGCTTCCAGCGACATGAGCTGCCGAGCAATGTCGGCCTGCTCGGCGTGAAGCGAGACCGCCTTCATATCGTACTCACCGACATCGATTCGGCCTTCGAGGCGGTCGTCGTACAGGATCGTCAGCTTGTTCTTAATCCGGCCCTCTTCCTGCTTGAGACCCTCCGCAGCCGCCTCTTGTAGCGAGATCTGGGAGCGTAGGCCGTCCTCAAGCTCGTTCTTCAACCATGCGGTCAGGCGCGGCCGTGGTGCCTTGAGCCGACTTAAGGCACCAGCCAGTTGCTGCTCGACTACCTCTTGCCTGATGAAGCGCCGCCGGCTACATGACCGCGGCTTGGGGCACTTGCCGTACCAGTAGCCCTTGGCGGTTTCCCAGACCAGCAGCCCCTGGCAGGCCGCACAGGTCACCAGCCCCTGAAACAGAGGATGGTGCTTGCGGTAGTGCTGAATCTGCGTGGCACTCCGAGACAGCGTGCGCTGCACCTGTTCAAACAGCTCCACCGAGACAATCGGCTCGTGGCTGCCGGGGTACTGCTTGCCGTTCCACCGGATCACGCCGACGTAGTACGGGTTGTGCAGCATCCGGAAGACCCGGTCACCCTTGATCGGCTTACCATCGATCAGCAGCCCGCGCTTGGTCATCTCACGCGCTAACGACCTCACCGTGTAGCGCTTCGTCTTGGCCAGCTTGAACATCTCAACCACGAGTGGTGCAACTGTCGGCACGACCTTCTGGACCCGCTTACCGCCCTCCAGTACGTTCTCATAGCCGGGCGGTGGGACAGCGGGCAGCCAGCCTTGGCGTAGCTTTTCCAACTGGCCCTTTCGCACTTCCTCGCTCAGGTTGTCGGTGTAGTTCTTAGCTACCACCACGTGCATGCCCCAGACGAACTTGTCCTGCGAGGACGAGTTCTTGTGCAGCACGAGCGAGTTCTTGGGACAGTGCAGCCGGCGTGTGTCGTCGCCCTCTAGCCACTCCTCCACCATGACCGTGTCTTTGAAGTTTCGCAGCAGGCGATCCACCTTCTCGCAGACAAAGTGCAAGATCTGGTGTTTCTTCAGGTAGACCATGGTCTCGTTGAACGTCTTACGCTGATCGACCTTCGATGCCGTCTCGGAAATATGGAATGGCTTAACAGCCTTCAGGCCAGCTCGCTCGCAGTAGTCGCGCAGAAAGCGCTCCTGGGCTTGCAGCGAGTAGCCTTCTTGCTCCTGTTCTTTGCTCGACACCCTGACTAGGATGACGGCTCGTTTTAAATCCTTACTCGTAGAACCTCCTTCTCCGGAACATGCCGGATAGTTAATGGGTTCCCCGCCCGGTTATTATGCGACCTCTCCAGAATTAATCAAGAGCTTTCACCCTTGGCGGCTTCATGCTCAGCCACTCGACGCTGCACGGCCAGCTTGATTAAGGCGGTATAAAACCGTCCGAGCCAGTCGGCAATTTCTGCGACATCGGCCAGCTCAAAGTCTTGGCCGTAGTCGTCACGCAGGATGGACTGGAGTTCGTCCAGTCGCTGAGCTTGAGTCCGCATATTGGTTGGCATGATAAAAACCCTCGATAAAGTGATGAGAAAACCCGGACCAGCAGAAGCCGGTCCGGGCCAGAATTTGAGCGTCCAGTAACCGTCAGGCGAGCACCACCTCCCGCGCCAGCTTCAACGCCTGTGCCTTGAGTGGCTCTGGCCGGATGAGCGTCCGGTTGAGTCTGGTTTCCCAGGTGCGGGAACGCCGGACGTGGTCGAGGTACTCGCCTGCGGCCTGTACGAGGCCGTAAGCAGTGTGGGCAACCGCAGCAGTAGTCGGAGACGCCAGAACTGCTCGGATGGCCTGGCGGGCTTCCTCGACGTTGCTGGCGACCCGGTCGGTCACCAGACCCGCGGGAGGCATGGGAATGAACTCCCGGACGAACAGCTCGCGTTGCCGGGTAGAGATGGGTAGCGTCAGCAGTTCGCGGGCCAGCTGCTCGTAGGCCCGCATTTCGCGGCGAGCGCCAGTGACAGCGTCGCGGGCCTCGTCCACCCGGTTGCGCCAGCCACGCTTGTGCACGAACGAGAAGGTGGTCCCGGTGCGGTCGCCTTCCAGCTCGGCAGCACGGAAGGTGTTGCCGCAGACGATGCGAACGGCGGTCGCGCGGGCGGTGCAGCCTCCGGGCAGTCCGTGCCGGTTGGTGATGCCCAGGTACGGCAGCGTGACGGTGTCGTCGCCGGGCAGCACGATGGGTTCGTCGAGCAGGGCGAGGCACCAGACGGAACGGCCCTCATCGAGAACGCCAGCGGTCTCCCACTTGACGTTGGGCTGAGCCAGGACGGCTTCGACGATCTCGCCCATCTCCCCGTGATCGATGACGGCGTACGTGTCTCGGTTGATCCACAGGGTGGCGCTGGTGTCGGAGCGGGCGATGCGCTGCCAGCCCTTGATCGGCTCGTACAGCGGTTGGCCAGTCTCATCGATGCCGCGGAGTTCGTAGACGGCCTCGGTGATGGGGTCCCAGGTCAGGCCGGCGAGCTGCCGCGCCTCGTCCCAGGTGGTGGGGTGCTGGTCCAGGACCAGGCCCTCGCGGTGCCAGGGCATCTCCCTGACGGAGAACATCGACTCGACGTTGGCAGGCATGACGGGCGTCCTTTCATAGGTCGAGAAATGGGACCGGGGAGCCTGAACACCTGGTGGTGCCCCGGGCTCCCCGGATGGAATGTGGAAGGTGCGGTCAGTTGGTGTCGACGTACGTCAGCTCGGTGATGTGGAAGGTGGCTGCTGGGTGGAGGGCGTCGGCGTAGCCGGTGACGGGCAGGCCGGTGAAGAATTTGATCTGCTCAGCCAGCCAGCACCGGGCCAGCAGTACGTCCGAGCCGTCCTCGGGCTCGAAGGTGATCTTCAGGGTGAGGTCCATGGCATGACTCCTCTCTGTGGGGATGTCAGGGAATTGAGGAGAGACACCAGCGACAGGCGGGGCTGCCCGCCGCTGGTGCCGGATGGGCCGTCTTCGAGAGCAGCCCAGGGCGGGCTACAGCTCCGAGACCTGGATCCCCGAGACCTCGTAGGTGGAGGTGTCGCCATCGACGTCGTCCAGGCCCGACAGGTTGGGCTGGAGGTACTTCAGGGCGTCCTCTTCAGCCGAAGCCTCGCTGCTGGAATCGACTTCGTAGCTGCCGCTGATGGTGTACTCGACCCGGACGCGGGTCTCGTATGTGGCGAGACCGAAGTTGGCCAGGAAGTCGTTCAGACCTTCGCGGCAGATGTCCCCATCCTCGTGCCGGTCAACGGCGTACTGCCGGATGGCGTCCATCATCAGCTCGTGCGAGCGGTGCTGCTCGGCGTGCTTTTCGATGGCCACCTTGCGGCAGATGGCCAGGGCCTCGATGGCGTCGCGCAGAGTGGCCTCGCGAACGGCCGGGTCGGGGATGGGCCGGATCTGGAGCAGCTGAGTGCTGTACGTGGTGACGCGACCGGCGAAGTAGAACTCGATCAGGTCGGTGTCGACGAGTCGGAGGATGACACCGGCCTGCTCCCCGGAGTAGACGGGGGCCGGCAGGTGGGTGGCGAGATCCTGCGGCGCGAGGCTGCGCAGCATCTCGACGGTCAGCTCTGACATGGCTGACCTCCTTTGTGAAAGGTGCGAGCGCTGATTTCGGTGGTGAGGCTCAGGCGCTCAAGGGGCCCCGGGCAGACGCCCGCCCGACCGGCCAACCCCCTCGGTGGCCGGTCAAGTGGACGTCTGCCGTGAGCCGCGTTAGAGGCGGCGTGTGCAGCGCTGGCAGCGTTCGCCGTCCAGCAGCTCGTCGCGCTGGAGCAGCTTGGGGAAGCTGTAGGCGCTGAAGCTGGTCTCGTCACTGCGGTTGATGCCGCGCTCGCGGGCGACGAAGTCGAGGACCTGCTCGACGGTCGGGTCGTTGTTGATCAGGTCGAAGGGCAGAAATAGTTCATGAATGCAATCGGAGCAGTACGGCAGGTGGCCGAAGAGGTAGGCCGGTGATTCAGGGTTTTTGGTTCTCAACGAATCACCTCCCTAGCGCTGCGGCCCGTGAGCTGGTGCTGTGTGGGCGTGGACGGTTTGACGAATGTCATGGCGGCTCCTTTCTCAATGAAGTTCGGACGGCGGTGAATGGTCGCTGGTCAGGGTGGTGTCGCCAGGACCGGTAGGGCGTCTGCTTCGCTGGCCACGAAGAGCAGGCTGCGGAAGTCCTGATCGGGCTGGCGGTCGATGATGTGCTGGACGGCCCTGGCTCGGGCGGCGGTCGGGACGATGAACAGCACGCCCGGGAAGACGCCGTGCCAGTGCGACTGCTCGACCCCCGACAGCGCATAGCTGTGATAGCTGCTGATCTTGTCGGCTATGAAGCGCAGTCCTTCGGTGCCGCGGTCGATCTCGACGAACCAGAACAGCTCCTGTCCGGCCGTCACCAGGCGGGTGAAGGCGTCGGGCTTGAGGACCAGGCGTTCGCCAGCGAAACCGGAGTAGCGACGCCAGGCATCGGGTTCGGCCGCGAACTGTCGTACAGCCGGCCCGCCGCTGCGAGCGTGTTCTGTCAGGCGGACGTACAGCTCGGAGATAGCCAGGCGGTGGGCAAGGAAGGCGTCACTCGGCATCCAGCTACGGCGCTGACGTGGGCGCTGGTCGGCCTCGGCGGCTCCGCTGAGAGACCAACCTGCGGAAGTCAGTACGACGACGTAGCCAGGGGCACCGACCTTGCGGTCACGAGAACGGTTGGCATGTCGGCGCATCAGGCCGAAACGAACCAGGCGCTCGACGTGTCGCTGTCCAAGACGAGCCATCGTGGCGGGCTTGTGCTCACCGAAGACCAGCCGTCCAAGCTGAGCAGTCGTGGCGACGTAGACGGTGGCGAGTTCGGTCAGCATGTGGCGTTCGCGGTCGGTCAGGGCAACACCGATTCGAACAAGACGACCGCCGGTAAGAGGGCGAGTGATGAAAGGCATAAGGTTCGATGCTCCTTTCAGGTTGAACAGTGGGTTTGTGTACGGGAAGGGGCAGAGATTCATACGCGCCGTTGGGTCAGAAAGCGGGGTTGACCAGGTACGGAGCGACAACGACTCGTGCCATTTGGCGACAGGGTTTTTGACAAGTTCAGGGAGCGGACCGGGACCGTTTGAAGCCGCTGGGGCGGGCCCGACGTTGGCGGTCGGCGATCTCCTGCTCGACCTCGTCGCGATCTCGTCCATACGTCAAACGTGATGCCGCTCGGGCCGTCGTGCCCCAGCCCGTCGGCTCAGGCGGCGGGTGCGTGGCGATGGTGACCGGCGCGGTGACCCGACCACCGACGACCACGGTGGCCACGGCTGTACGCGGCTCCAGCGTGAGCAGATCATCTGGCTTGACCAGCGGTCCGAGAGCCCGAGCCAAGGTGGCGGCGTCATCGGCTCCGGGCTGAAGCACGACCTTGGTTCGGGCCTCGCTGAGCAGGGCAGCGCGGAGGTGGGGCGGGACCTGGGTGATGTGCTGGAGGGCGGCGATGATGCCGAGGAAGTGACCGCGAGCGCGGGCCAACATGTCGGTCAGGTCAGCGCCTGATCGCAGGAAGCGGGCGGCCTCATCGATGTAGAGAAACGTCGGGCGGCGGTTTTCGCGGACCACGGCGGCCTGGCGCATGGCGGTGTTCCAGACCATGGCCACCAGGAGCCCACCGAGGAGGTCGACGGCATACGAGCCAGCCAGACCGGAGGGCAGCGCGACCAGCAGAATCTTGTCCTGGTCGATGACCTGCTGCATGGTCCAGGCGGGCTTGGACTGGCCGAGCATGGCGCGGAGCTGGCGGCGGTCGGTCAGCGGCGACACCTTGTTGATGACGGCCGAGACGGCTTGGCCGCGTTCGCCTTCGCTCCAGTTGTCGAAGCGGGAAAAGAACGCTCCCACAGTCGGGGCGAAGGCAGGGCTCAGGCGAGCCAACAGTGAAGCGCGGAACGTGTCGTCGGTCAGCACCATAGGCAGTTCGACGAGGCTCATGTCGGGGGTGGCGGCCAGCAGTACGAGGCTGGCTTTGAGGACTTCTTCCAGACGCGGACCCCAGCTGTCTGCGTTGGCCTTGATCAGCTCCAGTAGCTGATCGGCTACCAGCTCGGCGTCTTCCGGAGCGCAGGCCAGGGGGTTGATGCCCACTGGTCGGCTGTCGGCGGCGTCGATGTAGATCAGGTCGCCGATTCGGTTCTCGGGGATGCGATCGGCCACATCACGAGCAAGATCGCCACCGGGGTCGAGAAGTATGACTCCCCTGCCAGCCTGCATGTCCTGAGTCAGGACGTTCAGCAGCAGCGTGGACTTGCCAGAGCCAGTCGGCCCGGTGACCAACGTGTGCATGAGCGAGTCGATCGGCGCGATGGCGATCGGCCGCTGCATGCCGTCGTACGTAGCGGTGCCCAGGACCCGGCCTTTGGAGGGCAGTTCAGCGACCGGCGGGAACATCCGGCCGCCACTCAAAGCAAGACCTGGCACCGTCGGACCAGCCAGCGGCCAGCCCAGCAACGTGGCGGCCTCCCTCGCATTGACCAGCACCGGAGCAGTCCCCAGGCCGGTCTCGGCACGGGCCAGCCACGCGGCGGCTCGCCGGGGCAGCCAGCGCGGCACTATCGCTACACCCTGGCTGTCGAGCTGGTGCAGCGTGGCCATGAGGCGGCCCACCAGGAAGTGAGCACGGGCCTGACTGGCAGCAGCAGCTCCCACGGTGCCGACGACACCGAACCAGGGCTCGGCGGCCTTGGCCTTGAAGTCGGCCGCGGCCTGCTTGTCGGCCGTAGCCGCTGGTGCACCAGTGAGTAGTCGACCCAGCGAGTGAGCCCACGGCGGCAAGGTGCCGAACGGAGTGCTGCTGGGCTGCCGCATCAGCGGCAACCGCGGCGTACGGACGGGGTAGACCACCAACTGGTAGACCAGCGACTCATCACGGCCGAGCGGTTGCAAAGCGCTGAGCAGGCCCGTGGCGAATGCCTCGGGCGCCTCGGTGCGCAGCGGCCGATGGGTGGCAGTCAGGCTCATTCGCCGTAGCCACCGGGCAGGCGGCAAACCGGCTTCGGTCATGAGACTGGTGCGCAGGCCCGGCACGACGCCGCGGAGCTGCCGTAGCAGTACATCGGCTTGGTGCTCGGGCAACCGCAACCGGCACTCGACAGCGCCGGGGTGGCCGACCCACTCGAAGACCGCACTGTCACGACCAAACAGCCAACCGCGTGTCGGCCGAAGCCGCGTCAGGGCGTGCATAAAGGCCGTTACCTGCACCATGGTGAGGTCACGTGGAAAGCCCAGCCGGTAGGTGACACGGCTGGAATCCCGGGCAAGCTGATCACGGTACCGAAGGAACTGAATAAATCCGATGGTTGCGCCGAATAGCGCGGTACTCGCGGTCAGCAGGTTCGCGTCGCTCATGAGCGTCCTCCGTCAACCGAAGGACGTGAGCCGCGAACGGCCTGGATGCGGTGGTTGTGTTGTGCGGCTTGGTAAGCCATCCCCCTCCTGCACTTACACATATCCGCGTCAGCGGAAGAGGGGGTAATACCGCAAAGTGCAACGTATGCCATTGCGACCTTGCCTAACAATTATACTTTAATAGAGCCATAAAGTCAATGACAATAGGGCTCTATATCTGGTAGCGGCGCGATTTTCATGCGCCTTTTGGCGACTTAATTGCCGCACATCTCGGGGAATTCCCGACACCTTAGTTCGGGCGGTGTTCTCTGCCGTTACCGGCGGCCGAAGAACCGCGCGGCCAGCAGGCCCAGCAGCACGACGGCTACGAGGTAGGGGAAAACGCCGCTCAGGAACTGACCCGCCAGGATGATGGCCAAGGCCACCGCCAGGACCCGCAGGCCCTGCTGCTCGTGGGGTGACATGACGGCTTACACCTCGCTGTCGAATTCAGCCAGTGCCTCTGCCAGGTCTTCGAGGAGGCCTAGGACGATTGAGGCTTCGGCGTAAGCCGCCTCCAGCAGCTCGCTCGGCTCCGTGCTGATGAGTTGCTTGGCCATGATCATGGCCCGCAGCCGGCAGCCGGCCGTCGTGACTGCCGCGGTGCTCAGCTGCGTGCTGCTGCGCAGCTCCTCGTACCGAGCGATGGTCGCCTTCAGCTCAGCAACGTGGAGGTCAGGGCCAGCGAAGGCGGGGTGTTCTTCCATGGTGCGTTCCTCGATGCAGGCGGCCCAAGACACACGGGTAGTGCGGAAGCGGGCCGAAGGGGATGCCGAGAGAGGCCACACGGCCACGGGTCTGGCGGGGCCGCTCTCACCGAAGAATTCGGTGAGCTCAGGATGGCCCTCCACCGGGGGAGATACAGGAGGGCAATGCACATTTCCCCAGCCAGACCGGTCGAGCTCTGCCGGTTCTTCGCCTGACCAGCAAGAACTTGCCGATCTCTGCAACCTGACTGACCATTAGCCTTGTGGAAGACGGGCTGCGCGTCCTGGTCGCTTCCGCGCTGGGCAAACTTCTCGGCTCAGTCCTGACGGAAGCACTCCCGCACGCCAATATCGTCGTTGCCACCGATCCAGCCGCCGTCCACCACGCCATCGTGGGCCGGGTTCGCTTCGATGTCGTCGTAGCCGACCTGATCTGGATGGACCCGGCCTATGAGTACGTCTTCGACGGCCTGGATGTTCTGAAACTCCTACGCGAGAGCAACCGCAGCGCCCCCATGGTCATGGCCCTTCATGGCCATGGCATCGAGCGCGACCACCTCGAAGAAGCCATCACCCAACCCGAGGTCGTCGGCGTCGTCCAGAAGGCTGCTGGCTTCGGACCACCTGTCGAAGCCGTCCAGATCGCGGCAGCCGGCCGCACCCTGCCGAAGGCGAAGTTCCCGATCGGCCAGCGTCTCGTCTGCCCATCACTCAACGACTATTTCGGCCGCGGCCGCCGGGGACGCACTGCGGCTTGCCTGGCCGGAGGCATCGCCGCTCGACGAGCCACCGACTACCAGTCACTCGCTGCGACCACCTGCCTGCCGCTCAACACGGTCAATAAACTCGTGAGCTACCTCGGGCCGCTCATCCAGGCCCGAGGTGAGCACGACCCTGAGCTGCCGCTGAACTCGCAAGTGGTGTACCGCTGGTGCGGAGAGCACGCGCGGTACATCCTCAGTTGGTCCCGCAGGCACGGAAGTAGAAGTGGGCGAACAGCACCCGCGCCAAGCTGAAGACACCGTTGGCTCAAGCTATCGCCGAGGTTGCGAAGGGCGTGTCATCTGCAGAGTGGCAGCGCACGTACCTGTGCCCTTGATCTCCTGTGAACGGAATTGGGGCGGTTGGGTGTTGCGGCCTACTCCAGGTCACTGCGCTCGTTGATCGCGTGAACGTCGGCGCCTATTCGAAATATCACCATCGCGAGCTCAAGCATGATCCGATACACGATGAGCCAGAACAGCGCTATCAGGGGGCCGAAGACCAGTACCAGAATGCCCAGGCCGGACGAGGCATGGAACCCTTCATACAGCCAGTAGATCCAGCTCAGCCCAATGATGATCGTCATCACCACGTAGACAAACTTGATGACCTTGGGCGTGACGAAGGTGGTGAAGCCGAAGTCGAACAGCCCCGCCCAGAACCCTTTCGCGGGTGTTGGTCGCGGGCCGAAATGCGGCGGCGGGGCGCCCGCTGGTGGCTCGCCGGTGGGCGGCCGTCCGGGCGGCGGGGGCGGAGCCGGGATGTGCCCTGAGGAGGGCGTCGCGGCGCCAGCACCGGGCGTCGCCTGGCGGTGGCCGCATTCTGGGCAGAAAGCGGCAGTTGACACTATCGATGCACCGCACTCAGGGCAGCTAATTCGTTCCGACATCATCCGTCACGCTCCTTGTGTCCCGGACCTCATCCCCGCACAGCCTCCGACTCGGGCCGGATCCACACGCTCCCGACGTGGAGGAGGCTTTTGACGGTCATTGGCTCTGGATGTTGGCCGCGACGATGGCCCCGCCCCGGACGGTGTACGTGCCGGCGAAGTAACGGTGGGTTCCATCCGTCTGCGTTGCGTCGAGTTCAGCCTCCACGGTGTCGCCGGCAACAGAAACGACGGTGACCGAGTCGTAAGCGGTGCCCTCGAATGACTTCACGAAGGCCGAGTACGACCCGTGGGTGAGGTTCCTTCCTCCCAGGTCCCAAGCCTGTTTGTAATCACCGGCGTTGATAGCAGCGAAGTACGCCTCAACGGTGTCTCCCGGGCCGGCCGTCGCTGATGGCGGCGGCGCGACAGGTCTGCTGGGTTGCGGCGTCTGCGACGGTGCTGTCGGCGATGCGGGCAAGGAATCCTCGCTGGACGGCAAGGTTTCGGTCTCCACCGGTGCTGACGGCAAAGGCTCCTCGTTGGACGGTGAGAGTGACCCTGTCGAGGTCACGCTGGCCGGTTTCTCCGTGCCCGAACTCGTCAGCTGGGTGATACCGAAGTACGCCCCGACCCCGATGATGACGGCGGCGAGCGCCCCGCCGACGACGGCACGGTTAGACGGCCTACGTCGGTGCTTCCCTGGGCCTATCGGTTGCAGCACCTCGGGTGGGGACCCGCCGCCGGCCTCGGTGTAGGGAGCGGTGTTGGTGCCTTCGCCACCAAAGGCCGTCAGTCCGGTGGAGGGCAAGGCCGCGCCACACACGACGCAGTAGGAAGCAGGCTCGACCTCGTGGCCATTGGGACACGTGATGACCATGGGCGCGCCGCACGCGGTGCAGAACTTGGACGCTGGCTGGTTAGCCTCAAGCTCATGCCCGTTGGGGCAGTGGAGTCGTAGCGAGTCTGTCATGGGCAGTCCCGAGGCGACGGAGTGTCGATCGAGCAGCTTCCACCTTCCATGCTCCGTCTGGGGCGCCGTGGCCGCATCTGCGGCAGGTTACCGGACGCGTCGCGGCAGCTCAGCGCACAAGGACGGGCATCTGAGGCGCCGGGTGCAACGCTCTCGACGAGGCGACGCCATGCGCAAGAATTTCCAGTAAAAAGGGGCTGATGCCCCACTTTTATACGCTATGCCACAGGCTTACTATGGCGACCCAATAGAGAAAGGTGATCACAACCCCTATTTGCACGATGGCCACAATTATTCGCCACTCGGGGCGTCGTTGCAATTTTGGTGACCCCCACCGCCTCAACACGGCGAGAGCCATGCCCAGCGCGATCAAACCCACCCCGAAAAATAGCACTGCTTCAATACCCATGTTTAGATCTTGATCAACATGGAGGCGCTTGTCAACGGATGTATCTGACTACGACGCCGACGATAGCCTTATGCCCAGCCACATTGGGGTGAAAACTCTGCACCTGTTTATTTGGATCGAGCTTCCAGTGCACTAGCGCTCTGTTGATCCACGACTTGTTCGTGCACACTTCATGACCCTTGAGCGAGTCGAACACATCCACGAAGGTAAAACTCGCCGACTCCGCCAGTTTCTTGATTTGGTCATTGAGATTTGCAATCTCGGAATTAATCCAGCGCATATCTGAGCGCGAGAACGTGCGCACGGGGACACCTGTCGGGCACGAATCCGGTGGATCAGCCGGGAAGAATCGTGGGTACCCAATAACAAAGACTTGTGCTTCGGATGCTCGGCGACGAATTTCGGCATACAGACTTGGTAGGTCATCATGGCGCGACCCTTTTGCAATTAGATTATTGATACCGGAACGGACCGCCCCCTCCCAAGTCTTCTTGCAGGGAGATTCAGCCCCCTTCCCGTATTGGCGTGCACAATAGTCCATCACGTCAGCGAAGCTCACGTCGTTACCTCCGATAGTGAGCGTGACGATCTCGGTTCTTGAATTGATCCATTCGAGCTGCGGATCTTCTTCGGGATTTTTGCGCCGATCTTCGTAGAAGGATTCCCAAAAATCCTTAATCGTCGCGCCGCTGCAGGCATGAAACTCAAGCCCCAAATCATGGTTAAGTTCTTCGTGAAGGAGCACGGGATAGGCCGCCATGGAGCGGTGGCACTTGTTGGTGTCAGTGTCGGTACCCGCAATGTAGCGGACCTTGCCGTCAGCAGACTTTACTGGCGCGCCTTCGCCGGAGCTGTATGAGTCCCCCAGGGCGACAATGTTACGGCGGTCCGCTCCGGACACCAGCGGCGTGGTGATGTCACTCGCGTTCTTGGCGGAGAACAACCGACTCGTCCTGTTGTTGATCAGGTTGAGCGCATAGACGTCGGTGTCCCCCGATGGATCCGGCCCCCGCGAGACGGAGTAATACAGACTATTTCCAAACTCGGCTAGCGTGTAGCCGCGCAGTTGCTGCGTCACCTGGGTCAATTGTTTGGGCGTCTTGCACTCCAGGGGACATGACCAAAGCTGGCTCATGCCCCCGCTCGTCCCCTTCTGGCCTTGGAAATAGAAGGTGTTACCGTTCGAACCAATGAAGGCCGGTCCCGTGAGCGTAAATCCCTGACCGGACCACACAGTGCTTGGCTCGCTGCCGCCAAGATTGGCGCGGTGGATGCCAGCTTCCGGGTAAATAAGCGCCTTCCCGTCCGGCGTCCAATTAAGATGCGTGGCCTGATTCTGGTCATACTTGGTAGCTGGCAGCACAAGCTGCAGGCTGGTGCCGTCCCTATGGATCGTGTAGATGCCCGGCTGACTATCCGGCGGCGCTCCGTGCAGGAAGGCAATGGTCTTTCCGTCGGGCGAGAACACCGGCGACAGAATGGCACCGGCCAGATGTCTGAGCTCCCTCACAGCGCCGGTTTTGGTGTCAGCGACGTACAGCCTCGATTCCGGCTGATCCAGGTTTCCGCTGCTGTAAGCCACCATAGATCCATCCGGACTAAGACTTGGCACACTGACTGCCGCTTGCCGACCAGTCTTGATTTGGCGGAAGTTGCCGGTGCAGAGGTCGCGCATATTGATGACATTGTCGCCGTTGGGTGGCAGCATCTGGCTATAGGCCAGATCGGCCGAGCATGGGCCGATCTGGTGCGCGGCTTCTCTGGCGGTTGGAGCAGCTATGGCGTGCTGGCGTGCCGACGAAGTAGCGCTCCTGTTATCTGACATCCATGCGCTGCCCATCGCGGCCAGAACCAACATAACGGCAGCCAGTAGCCATCCGCGGCGCAAGGAAGCCCTTCGGGCGCTGAATGAAGAACGCATCGGGCCTCTCATTTTTGAGCAGCGTTAGCAGGATTGAAAATTTGCTGGGACCCTGCGCCCTTCGATCGAGTGGCAAGGCCCGTCAGGAGCTTGCCTACTGAGGGATTGCCCATTCCGAGCAAGAGCCTTCTGCAGAGCCGGTAAATTCTGTCTGAACAGTTTGATGAAATCAGCAGCCTCGCGATTAGCTTTAGGACCAGCATCACAGTCGGCAGCAGCGTTTTCTGCCGGGGTGTAGACCGCCTGCGCTTCTTTGTAGACTTTCGGTAAATTGTTCTCCGTCACCGTTATGGCGCTTGCCAGAGGAGTGATGGCGTCACGCAATTTCTGGCACAGAGTTGGGTCAGAATAGCCGCTAGTCTCTGCACTCCGCGCCGCCTGGTCGAACGCCGCTATAGCTTGCCCCAGACTGATCCCGCCGGAACTATTGGGCATCACTGACGTTGACTTTTCGGTTGGCGTGGATTCCGTTCGACTCTTCCCGGATGATGCGCAAGCAGCCAATGCCAGCAGAGCAATTGGCGTTATCACAAGTCCAATTACTTCCCTCGGAAAGCGCATAGAGTTCCATCCTTCTAGAAAGATCGCCTTAAGCGCAAGTGTGGAATGCCCCAGTTGACCTCACCTGCTGGTAAGGGCACCGATCACCCACATATCCCACAGCGCTCCGCCAACCACACCGAATTTCGATAAAACTCCCGGACGAGTCCTATCGCAACCTGGCGGAGACCGTTCGGGTGACGCAGCAGATTCTGGGCAAACGGGCCAGCGGCAGAAGAATTATTTCTCGCGACCACTCATTGCACCCTGCCCTCACGTGGAAATCGTCTCTTGCAGATTTATGTGGCCGTGCCTGGACACTGTTACCGGCAAGCAGCATCGGAGTCGTGAATCGGCAGCTTGCAGCCATATCATCCGCAGGACCAGGTGAACGCAGCACGCGGAGCGTGGATACGCCAGCCAGTCAGGTCTGTCACGGAATACTGGCCTGGGAACCAGGCCGTCTTGGGCCAACGCCCAGGCCCGCGGCGTGGGTGGTCGGCGGATGGTGACCTTGATTCGTGTCCCAGGGAGCTGCATTCAGCAGCTCGTACACGCCGGCGAACAAGAGAGAGCCCACTAGCACCAACAGACTGAGCAGCATGATCATGCCCAGGCAGGTCAGCCGGAAGTTCCGCCAGTTCGCGAGCGTCAGCGGAGGTGCAGGTGGCGTCGTGATGAAGGCGGTCACGCCCACGGTTGCGGTGATGCCGT
Organism: Streptomyces sp. NPDC049541; assembly: GCF_044465725.1. Lineage (NCBI taxonomy): Bacteria > Bacillati > Actinomycetota > Actinomycetes > Kitasatosporales > Streptomycetaceae > Streptomyces > Streptomyces sp. NPDC049541. The sequence continues at coordinate 186,240 of NZ_JBITLY010000001.1, read as the reverse complement.
CCAGCTGGATCTGCAGACGCTCGGTAAACCGGCCTCGCGCACGGTCAGGCGCGACCGGCCCGCCCTTGATGCGGATGGTCAGGCAGGTGGCGCCACGCAAGCTGCGCTGAGACGTGACGTGCCAGAACGAGCCTGCCGTGGTGAGGACGCGCGCGACGCCAATGGGGGAACCGTCATCAAAGCGGGCCTCTACTACCTGCTCCGGGGTCTCGCCGCCGGCCCACACCGGCCCCAGGTTGATGTACCGATGGTTGAGGACGATGGCACGGGGCCTTGGCGGTGGTGGAGGCGGAGGGGGCGGCGAAGGCGCTGCCACCACGTTGATACAGACCGGCACCACCATCATGAGATCGTCAACCATGATCCGGATCCGGTCGCTGTGAAGGCCAGGCGCATCATGGGTTGACAGCGGTCGGACTCGAAGCCGCAGCCTCACCGCTGAGACGTCGCGATATGGCCGCGGCTCGACCACCTGCCAGAAGTCTCCGCAGCCGGTCAGTACCCACGCGTAACGAATGGTCGAGTTGTCGCTGAACCTCACCGTGATGACCTGATCGGGCGGCATCTCACCGATGGAGACAGACCCGAAATCCACCACCTCGGGATCGAGCACGATGACCCGGGGCTTTGGTGGTGGAGGGGGCGGAGGCGGCGGTGGAGGTGGTTCGCGGTACCGCTCTCGCTTGGCGTTGCGGGCAGCGCGACGATCCAAGTCGTACATGGCGCGTTTGCCAGGGTCACTCAGCGTCTCGTACGCCAGGTTGAGCAGGACCATCTCTTCATGGGCCGCCTCTGCCTCACCCGGTGGGCGCCGGTCGGGATGGATCTGGCGCATGCGGCTGCGGAAAGTCTTGCGGATGGCTGTCTGGTCCGCATCCTCTGGGACCCCGATTACGGCGTACAGGTCGATCGAGGAGGTCTTCATGACGACGCTCGGACCTGGCGTGCTAGCGCGGGGCTAACGGCGACGCCGGACGAAGCTGAACTGGCTCGGATGGGACCGACAGCATCACGTGCCGGGTGACCTGCGAAAATGAACGATTCCGGACTCATTCGTCATCACCCGGATCGTCTTCCGGCTGACTCTTAATCAGCGGGTCCGGGGTTCGAGTCCCTGGCGGCGCACGATGGCGATGGGCGAGGTGTGTTCGCGGAAAGCGCGAACCGCCTCGCCATCGTCGTTTCTGCGCGGCTTCGCCGCGCGTGGTGGGGGCTTCGCCACCCACACCCCCCTTTACCGGCGGCTGCCGCGGCCGCAGGGTGAAGAAGTCAGCCCCCGGCTATGACACCCCGCACGGTGGGGGCACTGCCACCCGCCGCCTCAGGCGAGGTCTCCCCCGCAGTCGGAGGTGCTTCGGCGGCTCGCCGGTCGTTCTGGGTCAGCCTTCGGTAGGTGGGGGTCCGGGCGGTCGGGGGGCGCCACCACAGGGGGTCGGGGCAGTGGAGGCCCTCTTTTCTGAGCTGGGCGCGGTGGATCTTGTTCGTGGCCGTGACCGGCATCCGGTCCACGACCCGTACGAACCTGGGTGCCATCTTCGTGCCGAGGTCGGGCTGGGCGGCCAGGAAGGCGGCGAAACCCGCCGGGTCGAAGCTCCCGGCGATCGTCGCCATCACCTGGTCCCCGGTCACCGGATCCGGCACGGCGTACACGGCGACGGCGTCGGCGCCCTCGTACCGGGCGAGGATGTTCTCGATCATCGCGGCCGCCAGGTTCTCGCTGTCGACGCGGAGGCGGTCGTCGGTGCGGCCGGCGAAGTAGAGGTAGCCGTCGGCGTCCCGGTAGAAGAGGTCGCCGGTCCAGTACCAGCCGTCGTGCCGCCGCTCGGCCTCCGCCGCGGGGTTGCGCCAGTACCCCTCGAACGGGTTCGGCCCCTGGTTCACCAGCTCCCCTATGGCCTCGTCCCCGTTGAGCAGCCGCCCGGCCGCGTCGAACACCGCGGGCGGGCACTCCGCACGGGTCCGCGGGTCGAGTACGACGAGACCGGGCGCCGCCTTCCCCACCGCCCCGGCCGGTGTCCCCGGCGACCACTGCACGGCCGCCCCGCCCTCCGACGACCCGTACCCCTCCACCAGCCGCACCCCGAACCGCCGCTCGAAGGCCGCCGCGTCCACCGCCCCCGCCTCCGTGCCGAAGCCGAGCCGCAGCGGATTCTCCCGGTCGTCCTCGCGCTCCTCGGTGGCGAGGATGTACTGCACGGCACGCCCCACATACGTGAAGTACGTCGCCCCGTACTTCCGTACGTCCGTCAGGAACCCCGACGCCGAGAAGCGCCGCCGCAGTGCCACGCCCGCGCCGGCCGCCAGCGCGGGCGCCCAGTCGGCGATCACCGCGTTGCCGTGGAACATGGGCATGCAGATGTAGTGCACATCGTCGGGGCGGACCCCGAACTGGCCGACCAGCGAGGCTCCCGCCGCGGCCAGTCGACCCTGGCTGCAGATCGCGGCCTTCGGGGCGCCGGTCGAGCCCGAGGTGAAATAGAGGAGGAGACGGTCGTCGGGTGTGGCCCGGGAGGCGTCCGGTGCGGCGTTCGTATACGAAGCGAGCAGGTTGTCGTACTCCTCGCTGTCGGTCAACAGGAGACGTACGCCGGGCAGTTCGAGGTCGCGGAGGAGTGGGAGGTGGGCGTGCTCGGTGAGGACGATCCGGCACTCGGTGTGCAGGATGTCGCGGGCCAGCTCCGGCCCCCGGCGGGTGGGGTTGATCCCGGCGACCGCCGCTCCCGCGAGTGCTGCCGCGCCCAGCCACAGCGGGTACTCGGGGGTGTTGTCGAGCAGCACACCCACATGCGGTTCGGCGCCCGGCGGCAGCAGATCGGCCAGCAGGGCCGCCCGGGCGGCGGCACCCGCGGTCACCTCGTGGTGGGTGAGCACCCGCTCCTCGCACCACAGCCCGGGCCGGTGGTCGCCCCACCGCTCGGCTACCAGTTCCGCGACCGTGCGCCTGTTGGACTGCATGGCCGAGCACGGTAGTTGATGGGCCGTCAGATGTGGAGGGTCACGGGGTCATCGTGACACCGTCGACGACGACGGTGTTGGTGGTGTCGTCGCTACCCTCGCCGAAGCCGAAGCCCTCGGACGTCTGGTGGTACGTGACCATGAAGCCGACGCAGAACACGGCCATCACTCCGAGGAACGCCAGTACGCCGACGGTGGAGGCCGCCAGCCCGGCCCGCCGCGGCGCCTTGGCGGTGGCGACGGCCTCGTCGTCTTCCTTGTAGTAGACGGTGACGAAGTCGCCCTCCAGCACCGTCGCCGGCCCGCCCCGCTCCTCGAAGCGGACGACGCGACCGCTGCGGGCGGTGAACTCGTAGACATGGTGCAGCGTGGTGCTCACCGACGTGTCGCCGCCGCCACCGTGGGTCGTCGTGAACATCCGAAGACAGCGCCCCTCGGCCGTCAGCCCGCTGTTCCAGGCGCTACGGATCCGCAGTGCGCGACGCAGCACGGTGTACGCGCCGAGGAGGACCACAGCCAGGATCAGGCTGGGCACGAGGTAGAAGATCACGTCCATGGGGGTCCCCCGGTCTTGGTACGCCGCCCCCGTTCGGTCGGCGTGGCAGGAACCTACCCACGCCGACCGCGCCATTGGCTCAAGGAATCCTCAGAACCTGACGTCCGAGCAGGCGTAGAACGCGTTGCCGGTGTCCGCGATCGTCCATACGGCGACGATGACGTGGTGGCCGCTCAGCCCGGACGGCAGCGTGCCGCTGTGGGAGAGGGTGGCCGGGGGCCGCTGCCCGTTGTACGGCACCGTCAGGAACGGTGTCGTGTTCAGGTCGGAGCGGGCCAGGTTGTGGTTCTGGTTCCAGCCCTGCCGGGTGACGTAGTACTTGAAGTCGGTGGTGGCGTGCATGGCGGTGAACTGCCAGCGGAAGGTGTAGCTCTGCCCGCCCGTCACCCTGGTGGTGGGCCAGGCGCCGCCCGAGGGGGTCTTCGGGCTGTCGAGCTGGGAGAAGCGGGCGTTGCCGCCGGAGCAGATGGCGCCGTCGGCCGGTCCGGCGGCGGGGAAGCCCTTGGGGCCCTCGACGCTCTGCGGCTCGTACTGGATCTCGCCGCAGTTGGTCACGGTGCCGTTCTGGCAGAGCTTCTGCCTGCTGACGGGGAGGTCGGTGTAGCCGTGGCCGCTCGCACCCCCGGCGGAGAGCACGAGGGCTCCTGCCGTGGTGAGTCCGAGCGCGGCGGCGTACCACTTGGTCTTTTTGCGCATGCTGCCGCTCCTGAAGAACGTGGGGAGGTTCCATGAGGCGTGCAGGTCTAGACCAAGTCTCAGATTATTGCCGATTGTTGGCCGTGTCCATGCCCAACACATGGCCGAGTCGTCACGGCCCCGGTTCCGTCCGCCCGGCACAGAACGCCACCGTCAAGTCCTTGACCAGCGCCTTGCGTTCGTAGTCGTCCAGTTCCACCAGGCCCCGCACGGTCAGCCGAGTCACGGTGTCCTCCACCGAGTCGACGACCGAGGTGAGCACGGTCGCGCGGTGCTCCGCGTCCAGGGCGGCGATACGGCGGCGCTGCATCGCGGCGGCCACCTCGGGGGCGTACTCGACCCGGACCGGCTGCACCGAGAACACCTCGAGCCCGACCGGCTCGGCATCCGCCGCCGTCAGCCGGGTCAGCGCCTCCGTGACGGCCTCCACCGAACCCTTCGACGCACCGGGCGCCTCCACCGCGACCCGCGCGAGGGCCGCCTCCACGCACTCGCGCAGATAGGTCTCGTGGTCCTCGATGCCCAGCACCGCCCGTGCCGTGTCCCGCACCCGCCACACCACCAGCACCACGACCCGCAGCGCGACCCCGTTGCCGTCGGCCGCGGGCATCTCCTCGCTGCGCCAGTGCCGCAGCCGTACGTCGACCCGGCGGCGCAGATGCAGCGGGTTCACCCACATCAGGCCGGTGCGCCGGACGGTGCCCCGGTAGCGGCCGTACAGCCCCAGCACCCAGGCCCGTCCGGTCCGGCCGCGCGCGAGTCCGCCGAACCCGAAGAAGCCCAGCGCCGCGGCGCCCGCGTAGGCCGCCCACTGCGCGGGGCCGAGCCCGGCGCCCGGGTCGGCCGGCAGCCGTAGCGCCGACACCGCGAGGGACGGCAGGACGCCCGCCCACCACGAGGTCGCCACGCAGCCGGCCGCCCCGCAGGCCCCGGCGAGGACGCCCGCCGTCGCGGGCAGCACCCTGGCGGGCCGCTCACCCAGGTCGGGGTCGACCTCGGGCGCGGACCGCGGCTTCACCGCAGTCGGACGACGGAACCGCGGCTGTTCGCCGGTCGCCTGCCGGCGGCCGACCACCGTCGGCCTGAGCGGCACGGACACCGGGGCCGCTTCGTCACGGAACAGCAGATGGACGGGGATCTCGGTGGTCGCCTCGTTCTGGATGAGGCGACCGGGTCTGCCCGGCCCCTCGGACTCGGGCGTCTGTGAAGTGGTCGTCGTACTCATGCGTGCCTCCAGCCTCCGCGCCAGATGCGTCACAACAAATGCGTCACAACAGATGGGTCAAGCCAAACCGCTCGGGATCAGATGGAGCGGGCAGTGCCGGAAGCGCTCAGGAGAAGAGCCGCCGCCAGGTCTCCGGGCCCGGAACGCCGTCCGCCGCGCCACCCCGCCAGCCCTGGGAACGCTGGAAGTCCTCGACGTTGCGCCGGTCCTCCTCGTCCCAGTCCGGCCCCGGATCGGCCGTGTAGTACTTGTCGAACCCCTTCTTCACCAGCTGGTCCCCCAACTGGGTGACGTACGGGTTGGAGGCGCCGGGGCGGAACATCGCCCGACCCGGATAGCCCGGCACCCCGTGGGACGACGGCATCTGTGGATCCGGCGCGTCGACCGGAGCGATGTCCTTGCCCTTGCCCGACACCAGCAGGTCCCAGGTCTGCGGCCCCGGCAGCCCGCGGGTCTCCGCGCCGTTCCAGCCCTGGGCCAGCTGGAAGGCCCCGGTGGCCCGGCGGTCCGCGTCCGACCAGCGCGGGCCGGGGCCCAGTGCGTAGTACTGCCCGGCACCGCGCGCGACGAGCATCTGCCCGAGCTGGGTCACGTACTTGTTGTTCGCGCCGGGGCCGAAGTACGCCGCTCCCGGGTACGGCGCCGCGACGACCGGCGGATTCGGCTTGTCCGGACCGGGCGCCGGGTCCTCCTTGAGCCCCTTGTAGCGGTAGGGGACGTAGCGGTTCGACTGGTGCCAGTAGGCGTACGGGGTCTCCTTGCGGCGGGCCTGCGGGGGACGCTGCTCGTAGGCGAGGTACGAGGTGTGCGTGTAGTCCTTCCAGCCGCCGAAGATGACGACGTGCGAGCCCCGCTCCGGGTTCTGCGGATTGTGGAACAGCAGAATGTCACCGGGCTGCAGTTCGTCCTTGCTGATGCGCTCCCCGAACTTGCCCAGGGTGCCCGTCCATTCGTTTCCGGGCAGTCCCCAGGCCATCGAGACATAACCCGAACAGTCCTGTCGGTAACCGTCGGACCAGTAGGCCTCCATGCTGTACGGCACCTTCGCGTCGACCCATTTCTTGGCCCGGGTGATGATCTCCGCGCGGGTGGTCTGGGGTGCCTTGACGTCACCTGCGGGCTCGGGCGGGCCGCCCCTGCCGTGCAGCGGGGCCCGCCGCCCCTGCGGGGTGGCAACCTCGCTGCCTGCGGAAACGCCCGGTCCGGGCGGTACCTGAGGGGCGGCGAGCGCCGGCGCCACATGCCCCGCGCCGAGGGCCGCGGACGCGGCGGCCGCCACGATCACGACGCGGCGGGCCGCCGGATGCCGTACCGCCCGCGAATACGGCAGAACACCCCGCCAGTGCGCACATCCCGGGCAGTCGCAGTCGTTCGCCGGATCGAATTCCTCGAATACCGGAGTCGCCATGCGATTCCCCTCACACTCCAGATGAAAATGACCGGGCCTGTCCACGATGATCAGTTTCCCAACCCTCTTCCCGACGCGCATGTTGACGGTCCGAATGATGTACAAGCGCCGCCCGTGACCCCCGGGGCCACCGGGACGGGTGGTCCGGAGCACCCCCGACCGTCGGGTAGAGTTACGACGTCAGCAGGCGCCGCTAGCTCAGTTGGTTAGAGCAGCTGACTCTTAATCAGCGGGTCCGGGGTTCGAGTCCCTGGCGGCGCACAGACAGCAAGGCCCCTCGCAACCGCGGGGGGCCTTTCGCGTGCCGGGAGGGCAGCGCCCCCGGAGGGACGCGAGCAGCCACGGCGGCGCTGCAGCCGCCAAACGACCCATTGCGGTACATCTCGCGGAGCGCCTGATCTCCGGACTCAGTGAACTCGGCGCCCTCGTGAACCGTATGGAACACCGGGCCGCGCAAGGAGGCGTCGGCCTCGCGGACACCGACCGCACCGTTCACGCCACCCTCTGCCCAGGACGGGCGGAGGAGGCCAGGAGAGCGCACTGCGGCACTGTCCGCGCCCTGCCGTCCGCAACTGGTCCACAGGATCCCCACGCACGCCACAATGAACGCGTATGACCGGTAAACACCGCGTTTCGCATCTTGCGATCATGACGAACGCCGTAGAACCCTGTTTTCCAAGATGCTGCGGGTACGCGGCAGTTGGGGGGCAAGTAAGCGGTTGCCGGGTTCGCGGGGATTAGGGGCCCCGTTCACGAGCGGATGCCGAGGGGGGCATCATGCAACCGGAAGGTCGCGGTTCCATGTCTTTGGGTGTGGAAAGTGTGGTGACTGCGGCCGGTCACTGATTCGCCCGTGGAGAGTCGAGGGGGACTCGACCGCGGGCGGAAGGAACCGACACGACACGCAGCGACCTGCGTGTGGGGGGATGACTCATGACGTCGACGCCGACGGGCGCCCGGCATAACTTCGACCCGTCAGAAACAGCCCAACTCAGGGTGGAGTCCCACCGGAACAGCACGACAGGACAGTTCCGGCGCATCAAGAAGACACTTCCGAGATACGACTACGAGCACTACAGCCGGCTGGCCGGTCCCCTCACCCAGCCCGACCCGAACAAGCCGTACAAGGTGCAGTACCGCTCGCTGCTCTCGCAGGAGCCGCACCGGCTGCGCGCCGCCCTGATGCTGGGCGCCGCGCCGCTGCTCTCACTCATCCTGCTCGGCTGGCTGCTGCAGCCGCAGCACTGGACCGAGCGCGACTACCCCGCCTTCAGCTTCCTGCCGACGCTGGACGTCGTCATGCTCGTCTCGATCGGTCTGATCGAGTTCTTCCGCTGCATGAACGTGCTGTCCAACGCGCACGCCACGCTGGTCGCCCGCGACCCCATCCCGGTGGTGCCGGAGACCGGCACGAGAGTCGCGTTCATCACGACGTACGTGCCCGGCAAGGAACCCCTGGAGATGGTGACGAAGACCCTGGAGGCGGCCGTACGGCTGCGCCACCGGGGGCTTCTGCACGTCTGGCTGCTCGACGAGGGCGACGACCCCGAGGTGAAGGCGGTCTGCGAGCGCCTCGGCGTGCACCACTTCTCCCGCAAGGGCGTCGAGAAGTGGAACCAGAAGAAGGGCCCGCACCGCGCCAAGACCAAGCACGGCAACTACAACGCCTGGCTGGAGGCGCACGGCGACGACTACGACTTCTTCGCCTCCGTCGACACCGACCACGTGCCGCTGCCCAACTACCTGGAGCGGATGCTCGGCTTCTTCCGCGACCCGGACGTCGGCTTCGTCATCGGCCCGCAGGTGTACGGCAACTACGACAACCCCATCACCAAGGCGGCCGAATCCCAGCAGTTCCTCTTCCACGCCCTCATCCAGCGGGCCGGGAACCGCTACGGCGCCCCGATGTTCGTCGGTACGTCGAACGCCGTACGGATCAAGGCGCTCAAGCAGATCGGCGGCCTGTACGACTCGATCACCGAGGACATGGCCACCGGCTTCGAGATCCACCGGCACCGGAACCCGGCGACGGGCAAGAAGTGGCGGTCGGTGTACACGCCGGACGTGCTCGCGGTGGGCGAGGGCCCGGGTGCCTGGACGGACTTCTTCACGCAGCAGCTGCGCTGGTCCCGGGGCACGTACGAGACGATCCTGAAGCAGTACTGGAAGGGCTGGTTCTCGCTGCCTCCGGGCAAGCTCTTCAACTACACGATGATGATCATCTTCTACCCGATGTCGGCCCTCAACTGGATCCTGGCGGCGCTGAGTTGTGCGCTGTTCCTGGGTCTGGGCGCCTCGGGTGTGAACATCGACCCGACGGTCTGGCTGATGCTGTACGGCAACGCCTCCGCGCTGCAGATCGGCCTGTATGTCTGGAACCGCCGGCACAACGTCTCCCCGCACGAGCCCGAGGGCTCCGGCGGTGTGGCGGGCATGGTGATGTCGGCCCTCTCGGCGCCGATCTACGCACGCTCCCTGATGGACACCGTGCTGCGCCGCAAGAGCAAGTTCGTGGTGACCCCCAAGGGCGACTCGGCCAGCCCGGACACGCTGTTCGGGACCTTCCGGATCCACCTGTTCTTCATCCTGGTCTTCGGCGGCTCGATCGCCGCCGGTCTCACACTCGGGCACTCGCACCCGGCGATGATCACCTGGGCCACCTTCGCCCTGCTGATCACCGCGTCGCCGATCTTCGCCTGGCGGTACGGCCTCAGGCAGGCGAAGAAGCAGCCGCCCGTACCGCTGTACGAGGAGCCGCAGGACTCGGCGGCGCCCGCGGCGGCGTACCAGCCGAAGCCGCTGCCCGGGCAGCACGTGCCGCAGTCGCCGCACGGCTCGGGTCAGAAGCCCAGCTGGGCCGCGTCCGGGGGCTCGGGCGCAGGCGGTGACCAGACGATGCAGATCGCTCTCGGTGGATTTGGGGGACGTAAGGAATGAACGACCGTGCAGGCCGCCGCCGGGCCCGTCGACTCGCGATCGGCACGGCGGTGGTGCTCGCGCTGGCCGGGATGAACGGGCCGTGGCTCTACCGCGTCGGCACCGAGAAATACCACCAGTACAAGATCAACAGACCCGAGTACAAGGCGAAGAACGGGCACTGGGACATCATCGAGTTCCCGCCGGAGTTCCGCCAGGACACCATTCACGCGGCGCTGCTGCGCACCGGCAAGGTGCTGCTGATCGCCGGCTCGGGCAACAACCAGGACAACTTCAACGCGAAGAAGTTCGACACCCGGATCTGGGACCCGGTCAAGGGCACCATCAAGAAGATCCCGACGCCCAAGGACCTGTTCTGCACCGGCCACACCCAGTTGGCTAACGGCAATCTGCTGATCGCGGGCGGGACGAAGCGGTACGAGAAGCTGAAGGGTGATGTCACCAAGGCCGGCGGCCTGATGGTGGTGCACAACGAGAACCCGGACAAGCCGATGACCCTGCCCGCGGGAACGGCGTTCACGGGCAAGGAGAACGGCAAGACCTTCGTGTCCAAGGACCCGGTGCTCGTGCCGCGCGCGAAGAAGGTCTTCGACCCGAAGACGGGGAAGTTCCTGCGCAACGACCCGGGGCTCGGCCGTATTTACGTCGAGGCGAAGAAGAGTGGATCGAAGTACGAGACCGGAACCCAGGACAACTACCGGATCCAGGGCCTGACCGGCGCCGACGCACGCAACACATACGGCATCGCGCAGAAACTCGCCCTCGACAAGAAGGACTTCCAGGGGATCCGGGACGCCTTCGAGTTCGACCCGGTGGCCGAGAAGTACGTCAAGGTCGACCCGATGAACGAGGCGCGCTGGTATCCGACGCTGACGACTCTGTCGGACGGCAAGATCCTCAGTGTGTCCGGGCTCGACGACATCGGGCAGCTGGTGCCGGGCAAGAACGAGATCTTCGACCCGAAGACCAAGAAGTGGACGTACACGTCGAAGATCCGGCAGTTCCCGACATACCCGGCGCTGTTCCTGATGCAGAACGGCAAGATCTTCTATTCGGGTTCGAATGCGGGGTACGGACCCGACAACGTCGGCCGTGTTCCGGGCATCTGGGACGTCGACACGAACCAGTTCACCAATCTGCCCGGGCTGAGCGACGCCAACGAGATGGAGACGTCCGGCACCGTGCTGCTGCCTCCGGCGCAGAACGAGAAGTTCATGGTGATCGGCGGTGGCGGGGTCGGCGAGTCCAAGCTGTCCAGCAACAAGACGCGGCTGATCGATCTGAAGGACAGCAGCCCGAAGTTCGTGGACGGGCCGACGCTGGAGAAGGGGACGCGGTATCCGCAGTCCTCGGTGCTGCCGGACGACACCGTGCTGGTGTCCGGCGGGTCGGAGGACTATCGCGGGCGCAGCGACTCCAACATCCTGCAGGCCCGGCTCTATCACCCGGACACCAATACGTTCCAGCGGGTCGCCGATCCCGAGGTGGGGCGGAATTACCACTCCGGGTCGATTCTGCTGCCGGACGGGCGGGTGATGTTCTTCGGATCGGACTCGCTGTACGGCGACAAGGCGAACACGAAGCCGGGGAAGTTCGAGCAGCGGATCGAGATTTACACCCCGCCCTATCTTTACCGGGATTCGCGGCCGGCGCTGTCCGGAGGACCGCAGACCATTGCTCGGGGTGAGTCGGGGACGTTCATGTCTCCGCAGGCTTCGGCGATCAAGAAGGTGCGGTTGATTCGACCCAGTGCGTCCACTCACGTCACGGACGTGGATCAGCGGTCCATTGCGCTGGACTACAAGGTCTCCGGGAACAAGATCACGGTTACCGTGCCGAAGAACCGGAATCTCGTGACGTCCGGGTGGTACATGCTGTTCGTCGACGACGATCAGGGGACGCCGTCGAAGGCGCAGTGGGTGAGGGTGCCGTAGCGCTCCCGCGGGTGTTCTTTTTGGGCGCGGGAGCGCTGTGGCTTGTCGGACCACGCGGCGGAGCCGCAGATGTCACAGCCCCCGCCCCTTAAGAACTCGTCCCTTCCGCCAGCTTCAATGCATAAGTCGGCCACCATTCGCCTGCCTTCGGGCCGCCCTTGCAGGTGCCGTCGGACTCGCCCGGGCGTTTGACCCACAGATAGGCGTCCACCAGCGGATCTGCTGTCTTCGTCGTCGGGGCCTCGCCCAGTTTGCGGCCGGGCGGGTTGCACCAGTTCTCGTCCGGCTTGCCTTCCGTGTAGGGGCCGTTGCCGTTGCGGCTGGTGTCGATGACGAAGTGTTTGTCGCCCACCTTTGCGGACAGCTGCTTGCCGTACGCGATGGAGTCCCGGGTGGAGTAGAAGTTGGAGACGTTGACCGAGAAGCCGTCGGCCTGGGCCACGCCCGCGCGCTGGAGGGGCTGGAAGATCTGGTCGGGGTGGCCCCATCCGGCGTTGCCCGCGTCCAGGTAGACCTTGGTGCTCTTCAGGGACTTGAGCTTGGTGACGGCGTAGTTGAGGAGGCTGTAGCGCTCCTCCTGGAACTGGGGCTGGGTGCAGCCGTCCACCAGGTGCAGTACGGCGTCGGGCTCGAGGATCACCATGGCGGCGCGGTCCGCGATGCCGGTGGCCACGCCGTCGATCCAGGCGCGGTAGGCGTTGCCGTCGGCCGCACCGCCCTGGGAGTACTGGCCGCAGTCGCGGTGCGGGATGTTGTAGAGGACCAGCAGGGCCGTGCGGCCGGCCTTGTCGGCGGCCTCCGTGAAGCCCTGGGCCTCCTGCTCGGGGTTCTCGGGGCCGATCCACTCGCCGGTCGGCTGCTCGGCGATCTTGCGGATCTGCTCGGCTTCGGAGTCCTTGCCGGACTTGGCGTAGGCGGCGACCTGACGTGCCGCGTTGCCGTCCGGGTTGACCCAGAACGGGTCGCTGTCCTTGGGCTGTTGGGTGATCTTCGCGCCGGCGTTCTTGTCGTCGCCGCCTCCGGAGGAACATCCCGCGACCAGCAGCGCCGCCCCCAGCACCGCCGCGGAAGCCCTCATCCCGGCCCCCCTCTTGCCGTACATCCAACTCCCCCTTGGGTGCACTGGTCCGAGTCTCAATCCTGACATACGGCCCGCCTCGCCCACGAGATCGCCCGAACCTTGTCGGCGAGCTGTTACAGCCCCCTGCCAGGGCGGGCACGGCAGCACCCGGCCGGTCCGCAGGGCCGCCGTAGAACCCCCAAGAACCGCCGCCCATCAGCACATATGACGGAGAGCCACCGCACTGGAACCTGGCGTCATCCAACCTCTAGGCTCAGGCGCTCATCCGTTCTAGAGTCTTGTCAGACGGCCCCAGCCCCCGGGCCGTCCTTGCCCATGTGGCCCCATGACCTCCCGCGCCGGTCGCCGGGTTACTCCCGCAGCCCGTGCACGCGCGGTTGAGGACCAGCCCGGTCGGCGCCTCCAGGGGAGCAGGCCGCCGACCGGGCCAGGTGCGGGCGGCCCCCGGTGTGCCGGTACTCGGGATTGCCGCGCGAGGGGGAGCAGGCCGCCGACCGGGACAGGGGCGGGTGGCCCCGGTGTGGCGGCACTCAGGATTACCTCGCGACATCCGCACCGGACACCCCCGGCGACTTGCGCTTCTGCCAGGGTCCAGGGGCAGCCCCCGGAATGGCGCAGCACTCCCGCAGCCCGAGCACGCGCGGTTGAGGACCAGCCCGGTCGGCGCCTCCAGGGGAGCGGGTCGCCGGCCGGGCCAGGTGCGGGCGGTCCCCGGTGTGCCGGTACTCGGGATTGCCTCGAGACGGCCGCGACGGGCACCCCGGCGACCTGCGCTTCTGCCAGGGTCCAGGGGCAGCCCCCGGAATGGCGCAGCACTCCCGCAGCCCGTGCACGCGCGGTTGAGGACCAGCCCGGTCGGCGCCTCCAGGGGGAGCGGGTCGCCGACCGGGCCAGGTGCGGGCGGTCCCCGGTGTGCCGGTACTCGGGATTGCCGCGCGAGGGGGAGCAGGCCGCCGGCCGGGACGGGTGCGGGTGGTCAGTGAGTGGTTCCCGTGAGGTAGGTCGAGACGATCACGTTTGCCGTGTAGTTGCCGGTGTCCCGGTCGAAGGTGCCGCCGCAGGTGATCAGCCGTAGCTCCGCGCGGCCGGGGCGGCGTGGTCCGTAGGCCTGGCGGGCGTCGAAGTGGTCGCGGTTCTGGATCTGGACGTCCTCGACGGTGAACTCGGCGGCCTTGCCGTCGTCGCGGGTGACGCGGACGGTCTGGCCGGGTCGTAGGGAGCCCAGCTTGTAGAAGACGGCGGGCCTGGTCTGGGTGTCGAGGTGACCCACCATCAGCGCGGCCCCGGCGGCGCCCGGGCGGGTACCGGCCGCGTACCACCCGACGGTGCTCGCCTGGTTGAAGGGCGGCGGTTCGATCGCCCCCTGCCGGTCCAGGCCGCGGGGCGCCACGGGCGCCTGGACACCCAGGGCGGGAATGTCGATGCGCTGTGGCAGCGCGTTCCCCAACGGGCGGGCGGCGGGCGGGAGTTCCGTGTCCGGCGGCCGTCCGACCGCGCCCATGTCACCGGTGGCGGGTGCGGATGTGTCCTGCCGTACGTCGGTCACCTGCACACCCCACTGCCACAGCGCGAACAGCAGCGCCGCCCAGGTCAGGCCCGTCAGGAGGCGCCCGGAGCCGGAGGTGTGTCGGTCGTCGGACATGGGGTCAGTCCGTTCCGCGGCTCCGGCGCGCGCTCAGGACCGCGACGGCGCCCGCGGCCGCGGCCACGAGCACCAGCCCGGTCACCGCCTGCCCCGTGCCGGGACCGGCCTCGCGGACGTCCACGGTGGCGAAGTGCGCCGTGCCACCGCCGCCCGCATGGACAGGGGCGACGGGGGACGCCGCGAGGTGCGAGGCCGGCTGGGACCGGGACGGGGACGGGGACGGGGAAGCGGACGGGGATACGACGGTGATCCTGCCCGTGGTCACGGTGCCCGCGCAGGTGACCTTGACGTCGTAGGAGCCGGGCTCGGCCGAGGCGCGGACACGGCTGTTCCCGGTGAGGGTGCCGTCGGCGCCCGCGAGCCGCACGTCCGCGACGAACGCCCTGGACGCGGCGCTCCCCGCCTTCGCCGAGCAGCCGGTCACCCGGAGCACGACGTCCGCCCCCGGTGCGGGGGACGAGGGGCTCACAGAGATGCCGGCTCCGCTCGCGTCGACCGCGTACACCGGCGGGGTGAAGGCGCAGACGGCCAGGACCCCGGTGCAGAGAGTGAGACGTAGTGAACCCATCGTGAAACCTCCAGATATCTGGAGAGTCCCCCGCGGGCCGGGGCCCCGCATCCTCAGCGGGGCCCTATTGCTCCGAATGGGTCAAGCAGGGTTTCAGGTTTCAGACCCGGTCTACGAGGTCCGCGATCGAGTCCACGACCTTGGACGGCCGGTACGGGAAGTTCTCGACCTGCTCGGGCCGGGTCAGCCCCGTGAGCACCAGGAACGTCTGCATTCCGGCCTCCATCCCGGCCAGTACGTCGGTGTCCATGCGGTCACCGATCATCGCGCTGGTCTCGGAGTGCGCCCCGATGGCGTTGAGACCGGTCCGCATCATCAGCGGGTTGGGCTTGCCCGCGAAGTACGGCTTCTTGCCGGTCGCCTTGGTGATCAGCGCGGCGACCGCGCCGGTGGCGGGCAGCGGGCCCTCGGTGGAGGGGCCGGTCTCGTCCGGGTTGGTGCAGATGAAGCGGGCACCGTCGTTGATCAGCCGTACGGCCTTGGTCATGGCCTCGAAGGAGTACGTCCGGGTCTCACCGAGGACGACGTAGTCCGGCTCGTGGTCGGTGAGGATGTACCCGATGTCGTGCAGGGCCGTGGTCAGGCCCGCCTCGCCGATGACGTAGGCCGAGCCGCCAGGCCGCTGGTCGTCCAGGAACTGGGCGGTGGCCAGGGCCGAGGTCCAGATGGACTCGACCGGCACGTCCAGACCCATGCGGCGCAGCCGGGCGTGCAGGTCGCGCGGGGTGTAGATCGAGTTGTTGGTGAGGACCAGGAAGGGCTTGCCGGACTCGCGCAGCTTCTTCAGGAAGGCGTCGGCGCCGGGGATCGGTACGCCCTCGTGGATGAGCACACCGTCCATGTCGGTGAGCCACGACTCGATGGGCCTGCGTTCTGCCATGTGCGGGATCTCCTGCCGTACGCATGTACGCGGTGCTGTTGCGCCCCCAGCGTAGACACTGGCCGGATCTTGGGGAATGGGCGTCTCAGCGGCGCCTGCGCTGTCTGCGGGCCAGCAGCAGCGCACCGCCGGTGACGAGGACCACGGCGGTGGCGACGATGCCGGGGGTGCCGAGGCCGGTGCGGGCGAGTTCGTCGGCGAAGGGGAGGCGGGGGGCGCGGCTGGGCGGGGTGGTGCCGGTTCCCGTGGTGGTGGGGCCGGGGGTGGGGCTCGCGTCGTTGTGGATGCGGAAGGCGTAGTCGTTGGACTGTCCGACCCAGTCGCCGTCGTCGCCCCGCCGCTGGACTACGGCGGCGTCGGCGGTGACCTGGTTGGGGACCGCGTCCGAGGTGATGGCGAGGCGGATCTTCACGGTGACGGTCTGTCGGGGGCCGACGGTGAACCCGGGGAAGCCGTCGTCGAAGGGCCCGACCAGTTCGTCCTCGTCGGTGGTCTCGAACTGGACGGGGTGCGGGTGGGTGCCGTCGTAGAACTCCAGGTGGGGCTGCGAGGGCGTCAGCTCGTGCCGGTCGTCGACGAGCACGACGACCGGGTGGATGTCTGTGCAGGTCCGGGTGGTGGTGTTGGTGAGGTCCAGATACCAGATGCCGTATCCGCCGCCGGCTTCGTAGGTGTCCGGGCCGCCGTGGATGCGGGTGGTGAGGGGGAAGCGGCGGGCGTCGGGGGCGGCGCAGGTGGCGTCGGCCGCGTGCGCGGGGGGTGCCGCGGGGAGCAGGGCGGCTGCCGCCAGGCAGAGGGAGACGGGCGTGCAGGGTCGCATGGACACGTGAGTCTGCCTTTTGCCTGCCGGCGGGGAGCGGTGCCGCTCCGTGCGGGGGGTCAGGTCCGCTCGTTCAGCGCATGCGGCGGGGCTGCCGCCGGACGCACGCGTGTGTCTCGCCCCCGCCGCCCCTTCCCTTCCCGACCCTGGGGGCTGGCGCCCCCAGACCCCCGCTTTCGGCCTGAACGGCCTCGTCCTCAAACGCCGGACGGGCTGGAGGATCAAACCCGGGCCGGCTGAAAGGTCAAGCCCGGACGGCAGAAAGCTCAAGCCCGCCCCCGGGTGAAAGATCAAGCCCGGACGGCAGAAAGGTCAAGCCCGCCCCCGGGTGAGGGATCAAGCCCGGACGGCAGAAAGGTCAAGCCCGCCCCCGGGTGAGGGATCAAGCCCGGACGGCTGAAAGGTCAAGCCCGGAGGGCGGAATGCTTCGAGCTCGGGCGGGCGGAAAATCCAGCCCAGACGGCGGAAGGCTCAAACCCGGGCCGGTGAAAGATCAAGCCCGGGTGGCTGAAGGATCAAGCCCGGCCCGGTGAAAGATCAAGCCCGGGTGGGCTGAATAGTCCTGCCAGGATCAGTTGTGCCGCTCCTTCCGCTACCCCGCCGGAGGCGAGTCGGACCGGTACCGGGGGCTCACCGAGGCGGCCGGCGTGTTCGACGAGGACGGTGCGCACCCCTCGCAGGAAGGCGTCCGGGGCGGCCATGACGGTGCGGCCGCCGAGGAGTACGAGGTCGATGTCGAGCAGTGCGACCAGGTTGCCGGCGCCGATGCCGAGAACGTGCGCCGCCTCGTCGACCGCGCCGCGTGCCATCGCGGCCAGGCACAGCGCCTCGATGCAGCCGCGGTTGCCGCAGCCGCACGGCGGTCCGTCCAGTTGGACGACCTGGTGCCCGAACTCCCCGGCCCCGGTACGGGCCCCCCGGTGCACGGCGCCGCCGATGACGAGCCCGGCGCCGAGCCCCGTGGCGAGATGCAGATAGGCGAAGGACCCTCTCTCGCCCTCGACGGCGAGTGCCAGCGCGGCCGCGTTGGTGTCCTTGTCGACGACGACCGGCCCCCCGAGCCGCCGCGCGAGCGCGTCCCGCAGAGGGAAGCCGTTCCACTCGGGGAATCCCGTCACGCGGTGCAGGACACCCCGGTTGTGGTCGAGCGGACCGGGGAGCGCGACACCGACGCCGAGGACGGAACCGGCGCCCGAGACCTCCATCATCAGCGCGCCCGCCTCCCCCGCCACCGCGGCGACGACGGCCTCGGCCCCCGCCCCCAGGTCCAGCGAGGCGCGCCGCTCCCCCAGCACGGCCCCCGTGAGGTCGACCAGTACCGCCCGCAGTTCGTCGCGGTCCAGGTGCAGCCCGACGGCGTGGCCCGCCTCGGGCACCAGCCGCAGCACCGTAGGGGGCTTGCCTCCTGTCGACGCCCTGCGACCGGCCTCCGTCGCCAGCCCCTCGTCCCGCAGCCGGGCGGTGATCTTGCTGACTGCCTGCGGGGTCAGCCCGGTGCGCTCGGCGAGCTCCAGCCGGCTGATGCCCTCCTCCCCTGCCGTGCGCAGCAGACCGAGCACGAGCGCCGTGTTGTGGCTGCGCAACCCCGGCAGATTGACGCCGCCGGAGCCCGCCATGCCCGCCCGTCCGGCCCCTGCTCCTGCCGCCGCCCCTGCGTTCGTCCTGTCCACACCCCCATTCTCCCCCGCGCTTGCACTTTGGCAACAGCGTTGCGAAAGTGGGGGGCATGACTCGCACCCCTCTGCGCGTGGGCCTCGTCGGCTACGGCCTCGCGGGCTCCGTCTTCCACGCCCCGCTGATCACCGCCACCGAGGGCCTCGCCCTCGACACGGTGGTCACCTCCAACCCGGAGCGGCAGCAGCAGGCCCGCACCGAGTTCCCGGACGTACGGATCGCGGCGACCCCCGACGAGCTGTTCGACCGCGCCGCCGAGCTGGACCTGATCGTCATCGCGTCCCCGAACAAGACGCATGTCCCGCTGGCGACCACCGCCCTGAAGGCCGGCCTCCCGGTGGTCGTGGACAAGCCCGTCGCGGGCACGGCGGCCGAGGCACGCGGGCTGGCCGCCCTCGCCGAGGACCGCGGCCTGCTGCTCTCCGTCTACCAGAACCGCCGCTGGGACAACGACTTCCTGACCCTCCGCAAGCTGCTGGCCGAGGGTGAGTTGGGCGACGTATGGCGCTTCGAGTCCCGCTTCGAGCGCTGGCGTCCACAGCCGAAGGGCGGCTGGCGCGAGTCCGGCGACCCCGCAGAGATCGGAGGTCTGCTGTACGACCTCGGCAGCCATGTCGTCGACCAGGCGCTGGTCCTGTTCGGCCCGGCTGCCCAGGTCTACGCCGAGTCGGACATCCGCCGGCCGGGCGCCGAGACGGACGACGACACCTTCATCGCCGTCACGCACACCAGCGGCGTCCGCTCCCACCTGTACGTCTCCGCCACGACCGCCCAACTCGGGCCGCGTTTCCGGGTGCTGGGCTCGAAGGCGGGTTACGTCAAGTACGGCCTCGACCCCCAGGAGGCGGCCCTGCGGGACGGCATGCGCCCTCAGACGACCGCCGGCTGGGGCACGGAACCCGAGTCCCTGTGGGGCCGCGTCGGATCCGGCGAGTCCCCGCTGACCGGAGGAGGCCGCGTCGAACCCACCCTTCCCGGCGACTATCCGGCCTACTATGCGGCCGTGACCAGGGCCCTCAACGACGACGGTCCCAACCCGGTGACCGCTCTGGAGGCGGCCGCCGCCCTCGATGTGCTCGAGGCGGCCCGCCGTTCGGCCCGCGACGGAGTGGCGGTGGCGCTGTGACGCACAACCAGGAGATCACCCCGAAGTTCCACCCGGAACTCACCCCGCCTCTGGAGGAACTGGAGGCGCAGGAACGGCACCTGGTCTTCAGCCAGTTCACCTACGAGGACGCCTGGGCGCTGGGTTCCCTGCTGGTGGAGATGGCCCGCGAGCGCCAGGCCCCGGTCGCGATCGACATCCACCGCGCGGGCCAGCAGCTCTTCCACGCGGCGCTGCCCGGCTCGACCCCCGACAACGACGCCTGGATCACCCGCAAGCGCCGCGTGGTCGAACGCTACGGCTCCGCCTCCTACCTGGTGGGCGCCCGCTTCCGCGCCAAGGGCACCACCTTCGAGGACTCCTCCCGCCTGAACCCCGACGAGTACGCGGCCCACGGCGGCTCCTTCCCGATCAACGTCCTGGGCGTGGGCGTCGTCGGCGCGGTAACGGTCTCCGGCCTGCCGCAACTGGCAGACCACCGTTTCGTGGTGGAGGCCTTGGAGGAGTTCCTGCATAAGGGGTGACCCTTTTGGAGCCATGGGGAGCTGCGCGCTTTCAGGGGCGCGGGCAACTGCACGATCAGCCACAGACGGCCCGCAGACGACGAATCACCGCAGTTCCCCGGCTCTCCCAGCGGAGCGGCTAGGCGTCCTTGAACTCCTGCCGCTGCCGCCCAAGCCCCGAAATCTCAAGCTCCACAACATCCCCGGCCCGAAGATACGGCTTCGGCTCAGGCTCGCCCATGGCAACCCCCGCCGGCGTCCCGGTATTGATCACATCCCCCGGGTACAAGGTCATGAACTGGCTGACGTACCGAACAACCTCCGCCACGGAGAAGATCTGCTCAGCTGTCGTCCCGTCCTGCTTCAACTCCCCGTTGACCCACAGCTTCAACGACAGGTCCTGCGGATCGTCCACCTCGTCCGTCGTCACCAGCCACGGCCCCAGCGGATTGAACGTCTCGCAGTTCTTCCCCTTGTCCCAGGTCCCGCCCCGCTCGATCTGGAACTCCCGCTCGGACACGTCGTGCGCCACCGCGTATCCGGCGACGTACGCCAGCGGATCCTCGTCGTCCGACAGATAGCGGGCCGTACGCCCGATGACGACGGCCAGCTCGACCTCCCAGTCGGTCTTCACCGACCGCCGCGGCACGAGCACGGTGTCATGGGGCCCGACCACCGTGTCCGCGGCCTTGAAGAAGATCACCGGCTCGGCGGGCGGCTCGGCCCCGGTCTCGCGGGCGTGGTCGTGGTAGTTCAGCCCGATGCACACGATCTTGCCGATCCGCCCCACCGGCGGCCCGACCCGCAGCCCGGTGGCGTCCAGCACGGGCAGCTCGCCGGCGTCGGCGGCGGCGCGGATCCGGCCGAGCGCCTCGTCGTCGGCGAGCAACGTCCCGTCGATGTCGGTCACGACACCGGACAGGTCCCGCAGAACCCCCTCGGCATCGAGCAGCGCAGGCGTCTCCGCTCCCGCCGTACCGACTCGCAGCAGCTTCATGATCACTTTCTCCCTCGATCGCGGGGCGCCCGACCGATGGGTGCAGCCATCGGAGGACTGGTCGATCCTCCAAGGTCACGGTCCAGTCCGCAATACCCGGTTCACGGACTGGACCGTCACCACCGGGTCAGGAGTACAGGGCCGCCCGCTCCACGGCGCTCCACGCCGTACTGGTGACCACGTACAGCGCGGCGGCCAGCGGCACCACGGCCACCGTGAACAAGGTGAAGAAGGACATGAACGGCATCACCTTGCTGACGGCACCGAGCCCCGGCACCGACTCGCCGTCCTGCACGGGGAGAGGGTTGCCGGCGGCCATCATCCGCTTGGTACGCCGGTAGTTGAAGACGGCCACGACCGCGACCACGGCGAACAGCCCGAGATAGACGAGCCCCGCGGCCCCGAACACCCCACCGCCCTCGAGGGCGTCCGCCCACCGCCCGCCCAGCGGGGCGGCCAGCAGCTGGTGCGTGAGCAGTTCGTTCGACTGCCCGCCGATGTGCGTGCTGGAGAACAGGTGGTACAGCAGGAAGAACGCCGGCAGCTGCAGCAGGGACGGCAGGCAGCCGGACACCGGTGACACCTTCTCCTCGGCATGCAGCTCCAGCACCGCCTTCTGGAGCTTCTCGGGTTCCTTCCTGTGCTGCTTCCGCAGCTCGGCGATCTTCGGCTGCAGTGCGGTACGGGCCTTCTGCCCGCGCGCGGCGGCCCGGGACAGGGGATGCACGAGCAGTCGTACGAGAGCGGTGAACAGGACGATGGCGGCGGCCGCCGCCGAGGCGCCGAACAGCGGCTGGAGCAGGTCGGCGAAGTGTCCGACCAGATCGGCGAAGACAGCGAAAACGGACATGGGTGAGCCCTCCGGGGGTCTCGTCGTGCCGGTACTGGGACAGGGCGGCATGACGACCCGCGCGGGGCCCGCTACGTGTGTGAGTGAGCCCTACGCGGCGGTCGTCGGAAGGGCGGATCCGGGGGCTCGGGGCCGGGTGCGCCCCTTGGCGTCGGGGTCGCGTTGCGGCAGGAACGCGGTACGGCGGGCGCGGTCGCGGATGGCCGTACGCACCCGTGTGGGCGGCACCGCGGGGGCGCAGCGCGCGGTGAGCAGGGCGCAGGCGGCGAGCGCGGAGCCGGCCGCGGCGGTCGCGGCGAGCGCGACCGTGGCGGTGAGGCTGCCGGTGTCGAGCAGTGCGACCTGGAGGACGAGCAGCAAGAGCAGCAGTACGGCGACGGGGCGCAGCGACATCCGGCTGCGGATCATGACTGCCCCCTCCTGCGCGTCCGTACTGCCACTCGTCCGTGCTGTTCGTCTGTCTCGGTTATACCTGACCGCCCTCGACGGGCAGTTCCAGGGGCTGCAACAACCTCCGCGGCTTGAGCAGCGCCCGGCTGACCGGATCCGCCGGGTTCTGGTCGAGTGCGGGGCCCGGCTCCATGAGGACGTCCTCGACGGGTACGACGGCCCCGCAGGCGGGGCATTCGCCGTACGGCCCGAGTTCGGTGCCGCAGTCGGCGTGCCGGAAGTAGCGCAGCTGGGTCTCGGCGTACTGCTCGCGGCGCCAGAGGCCGAGGGAGCGGAGGGCCGGCCACAGGGCGATGCCGCGCTCGGTGATGACGTACTCGTCCCGCGGCGGCGACTCCTGGTAGCGCCGCTTCTCCAGGATCCCCTCCGCCGTCAGCGACTGGAGGCGGGCGGCGAGGACCGCGCGCGGGATGCCGAGGTGGACGAGGAAGTCGTTGTAGCGGCGCACACCGTAGAGCGCGTCGCGGATGACGAGCAGCGTCCACCGCTCGCCGACGATCTCCAGCGCGCGGGCGATGGAGCACTCCTGTGTCGCGTAGTCCTTGCCGAGTGCCATGACGCCCACTGTAACCATTTTTCGCGAGCTTGGTTCAATGACCGAACCTAGGATGCTACGGTTCAGGACATGACTAGGTTCAATGAACGAACTCTCACGGGAACCGAAGCAGCCGAGGCACAGGAGGCGGCCGGCGGCGCGGCGCAGGCACAACAGCCCGCCCCGCCCGCGGAAGCACCCCCGCACCCCCGCGCCACCCTCGCCCTGACCAGCGCGGCAACGGCCGTAACCCTCATGACGTACACCGCCCCGGTGGTCACGCTCCGGGACACGGCGATCGCCCTGCACACCCCGCTCTCCGCACAGGCCTGGCTGATCAACGGCACCCCGCTGGGCCTCGCCGCGCTCCTCCTGGTCGCCGGCAGCCTCGCCGACGACTACGGCCGCCGCCGTATCTTCCTCATCGGCACCCTCGCCCTCGGCATCACCACGGCCCTCGGCGCCCTGGCCTCCTCCACCCTGCAGTTCACGCTGGCCCGGATAGCGCAGGGGGCCGCCAGCGCGGCGATCCTGGCAAGCAGCCTTGGCCTGCTGGTGCACGCCTTCCCGACCCCCCGGGGCCGGCTCCACGCGACCGGCGTGTGGGGAGCCTTCGTGAGCGGCGGCATCGCGGCGGGGCCACTCGTCGCGGGCGCGATGCCCGACTGGCGGGTGGCGTACGGCGTGCTGGGCGCGGCGGCGGTGATCGTGGCGGCCCTGGGGACACGTACGTTGACCGAATCCCGCTCCCCGAGGGGCGGCCGCCCGGACATCCTGGGCGCGCTGACCTTCGGCCTGGCCCTGGTCTCCCTGGTCGCCGCCCTCACTCTCGGCCGGGACGGCTGGCTGCGCGCCGAGGTGGGCCTGCTGTTCCTGGCGGCCGTGGTGCTGGTGGCCGTGTTCGCGCTGGTGGAGCACCGCACCGCGACCCCGATGATCGACCTGAGCCTGCTGCGCCGCCCCGGCTTCCTGGCCTCGTCCGCGGGCGGTCTGTTCACGGGCCTCGCGGTGATCGGCCTGTTCAGCTTCCTGCCGGTCCTGTTCCAGCAGGCGCTCGGCCTGTCCCCCATGGACACGGCCTGGCTGTTCCTGCTCTGGTCCGGCCTGTCCTTCACGGTGGCGCTGCAGGCCAAGCGCCTCGCGGGCCGCGTCCCGCCCCGCCGGCAGCTGGCCGTCGGCTTCGCCCTGCACGCGGCGGGCGTCCTGACGATGCTCGGTGCGATCGACTCGGGTTCCTGGCAGCGCCTCCTGCCCGGCCTGGTCCTCGGCGGCATCGGCAGCGGCCTGCTGAACGCCGCCCTGCCCCTGCTGTCGGTGGAGTCGGTACCGGCGGCCCGCGCGGCCATGGGCTCCGGCGCCCAGCAGACCTTCCGCTACATCGGCTCCTGCGCGGGCGTCGCCCTGACGATCGCGATCGTCACGTCCTCGGGCGGGGGCCTGGGCCACGGAGCGAACATCGCCCTGCTGGTGTCGGCGGGTCTGGCGCTGTCGGCCGCGGTGGCGGTGCTGGTGCTGCGCGAGCGGGGCCGGGCGTAGAGCCCGCCCCCAAGTCACCCTGAGAACCCTCAAGTCACCCTGAGAAGTCTCAGGTTCCGGTACGACGGCCCGCGTTCCACGATGTGGCGGAGCCGGTCGGTCCGGCACCTTTCGACGGCCTTCGAAGTGTTTGCGGCCGCCTTCGGGCCGCACCTACGTTGAGGCGCCGCGGAATCGACGATCGGGGGACACCCATGAAGAGTCACGTCAGCCAGGCGGGACCCGTACGCCGTCGCGCCGCCGCGCTGGCCTGCACGCTGGCGCTGGCCGCCGTCGCGGTGGGCACGGCCGCCTCGCCGGCCTCGGCCGCGGGCTGGGCCTGTGACCACGACGGGCACACGGTGTGGTGCGCGTCGGTGACCGGCATATCCGCCGGGTCCTATCTGGCCTCCCACAACGGGCCGAGCTACGGCTCGGGCACCACCGGGCACCGCTACTACAACGGCCAGACCATGATGCTCGCCTGCTGGACCACGGGCGACGGCGACGCGGATGGCCACGGCGACCGCTACTGGTTCGCGCTCGACTTCGACAGCGACGGCGGATTCATCAACGACTGGTACGTGACGACCGGTTCGCCGTCGCAATGGCAGCCGCACGTACCGCAGTGCCGGTGAGAACAGCGCAGCAAGCACCCCCCACCCGCCCCACGCATTCCCGTCAGGAGATCACCATGCGTCGCGTCCTCGTCGCGCTACTGGCCTGTCTGGGCCTGGCCGTCCCCATGGTCGTCACCGCATCCACGGCCGCGTCCGCCGCCCCGGTCCTGTCACCCCGCACCGCGCAGACCGCTGCCTGCAACACCGGTCATGTCTGCATCTACCAGGGCGACATCTGGGACGACAGCCCCAACCACCCGAAGGTGTACGACTTCTACTACTACGGCACCTACAACGTGCACAACCTCATCGGCGACTACACCGTGCTGAACTGCCAGACGGGCGGCGCGGGCGTCAAGGGCTTCACGGGGTACAACGGCACAGGAAGCGTGGCGTGGGACCTCAACATCAACAACTGTGGGGGCGGTCTGTGGACGGACCTCACACCGACGAACTCCGTCAGGCTGTACGCCTGACCCTGGCTCTTGCAGAAGAGTCCGTCGCGCCTGCGGAAAGGGTCCGTCCGCACGCTGCTGGACCCTTTCACGGTCCGGTGGATCCGCGGTGATGTGCCGCTTCCGCATCTGCGTCGGGCAGGGCACCTTCCAGCAGTTGATGGAGGCGTTGATCGCCCTGGCTGCACCGTCTCCTGGGGAAACGCCGTACTCCTGCCCGTACACCGGTGTCGTCTTCGCCACCGTGATCATCACGGTGGCCCATGAGGGAAAGGCCCATGGCCATGAGAAAGTCCATCACGCCACTGCTGACGTCCGTGCTCCTGTGCGCCGGGCGCTGGCCACCACCGCTGGTACGGCCGGCACCGCGGCCGCGTCCAGCGGGCCGATCGCCACCCTCCGTGTCGTGAACACCTTCCAGAGCCTGGGCACCACCCGGTGCATGGACGACAGCGCCCATGGGTTCCGCACCTTCCCGTGCAACGGCGGCGATTACCAGAAGTGGGAGGTGCACGTCTTCAACGACGGCACACGCCGCTTCCGGAACCTGGTGACCGACGGATGCCTCTACGACGGTCCGCGAGGGTTCGACACCCAGGACTGCGACAGTTCGACGAACGTGAGCTGGTTCATCAGCCGCCATCACAACGTGCGGCTCACCTTCAAGAACCAGGCCACCGGCCGCTGCATCGACGACAGCGACGACAGCGGATTCCGCACCACCAGCTGCAACGGGGGCATCTACCAGGACTGGGTCTGACGCCGCGGCACCGAGCGGCACCGCTCCAGGACAGGCCGACGATCACCGACGAGGGGGCACGACGTGGCGGACGCCATGGTGACGGCTGCACAGAAGTTCATCAACTCCTACAACGTGTCCGGCATCCCGAAGGTGGAGGAGAACGGGAAGACGGGCTGGAGCGTGATGTACGCGCTCACCCGGGCCCTCCAGTACGAGCTGGGCCTGGCCACGCTGTCCGACACCTTCGGACCGGCCACCCTGTCGGCCCTGACGTCCAAGTTCCCCGTCTTCAACGCCGGCACCCCGCACGAACAGATCTGCAAGATCATTCAGGCGGGGCTGTACTGCAAGGGCTACGACGGCGACCGGATCAACGGGGACTACTCCGGGCTCGTCTCGGAATCGGTGACCCGGCTCAAGAAGGACATGGGCGTCGGTACCGTCTACCCCGGTGACGGTGTGACACCGAAGGTCTTCAAAGCCCTGCTCACCATGGACCCGTACGTCGTCGTCGAGGGCGGGAACGACTGGATCCGCTATGCCCAGCAATGGCTGAACGGCCGCTATACCGGCCGCCGGAACTTCTTCATCATCCCCTGCGACGGCAACTTCTCGCGGGACGTCCAGAAGGCCCTCCTCTACGCCATCCAGTTCGAGCTGGGCATGAGCGACGACGTCGCCAACGGCGTCTTCGGCCCGGCCACCAAGCAGGGGCTGCGGGATCATCCCGTCTCGCAGGGCCAGGAAGGCGTGTGGGTCAACCTCTTCAGCACGGCGATGTTGTTCAACAGGCGGCCCGGCGTGCGGCTCGTCGACGGGTTCGGCCCGGACCTGGCCGCCGCCACACGCGACTTCCAGCGCTTCGTACGGTTGCCGGAGACCGGCCGTGGCGACTTCCAGACATGGGCCTCGCTGCTGGTGTCCACCGGCGACAACACCCGTGCGGGCACGGCCTGCGACACGGTCACCGAGGTCACGCTCGAACGCGCCAAGGCCCTCTACGCAGCCGGCTACCGCCATGTCGGCCGCTATCTGTCGAACGTGGCGGGCTCAAGCCTGGACAAGCGGCTCCGACCTGGTGAAACCAGGCTCATCGCCTCCCAGGGCCTGAGCGTCTTCCCGATCTATCAGACGTACGGCGGAGAGGCGGCCTACTTCAAGCGGGAGCAAGGCATCGCCGACGCCCACGCGGCGATCCAGCGCGCCCGGCACTATGGATTCCGGTCCGGTACGCGAATCTACTTCGCCGTCGACTTCGACGCCCTGGACTACCAGGTCACCGACCACATCATCCCGCACTTCCGCGGCATCAAGGCCACCATGGACGAGTACGGGCGCGAGTTCCAGATCGGTATCTACGGGCCCCGCAACGTCTGCAGCCGGGTCGCGGCGGAGCGCCTGACATCGGCGAGTTTCCTGTGCGACATGTCCACCGGATTCTCGGGAAACCTCGGCTACCCCCACCCCCTCGACTGGTCGTTCGACCAGATCTCCACGATCTCCGTCGGCTCCGGCAGTGGTCTGATCTCCATCGACAACAACATCGTCTCCGGTCTTGACGAGGGACAGAACACCTTCGACGACGAATCCGACGACTCCGCACTCGATGTCGGCTTCGACAGAGCCCGGCGGGACGCCCTGCTCGCCGACATCCAGAACTACTTCCTGAACAGTCTCGGTGTGCCGGACAAGGGCGGCCCGAACGGCAACGACGGCACCGTCCGCACCACCACCGAGTGCCTGGACGCGCTGATCGGCTTCGACTGGCTGACCACACAACTGGCGCGCCACTACAGGATGCGCAAAGCCCTCATCCAGTGCCCACTGCTCTGGGAGATGCGCAAGTTCAACATCGCCGACCCCGTCGCGGACGACGCCGTCAGGCTCCACTACACGAGTGGACTCCCGACCGGCCGCGACGACTGCAGCACCGGGATCGGCCAGATCCAGGCGGCCACCGCCATCAAGGGCCGGAACTACAGCATCAACCAGCGGATCATCTCCGGAACCCTCATGGACCCGACGAAGGGAGACGACATCTGGGCCGTCTGGCAGAAGCTGAACACGGACGACGTCTACAACATCCAGTCCATGGCGGCGGCGCTGGTCTGGGGCGCGGACGACAAGCATCTGCCCCGCCCCGGGCTGGATTACAGCGAGGAGAACAGCCAGCGCGTCATGGCCCGGTACAACGGACCAGGCGTCGAGGCCGAACCCTACGGCGAGGCGATGATCGGCATGTACAGGGTCTTCGAGAAGTACAACGCGCCCCTGCGCGCCTGACCCGGCACCCCGTGGCCCGCCACCACCCTCCCGATCCGACCGACGAAAGGCACCCCTATCATGCCCACACCCGGCAGAAGACCGTCCCGCCGGTCGGTGGTGACGACCGGCGTCGGCCTGGTGATCGCCACCGGTCTCGATGCCATGTCCGCCCCGTCCGCCGCGGCCGCCCCCGACGGCTCTCCCTCCTCGAAGGTGCCCGCGGGCCACCAAGGCGACCGTCCGATCACCGGAGCACACAGCGCCAACGGCTGGCCCGTCGAGAAGGGCGCCGACATCGGCGGCTCCATCTGGACCCAGACCGTCGCCGGCAGCGCCGTCCGCGTCGCGCTGCGCCTCGGAGAGGTCTCGACAGTCCTCCAGTACGTCCTGCGGCGCTACCACTACGAGATCGACACTCTCGTCCAGGACGAGGTCATCGGCTATCGCGTTCCCGGACGGGCCCTCCAAGGACACCTGACCAACCACGCCTCCGGCACCGCTGTGGCCATCCGCCCCGGCGCCTATCCGCCCGGAGCGACGGACGGCATGTTCCCGCAACAGCGCGCCGTCGTCGCAGACATCCTCAAGGAGTGCGAGAACGTCGTGCGGTGGGGCGGGACTTTCCGTCGCTCGTACGAAGCACATTTCGAGATCGGCGTCGCACCGGCCGACCCCCTTCTTTCGAAGGTCGCCGACCGGATTCGCCGGGCGGGTCACACTCCCGGAGAAGGCGCGGGCGTACTGGCCCTGGGCTGCTGAAGCGCGGCAGCCGCCGGGGCAGCGCCGCGCCCGCCGTCGAGCGACACACCCCCAACGGGGTGAGGCTGTGATGAACGCCCCGCCCGTGGCCCCGAGTGACGATCAGACCCGCTTCACGCAGGGCCGCGGTGTGCTGGGACACCGCCGCGGCGGAGACCGCGAGCCGCCGCGCCAGCTCACTGGTGGATCCACCCCCGCAGGAGACCGCGCCGAGCAACTGGAAGTTCAGCATGGATCCCCCGTGGTGAACTGCCCGTGTGGACGCCGTCACCAGGAAGACCGATCCAGCGAGGGCCGCGTTCCACGCGACGCCTCAGGCGCCGCCCAGCTCGATCGGGGCCCACTGCTCGTCGGTGAGATCGCCTCGCGCAATGACTGACGATCCATCAAGGCCGGGCCTCAGGTGCGCAGACGATCCACCGCATCGTGATCCGAATTCCAGACAGGACCTAGGACTGACCTAGGACCGAGGCCGCATCGACACCAGCTTCCCCCACACCACCAACCGGTACCTCGACGTGTACTCCGGGGTGCAGGTCGTCAGCGTGATGTAGTAGCCGGGCTCGGAGTACCCGTAGCCGGGCTCGACGATCGAGCGGGGAACCGGGCGTACGACACCCGAGTCACCGGCCGAGGTCCGCGGGAGCGTCTTGTCGACGGCGTAGGTGTAGGTCGCGGTCTTCGTCTCGACCTCCACGAGGTCCTTGGCCCGCAGCCGGTTGATGTAGCGGAACGGCTCGCCGTGCGTGTTCCGGTGCCCCGCGAGCGCGAAGTTGCCCACCTGGCCGGGCTGCCCGGTGCCGCGGTAGTGGCCGACGTACCCCTTGTTGAGGACATCCTGCTTGCTGACGCCCTCGGCGACCGGGACCCGCAGGCCCAGGCGGGGGATGGCGAGGACGGCATAGGCCTGGGACCAGGAGGGGCGGCGCTGCGTGGGCACAGTGGCGGTCTGTTCGCGGGTGCTGGTGCCGGTGCGCGGCCGTGGCGTCACGGCCGGGACGGACGTACCGGAGTCGTCGCCCCTGTCGGTGGCCCCGTCGCGCCACTCCCGCTCCAGAGCCTCCACCTCGCGCTCGGCGCCGCGCCTGGCCTCCCGGTTGGTCCACCACAGCTGGTGGACGACGAGCAGCAGGAGCACGAGGCCCGCGGTGACGAGGAGTTCGCCACCGGTCCACAGCGCACGTCGGCGGCGCGCGCGCTGCCGCCGGGTGGTGTGCTGCACGACCGGAACGCGCATCCCTACGCCTCCTTCACCGGGCCGCCCGCACGATAAGGGAGGGAGGCCGAAGTCACCAGACCCGCACGGCGCCGGCCTTGGGACAGCAGTACAACAGCCGTACGAGAGCCGTACGACAGGGACCGTTCGGCACTTCGTACAGCGGTTTTAGAAAGGGCTGCCACAACCCTCGACAACCCCACCCGTCACACCCGATGCTTCCCTCCAGTGACCTGACGGGCCAGGTCCCAGCGAAGGCGGAGAAGCCATGATCCGACGCAGAACCCTGCTGACCGCAGCGGGCGGCACCCTCCTCGGCAGCGCTCTCGCGACCGGCACCGCACGCGCGGACGCCACGATCGCCGTCAACCCCGGCACGTCGTACGGCACTTGGGAGGGCTGGGGCACCTCCCTGGCCTGGTGGGCCAATGTGTTCGGCGCGCGGGACGACTTCGCCGACATCTTCTTCACCACCAAGTCGACGACGTACAACGGGACTTCGCTGCCCGGCCTGGGCCTGAACATCGCCCGTTACAACCTGGGCGCCTGCAGCTGGAACACCGTGAGCGGCGCGAGCATGGTCGCCTCCCCCAACATCCCGGCGTTCAAGCAGATCGAGGGCTACTGGCAGGACTGGAGCAACGAGGACCCGACGTCCTCGGCCTGGAAGTGGACGGCGGACGCCA
This sequence comes from Streptomyces sp. NPDC049541, assembly GCF_044465725.1. NCBI lineage: Bacteria > Bacillati > Actinomycetota > Actinomycetes > Kitasatosporales > Streptomycetaceae > Streptomyces > Streptomyces sp. NPDC049541. The sequence continues at coordinate 155,163 of NZ_JBITLY010000001.1, read as the reverse complement.
CCCAGCGCGCGATGCTGACGAAGGCCGTGGCCCGCGGGGCGACCACCGAGCTGTTCGCCAACTCCCCCATGTGGTGGATGTGCCTGAACCACAACCCGTCCGGCGCCTCCGACGGCGGCAACAACCTCCAGTCCTGGAACTACCGCCAGCACGCCTCCCACCTGGCGGCGGTGGCCCTCTACGCGAAGAACAACTGGGGCGTGAACTTCGCGACGGTCGAGGCCTTCAACGAGCCGAGCTCCAACTGGTGGACGGCGACCGGCACCCAGGAGGGCTGCCACATCGACTCGACCGTCCAGTCCGCCGTACTGCCGTACGTGCGCAGCGAGTTGGACAAGCGAGGCCTGACGAGCACGAAGATCTCCGCCTCGGACGAGACGAGCTACGACCTCGCCCGCACGACCTGGAACTCCTTCTCCTCGACGACCAAGGGCTATGTGGACCGGGTCAACGTCCACGGCTACCAGGGCTCGGGCGGCCGCAGGGACCTGTTGTACTCGGATGTCGTGACGACGGCCGGCAAGGCCCTGTGGAACTCGGAGACCGGCGACAACGACGGCACCGGCTACACGCTCGCCTTCAACCTCCTCTACGACTTCCGCTGGCTGCACCCCACCGCCTGGGTCTACTGGCAGGTCATGGACCCGTCGACGAACTGGGCGATGATCGCGTACGACGCGAGCACGCTGCAGGCGGGCGCGGTGCAGACGAAGTACTACACGATGGCCCAGTTCAGCCGGCACATCCGCCCGGGCATGAAGATCCTCGACACGGGCGTGAGCAACGCGGTCGCGGCCTACGACTCCAGCGCGAAACGCCTGGTGATCGTGGCACTGAACACCTCGACCTCGGCCCAGACCTTCACCTTCAACCTCTCCAACTTCACCACGGTGACCGGCGGTTCGGGCGATCTGGTCCCCCGTTGGAACACCGTGACGACGGGCGGGGACCTGTACAGGTCGTACTCGGACACGTTCCTGAGCGGGAAGTCGGTGTCGGTGTCGATGGCGGGGAAGGCGGTACAGACCTTGCAGATAGACGGGGTGACGATCTGACGTCCGCGCCCTCCGCTCCCTCCGGCAGGATGCCCGCCGGGCTGGTCGCGCTCGCGCTCGGCGGTTTCGGCATCGGCCTGACGGAGTTCGTGATCGCGGGGCTCCTGCCGCAGGTGGGCCGGAGCCTCGCCGTGTCGGAGGCCGCGGCGGGCCGGCTGATCTCCGGTTACGCCCTGACCGTCGCGGTGGGCGCGATAGCGCTGACGGCCGCGACGGCGAGGCTGCCCCGCAAGCCGGTCCTCACCGGCCTGGTGGTGCTGTTCGTCCTCGGCAACCTCATCTCGGCCCTCGCGCCGAACTATCCCGTGATGATGCTGGGACGGGTGATCGCCGCCCTGTGCCACGGCTCGTTCTTCGGCATCGGCTCCCTCGTCGCCCGCCGCCTGGTCCCACCGGAACGGGCGTCGCGGGCGGTGGCGGTGATGTTCGCGGGCCTGACGGTGGCGAACGTGCTCGGGGTCCCCTTCGGCGCCCTGGTCGGCGACCACTGGGGCTGGCGGGCGACGTTCTGGGCGATCACGGGGATCGGGGTGGTCGCGGCGGTCGCGATCGCGGTCCTGGTGCCGGGGTGGGCGGGAAAGTCGGTGGCTCGGCAGGGCTCCCTGACAGGGCAGCTACGGGCGATGCGCTCCCGCCAGGTCTGGCTGACCCTGACCGCGACCGCCCTCGGCTACGGCGGCATGTTCGGCGCCTTCAGCTACCTCGCGTACACCTTCACCGAGGTCACGGGCTTCTCGGCCACGGACGTGGCCTGGCTCCTTGTCGTCTACGGCAGCGGCCTGGTCCTCGGCAACCTGGCGGGCGGCCGCGCCGCGGACCACAACCGCGACGTGACCTTGATCGTGTCCCTGGCGGCGCTGGCGGCCACGCTCGCCGTGTTCGGCCTGCTGGCAGGCAGCGCAGCCGCCTCGGTGGTCCTGGTCTTCCTCACGGGCGTGTTCGGCTTCGCCCAGGTCCCGGGCATGATCACCCGCGTCACGGACCACGCCCAGGGGGTCCCGCTGGCGGCGAGCGCGAACGTGTCGGCGTCCAATGTGGGCAATGCGGTGGGGGCGTGGCTGGGTGGGCTCGCGATCAGCGCGGGCCTTGGCTACACGGCTCCGCTGTACGTAGGGGCGGGCATCGTCGCGGCCGCGCTGGTGCCGATGGTGTGGGCGGCGAGCGGGCGTACCGAGGGGGCCGCGTGATCCCCGCCCTTTGACCAGCACATACCTCTTCTTCGCCACGGATGGGCAGTACGGTTTCCCTCATGCGCCCCGACACGCCTGCCGAGAACGTCGACCACACCGCCGAAGCGGCCCGCCTGGAGCGGACCGCCGGCCTGTATCCCGAGGACGCCGAGGCCCTGCTCCTCCAGGCCGCGGCCCACCTGGAACTGGCCGGCGACCGCCCCGCCGCGACCACCCTCTACGACCGCCTGCTGTCCTCCCAGGCGGGCCTGGAGAACCCCTACCTGGTACGAGCCCTCAAGGCCTCGAACCTGTGGGAGTACGGCCACGAGGCCGAGGCCCGAGCGATCATCGACGGCATCCGGGCAGCGTCCCCGCGCGACCCGGCCCCCTGGGTGATCGTGGCGGAGTCCCTGGAGGCCCACGACGAGCTGGAAGCGGCTGAGGAGACCTTCACGGAGGGGGCGCGTGTGCTCCTGACGGACGTGGAGGAACCCCCGTACTCGACGCACCCACTGCTGTTCGGCCGCCACCGGGTACGCAGGATGCTGGGCGTCGCCCACGACGAATGGGACACGGTGGCGGACCTGCACCACTCGTCCCCGGTGTCCTTGGACGAACTGCACGACCCGAAACGGGTGTGGTCCCTGGGCTCGGACAACCCTGCGGAGCTTGCGGCGGAGATCTCGCGTCTACGGGCGGAATTGGGGACGTATCGGGAGGCATTGTCCCGTCCGTTCCCGGTCGCGGTGCTGCACTGGCCGGCGGGGGAACTGTCGGAACTGGTGGAGGCGTATCCGAGTCTGGCCGCCGAGTACCCCTCCCATGAGGAGCACCTGGCGACGATAGAGGGGTCACTGCGGGAGCTGGCGGCCTCCGGCACGCCCAACCTGGGGATCGTGACGGGGACGGTGCCTTCTTATGAGGCCTTCGCGGCCTCGGAGATGGCTTCGCCTGGGGAGGCGGAGCTGTTGCCGCAGTATGCGACGACGCTGGCGGCCCGGGGGCGCGCTGTGGAGTGGCCGCCGCAGCGGGGGGCTGGGTGTTGGTGTGGGTCGGGGCGGGTTTATGAGGGGTGTCACGGGGCGTAGCAGTATCGGCCGCCTGGCCGCCCGTCAGCCGCCTTCACCCTCGTCGAAGCGCCACCGGCCGGCCTCGATGCGCTGGAAGTGCTGATATGTCCACACACATCCCATCAACAGTCGCCAGCAGCCCCTGCCCCGCCAGGGTGAGGGTGCACTCCACCCGCGGCGGAGCGGTCGAATGCGCCCGCCGCTCGACGAGCCCATTGCGCTCCATCACCCGCTCGCTTCCACCCCGCGCCAGAGCTGCCCGGGTCAAGGGTGGCCCGCAGGGCCATCGCCGAAGGCGACGCGAGGCGCCTTTGAGGCGGGCCACTGAGGCACGACAGTGCCAAGGAAGCGGGCGGCCTCGACGGCAAGCTTCACGCTCAGATCCCCTGGAAAATACGGGACTTATCTCACTACTTCACAGGTCAACCACCCCTATGTCCAACCTTTGCAGTACCGTCACACATATCGATGAACTGACGGGCCGCCACCATGTGGTTGGGCCCTGATCTGCGCGCACACGGGGGAACCATGCCCTACGAACCCGGCACTGTCTGGCAGTACGACGTCCCCACCACCGGCAGCACGCATCTGCCGCCGGACGCCGGCTACGGCAGGGCTCTGACCAACCAGGGCTATGGCTTCGAAGTCGCCGTGGCAGACCTGATCGACAATTCGATCGACGCGGGCGCAGACAAGATCGTCGTGCACTTCCTGCGTGACGCCGAGCGGATCCTGACGCTGCTGATCATCGACAACGGCAGAGGAATGGACGAGGCCGGGTTGGATGACGCGATGACGGTCGGTAGGCGCCGCACCTACGGCGATCACGCCCTCGGCATGTACGGCACCGGTCTCAAGGCCGCTTCGCTCTCGCATGCTTCGTCCCTCACCGTGGTCAGTCGCACGAAGCGGAGCCGCGCCGCGGGCCGCCGCCTCACCGCCGAGGGAATCGAGGACAGCTTCCGCTGCGACACCGTCGACCCGCGCTACGCACAGGATCTCGTCGACCGGTACGACGGCATCATCGAGTGGCAGGGCACGGTCGTACGGTGGGACCGGGTGCGCGCCTTCGAAACCGTGACGCCGGGCCAGAGCGACCAGTACCTCTCACAGGCCATCGTCCGCCTGGAAACCCACCTCGGCCTCTACCTCCACCGTTTCCTGCAGCGTGGTCTCCAGCTGGACATAGCGGTATGGGACGTGAGCAGCAGCGCGAACGAGCTCGGCGAAGAGGTGGACCACATCAGCGTAGAGGCGCTCGACCCCTTCGGGTACAAGGTGCCCGGGAAGAAGGGGTACCCCCGGCAGTTCACCGCGCCCGTGGAGGGCATCGGCGACATGCGCCTGACCGCCCACATCTGGCCGGCCAAGTCGAAGCAGGCGGGCTTCCGGCAGATCGGCGCGCTCGCGGAGCGTCAGGGCTTCTACTTCTACCGGAACGACCGCCTGGTGCAGGCGGGCGGCTGGAACGGCCTGCGCAATCCCGAAGGGCATCTCGTACTGGCCCGAGTCGCCGTGGATCTCCCCTCGCACGAGAACAGCGTCCTGAGTCTCGACGTGAAGAAGGAACGGGTCACGGTCACCCCCGCCTTCACTCTCGGCGTGGACAAGGCAGTGGACGCCGCCGGAAACACCTTCCACCAGTACCTCAGCGACGCCGAAGCCGCCTATCGGGACGGTTCGAGGCGCACGGAAATCGTCCGGAAAGCGGTCACCCCTCCAGGAAAGGGCCTGGACCCGAGGGTCAAGCGGGTCATCAAGGAAGAACTCCCGGAGAAACCGGGCGAGGAACCCATCACCTTCACCTGGGGATCGCTTCCCCGGGACCGGTTCTTCGACCTGGACCGGGAGAACAACGGCGTCATCCTCAACAAGGACTACCGCGAGGACTTCAACGACGGCCGACGGGGCGGCGCGAACGACGCTCCGGTCACAAAAACCCTGCTGTATCTACTTCTTGAGGACTGCTTCGGGCTTGGACGCTGGGAGCGAAGCCGCCAGGACCGCATGGATTACTGGAACACCATCCTCCTCGCCTCCGCGGACGCTCATCGCCTACGGCGCAACCAGGCGTTCTCCTGACGCCGTACGGCACTCGCCCCGTCTCCACTGACCGCTGATTGAGGCCCGCACATGAGCCACACCCCCGCCGACGTTCTCCTGGACATCCATGCCTCCGCTCTCGCAGGCATGGTCAACGGCCCCAAGCACTTCGAACGCTGGGCCGCGCTGGCCGCCGACGAGGACCATCCGGACGCCGATCTCAGCGAAGAGCGCTTCCACGAGAGCCTGGTCGGTGCGGACAACGCACTGACCGCCCTCTGGAGCCGCCACCTCACCGCCTGGGACTTCGCGGAGGACCCTCAGTGGGCACTCGGCACCCCCGCTCGCACCGACGAACGACGGACGGTCGTGTACGACCGTCTGCGGTTCGGCAGCGATCTGCGCAAGGCACTGGACGACGTGGTTCCCGTGGCAAAGCTCCCCGGCCCCACGGTGATCACCCGCGAGTTCACCCCCTGGTACACCCCTGAGCGCACGGCCGCCCGGTCCTTCTACTGGACGTCGTACGAGGGGAAGCTCCGCGCCAAGGGCTGGTCGGAAGCAGCGATAGCCGGCCTGGACGAGGCAAGCCGAGCGGTCGTCGAACGCCTCACCGACCCCGAACAGCCCGCAGCCCGGCAGGCGAAGGGCCTCGTCGTGGGATACGTCCAGTCGGGCAAGACAGCGAACTTCACCGGAGTCACCGCCAAGGCCATCGACGCCGGCTACCGCCTGGTCGTCGTCCTCGGTGGCACCCTGAACCTCCTGCGCGCGCAGACCCAGCGCCGCCTCGACATGGAACTGATCGGCCAGGAGAACATCCTGCGCGGCGCCGACATCACCGATCTGGATTCCCTCGTCGGCATCGACTACGTCAGCGACGACGACGCCGACTGGCCCGACTTCGTCCAGCACGGCGGGCGCCCCTCCGCCCTGGGCGCCTTCGACATCGAGCGCCTGACGACCCGGGACGACGACTACAAGAGCCTGGCCCAGGGCATCCGAGCGCTGGAATTCGAGAAGCGCGAACCCACCCGCCCGCTGCACGACCCGGCTAACCTCCATCACACCGCGGCCCGCGTGCTGGTGGTGAAAAAGAACAAGTCCGTCCTCACCAAGCTCGTCAAAGACCTCAAGCAGATCCACGGCCTGCTCGGCGAACTCCCCGCCCTGATCATCGACGACGAGTCCGACCAGGCTTCCGTGAACACGCTGGACCCGAAGAAGTGGGAGGCGGGCAAACCCGACCGCACCGCGATCAACGGGCTGATCTCTCAGCTCCTGGGGCTGCTCCCGCGGGCGCAGTACGTGGGTTATACGGCAACTCCGTTCGCCAATGTCTTCGTTGACCCTGGTGATGACGAAGACATCTTCCCGAGCGATTTCCTGATCTCACTTCCACGCCCGACGGGTTACATGGGAGCTCAGGACTTCCACGATCTGGACTCTCCGGTAGCGGAAGATGAGCGGACATTCGCCAACTCCCAGGAGAAGGCACACGTCCGCGGCATATACGAGTCGACGGGTGACCGCCTCCAGGAGGCCATGGACGCCTTCGTCCTCTCCGGTGCTCTCAAGCTCTATCGGATCGACCACGGCGTTCCAGAAGGCCCGTTCCGGCACCACACGATGCTCGTACATCAATCCGTACGCAAGGACGATCACGCCGACCTCGCGTTGCGCATCAACTCCATGTGGCACCAGGCGGGATACAGCTCCGCGGCCGGCCATGAACGACTTGCTTCTCTATGGGCGACAGACATCATCCCGGTGAGCGAGGCACGTGCACCTGGCCTCCCGTCGCCGGCTACGTACGAGGAGCTTCGTCCCTACGTGAGCGAGGCGCGGCGGCGCATCGGTTCAAACGGCCAGCCGGTCATTGTCGTGAACGGTGACAGCGATCGCTACTTCGATCAGCTCGACCTCGACTTCGACCGGACCCTGCACGTCTGGAAGATCCTCGTGGGCGGTACGAAGCTGTCACGTGGCTTCACTGTGGAGGGCCTCACCATCACCTACTACCGGCGTACTACCCAACAGGCGGACACGCTGATGCAGATGGGGCGTTGGTTCGGGTTCAGGCCTGGCTATCAGGACTTGGTCAGGCTCTACATCGGGAGGGAAGAGCCCTTCGGCCGCGACAAATCCGTGGATCTGTATGAAGCATATGAAGCGATCTGCCGCGACGAGGAGACCTTTCGAGAGCAGCTGTCCCAGTACGCCACGGTGGTCGACGGACAGCCCCAACTGACACCCATGGAGGTGCCCCCGCTTGTCGCACAACACCTGCCTTGGGTCAGACCGTCCGCACGCAACAAGATGTTCAACGCGGAACTCGTAGAGATCCGATCCCCCGGGCGTCCCATCGAGCCCGCCTCATACCCGCTGAACAACAGTGCGGCTCACAAGCGAAACACCGAACGCTGGCGCCCCCTTCTGGACGCACTCGCTACGACGCCGGTGACGTTCAGCAATCCGCCAGACAGCTCAAGCGCGCTGACGCGTACCTTCGAAGCACTCACCGGGATCATTGCTCACGACGATCTCCTGGGTGTCCTGTCCCAGCTTGAGTGGGAGCGTCCACGCTACTTCGAGCCTCACCTGACCTATCTGAGGCAGCTCGACGGCTCGCTGGCCAAGGTGGACAATTGGCTGCTCATCTCGCCCCGCCTGGCCGCAAGCACACGTGTCGAAGCCAGCATCCTCGGCTCCGCCCCCCTTTCCCTGGTCCGACGAAAGCGGCAGGCTGATAAGACCTCCTTCGGGCGCATCGCCAGCGTCGAACACCGCACCGCAGCACAGCGTCTCATCGACAACGCGGCCGCCCCTCTCGGTCTGCACGCTGCCCAGAACGGCGAAGTCGGGCCCGCAACTGGGGTCATCCTCCTGTACCCCGTCGTCGATGGCTACAAGCACAGCGACGTCCACGGGGTCGTCCGCAACGGATCAGCCGACCCATCAAAGATCGTGATGGCCTTCACCCTGATCCCGCCGAACTCAGCTATGAGCTCGGACCGCCGCCTGGTGCGGTTCCGCGCGAAAGACTCCCGGCACCGCAATAACGCTACGATTCCGCTTAGTTGAGTCTGGGGGGGGATCACTTGCTGCCCATCGACATACATACCGCACAGAGCATCCGCCTGGCGGACGAGTTGCGACTCGACGCCGAGCTCCAGGCCGTACACGCTGAGATCACTCGCATGGACCCCTCGGGGGAACGATTCGCAGCAGTGCTTCGGAACACGATTGATCAGCTGCTGAACGGAGAGAACACAGGACGCTTCGCCTGGGAATCCTTGTACAAGACCGAGAGGACCCACGCGGGCACTCTTGTCGAGATCAATCTGCAGAGAGAGTTCAAGTTCGCAGACGGCAAGGCGATGGACTACCAGATCGCCGAGATCGAGGTGGACTGCAAGTACTCGCAGAGCTTCGGCGGCTGGATGATCCCACCCGAGGCCAGGGGCCATCTCTGCCTGCTCGTATGGGCAAACGACCAGGAGAGTCGCTGGAGCGCTGGCCTCTTCCGGGTACGGGAAGAGTGGCTGAACCAAGGAAGCAACCGTGACGCCAAGCTCACCATAAAAGCCATACATCGGGACAAAATCCACTGGCTTTGGCGCAATGCGGAACTTCCGGAGAACGTACTCCTCCACATGGACCCATTCGAGCGCGACGCAGTCTTCGCACCGCAGTCCGGCCAGCAACGGCTCAACGAGCTGTTCCGGCGCGTTCAGAAACGACGCATCAGCCGTAACGTAGTGCGGACTGTGGCCCAGCAGAAGGACTACATGAAGCGGGTACGCGGCAACGGAGGGTCACGATCGGCGCTCAGGCCCGAGGGCATCCTCATCATGGGCGATTACGACAGTCACCGGGCAGTTGCGAAGAAGCTTGGACTACCAGAACCGGGCGAGGGAGAATTTGTGAGCGTGCGCGTGGCGCGAGCAGTCGCGCGCCACGCAGTCGGCCCCCAAATTGAACTTGACGGCCAAAACTGGGCAGTTGCCGATGAAGATGACCCTCCAGAGCCTGCCCCACTGCTTCCGTCCCACACAAAGCTCGTCTAGCCCGCGCCCTCAATAACGCAATCAGCCGTTACCCGGAACACTTTTATGCCACTCACGCCTGATCAACAGGATCTCGTCGACAAGCACCTCGCCGACCCGGAAGCCATCAGCGCAGTCATTCTCGGACTGTGCTGGAGTGACTCCAAGCTTGCTGACGCCGCCAAGATTGAACTCAATGAGAGTGAAACGCTTGAAGGCGCAGTCAAGCGTCAGAAGCTCGGCTGGAACCCAGCCTGGCTGATAAACGCCGGCTACACAGCATATGACTCCGCTGGCCTCCGCCTTGACGGGGCATCTCACACCTCCGGACCCATTGCCTGGGCCCCCGAAGTGAGAACATTCCGCCTGGACGACAAGGTTAAAGACGCAGAACGAGGGCACGGCTATCGTCGACGCACGTCAGCCGAACTAGCCGTACTCTCGCTGTGGACGCATGTCGTGAGCACCAGAGGAATCACTCTCAACAGACCTCTTGAGTTGCACCCCATTACACGGGGAGCCCTGTTCCGCGACCTCCTCATTTACTTCCTAAGAAACAGCTTGCCGTCCGGCTGGCAGGTCCGTCATGAAGTCCCGCTTACTCATATTCGCGGACTGCATATGCGCAGGGATGTGGGAGGCAGGAAAAGCGACATCCTGATCATCGATGATGGCGGACGGCTCGTAGCAGCCCTATCATCTAAGTGGTCCTGGCGATCCGACCGAGGAACTGAAGCGGCACAGATGGTGCCATTGACTCGTTATCGCCCTGATGTTCCATACGCCCTTGCGACTGCCGAATTCCCCCGCGCGGAAAAGGTAACGCGAGAGAGCATCGAAGATCGCACCTACCATTTGTGCCCTGGTTGGGTCGGTTCCTGGATGGCAGTGAACGAGCTTCCGGCAGGCGTCTCACCCCTCGAACGCTGGCCCAGTCTGGAAGCACTCCGTCAAGAAGGGACCTCCCGAGCTCGGACATCAGCTCTGAAGGGCCTGGATACCCTAGTCGACGACCTTCGCAACAGCGGCGACATTTTGTGAGTGAGGACCGGGAGGCCACGGACATGACCCAAGCAGACTGGGAACCTCCCGTCGGCTCCTGGGCGTCATCCGCGGCACGACGACGGAACATGCAGGCCATCCGGAACAGGGACACCAAGCCGGAGTGGCTCATCCGGCGGCTCGTCCACGCCCAGGGCCTACGCTACCGAGTCGCCGCTAAGCCGCTTCCGGGCCTTCGCCGGACAGCGGACATGGTCTTCGGGCCGGCGAAGGTGGCCGTATTCATCGACGGCTGCTACTGGCACGGTTGCCCAGAGCACTACGTTCCGCCGAAGACCAACCCCGGCTACTGGTCGGACAAGGTTGCCCGGAACATGGCCCGCGACCGGGACACCGACCAGCGCCTTGAAGAGGCAGGCTGGACGGTGCTCCGATTCTGGGAGCATGAGCCCTCTGCAGACTGCGCCGCACGTATCGCAGCCGAGGTCGAGAAGCGCCGCAACGCCGCCAGGAAGGCGAAGCCGGAAAGCTAAACCTTTTTCTGGTCGCGCTCCCGTGCTGCCCTCAGCACGTCAATGATCGATTCACCAATGGCCTTCGCAACAGGCGGCGGAAACGCGTTTCCGACCTGCCGGTACTGGGCCGTCTTCCCTCCACTGAAGTCCCAGCGCGTCGGGAACCCTTGAATGATGGCGGCCTGCCGCACGGTAAGCATTGGACCGTCGTCGCCGAACAGATCCCTGTCCTCAGTGCCTGTCGGCTTACCGTCCACGGGCTCGTTAGCCACGCCCATGCCCGAGACGCCCAGCGCTCGCCATGCCTTCTTAGCCCGGCTGGGACCGAGATCGGCGCCCCCGTGCTTCTTGGAGCCACCGACAAGCGTGGGAGCCACGTCCTTGGCAGCATCCCGCTTCCAGTCATCGAAGACCCGCTGCGCCTGCGCGGCCAGAGGCCCATTTTCAAAAGGCCGGATGCGCTCCAGCATCGTCTTCTCCAGCGCCTTGAAGACCGAGACTCTCTTGGCACTGGGCGCAGGGGCTTCGTACTTCAGGTCCTTGAGGACATCCCTTCGGAAGGCCACAAGGATGGAGCGGGGCCGGAGTTGCGGTACGCCGAACTTCTCCGCCTCGTACACCTCCCATCCCACGACCTCATAGCCAGGCAGGCCGTCGTCGGTGGGCGCCATCTCCTCAAGGCTGGCCCGGATCCGCGACCTGTAGTCATCGAACTTGGCATCCATGAGTCCGCGGACGTTCTCGATCATCACGGCTCGGGGGCGGATCAGCTCGGCCAGGGACAAAATACGGGGGAAGAGATCACGTTCATCGTCTTCCCCGAGCTGCTTGCCTGCATGGGAGAACGGCGGGCACGGCACACCGCCAGCCAGCAGATCAACTTCACCCTGGCGATAGAGGCCTGCGCTCTTCTTCAGATCACGCTCGGGCTCAAACTCCAGCACGTCCTGACATAGGACGTCGCAGTTGTCGCGCTCCCACTCCCACTTCGGGTGCACCTCAATGTTCTCGCGCAGCGTGGCCACGGCGTACTTGTCGATCTCGATCAAGGCCAGGTGTCTGAAGCCTGCCTGATGGAGTCCGATGGCCTGTCCCCCCGCTCCGGCGCAGATCTCGATTGATGTGAAGTCGCGCCCCGACCCCAACGCGTTGGCGTCTTCGGGTTCCTTCGTGTGGGTCATGCCCCCTCCTTACAGCCGTACAGCGGCAGACACATCTCGCAATCTGCCATCACTGAGGGTGACACACCCCACTGACAACGAGACCTCACCAAGTGTGCAGTACGCCCCGCGCTTCGCTGAACGCACCCTCCGCGACACCGAACACTCATACGATATTGCTCATGAGGGCACCTACGTGGGCTGAAGACGAACTCGTTCTGGCTGGAGCACTCGTCGTGAAGAACGGCTGGCGCGAGTTGCGCACCAGGGAGCGCGAGGTCCAGGAGTTGTCTGAGCTGCTTCGGTCTCTGCCTCTTCACAGCCCTGAAGAGCGAGCGCTTCCCGACTTCCGGTCCCCCGACAGCGTCAGCCGCAAGACGTCGGACTTCGCGACGAACCACGTCTCCTACTCCGGGAAACCCACTCGGTGCGGCAAGCCCACGCGGCTCATGGTGGAGGCTTTCATGGCTCGTGAGGCCGAGATGCTCCAGGCCGCCCACGCAATAGAAGAGGGCATCGCCTCGGGTGAGCTGTACAGAGTCCCTGCGCAGCCCGACGAGATTGACGACACGGGAGCCACAGCGATTGAGGGACGGCTCCTCGTCAGGCGTTTGCTTGCTCGCGAGCGGGACCCGAAACTGCGCATGCTGAAGATCAAGCAGATGCAACGGCACGGGCGCGCGCTTCGGTGTGAGGTCTGCGACTTCGATTTCGCCCACACCTACGGAGACCTGGGCGAGGGCTACATCGAAGTGCATCACGTCACTCCCCTCTACGTCTCCGGCACTCGGGAGACCAGGCTCGACGACCTGGCCTGCGTGTGCGCCAATTGCCACCGCATGTGCCACAGGAGCCGTCCCGGAGAATCGTGGCGCACACCGGCCGCTCTGCGGGAGCAGATACGCAAGTCTGCTCAGAAGGCCGCCCACTAAGCCGCATCCGCTTCGGCCTCGTAGTGCATCTGAGCACGATCGAGGATGTCGTCTGGATCGTGGCCGCGAGCAGCAGTCCAGTGAAGCAAGTCCGCGATCAGTTCGACTGCTGACTCCTCAAGTCCGGTACCCCGCCTGCTCCCCCGCAGAGCAAGACCGCCGCTGGCGCCTTGATAGCTCTCAAGTACTTCGGCGGCCCGCTCAAGGCGTCGGCAGGGGCGCCCTGCACCGATTGGGATCTCGCACCAGACGGCCTTGCCGACCGCGGTCAGCACCGTGCCCCAGTCGACTGCCAGGGCCGCGAGCAGGTGCAAGCCTCGACCGCACTCGGCGGCACAGTCCGCCGAGGCCGGCGATGGTACTGCCTGGCTCTTGTCGTGCACCTCAAGGCGGAGACGCTCGCCTCGCCACTCAAGGATCAGACTCGCGGGCGCGCCCTCGCCGACGTGCTTAACGACGTTCGTTGCCAGCTCGGTGACAAGCAGTTCTGCTTCGTCAGCGACCACGGGCATTCCCCACCGGCTCAGCTGCGTGATGGCGGCTTTCCGCAGTAAGCGCACTTCCGCCGGCGCCGCCTCAAAGGGCAGGACACAGCGGAGTCGGGGTTCGGTGACTTCGTAGCCAGGCATGCGGACCACTCCTCCCTCCCAAGCCACGCACATGCTGCGCCTGCCGTGTCCGTACGGCTGCACTGCGTAGCGGTCTGAGGGCGAGCATGACACAGAGAACTCTCACCGTGTAACTTCTCACGAGAATCTATCGGGTGAATCTGGCGCAGGGGGGCGTCGCAACTGCCTAGCCTGATGGGATGTCCGGGCCTGCCGCCCGACACATGGCGAAGGAGCCGCATGCCCGAACGGACCACAACCCGTCGTCGCCAACTGGGCGCAACGATGCGCAAGTTGCGTGCCCGAAAGGGCCTGACACTTGAGGAGGCCGGGCAGCTCGTCGGCGTATCCAAGGCGACGGTCAGCAGATACGAAACCCAGTCCGGGCCCGTCAAGTGGATCGTCATCGACGCGCTGTGCCGTGAGTACGGGGCGACAGAAGCTGAGCGCAAGGCCGTTGTTGGACTGGCCAAGGACGCCAGGCAACAAGGCTGGTGGAGTTCCTTCGCTGACGACATTCCAGAGAGCATGAACCTGCTGCTCACGCTTGAGGACGAAGCCGTGCGCGAGTGCCACTTCTCGTGCGTCTACGTCCCTGGTCTCTTGCAAACGCGTGCCTACAGCTCCGCGCTGCAGAAGGCCAACGAAGTACCCCTAGAGCAGGCCGAGATCGAGCGGCTGGTCGACATCCGTATGAAGCGGCAAGAGATCCTCACCCGCCCGAAACCGTTGAAACTGTGGGCAATCCTCGACGAGTCCGTGCTCCGCCGCGTCGTCGGGTCACCGGCAACGATGAGGGAGCAGCTCGACCGGCTACTCGAAGCGAATGAGTCACCTCACATAACGCTTCAGGTGCTGCCCTTCTCCAAGGGCGCCCACGGCGCCGCACTCGGAAGCTTCGTCATCATCGGGAGCACCGAGCCGGCCCTCGACGTCGTATACGTCGACTTCCACACTGGCTCCCTCTTCCTGGAGAAGGACGAGGAACTGGAGCGATACAGACTTGCGTTCGAGTACCTGCGCGCACAAGCGTTGGACATGGAAGCTTCCTCAGCCATGATCCACCGCGCCCGCAAGGAGCTGTAGATGTCCATCGGCCCCCAGCCTGTCTCCGAGCTCGCCTGGTTCAAGTCGTCATACAGCGGCGCCAACACGACCGAGTGCGTAGAGGCCGCTTTCATAGCGTCCGGAGTGCTCATTCGGGACTCGAAGCGACCTGGGCACCAACACCTCACGGTCTCCGCGAAGGCGTGGGCCAGCTTCCTGGCGGCCTCTTCGACGAACGCCAGCGGCGTGGGAAGGGAGAGCCCGCTTCACCGTTAGTGACGAGACCTCACACCGAGACGCCTTCCTGGAGGAGTCCGGAGATTTGGCGCACTGACGAGGCAGTTCCGCGGCGGCACTGGTACCGCTGTAGGACACTCCTTCATAGGACAGCAGACAGCAAGGAGCAGAGGATCGTGAGCGCACAGTACGCGGAAACGCCCGGGCCTGCGGCGTTGCCGTTGAAGACCATCGGTGACATTCGAGCTGCTCTACGGTCCGGGCACGGCTTTCCCGGCGACCGGGAGTCCTTCGAAGCGGATCTTCAGCGTGCACTGGAGGCGTCGTCGGAGACGGACCTCAACGCTGTCGCGGCGGTGATCGTCGACTACCGGGGCAGGATCCGTCTCTACCAAGACCCCGACTTCGACATCGCCGTGCAGGAGGGCGTTGACCTCGCGGCGCGGTTGAAGCAGGAGGCACAGGGACGGTGAGTGGTGTGATCGCGGCCGTGACAGTACGGGCGGCCGACCGGGCGAAAGCCCTCGGAGCCGAGGAGGCGCTGGAGACGCTCCGGCAGGAGCTGGAACGGGTACCCAGACTCGGGGTCCTGCTCGGCGCGCCTCGTCAGG
The DNA here is from genome assembly GCF_044465725.1 of Streptomyces sp. NPDC049541. Taxonomy (NCBI): domain Bacteria; kingdom Bacillati; phylum Actinomycetota; class Actinomycetes; order Kitasatosporales; family Streptomycetaceae; genus Streptomyces; species Streptomyces sp. NPDC049541. The sequence goes on along the minus strand of NZ_JBITLY010000001.1, from coordinate 139,662 downwards.
ACGGAAGCGAAGTCCGCAAGACGAGGATCGAACCCCGGGACGGAGTGCCAGGGCTGGCAGTGGCATACGTCTATACACCAGCCCCACCTCCTCCCACCGTGGCCATCGTCTCGGTGACTCCGGACGATGGCGTTCCCGCTGAGTGATTCCTCGCAGTCGGCATGGCGAACCCGGCTGCTGAGTCGGCCGTGCAGCCCAGGACGGACACACCTTCGAATGACAGCAGGCTGAGTCTCCCGGCCTAGGCTGTCGCAGCCCTAGTTTCCGGCCCGGTCCGCCGCATACAACCAGCCGGTCCAGCGACGCGCGCAGCCTGGGCGACATCGCACTCGTCACCGTCCCCGACCGACGAACACGGCAGCGGCGGGTGAGAGTTGCGGCGGATGGCGCGTGACCTCCGCAGACCCACCGCAGGCGGGACCAGAGGCCGCACCCCACGGAACGTGAGACCGCCCGATTTCAGCCTGCGAATGTTTTCGACGCGCGAATTGTGTGAGAGGTATTGACGCCGATCAGGGGTTCTCTATGATCCGGTTGCTCGGCTCTTCGACCTTTGTTCGGAATAGCGAACGCCGCCACAGCTGCACCGCATCGACAGTCCGCACAGCCCAACCGCAAAGCCCCCGCCGGGGTCAACCGGAACCGCTTGCTCGAGGATGACGAGGTCTCCATGCGCAGACGTATTTTCAGCCGCAGACATCCCTCTGCAGTGCTCGCCGCCGCGGTAGCAATCCTGGTCTCCTTGGCGGCGCTGCTCGTCGCAGGCCCGGCTCAGGCCGCCACCAGCGGCGCGTTACGCGGCGTCGGTGCCGGTCGGTGTCTCGATGTACCGGGCGCCAGCCAGACCGACGGCACGTTCCTGCAGATCTGGGACTGCAACGGCGCAGCCAACCAGCAGTGGACGCTGACGGACAGCAGTCAGCTGACCGTGTACGGCAACAAGTGCCTGGACGTTCCGGGCCACGCCACCGCGGCCGGGACCAAGGTGGAGATCTGGTCCTGCAACGGCGGCACGAACCAGCAGTGGCGGGTGAACTCCGACGGCACGGTCGTCGGCGTGGAGTCCGGGCTGTGCCTGGACGTGTCGGGCGGAGCCACGGCCAACGGCACGGCGGTGCAGCTCTGGAACTGCACCGGTGGCAGCAACCAGAAGTGGACCGGCCTGTCCGGGACAGGCGGCACGTGTTCTCTTCCGTCGACGTACCGCTGGAGCTCGACCGGTCCGTTGGCGCAGCCGGCGAACGGCTGGGTCTCGCTGAAGGACTTCACCAATGTGACGTACAACGGCAAGCACCTGGTCTACGGCTCGACCGTCAACCAATCCGGGTCATACGGCTCGATGGGCTTCGCTCCCTTCACGAACTGGTCCGACATGGCGTCGGCCGGCCAGACCGGGATGAACCAGGGAACGGTGGCGCCCACCCTGATCTACTTCGCGCCCAAGAACATCTGGGTGCTGGCGTCCCAGTGGGGTCAGTGGCCCTTCTTCTACCGCACCTCCAGCGACCCCACCAACCCCAACAGCTGGTCCGCGCCGCAGGCGCTGTTCACCGGCAGCCTCCCGGGCGGCGCCGCCCCGATCGACCAGACCCTGATCGCCGACGGCCAGAACATGTACCTGTTCTTCGCCGGTGACAACGGCAGCATCTACCGGGCGAGCATGCCGATCGGGAACTTCCCGGGCAGCTTCGGCTCGTCGTACACGACGGTCATGAGCGACACGGTGAAGAACCTGTTCGAAGCACCGGAGGTGTACAAGGTCCAGGGTCAGAACCAGTACCTGATGATCGTCGAGGCGCGCGGTGTGAACGAGCAGCGCTTCTTCCGCTCCTTCACCGCCACCAGCCTGAATGGTTCCTGGACCCCGCAGGCCGCCACCGAGTCCAACCCCTTCGCGGGCAAGGCCAACAGCGGCGCCACCTGGACCAACGACATCAGCCACGGTGACCTGGTCCGCAACAACCCCGACCAGACCAAGACCATCGACCCCTGCAACCTGCAACTCCTCTACCAGGGCCTGTCGCCCAACACACCGCCGGACACCCCCTACAACCTGCTGCCGTGGCGGCCGGGTCTCCTCACTCTGCAGCGCTGACCCGCCGGATCCACGGTGATCGCGATGCGGTGTGGTCCTCCGACGTGTAGACCCGCGGTTTACGGCGTGGGCGGCTCCACCCGCTGACCGGTACTCACCGCCTTGAGGAATCCCGGCCGAGTATCGGCCGGGATTCCTCTCGCTCAGCCCGGCCCGGCCGCCGTCGAGGCCCCCGCGCCTCAGCGGCGGTACACGGCACCGCGCCCCGGTACCGAGTGCGCGGCGCGGACGGGCTGCGCCTGCTCGCGGGCCTGGGCGCGGACCGCGGTGACATGGTGTCCAGGCCGGCGTCGCGCAGGCGGCAGTCGAGGTGGCCCGCCTGGCGGGCGGCCGCAGCAGAGGGCAGTGCCCGGCGAGAAGCACCCCGGCGCCGTCGTCGGCAGCTGAGCACGTTGCAGAGGCGCTGCAGCTGATCACAGCCGAGGCGGCGCCCGGCTCACTGGAAACGCGCTGCGCACATGTGTTCTGCCTCACTACCGAGGCCGCTGGGCAACTTTTCCGGCGCTGAAGTCCTCTCCTTGGGGTGAAGATCCTGAAGAGACGACCTCGCCTGCTCATACTCCTGACCCTGGCCGTGGTGGCGGCCGTGACGGCGACCGTCGCCATGGTCATCCAGGCGAACAAGATGGAGACGGTCTCCCCGCGCGAGGAACGGGACCGGGCCGCGTCCGGAGCGGTCGTACCGTCGGGGCAGGTGGACTGCCGGAAGGTCAAGTGCATCGCGCTGACCTTCGACGGCAACCCGGGCGAACCCACCGACCGGCTGTTGGACCTCCTGAAGGAGTACAAGGCGCCGTCGACGTTCTTCCTCGAGGGCCGGCGCATCCCCAAGTTCCCGGACGTGGTGCGGCGGATCGCCGAGGAAGGCCACGAGATCGGGGACCACACCTGGACGCACGCGGTGCTGACCGATGTCTCCGATGCGCAGATCCGCGACGAACTGCGCCGCACGGCGAAGGCCATCTCCACCCTCACCGGCAGCGAGCCGACGCTGATGCGCCCGCCCCAGGGCCGCACCGACGACCGCGTCTCCAAGGTCTCGAAGGAACTGGGGATGGCGCAGGTGCTGTGGACGGTGACCGCGAAGGACTACGAGACGGACGACACCGCGCTGATCACCAAGCGCGTGCTCGCGGGCGCCGACCGCGACGGGATCATCCTGCTCCACCCGCTGCACAAGGGCACCGTGCCGGCCATGCCTTCCATCCTGAAGGCGCTCAGCAAGCAGGGCTACACCTTCGTGACCGTCTCCCAGCTGCTCGCTCCCTCCAAAGCCGAGCCCGGCAAGATCTACAGGTGACTGACGGACGCGCGAAGCGTCCGCCTCCTTGGACCCGTCGCCGCCTCGCGAGGTCCGGCTCCTGGGAGCCGACATTCCCTCGGTGGACCCAGCACCACCCCCATATGCACCGCCTGGCCGCACTGTCCGATCGCCCCATGTCCGCCACAGTCGTGGTGGTCGGCGGACACAGTCGGCAGGTTCACCAGCAGGAGCAGGAGGGGGAAACAGCATGTCCGAAGGGGCAGTTGGGGCACGCCGTGGGATGGGCCGGCGGGGATTCCTGGCCGGGGCCGCCGCCGTTACGGGTACGGCGCTGGCGGGCACGGGGGGTGCAGGTACGGCGCGCGCGGCCGGGGCAAGGGGCGGAAGCGGTGCCGACGGCGGACCGCTGGCGTTCACCCACGCCACCGTGATCGACGGATCGGGAGCACCTCCGGCCCCCGACATGACGGTCGTCATCGAGGGCGGCCGTATCACCGCACTCGCCCCGAGCGCACGGACCCGGCTCCGCCCGGGCACGCGCACGGTCGACCTGAGCGGCAAGTACCTGATCCCGGGACTGATCGAGGCGCACACCCACAGCGACGGCCCGGAGACGGTGGTCCCGGCGCTGTACGCCCTCACCGGCGTCACCACGGTCCGGGAGATGTGGGGCAAGCCGGTCCACCACGAGTGGCGGGAGAAGATCCGCAGCGGCGCACTGCTCGGCCCCCGCTGGGTCATCGGCAGCCCCATCGTCGACGGCGCGCCCTCGCTGTGGGCGGCCGACGTGGGCCCGACCATCGAGGTGCACGACGCGGCCACGGCCCGGCGCGCCGTACGGCGGGTCAAGCGGGAGGGCGCGGACTTCGTCAAGGCGTACTCCCGGCTGTCCCGTGAGGCTTACTTCGCCCTCGCGGACGAGGCCCGGCGCCAGGGCATCCCCCACCTGGGGCACTGCCCCGACACCGTACGGATCGCGGAGGCGAGCGCGGCCGGCCACCGCACCATCGAGCACCTGCACGCCCTGCTCCTGGCGACCTCACGGCACGAGAAGGAGATACGGCGCCGACTGGCCGCCGTACGGATCGACCCGCGCGACCCCAGCAGCCTGTCCCGCTACCACAGCTGGTTCCAGCAGGTGCATCCCCTCGAATGGCGCGCGGTGCAGGGCTACGACCGGGACCGGGCGGACGCCCTCTTCCGGAGCCTCGCGGCGCACGGGACCGCGGTGGTCCCCACGCTGAGCGTGCATCGCACGCTGGAGCTGCCCGAGGACGTTCCGTCCCGGGCCGAGGAGTGGAAGTACCTGCCCGCCTGGCAGGTGGAGAGCTGGCCGGACCAGCTGGCGGCCCTGACCGGTGGGCGCACCGCCGAGCAGGCCCGGCAGATCCGGGGGATCTTCGCGCACCGGCTCCGGCTGGTGAGCGAGCTGCACGGCGCGGGCGTACGGCTGGCGGCGGGCACCGACACCGGCACGGGTTACCTCGTCCCGGGCTTCGCCCTCCACGACGAGCTGGCGCTGCTCGTGGCGGCCGGCCTCACTCCGGCCGAGGCGCTGCGCTCGGCCACGCGGGACGCGGCCCGCACCCTCGGCCTGGCCGACGTCGGCACCCTGGCGCGCGGACAGGCCGCCGATCTGCTCGTCCTCGACGCCGACCCGCTGCGCGACATCCGCAACACCCGCCGTATCCACGGGGTGGTCGTCGACGGCAGGTGGATCCCGCCGGAGGAACGCCGCCGACTGCTCGCGGCGGTGGAAGAGGCCGCCGCACAGACCCCGCCGCCCCAGGAGGGGGCGACCATGACGGGCTGCGGCTGCGGCGGACACCCATGACCCCGGCCCCATGCCCTGTGCCCCACGTCGTGGGACTCGCCTGCGGGGCTCCAAGTGCGAGACAGTACCCGAGGCCCGGAGCACTAGTTGCGTATCAGGCCGATCTCCTGTGCGGTGACGAAGACGTCGGACCCGTTGTCCATGCCGTTCGCGATGCGGTTGGCGATGGGGTGGAACCGGGATGCCTCGGTGATGGCGATGAGGTAGCGCAGCATGCCGCGCGCCTGGGCGGTGCGATCCGTGCCGTGGGTGCCGAGCTCCCAGAGGCTGTTCTCGAGGCTGCACTCGCTCAGGTTGACGGCGGTCAGCCACTGGTTCGCGAGGCGGGCGAGGGCTTCGTAGCCCTCCTCGGAGGCGAGGTTCAGGACGGAGTTGTGCGGGGTGTCGCTGGAGAAGAACCGCACGATGTGGAAGTCGCTGAGCCGTACGATCGCATGCACCGCGAGGGTGTGGTGGTCGCTGCTTATCACGATGTCGGCGAAACTCTGGCTGTCCGTGTCTCCGGTGGCGGCGACGTTCACCTCGGTGCCGACGTCGGGCGCGACGCGGCCGCCGGCCGAGGTCTCGGCGAGGTTGCGCAGCTGGTCGAGCATGGCCAGATAGGCGCCCGAGCCGCGGTTGATGTTCCAGCGGACCTGTGGGAAGTCGACGTGTTTCCCGTCGGCGACGGTCTCGGCGTTGATCGTCGCCTGGTCCGCCGCCGCCGAGGCGGATGCCCCGGTGTCCCTGGGCACCGTGAAGAACACCAGGATCCCGAGAAGGACGGACAGGACGACCACGATCAGGACGCTGGTGGGCATGGCGTGCTCCGGTTGTTCGACGTGCAGCGATGTCACGACCAACGCTCACAGCCGGGAGGTTGTCCGGCAGGCCCCTTCTGCCGCCGCGTACAACTCCGGAGGGTCGAGTTCCGCATTACTTGTCCGGACATAAGGCCGTCGTCGCTCCACGCCTCTACCTCACTGGCCTTCGCCTACGACGGCATGACGGTATCGACACCTCCGAGCAACATCTGGCGGGCGACACGCTGACGCAGGACGCCACCGGCGCACGGCGACTGCCCGGTCGTCACGGCACCGGAGACGGTCAGGGACAGACCCGCCTGTACGGCCGGTCCGGAACGTAGGTGCGCCACTGCGCACGAGTCAGCTCGGCGTTCCCGGCACGGGCGCAGACACGGGACACCGCTCGGTCTGGATCCACTATGTACCGCTGGAGCGGGACGTGCTCGCCGCCCGCGTACAGCAGGGTGCTGTCCGGGCTGAAGGCGAGGGTGTCGACGCTCCCCCCGGGGGTGGGCAGAGAGGGACCGAGAGGTTGCTGGGTTGCGAGGTCCCAGAGCTGGACGGTCCCCGCGTTGCCGCCCACGGCGAGCGTGCGGTCGTCCGGACTGAAGGCGAGAGCCGTGACCGTCTCGGCTGAGTTGGTGGACGGATCGACGGGCGCCAGAAAGACGTTCCTCAGGATGCCCGCCCGGTGCCGGAGGTCGCCGTCCCACAGGGCCACTCGCCCTGTCCCGTCGCCGGCCGCCACTCTGGAGCCGTCGGGAGCGAAGGCGATCGCTTCGATGTCGTCGTGCTGGACGAGGTCCTGGACGTGGGACCGGCCCGCTCGGACGACGCGGTTGTCGGTCACCAGGAGCCCGCCGTCCCGGCTGACGGCCGGATGACCGCCGCCCGGGCCGGGGAGGAGCGCCGTCCTGCGCTGCCGCATGGTGTCCCAGGTCTCGTTGAAGTAGCCGTGGTCGGTCGAACGTGCGGTGAGGAGCGTACGACCGCCCGGCCCCAGGGCGATCGCGTCCGTGGACGCCGTGGACGCCGTCGCCAGGTCCACCGTGGTCTTCGCGTGTCCGGCGGCCACGTCCCACACCGTCAGACGCTGAGGCGCCGTGTCCCAGGGGGCGGAGACTCCGTACGCGAACGAGCCGCCGTCGGCGCTGAAGGACAGCAAGGGCTCGGTGATGTCCCCGGGGACCGTCGGTATGCCGGTGCGGAAGAGGGGACGTGACGGGGTCGGCAGGGTGCGCAGCAGACGGCCGTCGCGCGTGCTCCGCAGCTGGAAGACGTAGCGGTCACCGATACGTTCGGCGGTGGCGAGCGTCTTGCCGTCGGGGCTGAGCCGGACCCCGGCGAGCGGACTCGTGCGCCACGCGCGGGTGAGCGTCGTGGTGAGGTCGAGGGTGTGCACCGTGCCCCCTTCGAGGTACCGCAGCAGGTGCCGCGAGGAGTCCCAGGCGAGACCGGACAGCAGCTCGTTGTCCAAGGAGTGCCGGAAAACGGGGGCGCCGTGGCTGGGCAGCCGCCACACTCTGATCTCCTGGCCGCCGCCGGTCGCCAGAAACGAGCCGTCCGCGCTCACGACAGCGCCGACGGCACCCGGGTGGGCGACGTCGGCGAGCTCTCGTCCCGACGTGGTGTCCCACACGCGCACCCGGTCCCCGGAGAGAGCGAGGAGCCGGCCGCCGGTGAGGCCGAGGAGGGTGCGGTCACCATCACAGACGCCGCGAGCGCTCGTCCAGGCACCGGACCGGACGCTGCGCGCGGAGGTGTCCCAGACCTGCGGGGCCCGGCCGTGCGGGCAGACGGCCAGCAGCCGGTCGTCGGCCGCCGCGGTGGCGCGCTTTCCGCTGCCGGCCGACGGGGTCCGGAAGACCAGATGGCCGTCGGTGGCGGAGTAGAGCCCGGCCCGGTCGTCGAACAGGCTCGTCACCAGGTAGTCGCGGCCACTCGCCCCGAAGCTCACGTTGTATTCGAACGGCAGGGGATCCCCGATCCAGCGCCTCGTTCGGGTGTCCCACAGCCGCTGGGTGTGCCGGCCGGTCTGGATGACGAGCACGCGGCCGCCCGGACCCGCGGCGAGTACCGCCCCGTGAGGTAGCGGCCCCGAGGCGATACGGCGGTGGATGCCCACATCCCACGTCCGCCAGGTGGTGTTGTCGCTGGTGCTGAGCAGTGTGCGCCCCGAGACGTCGAGGAACCGCGCCGAGGAGTCACCCGCCGCCGGATCGGTGAAGTTGTCCAGTTCCGGCTGGGCCAGCGCGCCCAGCAGGGCTCGGCGGGACTCCGGGAGCGGGGACATGCGCCATGCGGCGACGCCGAGCAGCATCGCGGTGCGCGGGTCGGTGGTGCGCAGCGCTTCAGCGACCGCGGCCACTCGGCGGGCCGCTGTGTCGGTGGTCTGCTTCTCGCCGTCCTGACGCAGTCGCAGGGCGGTCAGGCCGACGACCAGGGCCACCGCCAGCACGGCGCAGAGCGAGACGGCGAGGGTGCGGCTCCGGCGCCGGGCCCGGGTGGCGGCCCGCTCCTCCGCCGCCCGCTGCTCCACCGCGGTGACCAGGAAGGCCGTCTCCTCGGACGTCAGACCGTCGTAACCGCGGTCCTCGCCCGCGAACAGCTCCTCGGCCCGGGCCAGGCGGGTGCCCCGGTAGAGCGTGCCCGGGTCGCGGTCGTGCTCCAGCCAGGTGCGGGTGGCGTCGGTCAGCTGCCGGTGGTGGCGGAGCCGCTCCCGGTCCGCGTCGATCCACTCGCGCAGCCGCGGCCAGCAGGTGATGAGCGCCTCGTGGGCGAGCTGCACTCCGTCGTCGTCGGTGGTCAGCAACCGGGCCCGGGTCAGCCGCCCGGCGACGGCCCGCACTTCGGGGTCCTCCCACCCGGCCATTTCCTCCCAACTGAGTGGGCGGCGCGTGTCGGCGTTGCCCTGGCCGGGCTCGACCATCCGCAGGAGCAGGTGCCGGGCAGCGTGTGCCTGTGCCGGTGAGAGTTCCCCGTACGCCTCCTCGGCGCTGGCCGCGATCGCGCCGCGCACCCCGCCGACCGCTTCGTACGCGTCCAGGGTCAGCATCCGTCCCTTGCGCCGCCGCCAGGTCTCCAGCAGGGCGTGCGACAGCATCGGCAGTCCGCCGGGCTCGTCGAGCACGTCCTCGACGATCCGTGCGGTCAGCGTCCGCTCCACGATGAGCCCGGCCGCCTGCGCGGGGCCGATCACCGCCTCGCGCAGCTCGTCGGCGGTCATGGACCTGACCAGCAGCCCGCTCCCGTGCAGCGCCTCCGCCAGTCGCGGGTGCTCGGCGCACCGCGCATAGAAGTCGGACCGTACGGCGATGAGCACGCGCAGCCGGCTGCCCGGGTCGCGCGCGGCGAGCAGCAGGTCGAGGAAGCGGTCCCGCTCGGCGCGCTCGCGGCAGAGGGTGAAGACCTCCTCGAACTGATCGACCACCACCCAGCTCTCCGGTTCGTCGGCTTCGGGCGTCAGCAGATGTCCGTAGGTGGTGGCGGGCCGGGCTCCCGGAGTGAGGATCCGAAGTACCGCCGTACGCCCCTGCTCCGCGATCTTCTCCCGCAGCAGGGGAATCAGACCGGCCCGCAGCAGGGAGGATTTGCCGCTGCCCGACGCCCCGAACACCACGGCGAACGGGCACCCGCACGCCAGCTCGCTCAGCTCGTCGATCAGCCGGTCCCGGCCGAAGAACAGCTCACGGTCGTCCGGCTCGAAACGTGTGAGGCCACGGTAGGGCGGCGCGGCGCCGGCATCCTCCTGCCTCTCCTCCCCGGCCAGCGCCTCGGCCTCCGCCCACCGTGCCTCCCACGGAGCGGGGTCGGCGCCGCATGCCTGGACGTACGCCTGGAGCACGGCCAGCGACGGCAGCCGCTCGCCGCTCGCCGCTTTCGCCAGGGTCGTCACCGAGAAGCCGGCCTTCTTCGCCATGGCCCGGTACGACACGCCACCCGCCGAACGGCGCAGCTCCCGAAGATCATGAGCGAGTCGCTGCACGGGTCCGGCCGCCGGGTCGACCGGTAGTTCGGGACGCCCCACGGCGAAGCCTCTTTCGCATACATGAAGAACATGCTGATCAGCGGCACAAGGTACCTTTCGCCCCCTCGGGCGAGAACCCTTTCCGACTGTGATGTTCGCCGGAGGTGCAAACCCAGGCCGCACACGACCCCGACGGCAGTGACCGCTCTCGATCACTCTCGTGCATCAGTGGGCTCATGGCGGCGGCAACAACCAGCGGCTCCGTCTTCCAGGGTCCGCGGCCCGCGCACGTCCTCGACGCGGTCGGGTCCGACTTGCGGAGCGGCCCTCAGCCCCGCTCCTGCACGCGCTTCACGCGGCGGCGGCCGGCGGATACGGGACGGGAGAGGGCTTGCCTTCCTGTCCGGGCGGGGCGGAGCGGGGCGGCCTCAGGAGCGCGCAGCCAGGCGTATTGCCTGACATCCGCGCCGAGCGGGTGGTGCAGGGGACGGATCGCCAAGGAGACCTCAACGGCGTCGTCAGGGGCGGTCGACGCTCAACGACGTCAGTCTGCAGTCCCGTCCGGCACGGTGCGCGGCGACCGCTGCTGCGAACCCGACACGGCCCAGCGGGTCGGCTGCGGGGGCCCCTCCTGGTCACCCTCAACGCGAACGGCAATGCCCCAATGGCAAAGAGGAGGACGGTGATTACGGGCGGACCGAAGGATGCGAACAGGGGTGGTTGAGCGGATCTTGCCGCCTCCTTCGCCTCCTGCGCAGCCCGAGTGCCGCTGGTTGTGCGGCCCCGCCGGCTGGGCGCGACCAGCCACAACGGCGCCGCATCCCGAAGACGACCCATCCCGGCCCGACCGGCGGAGCTACCCGCGCCGGTCGGCGACCGCCCACGACGCCAGTGCCACCGCGCCGGCCACCCCGAACACTGCGGGCCAGGCCCCCACCTTCTTGGCCAACGGATGAGACGCCCCGAAGGCGGCGACATACGCAGCGGTCAGCGCCCCCGCGGCCTTCGCGCCGGCCTGCTGCCGCCACTGCGTCGCGGCCGCGGCCCCTGCGAAGGCGAGCACGGCCCCGCCCAGCTGCCGCTTCTTGGTCCAGCGGGCCACGCCGTACCCACCGACGAGCCCGCCCGCGGCGACCACCGCGCTGGGAACCCTGGCCATGTCTGCCTCCTGCCGCTTTGACTGATGTGCCCCGAGGCTAGCCGAGCCCTTTACCGGGCCGTTCGCCGGAGATGGTCGTCGATGAGGGCGAGGGTGGCCTCGGGCTGCTCGATCTGCGGCAGATGCCCGGCCTTGGGGACGACCTCGAGCCGCCCGTTGCCGAAGGCGGCGGCGTACGCGGCCCCGTATCCGGGCGTCACGATCCGATCGCTCTCGCCCCACACCAGAAGTGCTGGCGTCTGCACCCGCCCCAGCCGCTGCAGCAGCTTCGGGTCGTGCATGTACGGGTCGCCGGCGAGCATGCGCATGGTGGCCATGTTGGCCTGCCGGACGGCGAGTCGGTCGGCGGGCAGCGCGGCGGGATCGATGTGGTAGCGGTCCGGGTCATGCCAGGAGAGCTCTGCCGCGGCGCGGGGGTCGAGGGCGAAGTAGTCGGCGATCGGCTCGGACTCGACGTGCACACCGACGGCATCGATCAGCACGAGCCCGCTGATGCGCTGCGCGGTGTCGCGTACGGCCGTCTCGGCCGCGATCCAGCCACCGAGGGATGAGCCGATGACCAGGACGTCGCGCAGGTCGTGGTCCTGGAGGAGATGGAGATAGGAGAGGGCGAGATCGTCGACGCCGGTGCACCAGTCGGGGCGGGGGGTGCCGTCCCAGCCGGGGTGGACGGGAGCGAAGACGCGGTGGACAGGGGAAAGGTGCTGGACGATTCCGGCGACGGTGGCGGGGCCTCCGCCGCCGTGCAGGACGAGGACAGGACGACCGGAGCTGTGATCTGAAGTCATGCCAGAGAGGCTAACTAAAGATGCTTAGCTAAGCTAGCTTAGTTTTCGGCTAAACTCCTTCCATGCATGCTGACCTGCAACTCCTCGGCCGGGCGGTCAAACAGGCCCAGTACCGCCAACACCGCGCCCTGGACAGCGCCTTGACGACGGTCGGCACGACCCTCGCCCAGTGGGACGCGCTCCGCGCGATCAGCCGTACGCCCGGCTCATCGGCACGCGAACTGGCCGCGGCCACCTTCCAGACCGAGCAGGCCTTCGGCACGCTGGTGGGCCGCCTGACCGCACAGGACCTGGTCGAGCGCCGGCCCGGTCGCGGGCGCCGCATGGAGCACCACCTCACAGCGGCGGGCGAACGGGTCCTGAGGGCGGGCCACAAGGTGGCCGACGAAGTGCTGGCCGAGTGCTTCGCGCCGCTGCCCGAGCGGGACCGGGCGACGCTGCTGGAACTGCTGCAGCGCCTGAACGGAACGGCCGGAAGCCCCTGACCGAGCGGCCGCCCCGCCCGTTCGATCGCATGCGTTATCGTGCCTGTTCGATCTCCCTCATTCGCGAACGGAAAGCGCGGAAGGAGTTCGGACGGGGATCAGAAGGAGACACGGTGTCCGATCTTGGGCGGCTCGTCGCCGGACGCTATCTGCTGGTCGAGCGGGTGGGCAGCGGCGGCATGGGCACCGTGTGGCGTGCCGAGGACAGGCTGCTCGGCCGCCACGTCGCCGTGAAGAAGCTGCACGTCCCGCCGCACCTGCACGACGACGAGGTCCGCACCCTCCACGAGCGCACCCGGCGCGAGGCCCGCAGCGCCGCCCGTATCACCCACCCCAATGTGATCGTGGTGCACGACGTCGTCGACGACGAGGGACTGCCCTGCATCGTCATGGAGTACGTCCCCTCCGCCACCCTGAGCGACGTCCTGAAGCGCCGGGGCGCGCTGCCGCCCCACGAGGCCGCCCGGATCGGCCGCGCCATGGCCGCCGCACTGCGCGCCGCCCACGACGCCGGGGTCCTGCACCGGGACGTCAAACCCGGCAACGTCCTGCTCGCCGAGGGCGGCCGGATCGTCCTCACCGACTTCGGGATCGCCATGGAGTCGGGCACCACCTCCTCGCTGACCAAGTCCGGCGAGCTGATCGGCTCCATCCGCTATCTGGCACCCGAGCGCCTCAGGGCCTCGAGCACCGGGCCCGGACCCGCCAGCGACCTGTGGGCCCTGGGGGCGACGCTGTACCAGGTGGTCGAGGGCCACCACCCGTTCCAGCGCCCCACCCCCATCGAAACCGCGTACGCCATTGCAACCGATCCCTACGAGCCCCTGCGCAACGCCGGCGACCTGGCCCCGGTGATCGAGGGCCTGCTCCTCAAGGAGCCGGAACAGCGCATGGGCGTACACGAGGTCGAACGCCGCCTCGGCGACGTGACAGCCACCCGAACCGCTCCCCTCGACCCACCCACACGCCCGGAACCCGTCGGCACGGTCGAGACTCCTGCTCGAAAGGGAGGCGGCAACCGCCGTCGTACGGCGCTGCTGGCGGTCTCGGCGGTGGTGCTCGCCGCCTGTGTGGCCGGCGGCGCGCTGTGGTGGTTCAAGGGCGGCGCGGACGCACGGGGCGGCCACACCTCCCGGACGACCGCCCCGACGCCGTCTGCATCTCCGAGCACCGACCCCACAGTCCCCGCCGTGCCCGCCGGTTACCACCTCGTGAAGGCGGACACCGGCATCTCCGTTCCCGTACGGGACGGCTGGACCCGTAAGACACTGCCCGGCGGCGAGGTCGGCTACATAGACCGGTCCGGCCTGGTGGGGCTGAGGGTCAACGTCGTCCAGTTCGCGGGCTCCGACCCCGTGCAGCACTGGCGGGACACGGAAGAGGACCAGACCCGCCGGGACAACCCCGGTTACGAACGCGTCCGGATGACCAGGACGACCTTCCGCGGACATCCCGCCGGGTACTGGGAGTTCACCTTCGACGGCAGGGCCCGGAAGTACCGCGCGGCTGAACTGGCCTTCGCCGGCACCGACGGCACGCAGTACGTGATCTACCTCTCCGCTCCCAACGCCCAATGGGGCGAGTACCGTCCGGCGTTCGACACGGCCGTCAACGGGGCCCGGCCCGGTTCGGCGTCGTAGTCCCATGGTGCGGGCTCCACTGTGGCGCCCGCCACTTTTCGTTATCGGGCGCCGCCCCGCCCGTCTCCGTGGCATGCATGTGACACGACAGATCAGCCGCCGCACCGTGCTCAAGGCCACGGGCGCCGCGGCCGGAGCCGTTGGCCTCACCCCTGTCGCCACCCCCGCGGTGGCCGCGGGCGGGGCCTTCGTGCATCCCGGGCTCCTCCACACCGGCGCCGACCTCGCTCGTATGGCCGCCGAAGTGAAGGCCGGTGCCTCCCCCTACACCGCCGGGTACGCGAAGCTGACCGCCAACCGGCATTCACAGAGCGACTGGACGCCCAATCCGCAGGCCGTCGTGTACCGGGGCGTGGAACTGCGCCCCCGCAGCACATGGCCGCAGAACTACGGGATCCTCTACAACGACATCCACGCCGCGTACCAGAACGCCCTGCGCTACCACGTCAGCGGCGACAGCGCCCACGCCGACACCGCCGTCGCGATCCTCAACGCCTGGTCGGCGAAGCTGACGAAGGTCTCCGGCAGCGCCGACCGGTTCCTGGCCGCCGGGATCTACGGGTACCAGGCCGCCAACGCGGCCGAACTCGTCCGCGACCACAAGGACTTCCAGCTCGAGAGATTCCAGAGGATGCTGGTCGACGTCTTCTGCTCGGTGAGTGAGGACTTCCTCGTCAAGCACAACAACGGCACCCCCGCCCCCCACTACTGGCCGAACTGGGACCTGTGCAACATGGCCTGCGCGCTGGCCACGGCCATCTTCTGCGACGACCAGGGCAAGGTCGAGCGGGCCGTCGAGTACTTCAAGCACGGCGCCGGCATGGGCTCGATCAGGCACGCCATCCCGGTCGTGCACGACGACGGGCTCGCCGAGTGGATGGAGGCCGGGCGCGACCAGGGGCACTCACTGATGGGCGTCGGGCTGATGGGCACCTTCTGCGAGATGGCCTGGAACCAGGGCATAGACCTGTACGGGTACGACGACAACCGCTTCCTCAAGGGCGCCCAGTACGTGGCCAAGTGGAGCCTGGGCGGGAACGTGCCGTACACCCCCTACGCCCAGGTGGACCGCAGGCCGGGGATACAGACCCCCACCCAGGTCGCCCCCGCCGACCCGGCGCAGATGCGGCCGGTCTGGGCGATGATCGCCAACCACTACACCAAGCGGCGCGGACTGTCCGCCACCTACCTCACGCGGATCGCCGCCAAGGCCGCGCCCGAGGGCGGCGGCGGGGACTACGGGCCGAACAGCGGCGGGTTCGACCAACTCGGCTTCGGGACGCTGGCGTTCACCCGGGACAAGGAGGTGACCGCCGCCACTCCCACACCGTCGGCCTCGGCCTCGGCCTCCGACGCCGGTTCCGGCACCCGGCCCCGGACGGCGGCCACCGCGACCGCCTCCCCGGCCGGCGGCGGCCTCGCCGCCACCGGTTCCGGGGACGTCGTGGGATGGGCGGCCGCCGCGGGGGTCACCGCCGTCGCCGGCGGGGTGTTGTTCCTGCGGCGCCGTGACCGGGTCCCGCAGGGCGGCGCCCGGTAGCCCTACGCCGTGGCCGGTCGCGACCTGCCCTGCCCCTCCTTCGCCGACCGGGCCTTCCCGGTCACCGTCGATGCCGCCGCCGTGAGCGGCTTCGCGATGTCCTCCAGGGAGCGGCGTTCCGCCCGTACCGCCAGGAACGCCGCGACCAGGCCCGCCGCGCACATCAGGGCCGCGCCAATCTGGAAGGCGAGGACCGTGTCGCCGACCTTGCCCGTGCCGGTGAGGTCGGCGAACAGCAGAGGGCCGCTGATGCCGCCGGCCGCGGTGCCGAGGGCGTAGAAGAAGGCGATGGACATCGCGCGGGTCTCCATCGGGAAGACCTCGGAGACCGTCAGATAGGCGCTGGACGCTCCCGCGGACGCGAAGAACAGGACCGCGCACCAGCAGGCCGTCAGCGTGCCCGCGCTCAGCGAGCCCCGGTCGAACAGCCATGCCGTGCCGAACAGCAGCAGGCCCGAGATCAGATACGTGGACGAGATCATCACCCGGCGGCCGACCGTGTCGAAGAGCTTGCCGAGCAGCAGCGGGCCGCAGAAGTTGCCGACCGCGATCACCGCGAAGTAGTAGCCGGTGTCGTCGGTCGGGACGTCGAAGAACTTCGTCAGGATCGCACCGAAGCCGAAGGTGATCGCGTTGTAGAGGAAGGCCTGGCCGATGAAGAGCGAGAAGCCGAGGACCGAGCGCCGGCGGTAGTCGGAGAACACCGTGCGGGCGATCTCCACGAAGGTCACGCTGCGGCGCTGGTGGATCGTGATCTCGCCCTCGGGGCGGTCCAGCGGCCGGCCCTTCTCCGCCTCCACCTGTTCCTCGATCGACGTCACGATCTCTTCCGCCTCACGGTCCCTGCCGTGGATCAGCAGCCACCGTGGGCTCTCCGGGACGTGCCGTCGTACGAGAAGGATCACGAAGGCCAGGAGCGCGCCGAGCGCGAAGGTCAGCCGCCAGCCCACGTCCTTCGGCAGGATGGCGGTGTTCAGCGCGACGATCGACAGCAGCGAGCCGCCCACGGCGCCGAGCCAGAAGCTGCCGTTGATGATCAGGTCGACGCGACCGCGGTAGAACGCCGGGATGAGCTCGTCGATCGCCGAGTTGATCGCCGCGTACTCGCCGCCGATGCCGAAGCCGGTCAGGAAGCGGAAGGCGAAGAACCACCAGCTCGAGAAGGAGACGGCGGTCAGGGCGGTGGCCGCGAGATACACGGCCAGGGTGATCATGAAGAGCTTCTTCCGGCCCCACTTGTCGGTCAGCCGGCCCCAGAACAGGGCACCGGCACACGCTCCCGCCACATACAGGGCGGCCGCGATGCCGGTGACCTGGCCCGAGGAGATCGGCAGGCCGCTGCCGGACTCGGACAGCCGGCTGGCGATGTTGCCGACGACCGTGACCTCCAGGCCGTCGAGGATCCAGACGGTGCCGAGGCCGATCACGATCGTCCAGTGCCAGCGCGACCATGGGAGACGGTCGAGGCGGGCGGGGATGTCGGTGGTCACGGTGTGGCCGGTTGCGGCGGTGACGCTGCCGCCGGGCTGGGCGCTGGGCATGGGCTCCCTCCTCCTTGAGCGGAACCCCGGTCGGGTGCCCTGGCGCCGCCGCTCTACGCCCGGGCCGGCTTGCCCCGCCCGTTCCGAGAGGCTTCCCCTAAGCCCCCAGCGCCCGCGACACCGTATAGATCAACAACCCGGCCAGTGAGCCGACCACCGTGCCGTTGATCCGGATGAACTGCAGGTCGCGGCCGATGTGCGCCTCGATCTTGCGGGTGGTGTGCTCGGCGTCCCAGCCGGCCACGGTGTCGGTGATCAGGGAGGTGATCTCCTTGCGGTAGGTGGTGACCACGTAGACCGCCGCGCCCTCCACCCAGCCGTCCACCTTGGCCTGCACCTTCGGGTCGGACGCCATCCGCGTGCCGAGCGACAGCAGCGAGGCCCGCACACGCAGGCGCAGCTCGCTGCGCTCGTCCTCCGCCGCCGAGACGATCATGGATCGTACGGCGGTCCAGGCGGAGGCGATCAGGTCCTGGACCTCGCCGCGGCCGAGGACCTCGCCCTTGAGCCGCTCGACACGCGTGCGCGTGTCGGTGTCGGACTGCAGGTCGGAGGCGAAGTCCGACAGGAACCGGTCCAGCGCTCCGCGCGCGGGGTGGGACGGCATGTCGCGCATCTCGCTGACGAAGCGGAGGAGCTCCTTGTAGACGCGCTCGCCGACCCTCTTGTCGACGAAACGGGGCGTCCAGCCGGGGGCACCGCCCTGGACGGCCTCCATGATCTCCGTGTCGTGCCAGACCAGCCAGTCGTGCGCCCGCGTCACGATCAGGTCGACGACCCGTTTGTGGCCGCCGTCCGCGACGATCTTCTCCAGCATCTTCCCGATGCCGGGTGCGATCTCCTGGGCGTCCGCGCGCCGCGTGATCGCCTCGCCGACCACCGCCTGCACATCGGAGTCGCGCAGCACGGTCAGCGCACCCCGCAGGGCCGCCGACAGCTCGGCCGTCACCCGGTCCGCGTGCTCGGGGTCGGCGAGCCACACGCCCAGCCGGCTGCCGATGCCGACGGCGCGCAGCCGCTGTCGTACGACGTCCTCGGAGAGGAAGTTCTCCCCCACGAACTCGCCCAGGGACACCCCGAGCTGGTCCTTCTTGGTCGGGATGATCGCCGTGTGCGGGATCGGCAGGCCCAGCGGGTGCCGGAAGAGGGCGGTGACCGCGAACCAGTCGGCGAGCGCGCCCACCATGCCCGCCTCGGCGGCCGCCGCGACATAGCCCGCCCAGGGGCCCGCCCCGGAGTTCTCCGCCCACTTGGCGAGGGCGTACACCAGCGCCACGAAGAGCAGCAGCCCGGCCGCGATGAGCTTCATGCGGCGCACCCCGCGCTGCTTCTCCTCGTCGGCGGCGCTGAACGTCGTCATCGTGCGGGCGGTGACACCCTTGCCCACCGGATTCGTGCGCTCCATACACTCCACCCGTTCGTGATCCCCTGCACCATTGTCCCTTCCTGACCGACTACTGGAACAAAACGAGAGTTCCCGGCGTCTGTCAGGAGGGGAAGGCTCTTCGTGAACTCCGGTGGCCCAAAGGGGGGTCCTGTTCGGCCACCCCTCTTCCCATGCCGCATCATGGGGATGATCACTTCGGAGCCTCGGGCTCCACTTTTCCGAGGAGACCCGCACCGCATGACCAAGCGTCACGTGGGGGGCATGGGGGTGTCCCCCATAAGACACAGCGCCCTGCTTTCTGCGATCATCGCCATGATCGTGGGCCTTTCCACCGCCATATACGTCGGGGTCGCAGCCGACGACGGCAGCACCCGTACCAACGCCCTCGGCAGGGCAGGCGCCCCGCGCGACCTCGCCGCGCCCGCGTCCACCGGCGTCTGGGTCGGCTCCTGGTCGGCCTCCCCGGCCGGTGCCGAGCCCGGCACCGAGGCGTTCGGCATGGCGGGCCGCTCGGTCCGCAACGTCGTGCACCCGAGCGTGGGCGGTACGAGTGCCCGTATCACGCTCTCCAATCTCTACGGCCGGACGGCGCTGACCGTCACACACGCCTCGATCGCCGTGGCACTCGCCCCCGACACCGCGGCGGCCTCCGCGGACACCATGCGGCGGCTGACCTTCGGCGGCAGCACCACGGTCGTCGTCCCGGCCGGACGGCAGGTCCTCAGCGACGCCGTCCGCATCGTGATCCCGGAGGGCAGCGACGTACTGGTCACCACGTACTCCCCCACCCCGTCCGGCCCGGTCACCTACCACCGGCACGCACGCCAGATCTCCTACGTCGCCGAGGGCGACCTCACCGAGGACGTGACCGGCACCGGCTACACCGAGCAGACGCCGTTCTGGCGTTATCTCACCGCGCTGGACGTGCTGAGCAACGAGTCGGAGGGCAGCGTCGTCGCGTTCGGTGACTCCCTCACCGACGGCATAACGTCCACGCAGAACGCCAACCACCGCTGGACGGACGTCCTTTCGGAGCGGCTGCGCTCGGCGATCAGGTCGGGCCAGGACCTTCCCCGCTACAGCGTCGTCAACGAGGGCATCAGCGGCAACCAGGTCCTCGCGAGCGGCCTGGGCCGCCCCGCCGACAACCAGAGCGGGCTCAGCCGGTTCTCCCGTGACGTCCTCGCCCGTACGAACGTCAAGGTCGTCGTCATCGACCTCGGCGTCAACGACATCCTGCGCAACCCGCGCCTCGCCGAGCCGGACAAGATCCTCGACGGCCTGCGCACCCTGGTCCGCGAGGCCCACTCCCACGGCATCAAGGTCATCGGCGCCACCCTGATGCCGTTCCAGGGCCACCGCGGCTACACCCCGGCCCGCGAGGCAGTCCGTCAGGAGATCAACGCCGAGATCCGCTCGGGCCGCATCTACGACGCGGTGGTCGACTTCGACAAGGCGCTCCGGGACGCGTACAACCCGCGCCGCCTCCGCTCCGACTACGACTCGGGCGACCACCTCCACCCGACGGACAGGGGCTTCGCGAGGATGGCCGAGGCCTTCGACCTGGACGAACTCAGGGGCTCGGCACCGGCGGAGCTTTAGCCGACCGCTCCGGCCTGCGGGCATTCGCGCCACCCAGCCCAGCCTGCGGGGGGCAGCCGCACCGCCCCAGCCTGCGGGCGATCGTGCCGCCTAATGGCGGCACGGGTGGGCGCAGGCGGCACCGGCCAGCGCCGTGAGCGAACCTCCCTCAGGCCGGCCCACCGCCGGTTCAGTACTCGCCCCGCCGCCGATCCCGCCGCTCCCGCTGCCGCTCGCGCCGCTCCTCGTGACGTTCGCGCCGCTCCTCATGCAGATCCCGCCGCCACTCCCGATGCTCCTCCAGCATCCGGCGGTGATCGGCGAACCCCTCACCCAGCGGGTGCGCCCCCTTGCGGTCCAGCTTCCCCTGCCGCCGCTCCTCCTTGAGCCGCCGCCGCTCCTCCCGGGTCAGCTTCCGCTCGATCCCCACCCCACCCCAGAAGGCGAACCCGTTCACGATCAACCGAGGCGCCCCCGGCTCCCCCGGCACGCCTTCCTCGCTGTGGTCGAACCCACCCATGATCCCGATGCCACGCACCACGACCTCGACACCGGGCGGCACGATGATGTTCATCCCGCCCATGATGGCAACGCAGTTGATCTCGACCTCGCGGTCCGCGAAGTTCGCCTCGCGCAGATCGAGCTCCCCGCCGCCCCAGAAGGCGAAGCAGTTGAACACCTTCGGCACGGTCCAGCGCCCCTTGCGCTGGAACCCCGACATCACGGCGACCGCCCACGAGGAGGACCCCTCACCGCCGACGATCCGCCCGGCCCAGCTCCCGCTCGGCTCCGGCTCCTTGACCAGCGACACGGGAGGCGGCGGGGTCACCCCGGCGACCGGCAGATCACGGGTGATCGGCGTGAGTTCACCGTACGTCCGCGCCTTGTAGGTGGCCTCCAGCCGCTCCTCGAACTCCTCCATGTCGAGACGCCCCTCCGCGAGGGCGTCCCGCAGGACCTCGGCGACTCGTTCACGATCGGCGTCGGATGCGCGAAGCTCCGGGACTGCGGCGTCGTCGGTCATACAAGGCAGCCTACGAGTTCGCCTGCCGCGCGGCTACGAGACCGCTTTCTCGGCCTGATCCGGTGCCGATCCCGACGGGGGTTTGGGGGTGTCCCCCAATGAACGCAGCATCTTGGCGATCACGTCCTCGATGTCCGGCTCCCGCACCGACAGATCCGCCAGCGGGTACTCCGCCGCGATCCGCGCCACCAGCGCCGCCGCCGACTCCCCCGCGGGGAACGCCAGCCACTGCCGCGGCCCCTCCACCTTCACCACCCGGGCGGGCGCCGCGTCGATCGGCGCGGTCTCCCGCTCCAGGTCCACCACCAGGGTGCGTTCGCTCTCGCCCACCTCGTGCAGCCCGGCGAGCGCACCGTCGTACATGAGCCGCCCGTGGTCGATGACCATCACCCGCGAGCAGAGCTGCTCGATGTCCTGGAGGTCATGAGTGGTCAGCAGCACGGTGGTGCCCCGCTCGGCGTTCAACTCGCGCAGGAATCCCCGCACCTTGGCCTTGGAGATGACGTCAAGGCCGATCGTCGGTTCGTCCAGGTACAGCACCTCCGGGTCGTGCAGCAGCGCCGCCGCGATGTCACCGCGCATCCGCTGGCCGAGCGAGAGCTGCCTCACGGGTACGTCCAACAGATCGGCCAGTTCCAGGAGTTCGACACAGCGGTCGAGGTTCTCGCGGTAACGGGCGTCCGGGATGCGGTACATGCGGTGCATCAGCTTGTACGAGTCGATGAGCGGCAGGTCCCACCACAGCGTCGTTCGCTGCCCGAACACCACCCCGATACGGTGCGCGAGCCGCGTCCGCTCGCGGGAGGGGTCGATGCCCGCGACCCGCAGCCGCCCGCCGGACGGGGTCAGGATCCCCGTCAGCATCTTGATCGTCGTCGACTTCCCGGCGCCGTTCGGGCCGATGTAGCCGACCATCTCGCCGCGCGCCACCGTGAAGGAGATGCCGTCGACGGCCCGCACCTGCCGCCGCTCGCGCTTGAGGAAGCCGGTCTTCTTGCGTACGTCGAAGACCTTCTCGACGCGGTCCACTTCAATGAAGGCGTCCATCGTCACCCTGCCACCCACCTGCTAACTCCCCGTACTCCGATACGACCTGAGCCCGGCCCGCCATGCAAGACCGGACAGCGCGAGGCATGCCACCGCCACCAGGGGCGGGGCGAAGGCCACCCACTGCGGCAGCCCGACCGGCATCGGCCGCCCCAGCACATAGGCCGCGGGCAGCCAGGTGACGAAGGCCAGCGGCAGCAGGAAGGTCACCCCGCGCACCAGCTCCCGGCCGAAGACCGTCGGCGGGTACTGCAGCAGCGTCGCGCCGCCGTACGTGAACGCGTTCAGCACCTCGGACGCGTCCTGCGCCACGAACTGGAAGGCGGCGCCCGCCACGAACACCGCGCAGAAGATCCCCGCCCCGCTGAGCACCATCACCGGCATCAACAGCACCTTCAACGGCGTCCAGTCGATGTGGACGGCGGCCAGCGCATACCCGAGCACCAGCGCGCCCTGCATGATCCGCCCCAGCCGGCGCAGCGCGAACCGGTCGGCCGCGACCTGCGCCAGCACCGGCGCCGGACGTACCAACAGCGTGTCCAGCGTGCCGTCGCGCACCCGCTGCCCCAACCGCTCCATCGAGCCGATCGCCAGATCCGCGAACCCGAAGGCGACACTCGAAAGGCCGTACAGGAAGGCGACTTCGGGCAGCGGCCAGCCGCCCAGCACCTTCACCCGCGAGAACATCAGCAGGATCCCGACGAAGTCCAGCGCGGTCACCGCGAAGTTGGCGAACGTGGTCATCGCGAAGGACGCCCGGTACGCCATCGTGGAGCGGATCCACATCCCGCCGATCAGGCGGTAGGCCCGCAGCCCGTCCACCACCCGGCTCACCTCAGCCACCCTGAACGACCACCCTCCGCGTCGCCACCGACTGCAGCAGCCGCCCGGCCCCCAGCAGCACCACAGCCCACGCCCCCTGGAAGGCGAACGTCCCCCACGGATCGGCCTCCCCGAGCAGCACGTCCGCCGGCTTCTGCAGCAGCGCCGACCACGGCAACTCCCGTACGACCTCGCCGAGCGCGCCCGGGAACACGTTGAGCGGCAGCACCATCCCCGAGCAGAAGAACCCGGCGAGCATGGCCATGTGCGTCACACCCGTGCCGTCCATCAACCAGAACGTCAACAGCGCGATCAAGTACCGGATACCGAATCCGACCGCCATGGCCAGCAGCAGGGTCACCAGGAACGCACCCCAGGTCGCCAGGTCCGCCGGCAGCGCCACCGGAAAGACCAGCGCACCGAACACGAACGGGATCACTCCCCGTCCGAGCAGTTGGAACAGCGCACGCCCCACGTCGGCCGCCAGCCACCACAGTTGAAGATCGGCGGGCCGGTACAGGTCGGTCGCGACATCACCCGTCCGGATCCGTTCCATCAACTCGCCCTCGACCCCGCCGCCCCCGATCGCCAGCGTCGCCAACAGCGCCTGCCCGACCCACACATAGGTGACGGCCTGCGCCTGGTCGTACCCTCCGAGGTGCGGTTTCTCGTCCCACAGCGCCAGATACGTGTAGACGAGGATCAGACCGAAGACGGTGTTGGTGAACACCCCGGCCGCAGTGGCCGCCCGATACGTCGCGTAACGTCTGAAACCGCCCGCTACGACGGCCGCGTACAACCGTCCCGAGCCCACGTCAGTCAACCTCCCGGACCGCCCGACACCGAAGCGCAGGAGCCTAGTCCGCTGGTAGTGACGTACGCCACGCATTTTCCCGAGGGGACGCGTGCCGTGATCCGGGAACGGAACGCATGGTGCGAGAGTCTTCAAGAGGGGGCGCAGATGGCGTACGAGGGCGTACGGGAACGTACGACGCGAAACAGGAGTCCGTGCACGAGATGAGCGACGAGCCGCAGCCGCAGCAGCCGAACCAGGGCTGGGCACAGAGAGGGCCGCAGGGCGCTGCCGAGCCGGGCGCTGCCGTGCCGGGCGGCGGGAAGCCGAAGCGGCCCAGGCGCACCGGCTGGCGCCGGCTCGTCCCGACCTGGCGGATGGTCCTCGGCACCTTCGTCATCGGCACACTGCTGCTGATCGGCCTGTTCTTCCTCGGCTACTCACTGGTGAAGATCCCGCCGGCCAACGCCCTCGCCACCAAGCAGGCCAACGTCTACCTCTACGCGGACGGCTCCCAGATCGCCCGCGACGGTGACATCAACCGGGAGAACGTGACGCTCGCCCAGGTCTCCAAGGACGCCCAGCACGCCGTCCTGGCCGCCGAGGACCGCGACTTCTACTCCGAGTCCGCCATCGACCCCAAGGCGATGCTGCGCGCCGCCTGGAACACCGCCACCGGCAAGGGCAAGCAGTCCGGCTCGACGATCACCCAGCAGTACGTGAAGAACTACTACCTCGCGCAGGAGCAGACCCTCACCCGCAAGGCCAGGGAGTTCTTCATCTCGATCAAGCTGGACCGGGAACAGCCCAAGGACAAGATCCTCGAGGGCTACCTCAACACCAGTTACTTCGGCCGCAACGCCTACGGCATCCAGGCCGCCGCCCAGGCCTACTACGGCCAGAACGCCACCAACCTCGACCCGGCCCACGCCGCCTACCTCGCCGCGCTCGTCAACGCCCCCAGCGAGTACGACGTGATCGCGCACCCCGAGAACAAGGCGGCCGCCGTGGCCCGCTGGAACTACGTCCTGGACGGCATGGTCAAGAAGGGCTGGCTGGGCGAGACCGAGCGGGCCGGCCTGAAGTTCCCGATGCCGAAGGAGCAGACCGTCTCCACCGGCATGTCCGGACAGCGCGGCTACATCGTCACCGCGATCAGGGACTACCTCACCAAGAACAAGATCGTCACCACGGACGACCTCGAGGCCGGCGGCTACCGCATCACCACGACCCTGCAGAAGAGCAAGCAGAACGCCTTCGTGAAGGCCGTCAACGACAAGTTGATCTCCAAGCTCGACAAGAAGAACAACAAGGCCGACAACTACGTCCGCGCGGGCGGCGCCTCCGTGGACCCGAAGACCGGCAAGGTCGTCGCGATGTACGGCGGCATCGACTACGTCAAGCAGTACACCAACGGCGCGACCCGCGGCGACTTCCAGGTCGGCTCCACCTTCAAGCCCTTCGTCTTCACCGCGGCCGTCCAGAACCACTCCACGACGCAGGACGGCGAGACCATCACGCCCAACACCTACTACAACGGCACCAACAAGCGACCCGTGCAGGGCTGGAGCGGCGGCAGCTACGCACCGGAGAACGAGGACGAGGTGTCGTACGGCGACATCACCGTGCGCACCGCCACCGACAAGTCCGTCAACTCGGTGTACGCGCAGATGGCCGTGGACGTGGGCCCCGACAAGGTGAAGGACACGGCGGTCGCACTCGGCATCCCCTCCGACACCCCCGACCTGACCGCGACGCCCTCCATCGCGCTCGGCGTGAACACCGCCAGCGTCCTCGACATGGCCGAGGCCTATGCGACGCTCGCCAACCACGGAGAGCACGGCACGTACACGATGATCGACTCGATCACCAAGGACGGCAAGGACGTCGTGGAGCTGCCGAAGCACACCACCACGAAGGCCGTCAGCCGCGAGGCCGCCGACACCACCACCTCCATCCTGCAGAGCGTCGTCGACAACGGCACGGCGACCGCGGCCCAGGATGCGGGCCGCCCCGCCGCCGCCAAGACCGGCACCGCGGAGGAGGACACGGCAGCCTGGTTCGCCGGCTACACACCCGATCTCGCGACCGTCGTCTCCGTCATGGGCCAGGACCCGGTCACGGCCGCCCACAAGTCGCTGTACGGCGCGCTGGGCCTGCCCCGCGTCAACGGCGGCGGCCCGCCCGGAGACATCTGGGCGCAATACACGAAGGACGCCCTGAAGGGGAAGCCGGCCACGGACTTCGACCTCCAGCTCCAGGAGGGCGCCGAGGAGACGGAGCCGCCCGCCACCACCGAGCCCCCGCAGCAGCCGGGCACGGGCGGCACCACCGGCCCCACGCCCACGAACGGCCAGAACAACCAGGGGCAGACCCAGGGCCAGAACAACGGCGGCACCACCAACGGCGGGACCAACACCACCGGCAACACCACGAACGGCGGCACCACGGGCGGCAACACCAACGGGGGCCCGACCGACGGCGGAAACACCACGACCGGCGGCAACACGAACGGCGGCACGACGGACGGCGGGACCACGGCGGGCACGGACGCCGGGGGCACGACCGACGGCGACACCACGGCCGGCACCGACGTGGGCACGTCGGCGGGCACAGGCGGACCTCCGACCTGACACGACGAAGAGGGCTGGTGACGACGGTCACCAGCCCTCTTCGGCCGCTGGACGGCTCCTACAGATACAGGCCCGTCGTGTCCTCGGACCCCTCGAACCGGTCCGCGGCCACGGCATGCAGGTCACGCTCGCGCATGAGCACGTAGGCGACGCCCCGGACCTCCACCTCGGCCCGGTCCTCCGGGTCGTACAGGACCCGGTCGCCCGGCTCCACGGTCCGTACGTTCTGGCCCACCGCTACGACCTCGGCCCAGGCCAGCCGACGCCCGACCGCCGCCGTGGCGGGGATCAGGATCCCCCCGCCGGAGCGGCGCTCACCCTCACCGGTCTCCTGCCGCACGAGGACTCGGTCGTGCAGCATCCGGATGGGAAGCTTGTCGTGCTGGGTGCTGTGCTCGTTTCTCTTGGCGCTCACGCCTTGAACCTACCTGCCTTTGCCCCGTCCGTACGCCGCCGGGTCGGCGCTTGCTCAGCCCCTGCGCCGCCGGGTCCCGAGCGCAAGAAGCCCGACCAGTCCCACCGCGACGACCGCGACCGGCACGATCCGCTCCAGCCGGGGCGCGCCCTCCTCGTCCACGAACTGCGCCTTCACATCGCTCACGACCCTGTTGACCCCGACATAGGCCCGCCCGAGGGTCTGGTCGATGTTCGACACGACCTTGGCCTTGGCGTCGCCGACGATCGTCTTCGGATGCACCCGCACCCCGATCTCGTCGAGCGTCTCGGCCAGCACTTCGCGGCGGCGCCTGATGTCCGCCTCGATCTGCGCCGGGGTTCTGGTGTCCGACGTGTCCGCCACCGTGGGGCCTCCGAAGTCGCCTGGTGCCTGCCTGCTGCTACTTGTTCAGGACAGTCTGTCAGTTCCGCCCGCCCCTGCACCGTCAGGACCCCCGGTTACGCTGGTTCGATGAGCGAGCGACTCCAGCCGGGGGACGTGGCCCCCGACTTCACCCTCCCCGACGCCGACGGCAACGACGTGTCCCTCTCGGCCCACAAGGGCCGCAAGGTCATCGTCTACTTCTACCCGGCGGCCCTGACGCCCGGCTGCACCAAGCAGGCCTGCGACTTCACCGACAACCTGGAACTGCTGGCCGGCGCCGGCTACGACGTCATCGGCATCTCCCCGGACAAGCCGGAGAAGCTGGCGAAGTTCCGCGAGAAGGAGTCCCTGAAGATCACGCTGGCGGCCGACCCGGAGAAGACGGTCACCGAGGCCTACGGCGCGTACGGCGAGAAGAAGAACTACGGCAAGACCTACATGGGCGTCATCCGCTCCACGGTGATCGTGGACGAGGAGGGCAAGGTCGAGCGGGCGCTGTACAACGTCCGCGCGACGGGGCACGTAGCCAAGATCATCAGGGATCTGGGGATCTGAGGTCCGTTTCTGCCGTTGGGCGGCTCGCACTGGGACACCCCGGTGCGAGCCGCTTTACGTTTCGGGCGTGACTGTCCGATAGCGGCGGCGTGCAGTACACCCGGGAACGGCTGACAGAAGCCGCCGCCCGGTGTGCGGACATCGACGAGGTCATCGCGTTCTTCGGCACCCGGCCATACGGCCAACTGCGCCGTCATCTCTTCCGGCGCTTCGACCACTTCGGAATCGACGTCTCGCACATGCCCCGCCAGAGGCGGGCGAGCGGAGTGCCCGCCAGACCAGCCGCCGACGAGTTGCGCCGAGCGGTCGCAGGAGCGACTCCATCGCCGATACGGCGCGTGCTCTCGGGATGGAGCCGTACAACAGCAGGTTGCGCGCTCAGCTCCGATGCTGGGTGACCGAGGACGGTCTCGACACCGCCCATTTCCTTGGGCAGGCCCATCAACGCGGCGGGCCAGGCACACTCCGCTCAGGCGCGCCGAGGACATCCTGATCCAGCACGACGGCCAGCACCGGACCAGGACCCATCTGCTCCGCCGGGCGCTTTTGGAGGTGGGCCCAGCCGAGGAGTGTGCCGAGTGCGGAACAGGCCCCGAGTGGCTCGGGAAGCCCATGACGTTGGAGGTCGATCACGTCAATGGGGACTGGGGTGACGACCGGCGCGAAAACCTGCGGTTGCTCTGCCCCCATTGCCATGCGATCACCAACACCTGGTGCCGAGGTGGCCGTAGAGCCGCCTAGGCCCTCGACCACGAAGCCGCCTCGCCGGGTAGCATGAGCGCGCAAGCGGCCGTGGCGGAATTGGCCTACGCGCAACACTTAGGATGTTGTGGGAGAAATCCCTTGAGGGTTCGAGTCCCTCCGGCCGCACACTTTTGATTCGAAGGTCCACCTGAACGCAGGGGGGCCTTCATCACCGTCAGCCCAACAGCTCTCGCACCACCGGCACGAGTGCCCGAAACGCCTTCCCCCGATGGCTGATCGCGTTCTTCTCCTCCGGCGTCAGCTCCGCGCACGTTCGTGACTCGCCCTCCGGCTGGAGGATCGGGTCGTAGCCGAAGCCGTTCGTGCCGACCGGGGTGTGCCGCAGCACGCCCCGCAGCTGCCCCTCGACCACGCGCTCCGTCCCGTCCGGCAGTGCCAGTGCCGCCGCGCAGGCGAAGTGGGCGCCCCGGTGTTCGTCCGCGATGTCCGAGAGCTGGGCCAGCAGCAGGTCCAGGTTGGCCCTGTCGTCGCCGTGCTTGCCGGCCCAGCGGGCCGAGAAGATGCCCGGGGCGCCGTTCAGGACGTCGACGCAGAGGCCCGAGTCGTCGGCCACGGCGGGCAGGCCCGTCGCCTGTGCCAGGGCGTGGGCCTTGAGCAGGGCGTTCTCGGCGAACGTCACGCCCGTTTCCTTGACGTCGGGGACGTCGGGGTAGGCCTCCGCGCCGACCAGGTCGTGGCTGAGGCCTGCGTCGGCGAGGATCGCCCTCAGTTCGGTGATCTTTCCGGCGTTGCGGGTGGCGAGGATCAAGCGCGTCATGCCGAACAGTATTCCGGCTCCCACGCCGCCTCGGCCCACCCGTCACGGCATCAGGACGACGTGCAGACCTTCGTGAGTTCGCCCGCCGCATCCGTGACGGGGCTGACGTCCGGGGTCTTGTCGCCGTTCTTGATCGCCGTACGGACGTTGCTCACGGCCTTGTTCAGGTCGTCGACGGCCTTGTTGACGTCGGCGTTGTCGGTCTTGTCGCCGATCTTGTCGAGGTTCTTGTCTATGGAGGCGAGCGACTCGTCGAGCTGGGTCGGGTCGTTCGAGGCGTTCTCCACGGCCTGCTGGAGGTTGGTGACGCTGTCCGCGATGGTGTCGGCGGTCTGGACGCAGTCCAGGGCCTTGTCGACGGCGTCGCAGCCGGTGGTGAGGCCCGCGGTCAGCACTGTGGCTGCCAGCGCTGCGATGGTGACGGTGATGCGGCGGCCTCGGCTCGCGGCCATGACTGTGGTCCCTCCGTGTCCAGGCCCGTGGGCCCCCCGTACTGGTCGGGCGCACGGTGGTGTGCCGTGCGCCCGCATTCGTAGGGACGCCGGGACGGGCGTCGGGGTTGCCTCGGGCCGCCGTTCCGCTTGGTGCGTCCTTTACTTTTCGAGGACCGTATCAAGTGCCTTGCGCTGGAGGACAGCGAGTTCCGAGCAGCCGGAAACCGCCAGGTCCAGAAGGGAGTTGAGCTCCTCGCGGGCGAACGGCTCGGCCTCCGCGGTGCCCTGGACCTCGACGAAGCGGCCGTCGCCGGTGCAGACGACGTTCATGTCGGTGTCGGCCCGCACGTCCTCCTTGTAGCAGAGGTCGAGGAGCGGGATGCCGCCGACGATGCCGACCGAGACCGCGGAGACGGTGCCGGTGAGCGGCTGGCGGCCGGCCTTGATCAGCTTCTTGCCCTGGGCCCAGGCGACCGCGTCGGCGAGGGCGACGTATGCGCCGGTGATCGCGGCCGTGCGCGTGCCGCCGTCGGCCTGGAGGACGTCGCAGTCGAGGACGATGGTGTTCTCGCCGAGTGCCTTGTAGTCGATGACCGCGCGCAGGGAGCGGCCGATGAGGCGGCTGATCTCGTGGGTGCGGCCGCCGATCTTGCCGCGTACGGACTCGCGGTCGCCGCGGGTGTTGGTGGCGCGGGGCAGCATGGAGTACTCGGCGGTGACCCAGCCCTCGCCGCTGCCCTTGCGCCAGCGGGGGACGCTTTCGGTGACGGAGGCGGTGCAGAAGACCTTGGTGTCGCCGAAGGCGATGAGGACGGAGCCCTCGGCGTGCTTGCTCCAGCCGCGTTCGATGGTGATCGGGCGGAGTTGTTCGGGGGTGCGGCCGTCGATTCGAGACATGGCGATGAGCCTAGCCGTACGAGCGGAAAGGGCCCCTCCCGCGGTGGGAAGGGGCCCCAACGAGTGAGTGCCGGCCGGGGTGGCCGTGGCTCATCTCACGTCGGTTCACATCATGTCTTCGATCTCCGCGGCGATGGGGTCGGCGTCGGTGCCGATGACGACCTGGATCGCGGTGCCCATCTTGACGACGCCATGGGCGCCGGCGGCCTTCAGGGCGGTCTCGTCGACCAGTGAGGCGTCGCTGACCTCGGTGCGCAGCCGAGTGATGCAGCCCTCGATCTCCTCGATGTTGTCGATGCCGCCGAGCCCGGCAACGATCTTCTCAGCCTTGCTGGCCATGTCAGTCTCCTCACGCGCGGTGTGGCTGTCGGTCGCCCGTAGCTGGTCTACACCACCGGGGAGGTGGTCGCCAACCCGGGACCGCGTCCGGCCGCCGAGGGCTGACAGGGCACCAGAAAACAGCGGGTTCCTTATCCGGCCTTCACCGTGCTACAACAGGTCTACACCACAGGTCTAAACCACTGAGTGTTCCACAATGGTTCAGACCAGCGCTGCCGCCGTCCTCTTCCCTGTCCCCGGGCGGCGCTCTGCCCCCTGGAGGAAGTTGTGACCACGGCCAGCGCCGCTCCCGCGGCCGAGAAGAAGAAGGGCCCCGGCGCGATGGCTGTGCTGCAGCGTATCGGCCGCAGCCTGATGCTGCCGGTGGCCGTTCTGCCCGCCGCCGCCCTTCTGGTGCGGCTGGGCAACACGGACATGCTGGGACGCCCGTCCTTCCCCACGTTCCTCACGAAGATCGCGGGGTTCATGGCGGCGGGCGGCAACGCGATCCTCGACAACATGGCGCTGCTGTTCGCGGTGGGCATCGCGATCGGCTTCGCCAAGAAGTCGGACGGCTCGACGGCGCTGGCCGCGGTCGTCGGCTACCTGGTCTTCAAGAACGTGCTGGGCACATTCACGGACAAGAACCTGCCGAAGGTGGCGACGGCCGTCGACGGCAAGGTCGTCATGGTGAACGCGCCGGTCGACGCCAAGGTGCTCGGCGGTGTGGTGATGGGTCTCGTGGTCGCGCTGCTCTACCAGCGCTTCTACCGCACCAAGCTGCCGGACTGGGCGGGCTTCTTCGGCGGCCGGCGCCTGGTTCCGATCCTGTCGGCCTTCGCGGGCCTGGTCATCGGCATCGTCTTCGGCTACATCTGGCCGGTCCTCGGCACGGGTCTGCACAACTTCGGCGAGTGGCTGGTCAAGTCGGGCGCGGTCGGCGCGGGCATCTTCGGTGTGGCCAACCGTGCGCTGATCCCGATCGGCATGCACCACCTGCTGAACTCCTTCCCGTGGTTCCAGGCGGGCGACTACCACGGCAAGAGCGGTGACATCGCGCGCTTCCTGGCGGGCGACCCGAGCGCGGGCCAGTTCATGACCGGCTTCTTCCCGATCATGATGTTCGGTCTGCCCGCGGCCTGTCTCGCGATCGTGCACTGCGCCCGTCCGGAGCGCCGCAAGGTGGTCGGCGGCATGATGTTCTCGATCGCGCTGACGTCCTTCGTGACGGGTGTGACGGAGCCCATCGAGTTCACGTTCATGTTCATCGCGCCGGTCCTGTACGCCATCCACGCGGTCCTCACCGGTGTCTCCCTGGCGCTGACCTGGGCGCTCGGCATGAAGGACGGCTTCGGCTTCTCGGCGGGCGTGGTGGACTTCGGCCTGAACCTGGGCATCGCGACCAACCCGTGGGGTCTGATGCTCGTGGGCCTGTGCTTCGGTGTCCTCTACTACGTGATCTTCCGCTTCGCGATCATCAAGTTCAACCTGCCGACGCCGGGCCGCGAGTCCGACGAGGAACTGGCGGAACTGCAGAAGGCGGAGGCCAAGTAGCCTCACGCACGGCGCACGAAGGCTCCCGGAACCCCTGGTTCCGGGAGCCTTCCGCATGTTCGCTGCGCTGGATCTCGTGGCCCTCAGATCTCGTACGTCTGCCTCGGCGCCGCCAGGGCCACCGGGCCGTCGAAGACCGCCTGGGCGTCGGCCAGGTTGACCTGCGGGTCGGTCCACGGCGGGATGTGGGTCAGGACCAGGCGCCGGGCGCCCGCCCGGGCCGCCGTCTCGCCCGCCTCGCGGCCGTTGAGGTGCAGGTCCGGGATGCTCTCCTTGCCGTGTGTGAAGGCGGCCTCGCACAGGAACAGGTCGGTGTCGCGGGCGAGTTCGTCCAGGACGGTGGTGGTGCCCGTGTCGCCGGAGTACGTCAGGGACTTCCCGCCGTGCTCGATGCGGATGCCGTACGCCTCCACGGGATGGGCCACGCGTTCCGTGTGCACCGTGAACGGGCCGATCTCGAACGTGGACGGCTTGACCGTGTGGAAGTCGAAGACCTCGCTCATGGAGGAGGCGGTGGGGGTGTCAGCGTAGGCGGTGGTCAGCCGGTGTTCCGTTCCCTCGGGTCCGTAGACGGGAATCGGGTCGCAGCGGCCGCCGTCGTGCCGGTAGTAGCGCGCCACGAAGTAGGCGCACATGTCGATGCAGTGGTCGGCGTGCAGATGGCTGAGGAAGATCGCGTCGAGGTCGTAGAGACCGCAGTGGCGCTGCAGCTCGCCAAGGGCACCGTTGCCCATGTCGAGAAGCAGCCGGAAGCCGTCGGCCTCTACGAGGTAGCTCGAGCAGGCCGATTCCGCGGACGGGAACGACCCCGAGCAACCGACGACGGTGAGCTTCATGAAGCAGAAACCTCCGCTGGCGGGAACTTTTCCGGGAAGGAGAACGGGGGTCGTGCGGTCCGTCGAGCGTAAGGCGCAAAACGTCCGGTCGCTCCTCAGGCAGGGGCTGTTGTGGGCGAACTCACCTGTGGTGTCACCGGTTCGGCTGGAAGCGGGGCGGGTGAGGCGTGAGAGGGCGAGCACGGGTTGCACAGAGGGCGCGCGGCGCTGATCGTGCGCCGGTAACGTCTTCGTATGGACACGTCATGGTGGCTCGCGCTCGCGGCGGTGATACTGCTCGCGCTGGTCGCCACGCTCGTCGACGGCTGGGGGCGGGGGCGGCGGCCCTCGGGGCGCCGGACGCGGCCGCCGGGCCGGCCGGGCGTGCGGGGTGGCGGGCGGCCCAGACCCGCGGAGATCTGGTGGGCGAACGTTCCGTACGAGGACCGGCCGGGCAACAAGGACCGGCCCTGTCTGGTGCTGGTGGTGCACGGGGAGCGGGCGGTCGTCGCGAAGATCACCAGCAAGTACCACGACGAGCGGGCCGGGGTGATCCCGTTGCCGCCGGGGGCCGTCGGTGATGCGCAGGGGCGCGCGAGCTTCCTGGAGACGGACGAGCTGCGCGAGGTGCCGGTGTGGGAGTTCCGTCGGCGGGTGGGTGTGGTGGACCCGGTCCTGTGGGACCAGGTCCGACACCTGGCTACATGAGTCCTGCGCCATGAGCCGGGGGGCTCACGAAGGCCTAGAGGACTAGGCCCAGAGCTGACCCTGCAGCGTCTCGATGGCTTCCTCCGTCGTGGCCGCCGTGTAGACGCCCGTCGACAGGTACTTCCAGCCGCCGTCGGCCACGACGAACACGATGTCCGCGCTCTCGCCGGCCTTGAGGGCCTTGTTGCCGACGCCGATCGCCGCGTGCAGGGCCGCGCCGGTGGAGACGCCCGCGAAGATGCCCTCCTGCTGGAGGAGTTCACGGGTGCGGGTGACGGCGTCCGCCGAGCCGACGGAGAAGCGGGTCGTCAGCACGGAGGCGTCGTAGAGCTCCGGCACGAAGCCCTCGTCGAGGTTCCTGAGCCCGTACACCAGGTCGTCGTAGCGCGGTTCGGCAGCGACGATCTTCACGTCCGGCTTGTTCTCGCGCAGGAAGCGGCCGACACCCATCAGCGTCCCCGTCGTCCCGAGGCCCGCCACGAAGTGGGTGACCGAGGGGAGGTCGGCGAGGATCTCGGGGCCGGTCGTCGCGTAGTGGGCGCCCGCGTTGTCCGGGTTGCCGTACTGGTAGAGCATCACCCAGTCCGGGTGCTCGGCCGAGAGTTCCTTGGCCACCCGCACCGCGGTGTTGGAGCCGCCCGCCGCCGGGGAGGAGATGATCTCCGCGCCCCACATGCCGAGCAGGTCGCGGCGCTCCTGCGAGGTGTTCTCGGGCATCACGCACACCATGCGGTAGCCCTTGAGCTTCGCGGCCATGGCGAGCGAGATGCCGGTGTTGCCGCTCGTCGGCTCCAGGATGGTGCAGCCCGGGGTCAGACGGCCGTCCTTCTCCGCCTGTTCGATCATGTGCAGGGCCGGGCGGTCCTTGACCGAGCCGGTGGGGTTGCGGTCCTCCAGCTTGGCCCAGATGCGGACGTCCTCGGACGGCGACAACCGCGGCAGGCGCACCAGGGGGGTGTTGCCCACCGCGGCCAGCGGGGAGTCGTAGCGCATACGGATCAGGCCATGCCGCCGGCCACGGCCGGCAGGATCGTGACGTTGTCGCCGTCGGCGACCTTGGTGTTGATGCCCTCGAGGAAGCGGACGTCCTCGTCGTTCAGATAGACGTTGACGAAGCGGCGCAGCTCGCCGTTGTCCACGATGCGGGCCTGGATGCCCGCATGCCTGGTCTCGAGGTCGGCGAAGAGCTCGGCGAGGGTGTCCCCGTTGCCCTCCACCGCCTTCTCGCCGGCGGTGTAGGTGCGAAGGATGGTGGGGATGCGGACCTCGATGGCCATGGCTCAGGGCTCCTGTCGGGAGTAGTCAGTCGGTGGGCGCGCGGCAGCGCAGTGGAGCTTGTGGTGCACAAGGCGCCGCGGCTCACGGCCGTACGGCGGCAGGGATCAGCGCGTACAGATGGCGCTCTGCAGCCTGCACAGGTCGACGTGCAGCCGCGCCACGAGCAGCATGCCCGGCGTCTTGTCGCTCACGTCGTGGAAAACCATGGGGTCATCGTATCGATTCCCGGAGCCGGTCCCGGAGTGTGATCTCGAATACTGGACGAATTCCGACCGAACCGCGAGATCAGTAGGCCTCCACGACCGTGACCTCCTCCTCCGTGACCTCGCCCTCCACGATCCGGTACGAGCGGAACTGGAAGTCGCCGAGGCCGTCGGTGTCCGCGGTGGAGACCAGGACGTAGTGGGCGCCGGGCTCGTTGGCGTAGGAGATGTCGGTGCGGGAGGGGTAGGCCTCGGTCGCGGTGTGGGAGTGGTAGATGACCACCGGCTCCTCGTCGCGGTCGTCCATCTCGCGGTAGAGCTTGAGCAGGTCGCCGGAGTCGAACTCGTAGAACGTGGGCGACATGGCCGCGTTCAGCATCGGGATGAACCGCTCGGGGCGGTCCGAACCGGCCGGGCCCGCGACGACGCCGCACGCCTCGTCGGGGTGGTCCTTGCGCGCGTGCGCGACGATCTGGTCGACGAGGGCCTGGGTGATGGTCAGCATGCTCGTCAGGATAAGCAGGGGGACCACCAGGACAAGCAGATGGGCCGTCCCGTACCGATGGGTGGTACGGGACGGCCCGGATGCCGAACAGGGAGCCGGGTCAGCCGACCTTCTCCAGCTCGGGCTCGCGCCGATGCGTGACCTCGGGGTTGCTCGCCTTGAGGATCGCCCAGCCGATGCCGAGGACGACCGCCCAGCCGGCCATCACGTAGAGGCAGACGCGGGAGTCGGCGTCGTAGGCGATCAGACCGGTGACGAAGAGCAGGAACACGATGGCGACGTACGAGCACACCGCGCCGCCCGGCGCCGGGAAGGACGAGGCGGGCAGCCGGCCCGCGACGACCGCGCGGCGGTAGAGGACATGGCTGATCAGGATCATCAGCCAGGTCCAGATGCCGGCCGCGGTGGCCACCGAGGTGACATAGCCGAACGCCTTCTCCGGGACGATGTAGTTGAGGACCACGCCGATGCCCATGAAGGCGACGGAGACCGTGATGCCGAGGGCGGGCGTCTTGGAGGCCGACAGCCTGGCGAAGGCGCGCGGGGCCTCGCCGTTGTCGGCCAGCGTGCGCAGCATGCGGCCCGTGGAGTACATGCCCGAGTTGCAGGAGGACAGGGCCGCGGTCAGGACGACGAAGTTGACGATGCCGGCGCCGGCCGGGATGCCGATCAGCGCGAACGCCTTCACGAAGGGGCTGACCCCCTCGGCGAACTCGGTCCACTTGACCACGCAGAGGATGACGGTGAGCGCGCCGACGTAGAAGAGCGCGATGCGCCAGGGCAGGGTGTTGATCGCCTTGGGGAGGGTCTTCTCCGGGTTCTCGGACTCGCCGGCCGTGACACCGACCAGCTCGACGGCGAGGTAGGCGAACATGACGCCCTGCAGGGTCATCAGGGACGAGCCGACGCCCTTGGGGAAGAAGCCGTCGAACTGCCAGAGGTTGGCGACCGAGGCGGTGTCACCGGCGGCGCTGAAGCCGAAGGTGAGGACGCCGAGCCCGATCACGATCATGCCGATCAGCGCGGTGACCTTGACCATCGAGAACCAGAACTCCAGCTCGCCGAAGAGCTTCACGGAGATCAGGTTGACCCCGAACAGGATCACCAGGAAGACCAGGGCGGTCGTCCACTGCGGGATGTGCGGGAACCAGTAGTGGACGTAGATCGCGGCGGCCGTCAGCTCGGCCATGCCGGTCACGACCCACATCAGCCAGTACGTCCAGGCCGTGAAGTAGCCGAAGAACGGGCCGAGGAACTCGCGGGAGTACTCCGCGAAGGAGCCCGAGACCGGGCGGTAGAGGAGCAGCTCGCCGAGCGCCCGCATGATGAAGAAGATGATCACGCCCGCGAGG
Organism: Streptomyces sp. NPDC049541; assembly: GCF_044465725.1. Taxonomy (NCBI): domain Bacteria; kingdom Bacillati; phylum Actinomycetota; class Actinomycetes; order Kitasatosporales; family Streptomycetaceae; genus Streptomyces; species Streptomyces sp. NPDC049541. The sequence goes on along the minus strand of NZ_JBITLY010000001.1, from coordinate 102,316 downwards.
GCGTACATGAAGATGAGGCTGGGGCCGGCCTTGGCGATGTTCGCCCCGGCACCCAGGAAGAGGCCGACGCCGATGGCGCCGCCGATCGCGATCATCTGGACCTGACGGCTGCCGAGCCCGCGCTCGTACCCCTCTTCGGCCCCGTCGGGGGCGTTGTCCGTACCGACCTGAGCGGAGGTCATGTGGTGGTGCGCCTTTCTCCATTCCGACCCCGGGCCTCTCGTCGGCCCCGGATCGGGTCTCGATCCCCCCGGATGATGGAGCTGGGCGGGTTTTGCGGACCCGCCCGTGCCTGGCCGGCGATCCGCCGGCTCGGTGGCGCACCCGGCCGAACATGGGTGGTGTTCGCCGGGCGGTCGTGAAGATTTATCACGGCCGCAATGTTGATCACCGGCGTGACATGTGGCGCATCCCACAAGAAAAAGGGGGCATAGGGGACACAAGACGGGCACATCTGGCCGCAGCGGTGATGTGATCGTTATCCGGATTTGAGCGTCCTCTGAGCGAACGCCGAACGCCTCGGATCAGGGCATAAGGGTCGATACGAGCGTCTCCTGGAGACCGCCCAGCCACAGGTACGCCATCACCATCGGCTTGCGCGGGTCCTCGTCCGGGAGGCGGTAGAGGAGGTCGGTGTCGTCCTCGTCGGTGATCTCGAGCCGGGAGCCGATCGCCAGGCGCAGGTCGTTCAGGGCGCCGAGCCACTGCCGGGACTCCTCGACGGACAGCTTGAGGATCGCCCCGCCGTCACCGGCCGGTGTGAGCGCGTCCAGGGAGCGGATGACGGCCAGGGCGCTCTCACGCTTGCCGGCGCGCAGGTCGTTCTCCGTGTAGCGGCGGAACTCGGCGGAGTACGCCCGCTGCTCCTCCGCCTCCTCGGGCCCCGGGGTGCCCTCCGGATCGCTGTAGGCGTCCGGGAAGAGCCGCCGGAGCACGGGGTCCTTCGGGGGCTCGCTGGGGCCCTCGGCGAAGAGCTCGGCCAGCGGGTCGTCGGGGGCGTCCTCGCCGGGGCCGGGACCGACGAGCTCCAGGAGCTGGACGGCCAGCGACCGGATGATGGAGATCTCGACGTCGTCGAGCGCGACGGCCGCGCCGCCGCCGGGGAGCGGTTCGAAGGTTCCTGGCATCAGGTTGAGTCGCTACTTCCGGTCCTGCTGGAGGGTGGCCCACAGTCCGTAGCCGTGCATGGCCTGCACGTCGCGTTCCATCTCCTCGCGAGTGCCGCTGGAGACGACCGCCCGGCCCTTGTGGTGGACATCGAGCATGAGCTTGGTGGCCTTGTCCTTGGTGTAGCCGAAGTACGTCTGGAAGACGTACGTCACATAGCTCATGAGGTTGACCGGGTCGTTGTGGACGATCGTGACCCAGGGGACGTCCGGCTCGGGTACGGCGAAGACCTCTTCCGCAGATTCGGTCCGTTCGATCTCAAGGGGAGCGGGTGACGTCACACAGCCCATGCTGCCACGGGCCCCACAAATCGTCACACTGACACAAAGGGGTGTACCATCTCTTGCCATGCTGCACACATCGGGGGACAACCCCCGAACCCCCGGCCGACCTGGGGGCACCCGAAGAGTCATAGCTAGGAGAGCTGTGGTGGACGTAGCGGACCTTGGGCTGCCGGTGGACGTTCCCTCGACGGCGCTCTTCACGGACCAGTACGAGCTCACGATGCTGCAGGCCGCCCTCAAGGCCGGCACCGCCGAACGGCGAAGCGTCTTCGAGGTCTTCACCCGGCGGCTGCCCGAGGGGCGGCGCTACGGCGTGGTGGCCGGCACCGGGCGGGTCCTGGACGCCGTGGAGAACTTCCGTTTCGACGCGGACGTCCTGGGCTTCCTGCGCGAGCGGAACATCGTCGACGAGGCGACCCTCGAGTGGCTGGCCTCCTACCGCTTCTCAGGTGACGTGTGGGGCTATCCGGAGGGCGAGGTGTACTTCCCTGGCTCGCCGATCATGCGGGTCGAGGGGTCGTTCGCCGAGTGCGTGCTGCTGGAGACGGTGATCCTCTCCATCCTCAACCACGACTCCGCGATCGCCGCGGCCGCCTCCCGGATGTCCTCGGCCGCCGGGCACCGTCCGCTGATCGAGATGGGCGCCCGGCGCACCCACGAGCTCGCCGCCGTCGCCGCCTCCCGCGCCGCGTACGTGGGCGGCTTCGCCTCCACCTCGGACCTCGCGGCCGGCTTCCGCTACAACATCCCGACCGTCGGGACCTCCGCGCACGCCTTCACCCTGCTGCACGACCGGGAGCGGGACGCCTTCCAGGCCCAGGTGAACTCGCTCGGCCGGGGCACCACCCTGCTCGTGGACACCTACGACGTCGCCGAGGCCGTCCGCACGGCCGTCGAGATCGCCGGGCCCGAACTGGGTGCCGTGCGCATCGACTCCGGCGACCTGCTGCTGGTCGCGCACCGGGTGCGGCAGCAGCTGGACGAGCTGGGCGCGACGGCCACGAAGATCATCGTGACCTCGGACCTCGACGAGTACGCCATCGCCTCGCTGGCCGCGGCGCCCGTGGACGCGTACGGCGTCGGGACGCAGCTGGTGACCGGGTCCGGGCACCCGACGGCCTCGATGGTCTACAAGCTGGTGGCCCGCGCCGAGTCCGACGACCCGAAGGCGCCGCTGGTGCCGGTGGCGAAGAAGTCCAGCGGCGGCAAGACGTCCATCGGCGGCCGCAAGTGGGCCGCGCGTCGCCTGGACGCGGACGGCGTCGCGGAGGCCGAGGTCGTCGGCACCGGCACCGTCCCGGCCGAGCTGGCGGACCGGCAACTGCTGGTCGAGCTGGTCAAGGGCGGCGACGTGGTGGCGCGCGAGCCGCTGGACGTCGTACGCGACCGGCACACGGCCGCGCGCGCCGGTCTGCCGCTGTCCGCGACCCAGCTCTCGCGCGGGGAACCGGTCATTCCGACGGAGTACGTCCACGGGCGCTCGGGTAGCTAAAGCAGGTGCCGCCGGATACGCCCCGTGACGCCCCCTCCCCTACCGGGCGGGAACTCAATACGCTCGGAAGTTCCATGGCCGGGCCCGCGCCCCTCCCCCGACCCCATCGTCGAGAAGGACACCCACCATGCGCCGCGCCTTGATCGTCGTTGACGTGCAGAACGACTTCTGCGAGGGGGGCAGCCTCGCCGTGGCCGGCGGTGCCGATGTGGCCGCCGCCATCACCGAGCTGATCGGGCAGGCGGGCGGCTCCGGCTACCGGCACGTGGTGGCCACCCGCGACCACCACATCGCACCCGGCGGCCACTTCGCCGACAACCCCGACTTCCGGCACTCCTGGCCCGCGCACTGCGTGGCGGGCACCGAGGGCGTCGGCTTCCACCCGAACTTCGCACCCGCCGTCGCCTCCGGCGCGATCGACGCCGTCTTCGACAAGGGGGCGTACGCGGCGGCGTACAGCGGGTTCGAGGGGGCCGACGAGCACGGCGTGAAGCTCGCGGACTGGCTGCGCGCCCGTCAGGTCGACGAGGTCGACGTCGTCGGGATCGCCACCGACCACTGCGTGCGCGCCACCGCGCTGGATGCCGCGAAGGAGGGGTTTCGCACCCAGGTGCTGCTCGATCTGACCGCGGGGGTCGCCGAGGACACCACCGAGCGGGCCCTCGAAGAGCTGCGCTCGGCGGGTGTGGAGTTGTCCGGGAAACCCGTGGTTGCCTGACGCCTCGCTGTGCCGCGATAGGCCGTCAGGCGCCTGCAGGTCCGTTGTGGCTGGTCGCGCCGTTCCCCGCGCCCCTTACGGGGCGCTACCGAAGCCGTCAGGTCATGCCGGAGCCGTCGGGCGCCTCAGCAGGGCCCTGACCGGGTGCCACAGCTCCTGGGGGAGTTCCGATCCCGGAACGACACCGTTGTCGGGTGCCGTGCGCCATATGAGGCCGTCGGGGTGGTGCAGGACCGCGGTGATCTCGTCGGGGGTCGGCGGGGCGGCGTTGCCGCGCAGGTAGACCGCCCGCATGCCCAGGTTGCGCAGCCTGGTCAGGGCGCGCGCCCGGTTCTGTGCGTGCACGAGGAAGCGTATGCAGCCCGTGCCGTCGGCGGTGGGGCTGGGCAGGTTCAGCGCCACCACCACGCTGCCTGTCGGCAGCTTGCAGAAACCTCCTGCGGCCATGCAGTCACACCCCCGTGCGAGTCGATGTCGTTACCGGTGTCAATAAGGGAAGCACAGGACGCACCTAAACACGATCGGCGGCGACCCGCCAGGGGGTCACCGCCGATACGCTTCTGACCTGCGGAAATGTCGACTACTTCACCGCGGGCCCGACCTCGATCTTGATCGTCGAGCCGTCCTTGGCCTCCTTGACGATCCTGATCTTGGTGTTGGTGTCAGTGATCTTGACACCGGCGAAGGGGGTCGCTTCGTCGTAGTACGTGCTCGCGTGATCGTCGAAGACCGGCACGCCCTTCGAGGACGGGAGCTTCGTTACCACGTCCGCGTTGTGCAGCGTGATGCCGTCCGTGCGGTACAGGCTGAACGGCGAGTCGTAGGACTGGATACGGCTGCGCATCAGCGTGCCGTCGGACCACTTCAGCGCCGTCGGGTGCGAGTCGACGGGCAGGACCAGGCCGACACCGGGGTGCTGGCTGGTGTTGTTGTCCTGCTGCGAGGTGTCCCACTTCCAGATCAACAGGCCGTTCTGGTACGGGTAGTGCTCCACCCAGTCCGGACGGGTCGTCGAGAAGCCGAAGTTGTACGGGCCGACCTTCAGGGTCCTGTCGTACGACACGTACTGGCGGTTCTCGGCGATGTAGTACTGCTTGTAGTCCTTGGTGAAGGACGCGCCGATGCGGGAGAAGCCGGTGGCCGTCCAACCCGGGTCCGCGCTCTCGGCGTTGTCACTGAACAGCGCCGAGCCGTCCGCGGTCACCGTGATCTCGTCGGCCGCGAAGCCCTTCTGCGCCACACCGCCGTCGGTCTGGTAGCGGAAGCGCAGGCCGATCTTGTGGCCCGCGTAGGCGTCCAGCGGGTACGACAGCTTCCTGTAGCCGTCGACCGTGCCCGTCAGCGCCGGCTTGCCGCTGCCGTCGCGCGGGATGGCCTGGCCGTCCACCGTGCCGTCGAGCGGGGTCCAGTTGGCGCCGCCGTCGGTCGACACCTCGGTGTAGAGGTAGTCGAAGCCCGCCTCGATGTCGTAGTAGCCGTCGAGGGTGAGGGTGGCCTTGGTCCTGCCGGTGAGGTCGACCGTCCGGGTCAGGGTGTTCTTGAGGTCGTTGCCGCTGCCGCTCCACCACTGGGACGCGCCCTGTGCCGGGGTGACCACGTCGGTGGTGACCGCCTTGTCGGGCAGCGAGACCACGAGCGCCTGCTTGTTCTTGGTGTTGTACTCGGCGACACCCAGCTTGTGCTTCGACCTCGTCGCGGCCTTCGCCGTGTCGTAGTTCAGCCAGCCCAGCTGCAGCTTGTCCCAGGCGTTGAAGTTGCCCGGCAGATCACCGATGGTGTCCTCGCCGCGGCCGAGCCAGGACCCGTTGGACATCAGCGTCCAGAAACCGGTCGAGTTCTCCCCGGCGTTGGTGGTGTCGTAGTGGTCGGGCAGGCCCAGGTCGTGGCCGTACTCGTGGGCGAAGACGCCGAGTCCGCCGTTCTCCGGCTGGATGGTGTAGTCGCCGACCCAGATGCCGGTGTCGCCTATCTGCGCACCGCCCAGCTTGTTGCCCGCGGGGCCGGTGACACCGGTGTCGCTGCCGAACGCGTACCAGCGGTGCGCCCAGATCGCGTCCTTGCCCTGGGCGCCGCCGCCCGCGGACTCGTCCTCGCCGGCGTGCACGATCTGGAAGTGGTCGATGTAGCCGTCGGGCTCGTTGAAGTTGCCGTCGCCGTCGTAGTCGTAGCGGTCCCACTGGTCGAACTTCGCCAGGTCCGTCTTGATGTCGGCGTCGGACTTGCCGGCCGCCTTCTGCTGGGCGACCCACGCGTTCACGCCGTCGCTGACGACGTTCCACACGCTCGGGCAGTTGGTGGAGCCACAGGCGTTGTTGCCGTAACGGGCTTCGTTGTAGGGGACCTTGACCCAGTCGGCGACCTCGCCGTCCACCGAGTAGCGGCCCGAGGACTGCTTCTCGTAGAAGGACTTCATGGAGTCGGTGCCGGTGCCGAAGTAGAGGTCCTGGAAGTGCTGCCGGTCGTAGTCCGCCTGCCAGGCGGTCGAGTTGTCCTTCGCCCGGTCGGGCTGGGCTATCCGGTTGTGCGCGGGGCCCGCCGTGCCGCCGTACGTGCTGTCTATTCGGTCGCCGAACTCGACCAGGATCGTGAAGATCTTGTCGGTCTTCTCCCGGCCCAGCTCCACGTACTTGCGGTCGCCCTTCCTGCCCTTCAGCTGGACGACCTGGGAACCGCCCCGGTCCTTGACCTGGGCCTGCCCCGATATGACCTGGCTCAGGGCCTCCTGGCGCTGGGCGTCCCGGGTCCTGGAGAGCGGTCCGTCGAGGTCGTCCTGCTCCATGCTCCTGACCGCCGCCGGGTCATGGCGGTCACGGGTGGCCGTCGCGGCCGGGTCGGCGGCCTGGGCCATGGCGAACGTCGAGAACGTGGCGGTGGCCGCCGCGAGCGCGACGCCGACCGCGGTTGCTCTGAACGTCCAGGGTTTTGGGGTCACTTGAGTTCCTCTTGGTCAAGGTGGCAAGTCAAGTGACGCAATTTGACTAGAGGTCGGTAAGAAAAAACAGACCTTGACTTGGACACAACAATTACACTATGCGGAGTTGAAGTTCGCTTTGCGGACACCCTGACCGGCGCGTTCGAACGTCCACTTGATGGACGCCATGACTCCGTGCGCCCCCTGTGCACCGGCACTGTTGGTTAGGTCACGCTTACCGTTCGTTCCACTCGGGCATGCACGCGATTAGAGTCGGTTGGCGGACTGCCCGGAAATCGGCAGAAACCCAGGCCGACTCCCCCGTGTACCCCCACTTCCGAGGACACGATTGCCATGCCTCGTCCGACGCCCGCCCAGCTCGTCTACGGTTCGTGCACCGTGATCTTCTCGACGCTCGCCATGCTGCTGCTGTCGCAGACGAGTTCGGGCGTGGGGATCGCGGTCATCGCCTGCGCGGCACTCGCCCTCGGGCTTCTGGTCGCCATGACGGTCCCACTGCCCAGGCCGAAGGTGGTCGCGGTCCGGCAGCCCGCGACCGTGGAGGCGGAGCAGGAGGTCCCCGTACCGGCCACGGTCGCCGCAGCGGCCTCCGAGCCCGTGCACGAGCGCGCCGCGTCCTGACCTGCCGCCTCAATGGGTGCTGACCACCACGGTCTTGGCGGCCTTGTCGTGCAGGCCCTGTTTGTACGGGCGGTCGAAGTAGCTCCAGCCGCCCGCGATCGCGGTCCAGATGCACGCGCAGCAGAACGCGAACGGGATCCACAGCACCGCCGCGCGGGTCAGTGAGGTCTGTACGGAGGGCGTGGAGCCGTTGTCGAGGTTGGCGACGCGCATGCTCAGCCACTTCTTGCCGAGCGTCTGTCCCGTCCTGCTGATCAGATACGTGTCGTAGCCGATGTAGAGCACGGCGGCGATCAGCGACTGCGCGAAGGACTTGGTGTAGGAGAGGTTGTTGCCGTTCACGTCGTACTCGTGGACGTTGAAGGCCCAGGTGAGCAGCCAGACGACGATGCCCACGAGGATCAGGTCGATGATCCGGGCGAGCGTGCGTCTGCCGCTGTCGGCGAGCGGGGGCATACCGGCGAGGGGGTCGGTGGGGTACTGGCCGCCGCCGTAGGGGTCACCGCCGTACGGCGGGGGTTGCCCGCCGCCGCCGGGGGCGTCGTACGGTGACTTCCTGAACGGGTCGTCCTCCGGCGGTCCGCCGGATCCGGGGGGCGGTTCGCTGCTCATGGCCCGAGTGGACCGCGAACCTCCCGCCTCCGCATCCGGCGAACGGCCGTCCGGAGTACCGAATCACCTGGTGCATACGTCGTATGCGGTCAGCCCGCGACGAACGTACCCGCGGCCTTGTCGTGCCAGCACTGGTGCCACGGACGGTCGAACAGGCACCACAGGACGCCCACGACCCCGACGCCGAGCAGACCGGGCACGCTGTACGCGAGCCAGCGGCGCAGCGCCCCGCCGAAGGTCGGCGGCTCGTGCGCCTCGATGTCCCGCACCTCCAGGCCCAGCAGTTTCTTGCCGAGGGTGCGGCCCCACTTGGCGGTGGGCAGCACCTCGTACAGGACGCCGAAGCCGAGCAGTACGGCCAGGACGATGCCCAGGTACACCGAGGTCGTGCCGTCCAGCAGCCAGACGGTCACCGTCTGGCCGGAGAGCCTGGCCTCGTCGATCTTCTGGTTGACGTGGTCGACCGCCTTGGCGCCGAGCGGTACGGCGGCCACCGCCGTGACGCCTGCGAGGACGACGGTGTCCAGCAGCCGGGCGGCCAGCCGCTTGCCGAGACCGGCGGGGCGGGCCGCCGCCTGGCGCATGGCGGCCGCCTGGAAGATGTCCTCGACCGGCGGCTTCCAGGGGGCCACGGGCTGGTCCTCGTCGGCGCCCGCGAGCCGGTGGACCTGCTGCGCCCAGGAGTGCTGGCCGCCGCCGGGCCCGCTGGTCATGGGGGTGGCGACGGGGGCGGGCGCCGACGCGGCGGGGGGCTGGGCGGCCGCTGCGGGCCGGGCGCCGCCGCCCTGCGGCGGGATCACCGGGGTGGCCTGCTGGGGGCCCGAGGGGGCGGGCTGCGGCTGCGCCGCTGCGGCGCGGTCGGCGGCCGCCTTGCCCGCGCCGAAACCGGGCGCCCCCGTGCTGCCGTTCTGCGCCCCGCCCTGCCTGCCCGTGCGCTGGGACAGCGCACGGAACGTCATGGTGCCCTCGTCGGCCGTGGGACCACCGGGGCCGGGGATGCCGTGGCCGGCCGCTGCCGGGTGCTCCTTCTCGCCGGTCGGGGCCGTCGGCCTGCGGAAGACGAAGGTGCCACCGGAGGCCGGGGCGTCCGCTTCCGGGTTCGCGGGCGGGATCGTCGCCGTGCCGTCGGTGCGGGACGCCTGGCCGTCCGGCTGGGCGGGGGCGCCGTCGGCGAGGCGCGGGTCAGCGGACTGCGGGTTGCCCCAGGACACCCGGCGGTCCTGGTCGCCGCCGAAGCCGGACTGCCGGGAGCTGTCGGCGCCCCAGGCCGCCGCGGGTTCGGGACGGCTGCCGTGCTGGGCCGGGGCCGACTGCGGCACGGGGTCCTCGTCGAAGAAGTGCGGTCCCGTCTCCTCGACCGGAGCCGGGTCGCTGCCGGGCGGCGGGGCGAGCGACTCGCCGTCCGTCGGGGCCGGACGGCTGGTGCCCGGAACCCAGGACGCACCGTTCCAGTACCGGACATATCCGGGAATGGACGGGTCCGGGTAATACCCTTCGCGGGGCCTGTTGTCACCGGGTGCCGGGGTTGGGGCGCTCATGTCCGTCGTCCCGTATCTGCTCGGGGGTGAATATGGGGGCCTCCACATCTATCAGACGGGCGCAACCCCCACCGACAGTCCCGCCAGTCCCACCCCTTTCCGGGCAACCTCGTACATGTACTTCACACGAGTCGGACCCGATGCGCTCGGGGGCCGCCACGAATCTTTCGGCTGGGGGTCCGGGGGCCCGCGGCGAAGCCGCTGATGTCACAGCCACCGGGAAAGCACAGCCGGCAACGCCGTGCACCGTCCTCACAGGTCCGGAAAAAAATTCTCCGAACCCGCGTAATGCTCGCGCCCCTCTCCTCTCTCCACGTGTACGGGCCCACCCGCAGGGCCCCGTACACCTGCCCGAGAGAGGAACCGCACGACATGCACTACACCGTGGTGGAACGCGAGCTGGAGCTCAGACTGATCCTGTCGCCGGAGCGGAGCATTCCGGTGCCGGCCCGGCTGGGCTACCGCACCGACGACCCGTACGCCGTCCATGTCACCTTCCACATCAACTCCGAGAACCCCGTGTACTGGACGTTCTCCCGCGACCTCCTGGTGGAGGGCGTCTTCCGGGCCTGTGGGCACGGCGACGTGCGGGTGTGGCCGACCAAGTCGGAGGGCCGCAGCGTCGTTCTGATGGCGCTGAGTTCACCCGACGGTGACGCCCTCCTTGAGGCGCCGGCCGCTCAGGTGTCGGCCTGGCTGGAGCGGACGCTGCGGGTGGTGCCCCCGGGGACTGAGGGCGAGCAGCTGGGGATCGACGCCGCGCTCGACCAGCTGCTCGCCCAGTGACGCAGTCCGGCTGTCAGAAGAGCTTGCCCGGGTTCAGGATGCCCAGCGGGTCGAAGACCTGCTTGACCGCCCGCTGCATCTCCACCCCCACCGGGCCGATCTCGCGCGCCAGCCACTCCTTCTTCAGGACGCCCACGCCGTGCTCGCCGGTGATCGTGCCGCCGAGTTCGAGCCCGAGCGCCATGATCTCGTCGAAGGACTCGCGGGCGCGCCGGGACTCGTCGGGGTCGGTGGCGTCGAAGCAGACCGTCGGATGGGTGTTGCCGTCGCCGGCGTGCGCGACGACCCCGATGGTGAGCTGGTATTTCTCGGCGATCCGCTCGGTGCCTTCGAGCATGTCGCCGAGCCTGGACCGGGGCACGCACACGTCGTCGATCATCGTCGTACCGCTGACGGCTTCCAGCGCGGTGAGTGACAACCGCCGCGCCTGGAGGAGGAGTTCGGACTCGGCGAAGTCGTCGGCCGGGACGACCTGGGTGGCGCCCGCCGCCTCGCACAGCGCGCCGAGGGCGGCGAGGTCGGCGGCGGGGTCCGGGGTGTCGAAGGCCGCGAGGAGCAGGGCCTCGGTGGTCTCCGGGAGGCCCATGTGCGCGAGGTCGTTGACCGCCTTCACCGTCGTACGGTCCATCAGCTCCAGCAGCGACGGTACGTGGCCACCCGCCATGATCTTGCACACCGCGTCGCAGGCGGCGGCGCCGGACGCGAACTCGGCCGCCAGCACGAGCTGCTGCGGCGGCTGCGGCCTGAGGGCCAGGATCGCCTTGACGACGATGCCGAGCGAGCCCTCGGAGCCGACGAAGAGCCGGGTCAGGTCGTAGCCGGCGACGCCCTTGGCCGTGCGGCGGCCGGTGGACATGAGCCGCCCGTCGGCCAGCACCACCTCCAGGCCGAGCACGTACTCGGCCGTGACCCCGTACTTCACACAGCACAGACCGCCCGAGGCCGTACCGATGTTGCCGCCGATCGTGCACATCTCCCAGCTGGACGGGTCCGGCGGGTAGTACAGGCCGTGTTCGCCGACCGCGCGGGACAGGGTCGCGTTGATGACGCCCGGTTCGACCACGGCGACGCGGTCGACGGGGTTGATCTCCAGGATGCGGTCCATCTTGGTCAGGGACAGCACGATGCAGCCGTCGGAGGCGTTGGCGCCGCCCGACAGGCCCGTGCGGGCGCCCTGCGGGACGACCGGGACGCGCAGTTCGGTGGCGATGCGCATGACGTGCTGGACCTCTTCGACCGTGCGGGGCAGCACGACCACCGCGGGGGTGCCGGCCGGGCAGAAGCTGGCCATGTCGTTGGCGTAGGAGGCCGTGACGTCCGGGTCGGTCAGGACGGCCTCGGCGGGCAGACCGCCCAGCAGACGGTCGACGAGGTTGCCGGTCGCTTCGTCGCGAGGCGCTTCGATACGGCTCATGATCACAGCGTCGCACCCGGGGCCATCGGTGTGAACCCCGTCCACGGCACCGGACGCACGCCGGGATGTGCTCGTCGTATGGACGGCGATGACGCACAGTGATCGCCATGGAGAAGCAAGCGGAGGGCCGCCGCCCGCGTGCGGTCCGGCGGGTGCTGATCGCCGCCGTCGCCGGGTGTGCGGTGCTCGGCGGGGCGCTGGCGCTGTGGCCCTGGGAGCGGCCGGCCGTGCCCCGCCCGGTGGCGCCCGCGCCGGCGCCGGGCGCGCAGGCGCTGACGGCGGTGACCTCCGGGGTGCCGGCCGCGCTGCCGGACCTGGCCATGCTGATCGCGGGGCGCGAGGCCCGGGTGCGGGCGCACCCCAAGGACGCGCAATCGTGGGCGGTGCTCGGGACGGCCTATGTCGAGCAGGGGCGGCGCACGGCGGACGCGTCGAACTATCCACGGGCCGAGCGGGCGCTGCGGACCTCGCTGAAGGTCCGGGAGCAGGGGAACGCGGCGGCGCGGGCGGGCATGGCGGCACTGGCGGACGCGCGCCGGGACTTCCGGTCGGCGCGGACCTGGGGCGTGGCGGCGCTGAAGCTCGCGCCGAAGCGGTGGACGACGTATCCACTGCTGATCGACGCCCACACCGGCCTCGGCGACTACAAGGCGGCCAAGAAGACACTGGACCGGCTGCTGGAGCTGCACCCGGGGGCGGCCGCCGTGCGGGCGCGGGCCGCGGCCCTCTACCGCGACCGGGGCTGGCGGGAGGACGCCGCGGCCGCCCTGTCGGACGCGGCGGCGGCCGCGGGCACACCGGTCGAGCAGGCGGCATGGCTGGAGCGGTCCGGGCAGTTGGCCTTCGAGCGCGGGGACCTGGAGGAGGCGCTCCGGCACTTCCAGGCGGCGGTTCGGCTCGACCCCGACCAGCGGGCCGCGCAGGCCGGGCAGGGCAGGACGCTGGCGGCACTGGGCCGCACGACGGAGGCGCTGAACGCGTACCGGGTGGCGCTCGACAAGCAGCCCTGCCCCCAGTACGCCCTGGAGCTGGGCGAGTTGTACGAGTCGCTGGGGATGGCGGATGCCGCCCGCGCGGAGTACGACGTGCTGGGCGCCCGGGTGCGGGACGAGGTGGCGGGCGGTGTGGACGACGACCTGGTGCGCGGTGTGTTCGAGGCGGACCACGGGGACGCGCGGACGGCCGTGCGGCTGCTGCGCGCCGAGTGGCGTCGGCAGCCGGGGACCGAGGTGGCGGACGCGCTGGGGTGGGCGCTGCACATGGCCGGGGACGACAAGGGGGCGCTGAGGTTCGCCATGGCGGCGACGGACAAGGCGCACGGGGGCGCTGTGCGCAGTGCGCTGTACGCGTACCACCGGGGCATGATCGAGCAGGAGCTGGACCTGGTCTGGCCCGCGCGGCGGCATCTGCAGGAGGCCTTGCGGATCAACCCGTACTTCTCGCCGCTCCGGGTACCGCTGGCGAAGCAGGCGCTGGGGGCGCTGGGCGAGCCGCCGGACGAGCCGGTGCCGACGGGGAGCCCGAGCGCCGAGGACGAGTAAGCGCTCTGCGGGCTGTGCCGAGTTGCGGCTCCGCAGCGAGGCGGCGGATCGGCCGTCGATCGTCTGCAGGCACGTCGTGGCTGGTCGCGCCCACGCGGCGGAGCCGCACATCAATACAGCCCGCGCCCCTTGAGGGCGCTGCCGGACCGCAGCCTGCTTCGCCAGGGCCGCTCGGGCCTCCAGGACCACCGGCTCGTCAGACGGCCGCTGTTCCGATCAGTGCGTTGCGGGTGACCAGGGCCGCGAGCTGGGCCTCGTCGAGGGTGTCCGTGCCCTCGGGGCGGCGCGGGAGGACCATGTAGCGGGTCTCCGCGCTGGAGTCCCACACCGTGATCTCCGTGTCGGCGGGCAGTTCCAGGCCGAACTCGGCCAGGACGGCGCGGGGTTCGCGCACCACGCGGGAGCGGTAGGCCTCGGACTTGTACCAGCTCGGGGACGGGCCGAGCAGACGCAGCGGGTAGCAGGAGCAGAGGGTGCAGACGATGACGTTGTGGGTGGTGTCCGTGTTCTCGACGACCCTCAGCCGCTGGTACGAGCCCTCCATGAAGCCGAGTTCGCGGACCGCCGCGGTGCCGTCCGCCAGCAGCCGCGCCCGGTAGTCGGCGTCGGTCCAGGCGCGGGCGACGACCCGCGCGCCGTTCGCCGGCGACGACTCGGCGAGGAACGCGTCGATCGCCTCGTCGATCAACTCGCCCGTGAGGACACCCCGTTCCTCCAGCAGGGTCTCAAGGCGCCGCACCCGGCGCGCGATGGTCGCGTCGGCGTGGTCACCGCTCATCGTCACGGTCCTCTTCCAGATAGCTTTCCCACAGGTCCAGTACGACCTGGTGGTCGCCCTCGCCCCACAGGTCGCGGGCCTCGAAGCGGACCGCGTAGATCTGTTCGACGGGCGCGTCCCCGCGGCCCCGCGCGCTGATGTCGGGGAGTTCGTCCGGGCCCTCGGGCTCGACGATCACGCCCCGCTTGCCGCGCGCGTAGCGGGGCAGCCGGGTGTGGTGGGGCGGGTCGTGGAGGAAGGTGCGGACGCGGGCGCCCGGGGCGAAGCGGCCCTCAGCCATCCAGCTCACCCGCCTCGATCACGCCCTTGCGCTCCAGCAGGGCGACGATCGCCGTGAACCAGCGCTCGTAGTACGAGGCCGCCAGATACTCCCCCGGCGGCATCGACTCGATCGCGTCACGGAACTCGTTGGTGTTGAACAGCCCTTGCTTGCGCAGGGTGTTGAACAGCCCGACGACCCGCGCCTCCCAGTCGGCGTGGAAGGGTTCGGAGTCGTCGGTGGTGTCGATCGGACCGAACCCCTGGGTGCCGCCCACGTCGTTGATCCTGGCCATGCGGCCAGACTACTCAGAGGTTGCCGCGCTTCTCCTGCTCCCGCTCGATCGCCTCGAACAGGGCCTTGAAGTTGCCCTTGCCGAAGCCCATCGAGCCGTGCCGTTCGATGAGCTCGAAGAAGACGGTCGGACGGTCCTGGACCGGCTTGGTGAAGATCTGCAGCAGATAGCCGTCCTCGTCGCGGTCGGCGAGGATCTTCAGCTCGCGCAGCGTGTCGATCGGCACCCGGGTGTCGCCGACCCACTCGCCGAGGGTGTCGTAGTACGAGTCCGGGGTGTTCAGGAACTCCACACCGGCGGCGCGCATGGTGCGGACCGTCTGCACGATGTCGTTCGTGTTGAGCGCGATGTGCTGGACGCCCGCGCCGCCGTAGAACTCCAGGTACTCGTCGATCTGGGACTTCTTCTTGGCGATGGCGGGCTCGTTGATCGGGAACTTCACCTTGAGGGTGCCGTCGGCGACGACCTTCGACATCAGCGCGCTGTACTCGGTGGCGATGTCGTCCCCCACGAACTCCTTCATGTTCGTGAAGCCCATGACCTTGTTGTAGAAGCCGACCCACTCGTCCATGTGGCCGAGCTCGACGTTGCCCACGCAGTGGTCGATGGCCTGGAAGGTGCGCTGGGCGGGCGGTTCGACCATGGGGGCGGCGGCGACGAAGCCGGGGAGGTAGGGGCCGTCGTAGCCGGAGCGGTCGACGAGGGTGTGGCGGGTCTCGCCGTAGGTGGCGATCGCGGCGAGGACGACCGTGCCGTGCTCGTCCTTCAGCTCGTACGGCTCGGCGACGCTCTTCGCACCGTGCTCGATCGCGTAGGCGTAGGCGCGGCGGGCGTCCGGGACCTCGATGGACAGGTCGATCACGCCGTCGCCGTGCTCGGCAACGTGCCGGGCGAGGAAGTGGCCCCAGGTGGTGGCGGGCTTGATGACGGAGGTGAGGACGAAGCGGGCGGAGCCGTTCTCCAGGACGTAGCTCGCGGTCTCGCGGCTGCCGTTCTCCGGTCCGGAGTACGCGACCAGCTTCATGCCGAAGGCGGTGGAGTAGTAGTGCGCCGCCTGCTTGGCGTTGCCCACGGCGAAGACGACCGCGTCCATTCCCTTGACCGGGAAGGGGTCGGCCTGCCGGGCGGTGTCGGGAGTGTGGTGTGTGGTCTGCGTCATAGCGGCAGCCTCATCCCCGTACGGCAAGGTGCGCAATAGTTTCTTTTTCTGCTGGGCAATATGTTCAGTCAGCGGCAGGGATCCCCCGGGTTTCTGTACAGGATGACCACCACACCAGGGAGGCGTCTGTGGCGATCGACCGTCTGGACGGCCGGATCATCGTGCTGCTGGCGCGGGAGCCGCGGATCGGGGTCCTCGAGATGTCCCGGCGGCTCGGGGTGGCGCGCGGGACGGTGCAGGCGCGGTTGGACCGGCTTCAGTCGAATGGCGTCATCCGCGGGTTCGGACCGCAGGTGGACCCGGCGGCCCTCGGGTATCCCGTCACCGCCTTCGCCACCCTGCAGATCCGGCAGGGCCAAGGGGCCGACGTCCGGGCGCACTTGGCGACCGTGCCCGAGGTGCTCGAGCTGCACACCACCACCGGCAGCGGGGACATGTTGTGCCGGCTGGTGGCCCGCTCCAACGCCGATCTCCAGCGGGTCATCGACCTGGTCGTCGGTTTTGATGGCATTGTCCGGGCCGCCACCGCGATCGTGATGGAGAACCCGGTTCCGCTGCGGATCATCCCGCTGGTGGAACAGGCGGCCCAGGACGTCGAGAGGACCTAGCCGACGGCCGGGGGTGAGCGGGTGAGCTTCTGGGAGTACGTGGGCAACCGGCACCAGCAGCTGCTCACCGACGCCTACCAGCACGCCAGTGCCGTCTTCCAGTGCATGGTCGTGGCGACCGTGATCGGCGTGCTGATCGGGATCGTCACCTACCGCAGCACCTGGGCCGGCAGCCTCGCGACCACGTCCACGTCGACCATCCTGACCATTCCCTCGCTCGCCATGATCGGTCTGCTCATCCCCATCGTGGGGCTGGGCGTGCCGCCCACGGTGATCGCGCTGACGCTGTACGGGCTGCTGCCGATCGTGCGGAACTCGATCGTGGGCCTGCGCGGGGTCGACCCGTCGCTGGTGGACGCGGCGCGGGGCATCGGGATGTCCCGGCTGATGCGGCTGGTCCGGGTCGAGCTGCCGCTGGCCTGGCCGCCGATCCTGACCGGGATCCGGGTCTCGACGCAGATGCTGATGGGCATCGCCGCGATCGCCGCCTACGCCTCCGGGCCGGGCCTCGGCAACGAGATCTTCCGTGGCATCGGCTCGCTGGGCAGCAAGAACGCGCTCAACCAGGTCCTCGCGGGCACCATCGGGATCATCGTCCTCGCGTTGTTGTTCGACGCCGCGTACGTCCTGATCGGACGGCTGACCATCCCCAGGGGGATCCGTGCCTGAGGCCACCCATGGGGCGACGATCGAGCTGGAGCACCTCTCCAAGCGGTATCCGGGCAACCCCAGCCCCGCTGTCGACAACGTCAACATGGAGATCAAGGCGGGCGAGCTCGTCGTCTTCGTCGGCCCGTCCGGATGCGGTAAGTCGACCACACTCAAGATGATCAACAGGTTGATCGAGCCGACCGGGGGTCGCATCCGGATCAACGGTGAGGACGTGACCGACATTGATCCGGTCAAGCTGCGCCGCAGGGTGGGCTATGCGATCCAGTCGGCGGGGCTCTTCCCGCACATGACGGTCGCCCAGAACATCGCCCTCGTACCGAAGATGATCGGCTGGCCCAAGGTGCGGATCCGCTCCCGGGTGGAAGAGCTGCTCGACCTCGTCGGTCTCGACCCGGTCGAGTTCCGCGCCCGCTATCCGCGGCAGCTGTCGGGCGGGCAGCAGCAACGCGTGGGTGTGGCTCGGGCGTTGGCGGCCGATCCGCCGGTCCTGCTGATGGACGAGCCGTTCGGCGCGGTCGACCCGATCACCCGCGACCATCTCCAGGACGAGCTGATCAGGCTGCAGCACGAACTGCACAAGACGATCGTGTTCGTGACGCACGACTTCGACGAGGCGATCAAGCTCGGCGACCGCATCGCCGTGCTGCGCGAACGCTCCCACATCGCGCAGTTCGACACCCCGGAGGCGATCCTCACCAACCCGGCGGACGACTTCGTGTCCGGTTTCGTGGGCGCGGGAGCCGCCCTGAAGCGGCTGAACCTCACCCGCGTGCGGGACGTCGAGATCACCGACTACCCGACCGTCACCCTCGACGACCCGCTCCAGGAGATCTTCAACCGGCTCCGCGGCAGCGGCACCAACGAGATCCTGCTGCTCGACAAGCGCGGCCGCCCCTACAAATGGCTCAGGCGCGGCGACCTCATGCGGGCGCGGGGCTCGCTGGCCCGGGCGGGCACGCTGGTGAACGACACGGTGACCAGGGACGCCACGCTCCGGGACGCCCTGGAGGCGGTCCTCACCGACAACGCGGGGCGGGTCGCGGTCACCGGGCGGCGCGGCGAGTACGAGGGTGTCGTCGACGTGGAGACGCTCATGAACTCCGTGCACGAGCTGATGGAGGCGGACCGGCTGGAGGCGCTGGAGGCCCGGCACGAGCTGGAGGAGCTGCGGGCCGCCCAGACACACGCCGAGCAGGAGGGCCCGGGAGGGGTGACCAAGGCATGACCACCCCCGAACTGGAGGAACCCGGGCTGGAAGAGGAGGAGCCTGCGCAGGAGGGCGAGACCCCACCGCCCCCGCCGAGTCCCCCGAAGCCCCGCATCACCTGGCAGAAGCTGACCTTCCTGCCCGCCGTGCTCGTCGCCGTCCTGCTCGCGACCTGGCTGTGGTTCCGGCAGGCCGACCTCGACTCGATCTCCGAGAACGCGCTCTCGGGCGGCCAGGTCTCCAAGGCCCTGTGGCAGCACGTCGAGCTCACCGTGATCTCCACCTTCTTCGTGCTGATCATCGCGATCCCGCTGGGCGTGCTGCTCACCCGCAGGGCGTTCCGCAGAGGCACCCCGGTGGCGATGGCGATCGCCAACATGGGGCAGGCGACCCCAGCGATCGGCCTGCTGGCCCTGCTGGTGATCTGGCTGGGCACCGGCACGAAGGCGGCCCTGATCGGCATCATCATCTACGCCGTGCTCCCGGTCCTCTCCAACACGATCGCCGGCCTGAAGGCCAACGACCCGACGCTCCTCGAGGCGGCCCGCGGCATCGGTATGTCCCCTCTCGGGGTGCTGGCCAGGGTCGAACTCCCGCTGGCCGTACCGCTGATCCTCGCGGGCGTCCGTACGGCACTGGTCCTGAACGTCGGCACGGCGACCCTGGCGACCTTCGGCGGGGGCGGCGGCCTGGGCGTGCTGATCACGACCGGCATCACCAACCAGCGGATGCCGGTGCTGGTGCTGGGCTCGATCCTCACGGTCGTCCTGGCACTGCTGGTGGACTGGCTGGCGTCACTGGCGGAACTCCTGCTGCGACCACGGGGGCTGGAGGTGGGGACATGAGTCGGCGGTCCACCTGTCTGCTGCTGATCCCCGTCCTGGTGACCGCGTCAGGGTGCGGGCTGCAGAGCGGCTCCCCCATGGTCGACGCCGTGCAGCCCGGCTCCGTCGGACACGGCAGGCCGCTCGACGGCGCCCATCTGACCGTCACGTCCAAGTCGTTCACCGAGCAGCTCATTCTCGGCGCGATGATGGGCATCGCCTTCCAGGCTGCCGGGGCGGATGTCCTGGACCGCACCGGCGTCCAGGGCTCGATCGGCGCACGCGAGGCGGTCAGGACCGGCGACGTGGACGCCATGTACGAGTACACGGGCACCGCCTGGATCACGTACCAGGGCAACAGCGAGCCGATCCCCGACCCGCACAAGCAGTGGCAGGCGGTGCACGACGCGGACCTCGAGCACGGCCTGACCTGGCTGCCGCCCTCGTCCCTCAACAACACCTACGCGCTGGCGATGAACCAGGCGAACTTCAAGAAGTACGGCACCAGGACGCTGTCCGACGTGGCCGCGCTGGCGAAGAAGAACCCGGGCGCGGTGACCCTGTGTGTGGAGAGCGAGTTCGCCAACCGGACGGACGGGCTGCCGGGCATGGAGAAGGCGTACGGGATGAGCGTGCCCGCGAAGAACGTCACCCAGATGGACACCGGGATCATCTACACCCAGGTGCAGAAGGGGAGCTGCACCTACGGCGAGGTGTTCACCACCGACGGCCGCATCAAGTCCATGAACCTGGCGGTGACGGCGGACGACAGGAAGTTCTTCCCCAACTACAACGTGGCGCCGGAGATCAACACCAAGACCCTGAAGAAGTGGCCGGCGATCGCCGAGGTCCTGGACCCGGTGACGAAGAGGCTGAACAACACGGTGGCGCGGACGCTGAACGCCAAGGTGGATGTGGACGGGGAGGATCCGCATCAGGTGGCGCTGGGGTGGATGAAGGCGGAGGGTTTCGTGAAGTAGGTCAACCGTGCGCATCATCGATTCATCCTGGCGCATCATGATGCAGTCGCCTTACGCTCGTATGCATGAGGACAACAGTCGACCTCTCCGAGGACCTGATCCAGGAAGCCAAACTGCGGGCGGCGCGCAGACGCGTCACGGTCAGTGCGGTGATAGAGGACGCGCTGCGGGCGTCGTTCGCGCGGGATGTGGCGGCGGCGCAGAACATCGTCAAGCTCACCACTGATCCCGGCGGCAGAGGGGTGCGCCCCGGCGTCAATCTCGACGACAACGCGTCCGTGCGCGACCTCATGGACGGCCTCGAATGATCATCTGCGATGTGAACGTCCTCGTGTACGCGTTCCGCGAGGACGCCAAGGACCACGACCGCTACCACGCATGGCTCATCGAGCGGCTGCGGGGCGACGAACCCGTCGGGTACAACGGTGTGATCGACAGCGGCTTCCTGCGCATCGTCACCCACCAGCGGATCTACCAGCCGCCGAGCGAGCCGGAGCGAGCGTTGGAGTTCCTCCGGGACGTGCGCAGCGCACCGGTCGCCACGCCGGTCCAGGAAGGGCCCCGGCACCGGGAGATCTTCGAGCGCCTGTGCCTCAAGGCCGGGGCTCGCGGGAGCCTCGTACCGGATGCCTACTTCGCCGCCCTCGCCATAGAGCACGGGGCCACGCTGTACTCGGTCGACCGCGGTTTCGCCCGCTTCCCCGGCCTCCGCTGGCGGCACCCCCTGGAGGACACCGACTGAATCAGCAGCTGGGGACGGACCCCTTGCCCGTCTCCAGCGCCACCAGTGCGTTCACCGCACCCCTCAACGTGGTCACCGGGATCAGCCGCAGGCCCTTGGGCAGTTCGGACTTGGCGTCGGAGCACTCGGCCTTCGGGACGAGGAAGACGGTCGCGCCGTCCCGGCGCGCGGCCTGCGTCTTGAGGGCCACGCCTCCCACGGCGCCGACCGTCCCGTCGCCGTCGATGGTCCCCGTACCGGCGATGGTGCGCCCGGCCGTGAGGTCGCCGCCGCTGCCGTTCCCGTCCAGCTTGTCGATGATGCCGAGGGTGAACAGCAGCCCGGCGCTGGGGCCGCCCACGTCGGCGAGCTTCAGCGTGACCTTGACCTTCTTGTCGCTGAGGTGCAGATAGTCCAGGGCGGCCCGGGTCGCCGCGTTCTGGGACTGCTTCATCTGCGCGCTGTTGTGCTGCTCGATCTCCTTGGTGGACTGCCCGCTCGGATACACCGAGTCGTGCGGCATGACGGCCCGGTCCGTGGCGAACCAGGCACTGATCACATCGCTCAGCGAGACATGCGCGTCCGGGTTGGTCGCCTCGATCGTCGTCATCCGCAGCTGCCCGCTCGTCTGCCGGGTCTTCGCCCCCGAGATGGTGATCACCGGGGTGCCCTTGTTGTCCCCGAGCACGTTCGCCGTCAGCCCGGGCTGCGCCAGCGAGAACGGCAGCGGCGCGAGGACCGCGGTGGCGATCAGCGCCACGACGGGCAGCGCGCAGACGGCGAGGGCCTGGGGGCGTGTGAGGCGAGAGAGCACGGGATCAATCTAACGTGACGGTCACTTCCGGCCAGGTGTCGGTCGGCTCACGTACAGGTCTCGCTTCTCCCTGGTGAACCGCCTCAGTGCGTCCGGCAGCGGTTCGACGCCGATCCCCGGCGCGGTGGGGACGGGCAGGTGGCCGTCCTTGAGGACGAACGGCTCGGTGATGTCCTCGGCGAAGTAGCGGCTGGAGGCGGAGGTGTCCCCGGGGAGGGTGAAGCCGGGCAGTGCGGCCAGGGCGAGGTTGGGGGCGCGGCCGATTCCCGTCTCCAGCATGCCGCCGCACCACACGGGCACCCCGTGCGCGTGCGCCACGTCGTGGATGCGGCGGGCCTCCAGATAGCCGCCCACGCGCGCGGGCTTCACATTGACGACCCGGCACGCCTCCATCGCGATCGCGGAGGCGGCATCACGGGCGTTGTGCAGGGACTCGTCGAGGCAGACGGGCGTCTGCAGACGCCTCTGGAGCTGCGCATGGGCGTACAGGTTGTTCTCGTCCAAGGGCTCCTCGATCAGCAGCAGCCCGAAGGCGTCCAGGCGCCGCAGATGCTCGGCGTCGGCGAGGGTGTACGCCGTGTTGGCGTCGACCTGGAGGGGCAGCGCGTCCCCGAAGCGCTCGCGGACCGCCCGGACCGGCTCCACGTCCCAGCCCGGCTCGATCTTCAGCTTGATGCGGACGTATCCCTCGGCGAGGTAGCGCTCGACGTCGTCCAGCAGCTCGGGGACGGAATCCTTGATGCCGACGGAGACCCCCGCGGGGACCCGCTCGCGCACGGCGCCCAGGTAGGTGGCGAGCGGCATGCCGTACGAGCGCAGCTCCGCGTCCAGGACCGCCGTCTCCAGGGTGGCCTTCGCCAGCTCATGGCCCTTGATCTTCGCCATGGCGGGGGCGAGCGCGGCCACGGTGAGCTGCGGCAGGGTGGCGATGCGCGGCAGCAGGAAGTCCCGCAGCACGAGCTCCGCACCGGCCACGAACTCCGAGCAGTACCGCGGCTCCGGGTCGGCGGCGAACTCCGACCAGCCCTCCGCCGCGTCGGTCACGACATGGAGCAGGAAGGTGTCCTTCGTCGTCATCGTGCCGAAGGACGTACGGAACGGGGTGACCAGCGGGATCTCCACATGGACGATCTCCACGCGTGCCAGCTTCATGCCGCTGCCTCTCTCGAAAGGGTGTACCAGCCGTCACGGGACATCCCCGTCGCCGTGAACCCCTGCGCAAAGGCCTCCGTGAACACCTCACGGACGGCATACCGCCAGCGCAGGGCGAGCTCCGGGTCGGCGGCGCGGAGCCGGACGATGTCGTCCGGGACCCGGCACCAGATGTGCCGGCCGGCCGGGTCACGGCGGGCGAGCGTCGCGCCGTCGGGGGCGGTGTGGGTGCCGGGGGCGGTGTCCCGGTCGGTGGTCTCGTACGAGGGGGTCGGCGCCGCCAGCTCCCAGGTCACCGTCAGCCGGTCGCTCTCGTCGCCGTCGTTCACGCCGTCCGACATGGGGCCGTAGAAGTCGACGAGGTACTCGGTGCCGGTGGCGCCCAGCTTGGCGAGGTTGAAGCGGGCGTTGCGGCCGACCAGCGGGTCGAAGGTCCACCGCATGGTGCGGGCGCCGAGGCCGAGGGCCCAGGCGCGCTGGGCCTGCTTCACGGCGTACCCGAGCCCCCGGTCGGCGGCGGCGACCAGGGAGTACGCGTCCCCCTGCGGCCCGAACACCGCGACCGACGCTCCCGCGAGCCGCGTTCCGTCGTACGCGGCGTGCACGGCGCCGCCCGCGTGGACGAGGCTGTGCAGCACTTCGGCCGGGTAGGGCGGGGCGGTGCGCGGGGTCTGCCAGACCTCGCTGAAGTAGTCGGCGACGGCGGCGAGGCCGGTGACGTCGTGGACGGTGCGGATGCTCACTCCGGGCGGGCGGTCGAGGGTCATGGGTCGAGTTTCGAGGGGAGGCGACCCCTCCGGGTTGTGCGTCTGCACAAGGAATGCGTACGTTCGTTTCGGAATCGGCCAATCACGATCGTTCGGCCGCAACCCCGCACGTGAGGAGCCCCATGGACGCCTGCACCCTCGGCGACCTCCTGGACGTCGTCGGCGGCCCCGCACTGCGCCTGCACACGGCCCCTGACGGGCTCGCCGCCCAGGTCACCGAGGTGCTCCTGTACGACGCCCAGGCCCCGATGCCGCATGCGCCGGGCGCGCTGCTGCTGGCCGTCGGCGTGCGGGCGGCGGCCGCCGGTCCGCTCGTCCGGACGGCCGCGGAGGCCGGGATGACCGGCCTTGTCGTACGCGGTCCGGACGGGCCGGTCGGTGAGGCGGGGGCGCACGGCCTCGCGCTGCTGTCGGTCGACGAGGACGCGGCCTGGCACCAGGTCCACCTGCTGCTGTCCTCGGCGATCGCGGCCCGGCCCGCACCGTCGGTGAACGGCCTCGGAGACCTGTTCGCACTCGCGGACGCGGTCGCGGCGGCGACCGGCGGTGCGACGGCCGTGGAGGACCCGCGCCAGCGGATCCTCGCCTACTCCACGGTCCCGGGCCAGCCGGTCGACGAGGACCGGCGGCAGAGCATCCTCGGCCTCCAGGTGCCGGCCAGCACACCCAACAGCGAGCAGTACCGGGCGCTGTTCGCGTCCCCCGGGCCGGTACGGATGCCCGCGCTCCGGGAGGGCGACCTGCCGCGTCTCGCGATCGCCGTCCGCGCGGGCGGCGAGACGCTCGGCTCGGTCTGGGTGGTCGACGACGGCACGCTCGCTCCCGACGCCGAGGAGACCCTGACGCAGGGTGCCTCCACGGCGGCCCTGCTCCTGCTGCGGGCCCGGGCGGCGCAGGAACTGGCCCGCCACCAGAACAGCGATCTGCTGCGCCGGCTGCTCGACGGCACGGCGGACCCGTCGACCGCCTTCGACCGGCTGGGACTCGAGGGCGCGGTCCGGGTGGCTGCCTTCGTACTGGACGCCGCGAGCCTCCCGGACGCCGAGCAGACCGCCCTGCGCCTGCTGGACGTCGTACGACTGCAGTGCGAGGCCCGTTACGGGCGGCACGGGTGCGTGCTGGTCGACGGGGTGGTGTACGCGGTCCTGCCCGGGCCGGGCGCACGGCACAAGAGGCTGGCGGAGGACATCGTGGCGCGGGCCGGACAGTCACTGCGGGTGCCGGTGCGGGCGGCGCTGGGCGGGGTGGTGGAAGGGCCGGCGGAGGTCGTGGGCTCGCGGGAGGACGCCGAGCTGGTGCTGCGGGTGCTCGGACCCGACCTGCCGGTGGCGACGGTGGACGAGGTGCGCCCGCGGGTGACGCTGCTGCGGCTCGCGGAAGTGCTGGGCGAGCGGCGGGAGCTGAGCGCGGGGGCGTGGCGTCGGGTGCTGGCGTACGACGAGCAGCACGGCACCGAGTACGCGCGCACGCTGGTCAGCTGGTTCGACGCGGGCTGCGACATGGCGGGCGCGGCGAAGCTGCTCGCCGTGCACCCGAACACCTGCCGTTACCGTCTGAAGCAGGCACAGCAGCACGTCGGGATCGACCTCGACGACCCCGACGAACGGCTGGTGCTGTGGCTCCAGTTGAGGACGCTGGCGGGGCTCAAAGGGCCTGAAGGAGCCACTTCCTGAGGCGCTCCTCGCAGGTGCGCAGGTGCTCGACCGGCACATACTCCCCTGCCGTGTGCGCCAGCGTCGGGTCTCCGGGGCCGTAGTTGAGGGCGGGCGTGCCGAGCGCGGCGAAGCGGGCCACGTCCGTCCAGCCGAGCTTGGGGCGGGGTGAGGCGTCGAGCGCGGAGACGAGACCAGCGAGGCGGTCCAGCCCCGGGAGGGCGCCCGGCACGACTTCGGTGACGCGGACCTCGTACTCGGGGAAGAGTCCGCGCACGTACTCCTCCGCCTCCTGCGGCGAACGGCTGGGCGCGAAGCGGGAGTTGACGGTGATCACGCACTCGTCCGGTACGACGTTCCCGGCGACCCCGGCGCGTACCGCGACCGCGCTCAGCCCCTCCCGGTACTCCAGCCCGTCGATCACGACCCGCTCGGGCGTGTGGTCGTGGAGCCGCTGCAGGACGGGGGCGGCGAGGTGCGCGGCGTTGACGCCCATCCAGGAGCGGGCGGTGTGGGCGCGGGCGCCGCGCACCACGATGTCGGCGGTGAGGACGCCCTGGCAGCCGGCCTCGACGCCCGCGTCGGAGGGTTCCATGAGGATCGCCAGGTCCGCTCGCAGGAGCTCGGGCCGCTCGGCGGCGATCCGGTGCAGCCCGTTGCGGTCGCCCTCGACCTCCTCGCACTCGTAGAAGACGTACGTGAGGTCGCGGGTGGGGGCCGGGACGGTGGCCGCGAGGCGGAGGGCGACGGCGACGCCGCCCTTCATGTCGCAGGCGCCGAGGCCGTGGACGCGGTCGTCGTGGAGCCGGGAAGGCAGGTTTCCGGCGGCCGGGACGGTGTCCAAGTGCCCTGCGAGGAGCGCTCGTTGGGGTCGGCCGAGGTCGGTGCGCGCGAGAACCGAGTTGCCGGTCCGCTCGACGGTGAGATGCGGAAGGGGCCGCAGGGCGGCCTCGACGGCGTCCGCGATCCGGCCCTCCTGCCCGCTCTCGGAGGGGATGTCGACCAGGGCGCGGGTGAGGGCGACGACATCCGCGGTGAGGTCGAGCGGGCCTGTCTGCTGCCCGACCCCGGCCCGATTGCTGACTGCGTCCACTGGTCGTCCTCTCCGCTGTTGCGCTGCCTGGCCCCTGATGATGCGGGCGGACGGGCGGACAGCGGTGAGAGGATCGGCCAGAGGTGCCGGGAGCGATTTGGCCCATCGGCCAACCCGGTGGCGGCTCAGCGAAGGGCTTCGGCAACCTCCCGGGCCGCGTCCACCACCCGCGGCCCGACCCGCTCCGGAACCGCGTCGGCCAGCATCACCACACCGACGCTACCCTCGACCCCCGTGACGCCGAGGAGCGGCGCCGCGGCGCCACTGGCCCCCGCTTCCAACTCCCCATGGGTCAGCGTGTACCCGCAGTCCCCCGTCGGCTTGGCCCGCGCGGCAAGGATCGCCTTGCCCGCGGCGCCCCGGTCCAAGGGGTGCCTGAACCCGGCCCGGTACGCCACGTGATAGTCCGTCCACGTCGGCTCGACTACGGCCACGGCCAGCGCCTCCGCCCCGTCCACCAGGGTCAGATGGGCCGTCGCGCCTATGTCCTCGGCCAGCGACCGGAGCGCCGGCAACGCGGCCTCCCGTACCAGCGGATGCACCTGCCGGCCGAGCCTGAGCACCCCGAGCCCGACCCGGGCGCGGCCACCCAGGTCACGCCGTACGAGGGCATGCTGTTCCAGCGTGGCGAGCAACCGGTACACCACGGTCCGGTTGACGCCCAGTTTGTTGGATAGCTCGGTGACGGTCAGCCCGTGGTCCGTATCGGCCAGCAGCTTGAGGACTCGCAGTCCCCGGTCGAGCGTCTGAGAGGTCTCCGCGGTCACGACGCCCACTCCTCCAAGTGGTGAGGTCGGCGACCTCCGCGCGGCGGTGCGTCACCGAGTCCCGTCGATGACGCGCAACAGAGGCCGCCGATCGGCCGGCGGCCCGGCCGCTGCCGGGCCGCGTCGCTTCACGGCTGCGCTCCGCGGCGGCGCTGCCACGGGGCGTGTGCGTAGCCGGACAGTAGCGAAGGGGGTTCGCTGAGCGGAAGTCTCCGTCCAGAATCCGGGCACATACGGGGAGGGAGTACCTGCGTATGTCCCGATACGTACGGCGCGACAGCTCCGGCACACAACGGCCGTTCACCGCATGCGCGTGGCCCACTCCTGCACCTTGGCGATGCGCTGCCGCAGCTGTCCGGCGGTGGCCTCGGCACTCGGCGGACCGCCGCAGGTGCGGCGCAGCTCGGTGTGGATGACGCCGTGGGGCTTGCCGCTCTGGTGGACGTAGGCGCTGACCATGGTGTTGAGCTGCTTGCGCAGCTCCATCATCTCCTTGTGCGAGACGACGGGCCGGCGCTCGGCGGGCAGCTCCAGCAGGTCCGCCTCGGCGTCCGGCTTCTTGCGGCTGTGGGCGATCTGCCGGGCCTGCCGCTTCTGCAGGAGAAGCTGCACCTGGTCGGGTTCGAGGAGCCCCGGGATGCCGAGGTAGTCCTGCTCCTCCTCGCTTCCCGGGTGGGCCTGCATGCCGAACTCGGCGCCGTCGTAGAGCACCCGGTCGAAGACGGCGTCGGACTCCAGTGCCTCGAAGGAGAACTCCTCCTGCTCACCGGTGTCCTCGTCCTGCTCCTTGTTCGCCTCCTCCATCTCCTTCTCGGACTCGGCGTACGGGTCCTCCTCGCCCTCCTTCTTCGGCTTGTCGAGGGCGTGGTCGCGCTCGACCTCCATCTCGTTGGCGAAGGTGAGGAGGTCGGGGACGGTGGGGAGGAAGACGGACGCCGTCTCGCCGCGCCGCCGCGAACGCACGAAGCGCCCGACGGCCTGGGCGAAGAAGAGAGGGGTGGAGATGGTGGTGGCGTACACACCGACCGCGAGGCGTGGCACGTCGACGCCTTCCGACACCATCCTGACGGCGACCATCCAGCGGTCGTTGCTCCCGCTGAACTCGTCGATCCGCTTCGAGGCGCCGGCGTCGTCGGAGAGGACGAGGGTCGCCTTGTTGCCGGTGATCTCGCGGATCAGCTTGGCGTAGGCCCGTGCGGAGTCCTGGTCGGAGGCGATGACGAGCGCGCCCGCGTCCGGGATGGCCTTACGGACCTCGGTCAGCCGCTGGTCGGCGGCGCGCAGCACGCTGGGCATCCACTCGCCGCGCGGGTCGAGGGCGGTGCGCCAGGCCTGGCTGATCGCGTCCTTGGTCATGGGCTCGCCGAGCCGGGCGGCGATCTCGTCACCGGCCTTGGTGCGCCAGCGCATGTTGCCGCTGTAGGAGAGGAAGATGACGGGCCGTACGACATGGTCGGCGAGCGCGTTCCCATAGCCGTAGGTGTAGTCGGCGGCGGACCGCCGGATCCCGTCGTTGCCCTCCTCGTACGTCACGAAGGGGATGGGATTGGTGTCGGAGCGGAAGGGCGTACCGGTGAGCGCGAGCCGCCGCGTGGCCGGCTCGAAGGCCTCAAGGCAGGCCTCGCCCCAGGACTTGGAGTCACCGGCGTGATGGATCTCGTCGAGGATGACCAGCGTCTTGCGCTGCTCCACCCGATTCCGGTGCAGCATGGGCCGCACACCGACACCGGCGTACGTGACGGCCACGCCCTGGTAGTCCTTGCCGAGCGGGCCCGCGCTGTACTCGGGGTCCAGCTTGATGCCTATGCGCGCCGCCGCTTCCGCCCACTGCTTCTTCAGATGCTCGGTCGGCGCGACCACGGTCACCTGCTGCACGACGTGATGGTGCAGCAGCCAGGAGGCGAGCGTCAGCGCGAAGGTCGTCTTGCCGGCGCCGGGGGTGGCCACGGCGAGGAAGTCGCGGGGCTGCTCCTGGACGTACTTCTCCATCGCCCCCTGCTGCCAGGCACGCAGCTTGCTGGCGGTGCCCCAGGGGGCGCGGCCGGGGAAGGCGGGAGAGAGATGGTGGGAGTGCGAGGCAGAGCTGGCGGCGGTGGTAGTCACGGTCTCCGTGGGGTGGTCGGGCGGCTCGGCTGGGTATGACAACCGGGCCACCCTACCGGCGGGCCGACGGGGTCAACGCGCGGACGAGGCCGCGACGCCCGCGGGTGGGACTCACGTCACATCGGCTACTCGGCCAAGCTCTGCAGCGCCTCGGCGATGACCTTGACCTCGTCCAGGCTGCCCGTGGCCACGCCGATGACCAGACGCTCGGCGGCATCGATGTCCGGTCGTAGTTGCACGTCGTTCATCGCCAGGAAGACAACGCAGGACGTCCACGCTGTGCGCTTGTTGCCGTCGACGAAGGGGTGATTGATCGCGAGTGACTGCAGGAGCGCCGCGGCCTTGTCGAAGAGATCGGTGTACGCCTCCTGCCCGAACATGGCGGCCGAGGGGCGATGCACGGCCGACTCCAGCAGACCGGCGTCGCGTACGACAACGTTCTGGTCATCGACGGCGAGCTCGGCGATGGCCAGGACGTCCTCGGCCGACAGATAGACATACGTCACTTGAGCCGCTCCAGCAGCTCGGCCCACTTGGCCGTCTGCTCCTTGGCGGCCTTGCGAACCAGCGCCTCGTGAGCCGTCCTGGCCAAGTAGTCGTCCACGGCCCTCAGCAGTATGGCGTGCATGCTGGTTCCCTCCTCTTCAGCGCGCAGCTTCAGGGCTTCCGTCTGGTCGTCGCGGAGACGCAGGTTCATAGCCATACCAAAACAGTACCACCCCTTGGGGCCAGACTGGTACCGCTCAGCCTGGGCACGCAGCCCTGAGCCGCGAACGCCACCGGATGCGCCCCGGCCCCGTCGGCCGCCGCCCTTTCATGAACGCCGTATGGCAGTCCCGTTGCAGCCCCCGTGTTTCCCTTGAGCCCCCTCCCGGCCCCGCCGTACGGTCGTTTCACCGAGTTCGGAACGGAGCCAGGCGCTCCGCATCGACCCGGCCGTGTGCCCGAGTGGCTTAGGGACTCGCCTGCAAAGCGAGGTACGTGGGTTCAATTCCCGCCACGGCCTCAATGGCCTCGACGAGGCAACCAAAGGGCGGCACCCGCTGAGGGTGCCGCCCTCAGCGTGTTCCGGCCGCCTGTCCCGAACTCCCCCTCGCGGTCACAGGACCCCGCCCGCCTCGTCCTGGAACGCCTCCGTCCAGTAGTGCCGGCCCGGCTCCGTCGTCAGGGTGGTCGGGTCGATGGCCGACAGGGTGTGGATCATCGTCGAGGCCAGTTGGTCGTAGGCATCCGTCGTCAGTTCGCCCGCCAGGTCCTCGTCGATGGACCTCTCGCGGTGCAGGAGCCAGAGGGTGAAGGCCAGGGTGGAGACGTCCGTGTTCAGTGGGTACAGGGTGGCTTCGGACTCGCTCCAGTTGAGGACCGCGCCCGTTTCGCCGTCCACCACCAGGCTGTTGTCCTCGATGAGGTTGCCCAGCCGTATCAGGTGGGAGGCCCGGTGCGGCAGCCGGGCGGGATCGAAACCGTCCGGGCCCTGGTAGGCGTAATGCTCGGCAAGGGTCGGCAGGGGGACGTCCGTGTCGAGGTGGAAGAACACGCCGTCCTCCGGCAGGCCCGTGTCGCGCAGGAAGCGGCGGGTCGGCTCGTGCGTGAGGGTCGAGGGGAAGTCGACGTCCTCGAAGCGCCACACCTTGCCGTGGCCGAACTCCCCGTCCAGGAGGCGGGTCGGGAGGTCGAGAGCAAGTCCGGAGGCCGTTCCAGGACCCGCTACCAGGGACAGGGGGCGGATCAGGGCCGCCATCTTCCAGAACGGCGGCACCTCGCCGTCCGTGCCCTCCTCGAACACGGCCAGCAGATGGCGTGACGCCTCCGCCGCCGCCTTCGGGCCGAAACGGCCGGCGTAGGACGCGAACTGGCCGCGCAGCCCCGCCAGTTCGTCCGCCGCCGTCGCGAACCGCACCAGCGTGCCGAGCGACGGTGCCAGCGGGCGGCTGTCCATCAGGTCGGGACGGTCGTGCAGGAAGTACGTCGTCGCGACCTCCCCCGTCGCGCCGTCCAGCAGCACCGACTCCGTCTCCAGGCCCCGGGGGTCGAGCAGCGCCCCTATGACCAGTTGGTCCCGCAGCTCCGCCGCCAGGCGGCCGTCGGGGTCGCCGGTGGAGTCCCCGACCGTCCGCAGGCCCTCCCGGACCAGCTCCTCGAAGGTGAACAGGCCGCTGTCGCCGGGCAGTCCGGGCCCCGTCAGCCAGCGGCGCGTCGCCCCGTGCGTGACGTACGGATCGAGTTGGTCCTCGGTCAGCGTGATCACCGCCGTGGCGGCACCGGTCGTGCTCATTGCTTCCCCCGCATGTGCTTCGTCACATGTGCCTCGGCGCATGTGTCTGCTCACAGTCCCCGTGTGGGGCGCGACCGGGCATGCGCCCTTGCGCCGGACGACTCCGGCAGCCGCTCCCACTGCTCAGAACAGTACGCCCCGCCACTGACAACGCCCCGGACCACAGGACGCTCAGCGCACCCTCGCCCGTTCCCGCCCCGCGAGGATCGCGTCCACCGTCTCCCCCACCGTCAGCTCCGAGCTGTCCAGCCACGGTCCGAGCCGGGGGTGCCCGCACGCAGCGCCCCGTCCAGGTCCTCGACCGTCCACGCGCCGTAGCCCGTCTTCGCCCGCGCCGCCACGGCCTCGGGACTCGGAGCCAGTACGACGACGTCCAGGGGCCGCGTGTGCACCAGACGACGTACGAGGTCAGTTCCCGGCCCGGCACCACGTCCTGGGGACGTACTCCTCGCGCCCGGACACGATCATGCGGCGGAAGACATCACCACGCACATGTGCTGCCCGCGGCAGCCGCTCGCCAGCGCCTGCGCCACGGTCGACTTGCCGGACGCCTCCCCCACTGCCTAAAGGGCATGGGAGGTACCCCATCGCCGGTGATGCGGACGACGCCCCTCACGCGAAGGACACGCCACCCGGCAAGGTCACCGGTCGGTCACCACGGCGGCCTGCGGTCTTATCGGCAGCCGGTTCACCGGGCGGCCCGTGGCGGCCCGTACGGCGGAGGCGATGGCGGCCGGGGAGGTGACCACCGGGACCGCGCTGACGGCCTTCGCGCCGAAGGGGGCGACCACGTCGCGTTCCTCGACGAGCTTGACGATCCGGATGTCCGGGGCGTCCAGGGCGGTCGGCAGGGCGTACCCCGTCAGGTCGGGGTGGCGGATCAACCCGCGCGCGGTGCGCAGGTTCTCCGTCAACGCGATGCCCACTCCCTGCGTCACGCCCGCCTCGATACGGGCGGCCAGCTGGGCCGGGTTGAGGACCCGGCCGACGTCCTGGGCGAGCGCCAGCTCCACGACCCGTACCGAGCCGAGTTCGATGTCGACGTCGACGACCGCGCGGATCGCGCAGAACGCCATGCCGACGAAGGCATCGCCCTGACCGGCCTCGTTCAGCGGCTCCGTCGGGTGGGGTCGGCACTGGGCCGTGGCCCACAGTTCCTTGCCGTCCATCGCCTCGGTGACGGTGGTCGACAGGACACCGTCGTACGAGGTGATCTTGCCGTCGGTGATCTGGAGCAGCTCGGTGGACATGCCGAACTTGTGCGCCAGGGGCTGCAGCAGCTGGGTGCGGACCATCTTGGCCGCGCGCTCCACCGCACCGCCGGACACCCAGGTGTGCCGACCGCGGCAGCCCGCGCCGGCGGGCGGCTGGTCGGTGTCGACGGGCGCGACGTGCACCTCGTCGATGCCGAGGGTCTCCTGGACGATCTGGCGGGCCAGCGTGGTGAACCCCTGGCCGGTCTCCACGGCCGCGCAGAGCACGGTCGCCACGCCGTCCTGGACCTTGACCGTCGCGGTGGAGACCTCGTCGGCACCCTCCGCGCCGAGCATGTGCACCATGCCCAGGCCGTAGCCCACGCCCCGCCGCACCGCGCCCGGTTCGCCCGCGCCCTCGGGGCCGCCGGGCAGCAGCCACTCGTCCTCGGGGGTGTCCTTGGGCAGCGGGGGGAGCGGGAAGTCGCGGACGGCCTGCAGCAGCTCCGCCACCGGGGCCGGGCAGGTCACCGTCTGGCCGGTCGGGAGTACGTCCCCGGTGGCCATCACGTTGCGCAGGCGCAGTTCCGCAGGGTCCATGCCCAGCTTCTTCGCCAGCTTGTCCATCTGGGCCTCGTACGCGGCGCACACCTGCATCGCGCCCTCGCCGCGCACATGGCCGGAGGGCGGGTTGTTGGTGCGTACGGCCCAGCCCTCGATGAAGGCGTTCGGGACGACATAGGGGCCGCAGGCGAAGCCGACGGCGGCCGCGAGGGCCTCGGAGGACGTGTCGGCGTACGCGCCCGCGTCGAGGAGGATCTGCGCCTCGACCTTCACCAGCCTGCCCTCGGCGTCGGCGTGGTGCCGGTAGCGCAGCAGAGTCGGGTGGCGGTGCGCGTGCCCCAGGAAGGACTCTTCGCGCGTCGCGGTGAGTTTCACCGGGCAGCCGGTCTTCAACGCCAGCAGGCCCAGCGGGAGTTGGAAGCCCTGGTCCTCGCGGTCGGCCGTGGCGCCGGGGACCCCGGTGACGACGATCTTGACGCGTTCGGGTTCGAGGCCGTAGCAGGCGGCGGCGGTGTCGCGGTCCGCGTGCGGGTCGGTGGAGGCGAGGTAGAGCTCGACGCCGCCGTCGGGGCGGGGCACGGCGAGGCCGGCCTCGGCGCCGATGGGGGCCGGATCCTGGCGGCCGATGCGGTACTGGCCCTCGACGACGATCTCGCCGGCCGCGTCCGGATCGCCGTGCCGCAGCGGGATGTGCCGGATCAGGTTGCCGTCGGGGTGCAGCGGCTCGGCCTCGAAGGCCAGCTCGGGGTCGGTCACCGGGTCGAGTACTTCGTACTCGACGATGACGGCCGCGGCGGCCATCCGCGCGGTGTCCGGGTGGTCGGCGGCGACGGCTGCGATGGGCTCGCCGTGGTGGCGCACGACCTCGGAGGCGAACACGGGCCGGTCGGCGCTGCGGCGCCCGTATCGGGCGGTGCCCGGAACGTCCTCGTGGGTGACGACGGCCCGTACGCCCGGCATCTCACGCGCGTGGGAGGTGTCGATGGACACGATGCGCGCGTGCGGGTGCGGGGAGCGCAGTACGGCGGCCCACAGCAGGCCCTCGGCCCACAGGTCCGCCGCGTACGGGAACGTGCCCTCGGTCTTGGCGCGGGTGTCGGCGGCCGGCAGGGAGGCGCCGAGGCCGTGCGGCAGTTGCTCGGGAGCGGGTGCGGCCTCCGCGGCGGTGGTCGCGGTGGCGGCTTCGTTGCTCACGCCTGGCCTCCGTCCTGTCCGTACGCCTGGTCATGGGGTCCCGACGGCGCGGGGAACCCGGGTGACTCGAACGCCGACGCGTTGACACCGCCGGCTCCGGGGCCCGCCTGGTGAGGGATACGTGCCGCGTCGCCGTCCTGTTCGGAGGCGTCAGCTTCGGAGTGCGCCTCGCGTTCGGCGACGACCTCCTGGACGGCCTCCACGACGCCCCGGTAGCCGGAGCAGCGGCACAGGTTGCCGCACAGGGCCTGGCGGGTCTCCAGCTCGGTCGGCGCCGGGTTGCCCTCCAGCAGGTCGTGCACGGTCATCGCCATGCCGGGCACGCAGAAACCGCACTGCACGGCGCCGCACCGGGCGAGCGCCCGCTGCACGTCCGAGGGCTGTCCGTCGACGGCGAGGCCCTCGACGGTGCGGACCTCGCTGCCGGCAGCGGTCACGGCGGGCACCAGGCAGGAGGCCACGAGGCGTCCGTCGACCTGGACGTTGCAGGCCCCGCACTCGCCCTGGGAGCAGCCGTCCTTGGCGCCCGCGAGACCGAGCCGCTCGCGCAGCACGTAGAGCAGCGATTCGCCGATCCAGGCGTCGGAGACGGGGCGCTCGACGCCGTTGACGCGCAGGACGTAGGAGGCGAGGGGATGCTCCTCACCGGGGGGCGGCTGGGCCTCGTCGGCGGTTTCGGCGTCGGAGCCGTCGGCCGCGTCCGGGTCGACCGAATTGCCCGAAGTGTCCGCAGCGTCGGGTGCGTTGGAGGCGGCGGGTTCGGCCGTCGTCGGCGCGGACGGTCCGGCGCCGTCCGGCCCGGCATCCGCCGCGGGCTCCGTGAGGGGCTCCACGGCCCCCTCAGGCGCCTCTGCGGCCCCCTGGGCACTGTCTGCCGCCCCGGCGGCCTCACCCGGCCCGTGCGCGGGTTGTGAGGCGGCTGCGTCGGCGGGGGTCTCCGAGTGGGCGTCGGCGGACGGAGCGCCGTATTCGTCGGCCTGGGGGCCGGACTGCTCGGGGTGGTGCGCCCGCGCGTTCTCCGACTCGTGCGCGGCCGCGTCCGGCTCCACGGGTGCGTGCCCGGCGCCGGCGTGCTCGGCGGACCGGCCGCCGGTGTGGGCCGGGGGCTGCTCGTACGCCTGCCCGGGGCCCTCCTCGGGCGCCGCCGGCTCCTCGGTCTGCGGCTGCCCCCAGGGCTGTCCCGCGGCCTCCGTCGCCCAGGGGGCGGGGGCGCCGCCCGGGAGCGTGGCCGGCGGAGTGCCGCCCCACTGCTGGACCAGGGACGACGTGGTGAACTCACCCGATTCGTCCGGAAGGTCGCCCCCGGCCACGGGGATCGACCACTGCCCGGTCACATCGTGGCCCGGCGCGGGGGCGGGCTCCTGGGTCGCCGTCTCCTCGAAGTTCCACTGCTGGGTGGCTGCCGGGTTGTACGAGAACCGGTCACCCGTGGTGTCCTGCGGCACGGCGTTGGGGTCGGGCCATCGGGCGCCGTCGGCGGGCACGTGCCAGGTGCCGGTCGCCGCCGGGTCGGTCCCCGCGCCCGCGCCGGGATCGGCCGTTATCGGCGGGGGCACATAGCCGTGGCCGGGCGCCGCGAGGGGACTGTCGGCGGAGGCCAGGAGGGCGTCGATGCCCCCTTCGGGGAGTTTCACGAAGGCGGTGGCGCCGTCGTCGTAGTCGCCCTGGGGCAGCGGGTCCCAGCGGCCGCCGCCGTGGGGTGTGCCCTCTCCGTGCTGGTCGTCGGTCACGACAGCGCCCTCCCCAGTGCTCGTCGGGCCAGCGCGGCGACGGTGCGCCGCAGATGCAGTACGGCGGGCGGAAGCTGTGGGACGGTGCCGTCCGGTTCGGGAACGGGGTCGGGGATGCAGGCCGCCGCGACGTACTCCCCGAAGGCGGTCAGCGCCTCCGGGACGATCGTCCGGCCGTTGTCCCAGTCGATGAGCCGGGCCACCCACTGCTCGGCGTCCAGGGGCCTGAGCGGCATCGGCGCTATGGCTCCGACGGCGCACCTGACTCCGCGCCGGGCGGGGTCGAGGACGAGCGCGACGGACGCGACCGCGCGTCCGGGGCCGGTCCGGCCGGTCGCCTTCAGGAAGACCTGCGGCGCGTGCAGCAGCGGCACGCGCACGTACCCGATGAGTTCGCCGGCGCGCAGCATGTCGACCGCGGCCAGCAGGTGCGACACCGGGATCTCCCGGCGGGCTCCGCCCGGGCCCGCGATGATCAGTGTCGCCTCCAGGGCGGCCAGCACCGGCAGCGCGTCCCCGGTGGGGGACGCGGATGCGATGTTGCCGCCCAGGGTGCCCGCGTTGCGGATCTGCGGCGGGCCCGCGGCGCGCGCGGCGGCGGCGAGCGCCGGGATCAGGGCCGCGAAGTCCGGGCGCCCCATGCGCGCGTGCGTGAGCCCGGCGCCGAGCAGGGCGTGTCCGTCCTGGTACTGCCAGCCGCGGATCTCGCTGATCCTGCCGAGACCGACCAGTGCGGCGGGCCTGAGCTGCCCCGAGTTGACGGCTGCCATGAGGTCGGTGCCGCCGGCCACCGGGACGGCGGCGGGCACGGCGGTGAGTGCCGCCACGGCCTCGTCCAGCGTCGTGGGCAGCGTGACGGCCTGCGCCGCCTGCGGTGCGTGCGTGGTCAAAACCGGCTGCCCCTTCCCGCTGCCCCACCTGGTCCCACCTGTGCTGCCGTACGGTACGTGCTGACAGGGCGGACGTGGCAACTCTGGCACATCTTCGCAAGCCCCGAAGACGGGGGTCCGCTAGGAGGCATTCGCCCACTTCACCAGGGAGATGGTCCGTTTTCGTACGGCATCACCGGTGCGCACGAATTGCCACTCTTCGGTGATGCTTACGACGTTTTTGCCTTACCTGTTCGGGAGCTCACTCACCTGTTCGGGGGAGCCCCGTCCAGCGGCCGTCCGAGCACGCCGGGACGCTTCTGCCAGGGCAGTGGCCCGGTGGGCGGCCGATAGCCCACGCCCAGGGCGTCAAGTCGCCGGTAGTGGACGGCCATCCGCCGCTCGAAGCCGGCGAAGTCCCGTTCCGCCGGGGCGGGGAGCGCACTCCAGGCCACCTCCGAGAAGGCCGAAAGCCGCGGGTACGTCTGGTAGTCCACCCGGGCGGGGTCCTCCATCACCTCGGTCCACACATTGGCCTGCGTGCCGAGCACATGTTCCGCCTGCGCGGAGGTCAACTCCGGTGGAACGGGCTCGAACCGGTAGACGTCCTCCAGGGTGCGCACGTAGCCGATGGGCACCGGTTCGTCCTCGCCCGCCGCCTGGCGGTGGTCCAAGTACACGTACTGCTCGGGGCACATGACCACGTCGTGGCCGGCCCGGGCCGCGGCGACCCCGCCCTGGTACCCGCGCCACGAGGACACGGCCGCGCCCGGCGCGAGCCCGCCCTCCAGGATCTCGTCCCAGCCGATGAGCCTGCGCCCGCGCGCGGTCAGCCACTTGTCGAAGTGGCCGATGAACCAGGCCTGCAACCCGTCCTCGTCCGCGAGCCCGAGTTCCTTGATGCGGGCCTGCGCGGCCGGCGAGTGCCGCCACTGGTCCTTGAGGCATTCGTCGCCGCCGACGTGGACGAACTCCGACGGGAACAGTGCGAGGAGTTCCTCGAACACCCCCTCGTAGAACCGCAGGGTGTTGTCAGTGGGGGCGAGTACGTTGGCAGAGATTCCCCAGTCGTCCCAGACGGAGAGGGCGGTGTCCCCCGTGGAGGAGGCAGTGATGACGTCGGTGTTGCCGAGTTCCGGGTATGCGGCGATGGCGGCCTGCGAGTGGCCGGGTACGTCGATTTCGGGGACGACGGTGATATGCCGCTCGGCGGCGTAGGAGACGATCTCGCGGATGTCGTCCTGGGTGTAGAAGCCACCGTGCGGCTTCTCCTCCCACAGCGGTGAGGCCCGGTGGCCGAATTTCGTGCGCCCCCGCCAGGAGCCGATCTCGGTCAGCCGGGGGTACCTCTTGATCTCGACGCGCCAGCCCTGGTCGTCCGTCAGATGGAAGTGGAAGACGTTGAGTTTGTGCGCGGCCATCAGGTCGAGGTGGCGCAGGACGCCTTCCTTGGGCATGAAGTGCCGGGCGACGTCGAGCATGAGACCGCGCCAGCGGAAGCGGGGGGAGTCCTCGACCGTGAGGTGCGGCACGGCCCAGGTGCGGTCGCGGTCGAGCGGGGCCCTGCGGTAGGCGTCGGGGCCGAGGAGCTGCCGCAGGGTCTGGGCGCCCCAGAAGACACCGGCCGCGCTGCCGCCCTCGACGAGGACGCCGTTCCGGTCGCTGACGAGGCGGTACCCCTCGGGAGGGAGCCCCGGATCGAGCCGCAGCGCGATGCCGTCGCCGTGTGCGTCGTCGAGGTCCCGCCCCTCCGGCAGGGGCAGCCCGGTGGCCTGCCACAGGACGGTGCGCAGCCAGCGGCCGACGCCCTCCGTCGCCGTACCGGCGTAAAGCCGTGAACCGGCCTTCAGCCGCACCTCACCGGCACCGGTGACGAGGCTGCGCGGCGCGGGAATCAGTTCCGTCTGTGAAGTCACGTGGGTCCTTGCGGGAAGCGGCCGGCCGGCCGGGGCCTCATGCACACGGACCGAGGCCCCGCAGACGCGCCGTAACGCGCCCCGGGGCCTCGCCGAGCCGGAGCCGGAGGCGGGACCACCCGCCTCGGGCCGAAGGCAGGACTACTTGTCGCCGTCCTTGCCCTTGTCGCCGCCGGCGCCCATGGACTCGTAGATCTCCTTGCACATGGGACACACGGGGTACTTCTTCGGGTCGCGGCCGGGCACCCACACCTTGCCGCACAGCGCCACGACGGGGGTCCCGTCGAGGGCGCTCGCCATGATCTTGTCCTTCTGGACGTAGTGGGCGAAGCGCTCGTGGTCGCCGTCGCCGTGGGACACCTGTGGCGTCGGCTCTACGAGGGTCCCCGTACCAGTCCCGCGCTCGGGCTCAAGAGTGCTCATAAGTGCCAAGGGTACTGAAGGTCACACGGATCAGTTGAGCGACGGGTCGTCCGGATACGTGGCCACCATCGCCAGCTCGTTGCGCTGGCGGCGCAGCACCTCGCGCCAGAGTCTCTCCGGGGACGGCGAGGAGACGTCGCCGGGCTCGGACTCGACGACGTACCAGGCGCCCTCGACCAGTTCGTCCTCCAGCTGGCCGGGGCCCCAGCCGGCGTATCCGGCGAAGATCCGCAGGGAGCCCAGGGCCGAGGCGAGCAGCTCGGGCGGCGCCTCCAGGTCGACCAGACCGATCGCCCCGTGCACTCTGCGCCAGCCCAGCGGCGCCCCGTCGACGGTCGCGCCGCCCGGGATGACGGCGACCCCGAGGGCCGAGTCGAGGGACACCGGGCCGCCCTGGAAGACGACTCCGGGTTCACCCGCGAGATCCGCCCAGCCCTCCAGGATGTCGCCGACGTCCACCGGGGTGGGCCGGTTGAGGACGACACCGAGGGAGCCCTCCTCGTCGTGGTCGAGAAGGAGCACCACCGCACGGTCGAAGTTCGGGTCCGCCAGGGCGGGCGTTGCCACGAGCAACCGCCCTGTGAGCGAGGACACCTCGGTCATGGCAGACATGATCCCGCATCTTGCCTCCGCGTGGGGAGGCAATGGCGGTTACCGGGTGAATGCAGCTCAGGGAGGAATGAAGCACCCCGGGCGCACGGGAGGGCCGGTGACCGCATGTGCCCACCAGGGAACGGTTCGTGTTGTGACACAGCTATGACGTAGCCGGGCCGCCCTTGGGCTTACAGAAGGGGGGTGGGCGGCGATTACCCTTTCCCTTCTGGCCCCTGCCCCACTCATCGGAACGCGAGATACATGACCGTCAACGACGATGTCCTGCTTGTCCACGGCGGAACCCCGCTGGAGGGCGAGATCCGTGTCCGCGGTGCGAAGAACCTCGTACCGAAGGCAATGGTCGCCGCCCTGCTGGGCAGTGAACCGAGTCGACTGCGCAATGTTCCGGACATCCGGGACGTTCGTGTCGTACGCGGACTGCTGCAGCTGCACGGCGTGACGGTCCGTCCGGGTGAGGAGCCCGGCGAGCTGGTGATGGACCCGTCCCATGTGGAAAGCGCGAACGTCGCGGACATCGACGCGCACGCGGGTTCCAGCCGTATCCCGATCCTGTTCTGCGGTCCGCTGCTGCACCGCCTCGGACACGCGTTCATCCCGGGTCTCGGCGGCTGCGACATCGGCGGTCGGCCGATCGACTTCCACTTCGAGGTGCTGCGGCAGTTCGGCGCGCGCATCGAGAAGCGGGCGGACGGACAGTACCTGGAGGCACCGCAGCGGCTGCGCGGCACGAAGATCCGGCTGCCGTACCCGTCCGTGGGCGCGACCGAGCAGGTGCTGCTGACGGCCGTCCTCGCGGAGGGCGTCACGGAACTCTCGAACGCGGCCGTGGAGCCGGAGATCGAGGACCTGATCTGCGTCCTGCAGAAGATGGGCGCCATCATCGCGATGGACACCGACCGCACCATCCGCATCACGGGTGTGGACCGGCTCGGCGGCTACAACCACCGCGCGCTCCCGGACCGCCTGGAGGCCGCCTCCTGGGCGTCCGCGGCGCTGGCGACCGAGGGCAACATCTATGTCCGCGGCGCCCAGCAGCGCTCGATGATGACGTTCCTGAACACCTACCGGAAGGTGGGCGGGGCCTTCGAGATCGACGACGAGGGCAT
Organism: Streptomyces sp. NPDC049541; assembly: GCF_044465725.1. Classification (NCBI taxonomy): domain Bacteria; kingdom Bacillati; phylum Actinomycetota; class Actinomycetes; order Kitasatosporales; family Streptomycetaceae; genus Streptomyces; species Streptomyces sp. NPDC049541. The sequence goes on along the minus strand of NZ_JBITLY010000001.1, from coordinate 61,475 downwards.
CCGTTTCTGGCACCCCGGCGGCCAGTTGAAGTCCATCGCGCTCGAAACGGACGTGCACCCGGGCTTCCAGACGGACTGGCAGCAGCCGCTGGTGGTCGCCCTCACGCAGGCCACCGGCCTGTCGATCATCCACGAGACGGTCTACGAGTCCCGTCTCGGCTTCACGTCCGCCCTGAACCAGATGGGCGCTCACATCCAGCTGTACCGCGAGTGCCTGGGCAGCTCCGACTGCCGCTTCGGCCAGCGCAACTTCCTGCACTCGGCCGTCGTCTCCGGCCCGACGAAGCTCCAGGGCGCCGACCTGGTCATCCCCGACCTCCGCGGCGGCTTCTCGTACCTCATCGCCGCGCTGGCGGCCCAGGGCACGTCCCGGGTCCACGGCATCGACCTCATCAACCGCGGCTACGAGAACTTCATGGAGAAGCTCGTGGAGCTCGGCGCGAAGGTGGAACTGCCGGGCAAGGCGCTCGGCTGACCTCAGCCTGCCGACTGGCCCAGGGGCAACACCGCTTCCAGCCTGGGGTCCGGGGGCCCGCGGCGGAGCCGCTATGTCACAGCCCCCGGATAGACACAGCATGGAGAAGCTCGTGGAGCTCGGCGCGAAGGTGGAACTGCCGGGCAAGGCGCTCGGCTGAACCACAGTCGTACGAACGCTGATGGGGCGGTCACCCAAGTCCGGGTGACCGCCCCATCGGCGTTGTGGAGCGCCCCGAAAGGGGCGCGGGGCTGCCTCTGCATGCGGCTACCGCCGCGCGGGCGCGACCAGCCACGGCGGTCCCGTCAGCCGAGAGAAGGCCTGCAGTTGCCCGGCGCTCGCAGCGGAGCGCTTACTTGCCCTTGGCGGCTTCCTTGAGCTTGGAGCCCGCGGAGACCTTGACGCTGTAACCGGCCGGGATCTGGATCGGGTCGCCGGTCTGCGGGTTGCGCGCGGTGCGAGCGGCACGGTGGGTGCGCTCGAAGGTCAGGAAGCCGGGGATGGTGACCTTCTCGTCGCCCTTGGCGACGATCTCGCCGACGGTCTCGGCGAACGCGGCCAGCACGGCGTCGGCGTCCTTGCGGGTCACCTCGGCGCGGTCGGCCAGCGCGGCCACCAGCTCACTGCGGTTCATGTTGTTACTCCCGTGTTCTTCTTGCCGTTGAGGCGTGCCACGCGGCGGAGCCGCATATCGGGCACGGTGAAGCCGATGCTGCCAGGGTCCTCGGAGAGGCCCCGGGCCCGGGTCCGTGGTCAGACCCCTCGCGCCCAGGGACGCATCCTGCCCCTACCTGCGGCGCGAAAGCCAATCCGGCACCCGCAGGAGTCGTGAGAACACCCTTGGGAGTCACACGAAAAGAGGGCCTGAGCCTGGCCGACACGATAAACGGCGACCAGGAGGGTCAGGTTCCACGACGCGCCGGTGCAAGGCCTTGCCGTGGCGATCCTCACAGCCCCCGGAAAAGCCCTTGCAAGCCCTTACGACGCCGCCGCGGCCTTCGCCGCCTCCCGCACCGCACCGGCCACCGCGCCCGCGACCTTGTCGTTGAAGACGCTCGGGATGATGTAGTTCGGGTTGAGCTCGTCCTCGGTCACCACGTCCGCGAGAGCGGTTGCGGCGGCCAGCATCATCTCGGTGTTGACCGTGCGGGACTGGGCGTCGAGCAGACCGCGGAAGACGCCCGGGAAGACCAGCACGTTGTTGATCTGGTTCGGGAAGTCGGAGCGGCCGGTGGCCACAACGGCCGCCGTCTGCCGGGCGATTGCAGGGTCCACCTCGGGGTCGGGGTTCGCGAGCGCGAACACGATGGCACCGTCGGCCATGGCGGCCACGTCGTCGCCGTCGAGGACGTTCGGGGCGGAGACGCCGATGAAGACGTCGGCGCCGCGCACGGCCTCCTTGAGGGTGCCGGTGAGGCCCTCAGGGTTGGTGTTGTCGGCGATCCAGCGCAGCGGCGAGTCGACCGCGGCCTCCCGCAGGTCCTCGCGGCCGGTGTGCACGACGCCGTGGATGTCGGCGACGACGGCGTTCTTGACGCCCGCGGCGAGCAGCAGCTTGAGGATGGCCGTACCGGCCGCGCCGGCGCCGGACATCACGACCCGGATGTTCTCAATTGCCTTGCCGGTGACGCGGAGTGCGTTCGTCAGGGCGGCGAGGACGACGATCGCGGTGCCGTGCTGGTCGTCGTGGAAGACAGGGATGTCGAGGGCCTCGCGGAGCCGGGCCTCGATCTCGAAGCAGCGGGGCGCGGAGATGTCCTCGAGGTTGATGCCGGCGAAGCCCGGGGCGATCGCCTTCACGATCTCGACGATCGCGTCGGTGTCCTGGGTGTCGAGGCACAGCGGCCAGGCGTCGATGCCGGCGAACCGCTTGAAGAGGGCCGCCTTGCCCTCCATGACCGGCAGGGCGGCCTTGGGGCCGATGTTGCCGAGGCCCAGCACGGCCGAGCCGTCCGTCACGACCGCAACGGAGTTGCGCTTGATGGTGAGGCGGCGGGCGTCCTCGGGGTTCTCGGCGATCGCCATGCAGACGCGGGCCACACCCGGCGTGTAGATCATGGAGAGGTCGTCACGGTTGCGGATGGGGTGCTTCGACGCCATCTCGATCTTGCCGCCGAGGTGCATCAGGAACGTACGGTCGGAGACCTTGCCGAGGGTCACGCCCTCGATACCGCGCAGCTGCTGGACGATCTCGTCGGCGTGGGCCGTGGAACTCGCCGCGATGGTGACGTCGATGCGGAGTTTCTCGTGGCCGGAGGCGGTCACGTCGAGGCCGGTCACCGAGCCTCCGTGGGACTCTACGGCGGTGGTGATCTGGGAGACCGCGGTTCCGCTCGCGGGCACCTCCAACCGGACCGTAATGGAGTAGGAGACGCTGGGCGCCGTTGCCATGGCCGACTTCCTCTGCTTTCACCGTGACGCTGGGTATGCCGTCCGATGGTCGCACCTACTGCCGAGTAGGCGTTAGCCGCTCCGGATTGCGATCGTTTTGTTCATGGCAAAAGAGGCCCGCGTCACAGGGTGACGCGGGCCTCTCGCAGCTCAGTGACACCGGCCCGCCATGCTCGCCTCGCGGCAAGTGGTCGCTCGTAGCGACGAAGGTTGGGCCCGGGGGCTTGGATCGGGCCGGTGCCACACCAAGGCTAACAAACAGATCCCGTAAGGCCATTCCCGTGCCGAGAGTTCATCCGGTTCTTAACTTCGATGGAGCAGCCCCTAGTCCCGGAGCAGGTCGGGGACGGCGTTCGTGTCCGGGTCGTCGCGGTCGGTCGAGACGATGGTCAGCTGCTGGGTCGCGCGGGTGAGGGCGACGTACAGCACCCGCAGGCCGGCCGGGGACTCGTCGGCGATCTCCGCGGGCGAGACGACGACCGTCGCGTCGTACTCCAGGCCCTTCGCCTCCAGGCTGCCGAGGGCCACCACCCGGTCGCCGAGCCCTGCGAGCCAGCGGGCGGCCTCCTCGCGGCGCTGCATGGCGACGACGACGCCGACCGTGCCCTCGACGCGGTCGAGGAGACGGGCGGCCTCCTCGCGGACGGACTGGGCGAGGGAGTCGCGTACGACGGTGAAGCGGGGCTTCACGCCGGTCGACCGTACGGCCGACGGTGACTTCGCGCCCGGCATGGCGAGGGCCAGGACCTTGGAGGCGAGCTCGGCGATCTCGGCCGGGTTGCGGTAGTTGACGGTGAGCTCGAAGCGGCGGCGGGGGCGGGTGCCGAGGGCCTCGTCCCTGGCCTCAGCGGCCTCGTCGACGTCGGACCAGGAGGACTGGGCCGGGTCGCCGACGACGGTCCAGGTGGCGTGCCGGCCGCGGCGGCCGACCATGCGCCACTGCATCGGGGTGAGGTCCTGGGCCTCGTCGACGATGACGTGGGCGTACTCGGTGCGCTCCTGGGCGAGCCGCTCGGCGCGCTCGCGCTGGGACTCCTCACGCACCGGCATCAGCTCCTCGAGGCCGGTGAGCTGGTCGAGCGGGTCCAGTTCGCGCTTCTTCCTGGGGCGGGCCGGGGTGCCGAGGATCGACTGGAGCTCGTCGAGCATGGCGATGTCGTGCACCGAGTGGCCCTCGCGGCGCAGCGAGCGGGCGACCCTGCGGACCTCGCCCGGGTTGAGGATCCGGCGGGCCCAGCGGCCGAGGCGCCGCTCGTCGGCCATGGCGGCGAGGACCGCCTTGGGCGTGAGCTCGGGCCACCAGGCGTCCAGGAAGGTGAGGAAGCTGTCCTCGCCCGACACGTCCTCGTCGAAGGAGGACCGCAGTTCGGCGGCCAGCTCCGGGTCGGTGTGGCGGCCGGCCGCGCCGGACTGCGCCCACAGGGCGTCGAGGAGCAGTTTGCGGGCGCGGGGGCGCAGCAGGTTCACGGGCGCGGTGCCGCCGAGCACGGCCTGGCGGATACGGTTCAGCTCGGCGGCCTCCAACTCCAGACGGCGGCCGAAGGCCACGACCCGCAGGCGGGTGGGCGGGCCGGCGGGGGCTGCGGACGTGTCCGTGGCGTCCTCGCCGAAGGCGAGCTGGCCGGCGGCGGCGCGTCCGGGGTCGGCGGCCGGCCCCAGCTCCAATGCCCCGCGCGCCGCCTTCCGCAGCACCTTGAGCATGCGGTACGAGCCCTTGGCACGGGCCGTGGACGGGGAGTCGTAGAGCGTGGCCTCCGCACCGTCGACGAGCGAGCCGATCGCGCGGATGGCGACCTGGCCCTCCTCGCCGAGGGAGGGCAGGACACCCTCGGTGTAGGCGACGAGCAGGGGGGTCGGGGAGACGATCAGGATGCCGCCCGCGTACCGGCGGCGGTCCTGGTAGAGGAGGTAGGCGGCGCGGTGGAGTGCCACGGCCGTCTTGCCGGTGCCCGGACCGCCCTCGACATACGTCACGGAGGCGGCCGGGGCGCGGATGACCAGGTCCTGTTCGGCCTGGATGGAGGCGACGATGTCCCGCATGGTGTGGCTGCGGGCCTGGCCGAGGGCGGCCATCAGGGCGCCGTCGCCGATGACGGGCAGCTCGTTGCCGTCGAGGAAGGCCTTGAGCTCGGGGCGCATCAGGTCGTCCTCGACGCCGAGCACCTTGCGGCCCTTGGAGCGGATGACACGGCGGCGCACCACCCGCCCGGGGTCGACGGGGGTGGAGCGGTAGAAGGGGGCGGCGGCGGGTGCCCGCCAGTCGATGACGAGCGGCGCGTACTCGGAGTCCAGGACCCCGATCCGGCCGATGTGCAGGGTCTCGGCGATGTCGGCGGTGTCGTCGTCCCGCACGGCACCCTCGGCGGGTTCTACGGCGGTGTAGGCGCCGTCGGGCCCCTTCTTGCCGTCCTTGCCGAGCAGCAGGTCGATGCGCCCGAAGAGGAAGTCCTCGAACTCGTTGTTGAGCCGGTTGAGATGGATTCCGGCCCGGAAGACCTGTGCGTCCCGCTCGGCGAGGGCGCCGGGCGTGCCGACCTGACCGCGCTTGGCCGCGTCGTTCATCAGGAACTCGGCCTCGTGGATCTTCTCCTCGAGTCGCCGGTACACCCGGTCGAGGTGTTCCTGTTCGACGCTGATCTCTCGGTCGCGTACGGAGTCGTGATCCGAGCCGACGGCGGTTTCGGGTTGAGCCTGAGCGGCCACCGGGCCCCCTTCTGACGTGCATGGCAGCCGTCAACCGTACGCGAAGGGGACCCGGCAAAGCTACGTAAGCTACGCGTCGATCTCCACGAGAACTACGCGTCGACCTGGACGAGCTTCTTGCCCTGGAAGGTCATGACCTCGAAGTGGTCGATCTCATTGGGCTTGAGGGCCGCGCCACCCTGGGCGTAGAGCGGTTCCTTCGCCTCCGGTGTCTTGCCGTTCGGGATGCCGTAGCCCCACTTGGGGACCGACCAGGAGGACATGGTCTCGCGCTCGCCGTTCTTGCCGACGGCGATGAGCGAGCACTTCAGCGGGCCCTTGACGTTGCTGAGCTCGACGACACCCCAGGTGCCCCAGTCCTTCTGCTCCATCGCCACGGTCGCCTTGACCTTGGTGGACGCGTCCGTGGCCGAGACCTTGTCGGAGATGGTGCCGAAGGCAGCCTTGGCTCCGGCCGCCAGCGGTGTGGCGGTCGTACCCGAGTCACCGCCGCCGTTGACCGCCATGACACCCAGCGGGCCACCGATGATCAGCGCTGCCGCGGCCGCCACCAGGTAGAAGCCCTTGCGGCGCTTCTGCGCCCGGCGCTCGGCGACCTCGTCGACCAGCTTCTCCGCGAGCCGCGGGCTGGGCCTGGCGGACAGGGACTCCCCGATCGCGGGCGAACCGGTCCCCGGCAGATCCGCGAGGGCGGCGAGCATCGGTTCCATCCCGGCCAGCTCGTCGAGCTGCTGGGCGCACCACTCACAGGTCGCGAGGTGTGCCTCGAAAGCGGTTGCCTCGGCGTCGTCGAGGATGCCGAGAGCGTAGGCGCCGACCGTCTCGTGTTCGCTCGGGCCCGGAGATCCCATCATGGAGCCAGACATACCCGAACCACCTGTACCGAATCCCTGGTTTCCCCCGTAAACACTCATCACGCCGTCACCCCCCGCTCCTCCAGTGCCAGCTTCATCGACCGCAGGGCATAGAACACCCGGGACCGCACCGTGCCGCTGGGAATGCCCAGCGTCTCGGCGGCCTCGTTGACGGTACGCCCCTTGAAATACGTCTCGACGAGCACCTCCCGGTGAGCCGGGGTCAGGTCGTCCAGCGCGTCCGACAGCGTCATCAACCACAGCGCCTTGTCGATCTCGTCCTCCGCGGGGATGACCTCCAGCGGCGACGGATCGACCTCCTGCGGCCGGGCCTGCCGGCTGCGGTGGCCGTCGATGACGATGCGGCGCGCGACCGTCACCAGCCAGGGGCGTACAGATCCGGTCGCCCGATTGAGCTGACCGGCGTTCTTCCAGGCACGGATCAATGTCTCCTGGACCACGTCCTCGGCGCGTTGCCGGTCTCCGGCGACCAGGCGCAGTACGTATGCAAGGAGAGGTCCGGCGTGCTCGCGATAGAGCGCACGCATCAGCTCCTCATCAGGTTCCGAGGGCTGGGACATGCGATGTCGGGCCCTCGATCCACGTTCATTGGCCACGACGGAATCCTTGCGCACGCCCACCTCCGATGTCCGGGGGTTCCCCCAGTCGGTCGCTCCTCCACGGGTACGGATGTGGGCCAGGTCATGTTCAACGTGAGATGACAGTTTTCTTCTGAGTGACGTGACGAGGTGGACATGGGAGCACATTCCCACCTCGTGATCTTTACATTTCCGCCACATTGGCGAGATCGCAACCGCTGCCCATGTCACGGATGAGGTAAACGGTGTGTAATCGAAATCACTTCGACGGCTCCTCCACAGAAGCCGCATACCGGACGTCAGGCGCGCGCCATAGCCGCCCGCCGACGGTGCCGGGCCACCCTTTCCCGGTTCCCACAGACCTCACTGGAGCACCAGCGCCTCCTGCGCCCCCGGGACGAATCCACGTAGACGATCGGACAGTTGTCCCCCTCGCACTGCCGCAGTCCCGCCCGCGCGACGGGGTCCGTGAGGAGCTCCACGGCGTCCCGGGCGATCGCGGCGAGCAGCGCCGCGCACTCGGGCGGACCGTCCAACTCGCGTACGAGCGAGCCGTCCTCGCCACGCACGGCGCGCGGGGCGGGAGGTGAGACACGGGCGATCTCGTTCACACGGGCGAGCGCGATGTCGTACGACGGCCTGAGCAGTGCCGGCGCGAGTCCTGCGTGCACCAACTGCCCGATCTGTCCGCGCAGTTCACGGAAGCGGGTCAGCCAGGACGGGTCGGCGTGGGCCAGCGGGGTGGTCGCGGGGACCAGTCCGGCCCCGGTGATCCAGGCGCACAGCACCTCGAGGGAGTCGAACCGCTCCTCGGGGTGGGTGGTGGCGAGGAGGTCGAGACAGATCCGCCCGGCGTCGAACCGCAGCTCGTACGCGACCGTGGCCGTACCCAGTGCCATGTGCCTGTCACCGCCTGGCTCGGGAACCTGAGGGCTGAAGCAACCGATCCCTCTTACAGTGCCTTCCCGCTCGCGCGGCCGGAACCCCTCGTACCTGCGGTGGGGTGGACGCCTGCTTATGCGGCTGCGCTTCTCGGCGATGTTCCGGGCGCGCAGCCGTCCGTTGACTGGAGGGCATGACACCCCACAGCAGGAGCACGGGATTCGTACTGGGTGCGGCCACGGTCGCGATGGGCCTGATCGCAGGCGTCTACTACATCTTCGCGTGCTGTGTGATGCCGGCGTTGGCCCGCAGCGAGGACCGGGTCTACGTCGAGGTCATGCGGAACATCAACGACGTCATCCAGAACCCGGTGTTCTTCCTCAGTTTCATGGGGGCGCTGCTGGCGGCGGTGTCCTCGTGGCAGCTGCGCGGGCAGCCGTACCGCTGGTGGGTGTGGGCGGCCCTGGCGGCCTACGCGCTCGGCTTCCTCACCACGGTCGCCGTCAACATCCCGCTCAACAACGACCTGGCGAACATGAAGGATCCGACGGCGGCACGGGCGCACTTCGAGCATGTGTGGGTGGCGTGGAATGTGGTGCGGGCGGTTGTGTCGACGGTGGCGGTGGGGTGCTTGGTGCGGGCGCTCATGCTCTACGGCAGGACGGCTTTCAGCCCGTCGTGGGGGTCCCCCCGCTCGAGCGAAGCCGAGAGTGGGGGAGTTTGAGGACGAGGCCGTTCAGGCCGATCGGGGGTCTGGGGGCGGAGCCCCCCAGACACGCCCGCAGGTCACACGTCCGCATACTTCGCGTCAGCGGCGGGATCCAACGCCAGCCGGTACCCCCGCTTCACCACCGTCTGGATCAACTTCGGCGCACCGAGAGCCGTCCGCAGCCGAGCCATGGCGGTCTCCACCGCATGCTCGTCCCGCCCGGCACCGGGCAGCGCCCGCAGCAGCTCGGCCCGGGCCACCACCCACCCCGGCCGCCGCGACAGCGCCCGCAGCAGCGACATCCCGGCGGGCGGTACGGGCTTGAGATCGCCGTCGACGAGGACCGCATGGCCACGGATCTCCACCCGGTGCCCGGCGATGGGCAGGGACCGCGCCCGGTTCGGCAGCTCCTGGCACAGCAGTTGGACGAGCGGACCGAGCCGGAAGCGTTCGGGCTGGACCGTGTCGACGCCGTGGGCCTGCAGCGGCAGGGCGGTGACCGGGCCGACGCAGGCCGGCAGGACGTCGTGGTGGAGCGCGGCGAGCAGCTCGGGCAACAGCCCGCGCTCCTCGGCCCGGTTCAGCAGCGACACGGCGGCGGGCGCGCTGGTGAAGGTGATCGCGTCCAGGCCCCGGGAGACGGCCGCGTCCAGCAGCCGGTCCAGCGGCGCCAGGTCCTCCGGCGGCATCCACCGGTACACCGGAACCCCGACGACCTCCGCTCCCGCGGCCCGCAGCGACTCCACGAACCCGGGCAGCGGCTCGCCGTGCAGCTGTACGGCGATCCGGCGCCCGTCGACGCCCTGCTCGAGCAGCCGGTCCAGCACCTCGGCCATGGACTCGCTCGACGGCGACCACTCCTCGGTCAGCCCGGCGGCCCGTATCGCGCCCTTGACCTTGGGCCCGCGCGCGAGCAGTTCCACGTGCCGCAGCCGGTCGAGGAGCGGCTCGCCGAGCCCCCACCCCTCGGCGGCCTCGACCCACCCGCGGAAGCCGATGGCGGTCGTGGCCACCACCACGTCCGGCGCCTGGCCGATCAGGTCCTTCGTCGCCGCCAGCAGTTCGCTGTCGTCGGCGAGCGGCACGATGCGCAGGGCGGGTGCATGCAGGACGGCGGCTCCCCGTCGCTGCAGCAGCGCGCCCAGCTCGTCGGCACGGCGGGCGGCGGTCACGCCCACCGTGAATCCGGCCAGGGGGCTTTGCCGGCCCGGGTCTGGTCGCTGCTGTTCCTCGTACATGGCTCTCGTCCCGAACTCGAGTCGTCGTACATGCAGTAGTGCGGTACCTACATGCCGAACGAGCCTGTCAACGGTGCGTGACAGGCTCGGTTCGGCTTCATGTCGCTGGTGTTACGTCACACCTCGGCGTAGCTGAGCTGCGGCTTCGCCTCTGTGGCGGCTTCGGACTGCGTCGCGGTGGCCGGGCGGCGAAGGTATACGGCCCAGGTGACCCCGAAGCAGAGGGCGTAGTAGCCGAGGAAGGCGACGAATGCGCCGGTGCCGGAGCCGTAGGAGAGGAAGGACTGCCGGAAGGCCAGGTTGATGCCGACGCCGCCGAGCGCGCCGACCGCACCGATGAGGCCCATGGAGGCGCCGGAGAGCCGGCGTCCGTACTTGGCCGCCTCCTCACCTTCCAGCCCCTTGGCGAGGGCCTTCGTCTGGAAGATGCCGGGGATCATCTTGAACGTGGATCCGTTGCCGATGCCGGCGAGCGAGAACAGCACCACGAAGGCGACGACGAACAGCGGCAGCGACTTCTGCATGCTGGCGACGACCAGGACGGCGGTCGCAGCGCCCATGGCGATGTAGTTGTAGAGCGTGATCTTCGCGCCGCCGTACTTGTCGGCGAGCCAGCCGCCCAACGGACGGATCAGCGAGCCGAGCAGCGGGCCCATGAAGGTGAGGTAGGTGGCCTGCAGCGGCGTACGGCCGAACTGGTTCGTCAGCACCTGCCCGAAGGCGAAGCTGTAGCCGATGAAGGAGCCGAACGTCCCGATGTAGAGGACGGACATGATCCAGGTGTGGGCGTCCTTCACGGCGTCCTTGGCGGCGCCCGTGTCGTTCTTGACGTTCTCGATGTTGTCCATGAACAGGGCGGCGAGGACGGCGGCGACCACGATCAGCGGGATGTAGATCCCGAGCAGCACGCGCGGCCCGCCGCTCGCGCCGATGACCGCGAGGGCCACGAGCTGGATCGCCGCCACGCCGATGTTGCCGCCGCCCGCGTTGAGGCCGAGCGCCCACCCCTTCTTACGGAGCGGGAAGAAGGCGTTGATGTTGGTCATCGAGGAGGCGAAGTTGCCGCCGCCGATGCCGGCCAGCAGACCGATCCAGAGGAAGGTGTCGAAGGACGTGCCCGGCTTCATCACCGCGAACGCGGCGATCGTCGGGATGAGCAGCAGGCTGGCCGAGACGATCGTCCAGTTCCGGCCGCCGAAGATGGCGACGGCGAAGGTGTAGGGGACGCGGACGACCGCGCCGACCAGGGTGACCATCGAGGTCAGCAGGAACTTGTCGGCCGGGGTGAGCCCGTACTCCGGGCCCATGAACAGCACGAGCACGGACCACAGGGTCCAGATCGAGAACCCGATGTGCTCGGAGAGGACGGAGAAGTAGAGGTTCCGCTTGGCGACCTTCTCTCCGGTCTCGTTCCAGAAGGTCTCGTCCTCGGGATCCCACTGCTGGATCCAGCGGCCTCCCCTGCTGGGTGCGGGGGCTGTGCTAGGGGCTGTCATGACGCCTCCACGGTGCTCCGGGGCTCGGTCGTGCTTGGGGCAGCTGAGCGGTGATGAGTCCCGAAGGTAGGGAGGCAGCGTTTCCGGCCTGTGGCACTGGGTGACCGGAAAGGAACTTTGCTCTCACCCCGGGCGGAGCGGGGATGAGAGGTTCTGCGGCCGTGCGTTACGAAGAGCTCCGCATCACGGAGAGGTCTCTGTGAAGGGTCGCTGACACGTCCCGGTACGGATCACCCCACCGGGTGACTCGGATCGACTTTTCACGCCCCGATGCCGTCAGTACTTCAGGGTACTAGTATGGCTACGTACTACACGAAGGTCACCCATGACCTGGCGTCTTGAAATGACAGGGGAGGTGCGCGACTGGCTGCACGCACTCCGCAAGGACGACCGCACCACAGCACGGCTTGTGGGTCAGGCGATCGAGGCACTGACGGAAGAAGGCCCTGACCTCGGACGGCCTCTGGTGGATCGGATCAAGGGTTCCTCCCTGCACCACCTCAAAGAACTGCGCCCTGGGTCCGGCGGAAGCACAGAAATTCGCGTCTTGTTCGCTTTCGACCCGGAGCGCAACGCCGTCCTGCTGGTTGCGGGTGACAAGTCCGGACAATGGACAGAGTGGTACCGGCACGCGATCCCGCTCGCCGAAGAACGCTATGCCTTGTGGCTGGTTCATCTGGCCCGGCGCCATGAGAAGGGGACACAGAAGTGACCAGTTTCCACTCCTGGGACGAGGTCAAGCACGAGATCTTCGACCCCGACGACCTTGACGAAATCGCTGCCGGAGCCCGCCGCATGGTGGCCGAGGCACGAGCCCACCGACTGGCTGAGATGCGTCGGCAACTCGGGCTCACACAACGCGAGATCGCCGATCGCATGCATGTGAGGCAGGAGCGGGTCTCCGCCATCGAGCGCGGCAGGACGGCGTCAACAGAATTGGGAACGGTCGCGGCTTACGTCGCAGCCCTGGGCGGGGAGTTGGAGATCGTGGCCAACTTCAACGGGACCCGGGTCGTAGTCGCCTAGATCCACGTCCCCCACGGCTACGGGTAGGGGTGCGAAGTCACCGACACTCACCGACCGCGGCGGTCTACGGCCGTCAGGTCGATCTCGATGTCGAAGGGCACGGAGACCTTGAGCCTGTCGTGGAAGATGCCGGTCAGGCCGTAGGACTTCGTGGCGGGGTCGAGCTCATAGACGTACACGACGGGGTATCCCTTGTCGTCGTCCTGCTCGACCCGCCAGAAGTGCGGCACACCTGCCGCCGCGTACTTGCGGGGCTTGACCTCACGGTCGCGTTCGCGGGAGTCGTCGGAGACGACTTCGACGGCGAGGATGACGTCCTCGGGCTTGTACCAGGTCTGGTCGGGTCCGGTGGTCGCCTCCAGCGGGAGAACCAGGATGTCCGGCTCGGGCCGGTTCTTCGCATCCAGCTTGACCGTCATCTCCCGCATGACATCCAGGTGATCCGGCGCCTGTCCGAGAAGAGTGTGCTCAAGCAGGCGCATGCACCGAACGTGGAATGCGGTCTGCGGACTCATGAAGACGAGACTCCCGTCGATCAACTCCGTGTGCGGCGGGAGGCCCGGAATCCGGTCGAGGTCGTCCGCGGTCCAGCCCCCGGGGGGCGGGACGGGCCAGCGGTACGCGGGCTCGTCGGCCGGCCCGTCGTCGGATGCGGCGCTCATCGGTGCTCCCATGGGACGGAGTCTCGACTGTCGGTTCAGCGTACCCAAGGAAAATGGTGGCCGGCTCACCTCAACGAGTGATGCCACGGCGGTCGCCGGGGCCGTCGGCAAATCCGCTGGTGAAGCTTCGGAGCTCGGAGTCGGACAGCGCGATGGACCGCGAGCTGGGCCCTGGACATCGGCGGGCGGGCTCCGGCCCTCCGCCACCACGAACTCAGGCACTCGACCGCTACCCTCTGGAACAGGCTGTCGAACTCGCCGTCATCAAGAAACTCCTCGGCCACGCCCACATCGGCGTCACCGCCACCGTCTACGCCCACGTCAGGCTCCGCCTCCAGCGGAACGCCATCGATGCCCTTGGCACCGCGCTCATCGGCCCGGAAGCCACTGGGACGGTCGACGGCGACGAACCGCCACCCTGCGCCGCCCCCGTGCGCTGACGTTGCCATCAACTACTGCCGTCACCCCACGCAGAAGCCCCGCCAGGCGTCGCCTGACGAGGCTTCATATTTGCTGGCGCATACCTTGCCCCGGGAACCGTGCGAGCGCACGATTCAGCAGAGCCTCCCATCAAGATGCCCTCTACGAGACGGGAAGTCGCCACCGGGCGTAGTCACGTGAGATGGAAATCGACCAGACGTCTCCTGCATTCAAGTCGCCAACCGGGCCATTCGACCCAGAAACGACATGAACGATGGCGGACGACTCCTCCGCAGTAAATCTCGAATACCAATCCCGAGACTGATCCTCAATGGATGCCAAGTGAACTCCTTCGCGAGCTATCAAGCCAGACAAAGAGTCCAGAGAAACTCGACTTTCGAATTCTCCATAGAGGCTCTCGATGGCACCCGGGATCACTGGGTCGGGAGTTGAATTGAGCCGGTGCACTTGAATGCTAATTTCAGTACACAGCCACTCCCCGGAGAGCCTCAGGAACGAGAGCTCAACAAGCCCGAAGTCACGGCGCATCCTGCCCTTCCTGACGTCTTGCAGGTAGTCGACACCGAGCGCCTCGTCCCAATCCGCGGGGCGGGAATCAATCCCTACGCCGCAGACCAAACCTTGCTCCAGGACATCGGCGCAGAACCGGAGAGCGCTCATCCCATCTTCTCCAAGTTCTTGATGAGGAAGTGCATTTCAGCCGCGCGATTCTGCTGCATCCCGTACGCCCCGGCGTTCATGTCTTCTCTCACTCTGGTGGCCTTCTGGATGATGTCGGCCCGGAGGCTGGGGTTGGAGTGGATTTCGTCGAGAACCTTCTGAACATCCTTCGCACTCGCGGTTCCATTTCTCAGGCGAATTGGCTCGGCTCCGATTCCTCCCTTGTCGTTCGGGAAGATCCGAACCTCCATGTTTCCAACATGGATGTGAGCGCCCTTCGTCGCCCAGTCCTGGTAGGCGACAGATGCATGAATGCCGCAGTTGCTGTTGTGAACGAGGACCGGAGTCTCCCCCGTCAGCACATAGTACGTGTGGAGGACATGCTCTTCCGAGCTGGGTTTTCGCAGGTCGGCCGCGAGTTGTCAGTCCGTCGCCGTCTGCTGGTGTGCGCTGATGTCCGCCCCGGTTGCCGTCAGCGTTGCCGTCAACCACTCGGGCTCGGCTGAGTAGTTGAGACCGAACCTCCGCATGAGTCCAGCCAGAGCGGGGTGGGTCCCTCCTCGGTCGGGCAGCTTCGCCGTACCAGGGTTCTCCAGGGGCCGCCAAGGCTCACATCGTGACGCTTGCGCTTGGCCTTGGCGGCCCCTGGAGGTTCCTGGTACGCCTCCGGTGGCCGGCCGAGGAGGGACCCACCCCGCGACCCACCTTTCCGCACTACGACGTACCTGCAGACAAACACAAGCCCCGGCCCCCTCCGAGAGAGGGCCGGGGTGTGGGGCGGAGCCCCATGAGTCTTTTCGGTGTGACGCAACTTGCTGCGCTCCGGCGCCCGTTCGGGCCGGGCGCCGGAGCGGGACGAAGGCAGGAGCGGCGGCGCGCGGACCGGGCGGGCGCCGCGCCGCGCATGCGCGGCGCCTTGAACCCACGGGCAGTATGACCCGCACGGCGGGAACGTCCACCAGCGTCAGCGCGGCCATCACAAACGCGAAGCCTCCGGCTGCCGGGCCCAACGTGCTCTACGTCCGTGCGGTCGACAGCGCGGACAACGTGTCGGAGCCGACCAAGTACTTCTTCTACGTCACCCCGCGCGACCAGGCCGACAAACCCGGCGACTTCACGGGTGACCAGCTCCCCGACCTGATGGCGGTCACGGAGGCCGGCAATCTCGCCCTCTACCCGTCCCAAGCGGACAAGGACGACCTGACCAAGGGCACCGGCGACCTCGACTACTCCATGCCGGGCGCCTACCGCGCCAACCCTGACAAGGACCCCAACGGCGACGACCTGCCGCCTTACGTAGCTGCTTCCAACGGACACTTCAAGGACGCGCTGATCTCCCACAACGGTGACATCTACGGCGGCGACGGCCTCCAGGACCTCGTGGTCCGGGTCGAAGACCGCTTGTGGGTCTACCCCGGCGACGGCTACGGCGCGGTCAACACCGACCGCCGCCGGGAGATCCTCCTGCCGTCCGGCGCACCCAGCCCCGCCTCCTTCACGCAAATCGTGGCGGCGGGCGACATCACCCGCGACGGCCGTACGGACTTCTTCGCCACGGTCAAGAACTCCGCCGGAACCGACGACGAACTGTGGGCCTTCACCGGCTACCACGGCGCGACGGTCGACCAGGCGATCCGCCTGTCGGCCTCCTCCTGGAAGGACCGCGACATCGTCCTCGCCCAGGACGTCTCGGGCGACGGACTCGCCGACCTGGTCTATCGCTCGGACGCCTCCGGCCGCCTCCTGCTGCGCAAGGGCATGGCGGCGAGCGCGGGCGGAGTGGACATCAACTCCCTTGCCTCGGCGGCCAATTCGTCCGGTGGTCTGGACTCGGAGTACGGCGCCTCCGGCTGGTCCAGCAGCGACAAGCCGTTCCTGTACGGCACACCCGATGCCAACAAGGACGGCATCCCCGACATCTGGTCCGTACGCGCGGACGGCTCGATCCGCTTCCACGCGGGCGGCAGGACGTCGGTCACCGCTACCGGCACGGAGGCGGTCGGACCCAACGACTACTGGCAAAAGCGGATCGCCATCGGCTGACCCATAGACCGCCGGTGCGGTAACCGGCAGCGCGGCGGACGACCTGTTGTCCGTCAGCGATCCGGGCTCGGCTCCGCGCTGCCGTCCGCCCCCGTTTCGGGCCGCACATGGAGGACGTCCCGGGCCTGATTCGCGGCGCGGGCGATGGCTTCCGAGACGAAGTCGAGGAAGCGGGCGATGTTCTCCAGGCGGACGGCGGCCGGGGTGCCGGGGCCGAGGATGGCTACGCCCTGCCGTGCGGTCTCGGCGACCTGGGCGGTGCTGCGGACGCTGGCCATCATCGACTGGTACCAGACGTCGGAGTCGACGACGTAGCGGTCCCGGCGGCGTGCGTCGCGTTCCCGCCGGACCATGCCCTGTTCCTCGAGGAACGCGACCGCCTTGGAGATGGACGCCGGGCTGACCTTGAGCCGCTCGACGAGTTCGGCGGCTGTGAGGCTGCCCGCGTCGCTGAGGCAGACGGCGGCCAGCACCCGGGCCATCATCTGCGGCGTGCCCGACTGCACGAAGACGGTGGTGAGCGTCTCCTCGTACGCGCGCACCGCCTCGGCATCGCGCCCGTAGGGCTGGGGGGACGCCTGCGCACTGCGGGGCGCGGTCCGCCTGCGGCGGTGGGCGCGGTGTGCCGTCGCGCGGTGGGCGATCTCAGCGCGGTAGGCGGTGGGCCCGCCGTTGCGCAGCACCTCGCGCGTGATGGTCGAGGTCGGGCGGTCCAGGCGTCGGGCGATCTCCGCGTAGGCGAGTCCGTCGGCCAGTCCCAGCGCGATCTGCTGGCGGTCCTGCTGGGTGAGTCTGCCTCCCGGCATCGTCTTCTCCTTCGTACAGGCCTGTTCGGCGCCTCCCACTCTAGCGTTCATTCTCAATCCATTGCAACGAAGAGGGGAGCGGACGTTGCGTTAAATTCTGAACCGTTGCAACGATTTACCTGCCGCAACCTGCAGTTACTGCGTTTCTGCGCAACGGGTCTGTTGCCTGATCCTCGAACGCAACGTAGCTTTTCCATCATCAGAAAAAACGAGCCGGCCGAGCGCCCGCTGCACACGAGGAGAGCACGATGCAGAAGTTCGACACCCCCGTCGCCGTCTCCGCCGTCCTCGACGTCCCCGCCGGACGCGTCGAGTTCATCGCCGCCGACCGGACCGACACCACCGTCGAGATCCGGCCCGCCGACGCCTCCAGGAACCGCGATGTGAAGGCGGCCGAGCAGCTGGAGGCCGACTACCGCGACGGTGTCCTGCGGATCGCGGCGAAGCCGGTGAAGAACCAGTACCTCGGCCCCTCCGGAGCCGTCGAGGTCACCGTCCAGCTGCCCGCCGGCTCCCGGATCGAGGCGAAGGCGGGCAGCGCCGAGCTGCGGACCGTCGGCCGGCTCGGTGACGTCGTCTTCGAAGGCGCCTACCGCCAGGTCAAGATCGACGAGGCCGCGAGCCTGCGCCTCACCGCGGTCGACGGCGATGTCGAGGTCGGCCGGCTGGGCGGACCCGCCGAGATCAGCACCGCACGCGGTGACATCCGGATCACCGAGGCCGTGCGCGGCACGGTGACGCTGCGCACCCAGTCCGGCGACATCTCGGTCGGCGCCGCCGCCGGAGTCTCCGCCGTCCTGGACGCCGGCACCGGCCAGGGCCGTATCAGCAACACCCTCAAGAACGACGGCACCGCCGAGCTCGACATCCGCGCCACCACCACCTCCGGCGACATCACCGCCCGCAGCCTCTGACGCTCGCGGCCTCTCAGCCCTTGAAGGAGCACTCCCCATGACCGACCTGGCCATCGCGGCGACCGGGCTGCGCAAGTCCTACGGCGACAAGACCGTCCTGGACGGCATCGACCTGGCCGTCACGGAAGGAACGATCTTCTCACTGCTCGGCCCCAACGGCGCCGGCAAGACCACCGCAGTCAAGATCCTGTCCACTCTGATCAGCGCCGACGCCGGCGACCTGTGCGTCGGCGGGCACAACCTCGCCACCGACGCGCAGGCCGTGCGCGCCACGATCGGCGTCACCGGGCAGTTCTCCGCCGTCGACAACCTGATCACCGGCGAGGAGAACATGCTCCTGATGGCGGACCTGCACCACCTCTCCAGGCGCGAGGGGCGGCAGGTCACCGCCGAACTGCTGGAGCGCTTCGACCTCACGGAGGCCGCGAAGAAGCCCGCCTCCACCTACTCAGGCGGTATGAAGCGCCGCCTCGACATCGCCATGACCCTGGTCGGCAGTCCGCGGATCATCTTCCTCGACGAGCCGACCACCGGGCTCGACCCCCGCTCACGCCACACCATGTGGCAGATCATCCGCGACCTCGTCACAGACGACGGCGTGACCGTCTTCCTCACCACCCAGTACCTGGAGGAGGCCGACGAGCTCGCCGACCGTATCGCCGTCCTCCACGACGGCAAGATCGCCGCCGAAGGCACCGCCGCCCAGCTCAAGCGGATCGTCCCCGGCGGCCACGTCCGGCTCCGCTTCACCGACCCGGCCGCGTACCAGAGCGCCGCCTCCGCCCTCGGTACGGCGGCCCGGGACGACGAGGCCCTCGCCCTGCAGATCCCCAGCGACGGCAGCCAGCGCGAACTGCGCTCCATCCTCGACTGGCTGGACTCGGCCGGCGTCGAGGCCGACGAGCTGACCGTGCACACCCCCGACCTCGACGACGTCTTCTTCGCCCTGACCAGCAGCACCCGGCCCGAGGAGGCCCTGCGATGAGCACCCCCACCGTTGCCGTCCGCCCGGCCCGGATCTCCCTCGCCGTGCGCGACTCGTCCACGATGCTGCGCCGCAACCTGCTGCACGCCCGGCGCTACCCGTCGCTCACGCTGAACCTGCTGCTCACCCCGGTCATGCTGTTGCTGCTCTTCGTCTACATCTTCGGTGACGCGATGAGCGCGGGCCTCGGCGGCGGCGCCGACCGCTCCGACTACATCGCCTACCTCGTGCCGGGCCTGCTGCTGATGACCGTCGGCTCCACCACGATCGGCACCGCGGTGTCCGTCTCCACGGACATGACCGAGGGCATCATCGCCCGCTTCCGCACCATGGCCATCCACCGCGGCTCGGTGCTCATCGGGCACGTCATCGGCAGCGTCCTGAAGTGCGTGACGAGCGTGGTCCTGGTCGGCGCGGTCGCCGTGGCCATCGGCTTCCGCTCCACCGACGCCACCGTCCTCGACTGGCTCGCGGCCTTCGGCCTGATCGCGCTGTTCGCCCTGGCGCTCACCTGGATCGCGGTCGGGATGGGCCTGGTCAGCCCGAGCGCCGAGGCCGCCGGCAACAACGCGATGCCGCTGATCTTCCTTCCGCTCATCTCCAGCACCTTCGTCCCCCTGCACACCATGCCGGGCTGGTTCCAGCCGATCGCCGAGTACCAGCCCTTCACTCCCGCCATCGAGACCCTGCGCGGCCTCCTCCTCGGCACCCCGGTCGGCCACAACGGCTGGCTCGCCATCGTCTGGTGCGTCGGCCTCGCGGTCCTCGGCTACTTCTGGTCGGCGTCGAAGTTCAACAGCGACCCGAAGTAACCGCCATGACACCGCGGGCCACCCCGCACACCGTCCCACCCCAGGGCGGCGTACACCGACAACAGGTCGGAGTGCGCCGCCCGTTCGTGTCCGGTCAGCGCTTCCGCCGGGCCCCGGCGGGCATGACGTCTGCGTCGACGGCGGGAAACCATCCATCAGAAGGCACCCGCAGCCACGCCTCCTCCGCCGAGAGTTCGGCCGCCGCCCGTCGAAGCGCATCGAATGCCGGGTGCACCAGCCCCTTCCGCCACACAAGTGACACCGGCGACAGCGGCACAGGATCGATCAGGGGCCGCAGCACCCTCCCGGGCATGGCGGGAAAATCCACCACGGCGAGGATCGGGTTGCGCGTCTTGGCCATGATCCGCTCGAACTCCTCCTCCCCCACGGCCAGCGGAACCGGCGGCGCGATCTCGATGCCCCGGCCGTCGAACAGCCGGCGGGCGAGATCCGTCCACTCCGGTGTCCGCGGATTTCCCGCCCCCGCGTACACCGTCTCCCCCGCCAGCGCGGCGAGCGGCACCGCGTCCAGGGCCGCCAGCCGGTGGTCCTCGGGCAGCACGACCGCCATCGGCTCGTAGCGCACGGGCTGGTGCTCCAGCCGGGCCCGCAGCACCGGATCCAGGCCTGCGAAACGGCCGAACGACGCGTCCAGCCGCCCGGCGAGCAGCTCTTCCGCCGCGCCGGTCAGCCCGCTCTCGTAACGCGCCATCAACTCGTGGTCGGGGGCGAGTTCGCGGGCCCGGTGCAGGACACGGCGCGCGGTGGCCGCGCCCCGGTAGTTGAGGTCGACCAGCAGCGGCCTGGCCTGCCCGAACGCGGCCAGCAGCTCGTCCTGCGCCTGAAGCACCCGACGCGCGTACGGCACCAGCCGCTCGCCGTCGGCCGTGAGCGTCACCTGCCGGGTGCTGCGCACGAACAGCTCGGCCCCCAACTCCCGCTCCAGACGCCGCACATCCCGGCTGAGCGCCTGTTGGGCGACGTAGAGCCGGACGGCGGCGCGTGTGAAGTGCAGTTCCTCGGCGACGGCGAGGAAGGCGCGCAGGAGGCGGGGGTCGAGACGGCTGGGCGCGGGCATCCGGTGAACCTACAACAGGACTTACCACACAGGTGCGTGAATAAGTGCGGAGAAGGTGTTGGACCCCTTGATCGCCTCCGGGCGACCGTAGTGCCCATGCCGCAACCGACTCCGCACAGGGCCCCATTGTTCACCGTCACCGCCGACACCCTCGTCGCCGTCGACTTCAGCCCCCGTACCCGCAACCGCCCGCCCGGTCCCTACCGCCGCCTCTTCGCCACCCGGGGCGCCCGTGCCTTCACGTTCGGGAATCTGCTGGCCCGGCTCCCCATGGGCATGTTCAGCGTGAGCGCGGTCGTGATGCTCGCGGGTGCGCGTGGTTCGTACGCCCTGGCCGGCGCCGTCACCGCGACCGGCCTCGCGACGACGGCCGTGGTGGCGCCGTGGACCGCGCGGCTCGTCGACCGGTACGGCCAGGCCCGGATCGGCGTACCCGCCACGGTGATCGCCGCGCTCGGCTCCCTCGCCCTCCTGCTCTGCGTGCACTTCGACGCCCCCGCCTGGACCCTGTTCGCCTGCTACGCCGCCACCGCGACGACCCCGAACATCGGCGGCCTGTCCCGCGCCCGCTGGGCCCACCTGCTGAAGGGCGACGACGGTGCGCTGCACACCGCGAACTCCTTCGAACAGGCCGCCGACGAGATCTGCTTCATGCTGGGCCCGGTCCTCGCGGCCTTCCTGTGCGGGACGTTCTTCCCGGAGGCGGGCACGCTGGTCGGGGCTGTGCTGCTGCTGACCGGCATGCTGCTGTTCACCGCGCAGCGCTCGACCGAGCCGCCGGTACGGCGCCAGGCACGCGCCAGATCCCCGTTCCGCGCGCCGGGCATGCCCCCGCTGCTCGCCGTCTGCCTGGCGATGGGCGCGGTGTTCGGCTCCATGGAGGTCGTCACGATCGCGTTCGCGGACGCACAGGGACACCGCTCGGCAGCGGGCCTCGTGCTCGCGCTGCAGGCAGCCGGTTCGTGCGCGGCGGGCCTGCTGTACGGAGCCCTCAAGCCGACCGGTCCCGCCGATGCCCGCCTGCCGTGGTGCATCGCCGCGATGACCGCCCTGATGACCCTCCCCCTCCTCGCCGCCGCCCTCACCGGCTCGCTCCCGCTGCTGGCCGGTGCGCTGCTGGTCGCGGGCATGGCGACCGCCCCGACCATGGTCACGACGATGACGCTGGTCCAACAGCGCACCCCCGAGGCCCACCTCAACGAGGGCATGACCCTCGCAGTGACCGGCCTGCTCGGCGGAATAGCCTGCGGCTCGGCAACCGGCGGCCAGTTGGTGGACCACCTGTCTCCGACGGCGGGATTCGGAGTACCGGTGACGGCAGCGGCCGCGGCACTGTTGATCGCCGGTGCACACCGCGCCCCGTAAGGGGCGCGGGGAACTGCGCGACAAACCACGACGACGCCGCAGACAATCGACGACCCGTCACCGCCACCCCGCGGAGCATTTCTCGCGCAAGCCATTGACGCACCCTCCGGGTGCACATACCTTCGCCCGTCGAAGCGCTTCGACGTCACGCATCGAATCGATTCGACGACCCCGGATTCACGGATCCGTTCGCCGCGTGACGCCTCGATACCCATCCGGCTCTCCTGGAGGCACGGGATGTTGACGGCACGAAGGCGTGTGATGACGGTCACGGCCGCGCTCCTCGGTGGATCGCTGCTGGTCACCGCATGCGGCGGCTCGGACAGTGGATCCTCAGACGCCAAGACGCTGAAGCTCTGGCACTACGAGGGCCCCGACAGCGCAATGGGCGTGGCCTGGAACGAGGCGATCAAGGAGTTCGAGGCGAAGCACCCGGGCGTGAAGGTGAAGTTCGAGGAGAAGGGCTTCGAACAGATCCAGAAGACGGCGCCCATGATCCTGAACTCCTCGGACGTGCCCGACATCATGGAGTACAACAAGGGCAACGCGACCGCGGGCGTCCTCGCGAAACAGGGCCTGCTGACCGATCTGACGGCCGAGGCCACCAAGCGCGGCTGGGACAAGAAGCTCAGTGCGGGCGTCCGCACGACCAGCATGTACGACACGAACGGCGTGATGGGCTCCGGCAACTGGTACGGCGTGCCCAACTACGCCGAGTACACGATGGTCTTCTACAACAAGGACCTCTTCAAGAAGTACGGGATCACCGAGCCGAAGACGTTCGACGAACTGACGGCCGCCATGGACAAGTTCGTCGCCAAGGGCGTCACCCCGCTCGCCAACGCGGGCGCCGAGTACATGGCCCAGCAGTACCTCTACCAGCTGGCCCTCTCCAAGGCCGACCGCTCCTGGGTCGACAAGTACGAGCTGTACAAGGGCAAGACCGACTTCCACGACACGGCCTGGACCTACGCGGCGAACACCTTCGCCGACTGGGTGAAGAAGGGCTACATCAGCAAGAAGTCCACCAGCACCAAGGCCGAGGACGCGGGCGTCTCCTGGATCCAGGGCAAGGCGCCGATCCTGTTCTCCGGCAGCTGGTGGTACGGCCGCTTCCAGCAGGAGGCCAAGTTCGACTGGGACACCAGCCTGTGGCCCGGCTCGAACCTGACCCTGGGCTCCGGCGGGAACATCTGGGTCGTCCCCAAGAACGCCAGGAACAAGGACCTGGCCTACGACTTCATCGACATCACCATGTCGAAGAAGATCCAGAACCTGCTCGGCAACAAGGGCGGCATCCCGGTCGCGGCCGACACCTCCGCCATCACGGACCCGAAGTCCAAGCAGCTCATCGCCAACTTCAACACCCTCAGCGGGCGTGACGGCCTGGCCTTCTACCCGGACTGGCCGGTGAACGGCTTCTACGATGTCCTCGTCTCCGAGACGCAGAAGCTGATGACGGGCAGCGAGAAACCGGACGCCTACCTCAGCGCACTGCAGCAGGCCTACGACAAGGGCGCGCCGACGAAATGACGGTGACCGTCGAACGGGGTGCGCGGGCCGTCGGCAAGCCCCCGGACGCAGGCCCGCGCCGCCCCCGTACCCGCGACTCGTACGCCCTGTTCCTGCTCCCCGGCATCCTGGCCTTCACGGCGATCATCCTCGTCCCGTTCCTGATGAACACGGGCGTCAGCTTCACCCAGTGGCAGGGCATCGGCAGCCCCAAGTGGACCGGGCTCGCCAACTACCGCGAACTGATGGACGATGCGGAGTTCTGGGCGTCGTTCCGGCACAGCCTGTTCATGGTCGTCGCCATGGCGGCCGTACCGACGATGATCGGTCTCGTCCTGGCGGCCGCGCTGTTCGACTACATCGGCAAGCACTTCGGATCCAGGTGGGCCGCGGTGCTGCGCGCCTGCTTCTACCTCCCGCAGGTGCTGCCGATCGCGGTCGCCGGGATCGTCTGGAGCTGGATCCTCGCCCCCGACAACGGCTCCCTGAACGAGCTGCTGAAGGCGGTCGGTCTCGGCAGCTGGCAGCAGGACTGGCTCGGCGATCCCGACATCGCGCTGTACAGCGTCATGGGGGTGATGGTCTGGGTGCAGATCGGCTTCCCGCTGGTGGTGTTCATGGCGGGCCTGCAGCGCGTCGACCCGCAGCTGTACGAGGCGGCCGAGCTGGACGGCGCGGGCTGGTGGCGCCGCTTCTGGCACATCACGCTGCCGCAGATCCGCCCGGAGATCTACGTCGTCCTGACCTGGTGCACGATCGCCGCGCTCAAGGTGTTCGGTGCTGTGTACGTGCTGACCAAGGGCGGCCCGGGCGGCGCGACGGACGTCCCGTCCTACTTCTCCTTCTCCACGTTCTTCGAGAAGACCCAGGTCGGCTACGGCGCGGCGATCTCCACGATCCTCACGGTGATCATCCTGGTGCTCGCCCTCGTCCTCCTGAAGCTCCAGACCCGCGACGAGGAAGGGGACCGCGCATGACGACCGCCCTGCGCCGCTACCCGGTGCTGATCGCGCTGTGCATCGCCGCCCTGTTCATGGTGGTCCCGTTCCTGATCGTCGCCGTCAACGCGTTCAAGTCGCCGGCCGAGTACTCCCAGCACGGCCCGCTCAGTGTGCCCGAGGGCCTGTACCTGGACGGCCTGAAGAGCTTCTGGCAGCGCGTCGACTTCGGCCAGAAGCTGGTCAACTCGGTGCTGATCAGCGGCTCGGTGGCGGTGCTCGCGGTGATCCTGTCCGTCCTGAACGCGTACGCCATCGGGATCGGCCGGATCAAGGGCCGCACCTGGGTCCTGGCCTTCTTCGTGCTCGCCAACGTGCTGCCGCAGGAGGCGCTGGTCTACCCGATCTACTACCTGGCCAAGCAAGCCGGCCTGTACGACACCAGGCTGAGCGTGATCATCGTCTTCACGGTGATCCAGGCGGCCTTCGGCACGTATCTGCTCTCGTCGGTGCTGGGCCAGTTCCCGCGCGAGATCATCGAGGCGGCCCGTATCGACGGTGCGAACAAGTGGCAGGTGCTGTGGCGGATCGTCGTGCCGGTCAGCCGGCCGACCATCGGCGTGCTCCTGGTCTTCTTCTTCATCTGGACCTGGAACGAGTTCCTGCTCCCCCTGGTCATGCTGATCTCCAACGACAACCAGACGGTGTCGGTGGCCCTCGGCGTCCTCCAGGGCCAGCGCCTGATGGACGCCACGATGACCAACGCGGCGGCCCTGCTCGGCGTCCTCCCGGCGATCGTGTTCTTCCTCGTCTTCCAGCGGACCCTCACCCGCGGCATCGCCGTAGGTGCTGTCAAGTAAGGACCCCCCACGTGAAGTTCACCGATGGTTACTGGCTGCTGCGCGAGGGAGTCACCGCGGCCCACCCCGTCGAGGTCCTCGACGTCACCGCCACGGACGGCTCGCTGGAGATCCATGCGCCGACCCAGCCCATCCGCCACCGCGGCGACCTGCTGAAGGGACCGGTCGTGACGATCAGCGCGCACACGCCGATGCCCGACGTCATCGGCCTCACCTTCACCCACTTCGAGGGCGAGCAGCCGCGCGGCCCCGAATTCGACCTCGTCCAGCACGAGTTCATGCCGCAGGTCGGATACGACGACGAGCACGCGACCCTCACCTCCGGCGCCCTGTCGGTCCGAGTGGCCCGTACCGGCTCCTGGCACGTCGACTTCCTCGCCGACGGCCGCACCCTCACCTCCAGCGGCCCCAAGGGCATGGGCATCATGCGGAACGCGGAGGGGGCGCACTACCTGCGGGAACAGCTGGGCCTCGGGGTCGGTACGTCCGTCTACGGCCTCGGCGAGCGCTTCGGCCCGCTCGTCAAGAACGGCCAGGTCGTCGACATCTGGAACGCCGACGGCGGCACCGCCACCGAGCAGGCCTACAAGAACGTCCCGTTCTATCTGACGGACGCGGGCTACGGCGTCTTCGTCGACCACCCGGGCAAGGTGTCCTTCGAGGTCGGCTCGGAGGCGGTGTCCCGGGTCCAGTTCAGCGCCGAGACCCAGGAGCTGACGTACTACGTCATCTACGGCCCCAGCCCCAAGGAGATCCTCCGCAAGTACACGGCCCTCACCGGCCGCCCCGCCCTGCCGCCCGCCTGGTCCTTCGGCCTGTGGCTGTCGACGTCCTTCACGACCTCGTACGACGAGGAGACGGTGACGTCCTTCATCGAGGGCATGCGGGAGCGTGAACTCCCGCTGTCCGTCTTCCACTTCGACTGCTTCTGGATGCGCGAGTTCCAGTGGTGCGACTTCCAGTGGGACCCGCGGGTCTTCCCCGACCCGGAGGGCATGCTGGCCCGGCTGAAGGCGCGTGGCCTGCGCGTCTGCGTCTGGATCAACCCGTACATCGCCCAGCGCTCCCCTCTCTTCGCGGAGGGCAAGGCACTCGGCCATCTGCTGAGACGGCCCGACGGGAGCGTCTGGCAGTGGGACATGTGGCAGCCGGGCATGGCGCTGGTCGACTTCACCAGCCCGGCCGCCCGCGACTGGTACGCCTCGAAGCTGGAGGCGCTGCTCGCGCAGGGCGTCGACTGCTTCAAGACCGACTTCGGCGAGCGGGTGCCCGTCGACGTGGCGTGGTCCGACGGCTCCGATCCGGAGCGGATGCACAACTACTACACGTACCTCTACAACCGCACCGTCTTCGACGTGCTGCGCAAGCACCGCGGCGAGGGCGAGGCCGTGCTCTTCGCGCGCTCGGCGACGACCGGCAGCCAGAAGTTCCCGGTGCACTGGGGCGGCGACTGCGAGGCGACGTACGAGTCGATGGCCGAGTCGCTGCGCGGCGGGCTCTCGCTCGGCCTGTCCGGCTTCGGCTACTGGAGCCATGACATCGGCGGCTTCGAGGGCACCCCGACCCCCGCCCTGTTCAAGCGGTGGCTGGCCTTCGGACTGCTGTCCTCCCACAGCCGGCTGCACGGCAGCTCCTCCTACCGCGTGCCCTGGCTGTTCGACGAGGAGTCGGTGGACGTGCTGCGCCAGTTCACCCGGCTGAAGCTGCAGCTCATGCCGTATCTGTACGAGGCCGCGCGCACCGCCCACACCGAGGGCGTGCCCATGATGCGGGCGATGGTGCTGGAGTTCCCGGACGATCCGGGGTGCGCGCATCTGGAGCGGCAGTACATGCTCGGGCCGGCTCTGCTGGTCGCGCCGGTCTTCGACGACGAGGGGGATGTGTCCTACTACGTGCCCGAGGGCACGTGGACGCACTTCCTGAGCGGGCGGACGGTGACCGGGCCGCGCTGGGTGCGCGAACGCCACGGCTTCCTGAGCGTGCCCCTGCTGGTACGGCCGGGGACGGTGATCCCGCTGGGCGCCGTGGCCGACCGCCCTGACTACGACCATGCCGACGGGGTCACCCTGCGGGCCTACGGCCTGGAGCGGGGCGCGCAGGTGACGGTGCAGGTGGGGGACGTGACCTTCACCGTCGTACGCGAAGGGGACACACTGCGGGCCTCGTGCAGTGAGCCGGTGGCGGAGTGGAGCCTGGCCGCCGGGGAGCGGACGGCGCGGGCGCAGGCCGGCACCGGGTTCCTCTCCCTGGAGCTGCGCTGATGGTGAAGATCACCGATGTGGCGCGGCACGCCGGGGTCTCCCCCAGCACCGTGTCGTACGCGCTCAGCGGCAAGCGCCCGATCTCCGAGGAGACCCGGCAGCGGGTCGAGGCGGCCGCCCGCGAGCTGGGCTACCGGCCGCACGCCGGAGCCCGCGCCCTGGCCAGCAGCAGGTCGAACGTCCTGGCCCTCGTGATCCCCTTACGGGCGGGCATCCACGTCCCGGTGGTGATGCAGTTCGCGGTGTCGGTGGTGACGACGGCCCGCAAGCACGACCACGACGTGCTGCTGCTGACGCAGGAGGAGGGCGAGGAGGGGCTCAGGCGGGTGGCGGACACAGCGCTGGTGGACGCACTGATCGTGATGGACGTCCAGCTCCGTGAGCCGCGTCTGCCGTTGCTGCGCTCGCTGGAACGGCCGTCCGTGCTGATCGGCTTCCCGGCCGACTCCGAGGGTCTGACCTGCATCGACCTCGACTTCAAGGCGGCCGGTGAGGCGTGCGTGGAGCATCTGGCGCGGTTCGGGCACCGGGTGGTGGCGCTGGTCGGGTCGCCGCCGGAGGTGTACGTGCGGCAGACCGCGTTCGCCCAGCGGGTGGTGCAGGGCTTCACGGCCGCCGCCGACCGCAGCGGACTGTCCTCCTCCGTGCACCCCTGCGAGGCCTCGCCCGCGGCCGCCCGACTGGTGGCCGAGCAGCTGCTGCGCGAACACCCCGCGTTGACCGGGGTCGTCGTCCACAACGAGCCGATCCTCGAACCGCTCATCGAGGCCTTCGAGCAGCTGGGCCTGCGGGTGCCCGGCGACCTCTCCGTCACCGCCATCTGCCCGGACGAACTCGCCGAGTCCGTCCGTGTCCCCGTCACCTCCGTCGCCCTGCCCTCCGCCGAGGTGGGCGAGCGCGCGGTGGAGCTCCTGATGAAGAAGCTCGGCGGCAGCGCCGTGCCCGAGGCCACGCTGCTGCCGCCGCGGCTGACGGAGCGGGCGAGCACCATGCCACGCAGTGCCTGAACCAACTCACCTGTGCAAGGCCCTACTTGAAGGAGCCGACATGAAGGGCAAGCGAAGAAAACAGAGAACCACGCTGCTGGCGGCCCTGACCCTGATCGCGGGTCTGGGCGCCACCGTCCCCGCCCACGCCGACGATCCGGCCTACCCCTTCCGCGACCCGAACCTGTCGGTGGACGCCCGAGTCTCCGACCTCCTCTCCCGCCTCACCCTCGACGAGAAGATCTCCCTCCTCCACCAGTACGAGCCGGCCATCCCCCGCCTCGGCATCCAGTCCTTCCGCACCGGCACCGAGGCCCTGCACGGTGTGGCCTGGCTCGGCAAGACGACCGTGTTTCCGCAGGCCGTGGGCCTTGCCTCCACCTGGGACCCGGCCCTGCTCCGCCAGGTCGGCTCGGCGGTCGGCGACGAGGCACGCGGCTTCCAGCAGACCCGCCCCGCGGGCTGGGGCCTCAACCTGTGGGCCCCCGTGGTCAACCTGCTGCGCGACCCGCGCTGGGGCCGCAACGAGGAGGGCTACTCCGAGGACCCGTATCTGACCGGCGCGATCTCCACGGCGTACGGCACGGGCCTGACGGGAGGCGACCCGGACCACCTCAAGACGGCCCCGACGATCAAGCACTTCCTCGCCAACAACAACGAGGAGCACCGCGACACCACGAGCTCGGAACTGCGGCCGCGCGTGCTGAAGGAGTACGACGAGCAGGCCTTCAGGCCCGCGATCGAGGCGAACGCGGCGACGGGCGTGATGTCCTCGTACAACCTGGTCAACGGCCGCCCGAACACGGTGAATCCGGCCCTCGACGACACCGTCCGCACCTGGACCCCCGAGCGGCTGCTCAATGTCACGGACGCCTATGCGCCCGGCAACCTGGTCGGCAGCCAGAAGTACTACGGCACCCTGACCGAGGCCGACGCGGCGGCGCTGAAGGCGGGCATCGACAGCTTCACCGACAACGACACCGACTCCGGTCCGACGACCACAGCGATCAAGTCGGCGCTGTCCACCGGCCTGTTGAAGGAGTCGGACGTCGACAAGGCCGCGGGAGACGTGCTGAGCGTCCGCGTCCGCCTCGGCGAGTTCGACCCCGGCGGCGGGAAGTACGGCTCCATCGACGCGTCCGTCATCGACAGCCCCGCCCACCGCGCCCTGGCGCGCAAGGCGGCCACCGAGTCGGCGGTCCTGCTGAAGAACGACGGCGCGCTGCCGCTGAAGAAGACGGGCAGTGCCGCCGTCGTCGGGCCGCTCGCCGACACCCTCTACACGGACTGGTACTCCGGCACCCTCCCCTACGCCGTCACCCCGAAGGACGGCATCGAGTCCAAGCTGGGCACCTCGGTCGCGAGCGCCGAGGGCGTGGACCGGATCGCCCTGAAGGACACGGCGACCGGAAAGTACGTGACGGCGGGGACGGGCGAGGCGGGCGCACCCCTGAAGGAGACGGCGGACTCCGGTACGGGGTCCCAGTTCGACGTCTTCGACTGGGGCTCCGGCATCGTGACCCTGCGCTCCGCCGCGAACGGCAAGTACGTCGGCTACAACTGGTCGACCTTCGTCAACGACCAGAATCAGCCGAACGGCTGGTACGTACAGCAGCAGTTCAAGCTGGAGCGCCAGGACGACGGCACGTACCTGCTCCGCTACGCCGGCTACGAGACCGGCGAGTCCTGGTGGTCGAACCCGGTCTACCTGGGCCCGACGGGCACGGACGGCACCCTCGGCCTGGTCACCAAGGACCAGGCCGCCCACTACACGAAGGACCTGGTCCGCAGCGGGGTCGAGGAGGCGGTCGCCGCGGTCAAGGGCAAGGACCAGGCCGTCGTGGTGGTCGGCTCCAACCCGTCGATCAACGGCCGCGAGGGCCACGACCGCACGGACCTGGCCCTGGCTCCGACCCAGGAAGCCCTGGTCAAGGCGGTGCGGGCGGCCAACCCGCACACGGTCGTGATCGTCGAGAACAGCTACCCGACCACGCTGGGATCCTTGCAGAAGGAGGTCCCCGCGCTGCTGTGGACCACCCACGCGGGCCAGGAGACCGGCAACGCCCTCGCCGACCTCCTCTACGGCGACGCCAACCCGTCGGGCCGCCTCACCCAGACCTGGTACCGGTCGGACGCCGACCTCCCGCCGATCCTCGACTACGACATCATCAAGTCCGACCGCACCTACCAGTACTTCACCGGGCAGGCGCTCTATCCGTTCGGTTACGGCCTGTCGTACACGACGTTCGCGTACTCAGGTCTGCGGCGGGTGGGCGACGGCTACGAGGTGCGGGTCACCAACACCGGCAGCCGGGCGGGCGCGGAGGTCGTCCAGCTCTACACCCACCAGCGCACCTCCCGCGACAAACAGCCGCTCAAGCAGCTCAAGTCCTTCCAGCGGGTGTCGCTGAAGCCGGGTGAATCGAGGACGGTCCGGCTGCAGGTACGGCCTTCGGACCTGGCGCACTGGGACGTCACCCGCTCCAAGTGGGTGGTGGAGAGCGGAACTTACGACGTCCTGGTGGGCTCGTCGTCGGCAGACATCCGTGCCCGGGCCGCCTGGCAGGTGAAGGGCGAGACCATCCCGCCCCGCGACCTGTCGAAGACGACCCGCGCGGAGAACTTCGACGACTACTCCACCGGCATCGATCTCGTCGACGAGTCCAAGGCGAGCGGTACGGCGGTGTCGGCGGCCTCCGACGGCGCGTGGCTGAAGTTCGCGGACACACGACCCGTCCCGGGCGCGGGCGAGTTCGCCGCACGGGTGGCCGGGACGTCGTCCGGCACGGTGGAGGTACGGCTCGGCTCACCGACCGGCACCCTCGTCGGCACCGCGCACTTCGCGGGCACCTCGTCGCCGTACGACTACACGACGGTGACCGCGAAGCTGTCGGGCGCGACGAAGGGCCGTACGGATGTCTATCTGGTCCTGAGCAAGGGCGTGCGCCTGTCGACGTTCACCCTGCGCTGAGGCCCCAGGCGAGCCCGAGCCGGTAGGCGGCGCACAGGTTCACATCGAGGAGGTAGGCCCCGGCGGCACCGCACTGCGCGGTGCCGCTGCCGGGGTCGACCGGCTGCCCGTGCCCCATGCCGGTGATGCTGTACGTCTCGACGACGGTGTTCCCGGCCGGGTCCCGGAAGACCTGGTGGGGATAGCCGGCGACGGTGTCGCTGAGGTCCGCGGTCTGGTCGGCCCCGTGCACATCGGTCCACTGCTTCATCAGGTCGGTCATGTTGACGGGCTTGACGGTGTAGTCGGCCGTTCCCTGGAAGACGGTGAGCGTGGGCCAGGGACCGGTGTAGCCCGGCCGGGCGGCACGCACCCGGTCGCCCCACTGCTTCGCCGTCTGCGTGGCACCGACGTACATGCAGACATACGGCGATCCGGCGGCCTGCGCGCATCCGTACGGCAGCCCGGCGACGATCCCGCCCGCGGCGAACTTCTCCGGGTAGTCCGCCATCATCACGGCGGTCATGCCACCGCCGGCGGACAGCCCGGTGACGTACACGCGCGAGGAGTCGCCGCCGACGTCGGCGAGCTGCCGGTCCACCATCTGCGCGACGCTCGCGGCCTCGCCCTGGCCGCGCTCGATGTCCCCGCTCTGGAACCAGTCGAAGCAGTTCGAGGCGTTGTTGCCGCTCTGCTGCTGCGGCAGCACGACGGAGAACCCCCACCGGTCGGCGAGCTGGAGCCAGCCGCTGCCGGTGCCGTACCCGGATGCGTCCTGTGTGCAGCCGTGCAGGGCGACGACGACGGGCCGCCCGGCGGGCAGCCCGTCGGGGACGTAGCGGAACATGCGCAGGGCGCCGGGGTTGGAGCCGAAGCCGGTGACTTCCTGGAGGGAGGCGGCGGACGCCCTGCCCGGGGTGAGGAAGGCGGCGATCAGGGCGACGAGGAGGGTCGCGAGGACGGTGAGGTGACGTGCGGCTCTGGTCTGGGTCATGGGGATGGACCGTAGAAGCGTGAACGGTCCGTCGACATGTGGTGCGGCACCACATCGGGCACCGCGGTTGTGGGACGCCGTGGCGGGCCTCAGGCCGGGACCGGGTTCACGGCCGCGCTGGCTCGGCGCTCGCGCAGCAGGCCGCGGATGGAGCGGATCCGCCAGGCGGTGAAGGCGAGTACGACGACGCCGGTGAGGGCGGGCCACTTCCACCGGCCGGAGCTGTCCTGGGTCGCGGTGCGGGCGGAGGCTCCGTCGACGCGGGCGGCGAGGGGCTTGTCGGGAGGGGACGTCAGGATGCCGTCGATGCCGACCGCGGGGATCCGCACACTGTGGTCGTCGGACTCGAACGCCCCGGCACAGGCCCATCCGTCCTCCCAGAGGTCGCTCCACGCTCCGGTGGCGCGCCGGCATTCGCTGACCTGGACGGTCCCGGGCATGCCGGTGAGTTCGGCGTGAGCCTGGACGATGCCGTGGCCGGCGAGGAAGACACCGCCGATGAGCCCGATGACGGCGAGGCAGATCTCGCGGGGCAGCTTGGGCAGGAGACGGATCAGGAACATGCGTGGGTGGGTCCTTCGTGGGGTGGGGTGAGGTCGTACGACCGTGCAGAGGTGCGTGGCGGGGCGGGTCGGGCGGTCACTCGTCCTGGACGAGGTACTCGATCGCATCGGACACGTGATCCTCGCCGTGGCCGAAGCGTTCGCCGAGGGCCCGGCAGCGGGCGTACTGCCGCTTGGTGAGTGATCCGGACGCCGTGTGCAGGACCCTCAGCAGCAGCCGGAAGCCGAGGTCGGGGTCGACCTGGACGACGACCTGCTCCAGGGCGGTCGCCTGCTCGGGCTCCAACAAGGGTGCGGCTTCCCGGAGTTCACGCAGGACCACGTCCGCAAGGTCCGCCCGGACCGGGGGCAGGGCGGGGGTGTGCTCGGGGGCGACCTCGGCCAGCCGCTCCCGGCACTCCTCGGCGATGCGGCGCAGCCAGCCGGGCCCGTCGGTTCCGAAGCGGCCGGGGTCCGTGTGCGAGGCGGCGACCCAGAGCGTGGTGAGGGTGTCGCCGGACAGCGGGGAACGGAGCAGCCGGGTGGTGTCCTCCCACAGCACCAGCGCCTGGACGCCGGGGATGCGATAGCCGTCGGCGACGACGGTCCGGTGGAGAAGTTCGGGCGCCGGCACGTCCCGCTCCCACTGCGGGTGGAACTCCCCGGCGAGCCCGGAGAACCCGAAGTCCCCTTCGAAGAGGCGCCGCGCGACCTCCAGGGGCCGCCACACGACGGTGAGCCCCTCGTAGACGACCGGGAAGGGATATCCGAACGGTTCGCTGAGGTCGCAGAGCCTGTTGCAGCGCTCCTCCGGGACCGGCACGGCTGCCGTCTTGAGCGCCCGCAGATAGAGCCGGAACCCGAGATCGAGGTCGGCCCGGGCGGCGACCTCGTCGAGCGCCGGCGCCAGACCGGGGAGTTCACCGGCGGACGCCCGGATCTCCGCGAGGATCGCCTCCCGGACGGTGGTGACGGCCGGCAGCCGCCAGAACGACCACGACGGACCCGGTTCACGGCCCGCCACCGCCCGGGGCGGACGGGCCGCGCA
Source organism: Streptomyces sp. NPDC049541 (assembly GCF_044465725.1). Classification (NCBI taxonomy): domain Bacteria; kingdom Bacillati; phylum Actinomycetota; class Actinomycetes; order Kitasatosporales; family Streptomycetaceae; genus Streptomyces; species Streptomyces sp. NPDC049541. The sequence goes on along the minus strand of NZ_JBITLY010000001.1, from coordinate 27,245 downwards.
GGTCGCGTCCATCCGCGCGAGCCAGTCGCGCACGCCGATTCCGTGCGCCTGCGGATCCCACATGCCTCCCGTGGCGGCGAGCCACACGGCACCGAGCACCTCGTCGGAGAGCGGGGAGTCCAGGAGCTTGCCCAGGTCCCTGCGGAGTTCCTCGGCATACCCGAAGTCCTCGTGGAACACGTCGAACCCGAGGATGTGGCGTTCGTCCTCGCTGAGCCGGTCGATGCCCGGCATGTCGACGGGCGTCTCACCGTCGTACGCGGCGAGCTTCTCCGTGACGAGTCCGAGCGCCTTCTCCTCCGTGCCCGGCGGCGTCGACAGAGCGAACAACTCGGTGAGGCCGCTGAGCCCGAAGTCGGAGTCGTACGTCTCGAAGTAGGGGCAGAGCTGCTCCCGCACGATCTGGTTCCCCCCGGTCGCAGTTCGACGCGCACGAGAGCGGAGTGGTCGGGCTCCGCCGGGCGCGGCGATCACCCTATGGCACGTGTGTGGGATCTGTGAAGGTGCACACGACAAAGGCCCCGCCGCTCGGAAGCGACGGGGCCTAGCCCACATGGGATGAGTGGAGATGGCGGGAATCGAACCCGCGTCCAACGGTGCGGAATCAGGGCTTCTCCGTGTGCAGTTCGCTGTGATTTTCTCGGCCCCGGCGATCACGCGAACAAGTCGCCGACGGGCCCAGTCACTGTTTGGTTTCCCTCTTCACCCCGTGACCGGGATCAAGGTTTAGTCCCCTAGCTGATGCCAGGATCCGGGTCGGGAACAGCCCCGGGCTGACACTCCCATTAAGGAGCTATTCGATCACTACCTGATCAGGCAGCGAGAGCGAAAAGCTCGGGAGAATCGCTCTTGGAATTGGCGATTATTTTTTGCGACATATGGTTTACGAGATCATTGCCGCTTCCTCGACACGCTTCCCCTGCTTCGACAGCCGCTGTCGAAACCGATCATCCCCATGTTGTGTTTTCAATGCTCACAGCTCACACCGGGTTCAGCCGGTGTTGATGCCATCGTACAGAACCAACCACGGCGGATGCCACCGTATTCCCGGCGACCTACCGGCTACACGCCGCGCTGCCTGCGCTTCGCCGCCGCGATCGCCCGGTCCGACTCCCGCCGGTCCTGCTTCTCCCGCAGGGTCTGGCGCTTGTCGTACTCCTTCTTGCCTCGCGCGAGGGCGATCTCGGCCTTCGCGCGGCCGTCCTTGAAGTACAGGGCGAGGGGCACGATCGTGTGACCCGTCTCCTGCGCCTTGGACTCCAGCTTGTCGATCTCCTCGCGGTGCAGCAGCAGCTTGCGCTTGCGGCGCGCGGAGTGGTTGGTCCAGCTGCCCTGGTGGTACTCCGGGATGTGGGCGTTGTGCAGCCACGCCTCGCCCCGGTCGATCTGGACGAAGCCGTCGGTCAGCGAGGTCCGACCTTCGCGCAGCGACTTGACCTCGGTGCCGGTCAGCACGAGGCCGGCCTCGTAGGTGTCGACGATCGCGTAGTCGTGCCGGGCCTTCTTGTTCTGGGCGACGATCTTGCGCTTGCCGCCCTTCTCGCCGTCCCTGGCCTTCGCGGCCGCCCCGCCCTGCTTGGGCTGGGACTCCTTCGGTACGTACATTCCCTTGCTCATAGTGCCGTCCATTTTCGCACTACGCGGGGGTGTGGGGGCCAGCCCTTTAACGGCTGTCTAGTCGGCGTCGCCCAGTCCGTCGAGCACGGTCTCGGCCCGCTCGACGGCCGCCTGGCCGGGCGCGGTGACGTCCAGGTCCGGCGTGATGCCCCGGCCGTCGACGCTGCGGCCGGAAGGCGTGCGGTAGTGCCCGACGGTCAGTTCGGCGACGGAGCCGCCGGGGAGCTGTCGCGGCATCTGGACCGAGCCCTTGCCGAAGGTGCGGGAGCCCACGACGACCGCGCGACCGCGGTCCTGGAGGGCACCGGTGAGCAGCTCGGCCGCGCTCATCGTCCCGCCGTCGACGAGCGCGACCAGGGGTCTGGTGGTGTCGCCGCCGGGGGCGGCATGCAGGGCCTGCTGCTCGCCGTTGACGTCGTACGTGGCGACGAGACCGCCGTCGAGGAAGGCGGAGGCGCAGGTCACGGCCTCGGTGACCAGGCCGCCGGAGTTGCCGCGCAGGTCGAGGATGACCCCGGCGCCTGCGGGGGCGTGCCGTACGGCGGTGCGGACGGAGTCGCCGGAGCCCTTGGTGAACGCGGCGATCCTGATCACGGTGACCCCGTCGGCGAGCTTTCGAACGGTGACCGAATCGGTGGACAGATGGGCGCGGCGCAGGGTCTCGATCCACGCGCGCGTGCCGCGCTGCAGGCCCAGCCGCACCGCCGTCCCGGCGGCCGCGTCGGTGGCGTCGCCGCGCAGTAACGACACGACCTCGGTGACGGGCTGCCCGTCGACCCTCTCGCCGTCGATGCTGCGCAGCCGGTCTCCCTTGCGGATCCCGGCGGCTGCCGCGGGCGAGTCGGCGGCCACCCTGGTCACCTCGATACGGCCGTCCCGCTCGCGCCTGGCCCACAGTCCGACGCCGGTGTACTGGCCGTCGAGGGCCTCCTCGAACTCCTGGTACTCGCCCTCGGAGTAGACGGCACCCCAGCGGTCGCCGCTGCGGCTGACCGCGCGCTCCGCGGCCTCCATCGGGGACTTGCCGTCGGCCAGGGCCTCCGCCGCCGCCTTCGCCACGTCCTCGTGATGGCCGACGGGCACGGTCGAACGGGCCGCGCCGGACGGGGATTTCCGGTCGCTCTCGGAGAAGGAACCGGTCGCCGCACCCGCGACGAGCACGCTCGCGAAGACCAATGTCAGGACGGCCCCGCGGCGAATGCGGCGGGGCTGGCAGAACAGGTCACGACCTGACATGCCGGTGAGTCTAGGACAACGCGAAGGGCCGCACGGCCGGTTGACCGTACGGCCCTCTTGGCATGCGTCACACCTTCAGGTACTTGCGCAGCGCGAAGAACGCGGCAAGCGCAGGCATCAGCAGACTCGTGGCGAGGATGAGCGGCAGCTTGGTCAACACCGCGTCCCAGCCGATGAAGTTGATCAGATTCAGCTTGTGGGACAGGTCCAGACCGTGGTCGATGATGAAGTACCGCGCGACCACCAGGAACCCGCAGGCGACCGTCCCGCCGATGAGCCCGGCGACCGCCGCCTCCATGATGAACGGCGCCTGGATGTAGAAGCCCGAGGCCCCGACCAGGCGCATGATCCCGGTCTCGCGCCGCCGGCTGAACGCGGACACCCGCACGGTGTTGACGATCAGCATCAGCGCGACCACGAGCATCAGCGCCATCACGGCCCGCGCGGCCCAGTTCATGCCGTTGAGCAGCCCGAAGAGATTATCCAGAATGCCCTTTTGGTCCTGCACGGACTGCACACCGTCACGCCCGTCGAAGGCGGTCGCGATGACCTGGTACTTCTCCGGGTTCTTCAGCTTGATCCGGTACGACTCCTGCATCTGGTCCGGCGTGAGGGAACTGGCCAGCGGGGAGTCGCCGAACTGCTGCTTGTAGTGCTTGTACGCATCGTCCTGCGACTCGTAGGTGACCTTCTGGACGACCGTGGTCATCTTCTCCAGGTCGGAGAGGATCCCCTTCTTCTGGTCGTCGGTGACCGCACCCTTGGCGCAGTTGGGGTCGGACTCGGCGTCGCTCTTGTTGCAGAGGAAGATCGAGACGTTGACCTTGTCGTACCAGTAGCCCTTCATCGTGCTGACCTGGTCGCTCATCAGGAGCGACCCGCCGAACAGGGCCAGGGACAGGGCGACGGAGACGATGACCGCGAAGGTCATGGTCAGGTTGCGGCGGAGACCGACACCGATCTCGGAGAGTACGAACTGTGCGCGCATGGCGACTGGTTGAGCCTTTCCGTGGACGTGGCGGTCAGTGCTGGTAGCCGTAGACGCCGCGTGCCTGGTCGCGGACGAGGCGGCCCTTCTCCAGCTCGATGACGCGCTTGCGCATCTGGTCCACGATGTTCTGGTCGTGCGTCGCCATCACCACGGTGGTGCCGGTCCGGTTGATCCGGTCGAGCAGCTTCATGATGCCGACGGAGGTCTGCGGGTCGAGGTTGCCGGTCGGCTCGTCCGCGATGAGCAGTTTGGGCCGGTTGACGAAGGCGCGCGCGATGGCCACGCGCTGCTGTTCACCACCGGACAACTCACCGGGCATCCGATCCTCTTTACCGCCCAGGCCCACCAGGTCGAGCACCTGCGGCACGGACTTGCGGATCTCGCCCTTCGACTTGCCGATGACCTCCTGCGCGAAGGCGACGTTCTCCGCCACCGTCTTGTTCGGCAGCAGCCGGAAGTCCTGGAACACCGTCCCCAACTGGCGGCGCATCTGCGGCACCTTCCAGTTGGACAGGCGCGCGAGGTCCTTGCCCAGAACGTGCACCTGACCGTGGCTGCACCGCTCCTCGCGGAGGATCAGCCGCAGAAAGGTGGACTTTCCGGAGCCCGAGGACCCCACGAGGAACACGAACTCGCCCTTCTCCACTTCCAGGGACACATCCCTGAGTGCAGGACGGGTCTGCTTGGGGTAGACCTTGGAGACGTTGTCGAATCGGATCACGGATGCACCACGGGTCGCCGGGGGTAGATGAGCGTGACCATACGCGAGTCGGGTGCACAAGCGCAGGCTACGGTTGCGGTTGGGTGGACCTTGTGCCTATTTGTGCCGAGTAGGGCAGCCCCCTCAAGGGGCGCGGGGAACTGCGCGACAAGCCCCCACCGGCCCGCAGCCGCGAGACGAAGCCCACGCACCCCTCTGGGAGCGAACCGCGCGACCTCCGGAGGAACCTGGCACAGTAGAGAGGGGAACGTTCGGCAACGACAAACCGTTCTCCCAGTGGAACGTATTCGCAAGGAGGGCGAGCGCATGACGTACGACCGGCTGGTGTGCGCAAACTGCGCGGCGCCCGTGAGCGAGGGCCGGTGCCCCGTGTGCCGTGCGAACCGCGAGCGGCTGCAGCAGGAGAACTTCTTCGCGGGGCTCAACCCCATGGCCCTGATCGCACTGCTGGCAGTGCTGATCGCCGCGGTCGCGCTACTGGCGCACCAAACCGCGTAGAGCGCGTCACAGGGGCACCGAGACGCCCGAGGGGCCCGGAGCGATGCACGCTCCGGGCCCCTCGTCGTACGTCGTTGCACACATCCCGTGTGCACACGGCTACCGTCAGGCAGCCGCACCGCCACGGCCGCCCACGAGGCGCGGCAGAAGGCGGAAGCCGACGCCACCGGCGATCATGGTGGCGGCACCGACGATCAGGAAGGTCGTCTGGCCGGCACCGGTCTCGGCGAGCTGCTGACCGTTGCCCTTGGTCTGGGTCTCGGTGTTCGAGCCGGTGTCCGTGAGGACCGAGGTCCCCTGATCCTGGGGGGAGGTGCCGGTGTTGCCGTCGGGGTTGGTGTTGGAGTTGCCACCACCGTTGTGCCCGTGACCGGTGCCGGAACCCCCGGAGTTGCCGGAGCCGCCCGAGGTGCCGTTGCCACCGCCGGTGGTGTCGCCGCCCGTGGTGCTGCCACCGGTCGTGTCGCCGCCGGTGGTGCTGCCACCGGTCGTGTCACCGCCCGTGGTGTCACCGCCCGTGGTGCCGCCACCGATCACGCCACCGATCACGCCACCCGTGGTGTCACCGCCGGTCGTCGCGCCGCCCGCGGTGTCGCCACCGGTCGTCGCGCCGCCCGTGGTGTCGCCACCGGTCGTCGCACCACCCGTGGTGTCGCCACCGGTCGTCGCGCCGCCCGTGGTGTCGCCACCGGTGGTCGCACCGCCGGTCGTGCTGCCACCCGTGGTGCCGCCGGGGTCGCAGGTCGGGTCGACAACAATGTCGCACGGGCCGCCGCCCGTACCCCCGGTGTCGTCGCCGCCGGTGTTGACACCCACGTTGACACCGGCCACGTTCACGTCGATACCCACCGCGGAAGCGGCACCGGCGGCGGTCAGCGAGGCACCGGCAGCGATCACTGCGCCAGCGGCTACCCGCGCGACGCGGAGCCGCGTCTTCTTCGTCATAAGGTTGCTACCCCCAGTAGCTCATCGTCATTGAGGCGGCGCTCGGGGGCCGTGATCGACGGAGGTAACTACCCTGTACATTCCCCCGGTTCACATGCGCCCCAGAGATACGCATGCCGCGCTTTACCCTTCCCATTTTTCAAAGCAACGTCAAGGGCGTTGCGTGCGCAATGTCCACTTGCGGGCCGTTTACAGCGAGTTGGAACCTGTGAGTGTGATGTAAAACCCAGACAAACAGCAACTGCCGCCCATGGGGCGGCAGTTGGCAAGTCGACAAAGTTACTTCGCTCGGCTACTTCTCCTGCTGCTTGCGCCAGCGAATTCCGGCCTCGAGGAACCCGTCGATCTCACCGTTGAACACGGCCTCGGGGTTTCCGACTTCGAAGTCGGTGCGCAGGTCCTTGACCATCTGGTACGGGTGCAGGACGTACGAACGCATCTGGTTGCCCCAGGAGTTGCCGCCGTCGCCCTTCAGGGCATCCATCTTGGCCTGCTCCTCCTGGCGGCGGCGCTCGAGGAGCTTGGCCTGCAGGACGTTCATCGCGGTGGCCTTGTTCTGGATCTGCGACCGCTCGTTCTGACAGGAGACGACGATGCCGGTGGGGAGGTGGGTGAGGCGCACCGCGGAGTCGGTGGTGTTGACGCCCTGGCCGCCGGGGCCCGAGGACCGGTACACGTCCACGCGCAGCTCGGACTCGTCGATCTCGATGTGGTCGGTCTGCTCGACCACGGGAAGCACCTCGACGCCCGCGAAGGAGGTCTGGCGCCGCCCCTGGTTGTCGAAGGGCGAGATGCGCACGAGCCGGTGGGTGCCCTGCTCGACCGAGAGGGTGCCGTAGGCGTACGGCACCTGCACGGCGAAGGTGGTCGACTTGATGCCGGCCTCTTCCGCGTACGAGGTCTCGATGAGCTCGGTCTTGTAGCCCTTCTGCTCCGCCCAGCGCAGATACATCCGCTGCAGCTTCTCGGCGAAGTCGGCGGCGTCCACGCCACCGGCCTCGGCGCGGATGTTGACGAGCGCCTCACGGGAGTCGTACTCACCGCTCAGGAGCGTGCGGACCTCCATCTCGTCCAGCGCCTTCCGGACGGCGGCGAGCTCGGACTCGGCCTCGGCGCGGGTGTCCGGGTCGTCCTCCTCGTCGGCCATCTCGAAGAGCACGGCGAGATCGTCGATCCGCCCCCGCAGCGCCTCGGCCTTCCTGACCTCGGCCTGCAGATGGCTCAGCTTGCTGGTGATCTTCTGCGCCTCGTCCGGGTTGTCCCACAGGGACGGCGCGGCCGCCTGCTCCTCGAGCACGGCGATGTCTGCCCTCAGCTTGTCGAGGTCCAGAACGGCCTCGATCGACTCCATGGTCGAGGAGAGGGACTTGAGCTCTTCGGATACATCGACGACTGCCACGCCTCCAGCGTAACGGCTCCGCCAAGCGGTGAGTGTCCGGCTACAGCACCGCGGCACCAGCAACCGCGGGCAGGCGAACCACCCTGGTCACGGCGACGCCGGTGCCGAGTGCTTCGAGTCCTGCGGAGTCGCGCCCGCGTCGTCACCCGACGTCGCCAGCCACGTACCCACCCCGGCCGCCGCCACCAGCAGCGCCGCGGCCGTCCCCAGCACCATCCGGCGACGGCGCGTCACGGCGCGGTGCCGGGCGGAACCCGGCCGCGGTGCGCCCGTCGCGCGGGGTACCCGGGCGGTGCCGCGGGCACCGCCGGCCAGCTCGTCCGGGGCCGGGACCCTCATCGACGTGTGGGTGTCCCGGTTGGAGTCGGCCGGCTTCGCGCCCGGTACCAGCGGGACCGCGCCGCGCCGTACCCGTTCGCGGGCCGGGGCGACCGACTCCCCGGCCGCCGGCTCCGGCTCGTCCGTCGGCTCCATGTCCGGCTCGTCCACGTCCAGTGGCGGCATCCCGGCGACCAGCGGCAGCAGTTCCCGCAGCCGGGCGCCCAGTTCCGAGGCGCGCAGCCGGGAGGCCGGTGCCTTGGCCAGGCACTGCACGAGGAGCTGCCAGAGCTCGTCCGGGATCCCCGGGAGCGGGACCACCGTCTCCGTGACGTGACGGCGCAGCACGGCTCCGGGATGCCCGCCGCCGAACGGGGTGAAGCCCGCCAGCAGCTCGTAGAGGACGGTCGCGAGGGCGTAGATGTCGACGGCCGCGCGCGGGGGCAGGCCCTCCACGATCTCCGGGGCCAGATAGTCCGGGGTGCCGATGATCTTCGTGGCGCGGGTGCGGCGCGGGGAGTCGATCAGCTTCGCGACGCCGAAGTCGGTCAGCAGGGCGGGGTGGGAGCCGCCGGGCCCGAGCGGGCCCTGCATGTCGAGCAGGACGTTCTCCGGCTTGACGTCACGGTGCACGACGCCCGCCGCGTGCGCGGCAGCCAGGCCGTCCGCGACGTCGGCCACTATCGCCACCGCCGCCGCGGGCGCGAGCCGGCGTTCGCGGTCGAGACGGGTGCGCAGGTCGGTGCCGCGGACCAAGTCCATGACCAGCGCGAGGTCGTTGCCGTCGACCACCAGGTCACGTACGGAGACGACGTTCGGGTGGTCGAGACCGAGCAGCGCCGTGCGCTCCTGCACGAAACGGCCGACGAGTTCCTGGTCGGACGCGAGATCCTCGCGCAGCAGCTTGATGGCGACGGGCCCCTCGGGCCCCTCGCCCAGCCACACCGTGCCGGCGCTGCCCCGCCCCAGGATCTGGTTCGCGGTGTACCGGCTGCCGATCTTCCGTGCCAAGACTGCTCCTACGGGACGCGTTGTGTCGCTGCTGCGCCTTCCTGGGGGCGCTGACAACAGCGGCTGACGCCGCGGGCCCCCAGACCCCCAGCCGACAAAACTACGCGTCCGAGGAGCCAACCTTCACCGCAGAGACGGAAATCACCCGCCAGGTGTCGACAAATCACCAAGCTCGCTGCTCACTTGCCGCCTTTGCTGCCGACGAGGTCGCCGAGTTTCCCGATCCAGCCGCTCACGGTGCTGAACATGTCGGACAGCTGCTGCCAGTAGCTCTTGGTCGTGCCGATCCACTCCTGGAGCGGGCTCAGCTCCCAGACCAGCCAGCCCGCGACGAACAGGATGACGATCGTGAACAGGCAGCCCTTCAGACAGCCGAGCCCGGGGATCTTCATCCGGTTGGGGCTGGGCTCTCGCGACCGGCGAGGCTCACGCGCGGGCTGCTGCGGCTGCTGCGGAGGCGCGTACCGCTGGGGCTGCTGGTGCTGCGGCGGGGCGTACTGCTGCGGCTGTTGCTGCTGCGGATAGCCGTACGCCTGTTGCGGTCGCTGCTGCCGGGGGCGCTGCTGCTGCGGGCGGGCGGCCTGCCGCTGGGGGCGGCGGCGCAGCGGGTCCTCGTCGGGGTCGAGGTACTGGACCTGCGTCTGCTCGTTGCGGTCGCGGGCGGCGCGCAGCTGGTTCTGCCAGGGGTGCGGCTGCTCGGGCTGCTGCCCGGGCTGCCCCTGGGGCATCGGCGGCATGACGGCGGTCGGGTCCGCGGCCCCCGTGTTCGGGAGTACGGCGGTGGGGTCGGCGGCGCCCGGTGCGCCGCCGGTGTGGGGCAGGAAGCTGGTCGCCGCGTTCGGGTCGTACGCGCCCGCTCCGTGCTGCAGGACCTGTGTGGGGTCGGACGAGCCGGGGACGGCGGCCGGCGTCGGGTCGGGGGCCAGCAGGGCGCCGACGGCCTCCGCGGCGGCGATCTGCGCGGCGTTCGCGTGCACACCGACGCCCTCGGCGACGACGCGCAGGGCGCGGGCGAGGTTCTCGGCGCTGGGCCGTTCCTCCGGGTTCTTGCGCAGACAGCGCTCTATGACCGTCCAGAGCGGGTCGGGAATCGTGGACGGGCGGCGCGGCTCGGCGCTCAGGTGCTGGTGCAGCACTTCAAGGGCCGAGCCGCCGCCGAACGGGGGACGGCCGGTGACCAGCTCGTACATCAGGATGCCGGCGCCGTAGATGTCGACGGCGGAGGTCTGCGGACGGCCCTCGGCGGACTCCGGTGCGACGTACGCGGGCGTGCCGACGAACTCGTGCGTGCGGGTCAGGCCCGGGGAGTCGGCCAGGCGGGCGATGCCGAAGTCGGTGAGCATCGGGTGCATCTGGCCGCCGTCCTGCTTGAGCAGGACGTTGGCGGGCTTCAGATCGCGGTGCACGACGCCGTCGGCGTGGCTGGCGGCGAGCGCGTCGGCGATCTGGGCGGTGAGAAGGGATGCGGCCACCGGGCTGAAGGGGCCGTTCTCGCGCAGGTAGCGGTGCAGGTCGGGACCCTCGACGAGATCCATGACCAGCGCCAGCAGATCGCCCTCCACGACCAGGTCGCGGACCCGGACGATGTTCGGGTGGGTCAGGCGCAGCAGCACGGAGCGCTCTCTGAGGAAGCGCATCACGATGTCCGCGTCGCCGGCGAGCTCTTCCTTCAGGACCTTGATCGCGACGGTCTCGCCGGGCTGACCGGGCACGGCGGCCTCGGCCCCCGCGGTCTCCCGCTGGCGGGCCCGCCAGACGGTGCCCGTGGCGCCGCGCCCGAGCGGCTCCTCGAGCAGGTACTTGCTGCCTACCGGCCGCACGTCATGTGCTCCCTGCTGCTTGCTTACCGTTCCGACCCACTGTAGTGCCGCTGTGCGCGGCACTGACCTGTCGCCGTCCCAGCGTCTTACGTACGCCTCCCCGTGCATGTTCGAAGGAAAGACGCTCGACTCGGTCCGCCGGTTGCCCGAAGCAGACGTGACCGATCTCAAGCGATCGCCGGTAGGTCACCTGTCAGGCACTTTTGCGGGCAGAGCCGACCAATCAAGATCACTTGCCCCCGAGCGGCGGGCGCGTTGTCAGTGGCAGGTGCGAGGATGCCTCGAGTACCAGTACTGGCCGATGTGCTCGTGTGGGGTGGGGGCAGTCCGCGCCCGCGCAGACCCGCGCAGAAGGGACCGCTGACGGCGATGCAGATCCGGCTGACCGTCGTAGACCCCCTGGGCCCGCCCGACCGCGCGCGGGGCCGCACGGCGAGCTGTGACGTACTGGTCACGGCGCCCGCCGGTACGGCGCTGGCCGCGGTGGCGTCGGCGCTGGCCTCGGCGGTCGCGGGCGACGCGAGCGCCTCGGCCTCCTCCGGCGGCGCGGTGGTGCTGTACGCGGGCGCGGAGCGCCTGGACGACCGCCGCAGCACGCTCGGCGAGCCCCCGTTGATCGACGGCGCGGTGCTCTCCCTGGGCGCCCCCGCCGAGCCTGAGCCGCACCCCGAGCTGGACGACGCCCCGACCCAGCTGCATGTCGTCGCAGGCCCGGACGCGGGCGGCGTGCACCTCCTGCACGGCGGCGAGATCCGCATCGGACGCTCCGCCGACGCCGACGTCCCGCTCGACGACCCCGATGTCTCCCGCCTCCACTGCGCGGTCACGGTCGCCGCGGACGGCCAGGTCTCGGTCGCCGACCTCGACTCCACGAACGGCACGACCCTGGACGGCACCCGCCTGAGCACCCGCCCGGTGCGCTTCACCCCGGGCGCCCTGCTCCGTATCGGCGAATCGGCGCTGCGGGTTGCTCCGGCCGGGGGACCGGGCGCCCGGGTGCCGACGGCTCCGGACGGGGAAGGTCACGTCCGGGTGGCCTCCGTCGGCGAGCGGGAGCCGGCGGCCCCTGGGAGCGGTACCCGGGTGCCCGAAGCGACGCTTCACGCACGCGTGGCCGACGGCGGCGACCCCTCCGCCACGCCCTCGCGCGGCATGCCCTCCGCCCAGGGACACGGCTCGGCCGAACCCCCGCTGGTGCCCGAGCAGGGCGGCGCACCGCGGATGGAGATGAGGGCCCCGGGACCGTCCGCAGCGGGCGGCGACACTCACGCAGGCCACTTCGGCGCGGCCGTATGGGACTCACCGGAGGGCACGGACGCCCCCGAGACCGGCCGCCGCAAGGGGACCCCGCTCCGCGGGACCGACGTGCCACCGGGCCTGCGCAGGCGCGGGGGGCTCTCCGCATGGGCACGACGGCTGGCCGGCGGCCGCGGCGAGCAGGCCATGGCCGAGCATGAGGCGTACGACGAGGACGACGTCCAGGACCCGACGGCGGGGCCCGCACCCCGCACCGCCGCCCCCCAGCTCCCGGAGACCTGGCCCGACCCGGCGGCGCTGCTGCTGACGGCGCTCGGCCCCGGCCCCCGGCTGTGGGAGCGCGGGCCGGGGCACCCGGAGGCGCTCACGGTGCGGCTCGGCACGGCGGACCGGGCGGCGCCCGACGGCTCCGGGCTGCTGCCCGCGGTGCCGGTGACCGCGGATCTGCGCGAGGCCGGGGCGCTGGGCCTGGCCGGTCCCCGCACCCGGCTGTCCGGGCTGGCCCGCGCGGTGCTGGCCCAGCTCGCCGCGCTGCACTCGCCCGAAGCCCTGGAGATCGTCCTGATCGCCGCGGACCGCTCCCGCCCCCTGGAGGAGCGCACCGCGGAATGGTCCTGGCTCGGCTGGCTCCCCCATCTGCGCCCCGGCCACGGCCAGGACTGCCGCCTCCTCCTCGCCTACGACCGCGAACAGGTCACGGCCCGCACCGACGAGCTGCTGCGGCGCCTGGAGGACCAGCAGACGGAGGCACGGCACGGCACTCGGTCGGCGCTCCGCGGTCCCGACGTCCCTTCCCAGGCCCGCAGGCCCTCCTGGGCCCGGACGGACGAGGGCGCGGAGGAGCCGGACGGCTTCCCCGGGCCGTACACCGTGGTGGTCGTGGACGGCGACCCCGGAGGCGCCGCGGTGCGGGAGGCCGTGGCGCGGCTGGCGCTGGAGGGACCGCGGGCCGGGATACATGTCGTCTGCCTCGCCGAGACGGTGTCGGCCTCGCCCGCGTCACCGGTGACGGAGACGTACGAGGCGGCGTGCGCGGTGGCTCCGGCCTTCCGGGACTGCGGCGCGGTCGCGCTGCTGAGCGGGGACGTGGCGACGGCGCTGCGACTGATGCGGGTGGCGCGGACCGGTTCCGGTGCTCCCGGCGGCGGGGCCGTGGACCGTCCGCCGGCGCCGGCGGACCCGGCCGTCCACGCGGATGCGGTGTCACCGGCCGACACCCACACCATGCCCAGGCCCGTGCCCGCGCCTGTGACCACGGCCACCGCCCACCCGCACCCCGGCCCCATAGGCCCCGGCACGGTGGCCGCCGTGGACGCCGTCTCGCTCGCCTGGGCCGAGCGGTTCGCGCGGGCGCTGGCGCCGCTCAGGACGGACGGTTCCGGGACCGAGCGGCACGCACGCGTGTCCGTGCCGTTGCCCCAGGCGGCGCGGCTGCTGGACGAGCTGGGGCTCGCGAGGGCCACCCCGGCGTCGCTGATGGCGCGTTGGGCGGATGCGGCGGACGACGCACAGGCGCTCGGCGGGCGGGCCTGGGCCGTGCTCGGCGCCGGTCCGCGCGGTCCGGTCGGCGCTGACCTCGCCGCCGACGGCCCGCACCTGCTGATCGAGGGCCCCGCGGGCAGCGGTCGCACGGAGCTGCTGCGGGCCGTGGTCGCCTCCCTGGCCGCGGCCGAGCGCCCCGACCGGCTGGGCATCGTCCTGATGGACGGCCGGGACAGCGTGAGCGCCGGGGCTACCACCTCCGGAAGCGGCGACGGCCTGCGGGTCTGTACGGACGTCCCGCACGTCACGACCCACCTCACCGCCAACGACCCCGTCCGGATGCGGGAGTTCGCGCAGTCCCTGAGCGCCGAGCTGAAGCGCCGCGCCGAGCTGCTCGGCCGCTCCACCTTCGCCGAGTGGCACACGGGCCGGGAGCTGTCGGGCCGCATGGTGGCCCAGCGGGCGACCGGTACGACCGCGACCGGCGACCTGGACTCCCCGCCCAGCTCGACCATACGGCTGCGTCCGGGGGCGGCGCGCCGCCAGACGGAAGCCGCACCGCCCCTCCCCCGGCTGGTGGTGGTCGTGGACGACCTGGACGCCCTGGTCTCCCCCGCTCTCGGCTCGCCCGGCCGCCCGGCCGCGGGTTCCGTCATGCGGGCGCTGGAGGCGGTGGCCCGCGAGGGCGAGCGCCTCGGCGTCCACCTGGTGGCCGCAACCGCCCCGGGCGGCCGTACGGCGGACACGGAACCGGCCCGGAAGGCCACCCTCCGGGTGACCCTCGACGCCCCGGGCACCGGCCCTGACGACCCGGCGCCGGGTCGCGGCGCCCTGACCCGCCCCGACGGCCGGACGACCCCCTTCCAGGGCGGCCGCGTCACGGGCCGCATCCCCCGTACGGCCACCCTCCGCCCCACGGTCGTCCCCCTGGACTGGCAGCGCATGGGCGACCCCCCGACCCGCAGACCCGTACGAGAACTCGGCAACGGCCCGACGGACCTGGCCCTCCTGGCCAGCGCCCTGGAACGGGCGGCACGGGAGGTCTCGGCGACGGAGGTTCCTTCGCTGCTGTAAGTCCTGTTTGGCCAGTCCTTTTCAGCCGCGGTCGGTCATCCCAGCCCGTCCGGCGTTTGAGGACGAGGCCGTTCAGGCCGACAGCGGGGGCCTGGGGGCGGCAGCCCCCAGTGGGCGGTCACACCAACGCCGGACGCCTGGTCACGAGGCGGTCACGATCCCCCGGTTGACAGCGGACGCACACTTGCCGACCCATTCCCGCAGGCGTAGACCAGATCACACGGGACAGCGCTCGACGTTCGACGAAGAACGGAGAACGGGGCAGTGATGCGCAGCACGAGCAGCAAGAACCGGACACGCAGGGCCGCCAAATCCGCGGCCGCCCTCCTGGCGGCGGCACTCGCGCTGGCACTCACGGGGTGCGGCGGCAGCGACAAGAAGGACAACGGCGGCGGAGGCGGCAAGGAGACCGGCGCCACCGTCACGCTCCCCAAACTGAACGGCGTGAGTCTCGAGGTCGCCGCCGTGTGGACCGGCGCCGAGCAGAAGAACTTCAAGGCGGTGCTCTCGGAGTTCGAGAAGCGCACGGGGGCCAAGGTCACCTTCGTGCCCGCCCAGGACCCGATCATCAACTTCCTCGGCTCGAAGATCGCGGGCGGCAAGCCGCCGGACGTCGCGATGCTTCCGCAGCCCGGCGCCATCAAGCAGGCCGTGGACAAGGGCTGGGCCAAGCCGGTGAACGCCGACGTCCAGTCGGAGCTGGCCAAGAACTACTCGCAGGGCTGGCAGGACATCGGGAAGGTGGGCGGGAAGCAGTACGGCGTCTACTACAAGGCCGCCAACAAGTCGCTGATCTGGTACAACGCCAAGGTCTTCGCGAACGCGGGCGCGAAGGAGCCCAAGACCTGGAAGGACCTGCTGACCACCGCGCAGACGATCTACGACTCCGGTGTCACCCCCTTCTCCGTGGCCGGCGCCGACGGCTGGCCGGGGACCGACTGGTTCGAGAACGTCTATCTGTCGCAGGCCGGCCCGGAGAAGTACGACCAGCTCGCCCAGCACAAGATCAAGTGGACGGATCCGTCCGTCAAGCAGGCGCTCACGACCCTCGCCCAGATCTGGGGCAAGAAGGACTACGTCGCGGGCGGCGCGAGCGGCGCGCTGCAGACCTCGTTCACCGACTCCGTCACCAACACCTTCACCGGTGGCGACCAGCCGAAGTCGGCGATGGTGTATGAGGGCGACTTCGTCCAGGTCAACATCGCGCAGACCAAGGCGAAGATCGGCACGGACGCGAAGGTGTTCCCGTTCCCGACCGTCGGTGCCACCGCACCGGTGGTGACCGGCGGTGACGCGGCGGTGATCTTCAAGGACTCCAAGGGCGCGCAGGCGCTGGCGAAGTTCCTGGCCTCCCCGGACGCGGCGACCATCCAGGCGAAGCTGGGCGGTTACCTCTCGCCGAACAAGAACGTGCCGAACTCGGCGTATCCGAACGCGGTCCAGCAGACGATCGCCAAGGCGCTGATCGACTCGGGCGACGACTTCCGCTTCGACATGTCCGACCAGGCCCCGCAGGCCTTCGGCGGCACGCCCGGCAAGGGTGAGTGGAAGGACCTCCAGGACTTCCTGAAGAATCCGACGGACGTCGCGGGTACGCAGGCGAAGCTGGAGAAGGACGCGGCAGCGGCATACGGCAGCGGGAGCTGATCCGGCCATGACGTCGGCCACGACGGCAGGGGTGCCACCCACCCCTGCCGCCCCGAAGCGCAAGAGCGTGACCGGCACCCGGAAGACCGTGGCAGCGATGTTCCTGCTGCCCGCGCTGGTGCTGCTCGGCGCGCTCGTGGTCTACCCGATCGGGTACTCGGTCGTCCGCAGCTTCTACAACTCCTCCGGCGACGGTTTTGCCGGCTTCGACAACTACAAGGCCCTGTTCACCGACGACGGCATCCGCACCGCCCTGAAGAACAACATCATCTGGGTGGTGTTCGCGCCGACGATCTCGACCGCACTGGGCCTGATCTTCGCGGTCCTGACCGAACGCGTGCGCTGGGGCACGGCGTTCAAGCTGGTCGTCTTCATGCCGATGGCGATCTCGATGCTGGCCGCGGGCATCATCTTCCGCCTGGTGTACGACCAGGACCCGGACAAGGGCGTCGCCAACGCGGTGTGGGTGGGCGTCCACGACACGTTCGCCCAGTCCTCGGCGTTCCCCAAGGCACATCCGGGCCGTCAGTCGCCGCTGACGGCTCAAGGCGGCGGCTTCATCACCAAGGCGACGGTCCACACCGGGGATTCGGTCGCGCTGCCGCTCGTCGGCGTCGCCCCCGACCAGATGCCCGACGGCGCCAAGAAGGCCGTACGGGCGAAGCCGGAGCCGGGGAAGATCACCGGCACGACCTGGCAGGACTTCACACGCGGCAAGGGCGTCGGCAGGCTCGGCGGGGTCGACCCGTCCGAGCTGGGCTACTCGGGCATGCGGATCGAGGCCGTCAAGGACGGCAAGGTGGTCGCGTCCACCAAGGCCGCCGACGACGGCACCTTCACGCTGCCCGCCAAGGCCGACGGAGCGCAGCTGCGGCTGCCGGCGAGCAACTTCAAGGAGCCGTACAACGGCCTGGACTGGCTGGGCCCGTCGCTGGTCACGCCGGCCATCATCGGGTCGTACATCTGGATGTGGGCGGGCTTCGCGATGGTGCTGATCGCGGCCGGGCTCGCGGGGATGCCGCGTGAACTCCTGGAGGCCGCCCGGGTCGACGGGGCGAGCGAGTGGCAGGTGTTCAGAAGGGTCACGGTGCCGCTGCTGGCGCCCGTCCTCGCGGTCGTCACGGTCACCCTGATGATCAATGTGCTGAAGATCTTCGACCTGGTCTTCATCATCGCCCCGAACTCCTCCCAGGACGACGCGAACGTGCTTGCCCTGGAGCTGTACCGCAAGGGCTTCTCCGAGGACCAGCCGGGTATCGCAAGCGCCATCGCCGTGTTCCTGCTGTTGCTGGTGATTCCGGTGATGTGGTTCAACGTTCGCCGGCTGAAGCGGGAGGTGCGGCGATGACGACGCATGCCGGACGTCTCAGGAAGACGGCCCCGCCCGTCACGGTCGTCAGGGCGAAGAGGTCGCTGGGCTCGCGGCTCACCGAAGGGGTCAGTGGCGGTCTGCTGCGGGTGTTCCTCATCGTCGTCGGCCTGTTCTGGCTGGTGCCGACCTTCGGTCTGCTCGTCTCCTCGCTGCGGGCCCCGGAGGACATCGGCGCGAACGGCTGGTGGAACGTCTTCTCCGAGCCCTCCTCGCTCACCTTCGACAGCTACCAGAAGCTGCTGGAGAACAGCGACATCACCAACTCCCTGGTGAACACGGCGCTGATCACCCTGCCGGCGACGATTCTCGTCGTCGTGATCGGCTCCCTCGCGGGCTACGCGTTCGCCTGGATGGAGTTCCCCGGCCGCGACTGGTGGTTCCTGGCCGTGGTCGGCCTGCTCGTCGTGCCCGTGCAGGTGGCCCTGATCCCGATCGCCGAACTGTTCGGCAAGATCGGGCTGTTCGGGTCGATCTTCGGGGTGATCCTGTTTCACGTCGGCTTCGGTCTGCCCTTCGCGGTGTTCCTGCTGCGGAACTTCTTCGCGGAGATCCCCAGAGAGCTGCTGGAGGCGGCCCGTCTGGACGGGGCGGGTGAACTGCGCCTGTTCTTCCGGGTCGTGATGCCGCTCGGCGGTCCGGCGATCGCGAGCCTGGCCATCTTCCAGTTCCTGTGGGTGTGGAACGACATGCTGGTGGCGCTGGTGTTCACCAATGCCGACAGCCAGCCGATCACGGTCGCCCTGCAGACGCAGGTACGCCAGTTCGGCAACAACGTCGACGTCCTGGCCCCCGGCGCGTTCATCTCGATGGTGATCCCGCTGGTCGTGTTCTTCGCGTTCCAGCGGCAGTTCGTCTCGGGTGTCATGGCGGGCGCCGTCAAATAGTCCGGGGGACAACGCGCCGCAGGGGGTGGGACGTTACGGTCCCGCCCCCTTCCGTTCACCCACGGTCCCCCGTATGCCGCAGTCGGCGTAACCAAGTCACTCCATCGGCCGTTCCCGGGCAAGGCCCCGTCGTCCGCGCCGACCCCATGGATGTGCCTTGCCCAGGTTCAGTGTCATCGTCCCCGCGTTCAAGGTTCAGGCATATCTGCAGGAATGCCTGGAATCGGTGCTGTCGCAGTCGTATCCCGATCTGGAACTGATCGCCGTCGACGACTGCTCCCCGGACGCGAGCGGCGCGATCATCGACGAGTTCGCGGCCCGCGACCCGCGTGTGCAGCCCCTGCACCTGACCGAGAACCAGGGCCTGGGCGCTGCGCGCAACGCGGGCCTCGCGCGGGCGAGCGGCGACTACCTGGTCTTCCTGGACGGCGACGACACCCTCACCCCGCACGCCCTGCGCGCCATCGCCGACCGCCTCAAGGAGACGGGCGAGCCGGACGTGGTGGTCTACGACTACGCGCGCATCTATTGGTCCGGCGAGACCGTCCGCAACGTCGTCGCCGACGAGCTCACCGAGCAGGGCACGGCGCCCTTCCGCCTGGAGGACCGCCCGGGCCTGCTGAAGGTGCTGATGGTGGCCTGGAACAAGGCGTACCGGCGGGAGTTCGTCGAGCGCGAGGGCTTCACCTTCCCGCCCGGCTACTACGAGGACACCCCGTGGACGTTCCCGGTGCTGATGGCCGCGGAGTCCATCACGACCCTCGACCGGGTGTGCGTGCACTACCGGCAGCGCCGCCAGGGCAGCATCCTCTCCACCACCAGCCGTAAGCACTTCGACCTCTTCGAACAGTACGACCGGGTCTTCGCGTTCCTCGACGCCCACCCCCAACTCGCCCGGTGGCGGCCGCTGTTGTTCCACCGCATGATCAACCACCTGACGAAGGTGTTCTCCCACCGCGACCGCCTCCCCCGGGGTTCGGGCGCCGAGTTCCTGCGCAGGGCCCGCGCCCACTACCGCCGTTACCGCGCCCCAGGACCGCCCCTCCCGCTGGGCTCCCGCCTGCGCCACACCCTGATCCGCTGGGGCCTGCACCGCACCTACCGATCGCTGCAGCTGGCGGCGGCCCTGCACCGCAGGACGGTCAAGCTCTCCGTCAAACTCCTGCGCACCGCAAGGGCGACGGCACTGCGCCTGCACTACCGCATCCAGCTCCGGCTGCCCCTGCGCGCCGACCGCGCCGCCTTCACCGCGTACGACGGCCACGACAACGGCTGCAACCCGGGCGCCCTGGAGGAGGCCTTCCGCACCTTCGCGCCGCACATCCGCACGACCTGGCTCCCCCGGCCCGACACGGCCGCCTACTGGACGGCCCTGGCCCGTTCCAAGTACCTGGTCAGCGACACCGGCTTCGAGCCCCGCCTGGTCAAGCGCCGCCACCAGATCCTGGTCCAGACCCTGGAGGGCACCCCCCTCGGGCACGCGGGCCTGGACCTCCAGGAACGCCCGGCCGCGGCGCGCGGCCTGGACTTCGAAGGGCTCCTCGACGACGTCGACAAATGGGACTACGTCCTGTCGGCGAACCGCCACTCCACCCTCACCTGGGAGCGGGTCTACCCGGGCGGCTACACCACGCTCGAATACGGCTCCCCGCGCAGCGACGTGTTCCAGAAGGCCACCTCGAACGACGTCATCCGGCTCCGTGAGTCCCTCGGCATCCCCGAGGACAGCGTCGCGATCCTGTACGCCCCCGCCCGCCGCGACCACTGCCGCACCCAGCGCTCCCCCCTGGACCTGGAGCGCCTCCTGCGCCGCCTGGGCCCCCGCTACGTCGTCCTCGCCCGCACCCACGGCCCCGTCCCGAAGGGCGCCCGGATCATCGACGTGACCGGCTACCCCGGTGTCGAGTCCCTCTGCCTGGCCTCGGACGTCCTGCTCACCGACTACTCCTCGCTGATGTTCGACTACGCGGGCCTGGACCGCCCGATCGTGCTCCACTCGGCCGACGAGGACCGGGCGGCGTACGAGGCGGTCCGCGGCACCTACTTCGACGTGCGGGCCTTCCCGCCGGGCGCCCTCGCCCGCAGCGAGGACGAGTTGATCGACATCTTCGCCACCGGCCACTGGTGCGGCTCCCGCTCCACGCAGCTGCGGACCGCGTTCCGCGAACGCTTCTGCCCGTACGACGACGGACGCGCCGCCGAGCGGGTCGTACGCCGGGTCGTCCTGGGCGAAACCGACCTGCCGCCGGTGACGCCGTTCGCCGAGCGCCACCCCGTGCCCTCCGCGGCCGCGGCCCTCACGCGCTCCCCGCAGCCGACCGTGCCGCAACCCGGCGGCCCGCTGACCGTCACCGACAGCCTCTGAACGCCGTTCTCACTCCGGGGAGTTCGCATGCCCTCCAGCCCGTCGCGGCCCACACCGAGCCGGCCCTCCACCTGGCGTCCCACAGGCCGGCCGGGACGCCTCGGCTGAGACGCACCCCGGGTCCCCGCACGCACATCGACAGAAAGAGCAGCATGCCCCGCTTCAGCATCATCGTCCCGTCCCATGGGGTGGCAGGCCGGCTGTCCCAGGCGCTGGACTCCGTGCTCGCGCAGTCCTTCGGCGACTTCGAGCTGATCCCGGTCTGCGACGGCCCCGGCACGCCCGCGGCAGACGTCGTCGACGGGTACGCCGAGCGGGACTCCCGGGTGACCACGGTGCACTCGCCGCCCACGGCCGGTCTGTCCGGGGCGCGCAACACCGGGATGCGGGCGGCGACCGGCACCTATCTGCTGTTCCTCGACTGCGACGACGCCCTCGTCCCCGGGGCGCTGGCGGCGCTCGACGCACGCCTGGCCGAGACGGGTGACGTGGACGTCCTGTACCTGGAGCACGAGCGGGTGCCCTGGTGGGAGGGCGAGCCGACCAATCCGGCCGCGCTGCTCCTGCCGAGGACACCGGCGGGCGCCTTCTCCCCCGACCAGGTGCCCGAGCTGACGGGCGTGCAGCTGCCGGCGTGGAGCGCGGCCTACCGCAGGGCCTTCCTGGTCGAGCAGTGCATCGGCTTCCCCGACGGCCACTTCACCGATGTCGGCTTCGGCGGGCTGGTCGCGCTGGCGGCCGAGAAGGCCGCGGTGCTGCGCCAGGTCGTCGTACGGCATCTGGTGCGCAGACAGGGCAACCGGCTCGCCCTGCCCGGCGAGCACCACCTCGAACTGCTCGCCCAGACCGACCTGGTCCTCACCCGCGCCGCCGAACTGGATCTGCCCGGCGACCGGTTGAACGCGTTGTTCGAGCAGCTCTTCGCGGCCGTCCTGAAGACCGCCGCCCATCCCAGGCGGCTGTCCGGCAGGCGCCGCGCCTTCTTCCGGCTGGCGAGCACGCTGTACCGCCGGCACCGCCCCGTCGGCCACAGGACGCCGCCCGGCAGCCTCGGCCTGCAGCACCGGCTGCTGGCGGCCGGGGCGTACTCGGCGTTCCGTGCCCTGCGGGAGGCCAACCAGGCGGCGGTGAAGGCGGCCGAGCGGCTGCCGCGCCCCCACATGGTCCGCACCCGGCTGCGGTACGCGCGCAATCTGCGCCGTCCGCTCGACCCCAACCTGGTCGTCTACTGCGCCTACTGGGGCCGCGGCTATGCCTGCAACCCGGCCGCGATCCACGCCAAGGCCCTCGAACTCGCCCCGCATCTGCGCTCGGTGTTCCTGGTCGAGCCGGACCAGGAACACACCATGCCGGAGGGCATCGAGTACGCGGTCATCGGCAGCACCAAGTACTGGGACGTGCTGGCCGCCGCCAAGTACCTGGTCAACAACGCCAACTTCGCGGACGCCGTCGTCAAGCGCCCCGGCAGCGTCCATCTGTCGACCCAGCACGGCACCCCGCTGAAGAAGATGGGCGTCGACCAGGCGACCTATCCCGTGGTGGCCGCGGCGACCGGCAGCTTCACCAAGCTGCTGGCCCGTATCGACCGCTGGGACTACAACCTCACCTCCAACCGCCACTCCACCGAGATGTGGGAGCGGGCCTTCCCCGGCGCGCACGAGACGCTCGAGTACGGCTATCCGCGCAACGACGTGTACTACACGGCTACGGCGGACGACGTGGCCCGCATCCGGCGGGGGCTGGGGGTCCCCGAGGGGAAGACGGCCGTCCTGTACGCGCCCACGCACCGCGACTACCGCACGGGCTTCGAGACGGGCCTGGACCTGGAGGCCTTCTGCGAGGAGGTGGGCGAGGACGTGGTCGTGCTGCTGCGCGCCCACTACTTCTACGACCGGGGCACGGCGCGGAGCACCGGCCGGATCATCGACGTGACCGCGCACCGCTCCTCCGAGGACGTGTGCCTGGCCGCGGACGCCCTGATCACCGACTACTCGTCGATCATGTTCGACTACGCCAACCTGGACCGGCCCGTCGTGGTGTACGCCGACGACTGGGACGTCTACCGGGAGACCCGGGGCGTCTACTTCGACCTGATGGAACACCCGCCGGGGCCGGTCGCCCGCACACCCGAGGAACTGGCCCGGGTCTTCCGCGACGGCTCCTGGGCGGGAGCGGAGTCGACGGCGGCACGGGCCGCCTTCCGTGAGCGGTTCTGCCAGTTCGACGACGGGCGCGCCGCCGAGCGCGTCGTACGCCGGGTGCTGCTGGGTGAACCGCCCGAGTCGATCCCGCCCGTGATCCCGCTCGCCGAGCGCACCCCGGCCCCGGTCCCCGCCCTTGTGAGGAACTGAAACCCGTGCCCCGCTTCAGCATCATCGTCCCCGTCTACAAGGTGCAGGGCTTCCTGCGCGAGTGCATCGACTCGGTGCTCGGGCAGTCGCACCCCGACTTCGAGGTGATCGCCGTCGACGACCGCTCGCCCGACGGCTGCGGCGCGATCCTCGACGAGTACGCGGCACGCGACGAGCGGGTGCGTGTGCTGCACCTGCCCGAGAACGTCGGTCTCGGCCGGGCCCGCAACGCCGGGCTGGCCGAGGCGCGCGGCGACTACGTCCTCTTCCTCGACAGCGACGACTTCTACACGCCGGGCCTGCTTGCCGCGGTCGCCGACCGGCTGAAGTCGGCCGAGGACCCGGACATCCTGGTCTTCGACCATGTACGCACCCACTGGTGGGGGCGGGGCGGCCCGAGCGACGCCTCCGCCCTGCTGGCCGCCGCCGGCCAGGACGTCTTCAGCCTCCGCGAGAGCCCCGAGTACGTCCAGCTGTTCCTGGTCGCCTGGAACAAGGCGTACCGCAGGGCCTTCTTCCAGGAGCACGGGCTGCAGTACGCGTCCGGCCTGTACGAGGACGCGCCCGTCACCTACCGCTCGATGGTGCTGGCCGACCGCATCGCCTGTCTGAACCGGATCGGCGTCGAGTACCGGCAGCGCAGGCAGGGCGCGATCACCAAGACGCCGGGGCGCAGGCACTTCGACATCTTTCCGCAGTACGAGGGCCTGTTCGCGTTCCTTCAGGAGCGCGAGGACCTCGCCTGGGCGCGGCCCCTGCTCTTCGAACGGGCCCTGGACCACATGCTGTTCGTGCTCGCCCGCGAGGACCGGGTGACGGCGTCGGACCGCTCCGCCTTCTACCGCGAGATGCGTTCCTTCCACCGCCGTCACTGCCCCGAGGACTTCACTCCGCCGGACGGCCCGCGCGGCACCGAGATGCGGCTCCTGGCGGGCTCGCCCTATCTGTCGTACGCGGCCCTGCGCGGGGTCCGCGGTCTGCGCAGGATCGCCGGGGCGGGCAGGCGTCGTACGGTGGGCAAGGCATCGGCGGCGGCCCAACGCACCTGGTACGCCGCCCAGTCGAGGCTCCCACTCGATCCCCGTCTGGCCGTCTACTCGGCCACCCACCACGCGGGTGTGCACGGCGACCCGGCCGCGATCCACGCCAAGGCCCGCGAGCTCGCGCCGCACATCCGCGGGGTGTGGGTGGTCCGGGAGGACGCGGTGGACTCGCTGCCGCCCGGCACCGACCATGTGACGCCGGGGTCGCGGGAGTACCACGCGGTCATGGCGCGGGCCACGTACTGGGTGAACAACGTCAACTGGCCGGGCTCCCTGGCCAAACGGCCCGGTCAGATCCATGTGCACACCCACCAGGGCACGCCGCTCAAGTACATGGGCGCCGACCTGCTGACCAAGCCCGGTGCCCGGCACGGCTTCAGTGTGCCGAAGATGCTGCACCGCGCCGACCGCTGGGATCTGAGCCTGGTCGCCAACCGGCACTCCGAGCTGGTGTGGGACCGGGCGTACCCCTGCCACTTCACTTCGCTGCGGACCGGCAGTCCGCGCAACGACGTGCTCGTCGAGCAGCCGGCGGAGCACGGTGCGGCCGTCCGTGCGCGGCTCGGCATCCCGGCCGGGGACACGGTCGTGCTGTATGCGCCGACCCGCCGCGACTACCGCCGGGGCGGGCACGTCGACCGGATCGACCTGGCGCGGTTCGCCGCGGACCTCGGTGCCGGGCACACCCTCGTCGTACGGCTGCACCCCACCCTCGCCACCGGAACGGCGCGCGGGCTCGGCCTCGCCGATCTGCACGCACGCGGCGTGCTCGTCGACGCCACGGACGAACCGCACGTCGAGGATCTGATGCTCGCCTCCGACGTGCTGGTCACCGACTACTCGGCCCTGATGTTCGACTACGCCAACCTGGACCGGCCGATCGTGGTCCACGCCGACGACTGGGGTGCGTACGCGGCGAGCCGGGGCGCCTACTTCGACATCACCGCCGAGGCGCCGGGCCATGTGTCGCGCTCCTACCGGGAGCTGGCCTGGCTGTTCGCCTCGGACACCTGGCGGGACGAGGAGTCGGCGGGCCTCAGGGCCGCCTTCCGTGAGCGGTTCTGCGAGTTCGACGACGGGCGGGCCGCCGAGCGGGTGGTACGGACGGTGCTGCTGGGCGAGAAGATGCCGGAGCCACAGGGGGCCCCGGCGGTGCCCGCTCCCGCGACGGAGCGGGCGCACTCGCTGAGCTGACGGCCGGCGGGTCTTACTCGATCACGAGGTCGACGTCGACGTTGCCGCGGGTCGCGTTGGAGTAGGGGCACACCTGGTGGGCGGTCTCGACCAGCTTGCGGCCGGTCGCCTCGTCCACGGTGTCCGGCAGCTCGATGCGGAGGGTGACCTTGAGCCCGAAGCCCTCGCCCTGCTTGCCTATGCCCACCTCGGCGGTGACCGCGGCATCGCTGACGTCGACCTTCGCCTGGCGGCCGACGAGGCCGAGGGCGCTGCCGAAGCAGGCCGCGTACCCGGCGGCGAACAGCTGCTCGGGGTTGGTGCCCTCGCCGTTGCCGCCGAGCTCCACCGGCGGGGCCAGCTTGACGTCGACCTTGCCGTCGTTGGTGAAGGCGCGACCGTCGCGGCCGTGGGTGGCGGTGGCGACAGCGGTGTAGAGCGCGTCCATGGATGACCATCCCTCTCGGAGTCGTGTTCCGGCGGCCCTTTGGGCGGCCGCCTCACGACCACGAGTAGAGCACACAATTCAATTGCGCACAACTAAATGGCTCGCAAGAGCTATCCTGGACACATGACGACCGCGCCCGACACCCCGACCACCGACTGGCTCCGCCTGGACCAGCAGATCTGCTTCTCGCTGAACGCCGCCTCGCGCGCCTTCGGCGGCATCTACCGGGTGATCCTCAAGGACCTCGGGCTCACCTATCCGCAGTACCTGGTGATGCTGCTGCTGTGGGAGCACGGCGAGCTGCCGGTCAAGAAGCTGGGCGAGCATCTGCGGCTCGACTCCGGCACCCTGTCCCCGCTGCTCAAGCGGCTGGAGACGGCCGGTCTGGTACGGCGTGAGCGCAGCGCCCGCGACGAGCGCTCGGTGGAGGTCCGGCTGACCGAGGAGGGCGCCGCCCTGCGCGAACAGGCGGTTCAGGTACCGCGCCGGATCGTCGCGGCGACGGGATTCGACGTGGAGGAGATCCGGGAGCTGCGGTCCCGGCTCGACGAGCTCACCCGGGGGCTGGACGCGGCCACGGCGGCGGAGGCCGAGGCGGCGGAGCGGCGGACGTAGAGGAGGAAGGTCACCCGGCCGCTGACGTATCTCTCGCGGGCGGTGAACTGCTCCTCCACGACGGCGAGTTTGACGCGCTCGGTCGGGTCGGCCGGCAACAGCCCCGAGCTCAGCAGCCTCGACTGGGCGACGACCCAGACACGGTCCACACCCGCCAGCTTGCGCCGCAGTTCCTGGGGGGTGGTCTCGACACCGCTCAGCGTCCCGGACCGGGGCCCGGACTCCCGCAGCGCGATGTCCCGCGCCCGGCGGAACGCCCTCGGATAGGCCAGCGCCGTCAGCCGCCAGTTCGACGGCAGGAACAGCACCGGATCGCCGGGACGGATGTCGCGGGCCGCCCGCGCGGCGACGGCACCGAGGTTCTCGGGGCGGTGCGCCGGGGAGCGGTCCTGCCGGTAGAGAGGGAGGCACTGGACGAACGCGAGGGCGACGGCCAGCACACCGGTGAGGGTGCCGAGCCGGCCGTAGGGCAGGCGGTGACTGCTCCACCGGCGGTCGTCGTGGTGCGGGTGGCCGCTCCGCACGTCGTCGGGTGGGCAGTCGTTCCGCAGGGCGAGGGGGGTCCCCCCGCTCGAGCGAAGCCGAGAGCGGGGGAGGGTGGGCACACCACGACCGCCCAGCCGCAGGCGCCCCACCGCCCCGGCCACCCACTCGGCGCCGGCGGCGACCAGCAAGGGGGCCCCGGCCAACGCGTACAGCACATACCGCTCGTGGAACAGCGGCCGGATCTGCGACACGGCGATCAGGAGCGCGGGAGGCAGCACGAGCAGCGGGAGCGCCACCGCCGCGAGGCGGCCCGCCCCGAGCCCCAGCACCATCAGCGCGACGGCCACCCAGAACACCGCCCCGTCCGGGGCGAAGGCGAAGTCCCGCACCAGCAGTCCCGCCTGGTCCCACCCGGGTGTCACCAGCCAGCCCACCTGCCCCGCCTGCTCGTGCGACACCCACACCAAGGGCAGCAGAAGGACCCCCACCAGT